>CBIHLF010000085.1:0-2728 GCA_966210435.1 uncultured Pseudomonas sp. | reverse complement strand
TTCTAAAACCAAACCCCCCATCCGTGTAAACGGGTGGGGGGTTTGTCTTTGCGCGAGAAAATACTTGCCTGGGGTTTGTAGGCAGTCAACAAAGGCATCGCTATCATGCGTGCCTTACTGCTTTGGGGGACCATATGCTGCCTTTATTAAGACTCTTGCAGGACGGCCGTTTTCATTCCGGGGAGGCGCTTGGCAAGGCGCTGGGGGTGAGCCGATCGGCCGTCTGGAAGCAGTTGCAGTCCCTGGAGGCGGAGTTGGCGCTACCTATTCATAAGGTGCGTGGTCGGGGCTACCGGCTTGAAGCGCCTCTCACCCTGCTGGATGAGTCGCTGCTGCTCGGAGACCAGGCTTCCCAGGCGTGGCCTGTCACGGTTCTGTCGTCGGTCGACTCAACCAATACGGAGGCCATGCGACGGCTGGCCCAGGGGTATGTCGCCCCATTTGTCGTATTGGCCGAGCAGCAGCAGGCTGGGCGCGGTCGGCGCGGGCGAAACTGGGTCAGCCCATTTGCGGAAAACCTGTATTACAGCCTGGTATTACGCATCTCTGGCGGAATGCGGCAGGTAGAAGGTCTGAGTCTGGTCGTCGGGCTGGCATTGCTGCAGGCTCTCAGGGATAGCGGGATGGGCTCGGTCGGACTCAAGTGGCCCAATGATTTGCTGGCGGATGGCCGAAAAATTGCCGGTATTCTCCTGGAGCTTTCCGGGGATCCTGCGGATGTATGCCATGTGGTGATTGGCATTGGCATCAACGTGAATATGTTGGTTGCCGATAAGGCGCCGATCGATCAGCCTTGGACCTCCATGCGCGCTGAGTTGGGCCGCTATATCGACCGCAATGCGCTGGTCGTTGCGCTTAATCTCCAACTCGCGGTGTATTTACAGCGGCATCAGGCTCAGGGGTTCGCATCGTTGAAGGATGAGTGGCAGTCCAATCACCTGTGGCAGGGGCGAATGGTGACCCTGATGGCCGGTAGCCAGGCAATCGAGGGTGAGGTGTTGGGGGTCGATTCGTCAGGGGCGATCCGCCTGCGGGTTGCCGGGAAAGAGCAGGCTTTCAGCGGTGGAGAGCTCAGCTTGAGGTTAAAAAATGATTCTTGAGCTCGATTGCGGTAACAGCTTTATAAAGTGGCGGGTTATTCAGCGGGCGGATGCTCAGCTTTGTTGCGGAGGGGTTGTCGGGTCCACCGAGGAGCTGCTCGAGGCACTCAAGAGCAGGGCGCTTGCTTTGAGTTTCTGCCGGCTGGTCAGCGTGCGTAGCGATGAAGAAACCCTAGCGCTCATGACGATGTTGCAGCGGGTCTTGGCGATAGAGTGTGCGCGTGCGCAGCCGTGCCCTGAATTGGGTGGCGTACATAATGGTTACGAGCATTTTGAGCTGCTGGGGCTGGATCGCTGGCTGGCATTGGTTGGGGCTTTTCGGCTGGCGAGTGGTGCCTGTCTTGTGCTTGATCTGGGGACGGCGGTCACGGCTGATTTTGTCGATAGGCAGGGTATGCATCTGGGGGGATATATTTGCCCCGGCATGCCACTCATGCGAACGCAGCTGTGTACCCATACTCGGCGAATTCGCTACGACCATCTGATGGCGGAGCAGGCGCAGCATGATATGTCGCCGGGGCATTCCACCGCAGAGGCGGTTGAGCGAGGGTGTGCCCTGATGCTTCAGGGGTTCGTGCGGACTCAGCTGGATGTAGCTCATCGGTATCTGGGGGATTCGTTCACGGTGTTTCTTACCGGTGGCGATGCTGCCCTGGTGGCCAATCTGCTGCCTGATGCGCGTGTCGTACCTGATTTGGTGTTTGTCGGCTTGGCAGTCGCTTGCCCGCTGAGTTGAGGTGGATCATGCGTTGGATGTTTTTACTGTTCGTGGTGTTGAACCTGTTCTATTACGTCTGGCATCAGCAGCAGGCGCCGTTGCGGGTTAATGAGATAGAGGCTGTTAGCGCTCCAGCGGCGGGGCAGGGGGAGATTCGTCTGCTAAGCGAGTCGCAGGCGCCGGCGCGGCGTCCTGTCGCGGATCCTAGTGCGCGCGAGGCGGTCTGTCTGTTTTTGGGTAGTTTCGATCAGCAGAGCGAAGCTGCCGTGGTCGAGCAGCGGTTGTTGAGTCTGGATATTCGGTCCAGCGTGCAGTCGGTGGATGCGGTTGGGGGCGTCGATTACTGGGTTTATCTGGCTCCGCTGGGCTCTCGGCAGGCGTCCCTGCGTCAGTTGAGGGAGCTGCAGGCGCGAAAAATCGATAGCTACATTATTACCGAGGGCGATCTCGCCAATGGCATCTCGCTGGGTATCTTCCCTCGCAGCGATTCGGCCGAGAGTGTCATGCAGCGATTGCGTGGCGCCGGTTACGAGCCTGAGATGCGCGAGCTGCCGCGTGCTCAGCGCAGCTACTGGGTGCGTATCGCGCCCGAAAGTCGACGGCTTGCGGATGATTTTCTCTTGCAGCGTCTGGCTACCGACTTTAATGGCCTGCAACATCAATTAATGCCTTGTGAAGGCATTGCATCCCCTCGTTAGATTGCATAGAATGGCGCCCGCTTCGCAGGGTGGTGCTGATAGTGCTCCTGCTAAGCGGCTGTCAATGCAGGTAACCTCAGGTTTTTAATGAGAAAATGCTTGACAGTAGGGTGGCATGCAAAGAGAATGCCGCCTCCTTTTGGAGGGATTCCCGAGTGGCCAAAGGGATCAGACTGTAAATCTGACGTCATCGACTTCGAAGGTTCGAATCC
>CBIHLF010000084.1:0-3113 GCA_966210435.1 uncultured Pseudomonas sp. | reverse complement strand
AATGCGTTACCTATGTCTCCCGACACCTGTTACCTATGTCTCCCGGCTGAACACACGGCGCACCCTACGGGCTTTCGGCTTGTGGGCATCAATGGGAGGGGCCGGGTAGAATGCGCGCTTTCCCGCCTCGACCAGCAGCGCGCCCATGACCGACTCCGCCAACCGCCCCGCCCCTCGCGTCGCCATTATCGGCGGCGGCCCCGCCGGGCTGATGGCCGCCGAAGTGCTGGCATCGGCCGGGGTCAGGGTCGAGCTGTTTGACGCCATGCCCTCGGTCGGGCGCAAGTTCCTCCTGGCCGGCGTCGGCGGCATGAATATCACCCATTCTGAAGCCAAGCCGGCGTTTCTGGCGCGCTATGGCCAGCGCCGCGAAGAAGTCACCCAGCTGCTCGCCGAGTTCGACGCCGATTCGTTGCGCGCCTGGATTCATGGCCTGGGCATCGACACCTTTGTCGGCACTTCCGGGCGGGTCTTTCCCAGCGATATGAAAGCCGCGCCGCTGCTGCGCGCCTGGCTCAAACGCCTGCGCGAACTCGGTGTGAGCCTACATACCCGCCATCGCTGGCTCGGCTGGAACGATGAGGGCGCGTTGCGCATCGCGTCCCCGGCCGGCGAACAAGCGGTGACCGCCGACGCCACTCTGCTGGCGCTCGGCGGCGGCAGCTGGGCGCGGCTGGGATCGGACGGCGCCTGGGTGCCGCTACTGCAAGCGCGCGGGGTCGCGATAGCGCCGCTGCAACCGAGCAATTGCGGCTTCGAGGTGACTGGCTGGAGTGCGCTGCTGCGTGACAAATTCGCCGGTGCGCCGCTGAAGAACGTCAGCCTGCGCCTGGACGACGAAGCGCCGCGCCAGGGCGAGTTCGTGCTGACCGCAAATGGCGTCGAAGGCAGCCTGGTCTACGCCCTGTCGGCGGCGATCCGTGAGCGGATCAACCAACAAGGCAGCGCCACCGTCTACCTCGACCTGCTGCCGCAGAGTTCGCCAGCCAAGTTGCAGGCCGCACTGAGCAAGCCTCGCGGTTCCCACTCCATGGCCAAACACCTGCACCGGCAAGTCGGCATCGACGGCGTCAAGGCCGCACTGCTGCGCGAACTGGCAACGCCCGCACAGATCAACGATACGGCCCAGCTGGCCACCGCGCTCAAGGCGCTGCCCCTGACCCTGGTCAAAACCCGCCCGCTGGATGAAGCGATCAGCAGCGCCGGCGGCGTACCCTTCGAAGCGCTGGATGCGCAGCTGATGCTCAAGCAATTGCCCGGTCTGTTCTGCGCCGGCGAAATGCTCGACTGGGAGGCGCCGACCGGCGGCTACCTGCTTACCGCCTGCTTCGCCAGCGGTAGGGCGGCGGGGCTGGGGATACTGGAGTGGCTGAAAAAACCGCAATAGCGCAGCCCCAGGCCAAACGGGGCAGAGTGCCGGAAAGCACTGCGCTTGCGTGCCCCGGCCCATCTGACCGCGGCGGATTGCCGGGCACGCAGGAACCTCGTCATGGATATTCCAGTCTTTAGTTGGCTGAGCGGGCTGCCTCTGCCCGCGATCCACACTGGAGATTCGTTATGCCTTCCCTGCGTTTCAGCTTTGGCCTGGGCGCGATCGCGCTCTACGGTTGTGCCTTATCGCTGCAGGCCGCCGAGTTTCAAGTCACCACCCAGGCCGACGAACATGACGGCATCTGCGATGCGCACTGTTCCCTGCGCGATGCGGTGAGCACGGCGAACCGCGAGCCCGGCGCCGACGTGATTCAGCTGCCGGCCGGGCGCTATGAGTTGAGCCTGCTCGCCGAGTTCGGCGAACCGGGCATCCGCTACGACGAGGATGCCAACCTCAATGGCGACCTGGATATCAGCGACGACCTGAGCATCCACGGTGCCGGCAGCGATTCCACCATCATCAGCGGTATCGATCCGACACAACCGCCCTACCGCAACGACCGTTTGCTGGAAGTATTGAGCGGCGCCAGCCTCGACCTGCAACGCCTGGCCCTGGAAAACGGCCGCACGGCGTTCAATGGCGCCGCGGCGGAGAACCATGGCCTGCTGCGCCTGCAATCGGTCAGGGTACAAGGCAATCATGCCGCGACCATCAACCCGGATTACCACGAGATCCTCGGCGAGGAAGGCTATCGCTATGGCCAGGGTGGCGGCATCGCCAACTACGGCAGTCTGGAGGTCTACTCCTCGGACTTCGTGGGGAACCGCGCGCGGGGCGATATGGGCAACAATTTCGGCCGTGGCGGGGGCATCTTCAACCGCGGCAACCTGCTGGTACGTGACAGCAACTTCCGCGGCAATAACGCCTCGGACGAAGCCGAGAGTTCCGTCGGCAGTGGCATCTTCAACGGCGGACTGGCCGATATCTCGCGCAGCGCCTTCATCGCCAACGGCGGCTCGGAGGGCGGTCGCGGCTTTGCCATCGCCAACGACGACAACGGCGAGCTGAAGCTGACCAATAGCACCCTCAGCGGCCACATCGGCACCGGCGGCGCGCTGAGCAATGGCTATTACAGCAACCCGCCGGAAAATGATCCCAAGGCCACGCTGATCAACGTGACCATCGCCGGCAACAGCGGTTACGGCGTGCAGAACAGCGGCCAGCTGCTGATCCGCAACAGCCTGATCGCCGGCAACCTCGGCTTCTTCGGCGACGAGGTGACCAACTGCCGCAACCAAGGCCCTCGCTATCGTTATCAAGCCATCGGCCTGCTCCTCAATAGCGAGCCGAGTAACTGCACCGCCGACCTTTACCTGCCCTATGAACAGACCTTCACCCACCTACTGCTGCCGCTGGCCGACAACAACGGCCGTACCCAAAGCTATGCCCTGCGCCGCGGCAGCCTGGCGCTGGACGCTGGTGTCGGCTCCTGCACCCGCCATGATCAACGCCGCCTGACCCGACCACGCGATGGCGATGGTGACGGCGTGGCGATTTGCGACCTGGGGGCTTTCGAGCGAGCCAGACCGTAGGGCTCTCGATCGTTCCCATGCATGCTCCGCCTGCGAATGCAGCTGGCGACGCTCCGCGGCGCAGGGACGCAGAGCGTCCCAGGAGGGGTTACCACGCTGGAGCGTGGGAACGATCAGTGGTTGCGGGGCGATGGTGGGTTAAGCGGTGC
>CBIHLF010000083.1:0-4467 GCA_966210435.1 uncultured Pseudomonas sp. | reverse complement strand
GCTGCGCTCAACCCAGGCTACGTTCTGCGTCCGCTGTTGTAGTCCGGATCGGGGCATGTAGCTGACGCTTTTTATTTGATCGTGCCCACGCTCCAGCGTGGGCACGCATCTCGTGACGCTCCGCGTCACCAGCCGAAGATGGTTGGATACACCGACAAGGGCACGTGGTAGCCCGGGTTGAGCGAAGCGATACCCGGGTATCGGCGCCCTGGGGATCGCTGCGCTCAACCCAGGCTACGTTCTGCGTCCGCTGTTGTAGTCCGGATCGGGGTGTGTAGCTGATGCTTTTTAGTTGGTCGTACCCACGCTCCAGCGTGGGCACGCAGCCCGTGACGCTCCGCGTTACCAGCCGACGATGGGTGGATACACCGAAAAGGGCACACCGTATCCGCCAGCGGGTCCGCTACGCGCAGCGCCAACCGCAGTGGCTGCGCTTGCTCTGGTAGCCCGGATGCAATCCGGGAGCGGGTTAACGACCCGGATTTCATCCAGGTTACGAAAACCTCAATCGCAATAATTGGCCAGGCTGAGGCTATCCAACACGCGGATATCGCGGCGTTCCATGGCGATCAGCCCGGCATCGATCAGGCGATGCAGAATGCGTGAGAAGGTTTCCGGCTGAATGCCCAGCTGTGAGGCGATCAAGCGTTTGGGCACGCTGAGCTGGATCTTGCCACTGCCCGCGGCCTGCTGCTGACACAGGTAGCGGGCAACGCGGCGACTGGCGTTGGCCAGGGACAGGGTGTCGATTTCGTTGAGGCGCTGATGCAGGCGGATGCTGAACGCGGCCAGCAGGTCGAGGCAGATCTTCGGTTGGCTTTCCAGCAGTTGCCGGTAATGCGCGCCGTCGATGCTCACCAGGGTGCAGTTCTTCAAGGCCCCGGCCGTCACTGGATAATGCCGTGCGCCACTGAATAGCAGCGCTTCGGCAAAGCTCTGGCCAGCGGATATCACCTCCACCAGCTTCTCCTGACCTTCGAGCAGCACGCGGATCAACTTGATCTGCCCGTGCAGCAGTAGATAGAAGCGCTCGGCCTTGTCGCCCTGATGGAAAAGGATGTCACCGCTCTCCAGCCGGCGCGAAATGGCCAGGTTGCAGACTTCCTGGAACGCGGCTTCGGGCAATTTGGCGAACAGGTGGTGTTGTCGAAGTGCGGCAAGCGTCGTTACGTCGGTGAGCATTGGGGCACCTCCTTACTCGCCATGCTAGGGCGATGATGGTGGTGCGCCCATTCCTCTGACGCACTACCTCTAAAGAGGCAGCCCTGAGCTTGGCTGCTTTTCGGCATACAGCAGCGTCAGTTGATTCATCAGCAGTTGCAGGCTGTCGCAACTGGCGCTGATCACCGTGGGCACGTAGCGGCCATCACTGGAAAGGCGAAACCCGCTTTGCGAGAAACGCCACTGCGCCTTGACCTTATTGAGCAGCGCCAGGCTCTGCGTATCGTTCAGCGGTGCGGCGAACAGCTCCTGCAGCGCCGCATCGAACTCGGTGACGCTTTGCTGCAATTGCTTGTCCAGATCCACCACCGGCACCCGCCAACTGGCGGCGAGGTAAAGCATGGCGATGCGTTGGCTGAGCATGCGCTGACGACCGCTGCTGTTGACCAGCCGGACCGTCTTGGCGCCACTGTGCTGCTCGATACCTTGCACCAGCGCTTCGCTGGCATCCAGCAATGCCTGGCTCTGGCCGATGACCTGCAGCGCCTGGTCCGCCCGGGGGCGTTGCAATACCTGCAACCTGAACGGCTGCCAGAGTTGCTGCAGCTGTTCGAGCTGCTGTTGCAGGGCAGGGCTGTCGGCGTATTGCTCCAGTGTTTGGAGATTGCTGTCGAATTGCGCCAGGCTTTCATCGAGCTGGTGGTTGGCTTGCTCGACCCGCACCTCGCTGCCGATCATCAGGTAGTTCTTGGCGATACGCTGGCTGAGCATGCGTTGCATGCCGGAAAGATTGATGGCTTCGGCAGCGCTGATGCCCGCCCAGCTCACTTGGCCGAGTTGGCCGAGGGCTAACAGCACAAGCAGCAGGAGCCGCGATCCGAGGTAATGCATGGAACTTTCCTTGTGCGGTTCGGCCGCCGCGCGATGCAGCGGCCGAGAGGGTTTATCAATAGCTGTACTGCGCCTGCAGCCACAGTTTGTCGGTATCGATGGCGAAGTCATCGGCGTCGTAGCGCGCGGCTTTGATCAGGCCAACCAGACCTTTCACGCCGGGCACCGGGCGGGCATAGGACAGGTCGAGCTCCTCGCCGTAATGGCTGCTGCCCCGTTCCGCCCGATAGTCGTGGTAAACCCCGGTGAGCGTGCCGCCGAGCAGCGGCGTGCCTGCGCTCAGGTAGCTGTCCTTGATCCCCGCAGCCGGGGTGGTGAGGAAGATATCGGCCCAGCCCTGGAACGCGTGTTTGGTCGCCAATGGGGTCTGGAAGGCGCGGTTGCCCGGGCCATTGTCACCGCCGAGCACTTCGAGGCCGGCCTTCAGCGCAGTGCCGGCCAGGCTGTAGCTGAGTTCGGCCAGGTAGTACTCGCTGCTCAGCTCGACGGGGTTGCCGGCGTAGTCGCGTTGCCGTGCGTACTCCAAGGCGTAGCTGAGCCATGATAGCGCACCTTGCAAACGCACACCGGTGGTTTTGCTCGACAGCGTGGAATAGGCCGCGGCCGGGGCGATCGCCAGATTATCCAGACCGAGCAGGTAGTGATAGGCGGTGAGCGTCAACTCGGGGCGCAGCACGTACTGAGCGTTGATCAGGTGGCTGTGGCCCTCGATATTGGCCGGGTTGCTGCGGTTGTCGAAGCGGTTGTCGTCGGGCCCGAAGATGCTGTTGATATTGTCGATATAGGCGTAAGTCAGGGTCAGGCCGTCCAGCGGCTTCAGTTGCCCAAGCACGCCGTCGTAAGTCTGTTCGTTCTGCCGCCAGGCCACACCGCCGACGAAGCGCTGGCTATCCAGGTTGATGCGTTGGCGGCCGAGCACGGCGCTGCCGTATTGATGGTCGTAGCGCAGCAGCGCCTGGTTGATCTCGCTGCCGTCCGGGTCGACCACCGGGGAGAAATCGCCTTGGCCGTTACGCGTGCTGTTGTAGCTGGCATCGCCGATGCGGCTGACGTTATCCGCTTCGACCAGCGCCGAGAGGCCGTACCACTTGCCGCTCTGCAAGCCGATGCGGGTGCGCAGGGTTTGCGCGTTGGCGTTGTTCAACGCGTTGTCCTGGTCCACATGCTCATAGCGGTAGCGCGCATCGAGGATCAACTTCCCGTCCTCGATCAGCTTGCCGAAGTCTTCGCCGACAGCGGCGCCGCTGGCGCAGGCGAGCAGGGCGAGGGCGATTGGCGTCATACGAGTTTTCATAGCGATGCCTCATCAGTTTGAATTCTGCGGGCACGGTAGCCTGAGGTTTTGCCGCGGTATTGATCGCCATCAAGATGCGGGAAAAGTTCTTCCGGGACTGACCCTCGGTCGACGGTGCGCAGCGAATATTGATCCAGGACAATCTGACAGGTCGGCCTTGCTGGCTATGCTCTCGCCATATCCTTGCCGCCGGCGAGGGAAGGGGAAACCGATGGACGTCGAACAACTACTGACCAACAACCGCTACTGGTCAGAATCGCTCACCGCCAGAGACCCGGAATTCTTTGCCCGCCTGGCCCGGCAACAGCGCCCGGAATTCCTCTGGGTCGGCTGCTCGGATAGTCGCGTGCCGGCCAACGAAGTAGTCGGTTTAATGCCCGGCGAACTGTTCGTACACCGCAACGTGGCCAATATGGTGGTGGCCACCGACATGAATTTCCTCTCGGTGCTGCAGTACGCGGTCGACGTGCTGCAGGTCAAACAGGTGATCGTCTGCGGCCATTACGGCTGCGGCGGCGTGCGCGCGGCCCTGGGCCATGAAGCGCTGGGGCTGATCGACAACTGGCTGCGCGCGCTCAAGGCGCTCTACCACCAGAACCTGGAGCGCTTCCAGGGGCTCGAACAGGAAGCCCAGGTCAACCTGCTGTGCGAACTCAACGTACAACGCCAGGTACGCAACGTCTGCCACACCACCATCGTGCAAAGCGCCTGGCGCCGCGGCCAACCGCTGGCGGTACACGGCTGGATCTACGGGCTGACCGACGGCCTGGTCAACGACCTGGGCGTCACCGTAAGCGCCGCCGAACAGTTGGATGACACCTTTCTTTACGATGAATAAGTGCAGGAGGGCCCGTGGGGAATTGCTTGCTCCCAGGCTCCCGGCCGTAGGTTGGGTTAGCGGCGATTGTCACGGATTAATCAACGCCATCGCCACTTGTCGCCGCGTAACCCAACAATGATTCGACGCGGTGTTGTTGATTATCGGGGATTCCGTCCGACAGCATGGGTATCGCTGCGCTCAACCCATCCTACGTACTACGGGCTGACCGATGGCCTGGTCAACGATCTGGGCGTCACCGTAAGCGCCGCCGAACAGTTGGATGACACCTTTCTTTACGATG
>CBIHLF010000082.1:0-5141 GCA_966210435.1 uncultured Pseudomonas sp. | reverse complement strand
CCGATGATCAGTCGGGGACTATCGCCTCCTGAGAGGCTGTAGTCGAGATACAAGGGTGGGTTACGGCGCGTTGAGAGTCGATGGGGCTTTCCTGATCCCGGCTAGCGCCTAACCCACCCTACGTATTACCGCGCTCCATGCGCCATGCCATATAGCTGTTCGGGACGACTCAACACATAACTGGTACATAGCTTTTTTATGCTCATGTCCAGCTAGGAGTTGCAGCAGCAAGCCCATGTAGGAGCCCCGGCGCGCTGCATGGGCAATTGCAGGGGTGTGCATCAGGAGTCGGCACAAGCGCCGGTGCGCATGGCGCACCCTAGGTTCCGTCTGGAGCGCCTAACGCAGCTCCGCGACCATCGCCGCCACCACGCTGAGCACGTCCTTGCCCAGGCGCATCGAGCGCTTGCCGTTCCAGCCGGTATGCGGATTTGGGTTGTCGTCGTGGTCCTTGAACGGCATTTCGATGGTGAACGACAGGCAGTCGAACTCCAGGCCGACCGCGTTGCAGGCCAGGGTGGTGTTGGCTTGGCCGGGGGCGTCGTGGGGGTAGCCGAACACCGTCTGGAACTCGGCGCCGATGGCCACCAGGCGGCTGCGGAACTCGCTTTCCAGCTGTTCCAGGCGCTTGCCGTAACCGGGGTTGCCTTCGCAACCGGCGGTGAACACGTGGGGGATTTCTTCGTCGCCGTGGATATCGAGAAACAGGTCGACGCCGACCTTGCGCATCTGCTGCTGGACAAAATGCACCTCGGGGGTTTCCGCCGCGCTGGCCGATTGCCAGGCGCGGTTGAGGTCCTTGCCGGCAGCGTTGGTGCGCAGGTGGCCGCGAAAGGCGCCGTCCGGGTTCATGTTCGGCACCAGATAAAGGTCGGCCTGTTGCAACAGGGCATTGAGCTCGGCGTCGTCGCGGTTCTGCAGGCGCTCGATCAGCCCCTCGATAAACCACTCGGCCATATGCTCACCGGGGTGCTGCTGGGCGATGATCCAGATCTTGCGCTGAGCCTCGGGATTGCGGCTGATGCGCAGCAACTGGATATCGCGGCCTTCGATACTTTTGCCGCAGGCGAACAATTCGGCGCCAGCACGACTCAGCGCCTGCTCGATCAACCAGTCATGCCGCGCGCGGCTGTAGGGCTCGAAGTAGGCGAACCAGATTTGGCTCGCACTCGGCTCGATGGCGAACTCGAGGGCGCCGTCCTCGAAACGGCTGGGCACGCGAAACCAGTCGACCTGGTCGTAGGATGCGACCGCGTCATACCCCGTCCAGGCATGGCTATAGGCGGATTGGCCGGCGTTGGTCAGGCTGAAGCCATAGCGCTGGCCGGGAGTCAGGTTCTCGACTTTGAAGTGAAACCACTGGAAGTGATAACTCTTGAGATCCGCACGCATGGCCAGCAACACCCGCTGCGGGTCGCGGGCATCGAGCACCTCGATATTGCCGCTGTCGAAATCGGAGCTGATATTCATGCCTACCTCGCGCGTCTGATGATGCGGCAAGAATCGCAGGTTCGCCGCGCGGATAAAATGCCAGAGGCGACAAAGCCGTGCATCCTCGCAACTCGCGGCCACCATTAAGGTCTTTTGCTGTTCAACAATCACGATGCAGCATGCCGACATGGCCGTCGCAGCGAATAAGCAGTACGTTTATGCCATCGCGAAGCCCCGGAACAGCAGTGACGATTCGGCGCTCCGGACGCCAGCCATCCGCCAATAGCAGGGAATGACTATGAGCAATAATCGAAGAACGGCCTGGCAGTACGCCGCGCTGTTTAGCGCACTACTGGCCCTCGCCGGCTGTGTCAGCCAGACACCGGACAGCGGCCCCGCGACACCAGCGCCGGGCCAGCAGCCCCAGATCGGGGACGAGGGCGCGGCCCGGGCGAAGCTGCTCAGTCAGGCCGAACGCGGCGACCTGGAGAGCCAGTTCCAACTCGGCAGCTTCTACTTCGTCGGCAAGCCGGAGAAGAATCTGCAGCAAGCCGAGTACTGGTGGAAACAGGCTGCGGACAAGGGCCACCCGATGGCCGCGGTCAGCCTGGCCTACCTTTATACCGGCCGCGACAACCCGGACTTCGCCAACCAGCAGGCCATGCTCAAGTACCTCAACCAGTCCGCTGCCGCCGGCAATCCGATGGCCCAGCACATTCTCGGCAACCTCTACCTGAAAGGCGAATACGGCGTATCGCGCGATCCCAACCAGGCCAAACGCCTGTATCAAAGCGCCTGCGAACAAAGTTACCCGATCAGTTGCGAGGCATTGAAAAACCTCCCTTGAAGCAGGCCGCACCCCAGACGCAAAAAAAGGCTATGTACCAGTTATGTGTTGAGTCGTCCCGAACAGCTATATGGCATGGCGCATGGAGCGCGGTAATACGTAGGGTGGGTTAGGCGCGAGCCGGGATCAGGAAAGCCCCATCGACTCTCAACGCGCCGTAACCCACCATTGCGGTCTACCGACAAACCGCAATGGTGGGTTACGCGGCGCTCGAATTGCGTGGAGCCCCTATAACCAGCCCCTAGCGCCGCTAACCCACCCTACAAAAGCGGCCTGCAACACGCTATTGGGACAGAGCCAAAAAAAAACCGCGGATCAACTCCGCGGGGCGTTTTGATCGCGTGGGCTCAAGCGGCGAAGCCACCGTCGATCGACAGGCTGGCACCGGTGACATAACCCGCTTCGGGGCCGGCGAGGTAGGCGACGAACGCGGCGATTTCTTCGGCGCGGCCGTAGCGGTCTATCGCCATCAGGCCCTTCATGGTTGCCGCGAAGTCACCGTTTTCCGGGTTCATATCAGTGTCCACCGGGCCCGGCTGCACGTTGTTCACCGTGATGCCGCGCGGGCCCAGATCGCGCGCCATGCCGCGGGTCAGCCCGACAATCGCCGATTTGCTCATGGCATAGACACTGCCGCCGGCAAAGGGCATGCGCTCGGCATTGGTGCTGCCGATGGTGATGATGCGGCCACCCTCGGTCATGTGCCGGGCGGCTTCCTGGCTGGCCACGAACACACTGCGCACGTTGACGGCCACGGTGCGGTCGAAATCTTCCAGGCTGAACTCGTCGATCGGTGCGATCGCCAGCACGCCGGCATTGTTCACCAGGATATCGATGCGCCCGAAGTGGCTCAGCGTCTGGTTGACGGCACCGCGCACGGCATCGGCGTCGGCGCTGTCGGCCTTGACCGCAAGGGCACGGCCGCCAGCCGCTTCGATGCCGCGTACCAGTTCGGCGGCCTTGTCCGCCGAGCTCACATAGGTGATGACCACAGCCGCACCTTCGTGGGCCAGGCGCTCGGCAATGGCGGCGCCGATGCCCCGCGAGCCGCCCTGGATCAGGGCGACTTTACCAATGAGGTTGTTACTGCTGGGAGTGGTGATATTCGACATGCTGATTGCTCCGATTGGACGGGCTGACTTGCCCGGATGAAACGAGTATCCACCGCTGATTGCATATCGATAAGCCATCAATCACTCTACTCAGTCGATCCTATTGGTTTATGGAGAGGTTATGGAAACGCTCGCGGGTCTCGACTGTTTCGTGCGCAGCGCCGAGGCCGGCAGTTTTGCCGAAGCCGCGCGGCGCCTGGGAGTAACGCCCGCAGCAGTGGGCAAGAGCGTGGCCAAACTGGAGGCTGGCCTCGGGGTGCGTCTGTTTCAGCGCAGTACCCGCAGCCTGACCCTGACCGAAGCCGGCGAACGCTTTCTGCACGAAGTCCGTGGCGGGCTGAGCAGCATTCAGCGCGCGGTGGCCAATTTGGCCAGCGCCGCCGGGCAGCCCGCCGGCGTGCTCAAGGTCAGCATGGGCGTGACCTTTGGCCGCGATTACGTGGTGCCGATGCTGGCTGACTTTCTGCAGCGCTATCCGGCGATCACACCCGACTGGCATTTCGATAACAGCCCGGTCGACCTGATCGCGCAGGGCTTCGATGCCGCCATCAGCGGCGCGATGGAGCTGTCGCCCGGGGTGGTGGCGCGCAAGTTGGCGCCGGCATGCCGGGTGCTGGTGGCCTCCGCCGGCTATCTGGATGCGCATCCGCCGGCGCGGGTGCCGAGCGACCTGGCGCAACATGCCGGCATCCTGATTCGCTCGCCACAGACGGGGCGAGTCCGGCCCTGGGCGCTGCGCAATCGCAGCAATGCGGAAGCGGCTATCGAACTACCGGTAAGCATGACCATGACCGACCCGGATGCCGCCTGCCGCGCGGCGGAAATGGGCTTGGGCATCGCCCTGGTCAGCTTGCCGCACGCCCTGCCCTACTTGGACCGCGGCAGCCTGTTGCGCGTGCTGCCCGATTGGTATGTGGACGCGGGGCACATTGCGGTGTACTTCTCCGCGCACACCTTGCTGCCGGCGAAAACCCGCGCCTTTGTGGATGGCCTGGTCGAGCACTTCAAGGCGCACAACCTGGCGGAGCGGTTTTCCTGCTGATGCAGGTGCGACGCCGCTATCGCAGCTGAGTTCAACTAGCTGGCGCTTCGCTTACGGCCTTGAGTTGCGCCAGCCCCAGCTCGAAGTCGCCGCCGCACAGCTTGTCCATGGTCATGACCAGGTGCACCGCCTTGCTGATGAAGTTGTTGCGCCCGGTCATCGTCCAGCTCACCCGGGTGCCTTCCCCTTCGGGCTCGAAACGGAACAGCACCTCGTTGCTCGCCTGGAACGGCCGCAGGAACTCCAGCTGCATGCGGATCAGCTCGCCCGGCCGACTTTCGATGATGCTGTTGCTGCCCTCGCCGACCTGCTTGTCGCCGCTCCAGCGATAGACCGCGCCGACCCCGGCGGCCTGCCCTTCGTAGACCTTGCTCATATCCGGATCGCGTTTGGCCCATGGCGACCATTGCTCCCAGTTGTGCAGGTCGTTGACCTGGGCGAACATCTCGCCCGGCGGCGCCGCCACGCTGATCGAGCGCTCGACGCTGAAGCGCTCGGGTTGCCGGGCGATCAGCAGCGCGATTGCGCCGATGACGATTAGCGCTGCGATAAACACATAAGCGAACATAGCTTTTGCTCTCCTGTAAAAGCCTTATCTCGTGGGGTGCGCTGGGCGCACCAAGAACCCATTGGCTGGCCGGGGCTGGTGCGCACCGTGTTCAGCCGGGAGACATAGGTAACAGGTGTCGGGAGACATAGGTAACGCATT
>CBIHLF010000081.1:0-5473 GCA_966210435.1 uncultured Pseudomonas sp. | reverse complement strand
AACAATAAAGTGCCTGGAGGTCGTCCTTGATCCAGTTTTTACTCAACCGGGAGCTGCGTACCGAGCATGCCCTGGACCCCAACGTCACCGTGCTGCAGTACTTGCGTGAGCACGCCGGCAAACCTGGCACCAAAGAAGGCTGCGCTTCCGGCGATTGCGGTGCCTGCACCGTGGTGGTCGGCGAACTGGATGGCGAACGCGTGCGCTACCGCACGCTGAACTCCTGCCTGACCTTCGTCTCGTCCCTGCATGGCAAGCAGCTGATCACGGTTGAAGACCTCAAGCATCAAGGCCAACTGCACAGCGTGCAGCAAGCCATGGTCGACTGCCACGGCTCGCAGTGCGGCTTCTGCACGCCGGGCTTCGTCATGTCGCTGTTCGCCCTGCAGAAGGCCAGCAACGGCTTCGACAAAGCCGAGACCCTGGAAGCCCTGGCCGGCAATCTGTGTCGTTGCACCGGCTACCGGCCAATCATTGATGCCGCCGAACAGGCCTGCTGCCAGAAGCAGCCGGATCAATTCGACGCCGCCGAAGCCCAGACCGTCGAGCGGCTGAAGGCCATAGCCCCACGCGAAACCGCCGAACTCAACAGCGGCGACAAACGCTGCCTGTTGCCGCTGACCGTCGCCGATCTCGCCGACCTCTACGCCGCCAATCCCGAAGCGCGCCTGCTCGCCGGCGGCACCGACCTGGCGCTGGAAGTCACCCAGTTCCACCGTGAACTGCCGGTGATGATCTATGTCGGTCATATCGAATCGATGAAGC
Organism: uncultured Pseudomonas sp.; assembly: GCA_966210435.1. Classification (GTDB taxonomy): domain Bacteria; phylum Pseudomonadota; class Gammaproteobacteria; order Pseudomonadales; family Pseudomonadaceae; genus Aquipseudomonas. Next base: position 4,708 of record CBIHLF010000081.1, on the reverse strand, counting down.
GCGTGGAAGTCACCGCCGAGCACATCGAGATCGGCGCGGCCACAGTGCTGTCCGACTGCTACGCCGCCCTGGCCGAGGAATACCCGGACTTCGGCGAACTGCTGCACCGCTTCGCCTCCTTACAGATCCGCAACCAGGGCACCCTGGGCGGCAATATCGGCAACGCCTCGCCAATCGGCGACGCCCCGCCGCTGCTGATTGCCCTGGGCGCGCAGATCGTCCTGCGCAAAGGCAACGACAGCCGCTGCTTGCCGATCGAGGAATACTTCCTCGATTACAAGGTGACCGCCCGCAAAGAAGCCGAATTCATCGAGAAGATTCTGGTGCCGCGCGCGCAGAGCAATCAGGCGTTCCGCGCCTACAAGGTATCCAAGCGTCTGGACGACGACATTTCCGCGGTCTGCGCCGCCTTCAATCTGCGTATCGAAGACGGCGTGGTGCAGGAAGCGCGTATCGCCTTCGGCGGCATGGCGGCGATTCCCAAGCGCGCCGCCGCTTGCGAAGCCGCATTGCTCGGCTGCGCCTGGTACCCGGCTGAGATCGAACGCGCCTGCGCGGCCTTGGCGGAGGACTTCACCCCGCTGAGCGACTTCCGCGCCAGCAAGGAATACCGCCTGCTCACCGCGCAGAACCTGCTGCGTAAATTCTTCCTCGAGCTCAACGCTCCCGAAGTCGAAACCCGGGTGACCGCCTATGTCTAACCATCACGTAATGAAAACCCAGGAAGAACTGGCCGCCCTGTTCCGCGCCGACATCACTACCGGCGTCGGCCGCAGCGTCAAACACGAGAGCGCGGACAAGCACGTGTCCGGCGAAGCCGTGTATGTCGACGACCGCCTGGAATTCCCTAATCAGCTGCACGTCTATGCGCGCATGAGCGACCGCGCCCATGCGCGTATCGTCAGCATCGACACCGCGCCCTGCTATGCGATTCCCGGTGTGGCCATCGCTATCACCAGCAAGGACGTACCCGGTCAATTGGATATCGGCCCGGTGGTCGCCGGCGACCCGCTGCTGGCCGATGGCAAGGTCGAGTACGTTGGCCAGGTGGTGATCGCGGTCGGCGCCGACAGCCTGGAAACCGCGCGCAAGGCGGCCATGGCGGCAATCATCGAATACGAAGACCTGGAGCCGGTGCTCGACGTGGTCGATGCACTGCGCAAGAAGCATTTCGTCCTCGACAGCCATCAGCACAAGATCGGCGATGCCGCGGCCGAATTGGCCACCGCACCACAGCGCCTGCAAGGCAGCCTGCATATCGGCGGCCAGGAACATTTCTATCTGGAAACCCAGATTTCCTCGGTGATGCCGAGCGAAGACGGCGGCATGATCGTTTACACCTCGACGCAGAACGCCACCGAAGTGCAGAAGCTGGTCGCCGAAGTGCTCGGCGTGCCGATGCACAAGATCGTCATCGACATGCGCCGCATGGGCGGCGGCTTCGGCGGCAAGGAAACCCAGGCCGCAGGCCCGGCGTGTCTGTGCGCGGTGATCGCCCACCTCACCGGGCGACCGACCAAGATGCGTCTGCCGCGCATGGAAGACATGAGCATCACCGGCAAACGCCACCCCTTCTATGTCGAGTACGACGTCGGCTTCGACGACGATGGCCTGCTGCATGGCATCCAGATCGAACTGGCCGGCAACTGCGGCTATTCGCCGGACCTTTCCGGCTCCATCGTCGACCGCGCGATGTTCCACTCCGACAACGCCTACTTCCTCGGCAACGCCACCATCAACGGTCACCGCTGCAAGACCAACACCGCCTCGAACACCGCCTACCGTGGCTTCGGCGGCCCCCAGGGGATGGTCGCCATCGAAGAAATCATGGACGCGGTGGCGCGCAAACTCGGCAAGGACCCGCTTGAGGTGCGCAAGCTCAACTACTACGGCAAGACCGAGCGCAACGTCACTCACTACCACCAGACGGTCGAGCACAACATCATCCACGAGATGACCGCCGAGCTGGAAGAAAGCAGCGAGTACGCCAAGCGCCGCCGCGACATCATCGAATTCAACAAGAAAAGCCCGGTGCTGAAGAAGGGCCTGGCGCTGACCCCGGTGAAATTCGGCATCAGCTTCACCGCCACCTTCCTCAACCAGGCCGGCGCACTGATCCATATTTACACCGACGGCTCGATCCACCTGAACCACGGCGGCACCGAGATGGGCCAGGGCCTGAATACCAAGGTCGCGCAGATCGTCGCCGAAGTGCTGCAGGTGGATATCTCTCGCATCCAGATCACCGCGACCAACACCGACAAGGTGCCCAATACCTCGCCGACCGCAGCGAGCAGTGGCGCCGACCTCAACGGCAAGGCCGCACAGAACGCCGCCGAAACCATCAAGCAGCGCCTGGTCGACTTCCTGGTGCGCGAATACAAGGTCACCCCGGAAGACGTCGAGTTCCGCAACGGCCAGGTGCGCGTGCGCGATCTGTTCCTGAGCTTCGAGGAAGTGATCCAGAAGGCCTACTTCGCCCAGGTTTCGCTGTCCTCCACCGGTTTCTACCGCACGCCGAAGATCTACTACGACCGCGACAAGGCCGCGGGTCGGCCGTTCTACTACTTCGCCTACGGTGCTGCCTGCGCCGAGGTGATCGTCGACACCCTGACCGGCGAATACAAGATGCTGCGCACCGACATCCTGCACGACGTCGGCGCCTCGCTGAACCCGGCCATCGATATCGGCCAGGTCGAAGGCGCATTCGTCCAGGGCATGGGTTGGTTGACGATGGAAGAGCTGGTGTGGAACGGCAAGGGCAAGCTGATGACCAACGGCCCGGCTAGCTACAAGATCCCCGCCATCGCCGATATGCCGCTGGATCTGCGGGTCAAGCTGGTGGAAAACCGCAAGAACCCGGAAGACACGGTGTTTCACTCCAAAGCCGTGGGCGAGCCGCCCTTTATGCTCGGCATCGCCGTGTGGTGCGCGATCAAGGATGCGGTGGCCAGCCTCGCCGACTACAAGGTGCAGCCGAATATCGATGCGCCGGCCACCCCTGAGCGCGTGCTCTGGGGCGTGGAGCAAATACGCAAGTTGCAGCAACCGGCTAAGGCCGCTGCCGCAGTCGAGATCGAAACGGCCTGAACGTAGCCCGGATGAAATCCGGGAGCTGAGTAGCAGGCGACAAATTCTCCCCGGATTGCATCCGGGCTACGGAACCAAACAGGTGTACAACAATGACAAAACACACCGAACCGAATAGCCAACCAACACGGCCGACGCCGGTTCCGATACTGGACCCGTCGCCGAGCAACTGGCGCCTGCCGCGCCCGGGACAACTGCCGCCAACCTGGAGGCTGAGCAAATGAGCTGGATCAGCGCCCTCGCCGAATTGCAGCAACAAGGCCAGCCTTGCGTGCTGGTGACCATCATCGAAGAGCGCGGCTCCACGCCGCGCAATGCCGGTTCGAAAATGGTGGTCACCGTTGATCGTATCTTCGAAACCATCGGCGGCGGCCATCTGGAATACAAGGCGATGGAACTGGCCCGCGAGATGCTCGCATCGCGCAGCCAGGACACCCGCCTGGAACGCTTCAACCTCGGCGCCAGCCTCGGCCAATGCTGCGGCGGCGCCACCGTGCTGCTGTTCGAGCCCATGGGCCAGCCCCAGGCGCAGATCGCCGTGTTCGGCGCCGGCCATGTCGGCCGCGCCCTGGTGCCACTGCTCGCCAGCCTGCCGTGCAAGGTGCGCTGGATCGATTCGCGGGAAAACGAATTTCCCGAGCAGATACCCGCAGGGGTGGAAAGGGTGATCGAGGAGGACGTCGTCGACGAGGTCGAGCGCATGCCCGCCGGCAGCTATTTCATTGTCATGACCCACAACCACCAGCTCGACCTGGAACTGACCGCCGCAATTCTCAAGCGCAACGATTTCGCCTACTACGGGCTGATCGGCTCTAAGAGCAAACGCGCCAAGTTCGAACACCGCCTGCGCGACCGCGGCTTTGCCGCCGAGGTGATGCAGCGGATGCGCTGCCCCATGGGCCTGCCGGAAGTCAAAGGCAAGCTGCCGGTGGAAATCGCCGTGTCCATCGCCGGCGAGGTAATCGCCACCTATAACGCCGCCTTCGGCCAGGACGTGAAAAAGGGCGAGAGCAGCGTTGCCAAGCTTCTACCGGCCTCGCGCAGGTCGTAGGGTGCGCTACGCGCACCAATGCCAATTCCCTGGTGCGCACGGCACACCCTACGCGACTTGCGCAGATTTTGTAGGAGCGGCCTCGGCCGCGATTGCACCTGATCGCGGCCGAGGCCGCTCCTACCCAGCCCATTCAACGATTGATAGAGACGACCATGAGCACCACGACCCACGCCTACCGCGCCGCCATCCTGCACAGCATCGCCGACCCCGCCGTGGTCGGCGTCGAGCAGTCCTATGAATATTTCGAGGACGGCGTGCTGGTTATCGAAAATGGCCAAGTCGCCCGCGTCGGCCATGCCACAGAACTGTTGCCGTCGCTCACGGGCATCGAGCTGACCGAATACCGCGATGCCCTGATCACCCCCGGCTTTATCGACACCCATATCCACTACCCGCAAACCGGGATGATCGCCTCCTACGGCGAGCAGCTGCTGGATTGGCTCAACACCTACACCTTCCCCACCGAAAAGCAGTTCGCCGACAAGGCCCACGCCAGCGACGTCGCCGGGATCTTCCTCAAGGAGCTGCTGCGCAACGGCACCACCACCGCCCTGGTGTTCGGCA
>CBIHLF010000080.1:0-6733 GCA_966210435.1 uncultured Pseudomonas sp. | reverse complement strand
GCCGCGGGCAACGCCGGCACGGGCACGACCGACTCCAACAACTATGCAATCGACAACCTGCGCCCCACGGCCAGCATCGTGGTGGCCGACACCGCCTTGGCCGCCGGCGAAACCAGCACCGTCACCATCACCTTCAACGAGGCGGTGAGCGGGTTGACCAGCGCCGACTTCACCGTCGCCAATGGCGCACTGAGCGGCCTGTCGAGTGGTGACGGCGGCATCACCTGGACCGCCACCCTGACGCCGACCGCGAGTGTCGAAGACACCACCAACCTGATCGTGCTGGACAACACCGGCGTGCAGGATGCCGCGGGCAACGCCGGCACGGGCACGACCGACTCCAACAACTATGCAATCGATACCCTGCGTCCGACGGCGACCATAGTCGTAGCCGATACATTCCTGACTACAGGTGAAACCACTACGGTAACCATCACCTTCAATGAAGCTGTGAGCGGTCTCACCACCGCCGACTTCACCGTGGCCAATGGTGCATTGAGTGGCTTGAGCTCGTCCGATGGTGGCATCACCTGGACTGCGACCCTGACGCCGGCGACCAATATCAATGCCGCCAGCAATACCATCGCCCTGGCTAACACTGGCGTGCTGGATGCAGCCGGCAATAGCGGAATCGGTAGCACCGACTCCAACAACTACGCCATCGACAGCGCTGATCCACAGGTCAGTATCACCCTCGCGGACAGCAACCCGACCAACAGCACTAGCGTCCGCTATACCCTGACCTTCTCCGAGGCGGTCAATAACGTCGATGTCGGCGATTTCAGCCTGGTCACTACCGGGACAGCCAGCGGCGTGATTCAGTCGGTGGTGCAACTGGATGCGCAAACCTACCAAGTAACCGTGAGCGGTCTCAGCGGCGCCGGCAGTCTGGCTCTTGAGTTAGTCGCCGGCAGCGACATCAGCGATGCGCCGGGTAACCTGGTATCCGGGACGGTCGGCCCTGCTTATACGCGTGACGTGCTCGGTGGCGATCCGGAATTCCGCGTCACACCGACGCCTCCGCCGATCATCGTGCCGCCAGCGCCGTTACCGCCAACTCCATTGCCGCCACCGCCGGCGCTTTTGCCGCCACTGGTGCCACCACCGTTGTTCGAGGTGCCGGGATTGGGTGGAGGGTTACCGCCGCTTGGCAATATCTTCCTGCAGAATCAGGTACTGGCGCCAAGCTTCCTGGCTCAGGTATTCAGCTCCTCATCCGGCGATGGTTCCGGAGCGGGATTCCTCGGTTTTGGTGGTGGCGATGCCGGTGTCTTTGGCAGTAGCACACTTTCTTCGGTATTCGACGGTCTGGTCCCGCAAGAGGGCGCGGTGGACATCTTCGGCAATGATAAGGACGGCACAGGGGAGATTGAGGAGGAGGGTTTCCTGGGGGCTCCCAGCCTTGGGCAGCAGCTGGATATGCTGCGTCACAGCGAATCGCAACAGATAGATCAATTGGCCAGGGCCTTTGGCGAATGGAGTGAGAAAGCGCCAGCGGCCTGACCGAACCGACACGACAAGAAGAGAACAAGCCGCGATTAGGGGGCGGCCAAGGATGAATAAACATTACAGAGTATTGACCGTCGGTATGCTTGCCGCGGCCATCGGGGGTTGTGCGGTAACCAGCCAGCCGATCGAACGCGCGGTCAGCGAGCAGCGGGCCCAGGCCGATCTAACCAGCATGTTCAGCGGGCAGGAGCCCTTGAGTGGACCTTTGACGTTGCACCAGGCAATGGCCCGCGCGGTCAAGTACAACCTGGAGGCGCGCTTGAAGGTCATGGAAGAGGCCCTGGCCGAACGCCAGGTGGATTTGTCCCGCCTCGACATGTTGCCGCGTATGGCGCTGGATGCCGGTTATGCCGGACGTAACAACGTCAGTGCGTCCAGTAGCCGCAGTATTCGCACCGGTACCCAGTCGTTGGAGCCTTCCACCTCGCAGGACCGCGATCGTGAGGTCGGCGACCTGACCATGGTGTGGAACGTGCTCGACTTCGGTGTCAGCTATGTCAACGCCAAGCAGCAGGGCGACCAGCGCCTTATCGTGCAGGAACGTCGGCGCAAGGTGCTGCACACCATCATTCAGGATGTTCGCTCGGCGTATTGGCGCGCGATGGCCGCCGATCGGCTGCTGACCCAGATCGACCAGCAGATGGTGCGCGTCGACCAGGCCAGGCAGAACAGCGCGCGCATGAGCGAGCAGCGTATCGGCGATCCGGTGCAGTCCCTCGGCTACCAGCGTGCGTTGATCGAGGCGACCCGCCAGTTGGAGCAGCAGCGGCGCGCATTGTCCCTGGCCAAGACGGAGTTGGCGGCGCTGATCAACTTGCCGATGGGGACGCAGTTCGAGTTGGCTGAAGCCAACACCAATTATCAGGTGCCCACGCTGGCGACGAACATGGAAGTGCTCGAGCAAGAGGCGCTGATCAATCGCCCCGAGCTGCGCGAGCAGGACTACCAGGCGCGTATCGGGGCGGCGGAAACCCGCAAGGCGATGCTGCGGATGTTGCCCGGTCTGGAGTTTTCCCTTGGCGGGCATTACGACAGCAACTCGTTCCTGGTCAACCAGAGTTGGGCTGACTACGGCGTGAAGGTGACTTGGAACCTGTTCAATCTGCTCTCGGCACCGGCGGCTATCGACGCGGCCAAGGCCAGTGAAGAGGTGGTGACGATGCGCCGGCAGGCGATGTCGATGGCCATATTGGCGCAGCTGTACGTCGCCAATGCGAACTTCCAGGAAGCTCAACGCCAGTTCACCACCAGCGAGCAGCTGGCGACGCTCGATCAGCAGATTGCCGAACAGTTGCGCAATCGTCACAAGGCCCAGGGTATTGGCGAGCTGGAGCTGATTCAGGGCGAACTGAACCTGCTGCAGGCCAATTTGCGCCGTGACCTGGCTTATGCCGATCTGCGTAACGCCTACGGCCAGATATTTGCCAGCGTCGGTCTGGACCCCTTGCCGGAAGAGCTGCAATCCCATCAACTTGACGATATCGCCCAGGCTTTGGCCGATCGTGAAGCGGAATGGCAGGCGGGCACGCTCCCGGTCGAGGCTGGCTTGCCCGCGGATGCAACCCCGTAACCGGGATAAGCGCAGCGCATGGACATTACTGCCGTGTAGAAATGCAAAAGCCCCGCGATGCGGGGCTTTTGTTTTGAGCTGGTAACGCTTAGACGTTAAAGCGGAAGTGCATGACGTCGCCATCCTTGACGATGTACTCCTTGCCTTCCAGGCGCCACTTACCGGCTTCTTTGGCGCCGGCTTCGCCTTTGTACTGGATGAAATCGTTGTAAGCGATGACTTCGGCGCGGATAAAGCCCTTTTCGAAGTCGGTGTGGATCACGGCGGCGGCCTGGGGCGCGGTGGCGCCGACTTTCACGGTCCAGGCGCGGACTTCCTTGACCCCGGCGGTGAAGTAGGTCTGCAGGTTGAGCAGCTCGTAGCCGGCGCGGATCACGCGATTGAGGCCGGGCTCTTCGAGCCCTAGGGCTTCGAGGAACATGTCCTTCTCTTCGCCGTCATCCAGCTCGGCGATCTCCGCCTCGATCTTGTTGCATACCGGCACCACTGGAGCGCCTTCGGCGTCGGCGATGGCCTGCACCACGTCGAGTAGCGGATTGTTCTCGAAACCGTCCTCGGCGACGTTGGCGATGTACATCACCGGCTTGCTGGTGAGCAGGTGGAAGCCACGAACCAGTTGCTTCTCGTCGTCGCCCAGGGTCTTGAGCAGGGTGCGCGCCGGCTTGCCTTCGGTGAAGTGCGGGATCAGCTTCTCCAGCAGGGCTTTTTGCGCGACGGAGTCCTTGTCGCCGCCTTTGGCGTTGCGGGTGACTTTCTGCAGCTGCTTCTCGCAACTGTCGAGGTCGGCGAAGATCAGCTCGAGGTCGATGATCTCGATATCACGCTTAGGGTCGACGCTGTTGGCGACGTGAATCACGTTGTCGTCCTGGAAGCAGCGCACCACGTGGGCGATGGCATCGGTCTCGCGAATGTTGGCGAGGAACTTGTTGCCCAGGCCTTCACCTTTGGACGCGCCTTCGACCAGGCCGGCGATATCGACGAACTCCATGGTGGTCGGCAATACCCGCTCGGGTTTGACGATTTCGGCCAGGGCCTGCAGGCGTGGGTCGGGCATCGGCACGATGCCGCTGTTCGGCTCGATGGTGCAGAAGGGGAAGTTCTCCGCGGCGATACCGGATTTGGTGAGGGCGTTGAACAGGGTGGACTTGCCGACGTTGGGTAGGCCGACGATGCCGCAGTTGAATCCCATTGGTGTATCCCTCGCGCGAAATGGCGGTAAAGAATTAAGAGGAGGCTTTCTGGCTGTGCAGCTTGTGCATCGCTTTGCTCCAATCCCCTGCGAGGATCTCCGGCAATACGCCGAGGGCGAAGTCGATACTGGTATCCAGTAATTCCTGCTCGCTGCGCGGGGCGCGGCCGAGGACGAAATTGGAGACCATGCTGCTGTGCCCGGGATGGCCGATGCCAAGCCGCAGGCGATAAAAATTATTCTGATTGCCGAGCTGGGCGATGATGTCGCGCAACCCGTTATGCCCGCCGTGCCCGCCACCCTGTTTGAGTTTGGCGACGCCTGGCGGCATGTCGAGTTCGTCGTGGGCCACCAGAATGGCTTCCGGCGCAATGCGGAAGAAATTCGCCAATGCCGCGACGGACTGGCCGCTACGGTTCATGAAGGTGGTAGGGATCAATAGACGAACATCGCGTCCCTGGTGGCTGAATTTACCCACCAGACCAAAATATTTCTTGTCGAGACTCAAGTTGATGCGCTGACTTTCGGCCAGACGCTCAACGAAAAGGGCCCCCGCATTATGCCGGGTCTGGTCGTATTCGGGGCCGGGGTTACCCAGGCCAACGATCAGTTGTACGGCAGTCATGACAGGAGCCCTTTTGTGGAAATAGCCCAGCCGCTGGTGCGCCTGGGCTGTTTTCCGGCGGTGCGAGGGTTACTCGGCAGCGCCTTCGCCTTCTACGTCTTTAGCAACTCGCGAGGCGTGGATGTTGGCCACTGCCAGGTCGTTACCGTGAGCCAGTGCAACCAGCTCAACGCCTTTTGGCAGCTTGAGGTCAGCCAGGTGAACGATCTGACCAACTTCGACGGCAGCCATGTCGACTTCGATGAATTCCGGCAGGTCTTTCGGCAGGCAGGAAACTTCGACTTCGACCAGGGTGTGGGAGACTTCGCCGCCTTGCTGCTTCACGCCAACCGAAGTTTCCTGGTTGAGGAAGTGCAGGGGAACGTGAGCGGTCAGCTTCTGGCCAGCGACAACGCGGACGAAGTCGGCATGCAGGACGAAGCCTTTGGCCGGGTGACGCTGCAGCGCCTTGATCAGGACGCTTTCGTTGCTGCCGGCTACGTTCAGGGTCAGAACGTGGCTGAAAGCCGCTTCGTTTTCCAGCAGCTTGGCGAAATCCTTGGCCAGCAGGCTGATCGATTGCGGAGCTTTCTCGCCACCGTAGATTACGGCAGGAACCATGGCTACGTTACGACGCAGGCGGCGGCTCGCACCTTTCCCCAGGTCGGAACGCACTTCGGCATTCAGGGCAAATTCAACAGTCATTTCACTTCTCCAAAATAACCAAACCGTCCTTCACGCTTGCGACCAGCGACCGGACGGTTGGGTAATAGGCCCGGCTATAAAGGGCCGGGCAGTTGCGTTCAGTACGCTGTCCGCTTAGCGGAACATCGCGCTGATCGATTCTTCATTGCTGATGCGGCGCACCGCTTCAGCGACTACCGGGGCGATATCCAGTTGGCGAATACGCGAACAGGATTGCGCAGCGGCGGACAGCGGGATGGTGTTGGTCACCACCAGCTCGTCGAGCATGGAATTTTCGATGTTTTCGATCGCGCGACCCGACAGCACCGGGTGGGTGCAGTAGGCGAAGACCTTGGCGGCGCCGTGTTCTTTCAGCGCTTTGGCCGCATGGCACAGGGTGCCGGCGGTATCCACCATGTCGTCGACCAGGATGCAGGTGCGGCCTTCCACGTCACCGATGATATGCATCACTTCGGACTGGTTGGCTTTCTCGCGACGCTTGTCGATGATCGCCAGGTCCACGCCCAGCGACTTGGCCACGGCACGCGCACGCACCACACCGCCGATGTCCGGGGAAACGATCATCAAGTTGTCGAAGCGTTGGTCTTCGATATCGTCCACCAGTACCGGGGAGCCGTAGATGTTATCTACCGGGATATCGAAGAAACCCTGAATCTGATCCGCGTGCAGGTCGACGGTAAGAACCCGGTCGATGCCCACTACGGTCAGCATGTCAGCCACGACCTTGGCGCTGATTGCCACGCGGGCGGAACGCGGACGGCGATCCTGGCGGGCATAGCCGAAGTAGGGGATAACAGCAGTGATTCGAGTCGCTGAGGAGCGGCGGAAGGCGTCGGCCATCACCACCAGTTCCATCAGGTTGTCGTTGGTTGGCGCGCACGTCGGCTGAATCAGGAAGACGTCTTTACCGCGGACGTTTTCGTTGATTTCAATCATGATTTCGCCGTCGGAAAACTTACCGACAGAGGCATCGCCGAGGGGGATGTGCAGCTGACGTACGATACGTCGCGCCAGATCGGGGTTAGCGTTCCCCGTAAAGACCATCATCTTGGACACGCGCAGTACCTGCCGGCTGAGGGTATACCTGGATGAGTATAGAAAATGGCAGGGGCGGCTGGATTCGAACCAACGCATGGCAGGATCAAAACCTGCTGCC
>CBIHLF010000079.1:0-7007 GCA_966210435.1 uncultured Pseudomonas sp. | reverse complement strand
GCTCGAAGCGCCCAGCGAGGAGCAGCAAAGCGAACTACAGCAGCTTCGCGGCCAATTGGAAACAGCGGAGAAACTGCTCGCCGACCTGCAAGCACAAGCGCCAGCGGCAAGTACAAAACCCGCCGTCGACGACAGCGCCCTAAAAAAGGCCAAGATCGACGCTGCCATGCTGCGCGCTCAGATGCGCAAACTGGAAAAGCTCGAAGCGCCCAGCGAGGAGCAGCAAAGCGAACTACAGCAGCTTCGCGGCCAACTGGAAGCAGCGGAGAAACTGCTCGCTGGCCTGCAAGTTGAAGCACCGGCACCGAGCGCAAAGCCCGTCGCCGATGACGCTGCGCTGAAAAAAGCCAAGATCGACGCCGCCATGCTGCGCGCCCAAGTGCGCAAGCTGGAGAAACTCGAAGCGCCTAGCGAGGAGCAACACAGCGAACTGCAACAGCTGCGCGACCAGTTGCAAGCCGCCGAGCAATTTTTGGCCAACCTGGAAAGCCAGGCGCCCGCTGTACCCGCCGCGGCCGCGCAAACGCCCCCGGAAATCGACCCGCTGAAAAAAGCCAAGATCGAACTGGCGATGAAGCGTGCCGAGTTGAAGAAGGCGGAGAAAGCCGGCAGCGACGAAGCCGAACTGGGCAAACTGCGCGATGCCCTGGCCAATGCCGAGCAAGCGTTGCATGCCGCCGAAAAGGCCTCGAACAAGCCGGCACCGGAGCTGGTGCGCAGCGACAAGCGTCCAGTCGATGAGGCCACCCGCGCATTGAAAACCGAAGTCGCCTTCGCCCGCGCCGACTTGCGCAAGCTGGAGCGCGACGACAGCAGCGCGGCCGAAGCCCTGACAGCGGCGCGCGAACGCCTGGCGCAAGCGGAAAGCAGATTACAGGAGCACGCAGGCTGAGCGGCGCGCCGTAGCCCGGCTGCAATCCGGGCTGCGGCGCCACACATGCCTGCCAACATACCCGGAGCGCATCCGGGTTGGGTTTTTGAACAGTTATCAAGGCTGCGTAAGCCGTAGCCCATGCAAGACATCAACCGGAGCGCCAATGGCCCTGCCCCGCATCACATCGCCCCACGCCAAGGGCAGCAACCGCACCCAGCAAGTCATGCTGCAGGTCGTGCTCGCCACCGTGCCGGGCATCTTCGCGCTGACCTGGCTGTTCGGTGTCGGCACCCTGCTCAACCTGATCTGGGCCAGCGCCTGCGCCCTGGGTTTCGAGGCAGCGATCCTGACCTTGCGCAAACGCCCGCTGGGATTCTTCCTCAAGGACTACAGCGCACTGGTCACTGCGGTTCTATTGGCCCTGGCCCTGCCGCCCTACGCGCCCTGGTGGCTGACGCTGGTCGCCTGCGGCTTCGCCATCGTATTCGGCAAGCAGCTGTATGGCGGCCTCGGGCAGAACCCGTTCAACCCGGCGATGCTCGGCTACGTCGTGGTGTTGATTTCCTTCCCGCTCGACATGACGCGCTGGCCGGCGCCGCACAGTGTCGACCTGCTCGGCGGCCTGCAGCAGGTTCTGGGCCTCGCCAAGCTGCCGGACGGCTGGGTACAGGCCACCGCGCTGGATGCCCTGAAGATCAATAAAAGCCTGACCATGGACGAACTCTGGCAACAGAACCCGGCGTTCGGCTACTTCGGCGGCATGGCCAGCGAAGCGGTCAACCTGGCATTCCTCGCCGGCGGCCTGTACCTGTTGCATAAGCGCCTGTTCACCTGGCACGCGCCGGTTGGCATGCTCGCCGGGCTGTTCGTCATGAGCCTGCTGTTCTGGAATGGCAGCGGCTCGGACTCCCACGGCTCGCCGCTGTTTCACCTGCTCAGCGGCGCGACCATGCTCGGCGCCTTCTTTATCGTCACCGACCCGGTCTCCGGCGCCACCAGCAACCTGGGGCGGCTGATCTTCGGTATCGGCGTCGGCGTGCTGGTCTACGTGATCCGCGCCTGGGGCGGCTACCCGGATGCGGTGGCGTTCGCCGTGCTGCTGATGAACCTGGCGGCGCCTACCATCGACTACTACACCCGGCCGCGCACCTATGGCCATCGCAAGCCGAGTCGCGGCTTCAAGTTGGGCGAATGAACATGCTTCCCGAAATCAGCCGCTCAATGCTGAAAAACAGTGCAGTACTCGGCCTGTTCGCCGTGGTTACGGTGGGCGTCGTGACCCTGATCCAGCAAGCCACCGCCGGTCGTATCGAAGCTTCCGCCCGTGAAGCCCAGGTCCGTGCCCTGGGCGAGATTCTGCCGCCCGACAGCCACGACAATCACCTGCTGGACAACAGCATCGCCGTACAAGACCCGCTGCTCGGCGGCCGTAGCCCGCAACAGGCGTATATCGCGCTGAAGAACGGTCAAGCTGCAGCTGTGATTCTCCAGGCCACCGCGCCGGATGGCTACAGCGGTGCGATCCGCTTGCTGGTCGGCATCTATGCCGATGGCCGTCTGGCTGGTGTGCGGGTGCTCCAGCACCGTGAAACGCCTGGTCTCGGCGACAAGATCGATCCGAGCAAAAGCCAGTGGATCCATGGATTTGCCGGAAAATCGCTGGAAAACCCGAACGCAGCCGGCTGGGCGGTGAAGAAAGACCGCGGCGAATTCGACCAGTTCGCCGGCGCCACCATTACCCCGCGCGCGGTGGTCAAGGCGGTGCATAACGCCCTGCTTTACTTCGATGCGCATCGCAGCGAACTGCTCGGCAACGGCGCGCCCGCGGCAGACTCCATCAGTGCCCAGCCTAAGCCGCAGAACCCGAGCGTCGATAATCAGCGAGGAACCGCGCCATGAGCACCAGCTATCGCGATATCACCCTCAACGGTCTGTGGAAGAACAACCCGGCCCTGGTGCAGTTGCTCGGCCTGTGCCCGCTGCTTGGGGTCAGTAACTCCACGGTCAACGCTCTGGGCCTGGCGCTGGCCAGCGCTGTGGTGCTGATCTGCTCCAATACCGCGGTATCGCTGGTACGCGGGGTGGTCAACACCGCTGTGCGGCTGCCGGCTTTCGTCATGATCATCGCCGCGCTGACCACCTGCATCGAACTGCTGATGCAAGCCTTCACCTACGAGCTGTACCAGATACTCGGCATTTTTATCCCGCTGATCACCACCAACTGCGTGATCCTCGGCCGCGCCGACGGCTTCGCCGCCAAGCACGACCCCGCCCGCGCCGCCTACGATGGCCTGGCCATGGGCACGGGCTTTGGCATGGTGCTGGTGATTATCGGCACCCTGCGCGAGCTGCTCGGCACCGGCGCGATCTTCGCCAATATGCACCTGCTGTTCGGTCCGATCGCCAGCGACTGGCAGATCACCCTGATCGGCGACTACAAGGGTTTCCTCCTGGCGATACTGCCGCCGGGGGCGTTTCTCGTGCTCGGCCTGCTGATCGCCGGCAAGAACCGTATCGACGAGGTACTGAGCGAACGTGCCAAGGCGCGCCAGGTCGCAGCGCCGGTGCAGAACCGTCGCGTGCGGGTGACCGGAGTGATCGAGTGAACGCGGCCAAACGCCACGAGATTTTCCGCCGCCTGCACGAGGACAATCCCGAGCCGAAAACCGAACTGGCCTATAGCACGCCGTTCGAGCTGCTGATCGCGGTGATTCTCTCGGCCCAGGCCACCGACGTCGGGGTCAACAAAGCGACCGCCAAGCTGTTCCCGGTGGCCAATACCCCCGAGGCGATCTATGCCCTGGGCGTCGATGGCTTGAGCGAATACATCAAGACCATCGGCCTGTACAACAGCAAGGCGAAGAACGTCATCGAAACCTGCCGCCTGCTGGTCGAGCGCCACGGCAGCCAGGTTCCCGAGACCCGCGAAGCCCTGGAGGCCCTCCCCGGGGTCGGACGCAAAACCGCCAACGTGGTGCTCAATACCGCCTTCCGCCAGCTGACGATGGCCGTCGACACGCATATTTTTCGGGTCAGCAACCGCACCGGCATCGCTCCCGGCAAGAATGTCGTGGAAGTGGAAAAGAAGCTGCTGAAGTTCGTGCCCAAGGAGTTTCTCCTCGATTCGCACCACTGGCTGATCCTTCACGGCCGCTACGTCTGCCAGGCGCGCAAGCCGCGTTGCGGCAGCTGCCGCATCGAGGACCTGTGCGAGTACAAGCACAAGACATCGGACGAATAGTTTTTATATAGAAAAACCTTCACTCCGATTGAAAAAATCTTTTTTACCCGCTCAGGTTTTGCCGCTATAAGGTGCGCAAAGGGCCCCGGTAGCCTGGAGTGAAACAGATGAGCACTGCTAAAGAAGATCTTGAACTCGATGAAGACTTTGTCGCGGAAGATGCCGAGGACGCGGAAGCGCCGGTCGAGGTGGCAAAAACCAATCTGACCAAGCGCCGCATCATCGATAACTTCCTTGACGAGCGACGTTTGAACAAGCAATTGGCCGAATACGATTTCGACCTGTAACGCACTACCCTACCGCTTAAGCAAAAAGCCCCGCAGTTCGCGGGGCTTTTTCTTGGCTCTGTCCCAATTGCGTGTTGCACGCGCTGTTTGGTTTCTACGCAAGTATCGAATGGTGCAGATAGTGTAGAAGGCCCGACCTCGGGGCGAACCTTTCGCCATATTCATCAAGCAATCGGCCGGCGGCCCTGCGGGCTGCATTCGCCATGGGGGCGCGTCTCCTACAGGGCATAACTGCATACAACGCATAGCTGGGACATAGCCTTTTTCGTTGTAGCGGCATGCCGTCAGACCACTGCCTGCAAGTGACGCCTTGCGAATTTGTTGGCGTACATGGCCGCATCGGCCTGGGTTAACAAATCCTCCAACCCCTCGCCCGCCTGCAACGAAGATTCAGCGACTCCAACGCTTAGCGACAACTGCCGACCGCTACGGCGGTTGAACTCCGCCAGCGCCTTGTCTAGACGCAGCAGCACCTCTTCACTGCTGTTGTAATCACCGGCCAGCACCACGAACTCATCGCCGCCCAAGCGGGCCACCACATCGGTGGCACGGAACAGAGATTTGAGCACCTGAGCCGCATCGATCAGCATGACATCGCCTGCGGCATGGCCGAAACGGTCGTTTGCCTGCTTGAGGTAGTCCAGATCCGCATAGAGCAGCAGGCTACGGCCCTGACGCCGACGCGCCGATTCCAGCTCCCGCTCAGCCAGGAGCAGAAAACCGCGCCTGTTATACAGCCCGGTCAGCTCGTCGGTCAGTGACATCTTCCGCACCGCCTGCTCGGCCGCTTCGCGTACCAACATCTCGTCCTGCAGGCGCTGGTTGGTCTCGGCCAACTGTGCGGTCCGCTCCTGCACCCGGCGCTCCAGCTCGGCATACATCTGAACATTTTCCAAGGCTACCGAGGTGGCATCGGCCAGGGCCTGGAGCATCTCGACCTGACTAGTCGTAGCACGGTGCTGATTGGCCCAGTAGGTGCCGATGGCACCTATGGGTTCGAGGGTACGAATCGGCACCATGACTAGGCTTTTAACGAAGGTCGGCCGATAGGCCGCGTGGGGAATACGCTCGTCCAGATAAATATCTTCGATGACCGTGGCCTGCCGATTGAGCATGGCCCAACCGCTAATACAGGCTTGCAGCGGAAAGCGCTGGCCCTTCCACAGCGGACTGATGGCGTCCTCGTCTTTGTAGAAGCATTGCTCGCCGTTACGCAAAACGAAGGTGGCGCCATCGGCGCCGACCAACTCACGCGCCGCATGGCGTACGACATCCGCAACCGCATCCAGACTCCTTGCCATGGACAACTCCTGCACAGCCTGAATCAGCCGCTGCGCGTAGTTCTCGCTAGCCATGCAACACCTCGTCCGGCCGAGCCGAATGCTCATTCACCTTGTAAGCCATCACTTACAAAGCATAGTTTAATCAGCCCGCGACGGCGACAGCAATTCGATCTTGTAGCCGTCCGGATCCTCGACGAACGCCAGGATGCTGCTGCCGTGCTTCATCGGCCCCGGCTCGCGGGTGATCTTGCCGCCGCGTGAACGGATATCCTCGCAGGCCTTGTAGACATCGCTCACTTCCAGGGCGATGTGGCCGTAGCCGGTGCCCAGCTCGTAGCTGTCCACGCCCCAGTTATGGGTCAGCTCGATCACGCTATTGTGCGCCTCGTCGCCATAGCCGACGAACGCCAGGGTGAACTGGCCATCCGGGTAATCCTTGCGCCGCAGCAGGGTCATGCCCAGCACTTCGGTGTAGAAGGCGATGGACTTATCCAGATCGCCGACGCGCAGCATGGTGTGCAACAGTCTCATCGAGGTTCTCCTCTCTAAAAATGCAAACCCCGGCTTATGGCCGGGGTCCGCTAAGCTTGAAGCTTAGAACTTGCAGCGTTTCGCTGCCGCTCAGAGCATCTTGCGCCCTTTGCCGGCGGCGATGCGCATGCGCAGGGCATTGAGCTTGATAAAGCCCGCTGCATCCTGCTGGTTGTAAGCGCCGCCGTCTTCTTCGAAGGTGGCGATATTGGCATCGAACAGCGAGTCATCGGACTTACGCCCGGTGATGATCACGTTGCCCTTGTACAGTTTCATCCGCACCACGCCGTTCACGTTGGCCTGGGAGGCGTCGATCATCTGTTGCAGCATCAGACGCTCAGGGCTCCACCAGAAGCCGTTGTAGATCAGGCTGGCATATTTCGGCATCAGCTCGTCTTTCAGGTGAGCGACTTCGCGGTCCAGGGTGATCGACTCGATGGCGCGGTGGCCCTTGAGCATGATGGTGCCGCCGGGGGTTTCGTAGCAGCCGCGGGACTTCATGCCGACAAAGCGGTTCTCGACGATATCCAAGCGACCGATGCCGTTCTCACCGCCGATGCGGTTCAGCTCGGCCAGCACGGTGGCCGGACTCATTTCCTTGCCGTCGATGGCGACGATGTCGCCCTAGCGGTAAGTCAGTTCAATGTAGGTCGGTGCATCTGGGGCTGCCTCAGGGGAGACAGTCCATTTCCACATATCTTCTTCGTGCTCGGTCCAGGTGTCTTCCAGCACGCCGCCTTCATAGGAGATGTGCAGCAGGTTGGCATCCATGGAGTACGGCGACTTCTTCT
>CBIHLF010000078.1:0-7034 GCA_966210435.1 uncultured Pseudomonas sp. | reverse complement strand
CGGTCGACCAGACCGTGCTGGCCAACGAGCAGGTCATCGATGGCCGCGGCTGGCGCTCCGGCGCGGTGATCGAAAAGCGCGAAATCCCCATGTACTACTTCAAGATCACCGCCTATGCGGAAGAGCTCTTGAGCAGCCTGGACGATCTGGATGGTTGGCCTGAACAGGTCAAGACCATGCAGCGCAACTGGATCGGCAAATCCCGCGGCATGGAAGTCAGCTTCCCCTACGATGAAGCCTCGATCGGCAGCGCCGGCAAACTCAACGTCTTCACCACCCGCCCCGACACCCTGATGGGCGCGACCTATGTCGCCGTGGCGGCCGAGCACCCGCTGGCCACGCTGGCGGCACAAGGCAATGCCGAACTGCAGGCCTTTATCGACGAATGCAAGAGCGGCAGCGTCGCCGAAGCCGATGTCGCCACCCAGGAAAAGAAAGGCCTGCCGACCGGCCTGTTCGTCGAGCACCCGCTGACCGGCGAAAAGCTGCCGGTGTGGGTCGCCAACTATGTGCTGATGCACTACGGCGACGGCGCGGTAATGGCGGTGCCGGCCCATGACGAGCGCGACTTCGAATTCGCCCACAAATACGGCCTGCCGCTCAAGGCGGTAGTACGCACCGCGGCCGGCGACGAGACGCCGGCGCCCTGGCAGGACGCCTACGGCGAGCACGGCCAACTGATCAACTCCGGCAAGTTCGACGGCCTGGACTTCGAAGGCGCGTTCGACGCCATCGAAGTCGCCCTGCTCGACAAAGGCCTGGGCAAGTCGCGTACGCAGTTCCGCCTGCGCGACTGGGGCATCAGCCGCCAACGCTATTGGGGTTGCCCGATCCCGATCATTCACTGCGACGCCTGCGGCGACGTGCCGGTGCCGGAAGACCAACTGCCGGTTGTGCTGCCCGAAGACGTGGTGCCGGACGGCGCCGGTTCGCCTTTGGCGCGCATGCCCGAGTTCTATACCTGCAGCTGCCCGAAATGCGGCGCGTCGGCCAAGCGCGAAACCGACACCATGGACACCTTCGTCGAGTCGTCCTGGTACTTCGCCCGTTACGCCTCGCCGCACTACACCGGCGGCATGGTCGACCCGCAGGCGGCCAACCACTGGTTGCCGGTCGATCAATACATCGGCGGTATCGAACACGCGATCCTGCACCTGTTGTATGCGCGCTTCTTCCACAAGCTGATGCGCGACGAGGGCCTGCTGTCCTCCGACGAGCCGTTCAAGAACCTGCTGACCCAGGGCATGGTGGTTGCCGACACTTACTATCGCGTGCTGGAAAACGGCGGTAAGGACTGGTTCAACCCGGCGGACGTGGAAATCGAGCGCGACAGCAAAGGCAAGGTGCTCGCCGCCAAGCTGAAGAGCGACGGTCTGCCGGTCGAGATCGGCGGCACCGAGAAGATGTCCAAGTCGAAGAATAACGGCGTCGACCCGCAGGCGATGATCGATGCCTACGGCGCCGACACCTGCCGCCTGTTCATGATGTTCGCCTCGCCGCCGGACATGAGCCTGGAATGGTCTGACTCCGGCGTCGAGGGCGGCAATCGCTTCCTGCGCCGCGTCTGGCGCCTGGCCCAGGGCCATGTCAGCCAGGGCCTGCCGGGCGCACTGGACCAGAGCGCCCTGAGCGATGCACAGAAAGAGGTGCGCCGCGCCATCCACCTGGCGATCAAGCAGGCCAGCGTCGATATCGGCCAGCACCACAAGTTCAACACCGCCATCGCCCAGGTGATGACCCTGATGAACGTGTTGGAAAAAGCCGCACAAGGCACTGACCAGGATCGCGCCCTGCTGCACGAAGGCCTGGAAACCGTGGCCCTGCTGCTCGCGCCCATCACGCCGCACATCAGCCACCAATTGTGGCAGGAGCTGGGCCATGACGACGCGATCATCGACGCCAGCTGGCCGCAAGTGGACGAGGCGGCTCTGGTACAGGACAGCCTGAGCCTGGTGATTCAGGTCAACGGTAAACTGCGCGGGCATATCGAAGTGGCCGCCAGCGCCAGCCGCGAAGAAGTGGAAGCAGCCGCCCGGGCCAACGAGGGCGTACTGCGTTTCACCGAAGGCCTGAGCATCCGCAAGGTGATTGTGGTGCCGGGCAAGCTGGTCAATATCGTCGCCAACTGATTAACCTCGGCGCGCCCACGCAATGGCGCGCCGTACGATTTGCCAAGGGGATACAAAGATGATCAAACGGAATCTGTTGGTAATTGGCCTGGCTACCCTGCTCAGCGCGTGCGGTTTTCAGCTGCGCGGCACCGGCGACGTGCAATTCGCCCTCAAGGAACTCGACGTCAGCGCGCGCAATGCCCACGGCGAGACCGTCAAGGACGTGCGTGAAGTGCTGCGCGACAATGGGGTCAAGGTCTACAAGGGCGCGCCTTACAGCCTGGTGCTGACCGACGAACAGGAAGAGCGCCGCGCCGCTACCTACACCAGCTCGGCACGCACCGCCGAATACCAGCTGACCATGACCCTCGCCTACGATATCCGTGGCAGCAAGGATCTGCTGCTGATGACCGACAAGCTGGAAGCCCAGCGCTTCTACAGCCAGGACGGCAACAACCTGGTCGGCGGCGATCAGGAAGCCAAGCAGATCCGTGGGGAAATGCGCCGCGAACTGATCCAGCAACTGGCTCAGCGCCTGCAAGGCATTACCCCGGAGCACCTCGATCAGTTGCAGCAAACCGCCGAAGCCAAAGCGCAAGCCGAGGCCGAAGCCCTCGAAGCAGCGCGCCGGCAGCAAGAGGCGCAGCCCCAGCAGTCGCCCGTGCAACTGCCGATCCCTTCGCCGTAAGCCTGGCCGGGCCGTGCAAGCGGCCCTGCTCCCGCCCCGATGAAACTCAATCCCGCGCAACTCGGCAAACATCTCCAGGGCACTCTTGCACCTGTGTATCTGGTCAGTGGCGACGAGCCGCTGCTGTGCCAGGAGGCCTGCGACGCTATTCGCGCGGCTACCCGCCAGCAGGGCTTCAGCGAACGCCAGGTATTCAACGCCGACGCCAGCTTCGACTGGGGCAACCTGCTGCAAGCGGGCGCGAGCATGTCGCTGTTCGCCGAAAAGCGCCTGCTGGAATTGCGCCTGCCCACCGGCAAGCCCGGTGATAAAGGCACCGCCGCACTGCTCGAGTACCTCGGCCGCCCACCGGAAGACACGGTATTGCTGATCAGCCTGCCGAAACTCGATGGCAGCGCGCAGAAGACCAAATGGGCCAAGGCGCTGATCGATGGCCCCCACAGCCAGTTCGTGCAGATATGGCCGGTCGACGCGCACCAGTTGCCGCAGTGGATTCGCCAGCGCATCGCCCAGGCTGGTCTGAGCGCCAGCCAGGAAGCGGTGGACATGATCGCCGTGCGGGTCGAGGGCAACCTGCTGGCGGCCGCACAGGAAATCGAAAAGCTTAAATTGCTCGCCGAGGACGGTCAGATCGACGCCAGCACCGTACAGGCGGCGGTCGCCGACAGCGCGCGCTTCGACGTATTCGGCTTGATCGATGCAGCGCTCAACGGCGAGGCCGCCCATGCCCAGCGCATGCTCGAGGGCCTGCGCGGTGAAGGGGTGGAACCGCCGGTGATTCTCTGGGCTCTGGCCCGGGAAACCCGCCTGCTGGCCACCATCGCCCAGCAATACGCTCAGGGCATGCCGCTGGAAAAAGCCTTCAGCGCCGCCCGCCCGCCGGTATGGGACAAGCGCCGGCCGCTGGTCAGCAAGGCACTGCAACGCCACTCCGCAAAGCGCTGGGCGCAACTACTGCTGGATGCCCAGCGCATCGACGCGCAGATCAAGGGCCAGGCCCCAGGCGACCCCTGGAGCGCCCTGAGCCTGCTGACCTTGAGCCTCTGCGGGCAACGCCTCGGCCTGGCCAGCGACAGCGGCCTGTAACGCACTCCGTCCGCGCAGACACAGTACCGGCAGAGGTCCGACCTCGCGGCGAATGCGCTAGGTGTACAGCCAAACGCCCGCACGCCCACAACCGGATCAGTCTTGAACAGACTTTCCGACCACCTCCCCATCTGGACATTTTTTGAGCAGCGGCGCATCATCACCGCGCCCGCATGCCGCGGGCTAGCCAAAGAGGAACGTCCATGGCCAAGCCACGCAAGAACGGCCCGAACAAGGCCAAATCCCTGATTGCCCAACCCCTGTTCCGCTGTCGCCAGGAAAAGCCGAGTAAAGGCAAAGGCAGCTACCGCCGCGAAGCCTCCCAGCAAAACTGGGAGGCTTCTGTCGTTATGGCCGCCTGAAAGCACTCAACGGCCCGCATAGAGCCCTCAACCGTGCTAAGGTAGCGCCCTGCAAAACGTGTTGAGACCACCATGCCCAGCCTGTTTCTTCGTGGCTTGTCCCACATCGCCACGTCCTGCGTCTGCCTCCTGTTGACCGCCTGCGCCGAAGCGCCAGCGCAGTCCCTGAGCAGCACCAGCACCGCGCCGCCTGTCGCAGTACCGGCCCTGGCGCCCACCGCCCCGGTAGCGCAATCCCTCAGTTTCAGCGATTGGTGCGCACTGCTGCGCAGCGACGCGATCGCCGCCGGCATCGACCCCGAGCTGTTCGACCGCGCCTTTGCCGGTGTCACACCGAACCCCGATGTGCTGGCTGCCGACAGCCGCCAACCGGAATTCTCCCGGCCTATCTGGGAATACCTCGATGGCGCCCTGTCGCCGTTGCGCGTGGCCCAGGGCCGCACCTTGCGCCTGCAGCACCGCGACACGCTCAAGGAGATCAAGAAGCAGTACCGCGTCGACCGCGAAGTACTGCTGGCGATCTGGGGCCTGGAAAGCAATTTCGGCGGCAATATCGGCAACCACAACGTGATCCGCTCACTGGCGACTCTGGCTTACGAAGGTCGTCGCCAGGTGTTCTGGCGCAGCCAGTTGCTCGCCGTGCTGCAAATTCTGCAACACGGCGATATCGCCCCCGAAGGCCTGGTCGGCTCCTGGGCCGGCGCCATGGGCCAGACCCAGTTCATGCCCACCACTTACAACCAACACGCGGTGGACTTCGACGGCGACGGCAAGCGCGACCTGTGGAACTCGCCGGCCGACGCCCTGGCCTCGGCCGCGCATTACCTGCAGGCTTCGGGCTGGGAAAAAGGCCAACCCTGGGGCTTCGAAGTGAAGCTCCCCAAGGACTTCGACTACACCCTGGCCGATCCGGACCAGCGCCGCAGTGTCGCCGAGTGGCTGGCTCTGGGGGTCAAGCCCCTGAACCAGGAGGTGCACGAAGACGCCGACGCTGACGCCCAGGCCACGCTGCTGCTGCCTGCAGGGCATCGCGGCCCGGCCTTCCTGGCGCTGAACAACTTCCGCAGCATCCTCAAGTACAACAACTCGACCGCCTACGCCCTGGCCATCGGCCTGCTCTCCGACGCCCTGCGCGGTCGCGATGGGGTACAGGCCGCCTGGCCGCGTGAAGATCGCCAGCTGAGCCGCAGCGAGCGCATCGAACTGCAGGAACTGCTGGCGCGCAATGGCCTGGAGCCCGGTCCCGCCGACGGCATCATCGGTGCCAACACGCGCAAGGCGGTACGCACCTTTCAGCAAACCCTGGGACAACCGGCCGACGGTTATCCGACCCAGGAACTGTTGATCCGCCTGCGCGCCTCGCGCTAGCAGGCCAGCGGGCGAAGCCAGGCGAGGGCGCGCCCCTGGACGCCCCCGCGGCGAGGTTGAAAATCGCAAAGCGCTGACCTGGATCGCACGGCGCTCGACGGACTGAACGGTCAGCTTCTGTGATAAACTGCGCGCCGGCCACAAGCCGCCTCGTCCACGGAGCCTCTAGCGGAGCCCAGAAAGCCGATGTCCGATACCTCCCAGCCCAATACCGTCGCCAGCGGCGAAAAATTTCGCACCACTCAGGGCATCAGCGCGATCAAGGACGGGCAGAAGCGCCGCGCCTCCAGCGAACCCCAGGTGTTCGAACCCAAGCCCAAGTGGCTGCGGGTCAAGGCACCCGGCGGCAGTCGCTTCGAAGCGGTCAAGCGCAATGTCGGCGAACACCGCCTGAGCACGGTGTGCCAGGAATCCCACTGCCCGAACATGGGCGAATGCTGGTCCAACGGTACCGCCACCATCATGCTGATGGGCTCGGTGTGCACCCGCGCCTGCCGCTTCTGCGCGGTGGACACCGGCAACCCCAACGGCTGGCTGGATTTGGAAGAGCCGCAGAACACCGCCAAGTCGGTGGAACTGATGGCGCTGCGCTATATCGTGCTGACCTCGGTGGACCGCGACGACCTCGACGATGGCGGTGCCGCGCACTATGCCGCCTGCGTACGGGCGATCAAGGAGCGTACCCCGCAGGTAGTGGTGGAAGCCCTGACCCCGGACTTCGACGGCGACCTGCAAGCCATCGAGCGCGTGGTCGACTCCGGCCTTGAGGTGTTCGCGCAGAACGTCGAGACGGTCAAGCGCTTGACCCGTGAAGTACGCGACCCGCGCGCCGGCTACGAGAAAACCCTGCGAGTACTCGAGCACGCCAAGCGCCACCGTCCGCAGATGCTGACCAAGACCAGCCTGATGCTGGGCCTGGGCGAGACCGATGAAGAAGTTCTAGAAACCATGGATGACCTGCGCGCCATTGGCGTGGACATCCTCACTCTCGGTCAATACCTGCAACCGACCCGCAACCACCTGCCGGTCAAGCGCTGGGTCAGCCCGGAAGAGTTCAATCACTTCCGCGACCTCGGTCTGCAGAAGGGCTTTATGGAAGTGGCCGCCGGCCCGCTGGTACGCTCCAGCTACCGCGCCGACAAGGTGTTCGAGAAGAATAATCTGGGCCTGGCAGCCCCGGTACCAGTGCCGGGCCAGACACTCGACGCCAGCCTGATTCCGACGCTCAACCTGAGCTAAGAACTCCTGGTTACGCCCTGGGTTACGCCTTCGGCTAACCCAGGCAACGGTCCTGACGCCTGGATTAAGCGACCCGTAGGGTGCGCCGCGCGCACCAATACCAATATCAACACCGGGTGCGTACAGTGTTCAGCCGGTATACATGGGTAACGCCTGTCGGGAGACATGGGTAACGGGTTG
>CBIHLF010000077.1:0-8181 GCA_966210435.1 uncultured Pseudomonas sp. | reverse complement strand
AACCCGTTACCCATGTCTCCCGACAGGCGTTACCCATGTATACCGGCTGAACACAGGGCGCACCCTACGAGGTCAGGCTGACCCGCCGTCCTGGCAGCACTCGCCCATTACGAAACTCAGCGCCTGCTGCAAACGGGCGAAGTCGACCCGGCTGAAGACTTCACGGCCGTCGCGCTGCTGCGTGAGCACGCCGGCCTGCACCATGCTGTTGAGGTGATGGGCCAGGGTCGAGCGGGGAATGCCGATGCGTTCCTGCAGCTGGCCGAAATTAAGCCCGGCCGGGCCGCTGCGCACCAGCGTGCGAAAGACCTGCAGACGCACGGGATTTCCCAGCGCCTCGAGGCAAGATGCGACTTCATTGATTTCCATGCTGCGGAGGATAGACAGGCGACCAGGGGCATGCAACGATATAACTAGATATCTAGTTATATCGTCATTAAGTAAACGCGACGGCAATCGCCGTCCGGGAGACTGTCGTGAACAAGTCCGCTTTACGCTTCGTCGCCGGTAACGGCCTGCTCGACCGCCGCGCCTTTCTCAAAAGCGGTTACGGCCTGACACTGGCCACCGCCCTGGGTTTGTCACCGGCAGGCCGGGTGCTGGCCGCAAGCGAGCCGCCGATGCCCGCCTGGATGACCAGCCTGGGCGGTGCCGACGCCGAGTACGGTAGCCCCTCGCCGCATGAGCGTGAGGTGTTGCGCCAACTCCAGCCGAACACTGCGCAGACCGCTGGTTTCAGCGTCTGGCATTCGCCGTTGCAGCACCAGCGCGGCATCATCACCCCCAGTGGGTTGCACTACGCGGTGCATCACAACGGCATTCCGGCAATCGACCCCGAGCGCCATCAGCTGCTGATTCATGGTCTGGTCGAACGTCCGCTGAAGTTCGACCTGGAGCGTTTGATGCGTTACCCGATGGTCTCGCGCATCCAGTTTCTCGAATGCGCGGGCAACACCGCCGCCAACGCCATCTCGCCCGCGGCTCGGAATGCCGGCTGCCAGGAGCTGTTCGGCCAGGTATCAGGCTCGGAATGGACCGGCGTACCGCTGTCCTATCTGCT
Source organism: uncultured Pseudomonas sp. (assembly GCA_966210435.1). GTDB lineage: Bacteria > Pseudomonadota > Gammaproteobacteria > Pseudomonadales > Pseudomonadaceae > Aquipseudomonas. Next base: position 7,121 of record CBIHLF010000077.1, on the reverse strand, counting down.
GCGCGAAGCCGGGGTAAAAGCCGAGGCGCGCTGGGTGATCTGCGAAGGTGCCGATGGCGGCTCGCACAGCCGCAGCCTGCCGCTGAGCAAGTTGATGGACGACGCCATCCTCGCCTTCTATCAGAACGGCGAGCGCTTGCGTCCCTCCCAGGGCTATCCGCTGCGGCTGTTCGTGCCGGGCTGGGAAGGCAATGTCAGCGTCAAATGGCTGCACCGCCTGGAGGTCAGCGACAGCCCGGTGTTCAGCAAGGATGAATCGGGGCTCTACACGCGCATTCTCAGCGACGGCGATATTCTCGCGTTCGGCTTCCCGATGGAGGTCAAGTCGGTGATCACCCACCCCAGCGGGTTGCAGCAGCTGCCCGAACTCAAAGGCTTCTACGAGATATCCGGCTTGGCCTGGTCCTGCATGGGGCGTATCGCCAAGGTCGAGGTCTCCGCCGACAACGGTCGCACCTGGGCGCTGGCGCAGTTGCAGGCGCCGGTGCTGGACAAATCGTTGACCCGCTTCAGCATTCCCTGGCAATGGACGGGCGCGGCCACCACCCTGCTCAGCCGCGCCACCGACGAGCTGGGCAACATCCAGCCGACCCGCAGCGAATGGCGCAGCCGCTACGCCGCCCACTCGTTCAACCATTACAACGCGATCCAGGCTTGGCGGGTGAGCGGCGACGGCGAGGTGGAAAATGTTTATGCCTAGGCTCTGGCTGCTACTCGCGCTGGCGCTGAGTGGCAGTGCGACGGCGCAGCCGCTGATCGGCTTAGGCCAACCGCTATCGCAGCAGACCATCGAGCGCTATGCCATCAGCGTATTCCCCGATGGCCGCAACTTGCCGCCGGGCCAAGGCAGCGTGATCGAAGGTGGCGAGCTCTATGCCAACCAGTGCGCCGGCTGCCACAGCGCCAACGGGAAGCAAGGTCCGGCCGCGCGTCTGGTTGGCAGCGACGGCTTTTTCAGCCTCGACGACCCCTTGCGTATTCTGCGCATCAGCGAGCACCCGCTGCTGTTGCTCTCGGTCGGCGGTCAGTGGCCGTACGCCACCAGCATCTTCGATTACATCCGCCGGGCCATGCCGCACTATGCGCCGAAGAGCCTGAGTAACGAGCAGGTGTATGCCGTTACCGCTTATATCCTGCACCTCAACGGTCTGCTGGACGAAACCGCGGTGCTCGACCAACACAGCCTGCCCAAGGTCGAAATGCCCGGGCGCAAGCGGCTGCGCTGGGCGGATGTGACGCTCGAATAACACCGCGCTGGCTCAGATTCCGTAGGGTGCGCCGCGCGCACCTGGGATTCGTCGCCCGCGGTGGTGCGCGCGCCTAGGCGGCCCCACGCCCCCTACACGTTCTCGAATAGCGCTGCGCTAAGTAGCGATGTCCCGACTCACTCTTCCGGCGCCTCCAGCGCCTGCACCAGGGCCTTGAGAAAACGTGCGGCCTCGCCGCCGGTAACCGCGCGGTGGTCGAAGGTCAGCGACAGCGGCAGGATCGGGTGCACCACCACCTTGCCGTCAACCGCCACCGGTTCGTCGCGGATGCCACCGGCGCCGATGATCGCCACCTGCGGCGGGATCACGATGGGGTTGGCGTAGCGGCCGAACAGGGTGCCGAAGTTCGACAGGGTGATGGTCGCGCCCATCATTTCCTGGGGCGGAATCGAACGCGCCTTGACGTCCGCACGCAGGCTCGCCACCCCGGCTTTCAAGTCCTCGGCACTGCGTGCGCCGACGTTGCGCAACACCGGCACGAACAGGCCGTCCACGGTATCGACGGCGATGCCCAGGTCCAGTTGCTGGTGCTGTTTTAGCGACAACGACTTGCCGTCGAACCAGCTGTTGAGCAGCGGCTCGACCTGGCAGGCGGCGGCAATGGCCTGGGCGATTCTCACCAGCGGATCGCGCGCCTGCGGCCAGCGATGCAGGTCGGCGTCGCCAACGATAAACACCGGCACCACCTCGGCATGCGAGCGCGCCATATTGATCGCCATGCTGCGCCGCACACCGCGCACCTTCTCGCCACCGAATTTATCCCGGGCGTTCTGGGTCGCGGCTTCGACATCGCCGCGGGTGATCAGGCCGTCGCTGCCGGAACCGGCCAGGTTGCTCAGGTCGACGCCCAGTTGCCGGGCCAGTTGGCGCACCGCCGGGGTTGCGCGCGGCGCCAGGTGCTCGCGGGTCGAAGGCGCGGCGCCGATGCAGAAGCTGTCTGTCTGGACATCGCCGCCACCCTCCAGGCGACCGACCACGGTGCCAGAATCGGCCTCGCCTTCGTAGGCCAAAAGCGGCTCGCCGACATGCAGGATGTCCCCCTCGGCGCCGAAAGTTTTCACCACCACGCCGTCGTAGGGCGCGGGAATGTCGACGATGGCCTTGGCGGTTTCCACCGATACCAGCAGTTGGTCGACCTTGACCGTATCGCCGACTTTGACGTGCCACTCGACGATTTCCGCTTCTTGCAGGCCTTCGCCGAGGTCGGGCAGTTTGAAATATTTCATGGGTGCTCCTAGTTCCATCGTTCTTTCAAGCCGCAATGATGCTCAGCCGGCAATCGCGGCCAAGGCCGCTCCTACGGGTGCGGCGTTTTCCCGGTTCACGGATAAATCAGCCGCTCCTGTAGCCCGGATGCAATCCGGGGACATCAGCGCGTACACAACCGCCCCCGGATTTCATCCGGGCTACCTTCAACGGAGGGCCGCCGCTCTGCGTATTCATGCGTAATTCAATACCGCATCGCAGGCCGCGACTATGTCGGCGACGCTGGGGATATACAGCGACTCCAGGCGATACAGCGGCGGCGGTATGTCCGGTGCGGTGACCCGCTGGATCGGCGCTTGCAGGTCGAGCAGCGCGCGTTCGTAGAGGCTGGCGGCGATTTCCGCGCCGACGCCGCAGCTTTTCGGCGCCTCATGCACGATCACGCAGCGCCCGGTTTTGCGCACTGAGGCTTCCAAAGTGTCGAGGTCCAGCGGCTTGATGCAGGCCACGTCGATCACCTCGACCGCAACGCCGCGCTCGGCCAACTGCTCGGCGGCCAGCAGGCTTTCGTGGACGCTAGCGCCCCAACTGATCAGCGTCAGGTCGCCGCCCTCGCGCAAGGTGAAACAACTGTCCAGCGGCAGGCGTTTGCCGTCGTCGGCCAGTGGCTGCGGATTCATCCGGTACAAGCGGGTGGGTTCGAGAAAGATCACCGGGTCGGGATCGTCGATCGCCGCCAGCAGCAAGCCGTAGGCCCGCGCCGGCGATGATGGGATCAGCACGCGCAGGCCGGGAATATGGGCGAACATCGCCTCGATGCTTTCGCTATGGTGCTCCGGCGCGCGGATGCCGGCGCCCATCGGGCTGCGCAGCACCAGCGGGCAGCTGAGGCGACCGCGGGTGCGGTTGCGCATGCGCGCGGCGTGGGATACCAGATGGTCCATGGCCGGGTAGACGAAGCCGAGGAACTGGATCTCCAGCACCGGTTTCAGTCCCTGCGCGGCCATGCCCACGGCCAGGCCGGAAATCATGGTTTCGGCCAGCGGCGTATCGATCACCCGCTTGAAGCCGAAGCTCTCGCGCAGGCCGGCGGTGGCGCGGAACACTCCGCCGTTGACGCCGACGTCTTCGCCGAGCACCACCACGTTCTGGTCCTCGGACATGGCGCGGTGCAACGCCCGGTTGATCGCTTCCAGCATGCTCAGTTTGGCTTCACTCATGGCTGGACTCCTGTGCCTGGCGCGCGACTCGCTCCAGGAGCATTTCGCGCTGCTCGGCGAGGGCCGCCGGCCACTTGGCATAGACGTAATCGAGCACCGATTCGGCGGGCTGGTTGCCGGCGTTGTCGAAGACCTCCACCGCGCTTTGCACCTCGGCCTGACAGTCGGCGATCAGCGCCTGTTCGCGGCGCTCGTCCCAGATGCCCTGGTTGGCGAGAAAGCCCTGCAGGCGCTTGATCGGCTCTTCCAGCCAGGCCTGTTTCACCTCCTCGGCGCCGCGGTAACGGGTGGCGTCGTCGGCGGTGGTGTGGTCACCCAGGCGGTAGCTGAGGCATTCCAGCAATACCGGGCCTTTGCCGTGGCGGGCGCGGTCCAGGGCGACCTGCATGCGCTCGTACAGTGCGAGCATGTCGTTGCCGTCCACCTGCTCGCCAGCGAAGCCCGCGCCTATGGCCTTTTGTGCCAGGGTCGGCGCACCGCACTGAATGCGCCGCGGTACCGAGATCGCCCATTGGTTGTTATTGACCACGAACACCACCGGCAGCTGCCAGGCGCCGGCGACGTTCAACGCTTCGAGAAAATCGCCCTTGCTGGTGGCGCCATCGCCGCAGGTGGTCACCGCAACCCGATGTTCACCGCGAATCTTGAACGCGCTGGCTACACCGCAGGCATGCAGAGCCTGGGTAGCGATGGGTACGCACATGGGAAAGTCCTGAGCCGAGGCCGGGTCGACATAGGCGCTGCCGCGCTCGTCGCCGCCCCAATACAGGAGGATTTCTTCCATCTTCACCCCGCGCATCAATTGCACGGCGGTGTCGCGGTAATAGGGCACCAGCACGTCTTCGCTGCGCATCAGGCTGCCGAGCGCGACGCCTATGGCCTCCTGGCCGAGGGTCGGCGCATAGGTGCCGATGCGCCCGGTGCGCTGCAGGGCCACGGCCTTCTGGTCGAACAGGCGGGTCAGCACCATCTGCCGGTACAGGCGCACCAGCAGTGCGGGGTCGTCGACCCAGGCGGGCAGCGCGGCGACCGGCTGGCCATTGGTGTTGAGATAACGGGTGAACGGCAGTTTCAGGGTATCCGGCATGAGGGCACTCCTCGACATCTTGTGAATGTCTACTTCTGCCCGGGCTTGTGGCCCGGGTATTACAGCGCGCTGCGGGTCGGCAGCTGCGCTCAGCGGTCGTACAACAAGCGCTCGGCCAGGGCGTCGGCGACCCGCGCGGGGGAACGCTTGTCGGCCTGGGCGTGGGCATAGACTTCACTCAGGCGTTGGCTGATTTTCGCCAGGTGCGCGGTGATCGCGGCGAGGTTTTCGCCACGATGGCGCAGGGCGACGTAGATCAACCCGCCGGAGTTGATGATGTAGTCCGGCGCATAGAGGATGCCGCGTGCCTGCAAGGTGTCGGCGACATCGGCACTCGCCAGTTGATTGTTGGCGGCGCCGGCGACCGCTGAACAACGCAGTTGCATGACGCGTTCAGCGTTCAGCACACCGCCCAAACCGCAGGGCGCGAGTATGTCGCAGGGGCTGGCGAGCAAGGCATCGCTGGCCACCGCCTGGGCACCCAGTTGTTCGACGGCCAGTTGCACCCGACCGTCGTCCAGATCGCTGACCAATAGCTCGGCGCCGACCGCGTGCAACTGCTCGGCGAGGGCATAGCCGACATGCCCGAGGCCCTGGATCGCCACGCGCAAGCCGCGCAGGTCATCGCTGCCGAGGCGCGCCAGGGCGGTCGCGCGAATCCCGGCGAATACGCCCATGGCGGTGTGCGGCGAGGGATCGCCTTCGCTGGTGGTGCTGGTGACGTGCTGGGTGTGTTGGGCGATGCAATCCATGTCGGCGTTCGAGGTGCCGCTGTCCACTGCGGTGATGTAGCGACCATTGAGTGTTTCGATAAAACGGCCGAAGGCTTCGAACAGGGCGCCGCGGTTATCCAGGTGCGGCGGGCGAATGATCACCGCCTTGCCGCCGCCGTGCTCGATACCCGCCAGCGCGGCTTTGTAGCTCATGCCCCGGGCCAGGCGGATGGCGTCGTGAATCGCGCTTTGTTCGTCCGGGTAGATGAGATAACGGCAACCGCCGAGGGCGGGGCCGAGTCGGGTGTTGTGGATGGCGATCACGGCCTTGAGGCCCGAGACCGGGTCCTGGGTCAGGTGCAATGCTTCGAGCCTGGCGGCCTCCATTGCGCTGAACATAGGGCGGCTCCTGTGCTGTCGTTGCGGCTTCTGCGGTTACTAACCGCAGTATAGGCGGCATGCCGGGCACTGCTCGGTCAAGCCGGCATAAGCTCCGCAGCGTGCGGCGCCGGGCGGCATAACGGCGCGGGCGGCGGATAAGCTCATCGCGGCAAGCCCGATGTGCCCGGTTTTCACGCAACGCTGGACGCCACGCCGGTAGCCGGCTAAAAACACAGCATGACCGGAGGTGACCATGAGCCCGCGCCAAACCTGCCTTGCCTGTCTTGACCGTGAGCCGCCCGCAATGTTCGAGGCGGCGTTATGGATTGCCGCCGAACACGACCCGCAACTGCAAGTGGCCGATGCACTGTGCGAGCTCAACTCGTTGCAGCAGCAGGTCAATGCCGGCCTCCCCGACTTGCCGGCGACCGAGTTGGCGCAGGCGCTGCTGCGCCGGCTCAATGAGTTGGATTTTCATCAGGAAGACGAAATGCCGCTGCGCCCCGAGGTCGCGCTGCTGCATCGGGTGTTGGCGCGGCGCCGCGGGCAGCCGTTATCGCTGGCGTTGCTCGCCTTGGAACTGGCGCGGCGCTTGGCGATCCCGCTACAGGGGGTGAACTTCCCCGGCCATTTTCTGCTGCGCGTACCGGGCGCCGACCATCTGCTCGACCCTTGCGGCGGGCGCCGCCTGTATACCCGCGATTGCCGCGAGCTGCTGATACGCCATCAGGGCGCCGCCGCCGAGCTCAACGCCGGGCACCTGCAAAGCAGCGACGCGCGCGGCATGCTGCAACGCCTGTCGCGCAACCTGCGCCAGTTGCACCTGCTCAACGAAGACTATCTGGCGGCGCTGAAAGACGCCGACCGGGTGATGCAACTGGGAACGCCGGCACTCGCCGACCACCTGGCGCGCGCCGAACTCTATCAGCGCCTGGAATGCCCGCAGGCCGAGCGCTTCGATGTACAGCACGCGCTATTGCTGTGCGACGACCCGGGCCAGCACATCCTGCTCAGCGCCCGCCTGCGCCAGCTGAGTCAGGTGCCGGCGCTGCATTGACAGGTGGCGGAAGGCGCGCCCCGTGGCGAATAAAGGCTTCGTAGGGTGGACATGCCGAAGGCTTGTCCAACATCCGGATACCAGCGCGCGCTTTGTAGCCCGGATGCAATCCGGGGCATCGCTGGTGGCCATAAGACCGATCCCCGGATTGCGCTGCGCTTATCCAGGCTACGGGCTGGTGCGCACGGC
>CBIHLF010000076.1:0-9090 GCA_966210435.1 uncultured Pseudomonas sp. | reverse complement strand
CGGATTTTCAGGGAAGCCCAATCGGGGTTCAAATGCTTAAGTGAACAGCATTACGGTTAACACCGGGGTTTTTTTGTGCCTGCTGGACTCTAACCAGGGACTACGTCTCACCCACTACCCCATCCCCTCCATGGTTTGCATCTAACGGGTAGACCTTCTGTTCCCGCAATGGTCGCGAAAAAGTGGCCAGCTAAACAGCTTGCGCCATCGTCGAAGCGTGTAGAATCCCGCGCCCGAAAATGCAGGAGACAACACGTTGGCCATCCACTATTCCGCTTCCCAGGACCATATTGCATGCGGACGCACAGGCTCAAGCCTGACCAGCACGCGGGATTTCACCCAAGTCTCATGCAAGCTCTGCCTTCGGAGCGTTGAGAAAGTAACGGCTGAGCCTGTGCGAAAGACACCCACTCTCGCGGAGCTTAGAGCTGCGGCCAAAGCAGAGAAAGCGGCCCTGGCAATGGCTGAAATGGCGAAACCCAAAGCTACCCTGACACCTCGTGCGGCATGGCAACAACGCCTTGAGCAACTACCCGGTAGAAACCGCATCCCGCGTGGCGTAGCTCATCAAAAAATGGTCTAAGCGCCTCTGACCAGAAGCGGGCGTTTGTACGTCCGCTCTCGTTCCACAAGAAGTCTCCCAGTTAACCTTCGACTTCCACCATCAGTTCTAACCCATCACTCCTCAGCTCCGCCTTTGGCGAGACATGCGCGTAGAACGCTTGGCGAGCGATGACCAGTTCCTTGCATAGATCACCGGCCTCGATCTCGGGCTACCCATGGCCCTGATTGCCAGGCGTAACTTGGCGCGGGTCATCTTGAACGGCCACCCGCCTCTCCTTCCGAGCCCTCGCGCGAAAGCCAGCCCCGCCGCCATTCGTGCGGAAATCAGAGAGTGCTCGAACTCGGCCAGGGCCGTGGAGATACCGACGGCCAACAGACGCTGTGCGCTCTTTTGTCTACGACGAGTTCTCGCGGCGCCTGATCGCGGCCGTCGAAGCGCTCAAGGTGGCCCCGGCCAGCGAGAACGGCGCGCAACAGGGCCCGCTGATCAACGCCAAGGCCGTGGAGAAGATTCAGGAACATATCGCCGACGCCCTGGACAAGGGCGCCCGCCTGCTCAGCGGCGGCAAACCCCATGCCCTTGGCGGCAGCTTCTTCGAGCCGACCGTGCTCGGCGATGTCCGCGCCGAGATGCTGGTGACCCGCGACGAGACCTTCGGCCCGCTCGCGCTGCGCTGATGCTTCTTAGCTTTTTCGAGGACTGCACCGACCGGCAGGAACAGTCAATGACGCAACAACTTACGTAACGGAACCCCGTCTTTCATCACGGGCGACTTGATGACGATGTAGCTGAAGTACTTGGAAATACCGATATTCTTGTCCAGGAGGCCTTCCATCACCGCCTGATAATGCTGGATGCTGCACGTCATGAAGCGCGCCAGGTAATCGTAGCCACCGCTGATCAAGTGGCATTCGAGCACCTCATCAACCAGGCGGATATTGGACTCGAATTTGGCGAAGTCCTCGCGTTTATGGTCATGCAGGGTGATCTCGGTGAAGACGGTCACCGAGTCGGTGATCTTGGCGAGGTTGAGATGGGCTTTATAGCCGGAGATGTATCCCGCCGACTCGAGTCGTTTGACCCGTTGCAGGCAGGGGCTGGCCGATAGGCCGACCGCATCGGCCAGCTTGACGTTGGTGATGCGACCGTCTTTTTGCAGCTCGACCAGAATATTGATGTCGATCCGGTCCAGCTTGACTAAACCTTCCATCGCGTACCTCTCGATCGCTATTCGTAGGCAGCCTTTCTAGCAAAGTCAGCGCCGCAAAGACAGCTGATGCTGAGCGACCAGATCGGCCATGCTATTGATGCAATAGTCAGCCGGGCATGGCTGAGTATAGCGGCCATGGTCACGGCGGATCAGGCACATACCGCTCGATGTTGGCGACTCGGCGGGATACCTCGATACCTGCAGGATTTCTTCGACCTTGAGGTCGTTAGCCCGCAACCAGGCGCGGTCCGTCAATGGGTCGCTGGCCTGGGAAAGCAAATCCTCCGGCACGATGCCCAACCGTTCGCAGAGCCACTGCCGATCCTCGGCGTCACGGTCCCCATGCACCAGCAGCCGATAAAACTTGCGCAGATACAGCATGGCACCAGGCGCATCTTCGAACAGCGACCAGTTACGTACCGAACGGGCAAACGTCATCCCCTCCTCCCAGCTGACCTCGAGCCCCAGGCGCTCGGCCAACTGGCGGTGGGCAAAGCACAACAAACCACTGAAACCCAGCTCGGAGAAACGCGGGTAGAGCCTGCACACCGCCTCGTTGAACTCGCTCAGCACCTCTTCGCGCCCCAGCACACCGGGACGGTTTTCGAGCAACGGCTGCAAGGCTGTCCAGATACCGGAATCCCGATCGACCAGGACTTCATCGCAATCGATCAGTAGCGCACGATAATCAGTCAGGTCCATGGCGTTCGCCTCCTCTCATTCGCTTCACCGTTCCATACTCGAACCTCATCGATCGGCGCGCCCTTACTGCGCGCCGATCGAGGTTTGGCTCAACTCGATACTCGCGCCAGGGCCGCCTCGAGAATCTCCAGCGCTTCGTCGACCTGCGCCTCTTCGGCGACCAGAGGTGCGAGAAAGCGCAGCACGTTGCGGTACACGCCGCACTTGATCACCAGCAGACCGCCTTTGCGGGCCTCATCGATCAGTTTCTGATTGAGTTCGGGATCGGGGCTGCGGGCCGCGTCGTCCTTGACCAGCTCGATCGCCAGCATAAAGCCGGTACCGCGCACGTCGCCGATCTGCGGGTTGCGCGCCTGCAAGCGCAGCAGGCCCTGACGCAGACGCTCGCCCAACTGCTCGCCGCGCACCAGCAACTGCTCCTGCTCGTAGGTATCGATCACCGCCAAGGCCGCCGCGCAGGCCAGCGCGTTGCCGCCATAGGTACCGCCGAGACCGCCGGGAGCCGGGGCATCCATGATTTCCGCGCGGCCGACCACGCCGGAGATCGGCATGCCGGCGGCCAGGCTCTTGGCCACAGTGACCAGATCCGGCTGAATCCCCGCGTGCTGGAAACCGAACCATTTGCCGGTGCGGCCGAAGCCGGTCTGCACTTCATCGGCAATCAGCACGATGCCATGCTGTTCGGTCAGCGCCCGCAATGCCTGGAGAAACTCGACCGGCGCGGCAAGGAAGCCGCCATCGCCCTGTACCGGCTCGATGATGATCGCGGCGACGCGGTCCGGCGAAACCTGGGTGGCGAACAGCTCGTTCAAAGCCTGCAGCGCCATCTCGCTGGTGAAGCCGCGGTAGGCATTCGGATAAGGCGTGTGGAACACCTCGGGCGCCATGCCGAAGTTCTGCTTGTAGGGCTGGCTCATGCCGGTCAGGGTCGTACCGAGCAAGGTGCGGCCATGGAAACCACCACGGAAGGAGATGACCGCCGGGCGCTTGGTATGGGCGCGGGCGATCTTCACCGCGTTCTCCACCGCTTCCGCGCCGGAAGTGAACAACGCCGCTTTATGGGCGATGCCACTGGCGCCACCAACCAGCGCGCACAAGCGCTGCACCAGGTCCAGATAAGGCTGATAGGCCACCACCTGGAAACAGGCGTGGGTGACCTTTTGCATCTGCGCCTGCACTGCCGCGACCACCTTCGGGTGATTGTGGCCGATGTTCATCACGCCGATACCGCCGACGAAGTCCAGGTAACGCTTGCCGTCCACGTCCCAGACTTCAGCACCCTGGGCCCGATCGATCACCAGCGGATGGGCGGTAACCAAACCGCGCGGCACGAATTGATCGCGCTGTTGCAGCAGATAAGGGGTTTCTTCGCATTTGCTGTTCATGGCATCTCCCATAAGTGAGCCCGGCAACCGGGAGGCGGCTGCGATGTGCTTCAGGTTAAGGCTTCGACGCAACGCTCTAAGCCGAACTTGGCCCCTGAGAAATTCGGATCGACTGTTTTTCCCCTCGCAAACGGCAGAATCCTTCAGCCGCCGGCAGACCATGGAATCTGCCAACTTCTGCCGCTATACCACCCAGCGCACGCGTTTACGCCCTGCCTTTCGACATATCCTGCGCTGCCGTTCGGGCATCCTGGATACCTCCGTTTTATATGAGGAAATGCCCGTGGCCCTGCTCTATAAAGCCGACCCGGTGCGCGGCGAACAGTGGAAAGCGCTGTTCGCCGAACAGGCGCCGGATATCGAATGGCGAGCCTGGCCGGACATCGGCGACCCGCGCGACATTCGTTATCTGGCCGCCTGGCAAGCCCCGGACGATGTGCAGACGCTGCTGCCGAATCTCGAGGTGCTGTTCGCCCTGTCGGCCGGGGTCGATCAGCTGGATCTTGCACGCCTGCCGCAGACTCTGCCGGTGGTGCGTCTGCTCGACCCGGGCATTAGCCAAGGTATGTGCGAATACGCCAGCTTCGCCGTGCTCGGCTTGCATCGGGACATGCTGCGTTATCGTCAGCAGCAGGTCGAAAAACGCTGGCAAGCGCACCGGCTGCTGCCCGCTTCGAAACGCCGGGTCGGGATTATGGGCCTCGGCCTGCAGGCCCAGCAGATACTCGCCACCTTGCAACCCTATGGCTTTGCCCTGTCCGGCTGGGCACGTAGCCCTCATCAGATACCCGGCGTCGACTGCTTCGCCGGCGCCGAGCAACTGCCGACATTCCTTAGCCAGTGCGACATCCTGCTGTGCGTGTTACCGCTGACCGAGCAGACCCAAGGCATCCTCAATCGCCAGCTATTCGAGCAGCTGCCCCGCGGCGCGGCGCTGGTCAATATGGGGCGTGGCGGTCACCTGCTAGAAGAGGATTTGCTCGAGGCGCTTGCCGGCGGCCAGCTCAGCGCCGCGGTACTCGATGTGCTGCAAGAGGAACCGGCGCAGCCCGAGCATCCCTTCTGGCAGCACCCGCAGATACTGCTGACCCCGCATATCGCCGCGATGACCCAACCGGAAAGCGCGTTCGCCGTACTGCTGGAGAATATTCGTCGGCATCAACGCGGCGAGCCGATGCTCGGGCAGATCGATCGACAGCGGGGTTATTAAGGCGTCGGTGACTATGGGTCGCTGGCTGCCAATTGCGTGCTGCTCGCGGTACGCCTTGCTCAGCCAAGGTCCACCGCGGGTAGTGCCCACAAATTCTCCAATTCCCTCACCTGCCCTGGTGCGCATAGCGCACCCTACGTGGGCGGTCTGGCTGGTCAGCGTGCATCGCACGCAAAAAAAAGCCCGCAGTGTGGACGGGCTAAAAAGGGTGACACACCAACAAGTGAGGTAGGCGCTCAGAGCGCCGCGGCAATCGCCTTGCCGACATCCTGGGTCGAACCCTGGCCGCCGAGATCGGGGGTGATCGGCCCTTCGGCGATGACCTGTTCGATGGCCTTGAGAATGCCGTCGTGGGCGGCGCGATAGCGCTCGTCGCCGTTGCCGAGGAAATCCAGCATCAGGGCGCCGGACCAGATCATGGCGATCGGGTTGGCGATGTTCTGGCCGTAGATGTCCGGGGCCGAACCGTGCACCGGCTCGAACAGCGAGGGAAAGCGGCGTTCCGGGTCGAGGTTGGCCGAAGGCGCGATGCCGATGGTGCCGGCACAGGCCGGGCCCAGATCGGAAAGGATGTCGCCGAACAGGTTCGACGCCACCACCACATCGAAGCGATCAGGCTGCAGCACGAAGCGCGCGCAGAGGATGTCTATGTGCTGCTTGTCCCAGCTCACCTCGGGGTAGTGCTCGGCCATCAAGGCGGTGCGCTCGTCCCAATAAGGCATGCTGATCGAGATGCCGTTGGACTTGGTCGCCGCGGTCAAACGCTTGCGCGGTCGGGTCTGGGCTAGATCGAAGGCGAACTTGAGAATCCGATCGACGCCGCGGCGGGTGAACACCGACTCCTGCAGCACGAACTCATGCTCGGTGCCTTCGAACATCTTGCCGCCCACCGAGGAGTATTCGCCTTCGGTGTTTTCGCGGATCACCACGAAATCGATATCGCCGGCTTCGCGCCCCGCCAGCGGGCACGGCACGCCGGGAAACAAACGCACCGGACGGATGTTCACGTACTGGTCGAAGTCGCGGCGGAACTTGAGCAACGAACCCCACAGGGAAATATGATCCGGCACCTTGTCCGGCCAACCCACCGCACCGAAGTAGATGGCATCGAAGCCCTTGAGCTGCTCGAACCAATCGTCGGGCATCATCTGCCCGTGCTCCAGGTAGTAATCGCAGTGTGCCCAGTCGAGCACCTCGATGCTCAGGTCCAGATCCCACTTTTGCGCCGCCTGCTGCAACACCCGCAGCCCCTCGGGCAGCACTTCCTTGCCGATACCGTCGCCGGCGATAGCGGCGATTTTGAATGTCTTGCTCATGTTCTGCGCCTTCTCGAAGTCTGTGCAACCAATGACCGCATTACAGCCCACCGATATGGAAGGCCTTGATTTCCAGGTACTCGTCCAGACCGTACTTGGAGCCCTCGCGGCCCAGGCCGGACTGCTTGACCCCACCGAAAGGCGCGACTTCCATGGAGATGAGCCCTGTGTTGAGGCCGACCATGCCGAATTCCAGTGCCTCGCCGAAACGCCACGAGCGGCGCAGATCCTGGGTGAAGAAATACGCGCCCAGGCCATAGGGCGTGGCATTGGCCAGCGCCAACGCCTCTTCCTCGGTGCTGAAGCGCATCAGCGGGGCCAGCGGGCCAAAGGTCTCCTCGTTGGCCAAGAGCATTCCGGCATGGGCGTCGGCGAGCACCGTCGGCTGCACGAACTGGCTGCTGCCATCGGGAATGCCACCACACAGCAGGCGTGCGCCTTGACTCAGGGCGTCGTCGATATGCAAGGCGACCTTGCTCACCGCCGCCGCATTGATCAGCGGGCCGATGCTGGTGTCGGCATCCAGACCGTTGCCGACCTTCAGCTTGCCCACCGCCTCGACCAGCCGCGCAGCGAAACGCTCGTAGATGCCGTCCTGCACCAGAATGCGGTTGGCGCAGACGCAGGTCTGTCCGGCATTGCGGAACTTGCTCTGCATCACCCCCGCGACCGCCTGATCCAGGTCGGCGTCATCGAACACGATGAACGGGGCATTGCCGCCCAGCTCGAGGCTCAGGCGTTTGATCTGCTCGGCGCTCTGGCGCATCAGCAATCGCCCCACGGCGGTCGAACCGGTGAAGGAAATCTTGCGCACGGTCGGGTTGCCGGTCAGCTCCTCGCCGATCCCCGCCGGCATGCCGGTGACCACGTTGAACACCCCGGCAGGGATGCCCACGCGTTCGGCCAGCACAGCCAGCGCCAGCGCCGACAATGGCGTCAGGTCCGAGGGCTTGACGATGATCGGGCAGCCGGCCGCCAGGGCCGGCGCGCACTTGCGGGTGATCATCGCGTTGGGGAAGTTCCACGGGGTGATCGCGGCGCAGACCCCGACCGGTTGTTTCAGGGTAAGCAGGCGACGATCGCCGCTCGGCGCCGGAATGGTCTCGCCGTAAACCCGACGGGCCTCCTCGGCGAACCATTTGACGAAGCTGGCGCCATAGCGGATCTCGCCCTGGGCTTCGGCCAGCGGCTTGCCCTGCTCGCAGGTCATGATCAACGCCAGGTCGTCGAGGTTATCCAGCATGGCCTGATACCAGCGCTCCAGCAGCGCCGCGCGTTCCGCCGCGGGACGCGCACGCCAGGCCGGCCAGGCGCGTTCGGCGGCCTCGATGGCGCGACGGGTTTCGCCGCCTTGCAGGGCCGGAACCCGGGCCAGGCATTCGCCGCTGGCGGGGTCGATGACATCCAGGGTGGCGGCGTTATCGGCGCTCACCCACTGGCCGTCGATATAGGCGCGTTCTACCAGCAGGCTGGGGTCTTGCAAGCGATTCTTCAGCATGATCGAGTCCTGTTCCGAGACAGCCTCCAGTCTATGCAGCCGCTACGAACGAGGATGCTGAAAGCGCTCGTCCAGCAGCGTTGGATGCTGAAAATCGGCATCCAACGGCAGGCTCTACTGGGGTGCTGATTGTTGACGGAAGCGCAGCCCCGGAAGGGGCTGCCAGGATCGCGGCACGAATAATCTGTCGCTTTTGTAGGATGGGCTGGGCGGCATTCCGCTTTAACCGCGATTGACCTTGAAGGTACTGAAGGCGACGGGAAATCTCCTACAGGACGCAATCCCGTAGGTTGGGTTAGCGGCGCTGCACAGGGCGCACAAACACCACCGCTACCGAACGCCGCGTAACCCAACAAGGCCTCTACGCGGTGTCGTTCCGGCATGCGATCTGTTGGGTTACGCGGCGGCCGACGACTATGTCGCTGCTTGAACCGCAATAATCGCCGCTAACCCAACCTACGAGCTGGGGTGCTGATTGTTGTACGGAAGCGCAGCCCCGGAAGGGGCTGCCAGGGTCTCGGCACGAATAATCTGTCGCTTTTGTAGGATGGGCTGGGCGGCATTCCGCTTTAGCCGCGATTGACCTTGAAGGTACTGAAGGCGACGGGAAATCTCCTACAGGACGCAATCCCGTAGGTTGGGTTAGCGGCGCTGCACAGGGCGCACAAACACCACCGCTACCGAACGCCGCGTAACCCAACAAGGCCTCTACGCGGTGTCGTTCCGGCATGCGATCTGTTGGGTTACGCGGCGGCCGACGACTATGTCGCTGCTTGAACCGCAATAATCGCCGCTAACCCAACCTACGAGCTGGGGTGCTGATTGTTGTACGGAAGCGCAGCCCCGGAAGGGGCTGCCAGGGTCTCGGCACGAATAATCTGTCGCTTTTGTAGGATGGGCTGGGCGGCATTCCGCTTTAGCCGCGATTGACCTTGAAGGTACTGAAGGCGACGGGAAATCTCCTACAGGACGCAATCCCGTAGGTTGGGTTAGCGGCGCTGCACAGGGCGCACAAACACCACCGCTACCGAACGCCGCGTAACCCAACAAGGCCTCTACGCGGTGTCGTTCCGGCATGCGATCTGTTGGGTTACGCGGCGGCCGACGACTATGCCGCTGCTTGAACCGCAATAATCGCCGCTAACCCAACCTTGTATCTCGACTACAGCCTCTCAGGAGGCGATAGTCCCCGACTGATCATCGG
>CBIHLF010000075.1:0-9327 GCA_966210435.1 uncultured Pseudomonas sp. | reverse complement strand
CTCGTCGGGCTCATAACCCGAAGGTCGTAGGTTCAAATCCTGCTCCCGCAACCAGATACTCAAAAAGGCCACTCAATCGAGTGGCCTTTTTGTTTGCGCGTGAAAAAGATATCAGCTCAGCAACCCTTAAGCTTCGGGCCTTAAGCTGGGCGGCGTCGACATCTCACTGCGGCACGGCGAAACCCGCCCGCACGATGCGAGGCACGCTGGCTCGCGAGCAAAGGTCGACAGCCCCCTGGCACTCACGTTCAACAATGCAGTTGGAGCTGGCCCTTATGTCTTGGAAAAACACCGAAAGCCGCTATGGCAACCTGTCGCTTGGCCTGCACTGGCTGATGCTGCTGATGATTGCCGCCGTCTACTTCACCATGGAATTTCGCGGCATCTTCCCCAAAGGCAGCGATGGCCGTACGGTGATGAAGGAATTGCACTTCCTGCTTGGCCTGTCGATTTTCGCCCTGGTCTGGGTGCGCCTGATAGCCAGGCTAGTCGCCCCTAGTCCGCGCATCCAGCCGGCGCCCCCCGCCCTGCAGGTAAACGTGGCCAAGCTGATGTACCTGGCCCTGTATCTGCTGATGATCTGCACCCCGCTGCTCGGCTGGCTGCTGCTCAGCGCCGAAGGCAAGCCGATCGCGGCCTTTGGCCTGGAGCTGCCGGCGCTGCTCGACAAGGACCGGGCACTGGCCAGGCAGATCGAACACTGGCACGTCTGGATCGCCGAATCCGGCTACTGGCTGATCGGCCTGCACGCCGCCGCCGGCATCTATCACCACCTGATCCGTCGCGACAACGCGTTGCGGATGCTACTGCCGACCAGCAAATAGACGATCGAGCACGCCACAGGCCGTTTCCCTCCCCGGAGAAACCAGCCTGTTGGTGGATGTGCGGGTGGCCATCGCAAGGATGGCCACCGGGCGACGCGCAGCTTTAGCGAAGCCCAGGGCTGCTGGCGCGCCGACGCTATGCGGCCCCCTCGTCGCCAAGCCAAGGGTATTGCCAATCGAGAACCCTCATGGCGCTGGTCAAGCCCGCGATCCGCCGTTAGAATCGCACACTTTTTGATCAGCGGCGCATCCCAGCGCCAGCCGCCCCACGCCTGAGGTCGCCGTATGTCCACCCCCGCCACGCCGAAAGTCGGTTTTGTCAGCCTTGGTTGCCCGAAAGCCCTGGTCGACTCCGAACGCATCCTGACCCAGCTGCGCATGGAAGGTTACGAAGTAGTGCCGACCTATCAGGACGCCGACGTGGTGGTGGTCAACACCTGCGGCTTTATCGACAGCGCCAAGGCCGAGTCCCTGGAAGTGATCGGCGAAGCGATCAAAGAAAACGGCAAGGTCATCGTCACCGGCTGCATGGGCGTGGAAGAAGGCAGCATCCGTGATGTGCACCCCAGCGTACTTTCGGTCACCGGTCCGCAGCAGTACGAGCAGGTGGTCAACGCCGTGCATGAGGTGGTACCGCCGCGCCAGGATCACAACCCGCTGATCGATCTGGTGCCGCCGCAGGGGGTCAAGCTGACTCCACGCCACTATGCCTACCTGAAGATTTCCGAAGGCTGCAACCACAGCTGCAGCTTCTGCATCATCCCCTCGATGCGCGGCAAACTGGTCAGCCGCCCGGTCGGCGAAGTGCTCAGCGAAGCCGAGCGCCTGGTCAAGGCCGGGGTCAAGGAACTCCTGGTGATCAGCCAGGACACCAGCGCCTACGGCGTCGACATGAAGTACAAGACCGACTTCTGGAACGGCCAGCCGGTGAAAACCCGCATGACCGAACTCTGCGAAGCGCTGTCAAGCATGGGCGTCTGGGTGCGCCTGCACTATGTCTACCCCTACCCGCACGTCGACGAACTGATCCCGCTGATGGCCGCCGGCAAGCTGTTGCCCTACCTGGACATCCCCTTCCAGCACGCCAGCCCGAAAGTGCTGAAAGCCATGAAGCGTCCGGCCTTCGAGGACAAGACCCTGGCGCGAATCAAGGCCTGGCGCGAGATCTGCCCGGAGCTGACCATCCGCTCGACCTTTATCGTCGGCTTCCCCGGCGAAACCGAAGAAGACTTCCAGTACCTGCTCGACTGGCTGAGCGAAGCCCAGCTCGACCGCGTCGGCTGCTTCCAGTACTCGCCGGTCGAAGGCGCCCCGGCCAACCTGCTCGACAACCCGGTGCCGGACGACGTCAAACAGGACCGCTGGGATCGCTTCATGGCCCATCAACAAGCCATCAGCACCGCGCGCCTGCAACTGAAAGTCGGCAAGGAAATGGACGTACTGATCGACGAAGTCGACGACCAGGGCGCCGTCGCCCGCTGCTACGCCGATGCTCCGGAAATCGACGGCAGCGTGTTTATCAACAGCACCGCGATCAACCCCGGCGATAAAGTTCGCGTACGTATCGTCGATGCCGACGAGTACGACATGTGGGCCGAGTTGATCTGATCCGGCGCAACGCAGATAAAAAGCCCCGTTACAACCCAGGGGCTTTTTTTGTTGGCCAGTCCCGCTCAGGCAAAGGCTGAGAAAGCCGGGGCGAGCTTTTAGCCATCCCACCGAAAGCAGCCCGATACGGACGGTTTAGCAATACCTGTTCAAGGAAGAAACAATGAGGGCGCTTGCGATATCCCTGGCATTGATTTCGACTCTGCTGCAGGGGCTTATTATCTGGTACTGGACGCAAACACCAGCTGTCGCGCAGTTCCAGGCCATCTTCAATTCCGTTTATGGAGGCACCCCCGCCTGGTCCGCGGCGGCTTTTGCCATCGGTGCGGCCTGGCTTCTGGCTCCGCTCCTCACGCTCGGAATCCTGATCTGGGCGGCATATCGGCAGGAGCTCAGGGCCCATGCGGGCAGGATCGCAGCAGCAAGCCTTCTGCTGACCGGGGCACTGGTCTACGCCATGTACCCGGCGCATCTGATGCTGAGAGCGCTCTGACCGTTCGCTCAAGGAAGACCAGATGAAAAAAGCCGCGCTTCCCCTCGCCGTTTTGCTCGCGTTCAGCCTGTACACGCTCTTCGTCATGGCGCAGGCCGAGCAGTCGCTGATTGAATTCGGGCGGCAGTTGATGTCCGCTCCGGACACTGCCCAGGTGGTTATCGACCTGTACATTCTCGCGACGTTGGCCTGCGTGTGGATGTATCGCGACAACAAGGCCCGCGGCAAGTCGTTGGCGGCGGTGTTGCCTTACCTGGCGCTGACCGCGATTTTCGTGTCGGTTGGCCCGCTGCTTTACCTGGTGGTCGGCGCTTTTGCCAAGCGGCCGGCGGTCGAACCCGACTAGCCCGCGCTGTCGCGGCTGTTGTGATCGCCACCCGGCCTCGGTAACGTGGCCGCTCTTGCCAGGAGAGCCTCAATGTCCGTTCGTCGCCCCTTCGTATTCGCCCTGTTGCCATTGCTCGCCAGTTGCCAGGTGTTCACCAGCCAACCGAGCGACCCATTAGCCAACCATGTGCGCATGCAGGGCGAACTCGCGCTCGAGGCCGGCCAGTGGCTGTTCAGCCCCTGCCATGAACAACGGCGCTTCGTCCTTGGCGAGGGACAAACCGACACCATCACAGAGGACGCCAAGCAGTTGCTGGCGGGTGGTTCGGGCACGCTGTTCGCTGATATGCGCGGTGAGTTGGCGGCCAGCAAGCGAGCCGGCGTGGACGGCCAGTTCACGCCGAGCCAGATCTATCGTCTGCAGGCCGAGGGCCAGAGCTGCGACAACCTCAACTTCAAGCGCAGCACGGTGCGCGCCAGCGGACACGAGCCGGAGTGGGCGGTGACGGTCAATGCCAAGGGGTTGTTGCTCGACCGGCCCGGGCAGCCACCGCAAGCGCTGCCCTATCTCGAAGAGCAACTGCCCGGCGGGCGCCTCAACCTGACCAGCGAGGCCAACGGACAGCGCCTGGAACTCTGGGTCACCCCGCAGCGTTGCGTCGATAGCATGAGTGGCGCGGTGCAGCATCTGAGCGCTGAGTTGCGTGTCGACGGCCAGGTGATGCGCGGCTGCGGCTACTTCGGCGGCGCGCGCAACGATTAGCGGCGGCGCCCTCGGCAACCGGGCTGCCGCCACGGCCGATCATCCCCCGCGCCTAAGGCGCTCTGAACTCTGCCGACATCTGCGGGCTCCTAGAAGCTGGAGTCAGGATTTCGCCCGGTAGCCAGGCGTCCGCGACAAGAACGCGCGCAAAGATTGCGTGAAGCCTTTTTGCCGCTGCGTTATCGCGTGACTCACCTAAGCTCAATGCATTGGCTACGTGGGAGGATGCCTTATGTTGCGCATTGCCATCAATGGATATGGACGTATTGGCCGGGCGCTGCTGCGCACGCTGTTCGAGCGGGGGCTGGAACACAAGATTCACCTGACCGCGATCAACGATCTCGGCGATCCGCAGACCCTGACTCACTTGACCCGTTTCGACTCGACCTTCGGCCGCTTCGCCAGACAGGTCACGCTGCATGACGATATTCTTCAGGTCAACGGCCAGTCGATCCACCTGCTGCGCGAGCCCGAAGCGATCAATCTGCCCTGGGTGCAGCATGGTGTCGACGTGGTACTGGAGTGCTCGGGGCGCCTGAAAAAGCGCGCACAGGTCGAGCACCACCTCACCGCCGGAGCGTCCAGAGTGTTGTTATCGCACCCGCTGGCGGATGCCGACCTGACGGTGGTGTACGGCGTCAACCATGAGCTATTAGGCAACCAGCAGATCGTCTCCAATGCCTCTTGCACCACCAATTGCCTGGCGCCGCTGGCCAAGGTGCTGCATGAAACCGTGGGCATTCGTCAGGGCTTGATCAACACCGTGCACTCCTACACCAACGATCAGAACCTGCTGGACAAGACCCACCACGATTTGTACCGCGCACGGGCGGCCGCGCTGTCGATGGTCCCCAGCACCACCGGCGCGGCCAAGACCATCGGCCTGGTATTGCCGGAACTGGATGGCCGTTTGGATGGCTTGGCGGTGCGGGTGCCGACGCCGAATGTGTCGCTGCTCGACCTGAGCTTTATCGCCGAACGCCCGAGCAGCCGCGAGGCGATCAACGCGATCCTGCAACATGGCGCCGCGCAGATGCCGTTGGGGGTGATGGAGTGCAACGAGTTGCCGCTGGTGTCCAGCGACTTCAATGGCTACCCGATCTCCTGCGTGGTCGACCTCAACCACACCCGCGTGCAGGGCGAGCTGGTCAAGGTACTGGCCTGGTACGACAACGAGTGGGGCTTCGCCAACCGCATGCTCGACGTGTTGTTGGCCTGGGTCAGGCCCTGAGCCGTACTCAGGGCGTCGCCAGCGCTGCGGCCTGCAAGTCGGCGAACAGCTGCTCGGTGTCGGCACGCCGGCAGAGTTCGCTGCCCTCGGTCATGATCGCCGCACTGCCCGCGGCCACACCGTAGCGGGCGGCTTCGCCCCAGCTGGCGCCGGCTGCCAGTTTGAGGGTGACGGCGGCGACCATACTGTCGCCCGCGCCGACGGTGCTGCGCTTGCATACCCTCGGCGCGGCGATGCGCTCAGACAATTGCGCTGTTACCAGCAAAGCGCCCTGCGCGCCCAGGGATACCAGGACTGCCGTGCATCTGGCACTTTCGATCAGCTCGCGGGCGACGTTGGCGAGCCGTTCGGGGTCGAGGCTGGGCACACCGACCAGGGCGCAGAGTTCGTCGATATTCGGTTTGATCAGAAACACCCCACCGATATCCAGCGCCTGGCGCAGCACCGGCGCAGCGCTGTCGAGAATGCAGCGCGCGCCATGCTGTCGCGCCACCTCAAGCAAACGCGGGAGAAAGTCCGCCGCCAAACCCTCGGGCAGGCTGCCGCTGATCACCAGATAGTCCGGGCTGGGCAACGCCTTCAGGGCGGCGAGCAACTGTGTCTGCTCGCTCGGGCTCAGCGGTGCCCCGGGCATGACCAGGCGATACTGCTGGCCGCTGGCCTGCTCAGTCAGGTTGATGCATTCGCGGGTCCATGCGGCGATTGGCAACGCTTGGTTCGGCAAGCCTTCGGCATCGAGCAGCTCGCGCAGATGCTGGCCGGTCGCGCCGCCGGCGGCGAACAGCGCCAACGCATCGCCGCCGAGCCGCTGTATCGCCCGCGCGACGTTGATGCCACCGCCACCAGGCGCATAGACGGGAGGCTCGCAGCGCAGCTTGGCGTCCGGGTAAAGGCGTGCCACGCCGCTGGTGATATCCAGCGCCGGGCTCAGGGTCACGGTCACTATGCGCGTCATATGCCTCCTTACCGCCGTTGGTGTGCGGGCGCCCTCTTTCCTGAACTCTAGACTTGCTGCTGCGCTATTGCGCAGAAGCCGGGATCAGCAGGCGACCACCGAGGCGGGTATCGTTCGATTGTGCCGACTCGCGCCAAAGCGCGCACTGTCCGGGGTCAATCTGTCCGAGCGTGGGCCGCCAGGTATTAAGCGGGCAATCGCGGGTATAATCGCCGCCTCGTAAAGTTGCCGGGTTGCCTCCGGCCCTGACAGTGGACTCTTCCCATGCTGCGCATCACCGAACTCAAGCTGCCCCTCGATCACCCCGAAGACGCCCTGCGCCCGGCCATTGTCCAGCGCCTGGGGATCGCGGACGCAGATCTGCTCGACTTCAGCCTGTTCAAGCGCAGCTACGATGCGCGGAAGAAATCCAGCGAACTGCAGTTCATCTACAGCATCGATTGCCAGGTGCGCGACGAGGCGGCGCTGCTGGCCAGGTTCGAAGACGACAAGCATGTCGGCCCGGCGCCGGACATCGCCTACAAGCCGGTCGGTCAGGCTCCGGATAATCTTGAGGAACGCCCGCTGGTGGTCGGTTTCGGCCCCTGCGGTATCTTCGCCGCGTTGATCCTGGCGCAGGCGGGCTTGCGGCCCATCGTGCTGGAGCGCGGCAAGGAAGTTCGCCAGCGCACCAAGGACACCTGGGGCCTGTGGCGCAAGAACGTGCTCGACCCCGAGTCCAACGTGCAGTTCGGCGAAGGCGGCGCCGGCACCTTCTCCGACGGCAAGCTGTACAGCCAGATCAAGGACCCCAAACACCTCGGCCGCAAGGTGCTGCAGGAGTTCGTCAAGGCCGGCGCACCAGAGGAAATCCTCTATGTCAGCAAACCGCATATCGGCACCTTCCGCCTGACCGGCGTGGTTGCCACCATGCGCGAGGAAATCAAGGCGCTGGGCGGCGAAGTGCGCTTCCAGCAGCGGGTCAGTGATGTACTGATCGAGGACGGTCAGTTGCAGGGCGTGGTGCTCGACAGCGGCGAACAGATCCGCAGCCGCCATGTGATCCTGGCCCTGGGTCATAGCTCGCGCGATACCTTCCGCATGCTGCATAGCCGCGAGGTGTTTATGGAAGCCAAGCCATTCTCCGTGGGCTTTCGTATCGAGCATCCGCAATCACTGATCGACCGCGCGCGCCTAGGCAAATACGCCGGCCACCCCAAGCTCGGCGCCGCCGATTACAAACTGGTGCACCACGCCAAGAACGGCCGCTCGGTATATAGCTTCTGCATGTGCCCCGGGGGCACCGTGGTCGCCGCCACCTCCGAGCCCAACCGGGTGGTGACCAACGGCATGAGCCAGTACTCGCGCAACGAACGCAACGCCAACGCAGGCATAGTCGTCGGCATCACCCCGGAGCAGGACTATCCGGGCGGCCCGCTGGCCGGCGTCGAGTTGCAGGAGCGCCTGGAATCCCACGCCTACATCCTCGGCGGCAGCACCTACGAAGCGCCAGGCCAGTTGGTTGGCGACTTTATCGCCGGCAAGCCGTCCACCGCATGGGGCAGCGTCGAGCCGTCCTACAAGCCGGGGGTCAAGCTCGGCGATCTGGCGCCGTCGCTGCCGGACTTCGCCATCGAGGCGATCCGCGAAGCGCTGCCGGCCTTCGACAAGCAGATCAAGGGCTTCGCCCTGCACGATGCGGTGCTCACCGGCATCGAGACGCGCACCTCCTCGCCGCTGCGCATCACCCGTGGCGCGGATATGCAGAGCCTGAACGTCAAAGGTCTGTACCCGGCCGGCGAAGGCGCGGGTTATGCCGGTGGGATTCTTTCCGCAGGGGTCGACGGCATTCGCGTAGCCGAGGCCGTGGCGCGGGATATGTTGGGTATTGCCGAAAGCTAAGTTCGAGCACCTACATCCTGTCGGCGTAGCAAACCGGCGAGCTTGGTGGGCCACGGCGCTCCAGCTCGCCTTCGAGGAACTCGGCCAACACCCGGGCGTTGTTCAATTGGGCATCCTTCGCACTGAACAGCAGGGTCAAGACGCCCTGCTCCGCGCGCTCCAACAGCCCCTGCCAATATTCCGGATGGGCCGCCAACTCGGCGCGGTACTGCTTACGGAATGCCTCGAACGCCTCAGGCTCATGGGCGAACTGTCGACGCAGCTGCGTGGATGGGGCCACCTCCGGCACCCAGGCATCCAGTCGCAACGCCGCCTTGCTGAGCCCGCGCGGCCACAGACGGTCGACCAACACCCGGCAACCGTCCGTTGCCGAGATGTCTTCATATACCCGTTTGCACTGGATCATCTGTCTTCCTCCTGGCGCCGCAGCAGCGGCGCCCTGGTGCATCAGCCTAAACGCAGGCAACACAGGGTGGTACGGCCAGAACCATTCGGCCTGCGCTGCGGATCGGCATAGGTTTCGACTTCGACGAACCCGGCTTTGCGCATCATCCCCGCCGAGGCGGCGTTCTCCTCGTGGCGATCGATATAAATATCGACGATGCCCTGCTCATTCAGTTGCACTACCGCCTGCTTTAACAAGCGCGAGCCCAACCCCTGCCCCGCCATGGCGCGATGAATGACAGCTTCGCAGATATAGCCGTGCAACTGGTTGCGACGAACCTCGGGTTGATAGCGCTCGAAGTGCCGGGATAGCTGATAGCTGACGAAGCCCAGCAATTCGCCCCTGTGCTCTGCCAACACGGCCTGCACCGTGCCATTGGCGATGCATTGCAGGTGCGCCACCACCTCGTCGCAGGGTAGGTGATTCCAGGGGTTGGGGCCGTGTTCGAAGATCAGCGCACACATCCCGGCGATGTCCTGAGTCTGCGCCTGGCGTATTTCGAAATCGCTCATTAATCCTCCCGTCTTCATAAACCCATGGTTTGGGCCGGCAGGCTGAACGTAGCGAAGCCCAACCCAGCGGCTGGCTGATAAATATGTCCGCCCCGAACGTCCGCGCCCAACCGTAGCCGGCTGGTGACGCGGAGCGTCACGAGCTGCGTACCCACGCTGGAGCGCGGGCACGATCATTAAGCGGCTGGCTCATGAAAATATCTCCGCCCCGAACGTCCGCGCCCAACCGTCGCCGGCTGGTGACGCGGAGCGTCACGGGCTGCGTACCCACGCTGGAGCGTGGGCACG
>CBIHLF010000074.1:0-10211 GCA_966210435.1 uncultured Pseudomonas sp. | reverse complement strand
CCCTGTTACCGCCGTGAAAGGGCGGTGTCCTAGGCCACTAGACGAAGGGGACGCAAATACCCTTCAAAACTCAGTCAACTCCAGGAGCCGACTGTGGCAAGCCTTTCGGCTTTGAGATTGGTGGAGCTAGACGGGATCGAACCGTCGACCTCTTGCATGCCATGCAAGCGCTCTCCCAGCTGAGCTATAGCCCCATCTCAAGGACGGGGCGCATCTTAAGTGCGCCCCTGGGTACTGTCAACAAAATTTTAGTCGGCCGGAAGATTCTTTCTGCTGCCAGAACAACCACTTACCCTCCCCGGCCGGCAACAGGCCGCTCAGCCGATCGTCGCCAACAGTTTTTCCCACTCCTTGTTTTCCTTCTTCGACACGCCGCCGAGCAGCTCGATGGCCTGGCGCAGACGGAAACGGGTGAGGTCCGGTCCGAGGATTTCCATGGCATCGAGCACCGACACCGAACTGGCCTGGCCGGTTATCGCGGCGAACATCAGCGGCATGGCGTCGCGCAGTTTCAGCTCCAGGTGCTCGACCACGGCCTGGATGCAGCCGGTGATTTTGTCCTTTTCCCACTGGCGCAAGGCTTCGAGCTTCCACAGGATCAACTGCATGACCTGGCGCACCTGATCGGGGGAAAGTTTCTTGTGCTCGAACAGCTTGGCATCGGGATTGACGCCACCGGCGAAGAAGAAGCTGGCCAACGGCGCGATCTGGCTGAAGGTCTCGACCCGACCCTGTACATGAGGCGCGATCTGCATCAGGTAGTTCGAGTTGAATGCCCATTGCTGTGCTTGTGCGGCAAACTCTTCGACGCTCAGCTCGCGCATCCACTGACCATTGAGCCAGGACAGCTTCTCCAGATCGAAGATCGGCCCGCCCAGGGAAACACGGTTGATATCGAAATTCTCGATCATCTCGTCGAGGCTGAACTTCTCGCGCTCGTCGGGCATCGACCAGCCCATGCGGCCGAGGTAGTTGAGCATTGCCTGGGGCAGAAAGCCCATGCGCTCGTAGAAGGTGATCGAGGTCGGGTTCTTACGCTTGGACAGCTTGCTCTTGTCCGGGTTACGCAGCAGCGGCATATAGCACAGCTGCGGCTTCTTCCAGCCGAAGTATTCGTAGAGCAGGATCAGCTTGGGCGCCGAGGGCAGCCATTCTTCGCCGCGCAGTACGTGGGTGATGCCCATCAGGTGGTCGTCGACCACGTTGGCCAGGAAGTAGGTCGGTAGGCCGTCGGTCTTCATCAGCACCTGCATGTCCATGCGATCCCAGGGGATTTCGACCTCGCCGCGGAGCATGTCCGGCACCACGCAGACGCCTTCGCTCGGCACCTTCATGCGCACCACGTTGGCTTCGCCGGCAGCCAGACGCTGTTGCACTTCCTCGGCGGCCAGGTGCATGCAGTGGCCGTCGTAGCGCGGGGTCTGTTTCGCTTCCATCTGTTCGGCGCGCAGTTTGTCCAGGCGTTCGGCACTGCAGAAGCAATGGAAGGCATGGCCCTTTTCCACCAGTTCGGCACTGTACTTCTGGTAGATATGCCCGCGCTCGCTCTGCCGATAAGGGCCATGCGGGCCACCGACGTCCGGACCTTCGCTCCATTCGATACCCAGCCAGCGCAGGGCGTCATAGATCTGCTGCTCCGATTCGCGGGTCGAGCGCAGTTGGTCGGTGTCTTCGATACGCAGAATGAACTCGCCACCGTGCTGACGGGCGAAGCACAGGTTGAACAGAGCGATATAGGCGGTGCCTACGTGCGGATCGCCGGTGGGCGACGGCGCGATACGGGTACGGACGGTGGTCATGGGAATCTCGAAGAATTGGAGCGAAATCGATTAAGGCGCTGATACTAACAGGCCAGCCGCCGCCGGCTCCAGCCACAGGCCATCCTCAGCTGGCAGACTGGCGATCAGAAAATCGAGGAAGGTTTTTACCTTCATCGCCTGGAACCGCCGGGAAGGATAGACCGCATACACCTCGCCGACCGGCAAACGCGCAGCGGGCAACAGCTGCACCAGGCGTCCCCGGCGCAGGGCGTCCTGGCAGATCATGCTCGGCAGCGCGGCAATCCCGGCGCCGGCCAGCACCGCCTCGCGGGCAAAGGTGATGTTATTGCTCGACAGCACCCGCTGACAGGGCACGCTTTCGCCGAGCAACGGCCAGTGACGCGGCGAGTCGTGGGGCAGCAACACGGCGCGGTGGCCGCTCAGCTCGGCGGCACTGCGCGGCGTCCCTTGTTCCGCGAGGTAGCCAGGGCTGGCGCACAGCAGCCGTTCGGTCTCCAACAATTTGCGCGCCACCAGGGTGGAATCCTGCGGCTGGCCGACCAGAATCACGATGTCGACGCCCTCCTCCAGCGGGTCCACCGGCCGTGAGGTCAGCTCCACTTCGGCGCTGATCTGCGGATACTGGCGCATGAACTCGCCCAGCACCCGCCCGAGAAACAACTGGCCGAACTCGATCGGCGCGGTGATCCGCAGCAACCCGGACGGTGCCTGCTGCAGCTGCATGACAGCCTGCTCGGCTTCGGCGAAGTCCAGCATGATCTGCCGGCAACGCTCGTAATACTCCTGACCGACCTCGGTCAAACGCAGCTTGCGTGTGGTGCGGTTGAGCAAGCGCACACCGAGCCGCTCCTCCAGCAGGGCGATACGCCGGCTCACCGTGGACTTCTGCATGGCCAGGTTTTGTGCCGCCAAGGTGAAACTGTGGCACTCGACCACCCGAGTAAAAATCAACGCGTCATCCAGGCCCATGATTGTTCCATATAAGCAACAAAGTTTCTGAATTCTACCGACTACAACCAGGAAAGGAACACTGTTAGATTGCCTGGTACTTCTGCCCGCGCTTCGAGCCCCGCCATGCCCGCCCAATTGCAACGCCGCCTGTTTATCTTTCTGATCGTCGTGGCCCTTATCGCCGCCGCCCTCACCGGCCGCTGGCTGCTGGTCGGGCGCTTTCTGGAAAGTACCGACAACGCTTACGTACAGGGCGAAATCACCCGCCTGTCCAGCCAACTCGGGGCGCGCATCGAAAAGGTTCTGGTACAGGACAACCAGCATGTCGCCCAGGGCGATCTGCTCGTGGTACTGGAAAGCGCCGACTTCGAGCTGGCCAAACAGCGCGCGCAAGCCTCCCTGACCATCCATCAGGCTGAGTTGGCCCAAGCCCAGAGCACGTTGCAACAACAGGCGAGCCTGATTGCCGCCAGCCAGGCGGATGTCGCCGCTAGCCAAGCCACCCTGGGGCGTACACAGATCGACCTGAACCGCGCCCAGGCGCTACGCAAGCCGGGCTACGTCTCCGAGGAGCGCGTCACCACGCTGGCCGCCGATAGCCGGGTGGCGCGCTCGCAGGTGACCAAGGCACAAGCGGATCTGCAGGCGCAGCGCCAGCAGATCAACACCCTCGAAGCGGAAATCAAGCGTCTCGAAGCGCAGATCGTCAGTGCCCGCGCCGACCTGGCCCAGGCGGAACTGAACCTGAGCCGCACCGAAATCCGCGCCCCGATAAGCGGCGTGATCGGCCAGCGCGCTGCGCGCAATGGTCAGGTTGTGCAGCCAGGCGCCTACCTGCTGTCGCTGGTGCCGGACCAGGACATCTGGGTGCAGGCCAACTTCAAGGAAACCCAGATTGGCCACATGCGGCCCGGGCAAAGTGCCGAACTGATCTTCGACAGCTTCCCCGATACGCCGATCGAGGCGCGGGTAGATAGCCTGTTCGCCGCCTCGGGCGCGCAGTTCAGCCTATTGCCGCCGGACAACGCCACCGGCAACTTCACCAAGGTGGTGCAGCGCATTCCGGTCAAGTTGACGTTCGCCGCGGATAACCCGCTGAAGGGCCTGATCCGCCCCGGCATGTCGGTCGAGGTCAAAGTCGACATCAGCGCCGGCGCGCAACATGGCGGGTGATGCACTGATCCGCCCGACCGGCGAACCCAGCCGGCGCGACTGGATCGCGGTGATGAGCGCGCTGCTCGGCGCCTTCATGGCCGTGCTGGATATTCAGATCACCAACGCCTCGCTGAAGGACATCCAGGGTTCGCTGTCGGCCACCCTGGAGGAAGGCTCATGGATTTCCACCGCCTATCTGGTCGCCGAAATCATCATGATCCCAATGACCGCCTGGCTGGTGCAGCTGCTCTCGGCGCGTCGCCTGGCGACCTGGGTGTCGATCGGCTTTCTCGCCTCGTCGCTGCTCTGCTCGATGGCCTGGAGCCTGGAGAGCATGATCGCCTTCCGCGCCCTGCAGGGTTTCACCGGCGGCGCGCTGATCCCCCTGGCGTTCACCCTGATTCTGATCAAGCTGCCGGAGCATCACCGCGCCAAGGGCATGGCGATGTTCGCCATCACCGCCACCTTCGCCCCCTCGATCGGCCCGACCCTCGGCGGCTGGCTGACCGAGAACTTCGGCTGGGAATACATCTTCTACATCAATGTGCCACCCGGCCTGCTGATGATTGCCGGCCTGCTCTACGGGCTGGAAAAGAAAGCCCCGCACTGGGAGTTGCTGAAAAGCAGCGATTACGCCGGCATCCTCACCCTGGGCACCGGGCTTGGCTGCCTGCAGGTGTTTCTCGAGGAAGGTCACCGCAAAGGCTGGCTCGAATCCAATCTGATCAGCGGACTGGGCAGCATCGCCGCGATCAGTCTGGTGCTGTTCGTCATCCTGCAGCTGTCGCGACCCAACCCATTGATCAACCTGGGCGTGCTGCGCGAGCGCAACTTCGGCCTGTCGAGCATTTCCAGCGTCGGCCTCGGCATGGGCCTTTACGGATCGATCTATGTGCTGCCGCTGTACCTGGCGCAGATCCAGGGCTACAACGCCCTGCAGATCGGCGAGGTGATCATGTGGATGGGCATTCCGCAGCTGTTTTTGATTCCCCTGGTGCCGATGCTGATGAAAGTCATCGCGCCGAAGCTGCTGTGCGCCCTGGGTTTTGGCCTGTTCGGCCTGGCCAGCTTCGCCTCGGGGGTGCTCAACCCGGACTTCGCCGGTGAACAGTTCAACCATATTCAGCTGATCCGCGCACTCGGCCAGCCGCTGGTGATGGTGACCATCTCGCTAATCGCTACTGTCTATGTGCAGCCGCAGGATGCCGGCTCGGCCTCCAGCCTGTTCAACATCCTGCGCAACCTCGGTGGCGCCATCGGCATCGCCTTGCTCGCGACGCTGCTCGACAGCCGCGCGAAAGTCTATTTCGACTATCTGCGCGAATCGCTGGTGCCGAGCAATCCCCAGGTCGCCGAACGCCTGGCCCAGCTCACCGATACGCTCGGCAGCGAGCAGGCCGCGCTGGCCAAACTCAGCGCAATCACTCACCAGCAGGCGACGATCATGGCCTATAACGACGCCTTCCATTGCATCGGCATCGCACTTGCCGTCAGCATGATCGCCGTGTTGTTGACGCGCAGCCTGCCAGCCAACGCCAGCGGAAGCGCGGCGGCCCACTAAATCAGCCAAGGCGCCGCCAGCCGGCGCATTTATTCTTCCGGGCCCCACATGCCAAGCCGTTCCTTACCTTCGCACAGCCTGCTGCTGATCGCTGCATTCGCGACCATCTACATCGGCTGGGGCACTACCTACCTGGCCAATCACTTTCTCCTGCGTGAACTGCCGCCGTTCGTTATCGGCAGCCTGCGTTTTTTCAGCGCCGGCCTGCTGGCCTTGGCCTGGGTGGTCGCTAGCGGCCAGTTGCGCATCCAGCGCAGCGACTGGACCGGCGTGCTGATCGGCGGCCTGGCGCTGATCGCCGTGGGCCAGGGCGCGCTGATTTATGCCAACCAGTTTCTACCCACCGGCCTGGTGGCAATGCTCTATACCAGCCTGCCACTGTGGAGCGTGACCCTGGAGTGGCTGCTCGGCGAACGACCGCAACTCTGGGTACTCTGTGGTCTGGCGATAGCCAGTGCCGGCATCGTCCTGCTGATGAACAACGGCCTGGGTAGCTCGGCCTCGCCAGCGCAATGGTTCGCCGGCGGTCTAGTGGTCGCGGCGACGCTGTGCTGGGCGGTCGGCGCCTGGCTGCTCAGGCAGCGTCCGGCGTTTCGCTCCAGCTGGATGGGCCTGAGCCTGCAGATGCTGACCGGCGCGGTGCTGCTGGCGCTGTTCGGCCTGGTACATGGCGACTGGCTGCATTTCGACCCAGCAGCCCTCAGCGGCAACGCCTGGATGTGGCTGGCTTATCTGGCGCTGCCGGTCAGCCTCGGCGTGTACCCGGCGTATTTCTGGCTGCTGCGCGAAGTGCGGCCGAGCCTGGTCGCCACCTTCGCCTTCGTCAATCCGGTGGTAGCGCTGCTGCTGGGCTACCTACTGCTGGGCGAACAACTGGGGCCGCTGGCCATGCTCGCCTGCGGCGTCACCCTGGGTGGCGTGCTGCTAATCATCTTCGGGCGCCGTTAAGCGCCATCAGACCTGCAGCAAGCGCTCGCGCAGCTTCTGGATTTCGTCGCGCAGCTGCGCCGCGGCCTCGAACTCCAGATCGCGGGCCAGTTGGTACATCTTTTCCTCGAGCTGGCGGATGCGCTTGGTGATCTCGCTCGGCGAACGCAGTTCGTTCTCGTAGCGCGCGCTTTCCTCCGCGGCCTGGGCCATGCCCTTGCGCTTCTTGCTGCGCGAACCGGGCACATGGGCGCCTTCGAGGATGTCTTTGACGTCCTTGAACACGCCTTTCGGGGTGATGCCGTTGGCTTCGTTGAAGGCGATCTGCTTGTTGCGCCGCCGCTCGGTTTCGCCGATGGCCCGCTCCATCGAGCCGGTCATGCGATCGGCATAGAGGATCGCCCGGCCGTTGAGGTTACGCGCGGCGCGGCCGATGGTCTGGATCAGCGAGCGCTCGGAGCGCAGGAAGCCTTCCTTGTCCGCATCGAGAATCGCCACCAGCGACACTTCCGGCATGTCCAGGCCTTCGCGCAGCAGGTTGATCCCGACCAACACATCGAAGGCGCCGATCCGCAGATCGCGGATGATCTCGACCCGCTCCACGGTGTCGATATCCGAGTGCAGGTAGCGCACCTTGACCCCGTGATCGGCCAGGTAGTCGGTGAGGTCCTCGGCCATGCGCTTGGTCAGCGTGGTGACCAGCACCCGCTCCTCGATGGCCACACGCTTGTGAATCTCCGAGAGCAGGTCGTCGACCTGGGTCAGCGCCGGCCGTATCTCGACCTGCGGGTCGACCAGGCCGGTGGGCCGCACCACCTGTTCGACCACGCGCCCGGCATGCTCGGCCTCATAGTTGCCCGGAGTGGCCGAAACGAAGATGGTCTGCGGGCTGGCCGCCTCCCATTCCTCGAAACGCATCGGCCGGTTGTCCAGCGCGGAAGGCAGGCGGAAGCCGTATTCGACCAGGGTTTCCTTGCGTGAACGGTCGCCCTTGTACATGGCGCCGACCTGCGGCACCGAGACATGGGACTCGTCGATCACCAGCAGCGCCTGATCCGGCAGGTAGTCGTACAGCGTCGGCGGTGGCTCGCCCGGCCCGCGCCCGGAAAGATAGCGCGAGTAGTTTTCGATGCCGTTGCAGTAACCCAGCTCGAGAATCATCTCCAGGTCGAAACGGGTGCGCTGCTCCAGGCGCTGCGCCTCGACCAGCTTGTTGGTGCTGCGCAGGTATTCCAGACGCTCGGCCAGCTCCACCTTGATCTTGTCCACCGCCTCCAGCAGCACCTCGCGCGGGGTGACGTAGTGGCTCTTGGGGTAGAAGGTGAAGCGCGGCAGCTTGCGGATCACCTCGCCGGTCAAGGGGTCGAAGGCCGCCAGGCTTTCCACTTCGTCGTCGAACAGCTCGATACGGATGGCTTCCAGGTCCGATTCCGCCGGGAAGATATCGACCACATCGCCGCGCACGCGGAACGTGGCGCGGGCGAAGTCCATGTCGTTACGGGTGTATTGCAAGTCGGCGAGACGGCGCAGCAGCGCGCGCTGATCCATTTTGTCGCCGCGATCGACGTGCAACACCATTTTCAGATAGGACTCGGGGCTACCCAAACCGTAGATGCAGGAAACCGTGGTGACGATAATCGCATCCGGCCGCTCCAGCAGCGCCTTGGTCGCCGACAGACGCATCTGCTCGATATGGTCGTTGATCGAAGCGTCCTTCTCGATAAAGGTATCGGACGACGGCACATAGGCTTCTGGCTGGTAGTAGTCGTAATAGGAAACGAAATACTCCACCGCGTTGTTCGGGAAGAAGCTCTTGAACTCGCCGTACAGCTGCGCCGCCAGGGTTTTGTTCGGCGCCAGCACCAGCGTCGGCCGCTGGATCTGCGCAATCACGTTGGCGATGCTGAAGGTCTTGCCGGAGCCAGTCACCCCGAGCAGGGTCTGGTGCGACAAGCCCGCCTCCAGTCCTTCGACCATCTGCCTGATCGCTTCCGGCTGATCGCCGGCGGGCTGAAAGCGCGTGACCAATTGAAACTCGGACATGACTAACCTCTAAGCAGCTGTGACCCGGCCTGAAAGCGTAGGTGACCCAGTCAAAAACGGATGTGACCCAGTCCGAAAGCGTACGTCAAAACGGGTGATATGCGTGTGCTCGCTTGTCGCGGGACACGCTTAGGGTCGTTATACTACCGGCCCACTTATGCAACCCCTAGCCCCAGTAGTAGCAAGGTGTTGCCTGCCACTCACCTCCCCTCTCAGAGCTGCCGCATCCATGAGTCTGTTCTCTGCCGTCGAAATGGCTCCACGCGATCCCATCCTGGGTCTCAATGAAGCATTCAACGCCGACCCCCGTCCCACCAAGGTCAACTTGGGCGTTGGTGTCTATACCAACGAGGACGGCCGCATTCCGCTGATGCGCGCGGTGGCCGAGGCCGAGAACATTCTGACCGCGACCCACGCGCCACGCGGCTATCTGCCGATCGAAGGCATCGCCGCCTACGACAAGGCGGTGCAAACCCTGCTGTTCGGAGCCGACTCCAAGTTGATCAGCGAGGGCCGGGTCATCACCGCCCAGGCGATCGGCGGCACTGGCGCCCTGAAAATCGGTGCTGACTTCCTCAAGCGTCTGCTGCCTGACGCCCAGGTCGCGATCAGCGACCCGAGCTGGGAAAACCACCGCGCCCTGTTCGAATCCGCCGGTTTCCCCGTCAGCAATTACCGCTACTACGATGCCTCCAGCCACGGTGTGAACCGTAGCGGCCTGCTCGAAGACCTGAGAAACCTGCCGACGCGCTCGATCGTGGTGCTGCACGCGTGCTGCCACAACCCGACTGGCGTCGACCTGAGCATGGACGACTGGCAAGCCGTGCTCGAAATCCTCCGCGAGCGTGAGCACGTGCCCTTCCTCGATATCGCCTACCAGGGTTTTGGCGACGGCATCGAAGAAGACGCCGCTGCGGTACGCCTGTTCGCCGAGTCCGACCTGACCTTCTTCGTCTCCAGTTCCTTCTCCAAATCCTTCTCGCTGTATGGCGAGCGGGTTGGCGCCCTGTCGATCGTCACCGGTTCGAAGGACGAGACCAGCCGCGTGCTGTCGCAGGTCAAGCGGGTGATCCGCACCAACTACTCCAACCCGCCGACCCATGGCGCGAGCGTGGTTGCGAGCATCCTCAACAGCCCCGAACTGCGCGCCATGTGGGAAGCCGAGCTGGGCGAAATGCGCGAGCGCATTCGTGGCATGCGCATGGCCATGGTCGAACAGCTTGCCAGCCTCGGCGCCAAGCGCGACTTCGGCTTTGTCGCCCAACAGCGCGGCATGTTCTCCTACTCCGGCCTGACCACCGAGCAGGTTGACCGCCTGAAAAACGAATTCGGCATCTATGCGGTCGGTACCGGGCGCATCTGCGTCGCGGCGCTGAACCAGCGCAACCTGCCGGTCGTCACCCAGGCGATCGCACAAGTCCTCTGATAGCGCCAGGGGAAGTCTCGATACTTGACTTCCCCTTTCCAATCAGTAGGATACGCCTCGTTGTTCCGCGATAGCTCAGTCGGTAGAGCAAATGACTGTTAATCATTGGGTCCCTGGTTCGAGTCCAGGTCGCGGAGCCAAATTCAAAGCCTCGGTTAATACCGGGGCTTTTTTGTATCTGCCGGACTCTCACCTGGGACTACGTCCCAGGTTATTCGCTTCGCTCACCCCTTCGGGGCCGCTGCTCCCGCGCGTTCGGCTTCGCCGTCGAGTCCAGGTCGCGGAGCCAAATTCGAAAGCCTCGGTTAACACCGTAATGCTGTTCACTTAAGCGGAGCAGCCTTCCTATCCACTGGATAGCGGGTCT
>CBIHLF010000073.1:0-10819 GCA_966210435.1 uncultured Pseudomonas sp. | reverse complement strand
TGGCCAAATCAACGGCAATACGTTTCATAACGGCTCTCCCAACGTTCAGTCACCCTGGTTCTTGGTATAGAACGGTGGCGCGGGAAGAGTCCATTACAGCACTCAAAGCGCTCACTTCGTTCGCTGGGACCGGCGAAGCCGGCCCCTTAGCTTAATCGTTAGCCACACCTTGAGATTTAGCGATGTCAGAAGAATGGTTCCAATTTCAGGAACGGATAAAAGATCACTTTGTGTCTTTGGGCGCAGAGGCTCGAACAAACGCTCGCATACAAGGTGTCAGAACATGTCACGATATCGATGTCTATGTGCAAACCAGATATCTCGGGGAGGATCTGGTATGGCTAATTGAGGCGAAATTCTGGAAAGCAAAAGTTAAAAAAAATCAGGTACTGGCCCTCAGAGCAATTGTTGATGATATCGGCGCTGATCGGGGCTTCATTGTTTCTATGGCGGGTTTTCAGAAAGGTGCCATCGAAGCCGCGGACAAAACCAACATAAAACTTAAAACATTCGACGAGCTAGTCTCTGATACAAGAGAGTTTGCAGAGAGTGAGATCCTTAGGACTTATCGAGAAAGAGTAAATTTGCTTGAGGATAGATACTGGTCGCATTCCAAGCGCACGAGAATTGAGTACGGCCTTCGGCATGACATGATTGACAATGTTTTCACTTTCACTGGCCAAGAGCTTCTGACAACCGCTAGAAGCGCAATAATGGCGGCAGAAGATAGAAATTATCCTATTGATCTACAAATGGTGCTGACAGAGCGCAAAGGTGAAGCCACCGCCGACAGTTTCCAGCAGCTATGCAATTGGCTCAATTTGAACCTAAATCACTTGGATGAGCGTCTTCTGAATGCAGAATGGCGCATGTACGAGAATGGGGACTATCGACCAAGTACTGGCAGAACTAGAGCGCGAGACTCTTACATTACTGAGCTCATGGCAAAGGCAATGACAGGCAAGCTTGAGGAGAAGTAGCGGCTAACAACTGGTTCAAACCGTTCGCTTCGCTCACTGGGACGGGCTAAAGCCCGCCCCTTAACCAAACGTTATGTGTAGCCAACCATGAAAATCTCCGTAGACGTAGAGTCATATACAGAGCAGCAGGAAATCTTTACTGGTGAGATGATCGCCCGTATTGCCGATACACTTGAAGGTCAAGGTATTAGCGGCTCATCTCTAAAAGAGCTGACAGGGAAAATTGCATTTGAAATTGCATGCATGATCGATGGAGTTTCAGAAATAAGCTATGACGGCTCAGCAGCCAACCCATATCTGACATTCCAAAAAACAGACAACGAGATCATCCATTTAGGTGGTAACTCATATAGCCATGAGCTGGTTTATGGGATTCTCTCTGCAATGTTCAAAGAAAACACATAACAAATGGTTCAAATCGCTCGCTCCGCTCGCTGGGACGGGCTAAAGCCCGCCCCTTAACCAAACGTTATGCACAAAATGGAAAAATTTGTGACCGACAAGAAATCCACGTTAATCAACAAAGGCTTTTGGTTAGGTGTCGGGCTGATTATTCCAATAGGCTTCGGAATGATTGCGGCCAGCTACTTTATTATATTCTCACAAGAGATACGCAGAAATAATAACAGTACCAATACAAACTACGCTCGCATCACCACTGACTATACAAAGCTAATTAAAATCGAGAGCTACAAAGATCAAAGTCAAAACGGAATAATAGGTGTTGTTGGCTATATTCTAAATACTGGGGATGAACCAATTGGATCAATCAAAATAGAGGCTGAATTCTTCAACAAAGACGGCGAATTTGTCATGGAACGTTCAGAGTATATTGACAAAAAAATAGAGCCTAAAGAAGCTGAGAATTTCCAAATATCTTGTGACTGCAAAGATCAAATCACTCAAGTATATGAATCAATCACATTAAAAATTGTTGGCGCCAATAATTACTAGAGCATAACAATTGGTATATGGACTCTCCCCACAAGTAATGGGCAAAGCTTTGCTTTTGCATCTGTCGTCAGCGCGGTTGCATTCGTATATCCGGCCTTGTCTTGGGCTTTTTGCCCTGGCCATTCTGTAGTTCGCGCAGCGGGGGCCAAGCGTTCAATCGATCACGATCGATCAGTATTGTTATCGGCCTTGTTCCGCTGCAGGACTCGCCTGTTCGACAGTGCTGCTGCTCACCACAACCACCAGAAAACCATCACACCGTACTGATTACCCCGCCGTCAGGCGGGCCTTACGCTTTGCCAGTCACCACTGGAACAGCGCTCATGACACCACACCGCTCAGCAGATCCGCAGCTTAATCGGTACGCGAAAGGATTAAAAATGAAGTATTTCTCTATATTTATCCTAACAATGTTTCCTCTTCTTTTTGCTCATGCAGAGATTGAAAATTTACTGTCGACCATTGATAGTCATGGCGAGCTTTATTCAATCGAAAACTCATGCCCTGCTGCGCTATATAATGACCCAGAAAAAAATTACAAAAATTATATTGCAATCT
The DNA here is from genome assembly GCA_966210435.1 of uncultured Pseudomonas sp. GTDB lineage: Bacteria > Pseudomonadota > Gammaproteobacteria > Pseudomonadales > Pseudomonadaceae > Aquipseudomonas. The sequence goes on along the minus strand of CBIHLF010000073.1, from coordinate 8,327 downwards.
GCGCAACAGGCCCAACTTCCTGCCTTAGTAAATGCTTGAAGGGCAGTTCGAATCACTGCTTCGGTTTAGCGAATAACCTACAGGCCGAAGAGGTAGATAAAAAATATGCAGAGAAATTATATGCACTGGCCTGCAAGCAAGGGCTAGTTACTGCCTGCACAAATCGGGCAGCGGGCATGATGCGATTTAGCCCCGAAAGAAAAAAATGCTATGCACAGAGTTTTAAACTTACCTGCAGCAAATCTGATGCCTGGGGTTGCACCATGTATGCATTGGTTCTTTCCAGAGGCATCGGCATTGAAAAGAATAGGGATCTCGCCTTAGCTGCTTTAAAGACAGGCTGCAAGCATGGCATCGAAGATGAAGCATGTAGATATGCAAAAGAGCTAGAACGTGAAATCCTCAGCGGGTCGCCTAGTCGGTAATCTATTGGTTCAAACCGTTCGTTTCACTTACTGGGACGAGCTAAAGTCCGCTCCTTAACCAAACCTTAGGCCGCTCATGTACCGACTCGGGCACTTGATAAACGGCGAATGGGCACCCCACTCGCACCCCGCCGTATTTGAATGCAAGGACCGCATCATCGCAGGGGTTCCCGGCAGTGATCCGGTGATCTTTGAGCGCATGATTGAGTGCTTGGAGGCCCCGTATTACTTGCTCTATGTGCTCCACACTCCACGCGGAGAGGCTCAACCTGGTCGGTATCAAAGCCCCGCTTTATCCGCCTCGGATATTAAAAACTTTCTAGTCCAGTTCGGCCCATTCCTTTCAGCTGATGCCCGTTTTGATCTTTGGGTTCACTCCCCAGCGGACAATGGGACAGTTGTTTGGGATCGCCATGACCTGCTATTCGCTTATGGGCCGCTAGAGCAGTTCTCTACCACATTACGATCTCTTGGCTTCACCAACGGCTGCCCGTCGGTTCCCGCACCGCACGAGCATCACTATCGAGCGGAGTTTGATCACCTTGCAAAGGCCCTAGTCACGACATTTGACTGGTCTTACTCGCCTCTTCGGCCAGAGGATGAACAGTAAGCCAGCGGTCTAACAACTGGGAATATCTGTATACACCAGATCAAGAGCACAACTACCAGCGCATAGATACCTGCCAAAATCAATCACTAAAATCGATAAAAAATAAATGCCAGAAGGAAAGTAACGCATGAAAACTGCTATAGGGATTTTGATAACCCTGATTCTCACAGGCTGTTCGAAGTACAGCGCTGAAATAATCAGTTATGGCATAGCTAATAACGTAGTTACCCAGACAGAGTCGAATGACGCCTTAATTGCCGGAGAGAAGCATTTAATTGAAGAATGGAATATAACCAAAAAAACTCAGCACGTACCAAATAAGGTAGGCACTGAGTTCGGTATAGCATACAGGTTAAATGGCACAGCCCAAGAAGCCACGGTGGAAATTGAAGAAATCACAATATTCCCCGGCGAAGGTCTCACCAATCCAGAGACAGGGAGAAGCGCGAAGATTGATAGCGAACATCGTGAAATATCGCCTAACGTTGACCAGTATTTCTCTTACACGCTTGACCACCCATGGGAAGCAAAGTCGGGCACTTGGATATTTCAGGTTTTGCGAAACGGAAAAGTTGTAATTGAAAAGGAGTTCCATGTTCAATGAAGCCCCTCAGGCGACAACTAGTAGTTAGCATAACCACTGAACCTGCCAAGAGCCAGCATCTTTATTTTTATTAGATAACTTATGAAAATCAGCGCTAGACAACGGATATACCGCCAACAACTAACTCCTCAGTTAGTTCATAAATCGCTGAGAGCGACCTTCCCCAAAAAGAATGATTACGCCTCCAGTGAAACTGGCTATACGGAAGAGCTTTCGGAGTTGGTGCATTTCGGAATTTTATGCGTAAAAGATCTACGACTTCTGCTCAATAAACATCGGAAGAAGATTCTTGAGATCGACAGATCGCCAATGGATCAATGGCACCAACGAATGTATTCATCTGAGATGGGCGCAGAAAAATTCAACGACTTTATTCGCAGACAATACTGGTTTGCTTACCCTGGCTTACTACGTCTAGCCTTGGAACTTGAATTTGGTGAGGCATATGAGGCCTTTGCCGATGCGCGCGACGGCGTCTAACGGCATATATGGACTCTTCGCACTCTATAGTTCGCGCAGCGGGACCAAACGCGCTGCGCGTTGCCGGGCGTTGTAATCGCAGTGTCGATTTCGTGATGTCTCGTTCGACAATTCAGGTATAGGCAGCGGCCATCCGCAGTAGCTTGCCGGAAACCTGCTTCACCATAGCCGCTAACCTATTGATTCTTAATAAAACCAAGCAAAATCAAGGAGACTGAAATGTCAGATGAAACAGGTACGGTTCGCTTACACCGGGTGCTGCGGGCGCCAGCCGAGCGAGTTTATAAGGCGTTCACGGACAAAAGCGCGTTAGAGCGCTGGCTCCCTCCGTATGGGTTTACGGGTACGATCCATGAGATTGATGTTCGCGTGGGTGGCGGCTACAGGATGTCTTTCACCAATTTTGGTAGCGGAAGCAGTCATTCATTCAGGGTCGAATTTACAGAGCTGGTAGCCAATGAACGTATTCGGCACAGGGATCGTTTTGACGACGAAAACCTGCCGGGTGAAATGCTCGTTTCAATCGACCTGCGAACGGTGTGCTGTGGAACGGATATCAGTATTGTTCAGGAGGGAATTCCCTCGGTCATTCCAGTGGAAATGTGCTACCTGGGATGGCAAGAATCACTCGAGCAGCTTGCCAGGCTGGTTGAGGCAGATATCCCTGACAATGGCTGAAAGAAAGCCGAGTAGTACCTAGCCTAAAAGTAGGGCCGGCGAATGTCGTCGCTGCGGTCCGTTGAACGACCTTTGCCGGAGAAATTTATGCCTGGATGCCCAAACTGTGAGATCGAAGTCGCCCCGAATTTGTTCTACCGGCACCTGTCGATATGTGCGCCAAATACCTTCGCGGGGCTGCCGTTGCAAGCGCGACACTGGGCTCCGCACGAGTTCGTCAAGAGAGGTTACTTCAACCAGTTCCCGGGAAGACCGCATCCGCTCCAGCAGAAAAAGGACGTTATCTGGGAGGCCCTTGGAGAGCCCTGGATTCGCAAGAGCGTCGATACGGCGCTTACGAGCATTCTCTCATCGGTCCCCAGGCTGCAGGGCTTCGACCACGTCGCCTTCAAGACCCGCATCGCCATCTCACAGGATGTGATTCAGCCTTGTGTCTACTATCGCAAGATGAGCCAAGGAGAGTGGGACGCGGTCAGGAACCTGCCTAATCCATTCCAGGGCACCTTCAACCATATCAATACCAATAATTATCGGTACTGGATGTCGTCTTCCCTGAGCAAAGTTAATGCCTTCGGCAATGCGAACGCTGCGGATGCTGAGGGCATAATCGTGAAAATCACCTTCAGCCAGGACCCGATCAACGTGTTCCGTGCCCGACTCGCTGCCCACCAGAAGCCTGGCGTCCAGGCGGACGCCGCCAAAGTAGCCGTCCACCGGGAAGGGTTTGCCGAGATCGGCAACATGAGCACGGATAACGATCTGGCAGAGGTGCTCGTACCAATCAGATTGCACCACAACCTGGGTTTCACCGGCACGCAGGCGGCCGAGTTGAATGGGATCAAGCAGGCATTCGAGAGCCTGTGATGGTGTGGCTGTGGGGCCGGTTAATCCTTGCGCCCCACTCCGATCACGCCAAATGCACTCCCCGCGAATCCTCAGGCGCCTGGTCTCGCTCGTTCATGCCGTAATCCCGGACGACCGTAGCGACGCGGAGTCGGTAGTCGGCGAAGATATCTTGCCGCCCGGCCTTCTGGGTCGAGCGGTGAGGTTCGAAGTTGCGCCATTGCCTCACGGCTTCCTCATCCCGCCAGAACGACAGCGAGAGAATTTTTCCCGGGTTGCCCAGGCTTTCGAAACGCTCTATCGAGAGGAAGCCGTCGATCTGTTCCAGGTGCGGGCGTAGTGCGCTTGCGGCGTCTAGGTAGTCCTGCCTGCGCTGTACATGGGGCAGCACCTCGAAAATTACCGCGATCATGCCCGGCCTCCCAGCGGCAAAGCTGGTATACCGAGTGTGCCCTCCACCACTTCGACGAAGCTGCGTTCCTCCTTGAGGATGAACCGCTGCTCCTGGGCCATGGTGAAGTTTTGGCGCCCTTCCGGGTCTGACTTCAAGCGGGCGCGGTAGGCCTCGTAAGCCGCCAGGCTGTCGAACGCGATCAGCCCCCAGGCGACATTGTTGGTCCCCTCGTGGGGCAGAAAATAGCCCAACAGGTGGCCGCCGCATCGGGGAATGATGCGCCCCCAGTTTTCCGCGTACTGGTTGAACGCATCGCGCTGGAAAGGATCGATTTCGTAACGAATAACGCAGGTGATGCCCATGTGCTGCTCCTTCTTAGCTGGTAGCAGGCAGGTTAGCGCTTGGCCGAGCAAGGTTGGTTCGACTAGGATCGAACCATGAGTGAAGGTCCTAACATCGTGCGCATTGCGGCGCTTATCGGCGATAACGCTCGGGCGGAGGTGCTCTCCGCCTTGATGTCCGGCGGCGCGCTGACCGCCACCGAGCTGGCGGATATTGCCGGCGTCACCAAGCAAACCATCAGTTTTCACCTCGGCAAGCTGTTGGACGCCGGGCTGCTTGAGGTCGAGCAGCAGGGCCGGCACCGCTACTTTCGGCTTGCTGGGCAGGATGTCGCGCAACTGCTGGAGTCGCTGATGGGTATGGCGGTGCATAGCGAAGTCGCTCGCCCGCGCACCGGGCCGCGCGACCCTGCGCTGCGCAAAGCACGCGTCTGTTACGACCATCTTGCCGGTGAGTTGGGCGTGCTGGCGTACGAGGAAATGCTGCGCCAGGGCGTGTTCGAAATACGCCAGGCAGGACCAGGGCTGACCGAACACGGGCGGCTATGGTTTCGCCGCTTAGGCATAGACACGGACGCGCTTGCCTGTACAAAGCGCTCGTTCTGCAGGGCCTGTCTCGATTGGAGCGAGCGCCGCCATCACCTGGCAGGCGCGCTCGGCGCTGCGCTGCTGGTACGAATCCAGGAACTCGGTTGGGCGAAACGGGTAAGGGATTCCCGCGTTATGGTCTTCAGCGAACGCGGCGAAGCATCCCTGCTGGCGATGCTCGGTTTGCGGGTTGCTCCACCCGCCCTTCCCCAGCGCGGCGTTGCAGGCGACGCCTCCGCCACAGCAGTTTTTCCACAACCTCGTGAGGCACACATGGAGGCTGAGTCGAAATGACGCAAGACGCCACAAAGTCCCAGTTCGAAGCCAAGCTGCTGCGTCCGGCCAAGTCGGACAGCGACACGCCCTGGGCGTTTGTCGTTCTACCCAAGAGCGCAAGCGAAAAGCTGCCAAGACGCGGACGGACGTCGGTTGAGGGCAGCCTCAACGGCCATGGTTTCCAGGCTACCCTTGAGCCGGATGGTCAATTGAGCCATTGGCTGCGGGTAGACGAAGCGCTACTCGAAAGCGCTGGCGTGAACATCGGCGCCACCGCCACGCTTGAGATCATGGCGGTGGCGCAGGAGCCAGAACCGGAGCTTCCAGCCGACCTGCAACAAGCCCTGGCGGCTGCCCCCGAGGCGCGAGCCGGTTGGGACGATACAACCACCATCGCCCGCCTCGACTGGATCCATTGGATCACCTCGGCCAAGCAGGCCAAGACCCGGGCGCAGCGGATCAGCAATGCCTGCGACATGCTGGCTTCCGGCAAGCGGCGGGTTTGCTGCTTCGATCCATCCGGCTTCTACAGCAAAGCTCTCAGCGCGCCCAAGGCGGCGGATTAGGCCTGACCGCACAGGTAGGGTGCGCTGTGCGCACCGAAGAATTGCGTCAAGGCTGGTGCGCGCGGCGCACCCTAGGGTCGGCCCTGACCATTTAGCGGTTCTGATCGAGACCAAGCGCTCAAGCCCGCGCAACTCTGCCCATAGCAGCCTAGGCTTGGGTTATCGAACCTGGATATCGCCTATGAACAACAGCGACAAGTCCAAGTCCTCAGCGTCGGTCTTCGTGCGGCGTCCGCAGTTCTGGCAAGTGGCCAAGCGCTGCTGCCAGCTTGCCGGCACGGTGGATGTGGCGTTTTTCTTCATCTTCTACGCCTTCGGCTCGCCGATCCTCGCGTGGGTCAATGTCATCAGTGTTTCCATGTACGCTCTCGCCTACCAGGCGTTGGCCAGGCGTCGCAATGTGCTGGCCATTGCGCTGATCTGGACGGAGGTGATCGTCCACGCCACCTTGGGCACGCTGTTGATCGGCTGGGGCAGTGGCTTTCATTACTATCTGCTGATGTTCATTCCCGCGCTGTTTCTCAGCATGCCGCTACGCAGCGCCCTGGCGGCCCTGATTTCGCTGTGGCTGTTTTATGTACTGCTCGATAGCCTGATGTGGACGATGGAACCGCTTCAGCCTATTTCCCATAACGCCCTGCTGGCGGTGCATCTGTTCAATCTGAGCGTGGTATTCGCCATGTTCAGTTACTTGTCGTTCTTCTATCTGAAAATCGTCACTTCGGCGCAGCGCAAGTTGCGGCACATGGCGGCCACCGACCCGCTGACGGGCTTGTTCAACCGGCGGCACATGATCGACTCGGCCGAGCGCGAATTGGCGCGCTTCCAGCGCAGCCAGCATCCGATCGCACTGCTGCTGTTGGACATCGACCACTTCAAGGCGATCAATGACAACCATGGGCATGAGGTCGGCGACAAGGTGCTGGTGGAGGTGGCGAACGACATCAAGGCGACCCTGAGAAACCAGGACCTGATCGCGCGCTGGGGCGGCGAGGAGTTTTTGGCCATTCTTCCGGATACCGATCTGGAACAGGCACGCGGGATTGCCGAACGGGTCAGACAGGCACTGATGCAGCAACGCTGGTGTTTCGCCGGCAAGCCCGTCGCGGTCACCATAAGTGCGGGTGTCAGTGCGTTTCAGGATGGCGACGAGTTGAAAAGCGCGATCAACCGGGCCGACAAGGCGCTGTACCGCAGCAAGGAAAATGGCCGCAACCGGGTCGAGGTATGCGGCGGTCCGGAGGAATCCGTATGAGCCTGGCAACTCTCCAACATGTAGGCCGGCCCCAATAAACTCCGCAACTGCAGCCTTTGATGATGGTCCTGCTTCACTTTTCCCCGCACGCTCATTCATGATCGATAAAGGCCGCCCATTCGCCCACGCGCCCTTCCCCTGTTCAACACGGATTGATGACCATGCAGCCGAAAGCTATTTTCCTTCGTTATCTGAAGCAGCTGGGGACGCTGATCGACAAGATCGAAACGCATGCGGGTGAGGAGCTGTTATCCGCCGCCCTGTCGGACGATATGTTCCCGCTCTTGAGCCAGGCGCGTATCGCCGCAAACTTTTCGCTCAGGGCCTGTTGTCCATTGGCGGGCACCGAGGTGTTGTCGTTCGACAACGGCGAGCTGAGCTTTGCCGGAATTAGAAAGCAACTCAACCAGACCATCGACTACCTGCAAACGTTGGAAATACCCAGTGCCGGTGGCGCCGCCGAAGTCCGCGAGAACGCAGGTTTCGCCGAAATCGTCCTGCCGGTCGATGACTATGTTCACTCACTCGCTCTGCCGAATTTCTTTTTCCATCTCAGCATGGTGTACGCCATTGCCAAAAGCCGCGGAGTCCCGCTCAGCAAAGGCGACTACGATGGTCACCACAGTTACCCGCAGGGGTTTTCGTTCGTGCAGGCGACATAACCGCCCTGCCCTTTGTCATTTCAAGGATGCGCACAATGGCTGAAGTCATCGGTATCGATCACATCTACATCACGGTTTCCAACCTGGCCCAGTCGGAGGCTTTTTACGATCGGGTTTTACTCGACGCGCTGGAGTTTCGTAAAAGCGCTTTCACCCTGGCCGGCGATCCGCATATCCAGTATTTCAACCGGCTTTTCGGCATTGTGTTGCGCCCGGCCCGGAGCCTGACGGCCCATGATTCCTACTCGCCCGGCCTGCATCACCTGTGTTTGCGGGTCGAGTCGGCGGCCGACGTCCGCGCGGTCGCCGAGCGCTTGCTCAGCGAGGGAATAGAGGCCAGCGAAGCCAGGCGCTACCCGGAGTACGCCGAGGATTACAGCGCGACCTTCTTTACCGACCCCGATGGTATTCGCCTGGAAGTGACCAACTACCGCCAGGAGCGCCGCGAGCGGCATGATCATTGGGAATCTCCGGCTGATTAGCAGGCACCAGTGTACGGTTGCATAGCGGGCCGTTGAAAAAGGCTCTGTCCCAATAGCATGTTGCAGGACGCTTTTGTAGATACCGTCTTGTTTTTCAGTGTGCAAGAGCCTTTTCGACATCAA
>CBIHLF010000072.1:0-12520 GCA_966210435.1 uncultured Pseudomonas sp. | reverse complement strand
GGTAGAGCAGGGGATTGAAAATCCCCGTGTCGGCGGTTCGATTCCGTCCCTGGGCACCACTAATACCGAGAAACCCCAAGCGAATTTAACCTCCTTGGGGTTTTTTATTGCCTGCACTTCCGCCTCACTTGCCCGCACCTGAACCACACCTCCCTGGGCACTTCGCCCGCCCGGTAGCAGCCCCCTCCCCGGCTATGGGCCAAAAGCAAAGGTAGGCCTCTAGACACTTGCCCGGCATAATCCTGCCATCTGTTCCCGGTACTGCCCCCGCACACCCAGGAAGTTGTCACTCAAGGATTTGCCGCCTCATGAACCAACAAGCCCTGTCCGCCTTTATCTGGTCGGTTGCCGACCTGCTGCGTGGTGATTACCGCCAGTCCGAATACGGCAAGGTGATCCTGCCGTTCACTGTGCTGCGTCGGCTGGACTGCGTGCTGGAGAAGACCAAACCAGCCGTGCTGGCCGAGCAGGAAGAAAAGCTCAAGCTGGTGACCAACCCCGAGCCCTTTCTACTGCGCAAGGCCGGGCAGAGCTTCTACAACATCTCGCCGCTGGATATGGCCAGGCTGATGGGCGACCCCGACCATATCCGCGAGAACCTCTACAGCTATATCCAGGGTTTCTCCCTGCCGGTGCGCGATATCTTCGAGCGCTTCGACTTCCTCACCCAGATCGACCGCCTGCACAAATGCGGGCTGCTCTATCAGGTGGCCGAACGCTTCGCCCAGATCGACCTGCACCCCGAAGCAGTGGACAACATGCAGATGGGCCTGGTGTTCGAGGAGCTGATCCGCAAGTTCGCGGAAATCTCCAACGAAACCGCCGGGGAGCACTTCACCCCCCGTGAAGTGATCCGCCTGATGGTCAACCTGATCTTTATTGAAGACGACGAGGTGCTGACCAACCCCGGCGTGGTGCGCAACCTGTATGACCCAACGGCAGGTACGGGCGGCATGCTCTCGATTGCCGAGGAATACCTGGTCGAGCACAACCCCCAGGCGCGCCTGAACCTGCATGGCCAGGAGCTCAACGACGAGTCCTACGCCATCTGCAAGGCGGATATGCTGATCAAGGGCCAGGAAGTGGCCAATATCAAGGCCGGCAACACCCTTAGCGACGACGGCCATGCCGGCAAGCGCTTCGACTACATGCTGTCCAACCCACCGTTCGGCGTGGAATGGAAGAAGGTCGAGAAGGCCATCCGCCAGGAACACGAGCAGCAGGGCTTTAACGGCCGCTTCGGCCCCGGCCTGCCGCGCGTCTCCGATGGCTCGCTGCTTTTTCTGATGCACCTGATCGCCAAGATGCGCCCGGCCAACGAGGGCGGTAGCCGCTTTGCCATCGTGCTTAACGGCTCGCCGCTGTTTACCGGCGGTGCCGGTTCCGGCGAGAGCGAAATCCGCCGCTATGTGCTGGAGAACGATCTGGTCGAGGCGATCATCGGCCTGCCCACCGATATGTTCTACAACACCGGCATCAGCACCTACGTGTGGGTGCTGACCAACCGCAAACCGGCCCAGCGCAAGGGCCTGGTGCAACTGATCGATGCCTCAAGCTTCTGGCAGAAGATGCGCAAAAGCCTCGGTTCCAAGCGCAAGGAAATGCCCGACAGCGCCATCGAAGAGATCACCCAGCTATTCGGCCAATGCCTCGAAGCGCGCCTGGCTACCGTGCTGGACGCCAACGGCAAGGAAGTCGCCCGGCAGATCCTGCGTGACGGCGAGGCCGAACCCAGCGCGCCGGCTGGCGGCAAGGTCAAGCTCGCGCCACTGTCGCGCCTGCTGCCCAACCAGGCCTTCGGCTACCAGAGCATCACCATCGAGCGCCCGCAGCGCGACGAACACGGTGCCATCGTGATCGGCCAGAAGGGCAAGCAAAAGGGCAAGCCACAGCCCGATAGCAGCCTGCGCGACAGCGAGAACGTACCGCTCGGCGAAGATGTGCAGGCCTACTTCAAACGCGAAGTGCTGCCCCACGCCCCGGATGCCTGGATCGACCATGACAGAACCAAGGTCGGCTACGAGATCCCGTTTAACCGGCACTTCTATGTATTCGAGCCACCACGCCCGCTGGCCGAGATCGACGCCGAACTGAAAGGCGTGACCGATCGCATTCTGGCGATGATCGGGGGGCTGTCGGCATGAGTTTTCCGCGTTATCCCGAGTACAAGGATTCTGGGGTGGAGTGGCTGGGGAAGGTGCCGGGGCATTGGGGCATAAAACGCCTCAAGCATTTGGCAGACATTCAAAACGGCCGAGATTACAAAGAGGTTGAAAGCGACGAGGGCTACCCTGTAATTGGATCTGGCGGCCCATTTTCATTTGCCAGTCGATTTATTTATCAAGGCGAGTCTGTACTGCTCGGCAGGAAGGGAACAATTGATCGGCCTTTGTACGTTAATGGCGCATTTTGGGCTGTCGATACAATGTTCTACACCGTCATTAAGCCAAGAGTTAACGCCAAGTTTCTCTACTACTGCACGCTAACCATCAGATTTGATCGTTATTCAACAAGCACTGCACTTCCCAGCATGACGCAGAGCGACCTTAACAATATTGAGTTTGCGGTTCCGTGCTACGAAGAACAGTGCTCTATCACCGCGTTCCTTGAACGCGAAACCACCAAGATCGACGACCTGATGGCCGAGCAGGAAAAGCTGATCGCGCTGCTGAAGGAAAAGCGCCAGGCGGTGATTGCCCATGCTGTGACCAAAGGGCTCGATCCGACGGTGCCGATGAAGGACTCTGAGGTGGAGTGGTTGGGCAGCGTCCCTGAAAGCTGGGGTGTGAAACGGCTTTCTTCCATCAGCACCAAAATCACCAACGGTTATGTTGGTCCTACGCGCGATATCCTTCTCGACGATGGGGTGCGCTACTTGCAGTCACTGCATATCAAGAAAAACGAAATTCGTTTTAACGAGCCCTACTTCGTGAGCCTTCAGTGGAGCCTTGATCACCAGAAGTCCATTCTACAAACCGGGGACGTTCTGATTGTGCAGACCGGAGATATTGGTCAGGTCGCTGTTGTCACGGAAGAATTTGAGGGCTGCAACTGCCATGCATTGATCATTGTCAGCCCGCTCCGCACCGTGATTCTCGGTGAATGGCTTTCTTGGGTGCTCAATAGCGAATATGGCTTCCATAGCCTGCTCTCCATTCAAACAGGAGCCTTACACCCTCACTTGAATTGCGGGAACGTCAAAGAGCTTTTCATTCCAGTTCCGCCATTGGAAGCCCAGGCTGAGGCTGTTAAGTACCTAGCGACAGAAACGAGTAAGTTCGACGAGCTGATATCAACGGCTCAAAGTGCAATCGACCTACTCAAAGAACGCCGCACCGCCCTAATCTCCGCAGCCGTTACCGGCCAGATCGACGTACGCGGGCTAATCAAGGATGAACAGGAGCAAGCCGCATGAGCGATATCCAGCTATTTCGCCTGGGTGCCAATGGTTGCGCCAACGAGCTACCCGGCCGTGCGGTGGCGGTGGAAAAGCAGCTGCAAAGCCTGATCGAGGCGCAGATGGAGTGCTTTCTCGGCGTGCGCTTCCTGGCCAGCGAATACGCCACCGGCAAGACCCATAAGGGCCGTATCGACTCCCTGGGCCTGGACGAAAACGGCTGCCCGGTGATCATCGAGTACAAGCGCCACAGCAACGAAAACGTGATCAACCAGGGCCTGTTCTACCTGGACTGGCTGCTCGACCACCAGGCCGAGTTCCGCTGGCTGGTGATGGAGAAGCTCGGCAAGCAGGCCGCCGAGCAGATCGAATGGGGCGGCACCCGCCTGCTGTGCATCGCCGCCGACTTCACCCGCTACGACCAGCACGCGGTGCAACTGATCCAACGCAATATCGAGCTGATCCGCTACAAGCTGTTTGGTGATGACTTGTTGCTGCTGGAGCTGGTCAATTCGGTCAGCGTGGCCAGCACCGTGGTTGCTGCGCCAACGGCCGAGGCCGAAGTGGGCAAACCGGCAAGCGTGAGCAAAGACAAGACCTGGCAGGAACAACTGGCCCTGGCTCCAACGGAGATTGCCGCGCTGTTCGAGCAAACCAGCAGCTACCTGCATTCGCTCGGCGACGATGTGCAGGAAAAACCCCTCAAGCTCTACCTGGCCTTCCGCCGGCTAAAGAACTTCGCCAGCCTGGTGATCCAACCCAAGCGCCTGCTGCTGTTCCTCAAACTCAACCCGGACTCGGTCGAACTGATCGAAGGCTTCAGCCGCGACGTACGCAGCATCGGCCACTGGGGCACCGGCGACCTGGAACTGAGCCTGCGCACCCCAGCCGATCTGGAACGCGCCAAGCACCTGATCGAACGTAGTTATCAGGAGAACTAGATGCTGACGGCGATCCTGCACGGAAAAGCGGGGCGGACTGAGCTGGACGGGCAAGTCGTCAGCTGGCGCGATGTCTTTCGAAAGCGCGAAGATCTGCTCACGTCCGTATTTTTTAGTCGCCTTCCCTACCTATCAGACGAAGCACAGCAGTCAGTGCTTGCTCTTTTGATCGGCGAAGCACTGGCGAACGAATTCGGCGCACTGATCGATCTTGAGTTCTGGCCCAAGCTTGATGGTTTACCCGACCGCAGGTACGTGGAGCCCGATGTCATTCTGAGCTTTGAACATCACCTGTTGGTGATTGAGGTAAAGCCTCCATTTGGCGGCGAACAATCCCGCAAACAGTGGCAGTCCCAGATTCAGGCGCTGCAGGTACACAACGGCGAGTCCAAAGCGATTGTGCTGTTGGCTCTGGGACGCAATATGCCCGCCTGGCGTGCCGAAGCTGAAGCACTCGAATCGGATTTTGAAGAAATCGGCCTTCGTGTTTTCTGCCGCGAGTGGCATGACCTCAAGCGCGGACTTGAAGCGCTGGAGGATATGTTTGATGCCAGAGACGCGCGAATTCTCAAAGACTGGCTGGAGGCCTTCTTACTGTTCGGGATGCCTGAGCCGGTTCAACCTTTTAGCGACTTGCTCGCGCTGCTCCCCGCACTTTCTTCGCCGAGTGAAAGCATTGCGGCCTTGCACGTATGGTCTCCCGTGGCCCCACGTAGAAAACCTAAGCAGAAAATAATCGATTGGCTGCCGTTGCTCGAACTGGCGCAGGCACTAGAACAGGAAAAAATCGTATGGGTATAAGTCGCGAGCAAGCAGGAACCTTGGTCGATCAGGTTCAGCAGTCGCATCGCCTACTGGCGGGCTTCTACAAGCGCATCCTGCCAACTCTGGACAATATAGCGAGCAAGTACGGAGCTGGCTTCTGGTATTGGGGACCCACCAGTTTCGATAGGCCTTGCGGCTCATCAACCAAACCATCGAGCAAGTGGGCCTGGGACTTCCTGCCCCTCGTGGCCGCTACGCTTGTGTATGTCAGGAACGATGAGGGCAATATGCGTACGTCTGATCTGGTAGTGGAGTTTCAACTGCGCAATGACCCTGCCGTCCTGCGTGAACTGAGAGTTCAAAAGGGGCAACCCGACCCCACATCGATGCCAGTGATAGAGCCCAGCCTTCGGTTATATCTCTATCGGCCGATTGATGACTCGGATGCAGATCTGAAGCGCGAGTGGGAACAGGTTTCTCACCCTTCGGGTGAAGCCGGCGTTGTCACCGATCTGACAAACAACATTCAGGCGATGTGGCTGGAAACGCCTCTCGCGGATTTCATTCACTCCCCGCACGAATTGGAGGCGCAGATCGCATCCTTCGCCGAAACAGTGAAGATTGTGGCCTAGCGGAGATTACTCATGAGCCTGCATAAGGAAGTGTCCTTCGAGAATGAAATCTGCGAGCAGTTAGCCGCCAGCGGCTGGCTACATACGGAAGGTGACGCGCAGGCCTATGACCGCCCTCGGGCGCTGTTCCCTGCTGACCTGATCGACTGGGTCAAGAGCACCCAGCCCAAGGCCTGGGAGGCGCTGAGCAAGAACCATGGCGCAGCGACCGAGGCGGTGCTGCTGGATCGCTTGCGCAAATCCCTCGACGAGCGCGGCACCCTGGATGTGCTGCGCCACGGCATCGAGTTGCTGGGCCTACGTCAGCCGCTGCAACTGGCGCAGTTCAAGCCGGCGCTAACCATGAACCCGGAGCTGACGGCCAAGTACGCGGCCAACCGCCTGCGCGTGGTACGCCAGGTGCGCTACTCGCTGGCCTGCGAGAACTCCATCGACCTGGTGCTGTTCCTCAACGGCATTCCCGTTGCAACCTGCGAGCTGAAAACCGATTTCACCCAGTCGGTGCAGGATGCGGTGGATCAATACCGCTTCGACCGCGAGCCAAAGCCCAAGGGCCGGACAGAGCCGCTACTGAGCTTCCCTGCGGGTGCGCTGGTGCACTTTGCCGTGAGCAACCGTGAAGTGCAGATGACCACTCGCCTGGAGGGCGCGGCGACGCGCTTTCTGCCGTTCAACCTGGGTAACGACGGCGGTGCAGGTAACCCACTCAACCCCGATGGCCATGCCACAGCCTATCTCTGGCAACAGGTGTGGCAGCGCGATAGCTGGCTGGAAATCATCGCCCGCTACCTGGTCGCGCAGAAGGACAAGAAGAAGCAGCTCAAGTCGATCATCTTCCCCCGCTACCACCAGCTTGATGCCACGCGCAAATTGGTGGCCAAGGTGCTGGAGGAAGGGCCTGGCGGCAAGTTCCTGATCCAGCATTCGGCCGGTTCCGGCAAGACCAATTCAATTGCCTGGGCCGCGCATTTTCTCGCTGACCTGCATGACGCCGAGCAGCAGAAGCTGTTCCAGTCGGTGCTGGTGGTGTCCGACCGCACCGTGCTGGATGCACAGCTGCAGGAAGCGATTTTCAGCTTCGAGCGCACCACCGGCGTGGTGGCGACCATCACCGGTGAATCGGCGAGCAAGAGCGGCGAACTGGCCAAGGCCTTGGCTGGCGGCAAGAAGATCGTGGTGTGCACTATCCAGACCTTCCCCTTCGCCCTGAAGGCAGTGCAGGAGCTCGCAGCCACCGAGGGCAAGCGATTTGCGGTGATTGCAGACGAGGCGCACTCGTCGCAGACCGGTGAGGCGGCCTCCAAACTCAAGCAGGTGCTGTCTATCGAGGAGCTGAAAGAACTGGCCGATGGTGGCGAAGCCAGCACCGAGGACATCCTGGCGGCGCAGATGAGTGCGCGCTCGGCCGAAAGCGGCATCACCTACGTGGCCTTCACCGCCACGCCCAAGGCCAAGACCTTGGAGCTGTTCGGCCGGAGGCCAAATCCTGAGCTGCCCGCATCGAGCAGCAACCTGCCCGCGCCGTTTCATGTGTACTCCATGCGTCAGGCTATCGAGGAGGGCTTTATCCTCGATGTACTGCACAACTACACGGCGTACAAAACCGCCTTCAAGCTGGCGCACAACGGTGAGGAACTGAGCGAAGCCGAGGTGGAACGCAGCCAGGCGCTGAAAGGCATCATGCGCTGGGTGAAACTGCACCCCTATAACATCGCGCAGAAAGTGCAGGTGGTGATCGAGCACTTCCGCGAGAACGTGCAGCCGCTACTGGAGGGCAAAGCCAAAGCCATGGTGGTGGTTTCCAGCCGTCAGGAGGCGGTGCGCTGGCAGTTGGCAATCGACCAGTATGTGAAGCGCCAGGGTTATCCGATCGGCACCCTGGTGGCGTTCTCCGGTGAAGTTCATGACCCCGAGTCTGGCCCCGACCCGTTCACTGAAACCAGCCAGACGCTAAACCCGAACTTGCGTGGCCGCGATATCCGCGAAGCGTTCAGCGGCGACGAATACCAGATACTGCTGGTGGCTAACAAATTCCAGACCGGCTTCGACCAGCCGCTGCTCTGCGGCATGTACGTGGACAAGACGCTGGGTGGCATTCAAGCGGTGCAAACGCTATCGCGGCTAAACCGTGCCCATCCGAAGAAAGACACCACCTACGTGCTGGACTTCGTCAACGAGCCGGACGAAATCCTCACGGCGTTCAAGGTTTACTACAGCACCGCCGAACTGGAAGACGTGACCGACCCGCACCTGGTCTACGACCTGCGCACCAAACTGGACAGCGCCGGGCACTACGACCAGTTTGAGGTCGAGCGGGTGGTGGCGGTATTGCTCAATCCAGCGGCGCGTCAGAGCGAGCTGAGCGCGGCCCTGGAACCGGTAGCCAACCGTCTGCTGGTGCGTTACCGCATCGCTCAGGATGAGTTGCGCGCTGCCGAAGCGAACGGCGATGGCCAGACAATGAAAGAGGCCAAAGATGAAATGGATGCGCTGGTGTTGTTCAAGCGCGACATGGGTAGCTTCCAGCGCCTGTATGCCTTCCTCTCGCAGATCTTCGACTATGGCAATACCGATATCGAGAAGCGCCAACTGTTCTTCAAACACCTGCTGCCGCTGATCGAATTCGGCCGCGAGCGCGAAGGCGTGGATCTCTCCAAGCTGGAACTGGTGCGCTACAAGCTGAAAGACAAAGGCACCCGCGACCTGCCACTGGTAAACGGCGAATACCCGAAATTGCCGCCGATGAGCGCCACCGGCAGCGGCCAGGTACAAGAGAAGGAAAAGCTCTACCTCAGCCAGATCGTCGAGAAGATCAACGAGCTGTTCGGCGCAGATACCACCGACGGCGACAAGCTGTCCTGGCTCAACAGCCAGCGCGAGAAGCTGCTTGAGTCCGAGGTGCTGGCACAGCAGGCTGCGAACAACAGCAAGGAGCAGTTCGCCAGTTCGCCTGATCTGACGCGGGTGTTTATCGATGCGCTGATCGACAGCCATTCGGCGCAGAGCAATTTGAGTTTGCAGGCGCTGAACTCGGAGCAGATCCAGCGCGAGGTGATCAATCTGCTGCTGGGGCCGGCGCGGCTTTATGAGGCACTGCGTGGGCGGGCGGACTTGTAATTTGCCGTGCCCCAAGGCGCCCCCTTGCCCAAACATAACGTGCCGGTTCCGGACAGACTCCAAGCCCCCCCGTTACCTACGCCCGAGTGCCACTACGATGATCGGCAGCGCATGCACAGAGCGGTCGGCGCTCAGGGCATAGACGAAGTCTTTTTCAATCAACTCGACGGGAAGCCGTAACTGCCCCATCTTTCATAGACGGGATTGGCACGTACTGAGGCGGTGATGGTGTGCAGTACCAATGCAGAAGCGCCTTGACATCAACCGCTAACGACTGGACAAGATTCGATCAATGACGCCCACTGAGCAGCGAGTTCAGGACGAAGCTATCGTCTTCGCAAGAGCCAACAAAAAGGCAATCGCAAAACGGCTGACCGATAAAGCGATCCACCCACCGGAGGAGGAGCCCGTATCAGTTTTCATGGCGGGCTCACCCGGTGCCGGTAAAACCGAAGCCTCTCTGGAGCTTCTGAATTTTTTCAGCGACGCGCCCCCTCTAAGGATCGACCCAGACGAGCTACGAGGCGAATTCCCTGGATACACAGGTGGAAACGCCTGGCTCTTTCAAGCAGCTGTATCGATTCTTGTCGAGAAGATCATCGATCTCGCATTCGACAACAGACAGTCATTCCTGCTGGATGGCACCCTAGCTAATCTGGACAAGGCCAGGGACAACATCCGCAGGTCTTTGAGGAAGGGCAGATTCGTCCAAATCCTGTACGTCTATCAGGACCCGTTGCTGGCATGGCAATTCGTCCAGGCTCGCGAAGCAGCAGAGGGTAGGCGCATTCTTCCGGAGCACTTCGTCGACCAATACTTTGCCGCACGTGACGTGGTTAATACTCTTAAGCTAGAGTTCGGCAAAAAAGTGCATGTCGACCTTTTGCTTAAGTACATTGATAATTCCAGCCGCCTCTACAAAGCTGGGGTAGACAAGATCGACTACCATATCCCAGAGAACTACAGCAGGCCTGAACTCAGGGCTAAATTGGGACTAACCGATGGAGCGACCTCATGAGTATTCTTAAGTCAGCGTCCAGTAAGGGGACGAAGAGCCCCTTTGCCGACTTCATCCGCAACGCTAAGTCCGATGAGAAAAAGCGCGTTTACAGCACTGTGCTCACTGAAGCGACAAAGCGACAGAACGAAGTGCTGATGGCCGCTCAAGCAACCAGAGCATAACTGCCTCAAAGTCCCGCCGAAGCGGGGCTTTCGATTTATAGCCCCACCGCCACAGTGACGCAGCTACCGGAAATACTCATCCAGCGCCCTGCCCACCCTAGAGCGCTCACCCGCCCATCGATAGTATCCAGCACACCTCTTGCGAAGCTGACATAGAGGCTCCCTCCTCCTTGTAAGCCCAAGCTTTTAGTGCCTGCAATTCCTCCAGCCACCCATCCGGTCCACGGGAGAGGAATTGTGCTCGCGCGACAGCCAACTGCAGCCAGGCGACAGCATGACCGGATGAGCGCTTCCAGGCTGGTAAACGGCTTGGCGGTCACTGAAACGCTATGCTAGCTTGGCGCCACGCCAGGGAGGCCAAGCAACGCCTGAGCGCATTCGAATAAGAGGAAAACATCCCATGGCCGAGGCCACGCCCGCGCTGGAAATTCGCGATTTGCATAAACGCTACGGCGACCTCGAGGTGCTCAAGGGCATATCCCTGACCGCACGCGACGGCGATGTCATTTCCATCCTCGGCTCTTCCGGCTCCGGCAAGTCGACCTTTCTACGCTGCATCAATCTGCTGGAAAACCCGCACAAGGGGCAGATCATCGTCGCTGGCGAAGAACTCAAGCTGAAGCCGGCGAAAAACGGCGAGCTGGTGGCCGCCGACGGCAAGCAGATCAACCGCCTGCGCAGCGAGCTGGGTTTCGTTTTTCAGAATTTCAATCTGTGGCCGCATATGAGCGTGCTCGATAACATCATCGAGGCGCCACGCCGCGTGCTCGGCCTGAGCAAGGCCGAAGCCATCGAACGCGCCGAGGCGCTGCTGGCCAAGGTCGGCATCGGCGACAAGCGCCACGTTTATCCCAACCAGTTGTCCGGCGGCCAGCAACAGCGCGCGGCGATCGCCCGCACCCTGTGCATGGAGCCCAAGGTGATCCTGTTCGATGAGCCAACTTCGGCTCTCGACCCGGAGATGGTACAAGAAGTGCTTAATGTCATCCGCGCGCTCGCCGATGAAGGTCGCACCATGTTGCTGGTAACCCACGAGATGGGTTTTGCCCGCCAGGTTTCCAGCGAAGTGGTGTTCCTCCACCAAGGCTTGATCGAGGAGCAAGGCACGCCCGAGCAGGTGTTCGACAAGCCGAGCTCGGCGCGCTGTAAACAATTCATGTCCAGCAATCACTAAACACGGAGCAACAAAGCATGCAGAGCTATAAGAAGATCCTGCTGGCCGCTGCCGCTACCCTGGCATTCGGCACCAGCGCCGTCGCTGCTGACAAACTCAAAATGGGCACCGAAGGCGCCTACCCGCCATTCAACCTGATCGACGCCAACGGCCAGGTCGGTGGTTTCGACGTGGAAATCGGCCAGGCCCTGTGCGCCAAGATGCAGGCCGAGTGCGAAGTGGTCACCTCCGACTGGGACGGCATCATCCCGGCCCTGAACGCGAAGAAGTTCGACTTCCTGATCGCCTCGATGTCGATCACCGAAGAACGCCAGGCGGCGGTCGACTTCACCATGCCCTACTACACCAACAAGCTGCAGTTCATTGCCCCCAAAGGTTCGGACTTCAAGACCGATAAAGCCAGCCTCAAGGGCAAGGTAATCGGCGCCCAGCGCGCCACCATCGCCGGCACCTGGCTGGAAGACAACCTCAACGGCGTGGTCGACATCAAGCTCTACGACACCCAGGAAAACGCCTACCTCGACCTCGCCTCCGGCCGCCTCGATGGCGTACTGGCCGACAGCTTCGTCAACTGGGAATGGCTCAAGAGCGACGCTGGCAAAGGCTTCGAGTTCAAGGGCGAGCCGGTATTCGACAACGACAAGATTGGCATCGCCGTGCGCAAGGGCGATCCACTGCGCGAGAAGCTGAACGCCGCCCTGAAAGAAATCGTCGCCGACGGCACCTACAAGAAAATCAACGACAAGTACTTCCCCTTCAGCATCTACTAAGCAGCCGGCACTGCGTCGCCCCTCGGGCGGCGCAGGCTTGTGAGCGCTCTCAATGACTTTCGATCTCTACGGATTCGGCCCGGCCCTGGCTGCCGGCACCCTGATGACCATCAAGCTGGCGCTCAGCGCGCTGTCGCTGGGTCTAGTGCTCGGCCTGCTCGGGGCTTTGGCGAAAACTTCGCCGTACAAACCGCTGCAGTGGCTGGGCGGCACCTACTCGACCATCGTGCGCGGCGTGCCCGAGCTGCTCTGGGTGTTGCTGATCTACTTCGGCACCGTGCAACTGATGCGCAACCTGGCCGACTTGCTGGGTCTCGAAAGCCTGGAACTCAGCGCCTTTGCCGCCGGCACCATCGCTCTGGGCCTGTGCTTCGGCGCTTATGCGACCGAGGTGTTCCGTGGCGCGATTCTCGCTATTCCCAAGGGCCACCGCGAAGCCGGCCAGGCCCTCGGCCTGTCCAAACCCAGAATTTTCTGGCGCCTGATACTGCCGCAGATGTGGCGCATCGCCCTGCCCGGCCTGGGCAACCTGTTCATGATTC
>CBIHLF010000071.1:0-13583 GCA_966210435.1 uncultured Pseudomonas sp. | reverse complement strand
GACCCGCTATCCAGTGGATAGGAAGGCTGCTCCGCTTAAGTGAACAGCATTACGCTAACTCAGCGGGCTTTGTTTTTTGCGCTGTGCGGTCAGGCCGCGGCGAACAACTCGTCGATTTGCGCCTGGGCGCCTTTGAGTGCATTGGCGCGCGGCTCTTCACCATAGGCCAGGCCTTCGGCACGGACGATTTCGATGTCGGTGATGCCGAGGAAGCGCAGGACCAGTTCCAGATAGGCCTCGTGAGCCTGACCGCTGGCCTGGCCGGCGTGAATGCCGCCGGCGGTGGAGACGATCACCACCTTCTTGCCGCCTGCCAGGCCTTTCGGACCGTTTTCGTCGTAGGCGAAGGTTTTACCGGCGACGGCGACACGATCGATCCAGGCCTTGAGCTGGGTCGGCACGGTGAAGTTGTACATGGGCGCGCCTATGACAATGGCATCGGCCGCGAGGAATTCATTGAGGGTGGCTTCGGCCAGCTCGACTTCGTGCTTTTGCGCCGCATCGCGCAATTCGGCCGGGGTACCGTCGGCGACCAGACTGGCGGCGGACAGGTGGCTCAGCGCATCGCTGGCGAGGTCACGATAGCTAACCTCGATAGCGGGCGAAGCGGCCTGCCAAGCGTCGACCACGGCGCGGCTGAGCTGACGGGAGGCGGACGAGTCGCCAAGGATGCTGGAATCGAGGTGCAGTACGTTCATAGCGTTCTCCGGGATAAGGGCAATCAAGATGCTGGAGATACTACCTATGAAACCAATAGCCGATTAGTCGGCAAAAATGCGATAGTTCGTCCCATTCATAGGACGATAAACCATGCATGACCTCAACGACCTGTTCTACTTCGCCAAAGTGGTGGAAGCCGGCGGCTTCGCGGCGGCCGGCCGCCTGCTGGGGATTCCCAAATCACGTCTGTCGCGACGCATCGCCGAGCTGGAAAACCGCCTGGGTGCGCGCCTGCTGCAACGCACCACGCGCAAACTGGCGCTCACCGATCTCGGTGAGCGCTACCTACGCCATTGCCAGGCCATGCTGCTGGAAGCCGAACAAGCCGAGGAAACCGTCGCCAGCCTGACCAGCGAGCCGCGCGGGCGTTTGCGCGTGAGTGCGCCGGGCGGCATCGCCCTGCTCCCGGAGCTGGTGGTCAGTTTTCTCACGGCCTATCCCAAGGTGCAGCTGGAGCTGATCCAGACCAACCGGCGGGTCGATCTGCTCAATGAGGGTATCGACGTGGCCTTGCGCGTGCGCAGTGCCGAGGACGAAGATCCGAGCCTGATCAGCCGTCGCCTGCTGCCGGCCCAGGCCTATCTGGTGGCGGCCCCGGCGCTGCTCGAGGGTCTGACTGTCGACACCCTCGAGGATCTGCACAAACTACCGGCAATGGGCGCACTGGAAGCCGACCGGAAGATCCACCTGCGCTTCCAGGACAGCGGCGGACAAATGCGTGAAGCGATTCTGGAGCCGCGCCTGGCGATCGAGGACTTCGCCGTACGCAAGCGTGCCGCACTGGCCGGCTTGGGCTTCAGCATGCTGCCCGCGCCCTACTGCCACGAGGAGTTGCTCGACGGTCGCCTGCTCCGTCTGCTGCCGGACTGGAGATTGCCGCCGGGCCACCTGCAAGCCGTGTATACCCACAGGCGCGGTATGTTGCCGGCCGTGCGCGCCTGGATCGAGCATATCGACCAGGCGTTCAAGGACTGGGAGCAGCCAGTCTGACTCAGAAAATCCTCAGGCCTGACCGAGGTAATCCATCTTGCCGATCTGCAGGCCGTTGTGGCGCAGGATCGCGTAAGCGGTGGTGACGTGGAAATAGAAGTTCGGCAGAACGAACCCCAGCAGATAGTCCCGGCCGCTGAAGGTCATTTCCGCACCTGGAAATTTCAGGGTGATCTCCTTGCTTTCACTCCCGTCGATCTGAGCGGCGTCGATGCCTTGCAGAAATGCTCGGGTCTTGGCGATTCGCTCCTGCAACTCGGCAAAGTTGCTCTCAGTATCGGCATAGCTGGGTACCTCGATGCCGGCCAGACGTGCGCCACAGCCTTTCACGCTATCAGTGGCAATCTGTACCTGGCGCACCAGAGGAAACATATCTGGCGCCAGACGCGCATTGATCAACACGGCCGGATCTATCTTGCGCTCGGCGGCATAGGCTTCCGCCTTATGCAGGATGGCCGAGAGATTGCCGAGCATGCGCAGGAAGCCTGGAATCGAAGCTTGGTACATGGACAGGAACATACGTTGAATCTCCATTTGGACGAATGAGCACTGTAAGGGGCTGTTGCCGTGTCAATGTATGCCTGTGACGACCAATCCGCGAGACGGCAATATGCAATGGTTGCCCGCTCAATGGGCCAAAGCCTCAGACCGGCAGGTAATGGCGTAATGGCCCGCTCAGATAAGCGCCATCGAGTAGCAACCAGTCGATCCATACCGCCTGGTGCACCGCGATAATCGCCCAGAACACCAGTTGGTAAGACAACTTGCGGGTCTTGTGACGAAAGCATTGCTGCGCCATTAAAGCGCCAGGCCAACCGCCGAGCAACTCGGTCAGATGCAGGGCATTCTCCGGGGTTCGCCAGCGCCCACGCAGGGCGTGCGCCTTGTCCTGCCAGTACTGCAGGAAACTGATCAGGCTGGCCAGCGGATAGACCAGCAGCAGCCAGACGAACCCAGCGTGCAGCCATAGCTGCAATGCGCCCCATAAAGGCAAACAACAGAGCGCGAGCAGAATCAGTAGCTTCGGCCCGAGGTGCCGAATGGCTCCGCCGTTCGACGGCCTGCTTCCGGGCGTGGGGATCTTGGACTTCTTCATCGCCGCAGCGGGCGGTCGCTGCGCTTGGGGCTTGCGCCGGATTGCCGGCCGGTCGAGCGCTAGCACCCCGGCCAAGCGGACATGCTCGGCGTATGGGCGACCCCGTGAATCCTTACCGAGGACATAGGCGACCTGGTCGCCGGCTACCGGGCGACGCTCACCGCGCATGGCCGAGATATGCGCGAACAGCTGCGCGCCACCCTGTTCGGGTTGGATAAAGCCGAAGCCCTTATCGTCGTCCCAACTGCGAAGCAACCCGAGCCGTTCCATGCCCGCCCCCTATGGGAAAAACGCCATTCTAACGGGGCAGGCGGCGTAATGACGTTGCAGAAATGCCAGCAGCAGCTGATTGACCTGCTCGGCTTGCTCGTTCTGAATCCAGTGACCGCAGTCTTGCAGTACGTGCTGTTCGAGCAGCGGCACGCGCTTCGGCATCTGCTTCAGGGTGTAGGCCTCCAAGGTGCCGACCGGGTCCTTCTCGCCCAGCAGAAATAGCGCAGGCTGCTCGACTTGCTTGTCCGCCAAGGCCTCGGTGCGTTGCCAGTTTCGTTGGAAATTCCGGTACCAATTAAGCGCGCCGTAGAAGCCTCGTCCGGCGAAGGTGCGCTCATATTCGGCGAAAGCCTGCTCATCGCACCAGGCTGGCAGGCTGCCGGGATCCTGCATACCGTCGAATAGGCTAGCGCCGGCCGGTTTCTCTTGCAGGAAAAAATCCTTGGCCACGGCGGCCGAGGTGTTATGCATCATCATGCGCAGGGTTCGCGCAATGTCGGCGTCCATTTCCCGCTCGGCAACGCCTGCCTCCTGAAAATGCAAAATGTAGTGGAAACGCCCGGCATAGAGCTGGCGCATGATATCGATGGCCGGTTGCTTGGGGCGACCGGCAAAAGGTACCGCCATCCCCACCACGGCGCGCACGCGCTGCGGTTCCAGCAACGCCAGGTGCCAGGCGACAGGCGCGCCCCAGTCATGGCCAACAATGCAGGCCTGGTCCTGTTTCAGCGCATCCATGGCAGCGCGGATATCGTCGCACACGGTTATCAGGTCATAGGCGTCGGGATCATGCGGCGCGCTGCTTTGCCCGTAACCGCGCATTTCCGGAATCAGCACGCGATAACCGGCAGCGACCAGCGGCGCGATCTGCTGACGCCAGGAATGCCAGCATTCGGGAAAGCCATGTAGCAGCCATAGCGGCCGAGCGTCTGCGGCACCGGCGCTGTATAGGCTCAGGGTAATACCGTTGACGTCGAGTAACTGATGGTCGAGGCGGATCATCGGGTTCTCCTTGAATGAACCCACTATGACAAAAACGCACTTGAGGCGAGTGTTGAATTCACCATGCGAATACCGCTACACGTTAAATCTGCGCGCTGCTCCAATCGATCAGATCGAATTGCCAGGTGGCCAATATCAGCAGACCGAACCCGATTCGGTACCAGGCGAACATCGCATAGCTGTGGCTGCCAATGAACTTGAGCAAGGCACGTACGGCAATCATGGCGAAGATGAACGAGGCAATGAAGCCGATGGCGAATACCGGCAGATCCGCGGGCTCGAACATCTCCCGGTATTTATAAGCGGAATAAACCGCCGCCCCGATCATCGTCGGCATCGCCAGAAAAAACGAGAACTCGGTTGCGGCTTTACGCGACAAACCGAACAGCAAACCACCGATGATGGTCGCGCCGGATCGCGACGTGCCTGGAATCATCGCCAGGCACTGGGCAAAACCTATCTTCAAGGCATCACTCCAGTGCATCTCGTCCACGGTTTCGGCGTGAACGCTGTGTGTACGCCGCTCGGCCCACAGCATGATCACCCCACCAACCACCAGGGCGGCTGCCACGGTAATCGGGTTGAACAGATAGCGGTGGATGGCATCGGCAAAAATTACACCGAGCACCACCGCGGGCATGAATGCTACCAGCAGGTTGCCGGTAAAACGCTGCGCTTGCCGCTCTCTGGGAAGACTGAGCACGGTATGCAAAATTTTCTGCCGATATTCCCAGATGACCGCCAGAATCGCCCCCAGCTGAATGATGATGTTGAAGGCCATCGCCCGCTCGCCGCCAAAGCCGATGAGATCGGCGACGATGATCTGATGGCCCGTACTCGAGATGGGTAAAAACTCGGTAATACCCTCTACAACGCCCAGAATCAGAGCCTGTATGGCAGTCCAGAAATCCATCGATGCTCCTATAAACGCGCAACGCCAGCTGCACGACGAACTACTCTATCGAAGAGGGAAAGTGATCGGACTCAAACAGAGTCCCTGGGGTTCCTGACAAGCGGCAAATTTCACCCATCATTAAAGAACTGCCGCCTGCATGCCGAAATACTCTAGAGGCGTACTGCAATTTTCATATCTAACAGTACGTTGCGAAGCAATAGTGTGCCGTGGCGGAGCTTAACTGCATTGTCGTTCAACTGGAACCACAGAACGGTCGTCATACAGCGCTAACAGCGCCGCTGAAAAACCTAGGCCAGGCCGCCAGCGCAATAGCGATGGCGGCCCCGCAAAAACAGGCGAAAAAGCGGACTGGCCTCGCACGCGAGTTTAGGTGTTGTAAAAGAGCATTTTGAGACGCCGGGGCCCGGCCTGTTTTCAACGCCGCGATGGCAACGCAGGCAGCTTTTCAACAACCTGCTAACGCTGAAGACTCTAATAAAAATTGGGAGCGCCCATAAATGAACGATCTACGTAGCCTGGCCATCAGTCGTCGCCTACTGCTGATCCTCGCCTTGGCAGTGCTGATGCTATCGAGCTTCGGCGCGATCATGCTAATGCAAGCTCAGAAAGGCCTGTTTGCCGCCAAAAGCGAAAAGACCCGGCAGGTGGTGCAGACTGCAGCCGGCATTCTCAAGCACTACCACAGCCTGGAAACAGCCGGCACGCTTAGCCGAGAAGAGGCGCAGAACCAGGCCAAGGCGGTAATCCGTGGGCTGCGCTACGACGACAAGGAGTATTTCTGGATCAATGACATGACGCCCACGATGGTCATGCATCCGATCAACCCGAAACTCGAAGGCCAAGACCTTTCCGGCTTCAAGGACCCGGATGGAAAATTCCTGTTCAACGAGATGGTAAAAATCGGCAAGGAAAAAGGCGCCGGCCAGGTCGATTATCGCTGGCCCAAGCCTGGTGCCACTGAGCCAGTGCCCAAGGTCTCCTATATCGAGCAGTTCCAGCCCTGGGGCTGGATCATTGGTTCGGGCGTCTATACCGACGACGTGCAGGCTGAATTCATGGCCCAGGCCCTGCGTGCCCTGGCCATCGGTACGGTGATCATTGTGCTGATGGGGCTATTGATCAGTTTGATTGCCCGCAGTATCACCCGCCCCCTGCAAGAGTCCGTCAATGCCATGGCCAGTATCGCCAGCGGCGATGGCGATCTGACCCTTTGCCTGGATACCAGGGGCAAAGATGAGCTAACGAGCCTGGCCAAGCACTTCAACGCGTTTACCGAAAAGCTGCGCCAGGTCATCCAGCATTCGCTCGAATCCGCCAGCACGCTGGATCAAGCCGCTCGTTCGCTGGATGCACTCTCAGCGGAAACCCAGCAAAGCAGCCAACAGCAAGCTCAACAGATGGAAATGGTCGCAACGGCAATCAACCAGGTCACCTACGGTGTACAGGATGTGGCAAAAAATGCCGAACATGCCTCGGCCGAAGTACACACCGCCGAGCAACAAGCGGCCCAGGGCCAGAGCAACATTGATGCAAGCCTACGCCAGATCAGCCAACTATCCGGCACCATCGAACAAGCGGTCGACGTCATTCAAACTCTGGCGCAGGAAAGCACGCAGATTGGCAGTGTGCTGGAGGTGATTCGCTCGATTGCCGAGCAAACCAATTTACTCGCACTGAATGCCGCCATCGAGGCGGCGCGTGCCGGCGAACAAGGCCGCGGTTTTGCCGTGGTAGCCGACGAAGTGCGTCTTTTAGCCCAACGAACACAACAATCGACCGCTGAAATCCAAGGTATGATCGAGCGCCTGCAAGGTCACTCGGAAGCAGCAGTCAAGGTCATCAACGAGAGCAGCAGCGCTTCCCAGCTGACCATTGAGCAAGCCAGTCAGGCAGGGGACAGCCTGACCCAAATAGCGCAATCACTACGCAACCTGACAAGCTTGAACGCTTCAATTGCAAGTGCCACCCTACAGCAGACTCATGTGGTCGAAGATATAAACCAGAATGTGACTCAAGCAGCTGGCCTGGCCCATAATCACGCCGCGGCTGCCGAGCAATCCACTGCCGCCAGCCAACGACTGGGACAACTCGCGGATCAGCTCAACCGGTTATTAGGCCAATTTCGCGTCTAAGGAAGAACATGAGCACCATGGAACATCAGGAAGTCGATCTCAACAAGCCGCAGAATCAGGACCTGATCTGGGACATGGACAACATGGCCCGACGTGAACTGGCAGAGCGGTTTATCAAACTGTTCGAGAATCGCTTGTGTGTCTATTCGGAGTCCGTTCGCCAGCTTTATACCAACTACAACCTGCACTTCCCCAGCGACATGGGCCGCAAGATGGTGGTGCTACCCAACCCCTATGCGTTCCATGACACCCTGCATGGCATCGAAGTACATGCGATACGCAAGACGGGCCTTTGTGTGCTGCCTGGCGCAGTCCTGGGCAAACCGGGTCTGCTACTGACCACCCAGCTCAAAAGCGGCGGCCCTGGCCCGAAAACCATGCCGTTCAAGGCGGCCCTGGCTCAGATAATCAGCAGCCAGAAAAAAGCTGGCGACGTATTCCTGCCAATCATGATGAAAGGCGATCTACGCGAGTTCGATCAGCAGATGCCCTACATTCATCTGCATCGCCTGCAGGTGGCCAACCTCACCCGCCTTTCCAGCTTCGAACGCGACGACATCCAGCAAAGCATTACCCATAAACTGTTGCTGCTGTATCGGCAGGCCGACAGCCTTAATTGCTAGCAGGCCGTTGAAGCGCAGCGAGGCAGCCGCGAACAGGCACGCTGCCTACTTTTCACGAGGCATCGTCAATACCTGCTAAGCCTGTTCGGTTATCGCAGCTACCCAGGCCAGTAACAGGCTAACCGCGACCACCAGCGTCAATGGCGTGCGCAATCTGCTGTACCAAAACGGCGCCATTCCCAAACGGACCGCTCGCAAATCCGCCAGGTATAGGCCGACAAACGCCAGCAGAAGCATCGGTAGTGCCAAGCCAATAGGCACACCGGGGGCAATCGCCAGCCAACCAAACAATGGCGGAATTACCGACAGCGCGAGCTGAATCTGGGCGCGCTCATCCTTGGCTTCCGCACGCATCGCCAGCCCCCAGTGAATAGCGCCCATAAAGGCCAGAATCACTGCAGCATAATCCAGCAAAGACGCAAGCACGAACTCGCGCCAACCCGCTGGAATGATCCAAATACCTAAGGCGCCACCAACGAATGGCGTTAGCCCCGCATACCCTAATAGAACAGCCAGCCGCGGGGGCTTTTCAGCGTCAAATGGGTGCATGTATCGCTCCTTGGTCCGATATAGCGCCTATCATCCATATTCGTTCATACCCGACGACCCAGTTCTTGTGATCGCGCGGGGGATTTGCTCGCTCATACAGCAATAGCAGCTTGCCATTACTTGATGCGCTTGGCATAAATACGAACAAATAAAAAAACATCAGGGAAGTGCCTAATGCAAACACTGCGCCGTGCCCTCTACGGGTTTCTGCTACTAGTGGTTATCGGATTGGGTATTGCCTTGTACTTTGTGGCCTATCCTAACCTGCCTCTCTATCGGCAACCGGAAAAGCTCCATTATCTCGAACAATGGAGCGCTGAAGACCGGCAAACTTTCTATTACACCCCACAAGGCACTCAGGTCAAAGGCCTGCGTTATGAGTGGTTCAGTGCCTTGGAGATGCCGCTGGGAAGTAGCAAATTCGCGACTCCGGCCTACCTGGCACGTTTCGGTTTCTTGATCGACCCGCAGCAACAAGCCACCCCGTTAAATCCGGCAAACCTGCCCGTCGGCTTCACTCGGCACGAAGACAGCACGACTGGTGCTCACTACCTCGATATCAGCTGCGCAGCCTGCCACACAGGGCAATTACATTACAAAGGGCAGGCGGTTCGCATCGATGGTGGCGCCGCCCTGCACTCCCTTGCGTCGACCGTGCCCACACTCAAAGGCGGCAGCTTTGGTCAGGCGCTGGGTATGAGCATGGCCTTCACCTATTACAATCCGCTGAAATTCAGGCGTTTCGCTAAAGAAGTCCTGGGCGATGATTATGAGGATGGCCGGGAAAAGTTGCGTGCCGAGTTCAAAGAAGTCCTTTATCGCATGCTTGGCACTGCCTTCAACGACTGGCACCGTGGTCTTTATCCGACCGAGGAAGGTTTTGGTCGCACCGATGCCTTCGGACGCATCGCCAATAGCGTCTTCGGTGACGTGATCGATGCAAAAAACTACCGCATCGCCAACGCGCCTGTCAGCTATCCGCAAGTCTGGGATATCTGGAAATTCGACTGGGTGCAGTGGAATGGATCAGCCATGCAACCCATGGCACGGAACATTGGTGAAGCGCTTGGCGTGGGGGCACCGCTCCAGTTGTTACAGGCTGATGGCAGTCCTGTTGCAGAGTCCGAGCGCTATGCCTCGGGCGTACGTATACGGGACTTGTTCACCCTTGAAGAAACCCTGAAACGACTCAAACCGCCCCATTGGCCAGAAGCCGTACTCGGCCCGATTGACCTGGAGCTGGCCAGCCAGGGTCGGGCCCTGTTCAGCGAGAACTGCGCATACTGCCACGCCCCCGCGCCCAAAGCTCCGGACAAGCGCTTTGCCCCGACCCGCGACCCAGAATGGCGCATGCGCATTGTGCCGGTCGATATGGTGGGCACCGATGCCACAACGGCCAACAATATTGCCGATAATCGATTCGATATCAGCAAACTGGGATGGACGAAAGCCGAAGTGGGCAGGTTGGATGTACGCCTCTTAGGAGCGACGCCGAACGACCTCGACTTCAAGAACATTTCCAGCGCCAAGGGCCTTGCATATATCACCGCCTATGTAGAAGACCGCGCCTACCAGGACGCAGGTATCCCACCTCATGAGCGCCCGCACATGAATGGCTTTGGCCTTCCCATCGGCGTTCAGGAAAAACGCGGCTACAAAGCCCGCCCGCTGGATGGCATCTGGGCCACCCCGCCCTTCTTGCATAACGGCTCGGTTCCCACCTTGTTTCAGCTACTTTCTCCCGTATCAGAACGACAGAACCAGTTCTGGGTCGGTAATGCCGAGTTCAATCCCAAGCAGGTCGGCTTCGAAACTTCAGAGTTCCCCGGTGGTTTTCTTTTCGATACATCGATCACCGGCAACAGTAATCGCGGGCATGAGTTCCGCGCAGGCTGTCGAGAGAATGGCGTGATCGGGCGGGCACTGCAGCCTCACGAGCGCTGGGCGCTGATCGAATACCTTAAAGTGCTGGGTAATGATGCCCTTGAAGAACGACTGGAGCCGAGCGAGGCGAAACCTTGGACGCCCGGCCCCGAGTGTGAATAACGAGGTCCCGCCTACGCGGCAGACGCCAGGCAGCAGGTTGCCTATCGAAAATCACGACACACAAGGATTTGTCTCCAATGCTCAAACATTTCTGGCTATGGCTTGGTCGACTGCTCGGCAAGATGCTGCTGTTACTCATTGCGACAGGACTGGCCGGTTGGGCGATAAGCGCAGCCTACTACGGCTGGAAATTCTCCGGCCCGGTCGCCAGCGAGGAGCAGATCCCAGCTGACGAGGCCAGCTTTACCCAGAGGATTATCGAGGACGC
Organism: uncultured Pseudomonas sp.; assembly: GCA_966210435.1. Taxonomy (GTDB): domain Bacteria; phylum Pseudomonadota; class Gammaproteobacteria; order Pseudomonadales; family Pseudomonadaceae; genus Aquipseudomonas. Next base: position 2,968 of record CBIHLF010000071.1, on the reverse strand, counting down.
CGTGCGTGTCGTGGAACAGCATCGCGACAATACCCGTGTCCTGCGCGATGCACATGCCAAGGCCCATGGCTGCCTGAAGGCGCAAGTCAGTGTACTGAGCGACCTCGACAGCGATTTGCAGCAGGGGGTTTTCAGTGAGCCCGGTAAAACCTGGCAAGCCTGGATGCGCTTATCCAATGGCAATGCATATCCACAGTTCGATCGAGCCAGAGATGCCCGCGGCATGGCAATCAAGCTGCTCGAAGTACCAGGCGAAAAACTCAGCAAGGCCCCGCAACACGCAGCCGAACAAGATTTTGTGATGTTCAATCATCCAACATTCTTTGTCCGCGACGTGGCCGAATACAGCAGCAACTTCGCAGCTCAGGCTAATGGACAGCAAATATTGGCATTTTTTCCGAGCTGGGACCCACGTAGCTGGGAAGTCCGCCATTTGATCATTGCCTTGAAAACCTTGGCTCCTGCACCTGAAAGCCCGATTTCCAGCACCTATAACTCCATCGCACCCTTCAAGCTTGGCCCACTCAATATCAAATACCGTGTCGTGCCTGCGCCGGAAAACTGCCCACGCTATGAACTTCCTGAGCAGAACAGGGATTTACCTAACTTCCTGCGTAATGCCCTTTATCAACAACTGTCCCTGGACCGTGTGCCCGCCTGTTTCGCCCTGCAAGTACAGCGACAAAACCCTGCTTACTACATGCCGATCGAAGACCCCAGCGTGGAGTGGGACGAGTCCATCTCGGCCTTTGAAACAGTGGCAAATATTTACCTGCCAGCTCAGGACTTCGATAGCCGCGAACAGAATCTGTTCTGTGACAATCTTTCCTTCAACCCTTGGCACTCCTTGCCCGAGCACCAGCCGATTGGGGGTATTAACCGCTTGAGAAAAGCCGTATATGAAGCCATCAGCGCCTATCGTCATGACAGGAACCATGCCTCCGACACCTCCAGCTTAAAGAATTGAGCTGGGGTTCAGAGGCGCGCCGGTTGGTTAAAGCGTCGGTCTAGCTGGTAATATTGCTGCTTATCGAAGCGTGCCTCATGGCACGCCATCAGCAGAGAGACGTACCGTGGAACTGTTTAAAGAATTTATTTTCGAGGCAGCTCATCGCCTTCCCCATGTCCCTGACGGCCATAAATGTGGGCGTCTACACGGCCACTCGTTTCGCGTGGCCATCTATATCGAGGGTGAAGTAGACCCATACACCGGCTGGATTCGTGATTTCTCCGAAATCAAAGCTATTTTCAAGCCGCTTTACGAGCAACTTGACCACAACTATCTCAATGATATTCCTGGCTTGGAAAACCCAACCAGCGAAGTTCTCGCCAAGTGGATCTGGCAACAACTCAAACCGCTCCTTCCTGAACTCTCGCGCGTTCGTATCCACGAAACCTGCACTAGCGGCTGCGAATACCGCGGCGACTGACGGAAAGTCCACAGCAAAAAGCCACCTACGGGTGGCTTTTTGCTGACAATCATTTTTGGATAATAACGGAGCGGCGATACGTACCATCCAAGGCGTCGTGCATAGCTCGAGGCTTAAGGGCCAAAATGATAGCGATGCCTTTGTTGACTGCCTACAAACCCCACACTAGTGTCCGGTAAAAATCACTGGAAAATGATGCGTTGCTGAATAGCGTTTAATTCCTCTTCCTGTCGCTGCCTTCGTAGCTGCAGGAAGTGATGGGTGTTGGGCCGCTCAAACAAGCAATGCGCCAACATGATAGCCAGCTCGGAAATGGACCCTTGGTAGTCGGAGCGCTGCAGATACACCGTCATCAGCAAGTAGGTGATCAAGGCGCTGTAAATCTGGATGCGTACGGCATTTTCGGAGAATCCGAGATAGCGCTTCAGATTGAGTTTTTGCTTTAGCCACTTAAAGAACAGTTCGATTTGCCAGCGATCTTTATAAAGGGCGGCGATCTCTGCTGCGCTGCGGGAAAAGTCGTTGGTAACCAAGATCATCGGGGGGTCATGGTCATCACGTTTGATCTGAATTCGCCGCACGGCCTGGTCTTTGTAGGGGTTTTTACGCCCATTTAATTGCCGATTATTGAACTGTACGACCTCATCCCTCTCGATGTTCTCGGCCTTTTCGGTGGGAGACGAATGCTCCTTAACGTGGCTCACGTTGGCGTTACGCTTTAAGCGAGTGACGAAAAAGGCGCCGCTTTGGTCGATCCTGTGCCACCAGCTGTAGTCGCAATAACCCTTGTCGAACACGTAAGTCATGTCGGCTTCGAGGCTCATGCCTTGGGCATCGGTCATGTCATTGACGTTGGCATAGGTCACGTTGGCATAAGTCGGCGCCGACTGCCGCGGATCAATCGCCATATGCACTTTCAAGCCCTGAGTGATCCGGGTCTTAGTGGCCTTCGCCCACTCGTCGAAGCCTGGTCCGCGAAGCGTGATTGAAGTGGAATCGATCAGACAGATTTTTTCCTGGATCGACCGCCGTTGTTTGCGTGCAACGCCTTGCAGCAGGTGTTCGCAGAGCAGCCGCAAGGGCTCTGGGCTGCGCTTGCTCAAGGCATCAGACAGCGTCGAGCGGCTCATGCTGCGGGCGTTGAGATGATAGTGATGAGCGCTCAATGAGCCGAACGCCGTGCTCAGGGTGCGCAGGCTTTGAATCTGATTGACCTGACCAAAGATCATCGTCACCAGCAAATCCCAGGAGCTAAAACGCTTGGCGTAGCGATCCCCGCCCGAGTCCTGGACAGCTTTATTGAAAGCGTGTCGCGGGATCGCCTGGAGCAGTTTCGAAAAACGGATTTGGCTGAACATGACAAGACCGGAATTGAGTAGGGCACCGGCTGATTGTCCTCAACCTTAGACCTAGCAAGCGCGCCAGAGCTCACACTTCAGTTTTATCCGGACACTAGTGTACAAACCCCAGGCAAGTATTTTCCCGCGCAAAGACAAACCCCCCACCCGTTTACACGGATGGGGGGTTTGGTTTTAGAA
>CBIHLF010000070.1:0-13587 GCA_966210435.1 uncultured Pseudomonas sp. | reverse complement strand
AAAAACAAGACGGTATCTACAAAAGCGGCCTGCAACACGCTATTGGGACAGAGCCATAAAAAAGCCCGTCACCAGGACGGGCTGAAAGTGCCGTTACACACACATGGAGAAAACGATGTTGCGGGGCGTTACAGGAGCGACAGCGGGTAGTTGATGATCAGGCGGTTTTCGTCGAACTCGTTCGTGCTGTAGTCGCGACGGATGCTGTTGTTGCGCCACTTCAACGAGAGGTTCTTGAAGGTGCCGCTCTGCACCGTGTAGGCCAGCTCGGTTTCGCGGCCCCATTCCTTGCCATCGGTGGTGGCGCCGACGTGGATGTTGTCGCCACTGATATAGCGGTTCATCAGGGTCAGCCCGGGGATGCCCATGCCGCTGAAGTTGTAGTCATGACGCAACTGCCAGGAGCGCTCGCCGGCGTTGTCGTAGCTGGAGTTATAGCTGTCGTTGCCCAGGCTACCGCCGCTGGTGCCGTTGACGCGCATCCAGCCGGTGTCGCCGCTGACTTTCTGCAGGCCGACATAGAAGGTGTTGCCGCCGAACTTGGCGGAGAACAGGCCGGACCAGGTCCGGTTGTCCAGGTCTCCGGCCAGTTCGCTGCCGTCTTCATTGCCGCGGAAGTAGCCGAGGTTGGCGCCCAGAGTCCAGTCGCCGATGGGCTGGCTGTGGGACAGCTGCAGGTATTGCTGGTTGTAGATGTCCTGCAGTTCGGCATTCCACAGACCGACCAGGGTGCGGTTGTCGTTGAAGCGGTACTCGCCGCCGACGAAGTTGAAACGATCCGAGCGGGCGCCGCCGAAGACCATGTCTTCCATGCTGGCGTCGTTGCGCACGCTGTTCTGGCGGAACTGGCCGCCGTACAGGCTCAGGCCGTCGATTTCCATGGAGCTGATCTGCGCGCCCTGGAAGGTCTGCGGCGTTGCGCGGCCGTCGTCCGAGCGGAGAATCGGCAGCACTGCCATCCATTCGCCAACCTTCAGCTCGGTTTTCGATACCTTGGCCTTGGCGGCCACGGCCAGGCGCCCGTAGTTGTCGGCCGGGCGGCCATCGTCGTGGATCGGCAGCAGGCCGGTATTGCGCGTGCCCTTGCCGCCGTCGAGCTTGAATGCGCTCATGCCCAATACATCCAGACCGAAACCCACGGTGCCCTGAGTGAAGCCGGAGCGGGCGTCGAGGATAAAACTCTGGGTCCATTCCTCGGCTTTGCCCTGGGAGAAATCCGGGTCGACGAAGTTGCGGTTGATATAAAAGTTGCGCAGGCCAAGGGTGACCTTGGCGTCTTCGGCGAAGCCAGCGGCCTGGCTGCTGAGCGGCAGGGCGAGGGCCATGCTGCCGGCGCCGATCAGGGCCAGGGAAAGGGCATTGCGTGCGGTCATTGTTGTTGTGCTCCCATTTTTTGAACAAGCCGTTCCCCTGCCCGACAGCGGGCGAAAAGGAACGTATGAGTTGCCCCGTGACGGGACGATGAGCGCATTCGGGGTACGAACACGCGGTTGCTTCAGGCGCTAGCCGTCGGCGAATCCGAAGGGGACTGGGCGGGCGACGCGATCGCTTTGGGCCAAGGCGGGCGGTGCTGACAGACGAAGCGGCGCAGCAGGAGCGGCGATAGGCGTCATGATGATGTCTCGATTATTGTTTTTATAGTCATAAGTTGTCATACAACATGGGTCGGATTATCGACAGCCTTTCCGCGCTTTGTCAATGCACCCCTAGACGAAAGTTTAATGGCCGTTTTTGGCGCGTACTAGCTGGTGTCTACAGCTATGTCACCGAAAATAGAGGCTTGCAGCGATAAGCGCAGAGCGTTCGGGAGCGCCGTGGTGGCCTGTCGAAAGGTTTCGTGCGGGATGGATGGGAAGGGTTTTTGAGGCGAGCAATGCGAGTTGTTGTGTGATGACGTATGACATTGATCGATTGAAAGCACGATGGGAAATGGACGAATAGGTCGGTAATCGGACGCGGGCCTAATGGCTATTACATCGCGGCGTCCAGTCGCAAATCCCCCCCGGCCTGGCGTTCGCGCGTTCGCACCTCGGCCAATCATGGCCCAGTCCGAAACGCCTATCTTGGCACTGGGTGGCCAGGCCAAGGCTGGGTAGATTTCCCATCAGCGGCCCACGCTCGCTTTGCTCCAGGCAAACGCGGCTGCGGTGCCTTTAATCACTCATTTAACGGATGACGACCATGAGCCAGCGCCTCGACTACTTCAAACTCTCGCCCCAGGCGGGCAACAAATACACCGAATTCACCATGCTGCTGAACGAGAAGCCCTTCCTTACGGAGATCGCGCACCTGGTTACGCTGCGTGCCTCGCAGATCAACGGCTGCGCCTTCTGCGTGGACATGCACGTGAAGGAAGCGCGGATTCACGGCGAGCGCGAACTGCGCTTGCACCATGTCGTGGTCTGGCGCGAATCGCCGTTGTTCTCGCCGCGCGAGCGCGCCGTGCTGGAATGGACCGAAGCGCTGACCCAGCTGCCGCCGCATGGCGTGTCGGACGAGATCTACAACCGGGTGCGCGAGCAGCTGTCGGAACAGGAACTGGCCGACCTGTCCTTCCTCATCGTCGCCATCAACGGCTGGAACCGCCTGAGCGTGGCCTTTCAGGTAGTGCCGGGCTCGCGCGACAAGCTGTATGGGCTGGACAAGGCCAACCTGAGCTGAGTCCGTCATGGGCGCCTGGCGCGCAGGCCGGCTTGCTAGAGCGATTGCCGGACCAGCGCGCCAAACCGCTCGGCCTGGCTGGCGGTTGCGCAATTGGTGAAGCTGACCAGCAGGCCCGAATCGCGCCGCGGCGACGCCCACCAACTCGACAACGGCTGCCCGGCCATACCCTGCGTCAGCAGGCGCTCGGCCAGGGCTAGATCGGTCGCTTGGCCGGGCAGGTGCAACAGCAGATGCATGCCGCCAGGCGCGGGCGCCACCTGGGCGCAGCCGTTCAACCCCCGCGCCAGTGCGGCGGCGGTGAGTGCCCGGCGCTCGCCGTAGAGTCTGCGCATGCGCTGGATGTGCCGGGCGAAATGCCCCTCGCTCATGAAGTCGGCGACTATGGCCTGGGTCATCGCCGGCGTAGTCGCGGCGAAGAGCATCCGACCGACGCGCTCGAAAGTCGCGACCAGGGCTTGCGGCACCACCAGATACGCCAGGCGGATACCGGGGAACAGCACCTTGCTGAACGTGCCCGTATAAAGCACGCGGCCACGACGGTCCAGGCTCGCCAGCGCCGGAAGAGGGCGGCTGACGTAGCGGTATTCGCCGTCGTAATCGTCCTCCACCACCCAACTGTCGGCCGCCGCGGCCCAGTCCAGAAGTGCCTGCCGACGTGGTAACGACAGCGTTATCGATAGCGGGCTCTGGTGCGCCGGCGTGACCACCGCTACCCGCGCATCGCCGCCCAGGGCGATGCCGCGCGCCACGTCCAGACCCTCTTCATCCACCGGCACTGGTACCGGCGTCAGGCCGAATTGCCGGAGCGTCTGGCGCGCCGGCGGATAGCCCGGGTCCTCAACCCAGGCCCGCTCGCCGGGCTGCAACAGCGCGTGGGCAATGAACTGCAGGCTGCTGCACCAGCCGCTGGTGACGAACACCTGATGCGCCCCGCAGTCGATACCGCGCGCCACCTGAAGATAGGAGGCGATGGCGCTGCGCAGGGCGGGCAAACCATGGGGCGGCGGATAGTCCAGGTCTGCCGTACCGATGCTGCGCAGGTAGCGCGCGCCTAGCCGCGCCCAGGTCTTGCGCGGAAACTCATCCAGTGCCGGCACGCCCATCTGGAACGGCAACAGCTGCGCCGGGCGCCACAGGCTGTTCTGCATCTGCTCGGCAGGTTGTAACGCGGCGGGGCGCGGTACGGTTGACGGCGCCATCGGCTGCAACGCCGGGTTGACCACGGTGCCGGCCTGCCCGCGTGCCAGCAGGTAGCCTTCGCTGACCAACAGCGCATAAGCCAGTTCGACCGTGCCCCGCGCCACGCCTTGCTCCTTGGCCAGGGCGCGCGCCGAGGGCACCCGGTCGCCCGGACCGAGGGTGCCCGCGGCTATCGCGCCGCGCACCCGGTTATACAACTGACGATAGAGCGGCTCGCTTTCCTGCGGGGCGAGCGGTGAGAAGGCGTCGAGCATGGGCATGGGATGGCCTAGTCAGAAAGTCGTTTTATGGCTCAATGCATTGTGGCATAGCCGGCCTAACATGCCGCCATGACCTACTCACACCATCAGCACCTGACGAGCATACTGGACCTGGCCGATCCGGCATTACGCCCGCTCGACGGGCCGGGCGACCTGCATGCCGCCTACCCGGTAATGCATGAACTGCGGCCGCAGCTCGCCAGCGAGGCCGACTTCCTCGCCCGCGTCGAACGCATGCGTCCGCAAGGCTACCGCCTCGTTGGAGCCTTCGATGGCGACGCATTGGTCGCGTTGGCCGGCTACCGCTTGCAGGAAAACCTGGTGTACGGCGTCTTCCTCTACGTGGACGATCTCGTCACCGTCGAATCCCGCCGGGGCGGGCAGTGGGGCGCCCGCTTGTTGCGCGCGCTCGACCGCGTGGCGCGCGGCCAAGGCTGCGCCCGGCTGGTGCTGGACACCGGCCTCGGCAATGCCAGAGCCCAGCGCTTCTACTTCCGCGAGGGCCTTTACAGCGGCGCGCTACGCTTCCAGAAATGCCTCGAAACCCGCTGAGCAACGGCCCGAATTCTTCCCCTCTGAACTACGCCAGGACTACGACCATGCCCCAGCAGAACAGCGCTCCCCTGCGTATGCTACGCCTAACTTGCAGCCCGCGGGGTGCAGAATCCGAGAGCTTGCGCCTGTCGCAACAGATCCTCGACGGGCTGAGTGTCCAGGCTGGCGAGCGCGGCCTCGAACTTGAAATTATCGACAGTGACCTCAACGATTTGCCACACGCCGACCATGCCTACGCCGCCGCCCTTGCTTCGCCGAACGATCCGGACCGAGCGCACCCCGGCAGCACACTGCAACGCTCCAATACATTGATCCAGCAACTCGACGCGGCCGACGTCCTGTTGATCGCCACGCCCATGCACAACTACAGCGTGCCCTCGACGCTCAAGGCCTGGATCGACCATATCGTGCGAATTCGCGTGACCTTTATCGGCACGCCTCAGGGCAAGCAGGGCAAATTGCGCGACCGTCCCGTGTATGTCGCCATCGCTTCGGGCGGCCTGATCAGCGGCGAACCCGCGCAACAACCCGACTTCCTGCGCCCCTACCTCAAAGCCGCCCTGGGCACCGTCGGCTTGCACGACCTGCACTTCTTCAGCGTCGAAGGAACCGCGAGAGGGGAGGTTGCGCTGGAGGCGGCAAGAGAACGGGCCATGGCGGCGGTCGAGGGGCACTTCGCGGCGGAGCGTTAAGGCACAACGGCTTTGACCGCCCAGACGCGAAGGTCTGAGCGATAGATGCTGCATGGGCGGGATCTATGCATACGACGGCGCTTTCGGATTTTACGGTTTTAGCTCAATGGGCGTGCCATCCGGCACCGCTCGCCACAGCTCCGCCATCTCCTGATTCGTGAGCGCAACGCAGCCAAGCGTCCAATCCCGCAGACGGTGCAGCTTGCCAACCCAGCCAAAGCCATTACGCTGCCCGTGAATCATGATGGCGCCGCCAGGGGACAAGCCCTTCTCCAGCGCAAGCGTGGTATCCGCTGCGCTTGGGTAGGAAATATGCAACGCCCGGAAGTAAGCGCTATCGGCCTTGCGGAAATCGATACGGTATCGGCCCTCGGGCGTCTTCCTATCCCCCTCGCGCTCTTTGGCACCGACAGGAGCCCTGCCAAGCGAGACCGCATAGCTCTTGAGAGCCTGGCCCTGTGCATAGAGCGTCAGCTGCCGTTTGGACTTCTCCACCACCACGAGGTCAGCCCGGGCATCCATCGGCAGTGGATTTTCGTAATGGTTCGCCCAGATAAGCAGCGCCGCGAGCAGTGCGGGTGCGGCAGCCAGAATGATCAGCCAGCGCTTCATGTTCTTCCTTGATCGTTTGATTTTGGTTAATTCAGTCGATTGATGGTATTGGCTTTCGCCTGTTCCGAGTGAGCGCAGCAAACGGTTTGGACCAGTAGTTATATGTCAACGCCGATTCAATGGTGACTGGCGAAGCGTAAGGCCCGCCAGAGGGAGAGGGCGTGGTGAGCGGCACTGGTGGGGATAGACCATAAGGATTGTTAGGTGCTTGGCGAGAGCGCGTCACTGGTCCCAGCTAAACAACGAATCAATCTTGCGGCCGACTAGTGCCAGCGTTGCGCGCCGTCCCTTGACGGATAGGGTGAAAGGCTCCACTTCAGAACTGCCGGCCTTGTGGCTTAGCACGAGTATTTGACGCTGGGAATCAAACGCCTCTACGCGCCACTCACCGCCTGGCAGGGCGACGCCTTTGGCATCGCCAGGTTTGTGGAAACGGACGGAGGCAACAACTGGATCTGGGTCAGCACCAATCTCCAGATCGATCCAGTAACCGTCACCCTCAAATGCAAGCAAAGAAGTGGCCAAAACACAGGCGCTGGCTAGCCAAAGAACCAGAAGTACGGAAACTCGGGCTGCAAATGACTTCATACGAGCATCTACCCAGGCTGTAGAAGATTACATGGCAAATTTTGTGGTTAGAATTTTGGCTATTTTTTAGCCGAAAGCCAGCATCTTTCTTGAAAACTAACGCATTCAACTCGCTCAATTTATTCGGATTTTGCGTACGGCAAGGCTCTTGAATAGGCCTTGAGCTGTTCCTGCTGCCTCAACGCTTGGTTAAGGCGCCGGCTTTACCGGTCCCAGAGAGCGAAACGAACGGTTTGAATGCTGCGCGAACTACACAATGGCCAGGGCAAAAAGCCCAAGACAAGGCCGGGCATACAAATGCAACCGCGCTGACGACAGGTGTAAAAGAAAAGCTTTGCTCACTACTTGTGGGGAGAGCCCATATACATTGTTAGCTTTCCCCGTACTTATGGTGTAACCAAGAGCGATAAATATTACGGCGCAGAGTTGACCCTGCCTGAACACTCGCTCCATGAGTAAGAAGGCAGAAGGCACGAAACCCTTCCGGCGAGTTTGATTTCTGGGATTGGGCAGATACCTGCAGCCAAAATTTAGGTTGACCGAGCTGTGCCATTGTTTTGCACATGCACCAGAATTCTCGAGAGATACGGCGCGAAAGGTACTTTAGGGCTGCAGACTCAAGGCGATTTCTGGCTGATTTAGATAAGTTGCAATGTGGCAGCCAGCGCCACAGATGCTCTTTCAGATACCCCGACCGGAAGTGCATAGGGTCTGCTAGCAGGAACTGAATGGCGGCCTCAAGGGCGATAGGGTCGTTTTCCCTAACGCGCTCAAATACCCCAAGGCCACCAGGAAAAGACAACTCATCAAACCTACTATGAAACTCTGCACATGCCTGCTCCCACTGAGCTTTGTGCTCGATGGACTTGCTACGAACCTGAAAGGTTTCTTTTATTCGATCGTTCAGTCGACGGAGCTCGGTTGAGTTTTCCTGAATCCTTTGCAGGCTTGGCATATGTTCCTTCATAAGAGCTAACGTTTGGTTAAGGGGCCGGCTTTAGCTGGCCCCGAGTGAGCGAAGCGAACGGCTTGAATGCTGTAATGGACTCTCCCCGCGCCACCGTTCTATACCAAGAACCGGGGTGACTGAACGTTGGGAGAGCCGTTATGAAACGTATTGCCGTTGATTTGGCCAAGTCCGTTTACCAGGTTGCCGAGAGTGTCCGTTCCGGCCAGGTGATTCAGCGCAAGCGACTGAACCGGGAGGCGTTCAAGCGATATATACAGGAGCAGGCCGAGCCGGTCGAGTGGGTGATGGCGGCCTGTTGCAAAGCGCATCACCTAAATTGGCGGCCCAGCGATTCCAGGCCCGCACGCCGGAGAAACTGACCCAGCTGCAGCGCTGGGCGGTGGAGACCGCGGCACGCATCGGCCACAACAAAGCGGCCGTGGCCCTGGCCAACAAACTGGTGCGGATCTGCTGGGCGGTGTGGTGCCATGAGCGTCGGTACAGTGGTGACTGGCAAAGCGTAAGGCCCGCCTGACGGTGGGGGTAATCAGTAAGGTGTGATGGTTTTCTAGTGGTTGTGGTGAGCAGCAGCACTGTTGAACAGGCGAGTCCTGCAGCGGAACAAGGCCGATAACAACACTGATCGATCGTGATCGATTGAGCGCTTGGCCCCCGCTGCGCGAACTACAGAGTGGCCAAGGCAAAAAGCCCAAGACAAGGCCAGATATACGAATGCACCGCGCTGACGACAAGTGCAAAAGCAAAGCTTTGCTCACTACTTGAGTCCATATAAGTTGTTAGGTTGCAGCGCCAACATTATTATGTAACGCAGTTTTTAGATCTTCAATTGGAAAACCAAGTTCGATAAGGCGTGTAGGTAGTATGTGATAAATCTTAGGGGCGACGTAAACGAGAATATACTCGCTGCTTTCCCTCCATGAAAATATATCAGCCCATTTCAAGAGTGCAGTGCCTGAATCTGTTGAATAAAATATTCCATCTGTAGTTAGCTGAACGCTGATGGATCTTTGAATTTGGCGATATTTTTTATAATGCCGCTTTAGAAGGAGTGGGCCAAAGAGTTTTTTTATTGAGAATGGTAAAATAACTGCGCCTATTGCGGTGCCAAACATTGCACCAGCTAAAGCATAGTTTCCGTTTAAAAACGAAAGAGTTCCCGCTAATATCAGTAGCGCATCAACAGTAAAGTGAAATATTTTTGTTTTTCTTGTGGGTTCGCCATTAATAATGGCGCTCTTTACGTAATCTTGTTCTGTGATATTGAAGGTGGCTTGCATATTGTATTGTGACCTAATGTTTGGTTAAGGGGCGGGCTTTAGCCCGTCCCAGAGCGAAGCGAGCGGTTTGAACCAGTTGTTAGGCTTAACCGAAATTGAGAGCCGAACGCAGGTAAAAAACCGCAATTTATGATTCTACCTACACTGTTTCATTCGGATGGTGTTCTTTGATGGTAGCGATTGCACATGATATTGCTTCGTTGTTGCTTGGCTCAATAATGTAGTTGAAGTCAGAGAAGACTGTGCCTGACTCTCTGAGTGTTGCAAGTTCTACTTTGGAAAGTATTCCTGCAGATAGCCAGAGAGAAAAATCCAATTTATTTTCAATGCTTTGGTAGCTTTCATAACCTTTACGTGTGAGTGCCAGGAATATCATGAAAGAGTCTAACGATTAAGCTAAGGGGCGGCGGAACGCCGTCCCTGCGAATGAAATGAGCGATTTCAGCGTCTTGTTAGGCATTTCGCACATAGAGCAACAAAACATTATTCAATATCAATATATTTAGTATGTGCATGTATGCCGCAAGGGCAGCACTCTTTCGGCGGCCAACTGACGACGATATAGGGCTTTCCTTTTCCCTTTTTTTCTACTGTGAATTCTGCGCTAGCAGCCTCAGGCGTTAAGTTGGGGCTAAGCGTTTTTTGTGGTTTGGAAGTAGCGGCGCCTTTAGTATCGTTTTCGGTATATACGAGAGTTATTCTTGGATCATCTAAATCTTCCAGCTTTCGCGGGACTGTGACCCTGTATTTGTTTAAGCCAGAAAGCTTTTCAAGTTTTATTAGATCATTAAATTCTTGCCCGCTCCTTGGTGCGTAACAGGCTAACGAAGCTTGTGAGAATAGGACGCTGATGACGATTATGAATGTACGCATGATTTGCCTAACGTTTGGTTAAGGGGCGGGCTTTAGCCCGTCCCAGGGAGCGAAGCGAACGATTTGAACCATTTGTTAGGAGAAAGCTGTTGGACAGTTGGTTCAAGCCAACTCAAATTCTATATTTTTAGGGGCTGCTTCTGCCGTTTTTTTTATTTCGTGTTCTTCCTGGCTATGCAAGAAAAAACCGGTGCCTTTATGGATTTGCAGAACTATTGAGCCAGAACTAAACGCAAGAATAAGAGATGAATCGTGGCCATAACCAATCATAGAGGTGGCCATTCTTTCTTCATTGGTCATAGGGTCATCGATGTAACCGATTCCATTATTAGTGTAGTAGCGTATTAAATTATTCCAGATTAAGTTTGATAGAACCTCAGTGGTTTGGGGTTTGTAATATTCAGGTTCGCCGTTTGTCGGGGTAATTACATAGATATCTTGCCCTGCAGACAACGCCAGAATCAGCTCTATATCTGCTAGGTGGCGCGAATTTATTATATCGACTATTTTAGAGCCGTTATGTTCGGCTAAATTTGCTGTATTCGCATCTGCTTCGAATGCTCGCTGATAAAAGTCGGTAATCAATGATATTTCGCAGTCGTCTCGACGAGCAATGCGGCTACTAAAATATTCGTCATGTTGTTGGCTGTATGAAATTCCCCAAAATGCTGATTTTGAGTGTTTTAATATTTCTATTGGGACATCTTTTATGTTACATGCTAGAAATTCTGAGTCATTTACTTCTCGCGATGGCTGCTTACATATTTCGTCACTTTCAACTCCAGCCATTTCCATTAGCTTCATAAGAAGCTTGCTGCGCAGATCCATATTTTCTCCTAACGTTTGGTTAAGGGGCTGGCTTTAGCCAGTCCCAGTGAGTGAAGCGAGCGATTTGAACCAGTTGTTAGAGGCTACTCTTTTACTGAGAAGTGCTTTTTAGCAAGCTCTTTAGCCAGTTGCAGACCTTCTTCTGTTAAGTAAACAGACTCTGCTTTGCTTGTGGGGTCAGTGATATAGCCTTTTTCAAATAGCTCGTCCATGACGCTGAATTCAATTCTCTTCCAGACCCTGCCGTTCTCAAACTCAAAAACTCCAAGCAGCGCTAGAATAACTTCTGAAATTTTCTGGTCGTCGTATTTCATGGTTGTTGGCCTCCTTGTGTGTGAGTAGCCTCTAGCGTTTGGTTAAGGGGCGGGCTTTAGCCCGTCCCAGAGAGCGCAGCGAACGATTTGAACCGCTTGTTATGCGCCATTACTCGATAACCCTGAGCTGTATTTTCGCGCCATCAGGGAGCTCGGCTATTTGTTTCCCGATGTCACCAGAAAAGTGTATTTGCTCAATTTGTGGAACTGTACGAATATTTGATGAGTCGTACTCGCCACCCAGCACGCCTGGTATGACCAAGTGATATTTACGCCCAAGCTGCAATGAACCAAGTTTCTCCCTGGCTCTCTCAGTCAACGCCGCCATGTACCAGTCAGCTAAGAATTCTTGATTTATCGAAAGTGAATCAAGCTCGCTTCTATTTTCGGCGATGATTTTACAGTAAACATCTTCAGGGCATAGACGCCAGTACCTGCCGCTATCATCCTTGATGATCAGATTTCCGAAATCGTTTTCACCAATGATTTCCTCTGGCTCGATACCGACCCAGCCCCATGACACTTTAATTGCTTCGATGATATTCATGGCTTTTGCACATAACGTTTGGTTAAGGGGCGGGCTTTAGCCCGTCCCAAGTGAGCGAAGCGAACGGCTTTGAACCTATTGTTATACGCTTACAGCTGCTTGCACTGAGTTTCTGCGTTGCTTGATTAGATAGAGCAAGGTGCTGCTTAAAATTACTGTAGTCAGTATGTAGCCACTGTAAATCATAATTTCTGCATGCCAGAAAGCAGTTTCAAAATCTACTTTTTCTGTTTCCATAACATGGCCAACAATGCCCCAAAAAGCGCCAGTGAAAGTCGCAATTATTAGGCATGTAAAATAAGTTACAAGAACGACTGAGTGTGATTTTTTATGATCTAGCGGTGGGATGAACGACGTGAAAATGTAAAGTAAAGATATAAGTGAGGCGCTAGAGAATGCTCCAACGTTTAAGGCCCAGTGAGAAAGTGGTCGTTCCCCCAAGGTTGGATAGGCAATAGACGTAAGTAAAAGCGCAAATGCACCAGTAGCAGAGATTAAAGAAATATTGAGTGTACGCATGGATTTCCTTATGGCGTATAACGTTTGGTTAAGGGGCGGGCTTTAGCCCGTTCCAGTGAGCGAAGCGAACGATTTGAACCATTTGTTAGGCACGGACTACGGACCAAAGCCACTGAACCTCCATGCTGACCAAGCCATTACAGAGTCTGCTGTTGGCCACAGAAGCCCCAATGCACAGATTGATACGAGTATTGGCCAAAGTCGGCTTTTGCGAATCAAGAACAGAGTTGATAGTAAGCAGATTAGTGCGAGCCAGAAAAACACGACAAGCATGCGTATGTTGAAATTTAACGTATCAATTGATAAGTAGCCAGCCAAGCACAGTCCGAAAATTAAAACTGTGAAGATGGGTAGCCACTTGCTGAAATTGAGCATTGCCTTCCTTTGCGTACAAGTTGTTAAACAGGATGCCTAACGCCATCAGCAAGCGCGCCGCTTTTTGGCGTAGCCTTGACTTCCTTTGTTAGGCACTTACATTGTGGCATCGTGCACTTCTCTCTTTAACGCGATAGACAGCTTTGCACATATTTGAGTTAGCCATCCTACCCAAAGGTCGTCTCTCACTCGGCCTGTAAATAATAGGCCGCTTGGCTCATACGAAACGGAAATATACCTATCGTCACTTTCAGTACCGTACCAATACGGAAAGTCCTTTCCTTCGATCCAACCATCCATGCTTCGGTACACTTCTGAAATTTTTTCCCATTCTTCATCTGACAGGTCATGAGGGATATTTAAAGTTATTGATTGTTCCATAGTTCACCAAATGCCTAACGTTTGGTTAAGGGGCGGGCTTTAGCCCGTCCCAGTGAGCGCAGCGAACGATTTGAACCACTTGTTAGGCACTTCTGACGTATTGCTTTAGCAATGAGTGAATGCTACCGGCCTCAAGCATAATTTTCGGTAACGTTTCAACAAATAGATCTGCCCCTTCGTAAAATGAAGCGGCAACGCTCATTGTTTCCATTGCGTCCAATTTGATAATTATTTCATATTGAAGCAATGCGTCGCTATCTCTGTGGGCAATTGTTGCATGTCTGGCGTGTGCCAATAGTTGTTTTGCTTTTTTGTGTGCCTTATTGATTTTGCGAAATGCTTCTTTCATTTCATCTCTAAGGTCTTGACTGATTTCTGCTGCTTCGTATGCTTCTTTCAGCTTGTTTGCAGGCGCAGCCTTAGCCATGTCCCACTCGTGTATTACTAACAACATAACTCGCAAAGAAAGATTTCTTTTCCACGCGTCAGGGTGAGTTAGTGCGTCTACCTTCACTGCTTGAATATCTTTCTCTGCAATAAGGAAGAATAGAGATAGATTTAAAAATATTTTGAGTGTTTCAAATTTTTCTGAATTCAGCTTCTTTAGTTCTTTGATTGTAGTGTCTAGTGCTGACGTTAGAGCTGCTGATCGCTTTCTTTCCTGAAATGTAAGCTTTATGCGTAGATATAATCTTAAAGTGCGCTCAATGTATGGTCGGGTGATACGGATTGCCTTTATAGAAAACCACCGATTTATAACCGGTTGCGGTTGCTCTAGTAGCTTTCTCTTTTTTGTTCTAGGCACCATTTTCCCTTTTGCCTAACGTTTGGTTAAGGGGCCGGCTTTAGCCGGTCCCGAGTGAGCGAAGCGAACGGCTTGAATGCTGTAATGGACTCTCCCCGCGCCACCGTTCTATACCAAGAACCGGGGT
>CBIHLF010000069.1:0-13694 GCA_966210435.1 uncultured Pseudomonas sp. | reverse complement strand
AACGGACACTCTCGGCAACCTGGTAAACGGACTTGGCCAAATCGACGGCAATACGTTTCATAACGGCTCTCCCAACGTTCAGTCACCCCCAGTTCTTGGTATAGAACGGTGGCGCGGGGAGAGTCCATTACAGCATTCAAATCGCTCGCTGCGCTCACTGGGACGAGCTAAAGCCCGCCCCTTAACCATACGTTATACGCCAAGGCAGTCATGCTTACATATCCGAAAGCTATAGATTTTAAAATGGTTGGTAAATATCCTGCTCATACTAAATCTGGCGGCGGATATTTCTACGACCATGTCCTAGAGTATCGTGTTTGGTGCCGCCCTTGGCTCGGCGCACCAGATGAATTTGAAGGAGAGATATACTATTACGCTTTTGCTTCTTACGAAGAAGCCTTGGAGTTTTCAAATAATACAGAAGGTTCGGAAATGCCTCTTGTTTTAATAAGACAATTTGAGTGGATTAACGAACCAGAACCCCAAAATTACATTCACGAAAAAGGTGAACGCCTAACAGAATGGCAAGTCGAGTGGTTAATAGATGGCAAGCGTGAAGAAACATCTATTTCACAATTCATGTCGCGCAATGGTGTATAACAATTGGTTCAAACCGTTCGCTGCGCTCACTGGGACGGGCTAAAGTCCGCCCCTTAACCAAACGTTATGTTTTCAAGCAGCTTCCGGTGAGGCAACTATAATGTGTAATGAATTTAGATCGGATAGATATTTTAGAAGGTTGTATTCAAGCAGGCTTAGATTAAGCCGTAGAGTTCTTCGGGCCGAACGACGCGTTTCTTTAACCCTGAGTAGCTTTCTTGATAGCTCGAATAATAAAAACCACCAAGAGTTAGCCTCTGACTTGGAGTGGTTGTTTAGCTGGAAGCTGAAAACTAGTAACACACCAGAGTTTTTCTGGTGTGATGGCGTTGCAGATATTGCATTGAAACAAACCGGAAAATATGAGTTCCAAATAACAGCAATGGCTTGGGTAGGCCCGGAGGCTAACACCAATGTTCTCAAAAAAGTTAATTTTATTGGACGTGTAAATTTAAAACCCTCGGGCAAAGGCTTTAAGCGCTATAAATTTATAATTCGCTATAGCAACGAAGAAATATTGTTAAAGAAAACATAACAATTGGTTCAAATCGCTCGCTGGGACGGGCTAAAGCCAGCCCCTTAACCAAACGTTAGGTGCCAAAGGTTATCCATGGAAATTCGTAGCGGTAAAAAGTCGGTTGAAAAGCGCTACGGCTTTAGGTTCGGCGGCAACGCTAATCACGCGCGCTACGACCACAAGCAACGAGCAAGAGAAATTCATGTTTTGTGTCCTAAGTGCGAACACATGGCTCAGGCAGTGGATGTAGAGGCAGCCCCAAAGCAAGTAATTGTCGGAGACCTTGGCCCATCCTGGAAGAGCAAGCCCTTCACCTTGGTCTGTACAAAATGCAGCTATACAGCTGAAGGCCTGAGCTATGCAGAGCTTCCAAAGCCGTACCATTACATCGAGGCAAATAAAGACGTCTTGTGGGCGTATAACTGGCGCCACCTTGACATGATCACAAAAGCTCTTGAAGGACTATCGGTCGCTGGTCATCCATACGGATTTTTTGCCACTTACATACATGGCAACTGGAAAAAGAACTCGAAGCTTTGGCTGCTTGAAATCAACGAGCATGTAAGGCAAAGCGACTCAAGGCACCAATTTAGCAGTAAATATCACCAACTCAAGAGCGGCACCTAACAAATGTATATGGACTCTCCTCATAAGTAATGAGTAAAGCTTTTCTTTTGCACTTGTCGTCAGCGCGGTTGCATTCGTATATCCTGCCTTGTCTTGGGCTTTTTGCCCTGGCCATTCTGTAGTTCGCGCAGCGGGGACCAAGCGTTCAATCGATCACGATTGATCAGTATTGTTATCGGCCTTGTTCCGCTGCAGGACTCGCCTGTTCGACAGTGCTGCTGCTCACCACAACCACCAGAAAACCATCACACCTTACTGATTACCCCCGCTGTCAGGCGGGCCTTACGCTTTGCCAGTCGCCACTGAAACGACGCTCATGGCACCACACCGCCCAGCAGATCCGCACCAGTTTGTTGGCCAGGGCCACGGCCGCTTTGTTGTGGCCGATGCGTGCCGCGGTCTCCACCGCCCAGCGCTGCAGCTGGGTCAGTTTCTCCGGCGTGCGGGCCTGGAATCGCTGGGCCGCCAATTTAGGTGATGCGCTTTGCAACAGGCCGCCATCACCCACTCGACCGGCTCGGCCTGCTCCTGTATATATCGCTTGAACGCCTCCCGGTTCAGTCGCTTGCGCTGAATCACCTGGCCGGAACGGACACTCTCGGCAACCTGGTAAACGGACTTGGCCAAATCGACGGCAATACGTTTCATAACGGCTCTCCCAACGTTCAGTCACCCCCGGTTTTTGGTATAGAACGGTGGGCGCGGGAAGAGTCCATTAAAAGTCGTTCACTTCGCTCACTGGGAAGGGCTAAAGCCCGCCCCTTAACCAAACGTTATATGAATATCTACAATGGATAATTTTTTTGGGATAGTGTTAGTGGCTAGCATTTTAGCAGCTACTTTTATACTACTACCGCTTCCATTTTCTTGTTCGGGTGGCTA
Source organism: uncultured Pseudomonas sp. (assembly GCA_966210435.1). GTDB lineage: Bacteria > Pseudomonadota > Gammaproteobacteria > Pseudomonadales > Pseudomonadaceae > Aquipseudomonas. The sequence goes on along the minus strand of CBIHLF010000069.1, from coordinate 11,068 downwards.
CCGGAAATTATCAGGAAAATTTAAATCTGCAAGGCCTTCCACCAATACAGCCACATATCAAACAATATCTGTGGAAAGAGGTTTTGGTATCTTTGGAGTATTTACAGGCGTAAATATTTACGTGGGAGATAAAGGCTTGCACATATATCCAATGTATAAATTTTGGACTTGGTCGATGCATGCTTTATTTTTACCTTACGACTCATTTACAGTGCGCAAGCTTAAAAGGTTAATGATTTTTGGTAAGTGCCAGCTATCATTTGCCCAAGACAAACTGCCGAAAATTGAAATCTCAAGCCGCTTTTATAAAGTTATTGTCGAGCGCCAAAAATCATACAGTGAGAAAATTTATAACAACACAAACAAATCCGCCGAACTTTAATGGGCGTAAAGCACTTAATTTTCGAACAATACACCGTGGCGATTAAATATAATAAATAGTTAAAATCGTTCGCTGCGCTCACAGGGATGGGCTAAAGCCCCCCTTAACCAAACGTTAGGGATCAAGACATGGCGCAGGAAGCCCGAAAACGTGGACATCTGACTCTTGTACTATTCGCACTACTTGTAGTCGGAGAAATTATTGTTGCTATAAAATCAAGCAACTACGAATCCAGCCCTCTCAAAGCTTCACTTTCATACTTCCTGATCGCAGGAATTCCGCTACTTTTTGTTTTTGCGTCCATATACATAGGCACAAATTTACTGTTCCCTATTTTCTTGGGCTGGGTATGTATAGTAATAGGAGCCAGCTCCCAATATGCTTACCATACCTCCCATGACCCTTCACGAGTAATGATGCTAGGGGTCAGCCTTGCTGCTTACTGGGTTTGTGGGACTCTGGCGCTATTTTCAGTTTCCTACCAAGACCCTAACTAGTGGTTCAAGTCGTTCGCTTCGCTCACTCGGGACCGGCTAAAGCCGCCCTCTTAACCAAACGTTATGTGTACCTTATGAAATTACTCCTAGCTCTGATTCCTTTAATAATCACAATCGATTGCTATGCGAGCGAACCAAGCAGCAGCCTGATGAAGGAACTGGATTCTATAAATGAGCCCTCAATTCAAAGCCTAGCCGCATCGACTAACAAAGAAGTCTATCGCTTTTACTGGTCACGCAGCTCAAAAAGCACTCTGACCTACACAGTCGACCTAACCTCCACCGACAAACCAACTCTAATCATAAAAAAGTTCTCTAAAAAAGAACCTCGCAATTTATTATCAAGAACAGAAATAAAACTAACGGAAATTCACCTTCAAAATCTTAAGAGCTTTCTAAATGGCGCCCAATTCTGGACACTACCTTCCGAAGATAAGAAGGCCGGATTTGATGGGGCTACATGGATACTGGAAGGAATAAAAGACGGCCAATATCACTACACAGAACGATGGTCACCATTGCCACCGTATTTTGGCTGGAGCGGGGCATGGAAAGATGGCGAGCTGGTTATGAAGCGCCTAAATCCACCCTTTGAACAACAAGTCAAACACTCTGACGAAGTGGGCCTTGATTTTCTATGCCTCTACATCATGCTCATGGCAGATCAAGAGCCAGAGGTCATCTACTAGTGCCAGAAACACATAACAACTGTATATGGACTCTCCCCACAAGTAGTGTGCAAAGCTTTTCTTTTGCACTTGTCGTCAACGCGGTTGCATTCGTATATCCGGCCTTGTCTTGGGCTTTTTGCCCTGGCCATTCTGTAGTTCGCGCAGCGGGGGCCAAGCGTTCAATCGATCACGATCGATCAGCATTGTTATCGGCCTTGTTCCGCTGCAGGACTCGCCTGTTCGACAGTGCTGCTGCTCACCACAACCACCAGAAAACCATCACACCTTACTGATTACCCCCGCCGTCAGGCGGGCCTTACGCTTTGCCAATCACCACTGAACCGACGCTCATGGCACCACACCGCCCAGCAGATCCGCACCAGTTTGTTGGCCAGGGCCACGGCCGCTTTGTTGTGGCCGATGCGTGCCGCGGTCTCCACCGCCCAGCGCTGCAGCTGGGTCAGTTTCTCCGGCGTGCGGGCCTGGAATCGCTGGGCCGCCAATTTAGGTGATGCGCTTTGCAACAGGCCGCCATCACCCACTCGACCGGCTCGGCCTGCTCCTGTATATATCGCTTGAACGCCTCCCGGTTCAGTCGCTTGCGCTGAATCACCTGGCCGGAACGGACACTCTCGGCAACCTGGTAAACGGACTTGGCCAAATCGACGGCAATACATTTCATAACGGCTCTCCCAACGTTCAGTCACCCCAGTTCTTGGTATAGAACTGGGGCGCGGGGAGAGTCCATTACAGCATTCAAGTCGTTCGCTTCGCTCACTGGGACGGCGTGCCGCAGCCTCTTAACCAAACGTTAGACTAAACATGAATGCATATAAAGCTGACTCGGGAACTTTAAGAAGAGCAATTACAATGGCAGCCCCTGTATGGGTCTCGGTTATCTGTGCAATGGCCTCGGTTTTTATCGTGGAAAGCTTATCTCCAATGCCCAAGCCGGATGCAGGCCGGCTAGCATTTTATCTAAATATTACGCCTGCGTTAATCTCTCTTATTGTCGGCAATGTTTCTTTTGCCAGAATCATAGACGCACAAATTTTGGCAAAGTTGTTCCTATGCTCCATATATGCCTTCGGCACTGTACTTGTACAATTTTTTGCTGTCTGGTGGGCCTTTATGACCTTGCATCTGTAGAAGCCTTGGCCGTCTAAAAAATGCTTAAAATCGTTCGCTTCGCTCATTGGGACGGGCTAAAGCCCGCCCCTTAACCAAACGTTATATTAAAGCTCTGAGCATGTGCTATAGCTCGAAAAAATGATTGGACACGAAGGAAAAAGTTATGGGTTTGACCGCCTATTTGAAGCGGTTCAATTCTTTCCTCACAATGTTCCACAAATGGTCAGGGAAGATCCAGAAATCCTACAGTGCACCAACTACGCAGGCGAGACAGTTCTTCAATTTTTTTCTATGGAGGGAGCCAATGAAATTGTTGAGCTACTACTCTCATACGGTGCGCAGGCAGACGAATGGTCGGTTTATTTTGCTTGCGGGCCTGCACATGAAAGAACAATTGAAATCCTCCTGTCAGCTGGTGCTATACCAAACTGTGAATCATGCGCTAGAGAACTAATCGCCTGGGGTGTGCCACGGATAAAAAAGCAAAGAATTAAAAGAATTTTCCACCGATATGGCTTTAGTCTTGAGGCAAAAATATAACAATTGTTTCAAGGCCGTTCGCTTCGCTCACTCGGGACCGGCTAAACTCGGCCCCTTAACCAAACGTTAGGTGCCAATAGTGCAGACCACCAGACCACCAATAACTCTCAGCTGGCTCGGCACCGTTAGCCAGGGCAAGCAATTAGAGTTGGGAACCACAACAGATACAGAGAACCTCATTCTCGCAACAATAGTTGCAGATGACACAGACGAGTCACTTTGGTTTGAGCTGTACATTGAGAGTCAAGCTGTTCAAATACCCCTGGAGGTAATCAGCAAAGCTATTGAGGCAGCAAAACAGGATGTTCACTCTGAAGCTTGGTATGAAAATAACGTTTACCCAAGCTCCGAGAGCACCTAACAATATGCTCACTGGGACGGGCTAAAGCCGGCCCCTTAACCAAACGTTATGTTCCTAATCAAGGAATCTCCAAAATGGAAGCTGAAGATTTCTCTACAGAAATATCCATTAAAATAACCCTCGGTCACCTGCTGTTCGCCTGGGAAGTCTTATCTAATAAATTCTCAGACTTACAGTCACACGATAGTCTTTCAGAGGAAGAAAGAAGAACCATTTGGGGTTTGGCGGACTTGCTTGAAAATTCTTTAGTTGAAAACGGTGTCACTGGAATGCCCCCAGCAGAATGGGCGGAGATTATCAGCAAAGCGAAGGAATATATGAAAACGGTTCCTGTTGATTTCCTTGAATAGCCTCGTGCCGTGAGGAACACAACAATTGGTTAAAATCGTTCGCTGCGCTCATTGGGACGGGCTAAAGCCCGCCCCTTAACCAAACGTTAGAAATTTGCAGGAACTTATGCGATCAACTCTAGAAAAAATTGCGCTTATCGTTGGTTTGGTAAGTGCGCAAATAGCCGTCATCGGACCAATTTTGATTACACCTCAATTTCGCGCAGTGTTTGAGAGCTTCCATGCTGACCTCCCTCCACTGAGTAACTTTTTCATTTACTATCATCATGTGCTTTGGCTACTGCCAATTACTGTTTTTATCGTATGGTATAAATGGCCTGTACCAAAGCACGGTGCGCTATTTTCATTTTTACTGGGTGTGCTTGGTTTGGTGATGGTTTTCCTATTAGGCGTCTACGCTATGTACTTACCAATACACAACCTAAATGCAGGCGCATGACGGTTTCTAATACTTGGTTCAAGCCGTTCGCTTCGCTCACTGGGACTGGCTAAAGCCAACCCTTAACCAAACGTTAGAAACCGCAAAATATTTATGCGTAGTCTCGAAAAAATATTCAGCGAAGTCGAGTCAGTACCGGACTATTACGGCCATAAGGTCACGTCCGTTCACTACAAAAATGGCTGGGGAGATACACCGCTTCACATCGTCAGCTGCTGGGGTGATTGCGAGGCAATAAAAACTCTAATCGAGGCTGGCGCGGATATAGATGCGCATGGAGAAAGAGGGTTTACTCCATTGCACTATGCAACTGAGCAGAACAACTTTGATGCAGTGATGCTGCTCCTATCACTTGGCGCAAAAAATATGGAAAACTCAGATGGCGACACACCAGCCGAGTTAGCCGAACTATTAGAGCGCAAAGAAATAATCAAAATCTTGGGTTGCGTTGTCTAACCATTGGTTCAAATCGTTCGCTGCGCTCACTGGGACTGGCTAAAGCCAGCCCCTAACCAAACGTTATGCATATTCAGAAATTTTTCAGTCAGATACAAACGGGGCCGCAAATGAAAAGGAAAGTAGAACAGTCAAAATGGCTGAGGGCCTTTAATTCACTTTGCGCAGCCCTACTTATAGGCTCTGCAATTTACATTATGGTTATGGGTTTCAACTCTGTCGCTATGGCGGCTGTGGCTATTTCCGTTGCCGGAGCAGCTGCGCCTCTTGTCCAAAGCGACGAGGGAGTTCTGGAAATAATAATCGGCACCTTCGAAGCCATGATCGATGGTGTCGTGGCTGTCATCGAAGGCATAGCAAGTGCAATTGCGGGCCTATTCAGTTAGAAATGTATAACAATTGCTTCAAAACGCTCGCTTCGCTCACTGGACGTGCAAAGGCCCGTCCCTTAACCAAACGTTATGCCCTAGGTGGCCGCCATGCCATGGTACGCAATAAGAAATATTTATCACTTCGGAGTTAAGGCAGATGGCAAAAATATCTTTGAGGAACGAGTCGTCTGTTTTTCCGCTGAGTCTGTAACAGCAGCCCACAAACTCGCGGAAATCGAGTCGGCAGATTACGCCACATCAAATAATTTTGTAGGTCATGATGAGCAAGTTGGCTATGAGCTTGATCCGGATGACTTAATACAAGGGCATGAGGTTTGGTCAGAGCTCTTTGAGTCTCATGACTCGCTGGAAATTTTCTATAAAAATCGCTACCTAGATTACATTTATACTCCAGACTGAATCCACGCTTCACCATGCCAGGCATAATAAGTGGTATATGGACTCTCCCCACAAGTAGCGAGCAAAGCTTTGCTTTTGCACTTGTTGTCAGCGCGGTTGCATTCGTATATTCGGCCTTGTCTTGGGCTTTTTGCCCAGGCCATTCTGTAGTTCGCGCAGGGGGGGCGAAGCGTTCAAGCTCAGGTTCCTTGACGAGCCTTCCACTCATCGACCACGTCACCCATGCTTTTTGCGGTTCCGTCTTTTATCCAGGCCATAAAGCTTCTGTCGAAACGAAAGTCCGGCCCGCATTGTTCAAGCATAAAACGTCGTACATTCCGGGTGTTTTTATAGCCCGCGCAGACGCTGGTGTTTCGTGTGATTTGGTCGCTATGCCAGTTAAACGCCATTCATCCTCCAAGCAGGCCGCCCGCTGATAGGGAGCCAAACCCCGGCCTGACTCCCTTGCGATATCAACCCTCCAGCACTTTATTCAGCGCCTGTTCCAGGGTGTTAACCGTGCGTTCGATATTGTTCAGTTTGTCCAGCCCGAACAGGCCGATGCGGAAGGTTTGGAAGTCCGCCGGTTCGTCGCATTGCAGGGGTACGCCGGCGGCGATTTGCAGGCCTTGGGCGGCGAATTTTTTGCCGGTTTTGATTTCGCCGTCTTCGGTGTAGCACACCACCACGCCGGGAGCCTGGAAGCCTTCGGCGGCGACGCTTTTGAAGCCTTTGCGGGTGAGCAGGGCGCGGACCTGTTCGCCGAGCTGCTGTTGTTCGGCGCGTACTTTGGCGAAGCCGTAGCCGGCGGTTTCCTTGATCACGTCGCGAAAGCGGGCGAGGGCGTCGCAGGGCATGGTGGCGTGGTAGGCGTGGCCGCCTTGTTCGTAGGCTTGCATGATTTGCAGCCATTTCTTCAGGTCGCAGGCGAAGCTGGTGCTTTGGCTGTTTTCGACGCGCTCGCGGGCCGCTGCGCTGAGCATTACCAGGGCGCAGCAGGGCGAGGCGCTCCAGCCTTTTTGCGGGGCACTGATCAGTACGTCGATGCCGTTGGCCTGCATGTCGACCCAGAGCGCGCCGGAGGCGATGCAGTCGAGTACGAACAGGCCGCCGACAGCATGCACGGCGTCGGCTACGGCGCGCAGGTAGTCATCGGGCAGGATCATCCCGGAGGAGGTTTCGACGTGGGGGACGAATACCACTTGTGGCTGTTGCGCCTGGATGGCCGCTACCACTTCGTCTATCGGTGGCGGGGCGAAGGCGGCCTGGCTGCCGGCTTCTATCGGCCGGGCTTTTAGTACCTGGCACTCGGCGGGGATCTGGCCCATCTCGAAGATTTGCGTCCAACGGTAGCTGAACCAGCCGTTACGGATCACCAGACATTTTTTGCCGGTGGCCAGTTGCCGCGCCACGGCCTCCATGCCGAAGGTGCCGCTGCCCGGCACCACGGCTATGGCGTCGGCGTTATACACCTGCTTCAGGTTGCTGGAGATGTCGCGCATGACCTGTTGAAAGGCTTGCGACATGTGGTTGAGGGCGCGGTCGGTGTAGACGACCGAATATTCGATCAAGCCATCGGGATCGATACTGGGGTAGAGGTCTGACATGCGGGGCTCCAGCGCCTTGTTGGGCATCAATGCGGGTGCCTCGACCCTGCCCCAAGCTTCGGCAAATGACAAGGCTTCGGCGCGGCCATGACGAACGCGCAACAGTCGCCGCATTCATCGGGACGTCGAGCTGCTTTTTCAGCCGGCCGCTCCGGGTCACAGGTGCACGCGGAAAATAACCTACGGCTCGTCGGAATCTTGTCACCGAACGAGTGCCTGCCTGAACTTGCCTCGGCCTGTACCAAAGGCCAGCTCGATTGTGACCGATCGGTCATGGATTCTGCCTTGTAGCGCTTTCAACGGTTGCGCGAGCTGGCGTAGTGCCCGTGGGGAAGGGGCTACAGCGGGGCTTTAGCGTGATCGGGAACGCGGCTAAACCGTTGCAACTAATCGAATGGGGATATGTCACTTACCTGTTCGCGAGGTTCTTGGGTTCAGTCCCGGTGTTCCGCTGTCAGCGATATTGCCTTTCGAACAGCCGGTCAGGCTGTTCATTGCCCTACTCGTGCCAGGAGGAGAAACGATATGAGGCCGGAAACCGCCATCGTCGAGATTCACAGGAAATACAGGATTTACACCGAGTACTACGCTAACCACACCACCAACAAAACGATCATTCTGGTCAACGGTTCGCTTGCCACAACCGCATCCTTCGCCCAAACGGTGCGCTACCTGCAGCCACACTTCAACGTGGTGCTTTACGACCAGCCCTATGCCGGCCAATCGCGTCTGCACAACCGTCACGGCGAGCTGATTCGCAAAGAGGATGAGGCCGAGATATTGCTGGCGCTGATCGAGCATTTCGATGCCAACCACGTGCTGTCGTTCTCCTGGGGAGGTGCATCGACGCTGCTGGCCCTGGCGCAGCGACCGCGGCGCATCGAAAAGGCGGTGGTCAACTCGTTTGCCGCGCAGGTCAGCAAACCGATGCGCGAATACCTGGAGGCCGGGCTGGGTTTTCTCTCGGAGCATGACCGTTTCAACATCGGCCGCCTGGTCAACAACACCATCGGCAAGCATCTGCCGTCGCTGCTCAAACGCTTCAACTATCGCCATATCAGCAACCTCGCCGAGCATGAGTACATGCAGATGCATTTCCATATCCATGAGGTGCTGACCCAGGACGACGATGTTTACACGGCTTGCGCCAGGGAAATCGAGATTCCTCTGTTGTTCGTCAATGGCGAGTGGGACGAATACACCAGCGCGGTGGACGCCCGCCGGTTCGCCGGACATGCGCGGCAGTGCCAGTTCTGCACGATCGAAAGCACCGGGCACTTTCTCGATATGGAGCACAAGGCCGCCTGGCACGCGACGCAGAAGGCTTTGCTAGGCTTTCTTACCGCAAAGACTGATGACCGCGTAGCGGGCGAGTCGCTGGCCATGCTTGCCAGCCCCCGTCAGCAGGTCGCGAACTGATTCGTTGCAGCAGGTGCGGGACCAGCCCCGATTCTTTTGCGCGGCAGTACGAGTTGTTTTCGACGCGCCAGGTATCCGTTCTTTCCGGCAGGCGCCATGCCGGTATAACAGTGGAGTGGAATATAAATGCAAGAGCAATCTTCGTCGGGCACCTTGCCTGTACCCTCATCCCAGGTGGATGACGAACAACAGAATATCGTCAACCTGCGTGGCCGCAGCCTGTTCTCCACCTTGCGCATGCTGGCCTTTCAGGGCATCAAACAGCCGATACACAGCACGCGGCACGTCCTGGCGCTAAGTGGTCAGTTGGGGCGGGTAATGCTCGGTGCCACCGTGCACCAACCGAATGCCCGGGATGCGCGTTTTCAGGACCCGTCGTGGCAGCTCAACCCGTATTACCGGCGGCGCCTGCAGGCCTATCTGTCGTTGAAAAATCAATTCGACGCCTGGATCGACGAGAGCAATCTGCCGGCCGATGATCAGGCTCGGGCGCATTTCATTCTCGACATGGTCGGCGACGCCCTGGCGCCCTCGAACAGCCCGTTCAACCCCCTGGCGCTGAAGGAAATTCTCAATACCGGCGGCACCAGCCTGATCAAGGGCCTGGGCCATCTGGTGGACGATCTGTTGCACAACGGTGGCATGCCTAGCCAGGTCCACAAGCAGGCGTTCGCGGTCGGGCGCAACCTGGCGACCACCCCCGGCGCAGTGGTGTTTCGCAACGAGCTGCTGGAGCTGATTCAGTACAAGCCAATGAGCGAGAAGCAGTACGCGCGGCCGTTGCTGATCGTGCCGCCGCAGATCAACAAGTACTACATCTTCGATCTGGCGGAGAACAAGAGTTATATCCAGTACTGCCTGAAGAACGGCTTGCAGGTGTTCGTGGTGAGTTGGCGCAATCCCGATGCACGCCACCGCGATTGGGGCCTGTTGAATTACGTGCAGGCGTTGGACGAGGCGGTGGATGTGTGCCGGTCGATCAATGCGAGCAAGGACGTCAACCTAGTGGGCGCCTGCGCGGGCGGCCTGACCATCGCCGTGCTGCAGGGCTACCTGCTGGCCAAGAAGCAGCTGCGCAAGATCAGCAGCGCGACCTATTTGGTCACGCTGCTCGACAGCCAGGTGGAAAGCCCGGCAGCGTTGTTTGTCGACGAGCGGACACTGGAAGCGGCCAAGCGCCGATCCTGCGAGCAGGGCGTGCTCGACGGGCGTGAAATGGCCAAGGTGTTCGCCTGGATGCGGCCAAACGATCTGGTCTGGAACTACTGGATCAATAACTACTTGCTCGGCAAGCAGCCACCGGCCTTCGACATCCTCTATTGGAACAACGACAGCACTTGCCTGCCGGCGGCGTTGCACTGCGATTTCATCGACTTTTTCCGGCTCAACGGCCTGGAGTTGGACGGCAACCCGATCGACCTGAAGAAAATCAAGGTGGACAGCTTTCACGTGGGTGGGGTCAACGACCACATCACGCCTTGGGACAGCGCTTACCGGTCGGCCAACCTGCTCGGCGGCAAGCGGCGCTTTCTGCTGTCCAACAGCGGGCATATCCAGGCGATTCTCAACCCGCCGGGCAATCCCAAGGCCGAGTACCTGGAGCACGACACGCTGCACGCTGATCCGCAGGCCTGGTACAGCGAGGCGCAAAAGTGCAAAGGCAGTTGGTGGCCGGAGTGGATCGAGTGGTTGCAGCAGCGCTCGGGCGAGCAACGCGAGAGCCTGGATGCACTGGGCAATCAGGATTACCCGCCCATGGAGGCCGCGCCCGGTACCTATGTGCATGCATGCCAGTAGGCGCTCTCCGGCAGGCTATTCGGCGGTGTTCTGTGCCAGTTCGCTTAGCGCATCCGGTTGATTCTTGAACGCTTTGGCGAAGATATCGCGGTTCTTCGCCATGAAAATACCCAGCTCTTCGCCCTGTTGCTCATTCAGTGAGGGCACGGCTTTTTGCAGCACGTCGGTCAACAGCTCGGCCAGTTCGAGCATCTTGTCGTGACGGTCGGCTTCGGCTTTATCCATAAACAAACGCTCCAAATCTCGGCTGCTGCGGTACACCACTTCGACGGCCATTCATCACCTCTACGCCTTCACGCTGATGGGTTATAAGAAACTGTTTATTCGTACAGTGGTTGCGAGCATAAAGAACTCGCGAGCATTTGAACAGCGGCAATACCCACGCGCTAGTCCGCGACCCTGGTTGGGCGGGCGGAAAGCTCGCCGCTGAAGCGCCTCCCACGGCTCGTAGCCTGGATAGGCGCAGCGCAATCCGGGAGGCGATAGTGAGCGCACAATCGTTCCCCGGATTGCATCCGGGCTACAAAGCGCGGCGTTGGTGGGGTTCATCCACATCGCCATTGGTGGATGGGTGAAGCGTCATCCACCCTACGAAGTCGCAGGCCTTGCCCATGCACATAGGTACGAGCGCTGTGTAGGGTGGATGAC
>CBIHLF010000068.1:0-14305 GCA_966210435.1 uncultured Pseudomonas sp. | reverse complement strand
AAATCTGTTTGCGGCGCAGGCGCGCTTGCCCGAGGTCATGGGGGTGGCCGACGCTTCGGCCAAACAGCTGTTGGCGCTGGGTGCGCACGCCAGCGTCTGGGGGGTGGGGCCGGGGCTGGGGCAGCAGGCGTGGGGGCGTAGCTTATTGTCCGCCGCGGCCATCAGCGACGCGCCCCAGGTATGGGATGCCGATGCACTGAATCTGTTGGCGCTCGGTACGGTCCAGATACCGCAGGGCGGAGTAATCACTCCGCATCCGGGCGAGGCCGGTCGCCTGCTAGGCATTCCGACGGCTCAGGTGCAGGCCGATCGTCCCGCCGCGGCTTGCGCGCTGGCCAAGCGATACGGGGTGGTGTGCGTATTGAAGGGCGCGGGCAGTCTGATTGCCGACCCCTCGGGGCAGTTGCTGCTGTGCGATCGCGGTCATCCGGTCATGGCGGGCGCCGGCTTGGGAGACGTGCTCGCCGGCGTGATCGGCGCCTTGCTGGCGCAGGGGCTGACGGCCATGGCGGCGGCCAGTCTTGGCGTTTGGTTGCATGCGCGTGCCGGCGAGCGGCTGGCGGAACAAGGGGTTGGGCTGGCCGCGAGCGATCTATGCGCGGTCATTCGCCAGTTATTGCAGGAGCACTCGGTTTGTCTGAACTAGAACTATATGCCGCCGACGAAGAGGCGATGCTGGCGCTGGGTGCACGGATCGCCGAGGCCAGTGCTGGTGTCGGTGTGATCTATCTGCATGGCGATTTGGGCGCCGGCAAAACCACCCTGTCGCGCGGCATTATCCGGGGGCTGGGGCACGCGGGGGCGGTGAAAAGCCCGACCTTTACCTTGGTCGAGCCCTACGAAATCGGTGAGGTGCGCGCCTTTCATTTTGACCTCTACCGGCTGCTCGATCCCGAGGAGTTGGAGTTTCTCGGCATCCGCGATTATTTCTCCGGCGAGGCATTGTGCCTGGTCGAGTGGCCCGAGCAAGGCGCAGGCGTTTTGCCAAAGGCGGACCTGGACATTACCATTGCACCGAAAGCGGCTGGCCGCGTCTTGCACATGCGGGCGCAAGGCGCCCGCGGCGAAGCCTGGTGTGCCGCTTTGGCCACTGAGGCGTGATCAAAAATAATGGGGTTGGCTATGCGCATCAGCGCAGTTTTCATCGCGGTTGCAGTGGTACTGGCATCGTTTTGCACCGAAGTGCTGGCTGCATCGGATGTGCGCAGCGTGCGGTTGTGGCGCGCGCCGGACAACACGCGGCTGGTTTTTGACCTGTCCGGTCCAGTCCAGCACAAGGTATTCACCCTGAGTTCACCGAATCGCATCGTCATCGATGTCAGCGGTGCCAAGCTGGCCACGTCGCTGGATAACCTGGCGCTGGCCAATACGCCCATTACCGGTATGCGTTCGGCGCAACGTAGTCCGGACGAGTTGCGGGTGGTGATCGATCTGTCTGCCGCGGTAACCCCCAAGAGCTTTACCCTGGCGCCCAATCAGCAATATGGCGATCGCCTGGTCGTCGACCTGTACGACAGCGAAGCGGCGGCTGCCCCGGAACTGCCCAGCATCGCCAGCGCCAGCACGCCGCCGACGCCGGTTACACCGAGCCAGGCGCCGACCCGCGTAACCCCTGCGGGTGGCAAGCGCGACATCGTGATCGCGATCGATGCCGGGCACGGTGGCGAAGACCCGGGCGCGCTGTCGCCGGTCAAAGGCCAATTCGAGAAGCAAGTGACCCTGGCGATCGCCAAGGAATTACAGCGTCAAGTCAATGCCGAGAAAGGCTTCCGCGGCGAGCTGGTGCGCACCGGTGACTATTTCATCCCGCTGCGCAAGCGTACCGAGATCGCGCGCAAGAAAGGCGCCGATCTGTTCGTCTCCATCCATGCCGATGCCGCGCCGCGCGCCGCGGCTTTCGGCGCTTCGGTTTATGCGCTGTCGGATCGAGGTGCGACCTCGGAAACTGCGCGCTGGCTGGCCGACACGGAAAACCAGTCGGACCTGATCGGTGGCGCCGGCAATGTCAGTCTGGATGACAAGGACCGCATGCTCGCCGGGGTGCTGCTGGATCTGTCGATGACCGCTTCGCTGTCGTCCAGCCTGAATGTCGGCAACAAGGTGTTGAATACCATGGGACGCATCACCCCGCTGCACAAGCGGCGGGTCGAGCAGGCTGGCTTCATGGTGTTGAAGTCGCCGGATATTCCCTCGATTCTTGTGGAAACCGGATTCATCTCCAATCCGAACGAGGCACGAAAGCTCGCCTCCGAATCGCATCAACAGGCGTTGGCGCGCTCGATTCTCGCCGGCGTTCGGCAGTTCTTTCATGAGAACCCGCCCCCTGGCAGCTATATAGCCTGGATGCGCGATAACGGCCAGATCGCCCTGGGGCCGCGCGAGCATGTGGTGAGTTCCGGCGAGAGCCTGGCGCTGATCGCCCAGCGCTACCAGATTAGCCTCGGCATGCTGCGCAGTGCCAACTCGCTACGCTCCGATGTGATCAAGGTCGGACAGAAACTGCAGATTCCCGCCACGCTGGCGGCTCAGCCATGAGCGAGCAAGTGCGTATCCAGCTGCTGAGCCCGCGCCTGGCTAACCAGATCGCCGCCGGCGAGGTGGTCGAACGGCCTGCTTCGGTGGTCAAGGAGCTGCTGGAAAACAGCCTGGACTCTGGCGCCAAGCGCATCGAGGTGGATGTCGAGCAGGGCGGCGTCAAGCTTCTGCGGGTGCGCGACGATGGCGGCGGTATCGCCGCGGATGATCTGCCGTTGGCCCTGGCGCGCCATGCCACCAGCAAGATCCGCGAACTGGAAGACCTTGAGCAGGTGATGAGCCTGGGCTTTCGCGGCGAGGCCTTAGCTTCGATCAGCTCGGTCGCGCGCCTGACCCTGACCTCGCGCACCGCCGATGCCGAGCAGGCCTGGCAGGTGGAGACCGAAGGCCGCGAAATGCAGCCGCGTGTGCAGCCGGCGGCGCATCCGGTCGGGACCTCGGTGGAAGTGCGCGACCTGTTTTTCAATACCCCGGCGCGGCGCAAGTTCCTCAAGGCCGAGAAAACCGAGTTCGATCATCTGCAGGAAGTCATCAAGCGCCTGGCCCTGGCGCGCTTCGACGTCGGCTTTCACTTGCGTCACAACGGCAAGACCGTGCTGGCGTTGCACGAAGCGGTCGATGAGGTCAGTCGGGCCCGGCGGGTGGCCTCGGTCTGCAGCGCGGCCTTTCTCGAGCAGGCGCTGCCGATCGAGGTCGAGCGCAATGGCCTGCGCTTGTGGGGCTGGGTAGGTTTGCCGACGTTTTCCCGCAGCCAGGCCGATCTACAGTACTTCTATGTGAATGGCCGCACGGTACGCGACAAGCTGGTCGCCCATGCGGTGCGGCAGGCTTACCGCGACGTGCTGTTCAACGGCCGTCATCCGACTTTCGTGCTGTTTCTGGAGATCGACCCCTCGGTGGTCGACGTCAACGTGCACCCGACCAAGCACGAAGTGCGTTTTCGCGACGGGCGCATGGTCCACGATTTCCTTTACGGCACCTTGCACCGTGCCTTGGGCGAGGTGCGTCCGGAGGATCAGCTGGCGGCGCCGGCCGCCGTGGCCGGGATGCTCGCGCCAACCGGGCAGGCCGCCGGCGAATTTGGCCCGCAAGGCGAGATAGGCCTGGCCGCCAGTTTGCTGGAACCCCAGCCCGCAGCGTCGATCTGGCGCTCGCCAGGTGCCGGCTATCAGGGCGCACGGCCGGGGCCGGCAATGCCTGCCGCCGAAGCGCAGGGCGCTTATCGCGAGTTCTTCTCGCCGCTGCCGCAAGCGTCTGCGAGCCTGCCCGAAGCCCAGGGCGACGTGCCGCCGCTCGGTTATGCGATCGCTCAGTTGAAAGGCATCTATATCCTCGCGGAAAACGTGCAAGGCTTGGTCGTGGTGGATATGCACGCGGCCCATGAGCGTATTACCTATGAGCGGCTGAAAGTCGCCATGGCCAGCGAAGGACTGCGCGGACAGCCATTGTTGGTGCCGGAGTCCATCGCCGTCAGTCAGCGTGAGGCCGATTGCGCCGAGGAACATGCCGCCTGGTTTCAGCGCCTGGGCTTCGAGTTGCAGCGCCTGGGCCCGGAAAGCCTGGCGATCCGGCAGATCCCCGCACTGCTCAAGCAGGCCGAAGCGACCCGCCTGGTACAGGACGTGCTCGCCGACCTGCTGGAGTACGGCACTACCGACCGTATCCAGGCCCACCTCAACGAGCTGCTCGGCACCATGGCCTGTCACGGCGCGGTGCGGGCCAATCGACGCCTGACCCTGCCGGAAATGAACGCGCTGCTGCGCGATATGGAGCACACCGAGCGCAGTGGTCAGTGCAATCATGGGCGTCCGACCTGGACGCAGATGGGCATGGATGACCTCGACAAGCTGTTCCTGCGTGGCCGTTGAGCGCGCGAGCGCGGGGCGTTGAATATGACTGAGCAGCTGCCCCCGGCGATTTTCCTGATGGGGCCGACTGCCGCCGGCAAGACCGACCTGGCCCTGGAGCTGGCCCGGACACTGCCGTGCGAGCTGATCAGCGTCGACTCGGCACTGATCTATCGGGGCATGGATATCGGCACCGCCAAGCCGGATCGCACCACCCTGGCTGAATTTCCCCATCGTTTGATCGATATCCGCGATCCCGCCGAGAGCTATTCGGCCGCCGAATTCCGTGTCGATGCCCTGGCGGCCATGGCCGAGATCACCGCGCGCGGGCGTATCCCGCTGCTGGTGGGCGGCACCATGCTGTATTTCAAGGCGCTCCTCGAGGGGCTGGCGGATATGCCCTGCGCCGATCCGGGCGTGCGTGCCGAGTTGCAGGCGCTCGCCGAAGCCGAGGGCTGGCAGGCACTGCACCGCGAGTTGATGGCGGTCGACCCGGCGTCGGCGGCTCGCATTCATCCCAATGATCCGCAACGCCTGATTCGTGCCCTGGAGGTTCATCGGGTCAGCGGTATGACGATGACCGCACACCGCGAGCGACAGGCCGCGCAAAAACCAGCCGCCGACACGCCCGGTGGCGGGCAATTCCCCTATACTGTTGCGCAGTTGGCCATCGCGCCGGTCGAGCGACAACTGTTGCATGAGCGAATCGCGCAGCGATTCGAGTTGATGTTGGAACAGGGCTTCGTCGCGGAGGTCGAACGCCTGCGCTGCAGAAGTGACTTGCACGCCGGCTTGCCGTCTATACGGGCTGTGGGTTATCGCCAGGTATGGGAATACCTGGATGGGGGCATTGACGAGGCACAGATGCGTGAACGCGGCATTGTCGCGACACGCCAGTTGGCAAAACGACAATTCACCTGGCTGCGCGGTTGGGCTGGGGTCGAGTGGCTGGACAGTCTGGCCTGCGACAATCTGACACGCGCCTTGAAATACCTTAAAGCGGTCTCCATATTGACCTGAGACCTTGCTGTTAGCCGTCTATCCTTAGGGCAGGTCGGCATAAAAATACCGAATTACCAAAAATTATCGATTATCGACCTTTTAAAGGAGTGCGGCACATGTCAAAAGGGCATTCGCTACAAGACCCTTACCTCAATACCCTGCGTAAGGAACGCGTACCTGTTTCCATCTACCTGGTGAACGGTATCAAGCTGCAAGGCCAGATCGAGTCTTTCGACCAGTTCGTGATTTTGCTGAAGAACACTGTCAGCCAGATGGTCTACAAACATGCCATCTCGACTGTTGTGCCGAGTCGTCCGGTGCGTTTGCCCAGCGCGACAGAGGCCGAGCAGGCTGATGCCGAACCTGGCAACGCCTGATTAGGGGGCTGTATTGTTCTTCGAGCGCCATCAAGGGGGTGAACGGGCCATCCTGGTTCATCTGGACGACCAAGACTCCGAGGCGCGTGAAGACCCTCAAGAGTTTCAGGAGCTGGCCGTTTCGGCCGGCGCCGATGCCGTGGATTTTTTCAACGTGCCGAGCAATCGGCTCACCGCAAAATTCCTGATCGGCAGCGGTAAAGTCGAAGAGTTGCGTGACCGGGTGAAGGCGACCGAAGCCGATCTGGTCATCTTCAACCATGTCCTGACGCCAAGCCAGGAGCGTAATCTCGAACGGGTTTTCGAGTGCCGGGTGCTCGATCGTACCGGGCTGATCCTGGATATCTTCGCGCAACGTGCCCGTACTCACGAAGGTAAGCTGCAGGTCGAGTTGGCGCAGTTGGATCATCTCAGTACCCGTCTGGTGCGCGGCTGGACCCACCTGGAGCGGCAGAAGGGCGGTATCGGTCTGCGCGGCCCCGGGGAAACCCAGCTGGAAACCGATCGCCGTCTGTTGCGGGTGCGCATCCGCCAGATCAAGCAGAAGCTCGAAAAGGTGCGCAGCCAGCGCGAGCAAGCACGGCGCGGGCGCAAGCGTGCCGACATCCCTTCGGTGTCGCTGGTCGGCTATACCAACGCCGGCAAGTCGACGCTGTTCAATGCCTTGACCGAATCCGAGGTCTACGCGGCCGATCAGTTGTTCGCCACGCTCGATCCGACCTTGCGCCGGCTGGAGCTGGATGATCTCGGGCCGGTGGTATTGGCCGACACCGTGGGTTTCATCCGCCATTTGCCGCACAAGCTGGTCGAGGCCTTTCGCGCGACGCTCGAGGAATCGAGCAACTCCGATTTGCTCCTGCACGTGATCGACGCCCATGAGCCTGAGCGCGACCAGCAGATCGAGCAGGTAATGGCCGTGCTCGGCGAGATCGGTGCTCATGAGCTGCCGATGCTCGAGGTTTACAACAAGCTCGACCTGCTCGAAGGCGTCGAGCCGCAAATTCAGCGCAACGCCGACGGCAAACCTCAGCGTGTCTGGCTTTCTGCACGCGATGGGCGCGGTCTGCCGCTGCTCAAGCAGGCGATCGCCGAATTGCTGGGCGACGATTTATTTGTCGGGACCCTGCATTTGCCGCAGGATCTTGCGCGGTTGCGGGCGCAGTTTTTCGCCCTGGGCGCGGTGCAGAGTGAAAATCATGCCGACGATGGCAGCAGTCTGCTGGCGGTTCGCCTGCCGCGGATCGAGCTGAATCGCTTGGTGAGCAGGGCTGGATTGCTGCCGCTGGAATTTATCGAGCAACACACTTTGCAATAAAGCCTGCCGCAGTGGCTTTGCCGCTGATGGCCGGCATTCGGTAGCATTGGTCGGCGCGCCGTGGGCGCGCCTTTGCTTTATCAGATGGAGAGCGCTATGGCTTGGAATGAGCCGGGTGGCAACTCGAATAATCAGGATCCATGGGGCGGCCGCAAAGGCGGTGACCGCAAGGGTCCGCCGGATCTCGACGAGGCCTTCCGCAAGCTGCAGGACAGCCTTAACGGCCTGTTCGGTGGCGGTAAGAAAGGTGGTGGCGACGGCGATACCGGCAAGGGCGGCGGCTTTGGCATGCTGCTGATCGGTCTGGCGTTGCTGGCGGTCGTCTGGCTGTACAGCGCCATCTATGTGGTCGACGAGCAGGAACAGGCCGTGGTGCTGCGTTTCGGCAAGTACTACGAGACGGTTGGGCCGGGCTTGAACATCTATTTCCCACCCTTCGATCGCAAGTTTCAGGAAAACGTCACCCGTGAGCGTGCTTACAGCAAGCAGGGGCAGATGTTGACCGAGGACGAGAACATCATCGAAGTGCCGCTGACGGTGCAGTACAAGATCGCCAACCTGAAGGATTTCGTCCTCAACGTCGATCAGCCGGAAGTCAGCCTGCAGCATGCTACCGACAGCGCGGTGCGCCATGTGGTTGGTTCCACCGAGATGGATCAGGTGCTGACCGAAGGGCGCGAGTTGATGGCCAGTGAGGTAAAGGAGCGCCTACAGCGCTTCCTCGATAACTACCAGACCGGTATCAACGTCACTCAGGTCAACCTGCAGAGCGCCGCTGCGCCGCGTGAGGTGCAAGAGGCATTCGATGACGTGATCCGGGCCCGTGAAGACGAGCAGCGCGAGAAGAACCAGGCGGAAACCTATGCCAATGGCGTGGTGCCGGAAGCCCGGGGGCAGGCGCAGCGCCTGATCGAGGACGCCAGCGGTTACCGCGATGAAGTGGTGTCCCGTGCAACGGGTGAAGCTGATCGCTTCACCGCACTGGTTGCCGAGTACCGCAAGGCACCGGAAATCACCCGCGAGCGTCTGTATCTGGACACCATGCAGGACATCATGAGCAATACCAGCAAGGTGCTGGTGACCGGCGATAAAGGGCAGAACAACCTGCTGTACCTGCCGCTGGACAAGATGATCGATGGTCGCAACGCCTCGGTGCCGGGCACGGTGTCCGCCGCTGGCGTCAGCGATAGCGGCTCGCGTGCGAGCACTGATCCGCGCCAGGTCGAACTGCGTACAAGGGAGAGCCGTTGATGAGCAATAAATCGCTGATCGCCCTGATCGTTGGCGTGGTACTGGCGCTGATTGCCTGGAATAGTTTTTATATCGTTTCGCAAACCGAGCGTGCGGTGCTGCTGCAGTTTGGTCGCATCGTCGAGCCAGATGTGGCGCCCGGTCTGCATGTGAAGATTCCTTACGTCAATAAGGTGCGCAAATTCGACGGGCGTTTAATGACCCTCGATTCGAGCAGTGCGCGCTTCCTGACCCTGGAAAAGAAAGCGCTGATGGTCGATGCCTATGCCAAATGGCGGGTGCAGGACGCCGAGCGTTTTTACACCGCAACCTCCGGTAACAAGCAGACCGCCGACGAGCGCCTGGCGCGTCGTCTGGAAGCCTCCTTAAGGGACCAGTTCGGCAAGCGTACGCTGCACGAGTCGGTTTCCGGCGAGCGGGATGCGCTGATGGCCGATGTTACGGCGTCGCTGAACCGTGCTGCGCAGCGTGAGCTGGGCATCGAGGTGATGGACGTGCGGGTCAAGGGCATCGACCTGCCGAAGGAGGTCAATCGCAGCGTGTTCGACCGCATGGGCTCCGAGCGTGAGCGTGAGGCGCGTGAGCACCGCGCCAAGGGCCGAGAGTTGGCTGAAGGCATTCGTGCCGATGCCGATCGTCAGCGTCGCGTGTTGCTGGCCGATGCCTACCGTCAGGCTGAAGAGCTGCGCGGTGATGGCGACGCCCAGGCGGCTGCGATCTACTCCAAGGCTTACGGTCAGGATCAGGAGTTTTACTCGTTCTATCGTAGCCTGAAGGCTTATCGCGAAAGTTTCGCCGACAAGAGCGACGTGCTGGTGTTGGATCCGAGCAGCGACTTCTTCCGTTATCTGGAGAAATCCAAGCCGTAAAGGCAGCTGCGGGCCACAAGCTACGAGCCGCAAGTCAGCGCCCGGCGCGCACTTGTTGCTTGGAGCTTGTGGCCTGAAGCTTTTAGCGTGGTATCATTAGGCAGCCGGGAAAATCCCGGCTTTTTTGCGTCTGTGGGAATCATGTGGCAGGACTTGGGCATCGCGCTTTGTCTTTGGTTGGTGCTGGAAGGCATCCTGCCCTTCCTCTGTCCGCGTCAGTGGCGTGGAGCGCTTTTGCAGTTGATACGGCTGTCGGATCGACAGCTGCGTCTTATGGGGTTGGCCAGCATGTTGCTGGGCACAACTTTCCTTTATTGGCTTCACTGAAGGCTTGTGCCGCCCGGTTCAAGAGGGGAATGGCGAAATGGCAACGGTAGACCGCTGGCTTTTGCCAGATGGCATCGAAGAAATACTGCCGCCCGAAGCGGCGCGCATCGAAACCGCGCGTCGTCAGGTGCTGGATCTGTTCCAGCGCTGGGGCTATGAATTCGTGGTCACGCCGCATATCGAGTACCTGGAGTCGCTGCTGACCGGCGCGGGTCAGGATCTGGATTTGCGCACGTTCAAAGTGATCGATCCGCTATCCGGTCGGCAGATGGGCTTTCGCGCCGACATCACACCGCAGGTCGCCCGTATCGACGCGCATAGCATGCGGCGTGAAGGTCCGAGTCGTTTGTGCTACGCCGGCAGTGTGCTGCACGCTCAGCCGCGTCCGCTGACCACCTCGCGCAGCCCGATCCAGTTGGGCGCCGAGCTGTATGGCGATGCCAGCCCAGCCAGCGATATTGAGGTGATCAGCCTGCTGCTCGATACGCTGCAGCTGGCCCAGGTGCCGGACGTGCACATGGATCTCGGTCACGTCGGCATCTATCGCGGTCTGGCCCGCGCCGCCGGATTGTCGCAAGAAGTGGAGCAACAGTTGTTCGACGCCATGCAGCGCAAGGCGATGGATGAAATTGCGGCCTTGACGCACGCCTTGCCGGCATCGCTTGGCAAGATGCTGCAGGCATTGGCCGAATTGTGTGGCGGCCGAGAAGTGCTGGATCTGGCGCAAGCGTGTCTGGTCGACGCTCCCGACGACGTGCATGCGGCGCTCGACGAGTTGCTGGCGATTGCCGATGCGTTGAGTCTGCGTTATCCCGAGTTGCCGCTTTACTTCGATCTCGGCGAGCTGCGTGGCTATCGCTATCACACCGGGGCGGTATTCGCCGCCTTCGTGCCGAGCGTCGGTTACGCCATCGCTCAGGGCGGCCGTTATGACGACATCGGTGCGGATTTCGGCCGCGCACGCCCGGCGACAGGCTTTTCGACCGATCTGAAAACCCTGGTCAGCCTGGGAAATATGCAGCTCGGCGACGTGCCCGCGGGCATCTGGGCGCCGGACAATCATGACGTTTACCTGTGGCAGGCGGTGCAGCGGTTGCGCGGCGAAGGTGCCCGCGTGGTGCAGGCGCTGCCGGGGCAGGCGGTGAGCGATGCGCGCGCAGCGGGTTGCGAGCTTCAGCTGGCATTGCTCGATGGGCGCTGGCAGGTGACGCCGCTGGCGCCCTAACCGGTTTATTTATCGTATTCGCCGGCGCGGCCGGCTCAAGTTTGCGCGAAGAGGGTTAGTGTTATGGGTAAGAACGTCGTAGTCCTGGGCACCCAGTGGGGCGATGAGGGCAAGGGCAAGATCGTAGACCTGCTGACCGAACAGGCCGCAGCCGTGGTGCGTTATCAGGGTGGGCACAATGCCGGCCATACCCTGGTGATCAATGGCGAAAAAACCGTTTTGCATCTGATTCCGTCCGGCATTCTGCGCGAGAACGTGCAGTGCCTGATCGGCAATGGCGTGGTGGTCGCGCCGGACGCGTTGATGCGCGAAATCATCAAACTGGAAGAAAAGGGCGTGCCGGTTCGCGAGCGTCTGCGCATTAGTCCTTCCTGCCCGTTGATCCTGTCCTACCACGTGGCGCTGGACCAGGCGCGTGAGAAGGCCCGTGGCGACGCGAAGATCGGCACCACCGGTCGTGGCATCGGCCCGGCATACGAAGACAAGGTGGCCCGCCGTGGTTTGCGTATCGGTGATCTGTTCCACCGCGAGCGTTTCGCCGCCAAGCTCGGCGAGTTGCTGGACTACCACAACTTCGTGCTGGTCAATTACTACAAAGAGCCGGCCATCGACTTCCAGAAGACCCTGGACGAGTGCATGGAATACGCCGAGCTGCTCAAGCCGATGATGGCCGACGTCACCGCGGTGCTGCATGATCTGCGTCGTGAGTCCAAGGACATCATGTTCGAAGGTGCGCAGGGCTCGCTGCTGGATATCGACCATGGCACCTACCCCTACGTCACCAGCTCCAACACCACTGCGGGCGGCATCGCGACCGGCTCGGGTTTCGGCCCGATGTACCTGGATTACATCCTCGGCATCACCAAGGCCTATACCACCCGTGTAGGTTCCGGTCCGTTCCCGACCGAGCTGTTCGATGACGTCGGCGCGTTCCTGGCCAAGCGTGGCCACGAATTCGGCGCCACCACCGGCCGTGCCCGTCGTTGCGGTTGGTTCGATGCGGTCATCCTGCGGCGCGCCATCGAGATCAACAGCATTTCGGGTCTGTGCTTGACCAAGCTCGATGTGCTCGACGGTCTGGAGATCATCAATATCTGCACCGGCTACAAGGACCAGAACGGCGAAGTACTGGTCGATGCGCCGACCGATGCCGACAGTTACCTCGGGTTGCAGCCGGTTTACGAAGAGATGCCGGGTTGGAGCGAGTCGACGCTGGGCGCCAAGACCCTGGAGGAGCTGCCGGCCAACGCGCGTGCCTATATCAAACGCGTCGAAGAGCTGGTTGGTGCGCCGGTCGATATCATTTCGACCGGGCCGGATCGCAATGAAACCATCGTGTTGCGTCATCCGTTCGGCTGATCGGCCTGGCGGGTATCGTGATTGAGGGGGAAGGGTCGCCATTGGCGGCCCTTTTTCGTTTTTAGCGTGGATATTGCCTAGAGTTATAGGCGTGCCTGCCGATTCATGGGTATTGGTAGTTCTGTTCGAAGGGGTTAAGCCTTGTTCTCTCTATTGCATAGCCGTTTGTTGCGCCCGGTTTTTATTGCCCTGGGGGTCGCCATTCTGCTTCAGGTGCTGGTGTCCGTATGGTTGACCCGCACCACTGTGGATGACCTGGTGGCTGATCTGGCGGTGCGCATGCAGGGCGACAGCCAGCGTCTCGACAGCGAGCTGGGCGAGGCTGAGCGCGAAGTGGTGCAGGGCTTGACGGCGTTGTCGGCGAAAACCCGCGAAAGCCTTGGTGGCGCGTTGGCGGAGCGGCTGCAAGCGGAGAAGCTGCAGTTGCGCGCGGTTCTCGAGCAGAACCTCAAGCAGTCGGGCGGTGCGTTGGCGCTGTTGCTTGCGGGAGTTGCGCCCAAGGCCATCTGGGATAACGACGTGCCGGCGCTGACCGCTTTCGTGCGGATCGCGCAGCGTGATCCGGCGGTGCTGTTCGCGGTTTATTACGACGCCGAGGGCAAGCGTCTGACGCGCAATTTCAATCGTAGCGATGCGCGGGTTCGGGCGCTGGTTGCGGTGGGGCAGGGGCAGTCGCCCCTGGACAAACTGGTCGATGCGGCCTCGCGGGACCCGCAAGTGTATATCGCCGAGGCCGACGTCAATCCCATGGGCGCGAAGATCGGTCGCATTCAGTTGGGATTGTCGATGGCCGCAGTGGATCAGGAGTTGCAGGCGCTGGACCAGCGTTTCGCGGCACTGATGGACAATGCCGGCGAGCTTGTCGACGCCAGCCTTGGCGGCGCGGCGCGCGATAGTACCGCCACGCTGCAGCGGCGCTTGGGCGATGCACAACTGGCGGCCGATGGCATGGCGCAGAACAGCCTGGCGTCGGTACGCCTGGCGGCGGATAGCCTGCGTTGGCGCATCGCTGTTGGGCTGTTGGTGGTGGGGCTGCTGGCGCTGCTGGCGGTGGCTCTGGTGCTCGGATGGCGGGTACTGAGTCGTCTGCGCTTGCTGATTGCGGCGGTCAGCGATCTTGCGGCGGGCGACGGCGATCTGACTCGGCGGGTGGCAATCGACAGTCGCGACGAAGTGGGTGAAATGGCCGCGGCGGTCAATCGTTTCGTTGCCAAGTTGCAGCCTATCGTACGTGAGGCGGGCGAAGTGGCGGTGCGTACCGGTCAGGAAATCGAAAATCTGGCGTCGCGCAGTGTCGCCGCGGAGTCGGCGGCCGAGCGTCAGCGTGATGAGGTCGCCGGCAGCTTGCAGGCGCTGGCACAGATGGCTGATGAGGCGCAGGCGGAAAGCCAGGCGATGCAGGAGGCGCTGCGGCGGGTGGCGGCGATTCGTCAGTCTACCGATGACAATGCCACTATCGCCGAGCGTGTCGGTGCTGCCATCGAGGAATTGGTGCGTAGCGTCGAGGCCGGTGCCGCGGTGATCGAGCGCCTGGCGCGACAGAGCGAGCAGATAGAAGTGGTGCTAACGGTGATCCATGGTATCGCCGAACAAACCAATCTGTTGGCCTTGAACGCGGCAATCGAGGCGGCGCGTGCGGGTGAGATGGGCCGTGGCTTCGCTGTGGTGGCCGATGAGGTGCGGGCGCTGGCCAGTAAAACCCAGCAATCGACCGGCGACATCCAGGCGCATATCGTGGCTTTGCAGCAGGGTGCGCGCGAAGCGGTCGGGGCGATCGGTCGGGCGGGTGAGCAGGCCGAACGGGGGCTTGGTGCCTTGCATGAAAGTGCGCGGGTGCAGGAATCGGTGCAGGCCGCGGTCGAGGAAGTGCATGGCGCGATCAATGCGGCGACTTCGGCGTCGGCGCATCAGGCTGAGGGGGCGGATGCCGTGCGCGGGCGGGTCGAGGTGATTCATGCCGAGGCACAGCGCGCTGCCGATGCGGTTGCTGCCACGGCGCAGAGCGGGCGAGTGCTTGGCGGCCTGGCTGCGCAGCTGAAGGCCAGTCTCGGGCAGTTCCGGGTTTAAGCGGCAGCAGGCTGCAAGTAAGAGCGCAAGCGCTGCGGAAGGTTGCCAGGGGTATGTTGTCGGGGCAGCCTGATTGGCTTGCAGCTTGCAGCTTGCAGCTTGCAGCTTGCAGCTTGCAGCTTGCAGCTTGC
>CBIHLF010000067.1:0-15153 GCA_966210435.1 uncultured Pseudomonas sp. | reverse complement strand
CGAAGGTGGTCGTACCGTTGGCGCTGGTGTGGTTGCCAAGATCGTCGAGTAATCGGTTGATCTGTCCCCGTCAGGCCGGCATAATGGTCGGCCTGATTTTTGTTTTAGGTCAGTAGCTCAATTGGCAGAGCGGCGGTCTCCAAAACCGCAGGTTGGGGGTTCGATTCCCTCCTGACCTGCCATTTTCTAACGAATTTGGCGTGTCTTCTCACAGGGTCCTCGTAAATGAATGCTAAGGCTGAAGCCAAAGACTCTCGCTTTGATCTGCTCAAGTGGCTGGTTGTTGCCGTCCTTGTAGTGGTTGGCGTGGTTGGTAATCAGTACTTCTCTGGCGAGCCGATTCTGTATCGCGTATTGGCGTTGCTAGCGATTGCTATCGTTGCTGGCTTCGTGGCGTTGCAAACATCGAAAGGGCAGGCCTTTTCGGTGCTGGCAAAAGAAGCGCGCGTCGAGATTCGTAAGGTCGTTTGGCCGACTCGTCAGGAAACCACGCAGACCACGATGATCGTTGTGGCTGTTGTTTTGGTGATGGGCTTGTTGTTGTGGGGGCTCGATACCCTGCTGGGTTGGCTGGTTTCGTTGATTGTCGGTTAAAGGTGTCCCGTGGCTAAGCGTTGGTACGTTGTGCATGCTTACTCGGGTTACGAGAAGCATGTGATGCGCTCTCTGATCGAGCGCGTGAAACTCGCTGGAATGGAAGACGGTTTTGGTGAAATTCTCGTTCCTACCGAAGAAGTGGTAGAGATGCGGAACGGCCAGAAGCGCAAGAGTGAGCGCAAGTTCTTCCCGGGCTATGTTCTGGTGCAGATGGACATGAACGAAGGTACCTGGCACTTGGTCAAGGATACCCCGCGTGTCATGGGCTTCATCGGTGGTACTGCCGATAAGCCGGCGCCCATCACCGATAAAGAAGCCGATGCTATCCTGCGCCGTGTTGCGGACAGTGGCGATAAGCCAAAGCCGAAGACGCTGTTCGAGCCGGGCGAGATGGTTCGCGTGATCGATGGTCCGTTCGCGGACTTCAGTGGCGTGGTCGAAGAAGTGAATTACGAGAAGAGCCGAATTCAGGTGGCGGTGACCATTTTTGGTCGTTCGACGCCGGTCGAGCTGGAGTTCAGTCAGGTCGAAAAGGCATAACTGACATACGCATCCCTAACCCCGCAGCCAAAGGCTGTGGGGTTTTGTCGTCACTGGGATAAACAGGTAATAACCGGGGAGCCGAAAGGCGCTAGCACCCGCAATTGGAGTAGCTCATGGCTAAGAAAATAACAGCTTATATCAAGCTGCAAGTAAAGGCTGCACAGGCCAACCCGAGCCCGCCCGTCGGTCCAGCTCTGGGTCAGCACGGTGTGAACATCATGGAATTCTGCAAGGCGTTCAACGCCAAGACCCAGGGTATGGAACCCGGTCTGCCGACTCCCGTGATCATCACTGTATATAGCGACCGCAGCTTTACTTTCGAAACCAAAAGCACCCCTGCTTCGGTTCTGTTGAAGAAGGCTGCTGGCCTGACTAGCGGTTCGGCGCGTCCGAACACCGTCAAGGTCGGTACCGTAACCCGCGCTCAGCTGGAAGAGATCGCCAAGACCAAACAGGCTGATCTGACTGCAGCTGATATGGATGCCGCCGTGCGCACTATCGCCGGCTCGGCTCGTAGCATGGGCCTCAACGTGGAGGGTGTGTAATGGCTAAGTTGACTAAGCGTCAGAAGGCTATCGCCGAGAAAGTCGAAGCGGGCAAGGCCTATAACTTTGTTGACGCTGCAGCCCTGCTGGCTGAGCTGTCGGCCGTCAAGTTCTCCGAGTCCGTGGACGTTGCTGTGAATCTGGGCGTCGATCCGCGTAAATCCGACCAGGTGGTTCGCGGTGCAACCGTTCTGCCGAACGGTTCCGGCAAGAGCGTTCGCGTTGCCGTATTCACCCAGGGTCCTGCTGCCGAAGCTGCGCTGGCTGCCGGCGCTGATCGCGTGGGTATGGACGAACTCGCTGCCGAAATGAAAGGCGGCGACCTGAACTATGACGTAGTTATCGCTTCGCCGGACGCCATGCGCGTTGTCGGCCAGCTGGGTCAGGTTCTTGGTCCGCGTGGTTTGATGCCTAACCCGAAGGTTGGCACCGTTACCCCGGACGTCGCTACCGCCGTCAAGAACGCCAAAGCCGGTCAGGTGCGTTTCCGTACCGACAAGAACGGCATTATTCACGGTTCCGTGGGTAAGGTCGGCTTCGATGCTGAGAAGCTGAAGCAGAACGTTGAAGCTCTGATCTCCGATTTGAAGCGCCTGAAGCCGTCGACCTCCAAGGGCGTCTACGTCAAGCGTGTGACCCTGAGCACCACCATGGGTCCTGGTCTGATCATCGACCAGTCTTCGCTCGACGCGTAATTAGGTGCCGGTGCGTCGATTGCGCCGGCTTGAAAAATTGGGGTCCCTGCCTGGCGGGGGCTATCCAAGACCGTAGGTGGCGAAAGCCTTAAATCTGGAAAGCGATTTCCAGCGGCCTACGCAGATGGTGCTCCCGATTCTTACCGAATCAGACACCAAGACGCCGTCCAGCTTCGGTTGGACGAAACGGTAACATCCAGGAGTGAACCCGTGGCAATTAAACTCGAAGACAAGAAGGCCATCGTCGCTGAAGTCAACGAGGCTGCCAAAGCTGCCCTGTCCGCTGTCGTGGCTGATGCCCGCGGCGTGACCGTATCTGCTATGACCGGACTCCGTAAAGAGGCCCGCGCTTCAGGTGTGTACGTGAAAGTCGTACGTAACACCCTGCTGCGTCGCGCCGTTGAAGGCACTCAGTATGACGTGCTCAACGACGTGTTCAGTGGCCCGACCCTGATCGCTTTCTCCAATGAACATCCGGGCGCTGCTGCCCGTATTTTCAAAGAGTTCGCGAAGGGGCAGGACAAGTTCGAGATCAAAGCAGCTGCGTTCGAAGGTCAGTTCATTGCAGCCAACCAGATCGACGTACTGGCAACTTTGCCGACCTACGACGAAGCGATTTCTCAGCTGATGAGCGTGATCCAAGGCGCCACCAGCAAGTTCGTTCGTACTTTGGCAGCTGTTCGCGACCAGAAAGAATCCGCCGCCGCTTAAGGCAGCGCT
Source organism: uncultured Pseudomonas sp. (assembly GCA_966210435.1). Lineage (GTDB taxonomy): Bacteria > Pseudomonadota > Gammaproteobacteria > Pseudomonadales > Pseudomonadaceae > Aquipseudomonas. The sequence continues at coordinate 12,053 of CBIHLF010000067.1, read as the reverse complement.
TCTCTCTCGCTTATTCATTTAATTTGATGGCCGCGAAGGCTGTCCACTAAATACAGGAATTAGAGTCATGGCTCTGTCTAACGAAGACATCATCGAAGCAATCGGCCAGAAAACCGTTCTGGAAGTTGTTGAACTGATCAAGGCAATGGAAGAGAAGTTCGGCGTATCCGCAGCTGCCGCTGCTGGCCCGGCTGTCGCTGTTGCTGCTGTTGCTGAAGAACAAACCGAATTCAACATCGTTCTGGTTGAAGCCGGCGAGAAGAAAGTAAACGTGATCAAGGCTGTTCGCGAGCTGACCGGTCTGGGTCTGAAAGAAGCCAAAGCAGTAGTTGACGGCGCTCCTGGCGTGGTCAAGGAAGGCGTCTCGAAAGACGAAGCCGAAGCTGCCAAGAAGGTTCTGGAAGAAGCTGGCGCCAAAGTCGAGCTCAAGTAAGCGACGACCTTGCGTCTACAGCCCGAGCGACTCGCGTAAGGCTGATGGCTGGTGGCTTTTGCCACCGGCCTTTTTCCGTTCTAGGTCGGCTAATCATGAGCTGGCCCGGGGCGTGAAATCCCGCCCGATATGGCGGCGCAAACTTAGGGTTTGCAAGAGTTTCTGGCAACTCCCGTCGGAGGGGCCAATAAGCAGGTGACCAAGCTGGGGAACGCTGATGGCTTACTCATACACTGAGAAAAAACGTATCCGCAAGGACTTTAGCAAGTTGCCGGATGTCATGGATGTGCCTTATCTCCTGGCCATCCAGCTGGATTCGTATCGCGAATTCCTGCAGGCAGGGGCAAGCAAGGACCAGTTCCGCGACATTGGCCTGCATGCGGCCTTCAAGTCTGTTTTCCCGATTATCAGCTATTCCGGCAATGCTGCTCTGGAGTATGTCGGTTATCGCTTGGGCGAGCCGGCTTTTGATGTCAAAGAATGCGTTCTGCGGGGCGTTACATTCGCCGTGCCGCTGCGGGTAAAAGTGCGCCTGATCATTTTCGACAAAGAATCGTCGAACAAAGCGATCAAGGACATTAAGGAACAAGAAGTTTACATGGGGGAAATCCCCCTGATGACCGAGAACGGTACCTTCGTTATCAACGGTACCGAGCGCGTTATCGTCTCCCAGTTGCACCGCTCCCCGGGTGTGTTCTTCGACCACGACCGTGGCAAGACCCATAGTTCCGGCAAGCTGCTGTACTCCGCGCGCATCATTCCTTACCGCGGCTCCTGGTTGGACTTCGAGTTCGACCCGAAAGATGCCGTGTTCGTCCGGATCGACCGCCGCCGCAAGCTGCCGGCATCGGTACTGCTGCGTGCGCTGGGTTACAGCACTGAGGAAGTGTTGGACGCTTTCTATGCCACCAACGTATTCCACGTGAAGGGTGAGTCCCTGAACCTGGAGTTGGTTCCGCAGCGTCTGCGTGGTGAAATCGCCGTTCTCGACATCAAGGACGAGAAGGGTAAGGTCATCGTTGAGCAAGGCCGCCGTATCACCGCGCGCCATATCAATCAGTTGGACAAGGCCGGTATTAAAGAACTGGAAGTGCCGATCGATTATCTGATCGGTCGCACCACGGCCAAAGCCATCGTGCACCCGGCTACCGGCGAAATCATCGCCGAGTGCAACACCGAGCTGAACGTCGAGATCCTGGCCAAAGTGGTCAAGGCTCAGGTTGTGCGCATCGAAACCCTGTACACCAACGATATCGATTGCGGTCCGTTCATCTCCGATACCTTGAAGATCGACAGCACCACCAATCAGTTGGAAGCGCTGGTCGAAATCTATCGCATGATGCGTCCTGGCGAGCCGCCAACCAAGGATGCTGCCGAGACCCTGTTCAACAATCTGTTCTTCAGCGCAGAGCGTTACGATCTGTCCGCCGTGGGCCGGATGAAGTTCAACCGTCGTATCGGTCGCACCGAAATCGAAGGTTCGGGCGTGCTGAGCCGCGAAGATATCGTCGAGGTTCTCAAGACCCTGGTCGACATCCGTAACGGCAAGGGCATCGTCGACGACATCGACCACCTGGGTAACCGTCGCGTGCGTTGCGTCGGTGAGATGGCCGAGAACCAGTTCCGTGTGGGCCTGGTGCGTGTTGAGCGCGCGGTCAAGGAACGTCTGTCGATGGCAGAAAGCGAAGGCCTGATGCCGCAGGATCTGATCAACGCCAAGCCGGTTGCGGCGGCGGTGAAGGAGTTCTTCGGTTCCAGCCAGCTCTCGCAGTTCATGGACCAGAACAACCCGCTCTCCGAGATCACCCACAAGCGCCGCGTTTCCGCACTCGGCCCGGGCGGTCTGACCCGTGAGCGCGCCGGTTTCGAAGTCCGCGACGTACACCCGACCCACTACGGCCGTGTGTGCCCGATCGAGACCCCTGAAGGTCCGAACATTGGTCTGATCAACTCGTTGGCCGCCTATGCGCGCACCAACCAGTACGGCTTCCTCGAGAGCCCGTACCGTGTGGTGAAAGACACCCTGGTGACCGACGAGATCGTCTTCCTCTCCGCCATCGAAGAGGCCGATCACGTGATCGCCCAGGCTTCGGCGATGATGAACGAGAAAGGCCAGCTGATCGATGAGCTGGTGGCCGTACGTCACCTCAACGAGTTCACCGTCAAGGCGCCGGAAGACGTGACCCTGATGGACGTGTCGCCGAAGCAGGTGGTTTCGGTCGCCGCTTCGTTGATTCCGTTCCTCGAGCACGACGACGCCAACCGTGCGTTGATGGGTTCGAACATGCAGCGTCAGGCCGTACCGACTCTGCGTGCCGACAAGCCGTTGGTCGGTACCGGCATGGAGCGCAACGTCGCCCGTGACTCCGGCGTTTGCGTGGTAGCGCGTCGTGGTGGTGTGATCGACTCGGTCGATGCCAGCCGTATCGTAGTCCGCGTCAACGATGCGGAAGTCGAGACCGGTGAAGCCGGTGTCGATATCTACAACCTGACCAAGTACACCCGCTCCAACCAGAACACCTGCATCAACCAGCGTCCGCTTGTGAGCAAGGGCGATCAGGTTTCGCGCAGCGACATCCTGGCCGACGGTCCGTCCACCGACATGGGTGAACTGGCGCTGGGTCAGAACATGCGCGTGGCGTTCATGCCGTGGAACGGTTTCAACTTCGAAGACTCCATCTGTCTCTCCGAGCGCGTGGTTCAAGAAGACCGCTTCACCACGATCCACATTCAGGAACTCACCTGTGTGGCGCGTGACACCAAGCTCGGCTCGGAAGAAATCACTTCCGATATCCCGAACGTCGGTGAGTCTGCGCTGAACAAGCTGGACGAAGCCGGTATCGTTTATGTCGGTGCCGAAGTCGGCCCAGGCGACATCCTGGTTGGCAAGGTGACGCCGAAAGGCGAGACCCAGCTGACGCCGGAAGAGAAGCTGCTGCGCGCGATCTTCGGTGAGAAAGCGTCCGACGTTAAGGACACCTCCCTGCGCGTGCCGACCGGCACCAAGGGTACCGTCATCGACGTTCAGGTCTTCACCCGCGATGGCGTCGAGCGCGACGCTCGTGCGTTGTCGATCGAGAAGATGCAGCTCGACGAGATCCGTAAGGACCTCAACGAAGAGTTCCGCATCGTCGAAGGTGCAACCTTCGAGCGTCTGCGTGCAGCTTTGGTCGGCAAGAAGGTCGAAGGTGGCGCTGGCCTGAAGAAGGGCGCGGATATCACCGATGAAGTGCTCGACGGTCTCGAGCACGGTCAGTGGTTCAAACTGCGCATGGCTGACGACGCGCTGAACGAGCAGTTGGAAAAGGCCCAGGCCTATATCTCCGACCGCCGTCAGTTGCTCGACGACAAGTTCGAAGACAAGAAGCGCAAGCTGCAGCAGGGCGATGACCTGGCGCCGGGCGTACTGAAGATCGTCAAGGTCTACCTGGCAATCCGCCGCCGCATCCAGCCGGGCGACAAGATGGCCGGTCGTCACGGTAACAAGGGTGTGGTCTCGGTGATCATGCCGGTCGAAGACATGCCGCACGACGTCAACGGTACGCCGGTCGACATCGTCCTGAACCCGCTGGGTGTACCTTCGCGTATGAACGTTGGGCAGATCCTCGAAACCCACCTGGGCCTCGCGGCCAAGGGCCTGGGCGAGAAGATCAACCGGATGCTCGAGGAGCAACGCAAAGTCGCCGAGCTGCGCAAGTTCATGCAGCAGATCTACAACGAGATCGGCGGCCGTCAGGAAAACCTGGACGAACTGAGCGATCAGGAAATCCTCAACCTGGCGCACAACCTCAAAGGCGGTGTGCCCATGGCCACGCCGGTGTTCGACGGTGCCAAGGAAAGCGAGATCAAGGCCATGCTCAAGCTGGCCGATCTGCCGGAGAGCGGGCAGATGCGCCTGATCGACGGTCGTACCGGTAACCAGTTCGAGCGTCCGACCACGGTCGGCTACATGTACATGCTGAAACTGAACCACCTGGTGGACGACAAGATGCACGCGCGTTCCACGGGTTCCTACAGCCTGGTTACTCAGCAGCCGCTGGGTGGTAAGGCGCAGTTCGGTGGTCAGCGCTTCGGGGAGATGGAGGTCTGGGCACTGGAAGCCTATGGCGCCGCCTACACCCTGCAGGAAATGCTGACCGTGAAGTCGGACGACGTGAACGGCCGTACCAAGATGTACAAAAACATCGTGGACGGTGATCACCGTATGGAGCCGGGCATGCCCGAGTCCTTCAACGTACTGATCAAAGAGATCCGTTCGCTGGGTATCGACATCGATCTGGAAACCGAATAACACGTGACGCGAATCGAGAGCGGGGCTGCATAGCCCGCTCTCTGCTCCGCCAGGAGGAAAGGCCTTGAAAGACCTACTGAATTTGCTGAAAAACCAGGGTCAAGTCGAAGAGTTCGATGCCATTCGCATCGGCCTTGCTTCGCCTGAGATGATCCGTTCGTGGTCGTTCGGTGAAGTAAAAAAACCGGAAACCATCAACTACCGTACGTTCAAGCCTGAGCGTGACGGCCTGTTCTGCGCCAAGATCTTTGGCCCGGTAAAGGACTACGAGTGCTTGTGTGGTAAGTACAAGCGCTTGAAGCATCGCGGCGTGATCTGCGAGAAGTGCGGCGTTGAAGTGGCCCTGGCCAAGGTTCGTCGTGAGCGCATGGCGCACATCGAACTGGCTTCGCCGGTTGCCCACATCTGGTTCCTCAAGTCGCTGCCGAGCCGTATCGGTTTGCTGATGGACATGACCCTGCGTGATATCGAACGGGTTCTCTACTTCGAGAGCTACGTGGTTATCGATCCAGGCATGACCACCCTTGAAAAAGGCCAGCTACTGAACGACGAGCAGTACTTCGAAGCCCTCGAAGAGTTCGGTGATGACTTCGACGCCCGCATGGGTGCTGAAGCCGTTCGTGAACTGCTGCACGCGATCGACCTGGAGCACGAGATTGGCCGTCTGCGCGAAGAAATTCCGCAAACCAACTCGGAAACCAAGATCAAGAAGCTGTCCAAGCGTCTGAAGCTGATGGAAGCCTTCCTCGGCTCCGGCAACCTGCCCGAGTGGATGGTGTTGACCGTTCTGCCGGTTCTGCCGCCAGACTTGCGTCCGCTGGTTCCGCTGGACGGTGGCCGCTTCGCGACTTCGGATCTCAACGATCTGTATCGCCGCGTGATCAACCGTAACAACCGTTTGAAGCGCCTGCTCGATCTGTCCGCGCCGGACATCATCGTGCGCAACGAAAAGCGCATGCTGCAGGAAGCGGTCGACGCCCTGCTCGACAACGGCCGTCGCGGTCGCGCCATCACCGGCTCGAACAAGCGTCCGCTGAAGTCGCTGGCTGACATGATCAAGGGTAAGCAAGGTCGCTTCCGTCAGAACCTGCTCGGTAAGCGCGTGGACTACTCCGGTCGTTCGGTAATTACCGTAGGCCCGACCCTGCGTCTGCACCAGTGCGGTCTGCCGAAGAAGATGGCCCTCGAGCTGTTCAAGCCGTTCATTTTCGGCAAGCTGGAAATGCGTGGTCTGGCGACCACCATCAAGGCCGCGAAGAAGATGGTTGAGCGCGAGCTGCCAGAGGTGTGGGACGTGCTCGCCGAAGTGATTCGCGAACACCCCGTGCTGCTCAACCGCGCACCTACCCTGCACCGTCTGGGCATCCAGGCGTTCGAGCCGGTTCTGATCGAAGGTAAAGCGATCCAGCTGCACCCGCTGGTCTGCGCCGCATACAACGCCGACTTCGACGGCGACCAGATGGCCGTACACGTGCCGCTGACGCTGGAAGCCCAGCTCGAAGCGCGCGCGCTGATGATGTCGACCAACAACATCCTCTCGCCCGCCAACGGTGAGCCGATCATCGTGCCGTCGCAGGACGTGGTACTGGGTCTGTATTACATGACCCGCGAAGCGGTCAATGCCAAGGGCGAAGGTCGCGTATTCGCTGACCTGCAGGAAGTCGATCGGGTATTCCGTGGCGGCGAAGCCTCGCTGCATGCTCGCGTAAAAGTGCGCATCAACGAAGTGATCAAAGACCGTGACGGCAGCATCACCAAGAACACCCGTATCGTCGACACCACCGTCGGCCGTGCGTTGCTGTTCCAGATCGTGCCGGATGGCCTGTCGTATGACGTGGTCAACCAGTCGATGAAGAAGAAGGCGATCTCCAAGCTGATCAACCAGTGCTACCGCACCGTTGGCTTGAAAGACACCGTGATCTTCGCTGACCAGCTGATGTACACCGGTTTCGCCTATTCGACCATCTCCGGTGTGTCGATCGGTGTGAACGACTTCGTTATCCCGGATGAGAAGGCGCGGATCATCGACGCCGCCACCGAGGAAGTTAAAGAGATCGAATCGCAGTACGCCTCCGGCCTGGTAACCCAGGGCGAGAAGTACAACAAGGTGATCGACCTCTGGTCCAAGGCTAACGACGAAGTGTCCAAGGCGATGATGGCTAACCTCTCGAAAGAGAAGGTAGTCGATCGCGAAGGCAATACCGTTGACCAGGAGTCCTTCAACTCCATGTACATGATGGCCGACTCCGGTGCGCGGGGTTCTGCTGCGCAGATCCGTCAGCTCGCTGGTATGCGCGGTCTGATGGCCAAGCCGGACGGCTCGATCATCGAAACGCCGATCACCGCGAACTTCCGCGAAGGTCTGTCGGTTCTGCAGTACTTCATCTCCACGCACGGTGCTCGTAAGGGGCTTGCGGATACCGCGTTGAAGACTGCGAACTCCGGTTACCTGACCCGTCGACTGGTCGACGTGGCGCAGGATCTGGTGGTGACTGCTATCGATTGTGGCACCGAGCATGGTCTGCTGATGACGCCGCACATTGAAGGCGGTGACGTGGTCGAGCCGCTGGGTGAGCGCGTACTGGGCCGTGTAATCGCCCAGGATGTGTTCAAGCCGGGCACCGATGAAGTCATCGTGCCTGCCGGCACCCTGGTTGATGAGCAGTGGGTCGAGTTTATCGAGCTGAACAGTATCGACGAAGTCATCGTGCGTTCGCCGATCAGCTGCGAAACCCGCTACGGTATCTGCGCCAAGTGCTACGGCCGCGACCTGGCTCGTGGTCATCAGATCAACATCGGTGAAGCGGTTGGCGTTATCGCCGCCCAGTCGATCGGTGAGCCGGGTACCCAGCTGACCATGCGTACGTTCCACATCGGTGGTGCCGCCAGCCGGACTTCCGCCGCGGACAGCGTACAGGTGAAGAACGGTGGTGCGGTTCGTCTGCACAACCTCAAACACGTTGAGCGTCTCGACGGCAACCTGGTCGCGGTATCGCGTTCCGGCGAGCTGGCGATTGCCGACGAGTTCGGCCGCGAGCGCGAGCGCTACAAGCTGCCTTACGGTGCCGTGATTTCGGTGAAGGAAGGCGACAAGGTGGATGCCGGCGCAATCGTCGCCAAGTGGGATCCGCACACCCACCCGATCGTTACCGAAATGAAAGGTACCGTGACCTATGTGGGCATGGAAGAAGGCATCACCATCAAGCGCCAGACCGACGAACTGACCGGTCTGACCAACATCGAAGTGCTCGATCCGAAAGATCGTCCGGCCGCCGGCAAGGAAATTCGTCCTGCGGTGAAGATGGTGGGCGAAGATGGCAAGGATCTGCTGCTGCCGGGTACCGACGTACCGGCCCAGTATTTCCTGCCGGCGAACGCTCTGGTGGGTGTGGCGAACGGTGCTCAGGTGGGCGTGGGCGATGTTATCGCACGTATCCCGCAAGAGACTTCGAAGACCCGCGACATCACCGGTGGTCTGCCGCGCGTTGCCGACTTGTTCGAAGCGCGTCGTCCGAAAGAAGCCTCGATCCTGGCGGAAATCAGCGGCACCATTTCCTTCGGTAAGGAAACCAAGGGCAAGCGTCGTCTGGTGATCACTCCGACCGATGGCAGCGATCCGTACGAAGAGCTGATTCCGAAGTGGCGTCACCTCAACGTGTTCGAAGGCGAGCAGGTCAACAAGGGTGAAGTCATCTCCGACGGCCCGAGCGATCCGCACGACATCCTGCGTCTGCTGGGCGTCAGCGCGCTGGCCAAGTACATCGTCAACGAGATTCAGGACGTTTACCGTCTGCAGGGTGTGAAGATCAACGACAAGCACATCGAGACTATCCTGCGCCAGATGCTGCGTAAGGTCGAAGTGGCCGAGTCGGGCGATTCCTCCTTCATCAAGGGCGACCAGATGGAGTTGACCGCGGTATTGGGTGAGAACGAGCGTCTGGCAGCAGAAGACAAGTTCGTCGCCAAGTACACTCGCGTGTTGCTGGGTATCACCAAGGCGTCGTTGTCCACCGAATCGTTCATCTCGGCGGCTTCCTTCCAGGAAACCACCCGTGTATTGACCGAGGCGGCGGTTACCGGCAAGCGTGACTTCCTGCGCGGCCTGAAAGAGAACGTGGTCGTGGGTCGTTTGATCCCGGCCGGTACCGGTCTGGCTTATCACAGCGAGCGCAAGCGCAAGCGTGAAGCCGCTCAGCCGGTACGTGTCAGCGCCAGTGAAGTGGAAGCCGCACTGACCGAAGCGCTGAACTCCAGCGGAAATTAAGGACGCCTCCCCGCTGTTTCGGCAGCGGGGTTGTACCTTGACTAGGGGCTTGAGTCTCATTAGACTCATGCACCCCTAAATTTGGCAGGGCGAATGCTCTGCCATTTTTTGCTTTTGTTGAAAATAAATAGTGTCGCAAGACAACAGTGGAGCTAGTAGATGGCAACTATCAACCAGCTGGTACGTCAGCCGCGTAAGCGTATCGTCGAGAAATCCGACGTACCTGCGCTGCAGAACTGCCCGCAACGTCGTGGCGTATGCACTCGCGTGTATACCACTACGCCGAAAAAACCTAACTCGGCATTGCGTAAAGTTTGCCGTGTGCGTCTGACCAACGGTTTCGAGGTTTCCTCGTACATCGGCGGTGAAGGCCACAACCTGCAAGAGCACAGCGTCGTCCTGATTCGTGGCGGCCGTGTAAAAGACTTGCCAGGTGTGCGTTACCACACCGTGCGCGGCTCTCTGGATACTTCCGGCGTTAAAGGCCGTAACCAGGGTCGTTCGAAGTACGGTACCAAGCGTCCTAAGTGATAGGCGCTTGCACTGAATTGCAGTTTTCTATTTTTCTGAGTCGATAAGAGTAAGGTCGGACGCCATCCTCGCGATGCAGTTCCGGGCTAACCTGAAGACCGTTTGAGGGCTTATCAAATGCCAAGACGTCGTGTAGCAGCCAAGCGCGAAGTGCTTGACGATCCAAAATACGGAAGCCAGATCCTGGCCAAGTTCATGAACCACGTGATGGAAAGCGGCAAGAAAGCCGTTGCCGAGCGTATCGTTTATGGCGCGCTGGAGAAGGTTAAAGAACGTAAGAACAGCGATCCCCTGGAAATCTTCGAGAAAGCTCTCGACGCCATCGCTCCGCTGGTCGAAGTGAAGTCGCGCCGTGTTGGCGGTGCTACTTACCAGGTTCCGGTCGAAGTTCGTCCGTCCCGTCGTAACGCTCTTGCCATGCGCTGGCTGGTAGATTTCGCCCGTAAGCGTGGCGAGAAGTCCATGGCTCTGCGTTTGGCTGGCGAGTTGCTGGATGCCGCTGAAGGCAAAGGTGCTGCAGTTAAGAAGCGTGAAGACGTGCACCGCATGGCTGAAGCCAACAAGGCTTTCTCGCACTACCGCTTCTAATTTTTGCGCTTCTAAACTTGCGAGGGCTTTATGGCTCGTACTACACCGATTAACCGTTACCGTAACATCGGTATCGTGGCTCACGTGGACGCGGGTAAAACCACGACCACCGAGCGTGTCCTGTTTTATACAGGCGTAAACCACAAGATGGGCGAAGTGCACGACGGTGCGGCGACCATGGACTGGATGGCGCAGGAGCAGGAGCGTGGTATCACTATCACCTCCGCAGCGACTACCGCTTTCTGGGAAGGTTCTGCCAAGCAGTTCCCGAAGCACCGCTTCAACATCATCGATACCCCCGGGCACGTTGACTTCACCATCGAAGTAGAGCGCTCGCTGCGCGTACTCGACGGCGCGGTCGTGGTGTTCTGCGGTACCTCCGGTGTTGAGCCGCAGTCGGAAACCGTGTGGCGTCAGGCCAACAAGTACGGCGTTCCGCGTCTTGTTTACGTAAACAAGATGGACCGTGCCGGTGCCAACTTCCTGCGCGTGATCGGTCAGATCAAGCAGCGTCTGGGTCACACTCCGGTGCCAATCCAGTTGGCCATTGGTTCCGAGGACAACTTCCAGGGTCAGATCGATCTGATCAACATGGAAGCGGTTTACTGGGACGATGCCGACAAGGGCATGGTTGCCCGCCGCGAAGCCATTCCGGCAGAGCTGCAGGAGCTGGCTGAAGAGTGGCGTGGCAATATGGTCGAGGCGGCAGCCGAAGCCAACGAAGAGCTGATGAACAAGTATCTGGAAGGCGAAGAGCTGACCATTGCTGAAATCAAAGGCGCGCTGCGTCAGCGCACCATCGCTGGTGAGATCGTTCTGGCCGTTTGCGGTTCCTCCTTCAAGAACAAGGGTGTGCCCCTGGTTCTCGACGCCGTTATCGATTATCTCCCGGCTCCGGTGGATATCCCGGCGATCAAGGGTTCCGATGTCGACGACGAAACCGTCGAGATGGAGCGTCATGCAAGCGACGACGAGCCGTTCTCCGCTCTCGCGTTCAAGATTGCTACCGACCCCTTCGTTGGTACGCTGACGTTCGCTCGCGTTTACTCGGGTGTACTGAGCTCCGGTGACGGCGTTCTGAACTCGGTTAAAGGCAAGAAAGAGCGCGTTGGTCGTATGGTGCAGATGCACGCCAACAGTCGTGAAGAGATCAAAGAGTGCCGCGCTGGCGACATCGCTGCTCTGATCGGCATGAAGGACGTCACCACCGGTGACACCCTGTGCTCGCTCGAGAAGCCGATCATCCTGGTGCGTATGGACTTCCCGGAGCCGGTTATCTCGGTTGCTGTTGAGCCGAAGACCAAGGATGACCAGGAAAAAATGGGTATCGCACTGGGCAAGCTTGCTCAGGAAGACCCGTCTTTCCGCGTCAAGACCGATGAAGAGACTGGCCAGACCATTATTTCCGGTATGGGCGAGCTGCACCTGGACATCCTCGTTGACCGCATGAAGCGCGAGTTCAACGTCGAGGCCAACATCGGTAAGCCGCAGGTTTCCTACCGCGAGAAGATCACCAAAAACTGCGAAATCGAAGGCAAATTCGTTCGTCAGTCCGGTGGTCGTGGTCAGTTCGGTCACTGCTGGATTCGCTTCTCCCCTGCTGAAGAGGGTGTTGAAGGTCTGCAGTTCACCAACGAAGTGGTTGGTGGTGTGGTTCCGAAGGAATACATTCCTGCGATCCAGAAGGGTATCGAGGAGCAGATGAAGAACGGCGTTGTCGCCGGTTATCCGCTTATCGGTCTGAAGGCTACCGTCTTCGACGGCTCCTACCACGACGTCGACTCCAACGAGATGGCGTTCAAGGTGGCTGCTTCCATGGCGACCAAGCAACTGGCCCAGAAGGGCGGCGGTGTAGTGCTTGAGCCGATCATGAAGGTAGAAGTTGTAACACCTGAGGACTACATGGGTGACGTGATGGGTGACCTGAACCGTCGTCGTGGTCTGAT
>CBIHLF010000066.1:0-15862 GCA_966210435.1 uncultured Pseudomonas sp. | reverse complement strand
TCACCGGCATGGATAACATCCGTGAGCAGATCCAGGACACCTCGAAGCGGATCAAGCGCCTCGGTGAATCGTCCCAGGAGATCGGTGACATCGTTAGCCTGATCAACGACATTGCCGACCAGACCAACATCCTCGCACTGAACGCTGCAATCCAGGCCTCCATGGCCGGTGACGCGGGCCGCGGCTTCGCCGTGGTAGCGGACGAAGTACAGCGCCTTGCGGAACGTTCCTCGGCGGCGACCAAGCAGATCGAGGCGCTGGTTAAAACGATTCAGACCGACACCAACGAAGCGGTTATCTCGATGGAGCAGACCACTTCCGAAGTGGTCCGCGGGGCCCGTCTGGCACAGGACGCCGGGGTGGCGCTGGAAGAGATCGAGAAGGTATCCAAGACCCTGGCGGCCTTGATTCAGAACATCTCCAACGCGGCACGCCAGCAGGCGTCTTCGGCGGGCCACATTTCCAACACCATGAACGTGATCCAGGAAATTACCTCGCAGACGTCGTCCGGTACCACTGCGACCGCCAAGAGCATTGGTAATCTGGCCAAGATGGCCAGTGAGATGCGCAAGTCGGTTTCCGACTTCACCTTGCCGGATGCTGGGGACAGCGCCTGATCAGCGCGACGGTGATCTGATCGGATCAGCGTATTAATCCATGGCCATGAGCGAGAGGGACGACATGCAGCCAGGCGTCTGGGCTCTGCAAGCGGTGATGGACATGTCCGATGTGGAGTTCCGCAAGTGGCAGACGTTGCTTGAAGAGCGCACCGGGGTTGTAGTCAGCGAGCAGCGTCGGGCGTTTCTGCAAACCAACCTGACCGCGCGGATGCGTGAACTCGGTGTGACGGATTACCTGAGCTATTACCAGCAGGTCACCGCTGGGCCGCGGGGGGCTGTGGAGTGGTCCACGTTATTGGACCGCTTGACCGTCCAGGAAACACGTTTCTTCCGTCATCGCCCCTCGTTCGAGGTGCTCGAGCAATACCTGCGGGGCCGCCTGGCGCAGGGTTTGCAACAGCCCTGGGAACTATGGAGCGTGGGGTGTTCGAGCGGCGAAGAGCCCTACTCGCTGGCGATCACCGCAGCGGAGGTGCTGCGTGAAACCGATCGTCCTGCGCATTTTGGCGTGACGGGTACCGATATCAGCCTCAATGCCTTGAGCAAGGCGCGCGACGCCCAGTACTCGGCGCGCAGGCTGGATCAGATGGAAGAGGACCTGAGCCAGCGGTATTTCCTGGCTCAACCGGATGGACGCTTGAAGGTAATACCGAGCCTGGCGGCGCGTGTTTGCTGCGCCAAACTCAACGTGCTGGAGTTGGCGAAGGCGCCGATGTCCGGCATGGACGTCATTTTTTGTCAGAACTTGCTGATTTATTTTCGTCGCTGGCGGCGCCGCGAGATCCTCAACCGCCTGGTCGAACGCCTGGCACCGGGTGGTCTGCTGGTAGTCGGAGTGGGCGAGGTGATCGGTTGGCAGCATCCGGAATTGACACCGGTGGCCGACGAGCGAGTGCTGGCGTTTACCCGCAAGGGATAGGTTTATGAGTGGAGTGGCTATGGGTGATCGGCACGACTATGTCGCCCTGGAGTGGGTCAAAGGCGAAATCGCGGAAACCCTGAAGCAGGCGCGTCAGGCACTGGAGGCGTTCGTCGAGAACCCCCAGGATTCGACACGCATGCGTTTCTGCCTGACCTATGTGCACCAGGTTCAAGGCACTCTGCAGATGGTCGAGTTCTTCGGTGCGGCCCTGCTCGCGGAAGAAATGGAGCATCTGGTCCAGGCGCTGATCGACGGCCGCGTGACCAACCAGGGCGAAGCGCTGGAAGTGCTGATGCAGGCCATTCTGCAGCTGCCGGTCTACCTCGACCGCATCCAGACCGCGCGGCGCGATCTGCCGATGGTGGTATTGCCACTGCTCAATGACCTGCGTGCGGCCCGCGGCGAAAAACTGCTCTCGGAAACCAGTCTGTTCGCCCCCGATATGTCGGCGCGGGTGCCGGCTTTGTCCAGCGAATCGATCGCTGCGCTGCGCACCAACGAGCTGCCGCAGTTGCTACGCAAGTTGCGGCAGATGCTGCAGGTGGCGTTGGTTGGCGTTATCCGCAGCCAGGACCTGCCGACCAATCTGGGCTACATGGCGCGGGTTTTCGCACGTCTGGAAAACCTGTGCAAAGACGCGCCGCTGGCTGCCCTCTGGCAAATCGCCTCGGGCATGATCGAAGGTCTGGCCAACGGTAGCGTGGCCAACGGCGCCAGTGTGCGCACCCTGCTGCGTCAGGTCGACAAGGAGCTGAAACGACTGGTGGAACAGGGTGCCGACGGCATCAACCAGCCCGCCCCGGACGAACTGAACAAAAACCTGCTGTTCTATGTCGCCAAGGCATCCGCGCAGTCGCCGCGTGTGCAGGCGCTGAAAGAGCAATACCGCCTCGACGAAGCGCTGCCCGATAGCGATGTGATTGACGAAGAGCGTGCGCGCCTGGCCGGACCGGACCGCGATGCGATGCGTTCGGTGGTCGGCGCGCTGTGCGAGGAATTGGTACGGGTCAAAGACAGCCTCGACCTGTTCGTGCGCAGCGACCGCGGGCAGATCAGTGATCTCGACGCGCTGATGGCGCCCCTGAAGCAGATCGCCGACACGTTGGCGGTACTCGGTTTCGGTCAGCCACGTAAAGTCATCGCCGACCAGCTGGAGGTCATCCACGGCCTGTCCCAGGGCAAGCAGGAACCCAGCGATGCGGTGCTGATGGATGTTGCCGGCGCGTTGCTCTATGTCGAGGCGACCCTGGCCGGCATGGTTGGCCCCGCCGAAGACTCGGCGCGCGAAGAAAGCCATCTGCCGACCACCGATGTGGCGCAGATCCACCAGTTGGTGATCAAGGAAGCGCGCAACGGCCTGGAGCAGTCGAAAGACGCGATCATCGAGTTCATCGCCTCGCAATGGAACCACGAGCACCTGGCGCGCGTGCCGGAATTGCTGACCCAGGTGCGTGGCGGGCTGGCCATGATTCCGCTGACCCGCGCCGCGGATTTGCTGAATGCCTGCAACCGCTACATTCAAGAACAACTGCTGGCGCGCAAGGCCGTACCCAACTGGCAGAACCTCGATACCCTGGCCGATGCCATCACCAGCGTCGAGTACTACCTCGAACGCCTGGCCGAAGACCACGCGACCCAGGGCGACCTGATTCTCGATGTCGCCGAAGAAAGTCTGCAGAGCCTTGGTTATCCGCTGAAAGAGAAGCCGTCGATTCTCGACAGCATTCAGCCAAGCGTCGAAACCCTTTCTCCGCTGGCCGATCCGCTGGACGAAATCGAAGTCCTGGCTGACGAGCCAGATGAGCCAGATGAGCCAGATGAGCCGGAGCAGCCGCTGTCGGCGCTCGACAGCGACGAACAGATGCTCTCCCTGGACATCGAGCAAGCGCCGAGCGAAGAGCTCATCGATTTCAGCACCTATGCGGAACCGGACGAGCAACCCATAGTCGGCACCGAGGAACCCGTCGGGTCGCTGGACAACCCGGACGAATTGATCGATTTCAGCAACGATACGTTGGACGCCGAGTGGTCGCTGGTACCTGAACAGCCAACGGATCAGGCGCAAACCGCAGCCGCTCCGGACGAGGAGATCACGTTCGAAGCATTCAGCCTCGACGAGCAGGACAGCCCCGCTACCTGGGACGAAGCCGAGCTCGCCGCGCTGGAATTGCCCGACGTTGAATTGCCGAGCGCGCCCGAAGTGCAGGAGCCGTCCGCGCCTGCCGCCGACAAACCCTTGTCGATGGCCGATGTGATGGCCGCTCCGGTGCAGGCAATCAATCCGCCGGCCCACGAAGTGCCGCCCAGTCTGCTGCCGCCGCCGGCGGACGAAGAGCCGATTGACGATGAGTTGCTGGAAGTCTTCATCGAGGAAGTCGGTGAAGTGCTGGAAACCATCGCCGAGTACTTGCCGCGCTGGTGCGCCAGCACCGACGACAGAGACGCTCTGGTAGAGATACGCCGCGCCTTCCACACCCTCAAGGGCAGCGGACGCATGGTGCGCGCGCTGATCATTGGCGAGCTGGGCTGGTCGATCGAGAACCTGCTCAACCGCGTACTTGACCGTAGCATCGAGGCCAGTGCCGAGGTGCAGCAAGTGGTTGCCGATGTGGTGGCGTTGATGCCGGCCCTGCTCGATGAGTTCGCCGCCAAGGCGCAGCGCCAGCGCGACGATGTCGACCTTCTGGCCGCCACCGCCTTTGCGCTGGCGAAGGGGCTACCGCTCCCAAAAACTGAAACCTCGGTCGCCCAGGCAGCCGCGTCAGAGGATTTTGCCGAAGCTGCCAAGCCATCCGCTGCGGAGGAGCTCGACGTCGAGCCCCTCGACCCACAGTTGCTGGAAATCTTCCGCAACGAGGCCGAAACCCACCTCGACACACTCGTCGGCTTCCTCGCCGATTGCGCGCAGGAACTGCCCCAGGCCATCACCGATGACCTGCAACGCGCCCTGCATACACTCAAGGGCAGCGCCTACATGGCCGGCATCGTGCCGGTGGCGGAGATCGCCGCGCCGCTGGAAAAACTGGTCAAGGAGTTCAAGACCAACCTGATCCCCATGGATCTGGCCGAGGCCGAACTGCTCAGTACAGCGGAGAAGCTCATCCGCATCGGGCTCGAACAGCTGGAAAGCGATCCGCTGGCGCCGTTGCCCGGTGCCGATGAGTTCCTCGAGCGGGTCCGCAAGCTGCATAGCGACCGCTTGGAGGCCGCGCAGGTTGGCCGCGAAAGCGAGCAGGGCGATCGCCGCGACCCGCAATTGATCGGAATATTCCTCGCCGAGGGCATGGATATTCTGCTCGATGCCGAAGATCTGCTTAAGCGCTGGCGTGAGCATCCGTCGGAGCGCCAGGAACTGAGCGCACTGCTGGAAGAGCTGAGTACCCTGAGCCGCGGTGCCGAAATGGCCGAGTTGCCACAGATCGACGAGCTGTGCGAAGGCTTGCTGGACCTCTATGGCGCGGTGGAAGAGGGCAGTCTGGCGGTCAGCGAGCGTTTCTTCAGCGAGGCCGAACAGGCCCATGAGGCGCTGATCAGCATGATGGATCAGGTCGCCGCCGGTTTGCAGGTCAGCGCGCGCCCCGAGCGCGTCGAAGCCCTGCGCAACCTGCTCGGCGAAGCGCTGGACCCGAGTACCCTGGCCCTGCTGTCGAACGATGGCCAGGGCGGTATAGATGTCGTCGAACTCGACGCCGCGACCGCCCAGCTCGAAGAAGCCGAATGGCCAGGCGCGGATAACGGCGCGGCAGACAGCGATAGCGAAGAAATCGAACTGGAGGCCTTGGCTGAGCCGGTCTTCGATGAACCGCAGGCTCCGGCATCGTCCCATGAGGCGCTGGACGCCGAGATGGTCGAAATCTTCCTCGAAGAGGCGGTGGATATTCTCGAGAGTGCCGGCCAGGCCCTCGAGCGCTGGCTGGCGGACCCCGACAACAAAGCGGCGCTGTCGTCCCTGCAACGCGATCTGCATACCCTCAAAGGGGGAGCGCGGATGGCGGAAATACGGTCGATCGGTGATCTCGCCCATGAGCTCGAATCGCTCTACGAAGGACTGGTCGACAGGCGTTATGGCTATTCCCCGCTGCTGGCGGGCTTGCTTCAGCAGAGCCACGACCGCCTGGCCGTGCTGCTCGAACAGCTGCAGCGACGTGCCGTGCTGGAAAGCCCAGCGGAACTGATAGAGGCGATCCGTAGTTTCCGTCAGGGCGGCGAACCAAGCTTGCCGGGGGCTG
This sequence comes from uncultured Pseudomonas sp., assembly GCA_966210435.1. Classification (GTDB taxonomy): domain Bacteria; phylum Pseudomonadota; class Gammaproteobacteria; order Pseudomonadales; family Pseudomonadaceae; genus Aquipseudomonas. Next base: position 10,091 of record CBIHLF010000066.1, on the reverse strand, counting down.
CCGAACCGATCGATATCCCCGAAGCCGAAGCCGAAGCCGAAGCCGAGCTGGATATCGAATTCGACGAGCTCCCGCAGTTGGCCGAACCGGAATTGCCTGTAGCCGAACCGCCGTTCGAGGTCGAGATGCTCGAAGCTCCGGCGCTCGACGCACAGCCGGAGCAACCAGAGCCGGTTGACGAGACCATCGAACAGCCGGAAATCAGCGTGCCAGAGGCTGAGCCAGCGGACGTACAACCCGAACCCGCAGCTCCCGCGGAAACTCCGCAACCAATCGAAGACGATCGCGATCCCGAGTTGGTCGAGATATTCCTCGAGGAAGGTTTCGACATCGCCGAGAGCTCTGCCGCGGCGCTACAGCGCTGGATGGAAGACACCGACAACAGCTTAGAACTGGAAGCCCTGCAACGCGATCTGCATACCCTCAAGGGCGGTGCGCGGATGGCGGAAATCCGCGAGATCGGGGATCTGGCCCACGAGCTGGAGTTTCTCTACGAAGGCCTCGGTGACGGCCGTCTGCGCGCCAGCGAGGACCTCTTCGGGCTGCTGCAGACCTGCCATGACCGTTTGCTGGAAATGCTCGAGGCCGTGCGCAATCACACCGCGGTGCCGGACGGCGAGGCACTGATCGAAACGATCAAACGCTTTCGTGCCAACCCCGAGCAACAACTGAGCATCCCTTCTGCGGTACAGCTCAAAGCCGTCAGCGAAAGCGCCGATGAGCAGGGCGACGATACCGAGTCGGAAATTCTCGACATCTTCATGGAGGAAGCCGACGAGCTGCTGGAGGCCATGGAGGAAGCCATCGGCCGTTGGGAAGGCAACCGCGAAGATGGCGCAGCGATCGATGACATGCTGCGCATCCTGCACACCCTCAAGGGCGGCGCGCGTCTGGCCGGGCAGAAACATCTTGGCGACCTGAGTCATGATTTCGAACAGCACCTGAGCGAAGCCCAGAGTCAGGGCGCGCCCTGGCCGGAAAGCGTGTTCGTCGATGTGCAGTCGGCCTTCGAGGGGCTACAGAAAGAAACCGATCAATTACGCCAGCGCTTGAACAACAGCCTGCTCGGCGATGCCCCGGCAGCCGCGGTCAGCGAGCCTCAGCCCAAGGCCCAGGTCAACCTGTCCACACCCATAGTGGCGGCCAGCAGTGCGCCGGCCGAAGAGGTGGTGACCAAGGTCCTGCCGTTCGTTCGCCGTGCCCAGGAAGCAGCCCAGGAGGCCGAATCGCGGCGCGCCCCGCAAGAACTGGTCAAGGTTCCGGCTGAGCTGCTCGAGGGCCTGGTCAACCTGGCCGGTGAGACTTCGATCTTCCGTGGCCGGGTCGAACAGCAGGTTAGCGATTTCGGTTTCACCTTGAGCGAAATGGACGCGACCATCGACCGCGTGCGCGATCAGCTGCGCCGTCTGGATACCGAAACCCAGGCGCAGATTCTCAGCCGTTATCAGGCTGAAGCAGAGCGCGTCGGCTACGAAGATTTCGATCCGCTGGAAATGGACCGACACTCGCAATTGCAGCAGCTTTCGCGAGCGCTGTTCGAGTCGGCGTCCGACTTGCTCGACCTGAAGGAAACCCTGGCCGCGCGCAACCGCGATGCCGAAACCCTGCTGCTGCAGCAGGCGCGGGTCAATACCGAGCTGCAGGAAGGCCTGATGCGCACCCGCATGGTGCCCTTCGACCGCCTGGTACCGCGTTTGCGCCGGATTGTCCGGCAGATCGCTGGCGAACTGGGCAAGCAGGTCGACTTCGTCGTTGGCAACGCCGAGGGCGAGATGGACCGTAGCGTGCTCGAGCGCATCGTTGCGCCCCTCGAACATATGCTGCGCAACGCCGTCGACCACGGCATCGAACCTGCCGCGATACGCCAGGCCGCTGGCAAGCCGGCGCAGGGCACGGTACGTCTGAGCCTGGGTCGCGAGGGCGGTGATATCGTCCTGACGCTGTCCGACGATGGCGGCGGGATCAAGCTCGAAGCGGTCAGGCGCAAGGCCATCGAGCGCGGCATGATGGATGACGATTCCGATCTGACCGATCACGAGGTGCTGCAATTCATCCTCGAGGCCGGTTTCTCCACGGCGGAGAAAATCACCCAGATTTCCGGCCGAGGCGTGGGCATGGACGTGGTGCACTCCGAGGTCAAGCAGCTCGGCGGCTCGATGAGCATCGAGTCGAATCTCGGCGTCGGCACCACCTTCCGCATTCGTCTGCCGTTCACCGTGTCGATCAACCGCGCGCTGATGGTTCTCTCCGGCGAAGACCTCTACGCGATTCCGTTAAATACCATCGAAGGTATCGTGCGGGTTTCGCCCTACGAGCTGGAAGCCTATTACGCGCCCGATGCGCCGCGCTTCGAATACGCCGGCCAAGCCTATGAGCTGCGTTACCTCGGCGACCTGCTGAACAACGGTCAACAGCCCAAGCTGGTCGGGCAAAGCCTGCCGCTGCCGGTGATTCTGGTGCGTTCCAGCGAGCACGCGGTGGCGGTGCAGGTCGATTCCCTGGCCGGCTCGCGGGAGATCGTGGTGAAGAGCCTCGGCCCGCAGTTCGCCGGTGTGCATGGCATTTCGGGTGCGACCATCCTCGGCGACGGCCGCGTGGTGGTGATTCTCGACCTGCTGGCGACCATTCGCGTGCTGCACGCCCACCAGTTGACCCAGGCGCAACCGCGGTTGCTGGCCAAGACCGCGACCGCCGAGGAGCTTGAGGCCGATCGCCCGACCCTGGTCATGGTGGTCGACGACTCGGTCACCGTGCGCAAGGTCACCAGCCGCCTGCTCGAACGCAACGGCATGAACGTGCTGACCGCCAAGGACGGTGTCGATGCCATCGCCCAGTTGCAGGAGCACAAGCCCGACATCATGTTGCTGGACATCGAAATGCCACGTATGGACGGTTTCGAAGTAGCCACGCTGGTGCGTCACGACGAACGCCTGAAGGACCTGCCGATCATCATGATTACTTCGCGTACCGGTGAAAAACACCGCGAGCGGGCGATGGCCATCGGAGTCAACGACTACCTCGGCAAGCCGTATCAAGAGTCGCTGCTACTCGAACTCATTGGACAACTAGTGAACCGTCACTCGGCCGATAGCCATCCGGATAAACGCACATGACAGATAAAACGGCGGCACGTATTGCGGTCATCGCCGATACCTCGCTGCAGCGCCACGTGCTGCAGCAAGCCCTGACCAGCAGCGGTTACCAGGTCGTACTCAACAGCGACCCGGCGCGTCTGGACGAAGACACCCTGGGCGCCTGCGACACCGATCTATGGCTGGTCGACCTGGCGTTGTCGGAAGACTCGCCGCTGGTCGACAGCTTGATGGAACGCGCCAGCGCACCAGTTCTGTTCGGCGAAGGGCATGCGCCCGAGCGCCATTCGGAAAACTACCCGCGCTGGGAGCGGCGGTTGTTCGGCAAGCTGAAGAAGCTGGTCGGCGATCCATCCCTGGCGATCGGCCCGAGCCTGCAGGCCTTGCTCGACGAAGCGCAGCGGCCAAGCCGCCTGGACCTGCCCGAGGCACTCGCGGAAACGCCGCTGGTGGCCGGCGAGCCGGCCCGTCAGGTTTGGCTGTTGGCCGCCTCTCTGGGTGGCCCGGAGGCGGTGAAGGAATTTCTCGATGCCCTGCCCGGCGGCCTGCCGGTAGGCTTCGTTTACGCCCAGCATATCGATGCCAGCTTCGAGGCGGCGTTGCCGCAGGCGGTCGGTCGACACAGCCAATGGCACGTCAATGCGGCGCGCCACGGCGATGCGGTGCGCTGCGGCGAAGTGGTGGTCGCGCCTATCGGGTCCGAGCTGAACTTCAATGACGAGGGTGTGATGCAGCTTACCGGGCGTCCCTGGCCGGAGCCCTATAGCCCGTCCATCGACCAGATGATGCTCAACCTGGCGCAGCATTTCGCGGGTCTGTGTGGCGTGATCGCCTTCAGCGGCATGGGCAGCGACGGCAGTGCGGCCGCCGCCTATGTGCGGCGGCAGGGTGGCTTGATCTGGACCCAGCGTGCCGACAGCTGTGCGGCGCCGAGCATGCCCGACAACCTGCGCGAGGGCGGCTACAGCAGTTTCAGCGGCGACCCCCGCGAGCTGGCCGCCGCCCTGGTCAACCACCTGGCCGAGCAGTGCAGTTAATTTCGGGGCAGCGCCCTGCATAGGATATGAGTTCGATGAGCAAAGCCGTAGCCGCCCCGACTGCCGCGAGTAGCCTGACCAGCCTGATAGTGCCGTTGGCCGATCGGCAATTGTTGCTGCCGAACGTCGCCGTCGCCGAGCTTATTCCCTACCGAGCACCACAAGCGAGCCCAGGCACGCCGAGCTGGTTCCTCGGGCAAATTGCCTGGCGTGAGCTGCAGTTGCCGTTACTGTCGTTCGAAGCCGCTTCCGGCGGTCGCAGCGAAGTATCCGCCGATGCCCGCATTGCAGTGATCAACGCCCTCGGCGGGCGTCCGGAGGTGAAGTTCATCGCCCTCCTGGTGCAAGGCATCCCGCGTTCGCTGAAGGTCGGCCCCGACCTGCAACATGCCGGCGTGGAGCTGGAACCTCTCGAACTGGAGGCGGTGAGCATCGGCGAAGAAGTACTGAAAATCCCCGACCTGATCGCCCTGGAACAGATGCTCGCGGATGCCGGAATGATCTAGGCCCGCGAGGCCGACAACAGCCTCTGTACCTGTAGCATTTGGCTGTCGCCGCCGAGTTTAGGCTGTCCGGGGCGGTAGGGTGCGCCATGCGCACCGCGAATCTGCCCCTGATGCGCACGGCGCACCCAACGGACTGCAAGCAGTGCCAGTCTGGCCAATTGACCCATGCAACAGGCAATGGCTATATCGCCTAACAAAAAAGCCCCGGTCGCTGTACCCTCCTGAGAGGGCTTGGCGCCGGGGCTTTGTCATGGCAACCGGGTGGTTGCCATGCGCTGGGTCACTCAGTAGTCCTGAACCTTGCTGGCGTTAAGCGCCGAGCTAGCCTCATCGGTCTTCTCGTGCTCGAGGTTGTCCTCGGAGCGGTGACCCGTCCAGTAGTCGGCATTCTTGATACCGAGCTTCTCCGGGTGGAACACCGGGTCCTTGCCTTCCTTCTGCTGCGCTTCGTAATCCTTCAGGCAGGTGTAGGCCACCTTGTGCATCAGGATGATCGCGCCTATGTTCAGCCAGGCCATCAGGCCCACGCCGAGGTCGCCCAGGCCCCAGGCCAGGTCTGCAGTCTTCACCGTGCCGTAAACGGTAGCGGCGATGATGCCGGCCTTCAGCAGCAGGGTCAGCCAGGGGCGATGGATTTTGCGGTTGATAAAGGCGATGTTGGTTTCGGCGATGTAGTAGTAGGCCACTATGGTGGTGAAGGCGAAGAAGAACAGCGCCACGGCGACAAAAATATTACCGAAGCCGGGCATGATGTTTTCCATCGCCGTCTGCACGTAGCCTGGGCCCGCCGCGACGCCGGCGATACCGGTAAACATGGCGCTGCCATCCGGGGCCTGCACGTTGTACTGACCGGTGATCAGCAGCATAAAGGCGGTGGCAGAGCAGACGAACAGGGTGTCGATATACACCGAGAAACCCTGCACCAGGCCCTGCTTGACCGGGTGGCTGACCGCGGCCGCCGAGGATGCGTGCGGGCCGGTGCCCTGGCCAGCTTCGTTGGAGTACACGCCGCGCTTCACGCCCCACATGATCGCCATGCCGAGAATGGCACCGAAACCTGCGTCCAGGCCGAAGGCGCTCTTGAAGATCAGTGCGATCACGTCAGGCAGCTGCTCGATATTCAGCATGACGATAACGCAGGCGACCAGGATGTAGCTCAGGGCCATAAACGGCACCACAAATTCGGCGAAGCGGGCAATGCGCTTGACCCCGCCGAAGATGATCAGGCCGAGCATCACGGCCAGAATGGCGGCGGTGACATTGGGGTCCACGCCAAAGGCGGTCTGCACGCTGGAGGCGATCGAGTTGGCCTGTACGCCCGGCAGCAGCAGGCCGCAGGCGAACACGGTAACGATGGCGAAGATCCAGGCGTACCACTTCATGCCCAGGCCGCGCTCGATATAGAAGGCCGGGCCACCGCGATACTGGCCGTCGATTTTTTCCTTGTAGATCTGGCCGAGGGTGGACTCGACGAACGCCGAGCTGGCGCCGAGGAAGGCCACCATCCACATCCAGAATACTGCGCCGGGGCCGCCAAAGGTGATGGCGGTGGCCACGCCGGCGATGTTGCCGGTACCGACACGACCGGCGAGGGTCATGGTCAGGGCCTGGAAGGAAGTGATACCGGCCGAGTCGGTGCGCCCGGTGAACATCAGGCGGATCATTTCGCGGAAATGCCGGATCTGCAAGAAGCGGCCGCGCAGCGAGAAATACAGGCCGACGCCCAGGCACAGATAAATCAGTGCGGGACTCCAGACCAGACCATTGAGGTAACTAACCAATTCAGACATCGAGGGGATGCTCCTGTGCCGGTGACGCTTGCCTGAACTCTTGTGGAGTTCAGGCCGGTTCGACTTTGTTATGGGAATTGTGAGTCGTTGGCGCGATATGTGCCGTTACGATAGTTGCTGCATCCTGCCGCCGAATGGGTTGAGCAGGATGGCGAAACGTAGGCAAAAAGCAGGCCGCTGGAAAGGATTTTTTCCAGTATTTTCATAGGTTTGCGCGTCTCAGAAAAAAGGCCTGAGAAAGGTCGCGAAAAAAAAACTTTCTGGCGTATTTCAGATTGTTACAAGAGATTGTCTTGTTGGCCGATTTTGATTATTGGTCGCCAGATGGCACAGGCGTGCCAGATATTTGGGCAAGAGTTTCCGGCGGTAACACCTGCCCCGCAGTGGTGCGCCCAATAAGGCGGGGGTGCGCAGGTGTTACCTGGGGGGTAGAAAAAGGCATGATCGAGGGGACTCCGTGCAGTGGTGCGCCGGTGTTCCTAGAAGTCGCCCCAAAGCTGCTGGGCCACGCTCAGGGCCACCACCGGAGCGGTTTCAGTGCGCAATACCCGTGGTCCCAGGCGCGCCGCATGAAAGCCGCTGGCCTGCGCCTGTTCGACTTCGGCATCGGCCAAGCCGCCTTCGGGGCCGATCAGCATGGCCAGGGAGCGCGGCGCAGCGTGGCTGGCCCAGGGTTGGGCGACCGGGTGCAGCACCAGTTTCAACTCGGCTTCGACCTGCAACAGCCAGTCGGAGAGACCGATCGGTGGGTGAATCAGCGGAATCACCGAGCGCCCGCACTGTTCGCAGGCGCTGATCGCGATCTGCCGCCAGTGGGCCATGCGCTTGTCGGCGCGCTCATCCTTGAGGCGCACCTCGCAGCGTCCGCTGACGATTGGGGTAATAGCTGTCGCGCCCAACTCGGTGGCTTTCTGGATCGCCCAGTCCATGCGCTCGCCACGGGATAGTCCCTGACCCAGATGGATGCGCAGGGGCGACTCGGCGAGGCCGGCGACGGATTCGCGCAACTCGACCCGTACCGCTTTCTTGCCGACCTCGATCAGCTCGCCGAGAAACTCCTGGCCACTGCCATCGAACAGTTGCACGGCGTCGCCGACGGCATGACGCAGTACGCGCCCGATATAGTGGGCCTGGGCCTCCGGCAGCGCGTGTTGGCCGAGGGACAGCGGGGCATCGATAAAGAAACGGGATAGGCGCATAGGGGCAGCTGCAAGCGACAAGTGGAAAGCGGCAAGTTTAAAGCAACGGCACCTGCTTTTACTTGCGGCTTGTCGCTTGCAGCTTACCGCTGCTTTTAGCCCGGATCGCGAAAGTCCGGATGGAGGGTATTGCCCTGGGCCACGCTGACCGAGGTACGGGTGGCGATCTCGATCCCCTCGCTGGCGACTTCGGCGAGAAAGTCGATCTGCGCCGGGGTGATGACATAGGGCGGCAGCAGATACACCACGCTGCCCAGCGGGCGCAGCAAGGCGCCGCGCGACAGCGCATGCTGGTAAACCTTGAGGCCACGGCGCTCCTGCCAGGGGTAGGCGGTCCTGCTGGCCTTGTCCTGGACCATCTCGATCGCCAGGGCCATGCCGGTCTGGCGCACTTCGGCGACATGCGGATGCTCGGCCAGGTGTGCCGTGGCGCTGGCCATGCGCGCGGACAGGGCCTTGTTGGCCTCGATCACATCGTCCTGCTCGAAGATATCCAGGGTCGCCAGCGCCGCGGCGCACGCCAGCGGATTGCCGGTGTAACTGTGCGAGTGGAGGAAGGCGCGCAGGGTGTTGTAGTCGTCGTAGAACGCCTGGTAGACGGTATTCGTGGTCAGGCAGGCGGCCAGTGGTAGATAACCGCCGGTCAAGGCCTTGGACAGGCAGAGAAAGTCCGGGGTGATGCCCGCCTGTTCGCACGCGAACATCGTGCCGGTGCGGCCGAAACCGACGGCGATCTCGTCATGGATCAGGTGCACGCCGTAGCGGTCGCAGGCTTCGCGCAGGAGTTTGAGATAGATCGGATGGTACATGCGCATACCGCCGGCACCCTGGATCAGCGGCTCGACGATCACCGCGGCGACCTCGTGGCCGTGTTCGGCGAGGGTCTGCTCCATATGCGCGAACATGGCCCGCGAGTGCGCTTCCCAGCTCATGCCGTCCGGGCGGAAATAGCAGTCCGGGCTCGGCACCTTGATGGTATCGAGCAGCAGGGCCTTATAGGTGTCGGTGAACAGACCGACATCGCCCACCGACATGGCGGCGATGGTTTCGCCGTGGTAGCTGTTGCTCAGGGTGACAAAGCGCTTCTTCGCCGGTTTACCGATGTTGAGCCAGTAGTGAAAGCTCATCTTCAGCGCGACTTCGATGCACGAGGAACCATTGTCGGCATAGAACACCCGGTCGAGGCCCGCCGGGGTCATGGCGACCAGGCGTTCGGACAGCTCGATCACCGGCTGATGGCTGAAACCGGCGAGGATCACATGCTCGAGCTGATCGACCTGATCCTTGATGCGCCGGTTGATGCGCGGGTTGGCATGGCCGAAGACGTTGACCCACCAGGAGCTGACAGCATCCAGATAGCGTTTGCCATCGAAGTCTTCCAGCCATACGCCTTCGCCACGCTTGATCGGCACCAGCGCCAGCTGCTCGTGGTCCTTCATCTGGGTGCAGGGGTGCCAGAGCACATTCAGGTCACGTTGCATCCAGTGGTCGTTCAGGCTCATAGGCTCTCTCCATTATCTGCACCAAGCCTATCAGAAGCGCCCGGGCGGATGGACGACACAGCGCCGCTAAGGCGGCCGCGCGTTTGCCGTTAACAATCATATTTCCAGATATTTAACAGCAGGAATTTCCGCTTTATATCGATAGTTTTATTGCTAGTCTTGCCGCGCTCATCCCTTTTCCGATACGGAACGTCATCGATGCAACTGCGCAATTCATCCTCCCGCTATGGTCTGGTCAGCGTCTTCATGCACTGGCTGGTGGCGCTGGCGGTATTCGTCCTGTTCGCTCTGGGTTACTGGATGGTCGGCCTGGATTACTACAGCAGCTGGTACAAGACCGGGCCGAATATCCATCGCAGCCTGGGTATCCTGTTGTTCGTGCTGATGCTCGCTCGCCTGCTCTGGCGCGGTTTCAACCCGGCCCCCGCGAGCCTGCCGAGCCATGATCGACTGACCCGCCTGGGCAGCAAGCTGGGTCATGGCTTTCTCTATGCGGGTTTGTTCGTGGTGATGATCTCCGGCTACCTGATTTCCACCGCCGATGGCCTCGGCATCCAGGTTTTCGGCCTGTTCACGGTGCCTGCGACCATTACCGGCCTGCCCGGCCAGGAGGACGTCGCCGGAGTGGTGCACCTGTATCTGGCCTGGACGCTGGTGATCTTTTCCCTGATTCACGCGCTGGCCGCGCTGAAACACCATTTCATTGACCGGGACCGCACCTTGCTGCGCATGTTCGGTCGCTGATCCGCTCGCTCGTCGCTGGCGCCCGGAATGGTTCCTGCGCGCCCGCTCAACCCTACCAGGAGAATGTCCATGTTGAAGAAAACCCTTGCTGCGCTGGCTATCGGCTCCGCATTGCTGGGCGCCGGCCAGACGCTGGCCGCCGACTATGCGATCGACAAACAGGGCCAGCACGCCTTCGTCAATTTCAAGATCAGCCACCTGGGCTACAGCTGGCTGTACGG
>CBIHLF010000065.1:0-15957 GCA_966210435.1 uncultured Pseudomonas sp. | reverse complement strand
ACCCGTTACCCATGTCTCCCGACAGGCGTTACCCATGTATACCGGCTGAACACCGCGCGCACCAGCAAGCGAGGGATCAGCGTTGCGCACGGAGCACCCTACTGAATATGTTCCAGTTACGTGTTGCATGAGAGGTTGCGCGTTTGTGGGGGCGGATTTATTCGCGAAAATCTTCGAAACGCCAATAGCTTTTCGCGGCTAAAGCCCCTCCCACACCGACCGTGGCGGGCTCAGCATTTAATGGTCACATCGCCAATTAAAACCCCAAGGAGTATCAATATGCCTTTCGTCAATGTGCGCATTACCCGCGACGGCGTTACCCGCGAGCAGAAAGCCCAGGTGATCCGCGAGATCACCGAAACCCTGCAACGGGTGCTGAATAAAAAGCCCGAGCTGACCCATATCGTGATCGAGGAAGTCGACACGGATAACTGGGGCTTCGCCGGCATCACCACCACCGAGTATCGCCAGCGAACGCCGGACTGAGTGGGATTTACTAGCGTTGGCGCGACACGGTGAGATAGTGCCGCGCCGCCGGGGGTCGAAGGGCGGGGTCAGAGTCGATTCACCAATAGATCGACGCTGACTCTGACTACCCCAATTGGGCTAATTGGACGATTGGACCACTCAGACCAACCTTGCGCCGCCGTCGATGTTCAAGGTGGCGCCGTTCATAAAGCCGTTGCTCATCAGGAACACAACGGCAGCGCCTGCCTCTGATGCGGTACCCAGGCGATGCAACGGCAACGATTGTTCCAGCGCCGCCACGAAAGCATCACGCCCCTCGCCCAGCGCTTTACTGAAAATAGGGGTGTTGATCGGGCCGGGTGACAAGGTATTGACCCGGATCGGCGCCAGTTCCAGGGCGAGGCCCCGTGCCAGCGCTTCCATGGCTGCTGACGCGGCAGCCAACACAGCGCTGCCATGGGCGTTGGGGCGGTCCGAAAGCATCCCGGAGATAAAAGTGATGGAACCGTCTTTCGCCATGCGTTCGCCAAGGGCGCGTATGGCATGCACCGAAGCCCACATACGCTCCTCAAATGCCCGGCGCAGGTGGTCGATCTCGGCATCCAATATTTTACCTACCACGTAGGTGCCGGCCAGGAGCACCAAGTGGTCTACTTTCGGGATATCCGCCAGGGCGGCATAGAGGGCATGGCTATCGGTCACATCCGCTGCGCGCCAGGCGTCCAGACCGTTGTCACGGGCGGCCTGCTCGGCGCGGGTGGCATCGGAACCGATTACGGTCACCTGTGCGCCGTTGGCCTTGGCTTGAATGGCTGCGGCCAGACCGATGCCGGAAGTACCCCCTAAAATCACCACGGTACGGCCATGCAGATTGGCGGGCAAAGCTTGATTGAGAGCAGGTGTAGCAGTCATGGTCCATCTCCTTGAACGCCTGGATGGCGTCGATGGGAGAAAGGCTAAAGCCTTGCGCCAAGATTGATAATTAGGGTGTAAGTCGCTTTACTAATGCCATGAAGGAACAAATAGGGTTAGACCGCCTTACCGGTCTCATTGCCTTTGCCCGCGCCGCTTCCCTGGGCAGCTATACCGCCGCAGCTCGCGACTTGTCTGTCTCACCCTCAGCCATCAGCAAAAGCGTGCAGCGCCTTGAACAGCACTTCGAACTAAAGCTGTTTAGCCGGACCACCCGTTCGCTCACCCTGACCCCAGAAGGACGGGATTTGTACGAGCGGGCATTGCGCATATTGCGCGAGGTGGAAGATATCGATCAGGCCGCCGTGGCCTCTCGGGCCGGACCTTCCGGCATCTTGAAGATCACCGCGCCGCCGCCTATCGGCCTGAACATCTTGACGCCGGCCCTGCCTAAATTTCGCGAGCGTTACCCGAAGCTCGCCATCGACCTGCGTCTGGGCGATCAGTTTTCGGACATCGTTGAGCAAGGCATCGACGTCGCGGTACGCGTGGGCAACCTGGCGGACTCGCGGCTGATCTCGAAAACCCTGGGGCCTCATCGGATAGCCGCTTTTGCTTCACCAGCCTACTTGGCCAAGCGCGGCACGCCGCTGCAACTCAGCGACCTGGCGCACCACGAATGCGTGAACTTTCGGTATCAAAGTTCAGGCCAGGCATTGCGCTGGCCGTTCCGTGTGGACGGCGAAGTGGTCGAACTGGTACCGGACTCAGGCATCGTCATAGATTCCAGCGATGCCGTTGCAGCGGTGGTCGCGGCGGGTGGCGGAATAGGTATTTCGCCAACTTATGTAGCGGCTCCCTACGTGGCGCGTGGGGAATTAAAGCCACTCTTTCCTGAGTTTGCGATGGACCGGGCTTCTATCACGGCGTTATGGCCGGAAAGTCGACGAGGCAGCCCCAACGTCAAAGCCTTTGTGGGTTTTCTCGGGGAGCTTTTCCCGACCCCAACAGTCTGGGACGAGATAATACGAAACGCTTGAACCTTTGTTTAACAGGATTAGGAAGATGAACTTGGCTATCAGGGATGCCCGAAAAGATGATGCCGCTGGCATCAGTGAGGTCATTATCGCGGCGCTTCGTGAAACCAACGCCAAGGACTACTCCCCGATGGTTATCGCGCAGGTTGAAACGAGTTTCAGCCCAATCGCGGTCAAGGCGCTGATGGAGCGGCGCAAGGTATTTGTAGCCCTGCTCGACCAGGAACTCGTTGGTACAGCCAGCCTGGATGGCGCAGTGGTACGCAGCGTGTTTGTAGCGCCGGCACATCAGAGCAAAGGCATCGGCCGGCAGCTGATGGCTGCCGTCGAAAAGGCGGCAATAGATGCCGGCATCACCCTGTTGAGCGTACCTTCATCGGTTACCGCGGAGCATTTTTACTCCCGGCTGGGCTTTAAATCAGTGCGCGAGAGTTATCACGGGGAGGAGCGCACCATCATCATGGAGCGTTCTTTGCCCCGGTAAACCCACCCCTCTCCCCAGGGGCGAGGGGACTGATCAGCGCATCGCGAAACCTTTCCTTGCAGGCAGGGTGGCCAGGGAATTGGGGCTGTTGGAGCGTTAGCCTGCCGCTCAATCAACCCGAAAATGCCCCACCGCCGCGTTCAGGCGTCCACCGACCTCCTCCAGTTCCGCCGTCGAGGCCTGCAAGTGCAGGCTTTCCTGGGCGTTGCCGTCGGCTATTTGGCTGACCCGTTCCATGCTCACGCTGACCTGTTCGGCGGTGACGCTTTGCTGGTGGGCGGCTGCGGCGATTTGCTGGTTCATCCGTTCGATGCTGGACACCGCCAGGGTGATGCGCGTCAGGGCTTGCGAGGCCTGGTCGGCGAGGACCACGGTTTCGCCGCTCAGGCTGTGGCTGCCGGCGAGGCGTTGCGCCGCTTGCTGCACCAGCTGGCGCAGGCGCGCGATCATCTTTTCGATCTCTTCGGTGGAGTTCTGCGTGCGCCGAGCCAGGCCGCGGACTTCATCGGCGACCACGGCGAAGCCGCGACCGTGATCGCCGGCGCGGGCGGCTTCGATGGCGGCGTTGAGCGCGAGCAGATTGGTTTGTTCGGCGACCGCCTTGATCACATCGAGCACGCCGCCGATCACCGCACTTTCTTGCAGCAGGGCCTGCATGGCCTCGGCGCTGCCGGCCATGTCGCTGGCCAGGCGCTGCACCTTGGCGCCGGCCTGGCGCACCAGGTCGTCGCCCTCGCGGGCCTGCTGGTCGGCCTGGGCCACCGCATCGCTGGCATCCATGGCGTTGCGCGCGACCTCCTGCGCAGTGGCGCTCATCTGTTGCATGGCCGTGGCCGCCAGTTCGGTTTCCTGACGTTGCTGTTCGATAGCCTGGCCGTTGCGCGCGATCACCGCGGAGAGGTTGGTGGCGGTGCCGTTAAGCTGGCCGACGCCTTCGCCGATACGCCCGACCAGGCCATGCAGGCTGCCGCGCATATCGCCCACGGTATCGAGCAGCAAGCCCAGCTCGTCGCGCCGGGACGCAGCGAGCGGTTGACCACTGAGATCGCCGGCCGCCACCCGTTTAGCCAGCGCCACCGCCTGGCGTAGCGGCTGCATGATCAAGCGGCCGATCGACACACTGGCGCCAGCCCCCAAGGCCAAGGCCAACAGGGTGACCCAGCCGAGCTGCCGATACGCGGTTTGGCTGGTGTTGCGGGTGGCCTGTTCCTGCTGGTGATTGGTCGCTTCCAGTACGTCCATCATCCGCGCCGTTTCGGTAACCATCGCCGTGCTGTTTCGCGCGGCCAGCTCGCGGCTGGCGACGAACTGCTGGAACGCCTGCTGATAGTAGGTCAACGCGCTGCGCGCATCCTGAAACGAGGCCTGTTCGCGCTCGCCCTGCAGATTATGCGCGAGGGTTTCCATGCTCGCGGTCAGGTCGCTCATGCCCATTTCCCACTCGTCGCGGTAGCGCTCTTCGCCGTCCATGGCGAAATACAGTTCGTTGTTGCGCAGCCGGGCCAGCTTGTCGCGTAAGGCTGTCGCCAGTTCGAGCTGCATCAGCTGTTCACGACTCGGCGCGCCACCGTCGTCGAGCATGGCGTTGAGCGCATCGAGCTGATCGAGTAGCACGGCGATATAGCTGTCGGCGACGATTTGCGCGCGTTCCTGCATGTGCTGCCGCTCGACATTGGCCTGGCGCAACGCCTCGGCGTAACGCAAAAACTGCTGCAGGTAGGTCTCGGCGGCGCTGGCGACCTGGTCATCGCCCCGCTCGCGGTGCAGCGCCTCGATACTCGCGCGCACCTGCTCGTGGGCCTGGGGCGTCAGGCGTATGGCGAATTCCTTCTCGGCGATACGCGCCTGCAGGATCGCCGCCTGGGTCGCGGCATCCGCGCGAGTCTGCTGGTCTCCCGCCTGCATCAGGTCGATGGATTGAAAGGCGATCAGCACCACGCCCAGGGTGGACAGCAGCACCAGGCCGAAACCCAGCCACAACTTGGCAGCCACCGGCAGATCGGCCAGCAGGCGAATCAGTCTGCGCATGGTTATTCGCCCGGGTTGGCGGCGGCCAATCTGTCGAGTTCAACGACGACGCCCGCCAGGTAGCGCTCCAGGCCGCCGATCACCTGGCCCGGATCGCGATCCAGCAGGCGCTTGCGCACGAAGCGGTAGGCCAGCAGTTGCTTGTGCAGGGCATCGGCCTGTTCCGGCAGGAGGCGGCTCAATTCGTCGAAGCCCTGCTGAATGGCCTGGTCCCGAGCGGTGAATTCGGCCTCGGCGAACGCCAGCGAATGATCGCCGAGCACCCGCGCGCTGCGCGCCTGGGCATGCAGCAGCAGGCTGGCGATATCCAGGCTCTGGCGGTTGAGCAGGCGCGTCGGCGGCGGCAGTCGGTCCACTGTCTGCTGATAGGCGACGGCGGCCTGCTGGTCGAGTTGCAGCCGGCTGTCGAGCAGGCCGATTAGCAGTTGCGGGTAGCGTGGCGCCTCGTCGCGGGGCAGCTCCTGCAACCTGACGAGCCAAGCCTCCAGGCTAGCCAGCGAATCACCAATATCACTAGCAGGCTGTTGGAAAACTACCTGCGTTGCCGATACGGCGTTAAAAACAGGCTCGGACTGCTCATTTACACCTCGTAAACTCCGCGTCCTCGCCTGTTTTTGCCTTGTCTCGGCTGCCTCGCCTACGTTTTCTAACGGCCTGCTTGGTAAATTCAACTGCAGCGCCAGAGCATCCAGGCGCTGCTGCGCGCCTTGCAGCGCCAGCAGGTGGCGCTTGTCCGGCCGCGCATCCGGTTGCGCGTCGTAGTAGATCAAGGCGTTTACCGCCAGCAGCGTCGCCTGGCTGCGCAGCTGTTGGTACTGCTGGCTGGGCGTGGCGGCGACGGCCAGCGACGAGGCCAGCAGCACCACCATCGCCAGGCAGCCGCCCTGGAAGATGCTCATCAGCCCTCCCCGACCGGCTGGGTCGCCGGCTTGGCGCCGAAGGCCTGCTGCGGCAACAGGAAGTAGGCCAGGGCCGGCAGCAGGATCAGCGCGCCGAGCATGTTCATCAGGAACATGAAGGCCAGCAGAATGCCCATGTCGGCCTGGAACTTGATCGGCGAGAACACCCAGGTGGCGACGGCGATGGACAGGGTAATCCCGGTCAGCACCACCACCTTGCCGGTGAACAGCAGCGCCCGGTAGTAAGCCTCGGACAGCGAGTCGCCGGCACGCATGCGCACCAGTATCACGCTCAGCACATAGAGCGCGTAGTCGATGCCGATGCCCACGCCGAGGGCGATCACCGGCAAGGTGGCGACCTTGACGCCCATGCCCAGGCCGACCATCAGCGCTTCGGCGAGGATCGAGGTGAGCACCAGCGGCAGGATCGCCGCGAGCACCGCGCGCCAGCTGCGGAAGGTCACCCAGCACAGCAGGATCACCGCGCCGTAGACCCAATAGAGCATTTCCTGCATGGCCTTCTCGACCACGATGTTGGTCGCCGCCTCGATCCCGGCGCTACCGGCGGCGAGCATGAACTTGACCTCCGGCAGCCGTTGCTCGGCGATAAAGGCTTCGCTGGTGGCGACCACCCGCTTCAGGGTTTCCGCCTTGTGGTCGGCCAGGTAGACGTACAACGACAGCAGCGAGCAGCCCTGGTTGAACAGTTCGCGCGGGGCGCGGGTCTGTACCGCACCGAGGGCGCCGTCATTGGGCACCAGCTCGTACCACTTGAAGTTGCCTTCGTTGTAGCCGGCGTTGGCGATCTTGCTCAGCGCCGCCATCGAGTTGGTCGACTCGACTCCGAGCAACTGCTCCAGGCGCCAGGCCAGTTGGTCGACCGCCGACAGGGTGCTGTAGTGGGTGCACTGATCTTCCGGGGTGCGGATCATCACCACGAAGATGTCCGAGCTGGCGGCGTAGTTGTCGTTCATGAACTGCACGTCGCGGTTGTAGCGCGAGTCGGCACGCAGCTCCGGGGCGCCGGGGTCGAGGTCGCCGATCTGCAGGTGGCTGGAGACCTGATTGCCGAACACCGCCAGCAGCAGACCGCCGAGCACCGCGCCAATCGCCCAACGGCGGGTGGTGAAACGGTCGAGCAGCCGCCACAGCGGGTGACGGGCCATACCGGCGCTGTCGTCCTGTTCGGCCTTCAGGCTGCGCTGCGCGGCTTTCGCGCTGACCCCGGTGTAGCTCAGGAGCACCGGCAGCAACACCAGGTTGGTGAAAATCAGCACGGCCACACCGATGCTGGCGGTGATCGCCAGGTCCTGGATCACCTGGATCTCGATCACCATCAGCACGGCGAAACCCACCGCATCGCTGATCAGTGCGGTCAGGCCGGCGAGGAACAGGCGGCGGAAGGTCAGCCGTGCGGCGACCCAGGGCAGCATGCCGCGACCTATGTCCTGCATGATGCCGTTCATCTTCTGCGAGCCATGGCTCATACCGATGGCGAACACCAGGAACGGCACCAGAATCGAGTAAGGGTCGAGTTCGTAGCCGAGAGCGGCGAGCAGGCCGATCTGCCAGAGCACCCCGACCAGCGAGCAAAGCACCACGGCGAAGGTGCTGCGCACGCAGCGGGTGTACCAGAACAGCACAGCAACGGTCACCGCCACCGCGGCGACGAAGAACAGTGCGACCTGCAGCAACCCTTCGATCAGGTCGCCGATCAGTTTGGTGAAACCGGTGATGTGGATGCGCACCTGATCGTTCTGATACTTGTCGCGCAGGGCCTCCAGGCGCCGCGAAAACTCGCCGGCGTCCAGCGGTTTGCCGGTCTCCGGGTTGATCTCCAGCAGCGGCACGTAGATCACGCTGGACTTGAAGTTGGCGGCCACCAGTTGGCCGATTTCGCCGGAGCGGGCGACGTTGGTGCGCACCTCGTCGAGGCTGGCGGGCGAGCCGTCGTAGCTGCCGGGGATTACCGTGCCGCCGTCCAGGCCGTCCTCGGTCACTGCGGTCCAACGCGTGGTCGGCGTCCACAGCGACTTCATATAGGGCTTGTCGACGCCCGGCAGCAGGTAGATCTCATCGTTGAGTTTGGCCAGTGTGTCGAGGTACTCGGCACTGAAGATATCGCCCTGTTCCACCGCCACGGCGATCCGCAGGGCATTGCCCAGGCCGCTCAGCTCGCTACGTTCGGCTAGGAAATTGACCACGAAGGGGTGCTTGGTGGGGATGGTTTTCTCGTAGCTGGCGTTGATGCCGATGCGCGCGGCCTGCCAGCCGAGCACCAGGGTGGCCAACAGGCACAGCAGGATCACCCAGGGCCGATGGTTGAAGATCAGTCGCTCCAGCCGATTGCCCGAGGCGCGGTCGAAGTCTTGCAGGCTGCCGTGCAGGCTGTGCATGGCGCTCGACGGTTTTTCGTATTTCACAGTTGACTCCTAACTACCTACGCGGAGGCGCTGGCGTGGCCGTTCAAGGGCGGGCCACGGCCTGGATTTCCTGGCGGGCGGACAAGCCGCCCAGACCGACGCTGGTGAGGCTGCCGTCGGCCGCCTGTTCGACGGCGGCGACAGTCGCGCCATCGCGGGTGCGGCTATGTTCGAAATGCCTGCCGGCGTCGTCGCTGAGCAACAATTCGCCGCTCTGGCTGGCGAGCAGCAGGCGCCCGTCGTGCAGTTCGAGGCCGGCCGCCAGGGCCGACTCCAGGCCGGTGTCCAGCTGCCGCCAGCTGTCGCCGCGGTCGCTCGACCACCAGGCGTTGCCGCGCAAGCCGTAGGCCAACAGGCCGCCGTCCTGGCTGCTCAGCAGGCCGAAGAAGCTGCCCTCGTAGGGCGACGCCAGCGCCTGAAAACTTTGCCCGCCATCGCTGGTACGCAGCAGCAAACCGCGCTCGCCAGCGATAAACAGCTCGTCGCCTTGGGCATCGATGGCGTAGAGGTTGAGGCCCTCGGGGTTTTCCACATGACCCATCCACGGCTGCCAGCTGGCGCCGCCGTCCGCGGTGCGCAGGATCAAACCGTAAGCGCCGACGATATAGCCGTGCTGACGATCGCTGAAATACAGATCGAGAAAGGGTTTGTCCGGGCCATCGGCGACCAGCCATTCGGCGGCCTTGAGCAATTTGGCGTCGCCGCCCTGCTCGGCCGACGCCAACGCCAGCTGCGCGGCCTGGATGCCGTCCAGTTGCTTGCTCCAGGTTTCGCCACCGTCCGTGCTGTGCAGGACCACACCGAGGTGACCGACCGCCCAGCCCTGTTCGGCATCGACGAACTGCACCGAAGTCAGGCTGACGCTGGCCGGCACCTGGGCTTGGCGCCAGGTCGCCCCGGAATCGTCCGAGAGCAGCACGATGCCGCGTTCGCCGACCGCCACCAGACGCTCGCCGGCGCTGCTCACCGCCAGCAGCACCGCACGCGGCGCCTTGGCGCTGTGCAGCGCCGGCTGGTCGAGCAAAGGGATCTGCGCGCTGGCCGCGGACTGCGCCGTCGACCAGCTGGGCAACAGCAGCGCAGCCAACAACAGGGGCAAGGTCCCAGTGAATAAGAAATTACCGTTCATGTGCGCTCCAACCACTGCGGAAGAAACTGAAAGTCGCGTAGCGACGACTTCCTTACACCCTTCTCCCCCCGGGAGAAGGTGGCGCGAAGCGCCAGATGAGGGCCTGCCCCCGCGTCCTACACCAAGGCATAGGCGCGCGGAGAAAGCCCTCGGCAGGTCGATCAGCGCATGCTGTCGCTGGCCATGGCATCAGGGGTGAAGAACGATGGCGACGGACGCGGATAGGCCTGGTACTGCACCTTCAGGTCGTTGGACGAGGAGTTGAGGAAGTAGGCGCCGGTTTCCAGGTTGTAGCTGCCCCACATGACCTGGTTGGTCAGCACCGGCATTTCCGGCGCCAACAGGGTCAGCGAGTAGTTGTGGCGACCCAGTTTGCCCTGGGCGTCGTAGCCGTCGAGCAGCAGCACCTGCCAGGAGTCCTCGTCCACGTAGTAGGTACGGCGCGGCACCACATGGCGCTTGCCGGCCTTGAGGGTGGCCTCGACCACCCAGACGCGGTGCTTCTCCCAGCGCACCAGATCGGGGTTGAGGAAGCCCGGCTTGACCAGCTCGTCGCTGCTCACCGCCGCCGCGCGGTTGTTGTTATAGGGCACCAGCAGTTCCTTCTTGCCGACCAGCTTGAGGTCGTGACGGTCGGTCGGACCGAAGATCATGAACGCCTCGTCGAAGAAGCCGACGCCGGAGGTGACGAAATCCGGGGTGTCATAGGCGACGTTCGGCGCGCGACGTACGCGGCGCTGGCCGACCAGGTACTGCCAGGCGGCACGCTTGCCCGGGTCCATGTCCCAGTGGGTCATCAGGCCTTCGCCGGCCTTGGACGACGGTTGCTCGGTGGCCAGCTTGCCGATCAGGTATTTACCGTCGTAGGTCTCCAGGCTGCCCTCCTTGAAGTAGTACGGGCTCTGATACCAGAAGCGCGCGCGGGTGGCCTGGATCTTCTTGCCGCCAGCGGTCATCAGCCAGGTGTCGAACGGCGAGTAGAAGGTGTCGGCGCCCTGCCAGGACAGGCGTTGGTTCCACAGCACCTCGGCACCGTTCTGCGGCAGCGGGAAGGGAATCCCGCCGTAGGCGCCGCTGACTTTCTCGCTGTCCACTTCGAGGGTGGCGCGGGTGGCGTTCTGCAAGGTGTTGTCGTACACCCACTGCGGCGCCGCGGCGCTGCGATGGGTCGGGTAGACGTCCAGGCGGTAGTCCGGGTATTTCTTCAGCAGCGCCTGAGTGCCTTCGGCCAACTGATTGGCGTACTGCGCCATATTGCTCGCGCTGACCGAGTACAGCGGCTTTTCGCCCGCGAACGGATCGGCGCGCTTGTCGCCGCTCTGGTAACCGGCCGGGGCCTCGGTGTAGCCGCCGGTCCAGGCCGGGATGGTGCCGTCGGCATTGCCGGCGCGCTCGCCGCCCAGGGGCGTGAGGTCGGTATTGAGGCGTGCGGCTTGTTCCGGGGAGACCGCCGCGTGCGCGAAACAGCTTCCCATCAGGGCAATCGTCAGGACAGAGAGATGCAGGGTTAATTTGCTTTGCATGGCGAATGACACCTTTTCTTAGAATGTGGTTTTCACGTAAACGGAGACAAAGTCGCGGTCGGCCAACGACTGCTCGTAGCTGAAGTCGCCGTCCTCACGCAGGCCGGCGCCCTTCTTGCCGAAGAAGTTCACGTAGTTGACGCCGAAGTCCCAACGCTGCAGGTAGGTGGCCTTGAGCCCGATGCTCCAGTCGCCGGCGTGGCTGTTGCCGAAACCGGCCTTGCTCACCGCCGAGGAACGCCCGTCGAGCACCACGCCCAGGCCCACCGGCACGCTCAGGTCGAGGCCGTCGGCCACCTGGAAGTACGCCGGCTCGGCCAGGATGCGCAGCGCCGTGGCATCGCGGGTGGTGTTGGAGTCCAGCGCCGCGCGGTTGTCGGTCACGCTCAGGGTGCGGTTCCAGGCCAGCTCGGCAATCACCGAGCCGCCGTCCCAGAGCTCGCTGGGCGACAGCAGGTAGATGGTCGAAAGGTTGACGTGCGCGGTCTTGCCCTTGGCGTAGAGCGCGTCGTCGTTGTTGTCCGCGGCCATGCCGGGCGCCACCACCTGCAGGTTGCTGACCAGCGGCGCATTCCAGCGCAACGAGGCTTCGCCGGCGAAGTTGAACGGCCCGGTGGCGGTGGAGAAACTGGCGCCGACGGTGCGGATGTCCTCGGCGAACACCTGGTGGTAGGTGGCCAGAGACGGCACATCCAGGTACAGGCCGCTGGGCGCCTTGTCGTGGTACTGGGCGGCATAGAAACCCAGTTCCAACTCGGTATCTTCAGGCTTGTAGCGCACCTGCAAGCCGCCCTGCCCCGAGTTCTTCGCCTCTATGTCCTTGCCATGCCGGGTTTCGCTGCCGAACACCGTGAACAAGGACCCGGAGCCCTCGCCCACTGCATCGACATCGCTCAGGTAGCTGCCGGAGCCGGGCAGGTTGGAGCGTTCCCACTCGAACTGGTAGTAAGCGCCGACCGACAGCTGCGGGTTGATCTGCAATTGCCCGGAGACCTGATTGACCGGCCGCAGGATTTCCTTGAACTGGGTGCCCGGCACGCTGAGCAGCTTGACGATATCGCTCGGCCCCTGGGCGTTGGCGATGCCGTTGCCGCCGTAGAACAGGCTCTCACCGTAAATCAGGCTATGCCGACCGAGACGCAAGGTGCCCTGGCTCGACTCGCCGACAGCGCCGCGCACGAACACGAAGGCATCGAGGATCTCGGCGTCGCGCCCGTGCAGTTCGCGGGTGTCGTCGAGGAAGTGCTTCTGCAGGTCGCTGTCGGTGCTCTGGTTGTAGACATCGTCGTACCAGGCCGCGCCGCTGAGGCGCAGGCCATAGTTCTGCGTGCTCAGGTCAAACTCGGAGAACAGGTCCAGGCGGTTGGATACCAGGCCGCGGTCGAAGTTGTTGTCGCCCTGACTCTGGATATTCGGATAGAGCCCGCCGGCGGTCGGCGAGTCGGTGATGCCGCTGTCCTGCCCGTGCAGACGGTAGGCCAGGCTGTACTTGATGGTGTTGTCCCAGCGTGCACGCCACTGCGAGTCGCCCAGATCGAATTGCATCGCGCTGGCGTTCGACAGCGGCAGCGCGGCGCAGATGGCGGTGGCCAGTGCGGCACGGGTGAAGGTGGCAAGACCTCTGTGGTTGTTCATGGCTTTCCTCATTGTTCTTATTATCGAAACTGCCCTTCGGCCCCATGGCCGCCGAGGCTTATGGTTTGTTTGCTGTGATGGACTGGCTCCGGCTGTTCGCTCCCCCAAGGTTCAGTTGCCGTTGTCTTCCAGGCCCGCCGCCGGCCTCCCTGATCCGGTGTTTCGCGCCAGCTTCGCCCATCGGCAAAACTGGCCGCTGTCGGGCCCGCCCGATAGATCGATCAGAGGTAGGTCGAGGCCAGGCCGCCATCGACCGCGATGTTCACGCCGTTGATCCAGCGCGACTCGTCGGCGCAGAGAAAGGCGATTACTGGGGCGATCTCGTCGGCATAGGCCGGGCGCTTCATGCGGTGAGCGTCGGCCTGCACGCGATCGGCGCCGACCATGGCCACGAAATCGTTGAGGATGGGGGTGAATACCGGGCCGGGCGCCACGCAGTTCATCCGCACCGAGGTGCTCAGGAACCAGGGCTGCGCCTGGATCTGGCTCCAGACGATCAGCGCTTCCTTGAAGTACTGGTAACAGGTCTGGTCCGCCACCGGATGCTCGCGAAGCCAGGCTTCGCCTGCGGCGAAACCGCTGACCAGGCCGAGGGTGCGGTGCAGTTCCAGGCGCTGCGGCCATTCGGCGCCGAGCACCGAGGAAACGTTGACGATCGCCCCGCCTGCGCGGATGCGCGGCAGCACGGCCTCGCTCAAATGACGCAAGCCCAGGTAGTTGACCCGCGCCAACAACTGCGGATCGGCGGTGCCGGGCACACCGGCTATATTGCACAGACCGTCGATCTGCGCCGGCAACTGCTGCACGGCGGCGTCGATGGCATCGGCATGACTCAGGTCGGCCTGGACGAAGGCATCCAGACTCAGGCTGGGTTCGTTGCGGTCCACACCGATGACGGTGGCGCCATGGGCACGCAGGGTTCTGGCGGTTTCGGCGCCGATGCCCGAGGAGACCCCGGTCACGACTATCGTCTTGTTGGTCAGCTTCATGCGGGTTTCCCGATTCAGTCGTGCTTGTGCTGCTGGCGCAAGGGCGGCGACAGCCAAGCGATGTTGTTATTGCCGAATTAGTTAATATCGGTAACTAGTTCTAGCAATCGATATGCCATGTACCGACTCCGAGAAAGAAACCCATCTAGCACGCGTACTTGCGCTGGTAAGCAGAAAAATAGCTGTTTGGTGAGAGGTGAAAGAGCGCGAAAAAAAGTGATGATTTCAGCAAAATCATCCTGCACTATGCGGAATATGATTAATTCGATTAAGGGTTTATCGATGACGAACAAGTTGATTTCCCTGGCCGAACTCGCCCGCGTCGCGCAGAAATCCACCGCCCGCGGCGCCAGCGAGCAGTTGCCGCCCGGCGCCGCGCCAACCCTGCAGGATCTGACCGAAGCCCTGATGTTCAGCCCCGGAGATGGGCGCATCTGGCTGAACGGGGCGCGCATGCTGCTGATGCACAGCAGCGGCCTCGGGGCGCTACGCCGCGAACTGATCGAAAGCATGGGCCTGGCGCGTGCCCGCGGCATCATGCGGCGCACCGGCTACCACTGCGGCGCGCGGGACGCGGCGCTGGTCAGGGAACGCTTCCCCGATGCCGACACCCTGGCGGTGTTCGCCGCTGGCCCGATCATTCATGCGATCGAAGGGGCGGTGAAGGTCGAAACCGTGCACTTCGAATTCGACATGAACCTGGGCACCTATTACGGCGAGTTCCTCTGGCATCACTCCAGCGAGGACGACGAGCACATCGCCCACTACGGCATCGGCACCGAGCCGGCCTGCTGGATGCAGACCGGCTACGCCACCGGCTACACCTCGGCGATGGTCGGCCGGCTGATCCTCTACCGCGAGGTCGAATGCCGCTCGACCGGCTCCAATATCTGCCGTCTGGTCGGCAAACCCGCGGAGGAATGGGAAGACGCCGAAGAGGATCTGGCCGACCTCAACGCCGAACCCTTCGTCGGCACCGGCGGCGGCACGGCCGCGCGCAAGGCCGTCAGCCAAAGCGGCGATAAAGGCGCCCTGCCGAGCAATCTGCAAACCGACTCGCAGCCGCAACAGGACAGCGATATGGTCGGCATTTCCTCGGCCTTCAATGCCGCCTGCCATATGTTGCGGCGGGTCGCGCCGACCCAGGCGACCGTGCTGTTCACCGGCGAATCAGGGGTCGGCAAGGAAATGTTCGCGCGCATGCTGCACCGCATCAGCCCGCGCGCCGATGCGCCTTTCGTCGCGATCAACTGCGCCGCCATTCCGGAAAACCTGATGGAGTCGGAACTGTTCGGCGTCGAGCGCGGCGCCTTCACCGGCGCCACCCAATCGCGTGCAGGGCGTTTCGAGCGCGCCGACGGCGGCACATTGTTTCTCGACGAGATCGCCACCCTCAGCCTGGTCGCCCAGGGCAAGCTGCTGCGCGCCCTGCAAGAAGGCGAAGTCGAACGAGTCGGCGGCAGCCGCACCCTCAAGGTCGACGTGCGGGTGGTCGCCGCGACCAACGTCGACCTGCGCGCCGCCGCCCAGCGCGGCGAATTCCGCGAGGACCTGTTCTTCCGCCTCAATGTATTCCCGATCCACCTGCCGCCGCTGCGCGAGCGCAAGGAGGACATCCCGCTGCTGATGACCCACTTCCTGCATCGCTTCACCCAGCGCCACGGCCGCCAGCTCAGCGGCTTCACCCCACGCACCGCCGACACCCTGCTGGGCTATGACTTCCCCGGCAATATCCGCGAACTGCAGAACCTGGTGGAACGCGGCGTGATCAGCGCCCCGGATGGCGGCGCCATCGACCTGTCGCACCTGTTCACCAGCGGCGAACGCCTGGCCCAGCCGATATTCTCCATCGGCGTGCGCGGCCAATTGGCCGCAGCGCCCCACGACCAAACACCAACCGACCAGCAGACCAACCCAGCCACGGTGCAACCAGCGGAGGCGCTGCACGCCCTGTTCGGCGACAAGGACCTGAGCCGGTTGTCGCTGCAGGAAGTCGAAGACGCGATGATCGACCACTGCATGGCCGAGGTAAAAGGCAACGTCTCCGAAGCCGCCCGCCGCCTGGGCCTGACCCGCGCACAACTGTCCTATCGCCTGTCGCGCCGGCCGGCCAGCGAGTAACAGCCCGCCCCCTCTGATCGTACCCACGCTCCAGCGTGGGCACGCCGCCTTGGACGCTCCGCGTCCCGCACCTGCCAAACGGACGCAAAACTGCAACCTCGTAGCCCAGATAAGCCCCAGCGCAATCCGGGTCCGCACTCTCAATTGCGCAATCGCCTCCCGAATGCAGCTGACGCAGAGCCTCAGGGGATGCATTCCCACGCTGGAGCGTGGGGACGAGCGATCGTCCGTGCAGAGTGCGCCGCGAACTCCTGCCCTCCTGATCGTACCCACGCTCCAGCGTGGGCACGCCGCCTTGGACGCTCCGCG
>CBIHLF010000064.1:0-18114 GCA_966210435.1 uncultured Pseudomonas sp. | reverse complement strand
TCTACGTCAACGCTTATTTCGAACTTTATTCAGCCTTCAGCGTAATACGGCCAAAAGCCTTCTTGCCGGCCTGGCAAACATAAGCCTGGCCCAGTTTGCATATAAAGGAGCGATCAACCACCTCGCCATCTACACGCACGCCACCGGAACCCAAGAGGTCACGCGCCATTGCAGCGTTTTTGACCAGGCCCGCCTTATTAAGCACGCCAGCAATAGGCATATCCTCAGAAGCCAGCACCACGATCTCCGGAAGATCTTCCGGAAGCTCGCCATCCTTCATGCGATTGCCGGCCGCGCGATGGGCACTGGCCGCCGCCTCTTCACCATGAAAGCGCGCCACGATCTCTTCAGCGAGCTTGATTTTGATGTCCCGCGGGTTGGCGCCTTGTTCAACATCGCGCCGGAGCTGCGCGATCTCATCCATGGAACGAAAACTGAGCAACTCGAAATAACGCCACATCAGCGAATCCGGAATGGACACCAACTTGCCATACATGACCCCGGGCGCCTCCTGGATACCTATATAGTTACCCAGAGACTTGGACATCTTCTTGACGCCATCAAGCCCTTCCAGCAACGGCATGGTGACGATGCATTGCGACGACTGCCCATAGGAACGCTGAAGCTCGCGACCCATCAGCAGGTTGAACTTCTGATCAGTGCCACCCAATTCGACATCAGCCCGCAAAGCCACGGAGTCGTAGCCCTGAACCAGCGGGTATAGGAACTCATGGATGGCAATCGGCTGATTGGTCGAATAGCGCTTGCTGAAATCATCTCGCTCGAGCATCCGCGCCACGGTGTACTGCGAAGCCAGGCGAATGAAATCCGCCGGCGTCAGCTTATCCATCCAGGTGGAGTTGAAGGCCACCTCGGTTTTTTCCGGATCGAGAATTTTGAATACCTGGGTCTTGTAGGTCTCGGCGTTCTCCAGCACCTGCTCGCGAGTCAACGGCGGACGAGTGGCGCTCTTTCCGCTGGGATCACCAATCATGCCGGTGAAGTCTCCGATCAGGAAAATCACCTGATGCCCCAACTCCTGGAACTGCCGAAGCTTATTAATAAGCACGGTATGCCCAAGGTGCAGGTCCGGCGCAGTCGGATCGAAGCCCGCCTTTATCCGCAACGGCTGGCCACGCTTGAGTTTTTCAACCAGCTCAGCCTCAACCAGGACCTCTTCCGCACCACGCTTGATCAGCGCCAACTGCTCTTCAACCGACTTCATGACAGGACTCACGACCACTCGAACCAAAAGGGGACCAACCATACAAGATCGCGGACAAATCACAAGTTTTGCCAGTATTGCCCCCAAACGGATGAGCAGCCTGGCCCTGGACTTGCCTAACAGGCGATTTGATTATATTTTATACAGTTACAGCTTTTTCATCATTTCCTTTCCATCTTTAAAGTCAAAAACGGCCTATGACCTCTACAACTAAAGCGCCTCCACTGTATCCAAAGAGCCACATCCTTGCTGCCAGCGGCGTCGCTGCAATACTCAGCCTGGCCCTGCTGGTTTTCCCCTCTCGCGAAGTTGAAGCACAAAAGACCTACCTTAATCTGGAACTCGACAACGGCAGTGAACTGCTCGAGCAGGGCGACAACCGTTCCCAGCAGAGCGCACCTTCACCCTTTGCGCAGATAGACGGCTCGCAGGACCAAAAAACCACCACGACGCAAGACACGGCGGACACCTCGACCACGTTGAAAGATGGCCAGGAAGAGGCCGTCGCAGTCGACCCGAGGCAGCAGACGATCACAGTCGCCAACGGCGATACGCTGTCGACGGTTTTCGACCGTGTCGGGCTCTCGGCCACAACCTTGCATGAGGTACTTCAAAGCAGCAAAGAGGCCAAGCAGTTCAGCAATCTCAAGGTCGGCCAGACCCTGGCATTTCAGTTGAGCCAGGACGGTCAACTTGAGAGCCTGCAGACCAAGCTGACCGACCTCGAGAGCCTCAGCCTGACCAAGGATGACAAGGGTTTTACGTTCAAGCGCGAACTGATCAAGCCCGATATCAAAACCGCCTATGCGCATGGCGTGATCAAAAGCTCGCTATTCCTCTCCGCCAAGCGTGCCGGCCTGTCACACGGGCTGACCATGGATCTGGCCAATATCTTCGGTTACGACATCGACTTCGCCCTGGATATTCGCGAAGGCGACGAGTTCGAAGTGATTTATGAAGACAAAGTGGTGAACGGCAAACACGTTGGTACTGGAGATATTCTTTCCGCCCGCTTTACCAACCGTGGCAAGACCTTCACTGCCGTTCGCTATACCAACAAGCAGGGCAATACCAGCTATTACGGCGCCGACGGCACCAGCATGCGTAAGGCCTTTATTCGTACCCCGGTAGACTTCGCCCGCATCAGCTCGCGCTTCTCCATGGGCCGCCGCCACCCGATCCTGAACAAGATCCGTGCGCATAAAGGTGTTGATTACGCAGCGCCGCGCGGCACGCCTATCAAGGCAACTGGAGACGGCAAGATCGCGCTCGCAGGACGTAACGGAGGCTACGGCAATGCGGTGATCATCCAGCACGGGCAGCGTTATCGCACCCTGTATGCCCACATGCAGGGCTTCGCCAAAGGCATCCACACAGGCGGTACCGTCAAGCAAGGACAGATCATCGGTTATATCGGCACTACCGGCCTTTCCACCGGGCCACATCTGCATTACGAGTTCCAGGTCAATGGTGTGCATGTCGATCCGCTGGGCCTCAAATTGCCAATGGCAGACCCAATTGCCAGCAACGAGAAAGCCCGCTTTATGCAGATCAGCACGCCATTGATGGCCCGGATGGACCAAGAGAAGTCCACTCTGCTCGCCCTTAACAAGCGCTGATAGATGCCCTACTACCTAGGCGTGATGTCCGGGACCAGCCTCGATGGCCTGGACATCGCCCTGATCGAACAGACCCAAGACACCAAGCTGGTCGCCACTCACTATGTGCCCATGCCCAGCGAGCTGGGGGCAGAGCTGCTGGCGCTCTGCGCGACGGGCCCGGATGAGATAGCCCGAGCCGCAATGGCCGAACAGCAATGGGTGGATCTGGCGGCACAAGGCATAGCGACCCTCTTGCGGCAACAAAACCTTCCTCCCGCAGCCATACGTGCAATCGGCAGCCATGGGCAAACGGTACGCCATGAGCCATCCCGCGGCTTCACCCTACAAATTGGCAATCCAGCGCTGCTGGCCGAGTTGACGGGCATTTGCGTGGTTAGCGATTTCCGTCGACGCGATTTAGCGGCGGGAGGCCAAGGCGCCCCATTGGTTCCTGCGTTTCATGAAAGCCTTTTCAGCACGCCAGATGGTCCCACAGCGGTATTGAACATTGGCGGTTTCAGTAACCTGAGCCTGCTCGAAACCGGAAAACCGGTACAGGGCTTCGATTGCGGCCCGGGAAACGTGCTGCTCGATGCCTGGATCCAGCGCCACCGTAACGAGCCCTACGACCGTGACGGTGCCTGGGCCGCCAGCGGGCGGATGCAGCCGCAACTTCTGCAGTCGCTACTGGACGATCCTTACTTCCAGGCGCAAGGCCCCAAGAGCACAGGCCGCGAGCTGTTCAACCTGAGCTGGCTTGATCGGCACCTGGGCAGCCTGCCGTCTTACGCGCCAGCCGATGTGCAGGCGACACTGCTCGAACTCAGCGCAGCCAGCATCACCGACGCCTTACGGGCCGCCCAAGCTGACACCAGAACACTCCTGATATGTGGAGGCGGCGCGAACAATCGCGTCCTGGTCCGCCGTCTCGCAGAGCTATTGCCCACCTGCGCAGTGGATAGCACCACCGCTCATGGCGTACCAGCAGACTGGGTTGAAGCCATGGCCTTTGCCTGGCTCGCCCATTGCTGTCTCGAAGCCATTCCGGCAAACCGTCCCAGTGTTACCGGAGCACGCGGCTTGCGCGTGCTGGGCGCCATATACCCGGCCTGAGCAGCGCCCTGCGCAGCACCGATTTGCCTGACCCAGAAACGGCAACGCCGTGCAAGGCACGGCGCATTCAAACAAGAGCAAAGCGCTAGATGGAGAAGGACGAACCGCAGCCGCAGGTAGTGGTTGCGTTTGGATTCTTGATCACGAAGCGTGAACCTTCCAAGCCCTCCTGATAGTCCACCTCGGCACCGGCCAGATATTGGTAGCTCATTGGATCGACAACCAGGCTAACGCCTTCGCGCTCGACAATGGTGTCGTCGTCGGCGACTTCTTCATCGAAGGTGAAACCATACTGAAAACCCGAACAGCCGCCGCCCGTCACGAACACTCGCAACTTCAGGCGTGGGTTGCCCTCTTCATCGACCAGGCTCTTCACCTTGCTCGCCGCGCCCTGCGTGAATAGCAAAGCTGTGGGGGTGAAGGTTTCGACACTCATGCTGACTATCTCCCGGCGCGATGCGCCATGCTGCGGTGAGGCTCTGCATTATCCTCTTACCCTACAAAAGCGGTCAACTATTCTGCAGAGTCAAATTTATTCGGCAACTCAAGCGGTCGGGCATCATCCTTGATGTGGCACAGTCGGCCCTCGATTTGGGCACCCTTGGCCATTTCCATCAAACCGTAATACAGATTGCCGCGAACTCGCGCGCGAATCCCCAGCTCCAGATGCTCCCCGGCGTAGATATCGCCGATCACCTCTCCGTCCACCACTATATGGGGTGCGCGGATCTCACCTTCAACCTGTCCTTCGACACTGACCCGCACCATGCCTTCAGTGGTCAGCAAGTTGCCATTAACCCGACCATCGACCTGTACGGCCCCCTGGAAACGCAAATCACCACAGAGCTCTGCGCCCGCAGCAATCAGGCTGGTCTTGCCGCTGAAACGCTGCAAATCGGTCCTGCTCTTGTCTTTACTCCACATCGGCAACTGTCACTCTTTATCGATCCACTTGAATGTGCGTTCCAAAGGCTTTTCGCCTTCAACTTCAGCACGCACCTTGACCTGGCCGGGCTCAAACCCCTCAGGCAATCTCAACTCGGCAAAACGCCCAGCCTCGGGAATCGCCTGAAAATGCTTGAAGGAGAACGGCAACGGCTGCGCCGGCCACTGATCGGGCAACCCCTGAGTTAACTCGGCAAGAGGCAGACTGACGTCCTTACCACCCTGACGCCCCTCCAGGCTGACCACCAGCTGACCGGCTAGCGGCTTGTCGCCCTTACCTACCCGACTCAGCAGAAGCTTGTAGCGAAAATACGAGGGCCTGTCCGTGGCCTGCAGCTCAAAGGTACGAATGCGCAAGCCTTCGCGACGACTTCCCGGGGCTATCACTCCCTTGTAGAACGCCAAGTCCTGCTGCTGCTTGTAGATCTGCTCCTCGAGCAACTTGATGGTCAGGCGGGTCTGCTCGTTCGCCTGCTGCGCGACCTTTTCCCCGCTGCCGACCACCGCTAGGCGCTGTCGGAGCTCATCCACCTCGCCCTCGAGCTGGTGAATCCGCGTCTGCATGGGCTGATGTTCAGCCACCATCGACTGAGTGTTACGCGCCTGCCACAGCAGGCCGGCATAGAACGATGCAGGCGCCAGAAACACCAGGAACAGCACAGTCAGTCTAACCCGCCTGACACGCCCCGGGTCGCTGAGCCGAACCTCCCAGGTGCCCATCAGGGCAACAGGGCCGCATAGGACAGACCAAGACGCTCATCCAGGCCAAAGAGGATATTCATGTTCTGCACCGCCTGTCCGGAGGCACCTTTGACCAGATTATCGATCACCGACAACACCACGACCAAGTCGCCGTCCTGCGGGCGGTGCACGGCGATCCGGCAGACATTGGCGCCACGCACGCTGCGAGTCTCCGGGTGGCTGCCGGCGGGCATCACATCGACGAAGGGTTCATTGGCATAACGCTGCTCGTACAAGGCTTGCAGGTCGACCGAACGATCAAGCACGGTTGCATAGAGCGTCGCATGGATACCACGAATCATCGGCGTCAGATGTGGCACAAAAGTCAGACCAACGTCCCGACCCGCGGCCCGACGCAAACCCTGACGAATTTCCGGCAGGTGTCGATGCCCCTTGACCCCATAAGCCTTCATGCTTTCGCCGGCTTCACTGAACAGCGAACCGACACTGGCGCCACGTCCGGCGCCGCTGACGCCGGACTTGCAGTCGGCGATCAATTGCGAGGTATCGGCCAGGCCCGCTTCCAGCAGCGGAATCAAAGCCAGCTGGGCGGCCGTCGGGTAGCAGCCGGGGACCGCGATCAAACGCGCCTGCTTGATCGCCTCACGGTTGACCTCTGGCAGGCCGTATACCGCTTCGGGCAGCAGATCGGCGGCGCCATGGGGTTGGCCGTACCACTTGGCCCACTCTTCGGCATCCTGCAGACGGAAGTCGGCGGACAGGTCGATGACCTTGGTGCCGGCCGCCAGCAGCTCGCCGGCCAGGGCATGGGCGACGCCATGCGGCGTAGCGAAAAACACCACATCGCAGGCGCCCAAAGTGGCGACATCCGGCACGCTGAAGGCCAGATCATCGTAGTGCCCGCGTAGGTTCGGGTACATCTCGTCGACGCGCATGC
The DNA here is from genome assembly GCA_966210435.1 of uncultured Pseudomonas sp. Taxonomy (GTDB): domain Bacteria; phylum Pseudomonadota; class Gammaproteobacteria; order Pseudomonadales; family Pseudomonadaceae; genus Aquipseudomonas. Next base: position 11,591 of record CBIHLF010000064.1, on the reverse strand, counting down.
CCGCCTCGGAACGCGAAGTGATGACCACCACCTGCGCTTGCGGGTGCTGTGCCAGCAGACGCAACAGCTCGACCCCGGTGTAACCCGTGCCGCCGACGATACCGACCTTGATCATCACCTACCCCTTGCGAAAACAGACTGGAAAGTAGCCGATGATAAAGCCGCAACTGCCAACGGCCAACCGCGTTGATGACGTATCGGTTAACCGCCACTACTATCGAGCCAGTTAATTGCTCTGGAAGTCCGACAATGCTCTATCTGTGGCTCAAAGCCCTGCACATTATCTCGATGGTTTGCTGGTTCGCCGGGCTGTTCTATCTGCCACGTCTGTTCGTCTACCACGCCATGAGCGAAGACCAGATCAGCCGGGAGCGTTTCTGTACGATGGAGCGCAAGCTCTACCGTGGAATCATGCTGCCGTCGATGCTCGCCACCCTGGGTTTCGGCATCTGGCTGATCAGCCTCAATCCTGGCTACTACCTCAGCCAGGGCTGGATGCATGCCAAGCTGACTCTGGTGATCCTATTGATCGCCTATCACCACATCTGCGGTGCCCAGCTCAAACGCTTTGCCCGCGGCGAAAATCAGCGCAGTCATGTGTTTTATCGTTGGTTCAATGAAGCACCGGTACTGGCGTTGCTCGCCATCGTCATCCTGGTCGTCGTCAAACCCTTCTAGCCGCCAAGGAGAGTCCCCGTGAGCCTTCCCGCCCTGCTCGAACAACGCCTGCGTCTGCCAGTCGTGGCCGCGCCGATGTTTCTGGTCTCCGATCCGCAGCTGGTGCTTGCGTGTTGCCACAGCGGCATCGTCGGCAGTTTCCCCGCGCTGAACCAGCGTGAAAGCAGCGGCTTCAAAGCCTGGCTGGAGGAAATCGAAGGCGGCTTGGCCGTGGACGCCGCGCCCTACGCGGTCAACCTGATCGTGCATGGCAGCAACCCGCGCCTGCAGGCCGACCTGGCCATTTGCGTCGAGCACAAGGTTCCCGTGGTGATCACCAGCCTGGGCGCGGTGAAGGAAGTGGTCGATGCGGTGCACAGCTATGGCGGCCTGGTGTTTCATGATGTCACCACCCGCCGGCATGCCGAGAAAGCCGCAGAGGCCGGGGTCGACGGCCTGATCGCGGTGGCGGCCGGCGCCGGAGGTCACGCCGGCACCTGGAGCCCCTTCGCACTGATCGCGGAAATCCGCCAGTTCTTCGATAAGACCCTGCTACTGGCCGGCTGCCTGAACCGTGGTCACGAGATTCTCGCCGCGCAACTGCTCGGCGCCGACCTGGCCTACCTCGGCACGCGCTTTATCGCGACCCGGGAAAATGCCGCCCCGGAGGCCTACAAGCAGATGATCCTGCAAGCCCGCGCCGCCGATATCGTCCATACGCCAGCGGTTTCCGGCGTACCGGCCAGTTTTATGCGCCAGAGCCTGGAGCTCGCCGGCTATGACCTCAAGCGACTGCAAAACAAGGGCGAGGTCGACTACGGCGAAAAGCTCAAACCGGTAAACGATGAAGCCAAAGCCTGGAAAACCGTCTGGTCGGCTGGCCAAGGCGTGGGCGCGATCGGCGACCTGCCAACCGTCGCAGAATTGGTCGCGCGCCTGGATCAGGAGTACCGCGCAGCGCAACAGCAGGCGCAGCGACTGCAGCAACACTGGCCCCGGTGAAACGCCGCAGCTTACTGGGCCTTGGCGCCATTGGCCTGCTCGGCGGATGGGCTTTACGGCCCAGCGATCATGGCCAGCCGCATAGCCCCTACTTTGCCACCCTGAACCGATTGCTCGCCCGTACAAGCGGCGGCATTCCACTGCTGATCATCGATCTCGACCGGCTCGACGAGAACGCCGACCTGGTCGCCCAGCACCTCGGCAAGACCCTGCCTCTGCGCCTGGTCGTCAAGTCGCTGGCCTCGAGTGGCTTGCTCAACTACCTGGCCAACAGAATCGGCACCCAACGCTTCATGGCCTTTCATCAACCGCAGCTGAATCAGCTGGCGCGGGACTTTCCCCAGGCCGATGTGCTGCTCGGCAAGCCGCTGCCGACGGCAGCCGCATTGGCCTTTTATCAACAGCTACCGCCGACCACCCGCTTCGTTCCGGCGCGCCAGCTGACCTGGTTGATTGACAGCATGCAGCGTCTTGCCGACTACGCCGAGCTGGCGCGCGCCTTGAAGCAACCGCTGCAGATCGCTCTGGAAATAGATATCGGCCTGGCCCGCGGCGGCTTTGCAACGCCGGCCCAGCTGGGCGAAGCCCTGCACTGGCTCGGCAACAACCGGGCGCCACTGCAGGTGCGCGGGCTGATGGGCTATGACGCGCATGTCGCCCATACACCGTTCTGGACAGACCAGGCGCAGGCATTTGCCGAAAGCAATGCGCGTTACCGCGCCTTCATCGCCAGCGCCCAAGGCTTCGCCGAGCTGTGGCCACAACAACCCTTGTTCAACGGCGCCGGCAGCCTGACCTACCGGCTGCATACGGCCGGCCGATCGCCGCTCAACGAAGTCGCCCTTGGCTCCGCACTGCTCAAGCCCAGCGACTTCGACACCGCGCTGCTGGCCGAGCAGCAGGCGGCCTTGTGGCTGGCCAGCCCGGTGCTGAAAGCGCTGAACGGCGAATTGCCCTTTATCGGTGACGCCCAGGCGTTGCTGCAGCGCTGGAACCCGAATCGTCAGCGCGCCTTCTATCTCTACGGCGGACGCTGGCCAGCCGAGCCGGTTTCACCAGCGGGCCTCGATTACGACCCCCTGTACGGTCGCAGCGCCAATCAGGAGCGCCTGATCGGCTCTCGCCTTACCGGTTTGCAGACCGACGACTGGGTGTTTCTCAGGCCGCAGCGTTCGGAAGCCTTGTTCGATGAGTTCAGTGAGCTGCGCCTGCTGCGCCGTGGACGTTTCGTCGGCAGCTGGACGCCCCTTGGCCGAGCGGCGAGCACACTCTGATTTTGTGCTCCAGGGCGCTTGTTCAGGGGGCTGCCGGCCGCTAGGCTGCGATAACCCCGACTCACTGCCATGCGACAAGGAAGCTTGTATGACCCAAGCACGATTCAAGATCGTCTTCGACGGCCAGTTGATGCCTGATGTCACGCTGGAAACAGCCAAGAGCAACCTCGCCCGCCTGTTCAAGAGCGACACGGCGCGCATAGAAGCCCTTTTCAAGGGTGGCACCGTTGCGATCAAGCGCAACCTCGCCGAAGACGAGGCAGACAAGTACCTGGCGGCACTGCAAGGCGCGGGCGCCAATGCACGCAAGGAGGCGGAGCAAAGCCAAACGACCGGTTTTAGCCTGGTGGCGCATGACGATGATCACTCAACGGCCACCGTGACGACGAGCACAGCTTCTGCCGAGATGAGCTGCCCGAAATGCGGCGCGCAACAACCCAAGGCGGTCGAATGCACGGCTTGTGGCATTGTCATCGAGAAATACCTCGCTCGCCAGGCGCTGCTGAAAGACAGCCAAGCCGAAACCGCGACCACCACACCCCTGGCTATCGACAGCTCGCCCTATGCAACGCCCCAGGCGCCGGTTGGCGAACCCCTGGAGGAATATGGCGAGCTGAATGTATTCAGCATCGAAGGACGGATCGGCCGCCTGCGCTATCTGGCTTGGTCGCTGGTATTGATGCTGGCGTGCATTCCGGTATTCGCTGTTGCCGCCATTGGTTTTGGCATGTCGGACATTCTCGGCGCCATCCTGGTCGGCGTCGCGGCCATCGGTATGCTCGTGGTTGCCGTGCAGATCGGCGTGCAGCGTCTGCATGACCTGAACTGGTCCGGCTGGTTATTCCTGCTGACGCTGATCCCCATCGTCGGCAGTGTGATGAACCTGTTGATGCTGGTGGTGCCGGGCACCACCGGTGCCAATGGCTTCGGCCCGCCGCCTCCGCCCAACAGCACGGCGGTGAAGGTCCTGTGCTGGCTCTGGTTGCTGGTTCCCGTACTGGGTATCGTGGCGGCCATCGCCCTGCCCGCCTACCAGGAATACGTCAACCGCGCAGGGCTCTGATCGGTCCCTGCAACCTTGTCTGGCTGGCAGGGTCTTAAGCGACCCCGAGATGGAGAGCGCGATGCCCAGTTATGCCCTGATCACCGGCGCGTCCAGCGGCATCGGCCTGGCCCTGGCCGAAGCCCTGGCGCGTCGCGGGCGCAACCTGATCCTGGTGGCGCGCGAACGCCCCGCGCTGGAGTGCATTGCCACCGAGTTGGCCCAGCGCTTTGCGGTACAGGTGCTGTTTCGCGTCTGCGACCTGAGCCAGCCGATTCAATTATCCGGCCTGTTGCATGAACTGGAACAAGGCAGCCTGAACATCGACCTGCTGGTCAACAACGCCGGAATCGGCAGCAGCGGTGCGCTGGTCGCCCAGGACTGGAGCCAGGAACAGCGTCTGATCGAATTGAATATCCTGGCGCTGACCCGCCTATGTCATGCCATAGGCACGGTGATGGCGGGCCAGGGCAGTGGCCAGATCCTCAATGTCGCCTCGCTCGCGGCTTTTCAGCCAGGCCCCTGGATGAGCAACTACTACGCCAGCAAAGCCTATGTGCTGCACCTCTCCGAAGGCTTGCGCGAAGAGCTCAAGGAATACGGAGTACGGGTGTCGGTGCTCTGTCCGGGGCCGACACGCAGCGCCTTCTTCCGCAACGCGCGCTTGGATATCCAGGCGCTCGAAGGTGGAAAACTGATGATGAGCGCTGAGGAGGTCGCACTCTTCACGGTCCGCGCGCTGGATAAGAACCGCGCCCTGATCATCCCGGGGTGGCGCAACCGTCTGCTGGCCCTGGGGTCACGCTTCGCGCCGCGCTGGCTGGTTCGCCGGATGGTCGGCAGAATCAACAAGCGCCTGAGCCTGGCGAACTGAGCGTGCCAGCTCGCCCCGCCCTGCGGACGCTCAGTTGGCGTTGACCGTGCGACCATGCGCCCAGGTGCGCAACGCCTCGAGCCGCTCGGCCATCACCACCGACAAGGGCGCGGTACTCTGGATGCTGCGCAACAACAACGCCTGATCGACCGGCTGCTGCTGGGCCTGCGCGGCATAGAGCGCGCTGACCACCACCTGCTCGATCTCAGCGCCGGAGAAACCGGCACAGGCGGTCGCCAGCAGCTCAAGGTCGAAATTGTCCAGCGCCAGCTCGCGCCGCTCCAGGTGGATGCGGAAAATATCCACGCGCACCGACTGGTCAGGCAAGTCGACGAAGAACAACTCATCGAAACGCCCCTTGCGCACCAGCTCCGGCGGCAGACGTTCGATCACGTTGGCGGTCGCCACCATAAACACCGGCGCCTTGCGCTCGGCCATCCAGGTCAGCAATGTACCGAGCACCCGCTGACTGACCCCTCCGTCGTTATCGCCGCTGGCTAGGCCCTTTTCGATTTCATCCATCCACAGTACGCAGGGCGCCATCTGCTCGGCCAGCTTCAAAGCGTCGCGCAGGTTGCGTTCGGTTTCACCGAAGAACTTGTTGTAAAGCGCGGCGAAATCGAGACGCAGCAGGGGCAGCCCCCAGAGCCCGGCAACCGCCTTCGCCGCCAAGCTCTTGCCGCCACCCTGCACGCCCACCAGCAATACGCCCTTGGGCAAATCGACGGCCTGGCCCGCGAGAAAAACATCCTGACGCTCCGCCAGCCAGCGCTTGAGGTTGGCCAGCCCGCCGACATCGGCGAAGCGCGCGGTGTCGTACTCGAAGCTCAGCACGCCCTCGAGGTCGAGCAATTGGAATTTGGCCTTGTTCAGCTCCGGCAAATCTTCCTGGGTGATCGCACCATCGTCGCAAATCACATTGCGCGCCAGGATACGCGCCTCGGCATGACTCATCCCGCGCAGGTTCTTCACCACCTGCTGCAGCGTGCGGTTGTCGGTGCGCACCCGTGCCCCGCGATTGCGCTCGCTCCAGCGCGTCGCCTCTTCGCGAACAATCGCCAGCAGCTCGTCCTCGCTCGGCAGGGCGAGGCTGAAACGTGCGGCAAAGCGCTGGACCTCGGCGGGCAGCTTGCAGGCATGGGAGATCAGCACCAGCGTTGGAGCATGCGGCGCATCGCGCATCGCCACCTCCTTGAGCAAGCGCACCAGCCTGGGGTTGTCATCGAGGAAGGGATGCAAATCGCACATCGCATAGAGGTTGGCTTGCGGGTCGGCCTTGATCAGTTTCAGCGCCGCCTCCGGATCCCGGCTTGCCTCATCGCCGCCACCAGCCGCGAACCCCAGGCGCAAGCCTTCGGTGATCGACCAGAAATGCAGGCCCAAACCGCGGCGCACGGCCAGACTGGTGAGGGTTTCCAACACCCGTGGCTCGTCCCAGGACTCGATCAGGATCAGTTTGATCTTCGAGTCGAGCACCAGTCCCAAATCATGAATAACGTTTTTCACATACGCTCCTTGTCAACTGGTCGGGCTTGTAAGGCGCCGTTAAACTCGAATCTCTTTCACAGGCCGGGAGCTTGTCCATGGATTGCCTTTTCTGCAAGATCGTTGCCGGGGAAATACCCGCGCGCAAGCTATATGAAGACGATCAGGTCTTCGCCTTTCACGACATCGGCCCGCAAGCCCCGGTGCACTTTCTGGTGATTCCGAAGAAGCACATCGCCACCCTCGACGAACTGACAGAAGCGGACAAGGCATTGGCCGGCCACATTCTCCTCACCGCCCAACGCCTGGCCCGGGAACAAGGCTGCGAGGAGGGCTTCCGCGTGGTGATGAATTGTAACGAGCTGGGCGGGCAAACGGTTTACCACATCCATATGCATGTGCTCGGCCAGCGTCAGATGACCTGGCCGCCGGGCTGATAGCCTGCGACAAAAGGGCCCGACGCGCAGCCAACCGATGCGTGGCTATTGGAGTAAACTGGGCACCGTCCTTTTCGTCGGAGGTGCCAGATGGTCAACCAACGTCACTACACACCTGTCGACCGGCTGTTGCTGCAAGCCGATGCCGCATTGCGCACTTTGCTGCCATTCAGCGGCCAGCCGGGTCGCCCCTCTCCGGCCGTGGTTCAGCCCGAGGCGGAGCTCGATGAACAGCAAACCCAGCACATCGCCGGTTTGATGCGCATCAACCATACCGGCGAGGTCTGCGCCCAGGCGCTTTACCAGGGCCAGGCATTGACCGCCAAGCTGCCGCAGGTGCGCGCCGCCATGGAACATGCCGCCGACGAGGAAATCGATCACCTGGCCTGGTGCGAGCAACGCATCCGCCAACTCGGCAGCCAGACCAGCGTGCTCAATCCGTTGTTTTACGGCTTGTCGTTCGGCGTCGGCGCGGTCGCCGGCCTGGTCAGCGACCGGGTCAGCCTGGGCTTCGTCGCAGCGACCGAAGATCAGGTGGTCCGCCATCTCGACGACCACCTGCAACAGATTCCGCAAAGCGATGAGAAGTCCCGGGCCATTCTGCAGCAGATGCGCCAGGACGAGGAGCAGCATGCCAACAATGCTCTGGAAGCCGGCGGGCTGCGCTTTCCGGCTCCGGTGAAGTTCGGCATGAGCCTGTTGTCCAAGGTCATGACCAAGAGCGTGTATCGGCTGTAGTGCGGCTGCGGACGGGCGGCTTGCGGGCCGCCACGCCTCCGCTGCGTGCCGAGTCGACGCTTATCGCCGCTTCAACCCAGCTCGACGATTTCGTAGTCGTGGGTTATCTCGACACCGGCACGGCCAAGCATGATCGACGCGGAGCAATATTTCTCCGCCGACAGTTCCACCGCACGCTTTACCTGGGCCTCTTTCAGGCCGCGGCCCTTGACCACGAAATGCAGGTGAATCTTGGTGAACACTTTGGGCTCTTCGGTCGCGCGCTCGGCCTCAAGAAAGGCTTCGCAACTCTCGACCGCCTGTCTGGATTTTTTCAGGATGCTGACCACATCGAAGTTGCTGCAACCGCCCAAACCGATCAACAACATCTCCATCGGACGGATGCCAAGGTTGCGGCCGCCGCTTTCCGGGGGGCCGTCCATCACTACCGCATGGCCGCTGCCCGACTCGCCGAGAAACAGCGCTTCGCCGGCCCATTGAATGCGTGCTTTCATTACCCTGGCTCCGCTGTTAAAAAGGGTGCGCAGCTTATCACAGCAGTTTTGCTCGTCCGTACACGGCAATCGCGCAGGAGTTCCTTGGCTAGATGTTAGCCAGGTCGCAAAACCGCACCTAGTATTAGAGCGATTGTTATACTGGCGCCAGAATGCTGGCAAACTTGATTGGATAACTAATTAAAATAACTGCCAGCCAGACAGCGGCTTACATTTTTACATTCGGGATTCGGGCATGGTTGCTATTACCCTCACACCTAAAATAAAAAATCTCGACAAACTCCTCGCACACTGCCATCGCCGTCGCTACACCGCCAAGAGCACCATCATCTATGCAGGAGACCGGTGCGAAACGCTGTTCTTCATCGTCAAAGGCTCGGTCACCATCCTGATCGAGGACGATGACGGTCGCGAGATGATCATCGCTTACCTCAATGCCGGGGACTTTTTCGGCGAGATGGGCCTGTTCGACAAAGACGGCGCGGAAAAGGAACGTAGCGCCTGGGTTCGGGCTAAAACCGAATGCGAAGTGGCGGAACTGAGCTATGCCAAGTTTCGCGAACTCACCGAGCAGGATCCGGACATTCTCTACGCCCTGGGCAGCCAGATGGCCGAGCGTCTGCGCAACACCACGCGCAAGGTCGGCGACCTGGCTTTCCTTGATGTCACCGGCCGAGTGGCCCGCACGTTACTCGACCTGTGCAAACAGCCCGACGCCATGACCCATCCCGATGGCATGCAAATCAAGATCACCCGTCAGGAAATCGGCCGCATCGTCGGCTGTTCGCGGGAGATGGTCGGCCGCGTGCTCAAGGCACTGGAGGAACAGGGCCTGGTCAACGTGAAAGGCAAGACCATGGTGATATTCGGCACACGCTGATATCCCATGCATAAAAAAGCCGACGCATGCGTCGGCTTTTTTTATATGTCGCGTCAGTCCACATCCGCGCTCGCGACCATCCGCTTGCGCTCGGGGAAGAACAGCCGCTCGAGCTCCGCGCCAGGATTTTCTGCGCGCATGAACACCTCACCGACCAGAAAGCCGTAGACCTCGCTGATCTCCATCAGCTCGACATCGGCACGGTTGAGGATACCGCTCTCGGTTACCACCAGACGATCACGCGGCACCCGCGGCAGGAGATCGAGGGTGGTTTCCAGGCTGACCTCGAAGGTGTGCAGGTTACGGTTGTTGATGCCCACCAGCGGTGTATCCAGGGTCTTCAGCGCGCGCTCGAGTTCGTCGCCGTCATGCACTTCGACCAGCACGTCCAACTGACAAGCCTTGGCGGTTGCCGCCAACTCGGCCATTTGCCCGTCGTCCAGCGCCGAGACGATCAGCAAGACGCAATCGGCGCCCAACACCCGCGACTCGACGATCTGATAAGGGTCGATCATGAAATCCTTGCGGATAACCGGCAGCTTGCAAGCCTCACGGGCTTGCTGCAGGTAAAGATCGGCGCCCTGGAAAAAATCCACATCGGTGAGTACCGACAGGCAGGTCGCGCCGCCGGTCTGGTAGCTCTGCGCCAGCTCGGCGGGCACGAACTGTTCGCGCAGCACGCCCTTGCTCGGCGAAGCCTTCTTGATTTCGGCAATCACCGCGGGCTGCTTGCGCTTGGCCTGCTGTTGCATCGCCTGCGCGAAGCCGCGAGGGGCCACACAAGCCGCAACCTGCTGTTCGAGTTCGGCAAGACTGAGCACGGCACGGCGCGCCGCGATCTCTTCGACCTTGCGCGCGAGAATCTTCTCCAGAACGGTTGGTACGCTCATCCTTCGCTCTCCTGCTTGAATACCGCGGTAAAGGACACCAACTCGTCCAGTTTTTCCCATGCCAGGCCCGTGTGCAGCGCATCGTGGGCGAGGTCCATGCCCTCCTTCAGACTTACCGCGTGATCCGCGGCGTAGAGCGCGGCACCGGCATTGAGCACGATCATCTCGGCGGCCTTCTGGCCGTTCTCGGTCTTGCGTCGCCCCAACGCATCGCGAATCAGCGCCAGCGATTCGAGCGGCGTATCGACCGTAAGGCCGATCAGACTCTGGCTTTTGATCCCGAAATCTTCCGGCTGGATACTGTACTCGCTAACCACCCCATCCTTGAGTTCGGCGACGAAGGTGGGTGCGGCCAGGCTGATTTCATCCAAACCATCCTGGGCATGCACCACCAACACATGGGTACTGCCAAGGCGCTGCAGCACTTCGGCCAGCGGCCGGCACAGAGCCTTGCTGAACACCCCGATAACCTGATGCTTGACCCCGGCCGGGTTGGTCATCGGCCCGAGCATATTGAACACGGTGCGCAGACCCAGTTCGCGGCGCGGACCGATGGCGTGCTTCATCGCGCCATGATGGGCCGGGGCGAACATAAAGCCGACCCCGACGTTTTCCACGCAGCGCGCGACTTGCTCCGGGGTCAGATCGAGGTTCACCCCCGCCGCCTCAAGCAGGTCGGCGCTGCCGCTCTTGCCCGATACCGCGCGGTTGCCGTGCTTGGCCACCTTGCCACCGGCCGCCGCCACCACAAAGGCTGCAGCGGTGGAAACGTTGAAGATATTCATGCCATCGCCACCGGTGCCACAGGTGTCGACCAGGCGCTCGGCATCGATCCGCACCGGCGCGGCCAGCTCGCGCATGATCTGCGCGGCACCGACGATCTCGTCGATGGTCTCGCTCTTCATGCGCAAGCCCATCAGGAAGGCGCCGATCTGCGCGTCGGTGCATTGTCCGGTCATGATCTCGCGCATCACCGCGCGCATTTCCTCGGTGGACAGGTCGAGCTGGCCGACGATCCGATTGAGGGCTTCCTTGATATTCATCGGCGCACGCCTCCGTGTTGTTTTAGGAAGTTGGCGAACAGCTCGTGGCCCTGCTCGGTAAGAATCGACTCGGGGTGGAATTGCACACCTTCGATATGCAGGCTCTTGTGCCGCAACCCCATGATTTCATCGACCGAACCATCGGCATGCTGGGTCCAGGCGGTGATTTCCAGACAGTCCGGCAGGGTTTCGCGTTTGACCACCAGGGAATGATAGCGGGTCACCGTCAATGGCATGTTCAACCCGGCGAATACGCCCTGATGTTCGTGGAACACCGGGCTGGTTTTGCCGTGCATCACCTGGCGCGCGCGCACCACATCGCCGCCGAAGGCCTGGCCGATGCTCTGGTGGCCCAGGCATACGCCAAGAATCGGTAACTTGCCGGCGAAATGCTCGATCACCGCCAGCGACACACCGGCTTCGGTCGGCGTGCAGGGGCCGGGCGAGACCACGATGCGCTCGGGCTTCAGCGCCTCGATTTCGGCGATGCTCAGCTCGTCGTTGCGGATCACCTGGACATCGGCACCCAGCTCGCCGAGGTACTGCACCACGTTGTAGGTAAAGGAGTCGTAATTATCGATCATCAGCAGCATGGCGGGACTCCTCAGCGCTCGGTCTGGTCAGGGGCGGTTTGTTCGGCGGTGGTTTGCTCGGCCAGCGCTACGGCACGGAACATGGCGCGGCGCTTGTTGAGGGTTTCCTCCCACTCCAGCGCCGGTACCGAGTCGGCGACGATGCCGGCGCCGGCCTGCACGTGCAGTTCGCCGTCCTTGAT
>CBIHLF010000063.1:0-19136 GCA_966210435.1 uncultured Pseudomonas sp. | reverse complement strand
TCCGCGCCCTCCTCGGCCATGTGGATGGCGCGGGTGCGGTTGGTCAGCTTGCGCAGGCGCGTCGGGTAGGAGGCGAAGGTGATCACTTCCATCAGGATCGCCAGGCCTTCCTGGGTCACCGTCGACGAGGGTGGGCCCTTGGCCAGGAAGGTGCACACCGGCTGGCTCAGGCCATTGAGCGTGGTCGCCACATGGACCAGACCCTCGTGCACTTCCAGGGCCTTGACGTCACGCTCGTTGAACAGCGCATCGGCGCGGATCTTGATGTAATCGGCGCCCGCCGCCGCATCGGCAAGAATACCGTCGGACTCGAATACGCGGATGGTGCTCTCTTCCTCGCCGAACACCTTGTTCAAGCGGTGCTGCAGCAGGTCGACGGCTTCGCGAGCGCTGAGGTTCTTCGGTTCGTCCTTGAGGTCGCCGCGGTTGTCGATGTTGTTCAGAAAATCCGAGAACATCAGGCCCAGATCGGCCAGCGTCGGGTCGCCGGCATGGAAGGCATCGGACGCCGCGCCGTAGAGTTCCTGGGAGATAAGGCCGAAATCCTCGGTGCCGCGGGCCTCGAGCATGCGCACGACCATGCGGTATTCACGGCACATGCGCCGCATGATCTGCCCGACCGGATTGAACTGGCCGAGCTGGCGGGTGACATCGCGCTCGATGTTCTGGAATTCGAGCTTCTTGGCCGCCGCATCGAATGCCAACGGGCGGCTGTCGTAATAGGCACGGTCGACCGCTGGCAGCTTGCGGCCCTTGTGCTTGAGAAAGTCGCTACGCACACTTTCATCCCACTTCACCGCATCGAGGATGCGGATCGGGGTCTGTGCATCGACGATTCGATCGGATAAAGCCCGAACTATCAGTTGGTAATCGTCCAAGCCGGTATGACTGTTCATCCGCTCCTCATCGCATCACTGGAAAACTTACTCACCGACACGCTGATAGCGCGCGACTTCGATAAACACGTCCGAATTGGCCTGATCATCCAGATAGTCGAAGACCTGATCCAGCGGACTGGTGATCAGCACGCCATCGCCCTCGGGCATCTCCACCGCCTTGCCTTGCAGATTACCCTGCTCCAGTTCCTGCATCACCCGGTCGATGTCCAGGTTGTAGAGTACCAGTTCGTTGTCGTCGGTCAGTTCGAAACCGGCAATCGCGAAATTGGAGCCATAGCGCTTCGGCAGCCCGGCGGAGAGGTACCAACGTTGGCCATGGTGGGCCACGGTAAAGCCGAACTCCTCAAGACTCTCGAGGTTGTCGGGACTGTCGACATAAGCCGAGGCCTTGTAGACGTTGGAGCCCGAACGACTGACGTACAGATAGATCTGCTCGCCCCACTCGTTCTTGCGCGACCATTCGCCGAGCAGGGGGATGGGCGCCGGCTCATTGGCCGGAATGGGATCTTTGAAGGTAACCAGACAGCCACTCAACAACAGGAAGGACAAGGCGGCAAGCAGGCGCCAAGCTTTCATCGTGTTCTCCTTGTGCAATCGATTCACGTACTTAGCGGCCGCCGGAACAGGTTAAAGGCCCAAGACCAAATGCATATAGCGTTTGAGGATGGCCAGCATGTCTTCCTTGTGCAGCTGTTCGACCCCGTCGAGCAGGCCCTGATACTCCATCTGCACAATAATGCTCGTCAAGAGTTTGGCATCCTGCTCGGGCTGCCGCGAGCCCAGCACCTCGAAGAACTGTGTTACGCCCTGCAACAGAATCCGCTGATGGGCACGCACCAGGCCATGCAGGCGCGGATTGAGCAAGGCTTCCTGGTGAAACGCCTGCTCTGCCAGCAGATGATCGCGACGGTTGATCAGCTGGTTACCCACATAGTCCAGCGCCATCCGGGCGATTTCGTCGGCCAGGCGCCGACGTGCTTCGGCGCTGCCGTCGAGACGATTGACCTGATCCTGCAGCACGCCCTGGGTATTGCTCCAGACGTTGGCCATATGCGCGGCGCGGCGCTCGACGAATTGGGCAAAGGTATCGGTGATCAGGTCATCGATATCCTTGAAGTAGTAGGTGGTGGCCGATAGCGGCACCTGCGCCTCGGCCGCCACCGCCCGGTGACGTACGGCACGCACACCATCGCGCACGATGATCCGCATGGCGGCGTCGAGAATCGCCTGGCGCCGCTGTTCACTACCCTGCCGGCTGGCCTTGCGCCCCTGGTACTGAACACTTTCGGCAACGGCATTGGCTACGTGGGTGGCACTTTCCTGGGCGGAGTTGAAGGTCACGGCGGTACTGTCCTTTATGGCAGACGAAGGCGGAATAAGCAGTTAGTCACTCAATAGCGGCAATCATCCAATTCCAGGTAATAAAAAGCCGCCCTTGGGCGGCTTCAAGACCATCAGGTCTGCGGGCGCATATGCGGGAAGAGGATGACATCCCGTATAGACGGCGCATTGGTCAGCAACATCACCAATCGGTCGATGCCGATGCCCTCACCGGCGGTCGGTGGCATGCCATATTCCAGGGCGCGGACGAAATCGGCGTCGAAATGCATAGCTTCGTCATCACCGGCGTCCTTGTCCGCCACCTGGGCATGGAAGCGTTCGGCCTGGTCTTCGGCGTCGTTCAACTCGGAATAGGCGTTGGCGATTTCGCGGCCGCCGATAAACAGTTCGAAGCGGTCGGTGACGCTCGGGTCCTGGTCGTTACGACGCGCCAGAGGCGACACTTCGAACGGATACTGGGTGATGAAGTGCGGCTGCTCCAGCTTGTGCTCGACCAGTTCTTCGAAAATCATCACCTGCAATTTGCCCAAGCCCTCGAAGCCGAGCACCTTGGCTCCAGCCCGCTTGGCAATCTCGCGGGCCTTGTCGATGTCCTGCAGATCGGCGGCGCTGATTTCAGGGTTGTACCTGAGGATCGAGTCGAACACCGACAGACGTACGAACGGCTCGCCGAAGTGGAACAGCTTGTCGCCGTAAGGCACATCGGTGCTGCCCAGCACCAGCTGCGCCAGCTCGCGGAACAGTTCCTCGGTCAGGTCCATCATGTCTTCGTAGTCGGCGTAGGCCTGGTAGAACTCGAGCATGGTGAACTCGGGGTTGTGCCGGGTCGAAACGCCTTCGTTGCGGAAGTTGCGGTTGATCTCGAAGACCCGCTCGAAGCCACCGACCACCAGGCGCTTGAGGTACAGCTCGGGAGCGATACGCAGGAACATCTGCATATCCAGGGCATTGTGGTGGGTCTCGAACGGCTTGGCCGCGGCACCGCCGGGGATGCTCTGTAGCATCGGCGTTTCCACTTCGAGGAAGTCGCGCTGCATGAGGAAACTGCGGATATGCGCGATGACCTGGGAACGCACGCGGAAGGTCTCGCGCACTTCCTCGTTGACCATCAGGTCGACGTAGCGCTGGCGGTAGCGCTGCTCGGTGTCGGTCAGACCGTGGTGCTTGTCCGGCAGAGGGCGCAGCGACTTGGTCAGCAGGCGCACGTCGGTCATTTCGACGTAGAGGTCGCCCTTGCCGGAACGGGCCAGAGTGCCCTCGGCGGCGATGATGTCGCCCAGATCCCAGTGCTTGACCTCGGCGAGTTTTTCTTCCGGCAGGGTCTTGCGGTTGACGTAGACCTGAATGCGCCCGCTCATGTCCTGGATGACCATGAAGGAGCCGCGGTTGAGCATGATGCGACCCGCGACCTTGACCGGGATAGCGGCTTCGGCCAGCTCTTCCTTGGTCTTGTCGACGTACTTTTTCTGCAGGTCCGCGCAATAGCTGTCACGGCGGAAGTCATTGGGGAAGGCATTACCCAGCTCACGCGCGCCGGCAAGTTTTTCCTTGCGCAGGGCGATCAGCTTGTTTTCTTCCTGTTGCAGTTCGTGGTGGTCGAGTTGTTGGTCGCTCATGGTCTTTTCTATCTGCCTGACGTGTAGTGCGATCTGGGTAGGATTAGGTGTTACAGCCCCTGCTTCAGACTGGCAACCAGGTACTCGTCGATATCGCCATCGAGTACGTTGACGCAGTCGCTACGCTCGACACCGGTACGCAAATCCTTGATTCGCGACTGATCGAGCACATAGGAGCGAATCTGGTGACCCCAGCCGATATCCGACTTGGTGTCTTCCAGCGCCTGCGAAGCCGCATTGCGCTTCTGCACTTCCTGCTCGTACAGACGCGCGCGCAGCATCTTCATCGCGGTGTCTTTGTTGGCGTGCTGGGAGCGTTCGTTCTGGCAACTGACCACGGTGTTGGTCGGCACGTGGGTAATACGCACCGCAGAGTCGGTGGTGTTGACGTGCTGACCGCCGGCCCCGGAGGAGCGGTAGGTGTCGATGCGCAGGTCGGCCGGGTTGATCTCGATCTCGATGTTGTCGTCGATTTCCGGCGAGGCGAACACCGCGGTGAACGAGGTGTGGCGACGGTTGCCGGAGTCGAACGGACTCTTGCGCACCAGGCGATGCACGCCGATCTCGGTGCGCAGCCAGCCGAAGGCGTATTCGCCCTTGATATGCACGGTGGCGCCCTTGATCCCGGCGACTTCGCCAGCGGAGAGTTCCATGATGGTGGCATCGAAGCCGCGCTTGTCGGCCCAGCGCAGGTACATGCGCAGCAGCATGTTGGCCCAGTCCTGGGCCTCGGTGCCGCCGGAACCGGCCTGGATGTCCAGGTAGGCGTTGTTCGGGTCCATCTCGCCGCTGAACATGCGGCGGAATTCCATTTTTTCGAGGATGCCGCGCAGGCGCTCGACTTCGGCGGCGACATCGTCGACGGCGCCCTGGTCTTCCTCTTCGGCGGCCATCTGCAACAGGTCGCGGGAATCGCCGAGGCTGCTGTCGAGGTCGTCGATGGTCTCGACGATCAGCGCCAGGGAGGCGCGCTCACGCCCCAGGTTCTGCGCGTATTCAGGATTGTTCCAGACGTTCGGGTCTTCGAGCTCGCGGTTTACTTCGATCAGCCGATCATGCTTTTGATCGTAGTCAAAGATACCCCCGAATGGTCTGGGTGCGCTCGGACAGGTCCTTGATGCTGTTCAGGATCGGGTTGATTTCCATGGCTGGCGGCACTCACAGGTCAAACTTTCGGAAAAGCCGGCGAGTATACCTGAGTCATGGCGCCCCTGGCAGCCCGCTCTTGGCACCGATGCGCATCGCCACTGACCAGCGGACGCTACTCTTATCGCCGGCTGCCAACGAGCAGCCGGGTTCCAGGCAAAGTTGGCGGAGCCAGCCCCGACGCGGATCAGCCAACTAGTGGATAGGCTGCACCTGCGCTAACCTCACCGACTAAACGGCTGCCAGCTGCGGCCGCTGCGCCTGAATTATCAGCTCGGCGGCCTTCTCCGCGATCATCAGCACCGGCGAGCAGGTGTTGCCGGAGACGATGCTCGGCATGATCGACGCATCGGCGATGCGCAATCCGGGTATGCCATGCACGCGTAACTGCGCATCGACCACCGCGTCGCTGCCCTGGCCCATTTTGCAGGTGCCGGCCGGATGGAAGATGGTCGTGCCCACCTCGCCCGCCGCACGGCGCAGGTCGTCCTCGCTCTGGTAACTGGCCCCCGGTTTGTATTCCTGTGGCTGAAATGGCGCCAGTGCCGGCGCCGCGACTATGCGTCGGGTCAGGCGGATGGCGTCGGCGGCCACTTCCAGATCACGCGCATCGCTCAGGTAATTGGGCTGGATCAGCGGCGCCTCGGCCGCATCCAGCGAACGGATCGCCACCGTGCCGCGGCTGTAGGGGCGCAGGTTGCACACCGACGCGGTAAACGCCGAGAAGGCATGTAGCGGTTCGCCGAAGCGCTCCAGCGACAGCGGCTGCACGTGATATTGCAGGTTGGCCGAAGGCTGCGCCGGGCTGGAACGGGCGAAGGCGCCCAACTGACTGGGCGCCATGGCCAGCGGCCCACTGCGGCGCAACAAGTATTCCAGGCCCATGCCCAGCTTGCCCCAGGGGCTACTGACCATCTGGTTGAGCGTCTTCACCCCGCTGACCTGATAGATCAGCCGCAGCTGCAGGTGGTCCTGCAGGTTGCCGCCAACCCCGGCCAATTCGTGCTGCACGCCGATGCCCAGACGCTGCAGCAGCGCGCGCGGGCCGATACCCGAGCGCTGCAGCAACGACGGCGTGCCAATCGCGCCGGCGCAAAGAACGATCTCGCGCCGTGCCCGCAGCCTTAGCTCGCGCCCCTGCCAGCGGACCTGCAGCGCGCTGGCGCGACCATCGGCAAGGATCACCCGCTGCACCTCGGCCTCAGTCAGCACCCGCAGATTGGGGCGTTGGCGGATATCACGGAGGAACGCCTTCGACGCATTCCAGCGCACGCCACGACGCTGGTTGACCTGAAAATAGCTACAACCCTCGTTATCGCCGCCGTTGAAATCCTCGATGCTGGCAATACCGCTCTGCGCCGCAGCCTGGCGAAACGCCTCGAGCAGGTCCCAGGACAGGCGCTGGCGTTCGACCCGCCATTCGCCGGCGGCGCCGTGTAGCTCGCTGCTGCCGGCAAAATGGTTCTCCGTACGCCGGAACAGCGGCAGGACATCGTTCCAGGCCCAGCCGGGATTACCGGCCGCCGCCCAGCCATCGTAATCACGGGCCTGGCCACGCATATAGATCATCCCGTTGATCGACGAGCAGCCACCGAGCACCCGGCCACGCGGATAGTTCAGCGCCCGGCCGTTGAGCCCGGGTTCGGCCTCGGTGGCATAGCACCAGTCGGTACGCGGGTTGCCGATGCAATACAGATAGCCCACCGGGATATGAATCCACGGGTAGTTGTCACGTCCTCCGGCCTCCAGCAGCAACACGCGCACCGCCGGGTCGGCGGACAAACGATTGGCCAGCAAGCAACCGGCGGGACCGGCCCCGACGATCAGGTAGTCGTATTCCTCTTCGAGTTGCTGCATCGGCACTCTCGCTATGGTCACCGCGGTTCGAATGAGCAACAGCCTAGCCGGCTGGCAAGTGCAACGGGATGATCTTTTAGTCTGAGATAAATTTGCTGAATGACGCGAGTCAAGGCGGCGACAGTTCGGCCGTGCTCACCGCGCGCCAGGGCCCGGGCGAATCGCCAGCGAGGGCTGCCCAGTACCAGGCCGAGTTGTCGCTGAAGGTCCGCCCGTTGGCATCCTCGATGTATTCGCAAACCCGCAAGCGCACCCCGTGCCCGTCGGCGACGAAGCAACGCTGCAGGCCGGCGCCCTCGGTACGCTGTTCCAGATGCATGGCCTCGATGCGATACCCCAGGCCGCGGTAGCAATCCATCGCCGGGTGCAATTTGCGTGTGGGCCGGGTGACATGGCGCAGCGTCACCAGACGCGGGCCGGCACTGAAACGGGCGATGGCGCCGGGAAACTGCATAGCGAAACGCTGCTCAACCGCCGACAGCGCCAGCGGCGTTAAGGGCTGATCGGCGAAGCGGGTGGGCCACTCGACGAAATCGCCGCGCGGAGGCTCGATCGCCGTCGGTTGCTTCAGCAGCGGCCAAAGCCCCAGCGCCATGAACGCCAGCACCAACAGGCAGCGCACCTGCGGCTTGAGCCCCCGCCCGCCCAGCGTTGCGACAAGCACCGGCGTACCTGCTGCCCCGCCGGCGACATAACGCAGCACCAATGCGCAGACCGCAACGAACACCAGCAAACCGGTGCCCTCGTGCATCCAGCCCGGCCAGTCCAGGCGCCCGGTTTCCTGCAACACCAGCAGGCTATTGCGCAGAATATTACCGGCTAGTATCAACACCCCGAGCAACGGCAAACGGCGCAGCAACTGGCGATCGCTCAGGCGCAACCAGGCGGCGGTGGAGAATGCTGTGAAGTACGCGACCCAGGCCATCTGAATGCCCGAACAAGGCGCATCGACCATCACCAATTGCCCGGCCACTTCCAGCGTGCTGCCCTGACGCAATACCTCCAGCCCGCCCGCGCGCAACAGCCAGGCGCTGACCTCGGCGGTCAGCACCCGCAGCGGATAGCCGACGAAGAACTGCAGCGACGACATGATCGGCAAAGCCAACAAGCCCAACCCCAGCCAGGCCAGCAGTGCCTGGCCCGGCGTGCGCAAGGCCAGCACCGCGCCGAACAGCGCCAACACCGCCAGCACCGCGCGCAACAATGGCGGCAGCCCCGGCGCCAGCACGACCAGGGCGCAGAGCAGCAATGTCGCCAGCAACCAGGGCAGCCGCGCCGCGGCCGACAACTGCCGGCGCTCGCGCCACCACAGCAGCGCCAAGGCGAGCAACGCGACTATGCCGAACGGGTCGTCGGAGCCATCACTCAACCGCCGCACGCTCCATTCCCAGGCCGGCCACAGCGCCAGCGCCGGCAGCAGCAACCACAGCCAGGCGGGTGGGTCGGCAAAAACGCGGGCTGCGCCGATCCGCCATGCGGCGATCATTCAGAGTTGCTCCTGGCGGGCGTGCCGGCGCGCCAGCCAACCCATGCCGAGGGCCGCGACCAGCAGCATCAGCCAGGCGCTCGGTTCGGGGGTGCCTGACACCACAGCACCAATCGCCTGGTTGCTCACGCCCTGGGGCAACGGTAATGGCTGTTTGACGCTGGCGGCAGCGGCCGGATCGGCGTTGCGCACCCGTTCGTCCACCGCGATAAACGAGGTGTAAGGCGTCAGCAGGCTGTACTTCAAGCCCAGGTCGAGAATCGCCTGGCTATGGCTGTAGCCACCTTCGAGGGTTTCCTGATCGGTGAGGCTGGCGACCCTGTGTCGCGCCCACAGATAGCTCAGCGCCTGGTTGCTCTCGCGGGCCATCTCGGGCTTGATCGGAATATCGACCCGGTATGGCCCGGCGGCGCCGCGCCCCTCGACCTGCAGGCTGCCGCGCGCCTCGCCGCGCCATTTACCGAACACCACCAGCGGCCGCTGGGCGAACAGGTCAGGCAGGGCCACGGGTTCGACGTCATAGACATCCAAACCCTCGAACCGCACCTGCGGGTTAGCCAGCACAGGCGCATCGATCATCTGCCGGAAGCGCTCGGCCTGCTGGTCCGCCGAGGCCTCATCGATAATCACGAAGGGCTCTCCCTGCCCGGCCCGCGCCAAGCCTTCGATCAACTGACGGTTGACCGAACTGCCAATCCCGAAGGCGAACATATTGGCCTTGTCGAGGTTATTACGCACCAGCTCGAAAGCCTCGCGCTCCACCGTCACATAGCCATCGGTGACCACCACAAAGCTGCGCGCCCGCTCGGGATCGGTCGGTACCGCCAGGGCCTGGCGCAACGCCGGCAATAGTTCGGTGCCGCCAGAGCCCATCTGCGTATCGAGCATGTCCAGGGCCCGCCGAATATTCTCCGAGGTAGCTGCCTGCGACTCTTCGGCGAGCATGGTGCTGCTGCCGGAGAACAACAGCACATTGAAGCTATCGACCGGACGCAAACGCCCGACCAGATTCTTCAGCAGACGCTTGGCGGTATCCAGCGGGAAGCCATGCATGGAGCCGGAAATATCCACCACGAAGATATATTCGCGCGGCACCAGCATCTTGCTTTGCACCTTGGCCGGCGGCGCGACCAGCGCCATAAAGAAGTTCTCCTCGGTGCCCTTGGACAGCAACACACCGCTCTCGAAACTGGCACCGCTCAAGCGATAGTCGAGGATGAAATCGCGATTGTTGCTCTGCCCCGCGTCGGCGCCCAGGCTGACGCTCGCCTCGCTCGGCTTGGCCTGCAGCACCTCGATGCGGTGGCTTGGCGAGCGGATATCGGCCAGCGGCACCGGCGCCTGCAACTCGACCGCGAGCGAAAAGGCGTCCTGGCTCGCCTCGCCCTCGGGCAGATAAGGTGTGCTGACCCAAGGCCCGGCCTTGTTGCTCTCGCTGCCGGCGCTGCCGTTGTAGCGCGGCCCGACCACGGTGGGAAAGACGAAGCTGTAGACGCCATCGGTGGGCAACAGCAGCTCGGTATAACGCAGCTCCACGTCGACCACATCGCCGGGCAGGATATTCGCGACATTCATCTGGAACACGTTTTCGCGGTGCTGTTCGAGCAAGGCCGCGGTCTTGCCAGCGCTCTTGGCCTCCTGGTACTCCTTCTGCGCCTTTTGCTTCTCGCGGATCTGCGCCCGCAACTCGCGATCGCCCAGGCGCACGGTCATGCCGTAAACCGCCGCACGGGTCGAGCCGGGAAACACATAACGCGCCTCCAGCGCCCGCGTACCCTCGTTTCGGTATTGCTGGACAACCCGCACATCGGCGATCACTCCGAGCACCCGCACCTCGACCTTGGTGCTCTTGAGCGGCAAGCGGTCGACCGTGGGATCCTCACTCTGCACCGCGAAATACGGGCTTTCGCTGCGCTCGACGGCGGTTTGCGCGCCGGCCAGCGCGGACTGCGACAACACCAGCGCGATCAGCAGCACCAGCCTGCGGCCGACACTGGCTGCGGTAATGGATAAACAATGAAACATGGCGACGCTCCCCCGTGAATGATGCAAAACACGGGGCAATGCTGCGGTCGCTTTGTGATGGGAATTTGTAGACGCGATGGTGATTGTGTGGGGTTTAGGTGCCGCTCAGGCGTGGCTTAGCCAGCGCTGAGCTGCAACTTCACCTGGGTTTCCAGCTCGCTCTTGAGCGCCGGATCGAGCTTGAGCTGGCGCGCCAGTTCGTCCAGGTAGGCGCGCTCCATGAAGTGCTCGTCATCGACCATCAACACGCTTGCCAGGTACATCTCCGCGGCCATTTCCGGAGTAGTCGCCGCGCGGGAGACGTCGGCTGGATCGAGGGGCTTGTTCAGTTCGGCTTCGAGCCAGCCTTGCAGCTGCGCATCGCCGGTCAATTTGCTGAATTCGCCCTCGATCAACTGGCGTTCGCGCGCATCGACATGGCCATCAGCCTTGGCCGCCGCCACCAGCGCCTTGAGAATCGCCTGACTGTGCAGTTCGACCTGCGGCGTCGGCAAACGATCAAGGGTCTGCGGCTCGCCTTGCGGTGCATTCGCCTGCTGCGCCTGCCAATTGCCGTAGGCCTTGTAGGCGATCACTCCGAGTGCCGCCAAACCGCCATAGGTCAAGGCCTTGCCGCCGAATTTACGGGCCTTCTTATTGCCCAGCAGCAGGCCCAAGGCACCCGCGCCCAACGCGCCGCCCGCGGCCCCGGTCAACAGACTGTTCAAACCACCGCCGGCACTGCTGCCGGATTTGTTGGCGGATTGCTTCTGCAGCAGGTCCTGGCCGGATTTCAGTAATTGATCGAGCAAGCCGCGACTATTCATGCAATTTCTCCCGTTGGGTCTGCCAATGACGCCGGACCATTCTAGGCAGCCGGAGACACACGCCCTATCGCAAGAGTGCTTCTAAAAATTGCTGGGCAGGGAAAAGACGACAGTTCGTCGGCTTATTGTCGCCGAATGGCTCAAATAGTGGCGGACGTCACAGTTGTTGAGTCTTTGACGCCCATAGGATGGCACCACAAAATTTTTTAGCGGCAAAAGGCTATCAAGAGCCGACGCCGGAGACCGCTTCTAGATGCCAATTCGCGCCCCTCGCCTTACCCCGCATAAGCTGCGCTGCCTGCTGGCCGGCTGCTGGCTGTTCAGCCCGGCGCTGGTGGCCGAGCTACCCGGCACCGCCCTGCCGCAAGCGCTTAGCGACGCGCGCCTGACCAGTTGGCAGAACCTACTGGACACCGCCGGCAACGATGCAGAAAGCGCCAAGCTGCAGCGGGTCAACCACTTCATTAATCGCACGATAACCTTCGTCGACGATCAGCAGGCCTGGGGCGTTGAAGATTATTGGGCCACCCCGGCGCAAACCCTGAACCGTGGCCTGGGCGACTGCGAGGATTTCGCCATCGCCAAATACTTCAGCCTGGTGCGCATGGGCGTGCCGAGCGAGAAGCTGCGCCTGACCTTCGTCAAAGCGCTCAAACAAAACCAGGCGCATATGGTGTTGACCTACTACGCCAGCCCCGACGCACAGCCACTGATCCTCGATAACCTCGACCCGCAGATCCGCCCGGCCAGCGAACGCAGCGATCTGTTGCCGGTGTACTCGTTCAACGATCTCGGGGTATTCCTGGCCAAGGCGCCGCAGCGCGTCAGCCAGCCGCCGCAATTTCTCGCGCGCTGGAGCGAGCTGACCGAACGGGCCATGGCCGACGGTTCGGCGCCCGCCGCTCCGCGCGGCTAAGATCCCCTGCAACAGATCCAGCTCGTTTACCGCAAACAAGGTGCTCGAACGTAGCCCGGATGAAATCCGGGGAATATTGTATGGCTGATACCGCTCCCCGGATTGCATCCGGGCTACAAAAACATCCGCGAAAAGTGCCTAACGCGGCTGAATATGGGCGATCATCAGTTGCACGGTTTCCTGACCGCGGTATTCGTTGACGTCGAGCTTGTAAGCCAACTCCACCCAACGCACGGTGGGGTTTGGCCAGAGTTCGCGGTCCACACCGAAGGCGATACCATCGAGCTGCACGCTGCCGCATTCGCTCTTGAGCACTACCTTGAGATGACGCTCGCCGACGATGCGCTGCTGCGTCAGCTGGAACACCCCATGAAACAGCGGCTCGGGGAAATGCTGGCCCCAGGGTCCGGCATTGCGCAGCTCCTTGGCCAGCGGCAGGTGGAATTCTTCAACCGACAGACTACCGTCCGATAACAGGCGCCCTGTCAGGTCGTCCTCGCAGAGTTGGCGACGCACCTCGGCATCGAAGGCCACGGCGAAGGCGCCGAAATTTTCCTGCGGCAGGGACAAGCCCGCAGCCATGGCATGGCCACCGAACTTACTGATCAGTTGCGGGTGTTTGGCGGCGACCGCATCCAGCGCATCGCGGATATGAAAGCCCGGTACCGAGCGCGCCGAGCCTTTCAGCACACCGTCGCCGGCATCGGCGAAGGCGATGGTCGGGCGGTGATAGCGCTCCTTCATGCGCGAAGCGAGGATGCCGATCACGCCCTGGTGCCAGTCCGCCTCGAACAGGCACAAACCGAACGGCATATCCGCCAGCGGCAGGTCCTTGAGCTGGGCCAGGGCCTCGCGCTGCATGCCCTGCTCTATCGCCTTGCGATCCTGATTGAGCTGGTCGAGCTGCACCGCCATATCGCGGGCCAGGGCCTCGTCGTCGCAGAGCAGGCATTCGATGCCCAAGCTCATGTCGTCCAGGCGCCCGGCCGCGTTCAGGCGCGGGCCGAGGATAAAACCCAGATCGGTGGAAGTGATGCGCCGGTGATCGCGCCCCGCCACCTCGAGAATCGCGCGCAAGCCCGGCCGCGCCCGCCCGGCACGAATCCGCGCCAGGCCCTGATGCACCAGGATGCGGTTATTGGCATCCAACGGCACCACGTCGGCGACGCTGCCCAGGGCCACCAGGTCGAGCAATTCGCCAAGGTTGGGCTCAGGCCGCTGCGCGTCGAACCAGCCGATCTCGCGCAGGCGCGCACGCAGCGCCAGCAATACGTAGAACATCACCCCGACACCGGCCATGGCCTTGCTGGGAAACTCGCAGCCGGGCTGATTGGGATTGACGATGGCGTCCGCCGCCGGCAACTCGGCGCCAGGCAGATGGTGGTCGGTGACCAGCACGGTCAAACCGGCCGCCTTGGCAGCCGCCACGCCTTCGACGCTGGAAATGCCGTTGTCCACGGTGATCAGCAATTGCGGCTGGCGCTCGAGCGCCACCGCGACTATCTCCGGGGTCAGGCCATAGCCGTATTCGAAGCGATTGGGCACCAGGTAGTCGACATGGGCCGCGCCGAGCATGCGCAAACCGAGCAAACCGACCGTGCTGGCGGTGGCGCCATCGGCATCGAAGTCGCCGACGATCAGCATGCGCTGGCCCTGCTGCAAGCCCTGCACCAGCAGCTCGACCGCCGCCGGCATGCCCTTCATCTGCTGATAGGGGACCAACCGCGCCAGCCCCTTGTCCAGTTCGGCCGCAGATTGCACGCCACGGGCGGCGTACAGACGGGTCAACAGCGGCGGCAGGTTGCCCAGATCAGGCAGGATGGCAGGTAACGGGCGGGCTTCGATACGCATGGTCATTCTTTTTCGTGTAGGGCGGGTGCAACCCGCCGGAATCAAAACATAGCGGCCATGCAGAGACGTAGCCCGGATGCAATCCGGGGATGGTATAGCCTCAACAGCCCCCGGATTTCATCCGGGCTACGGGAACCGTATTCCGCACAAAGCAGCTGCCTAGCGCTCGCCGATCAGCCACTCTATGGGCACTTCGTGCTGGCCACGCTCGTCGGTGACGAACAGTTCGCCGTCGCTGATCATCACGCTCCAGCTCAACGAACGTGGCAGATCCAGGGCCAGGCTGGCCAGGGCCTCCTGGTCCAGCGCCACCACGTTGATGTTTTTCAGGCTGCGCACCGGGTCGAGCACCTTGGTCTGCCACACACGCAGGTTGCCGTAGGCGACCAGGCTGAACTTCTCGGTACGCCGCGAGCACCAGGTGATGCGGTCGCTGTCCGGCTGGCCGACTTCGATCCAGTGCAGCACGCGATCGTCGAGGCTCTTCTCCCACAACGCAGGCTCGTCGACATCCGACAGGCCACGACCGAAGGCCAATTGTTCGTCATAGAACAAGGCATAGGCGATCAACCGTGCAGCCAGGCGCTCTTCGGTTTCCGAGGGGTGTTTGGCCACGGTAAAACGCAGGGTCTGGTAGATGCTGCGGTCGATATCGGTGAGGTTCAGGTCGATCTTGTAGGTCGTGGAAGGCAGGGCCATGGACGGGCTTCTTGGTTATTCGCAAAGGTGGCAAGTCTACCCTGAATCCAGGCCGAGCGCCTTGGACGGGGATAGATGGCGGCCGACTACAAGCGCTGCAACAGCGCCTGCAATGCCAGCTCCGGCTCAAGCTTCCACAAGCCGTAGCTCAGCGGCAGGGTTTCCAGGCCGGCGCGGGCCAAGACCAGGTAGCGCTCCAGTTCGAGAAAGCCCTCGCCCTCTCCGGGGAAGCCGATCAGGTCGATGGCCAGGCAACGCTCGCCGCGCTGGCAGAAGATATCCAATAACAGCCCGGCCACGGGATAACTGCTCCAGGTGCTGACGCCATGGGCTTCGAGCGCGGCGCAGACCTGGCGCTGAAAAGCGTCCTGCGCCGCGGCTGGTCGAACCGTGGTTTCGGGCTGGCGAATGGATTCCACATAGCGTCGCAGCAGGTGTTGGGCCGGCAACTGCTGCTCGTCGCCGCTGAACAGCAACACCTGGCGTTCACGGGCGCGGGTAATGGCGACATTGAACATATCCGCGCGATTGAGGTAGGTCGCGACCTGGGCAGCGCCACCATGCAGGGCGAAACTGATGATCATCAGATCGCGCTCCTCGCCCTGAAAACCGTAGGGCGTGGCGATCAGCAGGCGAAACTCACGCAGTTGTTCCAGCGACAGGGTTGCAGCGACCTGCTTGCGAATCGCCTCGACCTGATCGCGGAACGGCGACAGCACGCCGATGCTCGGCTTTACCGGGCTGGCGGCATAACGCGCGATATGCTCGCCAAGCAGAACCAGAACCCGCTCCACCTCGGCCGGGTTGACGCCATTGGCGCCGCGCTCGCCGCTCAGCCGTTCGAGCTGCAGGCTGTCGCAGCGCTCCTGCCCCGGGCGCTCTTTCATCACCCGCAAGCGGTTGTCGTAGAACTGCTGGTTGCTGAAGCGGATCAGCGCCGGGCGGCTGCGAAAGTGCTCGTCGAGAAAGATCACCGCCTCCTGGCGGGCCAGTTGCAGGCCCATTAGATCCAGCACGCTATTGGCCCGGTAACTCCACTGCTCGCCCTGCTCGGCCGGCACCTCGGCGCGGCTCAGCAACCTCGCTTCCGCGGCGATTGAAAGGAATGAAATATGTCGTAGCTGCCGAACATCGCCGGCCACCACCGCACGCTTGCAACGCTGGAAGGCCGGCAGCGCCGAGGCGATGTCGCACTGGGTCGCCTCGTCCATCACCATCACATCGAACAAGCCGGCATGCAGCGGCAACATGCGGTGCAGTTCATCGAGGGTCACCACCCAGATCGGGAAGGCCGCCAGCAACAGCGCGGGGTCGATATCCTCGAATAACGCCAGCTGCCGCTGCGAGCTGCGCGCGCGGATTGCCTGGTTGTAGTGCACGAAGGTTTGCCGGTCCTTGGCCAGCAGCCGCTGCAAACCCAAGGCCCGGCGCGTATTGAGGTGGTCGCGGCTGAGTCGCTGACGCTGCTGCTGGCACTCGCGCAGTTCATCTAGCAGCGCCCAGGGCCGTGCGCTGGAACCAATGCGCCGACGCACCCAGGGCACCTGCAACCAGCGTTGCCAGAAACCCAGACTGCCGCGCTCGGCGCGCAACAACAGGCGGCTCCAGGCCAGCGCCTGCTCGCCGCGCCGGAGAAAAGCCCGGTTCAAGCGCTGCTCGTTGCGCTGCAGGCCGTTGAGCTCGCGCCGCTGCTGGCGTTCGCTACCCTCCTCGACCGTTTCCAGCTCGCCTTGCAGGGCTCGCGCCAGGCGCTCACGCAAGCCTTTGAGCTGGCCTTGGCCATCGCACTCGAGCACGCCATCGCGCAGACCGAAATCGTCGCGCAGCTTTTGCGCGATGACCTTTACCGCCTGCTCGCTGCGGCTGACCAGCAGCACGCTTTCGCCCTGTAGGTAACGATCCAGCGCCAGGGCGGCCAAGGTGTAGCTCTTACCGGTGCCCGGCGGGCCGCTGATCTGGCTCAAGGGGTAACGGGCGGCATTCTGCAAAGCCCGGCATTGGGCGGCGCTGAGTTTCGCCGGCAGGTTCTGTGGCGAACTGACCGCCGCCTCATTGGCCACGGGCGCGGAGTCGCCGAGCAACTGGCGCAGCGGCGGCGACAGCTCGCTGGCGGCCTGCAATTGCTGCAACTCATGGGCGATGCCACGGCTGCCAGTGCCGCGCGGCACCAGCGCGACCATGGCAGCGGACTGCACCGACAGGCTGCGCCGGCGCAACGCTTTATCCAGTACAGCCGCATCGGCCAAAGCGGGAAAGCCGGCAGCGGCGGCAACTTCCTGCACCCGGGTGTTGCTCGCCACCCAGGCCAACAGCTCGCCCAGCGCTAAGGCATCGAGGGGTTCGCCGGGCAAGCGTAAACCGGCGAACGCATCGCCGTTCTCGCTGCCAAGCAAAGATCGCAACAAACGCCAATTGCCGTGGGGCTGCTGCAGGTCGATGGTCAGCAGGTGGCTTTCGCCATCGGCAGTGCGTTCCAGGCGGGCTTCGTAATACATCAGAGGACCGCAGATCGGCACGGCGGGCGCATCGGTAGACGTCAGGCGCCCGCAAACCGGTAGCACGCCGTAGATCAGTTGCAGCTCGCGCTGATAGAGGCTCTGTTGCCGCTCCAGCGCGGCGCCCAGTTCCGCCGTCAATGGCATGCTGAGCAAGCCGCCACTGACCAACTCTTCGCGGCCGTCCAGCCAGGCCCAGCGCTCGGCTGGCAATTTGCTCAGGTTATCCAAGTCCAGGTCGCGGCTATCGGCCAGATAGCAGCTGCGATAAAACCCTATGAGCTGGCGAACGGGCGCTGCGCTGTCCATCAGTTATCCACGTAACGGGCCCACAGGCTGTCGAACTCGCCGCTGTAGGCGGCGACCAGTTGCGGGTGGTCGACCACAAGGAAGTTTTCCTCGTTGCTGGTGCTGGCACTACGGGTCCAGTTAAAGCTGCCGTTGAGTAGCAGCTGGCCGTCGAACAAGGCGAACTTGTGGTGCATGTGGTAAGGGCCGGAGTCGATGCGCAGCGGCACGCCCTTGTCGCGCAGCCACTGCACATCACTGCCGACATCGAACTGTTTTTCGTTGTCAGTGATCACCCGCACGGCCAGGCCGCGCTGGTGGCAGGCGAGGATTTCCTCGCTGAGCGGGTCGTCGGAGATGGTATAGACGCAGATATCCACGCTCTTGCGCGCCTGACGGCAAAGCTCGCGGATTTTCCGCCGGCAGTCGTCGCCCGGGCTGAAATGGGCGCTGGCGATGTTGCGCGTCGGCGTGACATTGGCGTCCAGGGTCTTGACCACCTGCTCCAGCCACTTCAACGCCGGCTCGGCATTGGCCGGCTCGCGGATCAGTTCGCGCACCAGGGCGAAGGCGCGGTTGCGCATATAGCGCACCTGGTCGGGGCTCAGTTCGCTGCCGAGCTGGCGCAGCTCGTCGCGCTCCTCATTGCTCAAGCGCAAGTCGGCCAGACTGTCGCGCAGCTGCTGATCGAGACGGTTGAAATCCACTTAACCTCCTTGTTTCCTGCGCTGGCGTGGCGAATAGCGCCAGGCCGCATAAAGGCCGCCGCAGAGTGCGCCGGCCAGGTGATATTCGAATGAAACGCCCTGCTGCGGCAGCAGGCCGAACACCCAGCCACCATGCAGGAACAGCACCAGCAGCGCCAGCAGCAAGTCCAGCCAGCTGCGACGGAACCAGGCCCGCGCCAGCAGTAGCGACCAGAGCCCGAACAGCCAGCCGCTGGCGCCGACATGAATCCCCTCGCGGCCGAACAGCCACACCAGCAAGCCGCTGCCGAGCAGGATAAATACACTGGCTTTGACGAAGTCGCGACGCGACTCGATCAGCGCCAGGGCGCCCAGCACCAGCAGCCCGCTGAGGTTACCCAGCAGGTGCAACCAGCCGCCATGCAGCCAGGGCGCGAATAGAATACCCGGCAAGGACTCCGGCCTACGCGGGATCAGGCCCCAGGCATTCAGACTGTAGCCGCTGACGCTATTGATCAGCTGCAGCACCAGCATCAACGCGGCTATGCCGAACAGCAATTGCATGCGGGAAATCAACCAGGCCGTCATAGCGGCTCGTCGACATCGCCCAAACGCTGCTCGTGGCCAAGTTGCTCGCCAAGATCACGCAGTTGGGTGGATATCTCCAGCATGCGGTTGTGCGTGCGCAGGTCGATATCGATCTTCTTGTCCATCGCCTTGATCAGCGGCAGGAAGCTGTTCTGCAGGCTGTCGGCCAGGCTTTCCAGAACTTTCTGCACCGCCGGTTGAGCCGGGGCGATCACCTCCACCTGCGGGCGTAGTTTGCCCAGGTTATCCAGGCCGGCGAGCAGCTCGCTCCAGGGGATTGTCTGCGGCACGGATTGTTCACCAGGCGCCAGCTTGGCCAGACCGCGCACACCCTCGACCAGGTCGTTGAGCTGCGCCACCACGCGACCACCCACGTCGGTATCGCTGCCGCCCATGGCCTTGTTGCGCATGAAGTCGCGCTTGATCTGCGCCCAGCG
>CBIHLF010000062.1:0-20231 GCA_966210435.1 uncultured Pseudomonas sp. | reverse complement strand
GGGAAATCCTGCGCCCCATGCCGCTACCCATTCTGCTCAACCGCCGCACCCGCGAGCTGTACTTCGAGCAGGAGGGCGAGCTATATCACACGCCCTGGGACGGTATCGCCGCCGCTGCCTACACCTTCGGCACTGTCGGCCCTTATACCGGCGGCATGCGCCATGCCTCTCTCGAAGCTTTGTTGCACCGTTATGGCCACCCCAATGAGCAAGTGCTGATCAACCTGGGTTCCCCCATCGGTAAGAGCCTGGATATGCAACTGGGTTTCTGGGAGTACCTGCGTGCCTATATGGACAACGGCCCCTGGTTTGACGAACAGGGCAACCACAGCGAATCGGATGCCTTTAACCGGAGCCTGCTGGAGGTACGCCAGAGCAAGGGGCAGTCGGTACGCCTGTACTGGGGGCTGATCAAAGACGCATACAAAGCCAATAAGGGCCGCAACTTTCTTAGCTACACCGACTTCGTGCTGCTGTTCGGCAGCATCATGCTGCTGCCCGTCCGCACCCTGCAGAATTTCACCTACGCCATTGCCAAACGTCGCTCGCGCAGCCGCTGGCCGGCGCTGATCGCCGAACGCCTGCGCCCGGACGGCCCCAGCAACCGGCTGGTCGATCTGGAGCGGGAGCAGGGGCTGGCATGACGCAAGCAAGCCACAGGAAGGACTATATGACTGAAACGAACCACCCTACATTTAAACAGGCACTCAAAAAAAACATGAAGCGCGCCTTCGTCTATTGGGCCCCGCTCAGTGTGATTCTCGGGGCGCTAAGCACTCTTTTAGGTTTTTATACGATCTCGACATACACAGATACTATCGGCCGCCCAGACCTAATGGCAGCAGCTATTGATGCGAAATCAACACTGGTACTCTGGTTGGTTGTCGTTGCCCTTGTTGTGACCGCCTACCTCCTTATTCTGATGACTACGACAATTTTGTTTGGGCTTGCGGTGTCATTATTCAATGACAGTCCCTCTCTCCAGTCAGATGTTGTGAAAGTTCTAGTATTGCCGGTGCTGCTTGGGATGGCCTCACTTATTACGTTGGTATTTCAAGCGCCAGAGTTGAGTTTTAATTGGAGAATGACATTTTTTGCTCTACTGCTCGCTGTAATTCCTATGGTGCTGCACATTAGTCCAAAATTCAGACTGGCTGTGGATCTCTGTGCAACTGCAGCATTACCTGGGAGTGCCAATAGCTGGGCAACTCGTGCCTGGTTGTTGGCAATGCTGGCAATCCTACTATTAGGAACTGTCATATCAGCGGTATTTCCAGCCAGTCTCATCCTAAAGGCATATTCTGGCGAAGACACGCCGGAAGCGTTAACCAAGCTTATGGTCATATCGTTTTTTTCGGCAAGTATGACACTAATTCCAGTGGTGGTTTTCTATGTAAGCAAGGCCGATATCTTTAAGCGTATTTCTTTATGCGTGGCTGCTGCTTTCTCAGTATTGGTAATTATTATCGGGATTTCGCCGGGGGGCTCTTCGTCTATCGTTTATTCGGCAGCATCCATTATGAAAGTCCGAGACCAAAACGAGGCAAGTTTTCTGTTGACTGAGAACTACGCAAAGGAAGACTTCGACGCCAAGGTGTGGGGTGAGGTGGGGGTATTGCGCGACCAGCCATTGATTCAAGCGTTTCCGCTCTTTTCTTTTGGCGATGTTTTACTGTTATGCCCAGTTAAGCTTATAAAAACCGAGCGAAAGAATTGGCCGGCAGAGTCGGCATACTGTGTTGTGACTAAAAATAGTAAGGCGATCCTTATGCCCAAAAAAGCTGACGAGTCGATGGGAGGCACAAGCCCGATTAAATCGGAAACTCAATAGCCAAGTGCTTAAGTCTGATTGACTGCGTTAAACGGAAAAAGAACAGATTTGTGCACGCCAGGCTCTGGTAATACTGAGCTTCAGCGACAGCTCATCGAAGGGCTGTCGATTGCGCTCAATCTCATTCAAAGGGCCGGTGCGCCATTTCATTGCTTTCAGGCATTGCGGGGAGCACGCAAAACGCTGTGCTTTTGCTTGTCTTTGATGGCTTGGATCAAAGACTCATTAAGCTTGCGATTGACCCGCTCAACTCTGTTGTGGGCGAACAGGCGGACCTCTGACATCAGGTTCGAGAGCTGGCTGTCGCTGGGGTCGTCCTGAGAATCGATCAGGCTAAATTCACTCTTCATGCTAGATATCCTGCTCATTGAGCCGTACGGCAGCATATGGGCTTCTCTGCCAAAAGCCAATCTGCTTATTCGCCGCCGCTCTGGCCCCAGGCGCCGGTCGGCAGGTTGACCACCTTGCCTTGACGCTGGATAGGCGCGGGGCGGCGCATGGCGCGGAGCATTTCGTTGGCCTGGGCCAGTTGCTGTTCCAGCTCGGCGCAGTAGCGCGCCAGTTGCTGGCTGCGTTGGCGGGTTTGCTGGGTTTCCTGGGCCAGGGCCTTGAGTCGCAGCATATGGGTTTCGAGCAGCTGTTTGTGCTCGAGGCTGTGCTGCATCAGCGGCAGCAAGGTGCTGTTGGCCCATTGCTCTGCCTCTATGCGCAGGCGTTGATGCAGGCCGATCACTTCCTGGACCAGGGTGGCGAAGAAGCGCCGGGTCACCGCGCGCTGCTCGGTGAACAGGGTTTTCACATGCAGGCGGAAATTGTCCGCTTTGTTGCGCAGTTGCTGCAGTTCGCGCATGTAACGGTCGGCATTGAACTGCGGCGCATCGATGCCTTGCAGCGGATTTTCCTCGTTATGCCGGCGATACACGGCGGCGACCATTTTATTGGCCATCTCGGCTTCCTGGCCGAGGTGGTGCAAATCATCCTCCAGCGAGTTGAAGAAGTGCAGGATGGCCTGGTTGATGCCGACCGTGGTCCAGCTTGCGCTGAGGTTCTTGCGCACCTTGTCCAGATGCTTTTGCAGGCACTCGGGCCGGGTGCGTGCTCGCAGCGGTTCGGCTTGGCGGGCCAGCAGGCGCTGGTTGCTCTTCAGGCCGAGCAGACGCTTATGGTGCTGGCTGTGGTCTTCCTTGGTCTTGGCGGTCAGTTCGAACAGCAACTGGCCTTTGTCCTGCTGGTGGTTGCTGAGCAGCGCCTGCTGCTCGTTGACCTTCTGCAGGCGCAGGCTGAGCACATGTTGGCTGTTCTGCAGCAGGCTCAGCACCTGATTGACCACGCTGTCTTCGATCAGCCGTTCCTTCTGCGTGACGATGCGTTCGCAAAGCAGATCCTCCAGGTTGCTCATCTGGCTGCGGATCAACAAATCCGGGTCTTTGCGCACCTTGGCCAACAGGGCCTGCTTGGCAGACAGCGGCAGAACGTCTTCGGGCTTGATGCCGAGCTGCTTGGCGGTGGTGCGTTGAATGCGCTGGATGGCGTTCTGTACGAAGGCTTCGCCGGCCAGGTCGTCCCAGAGCACGTCGATTTTATTGAGTACGGCGAACAGGCTGGTCTGGCTGTCTTCCGCGAGGTGGCGGATGTGCTGCTGCCAGATTTCCATATCGCTGGCGGTGATGCCGGCGTCGGCGGACAGCATGAAGATGATCGCCTGGGCGTTGGGCAACATCGACAGGGTCAGTTCGGGCTCGCTGCCCAAGGCATTCAGGCCGGGCGTGTCGAGGATGCGCAGGCCCTGGCGCAGCAGCGGGTGGTCGAAGTTGACCATGGCGTGGCGCCAGGCCGGCACCAGAACCTGGCCGGGTTTGCCGGCGCTTTCCAGCATGTCCGGGTGAAAGCCGAGTTGAATGGCCTGCTCCACCGGCATCGATTTGGTTTTCGCCACCTGGGTGAAGGCCTGGACCATATTGTCCGGATCGCTGAGATCCAGGGGGATGTTCACCCAGTGCCGCGGAATGCGTTTGAACTGCGCAACGCTGGCTTCGGCGATGCGCGTCTCGATCGGCAGCAAGCGGATATAGGAGCGTTCCGAGCGCGGGTCGAAGAACAGCTCGGTGGGGCACATGGTGGTGCGCCCGGCTTGCGAGGGCAGCATGCGCTGGCCGTATTCGGAGAAGAACAGGCTGTTGATCAGCTCGGTCTTGCCGCGGGAAAACTCGCCCACGAAGGCCAGGGTGATATGGTCGGTGCGCAACAGTTTGAGCGCGCGTTCGAGCTTGGCTTCCACCGCTTCCGAGTTGAGGCGGTTGTTCACCAGCCAGCTGCGGTAGCGGGTGATCTGGCGCATCAGTTCGCGCTTCCAGGCGACGTAGATATCAACCTGTTGACTCAGACGTTGCATGCTCATCCTGGTCTTCCTTTTTGGCGGCGCTTCCGTGTGCAAAACCTTGTTCGGGTTTTCGCGGATTCGGCAGTATGCGGCAGAAGGCGCGGTGCTGGCCATACACCGTCAAAGCCAGTAACCCTGCGTTCTGCAGCCCCCCGCATTATGCGGCCATTGACAATGCCGTCAATTGGCCTGCATCACAGTCCCGCCTTAAGGTCGGTCAGGGCGACCGAGCGGTCAATCCGAGCTCTGCCGGCAACTGCTCCGGGCGCCGGATGCGCACGCGCTTGAGTCGGCTTTGCTGGCCGCTTTCCAGGCTCACCTGGTTTTTGGCGACGGCGAAGGCGCGGGCGAGGAAAGCCAATAAATGAGTATTGGCCTTGCCGTCTACCGGCGGGGCGGTGAGGCGGATTTTCAAGCGCTCGCCATGCAGGCCAGCGAACGCGTCGTTGCTGGCCTTGGGTTGCAGGTGGCACTCGAGAATCAGGTCCTCGCCGTCCCAGCGATAGAAGCTCATGTCACATGAACGGGCTGAGGATAGTCGGCATGCCGGTTGCTACCGCCAGTTTGGCGAGCACGAAGCGATCGATCAGGTTGATCGTGATAAACGCGAATATCGGCGAGATATCCAGCCCGCCCAGGTTCGGCAGCAACCGACGGAACGGCGCCAGCATAGGTTCGCAGAGCTGGTTGACCAATTGCGCGGCCGGGTTGTAGCTGTTCGGTGCGACCCACGAGAGGATCACGCTGACGATCAGGGCGAAGAAGAACACCTTGAGGAACAGCGAGGTGACGCTGATGATCGACCAGATCAGCAATTGCAGGAGGAAACCGCCAACGCCGTAGCCCATCAAGGTCAGGGAGACGATCATCAGCAGCAGCTGCACAATGATCGCCAGCAGCAGCGACGAGGCGTCAAGGCCGGCGATGCTCGGGATCACCCGGCGCATTGGTCGCAGCAACGGCTGCGTGGCGCGCACGATGAACTGGCTGAGCGGGTTGTAGAAGTCGGCGCGCACCAGTTGCAGGATGAAGCGCAGCAGCACGATCAACAGGTACAGGCTGCCGAGCGTCTGGATGATGTAGATGAGAGCTTCGATAAAACCGGACATGAAGGCTCCTTATTGACCCAGTTGTTCGGCGAGTTCGGCCGAGCGGTGAGCCGCGGCCCGTACGGCTTTTTCGACCAGGGCCTCGAAGCCCCCGGCCTGGAAACTCTTGATCGCGGCTTCGGTGGTGCCGGCCGGCGAGGTTACGCGGCGGCGCAATTCGCTGGCCTCGACATCGCTGTCGGCTGCCATGCGCGCGGCGCCGAGGGCGGTATGTATGCTCAATTGCGCGGCGGTCTCGCGCGGCAGACCGAGCTGCTCGCCGGCGTTGGTCATCGCCTCGATCATCAGGAAGAAATACGCCGGGCCGCTACCGGAAACCGCGGTGACGGCATCGATCAGTGTTTCTTCTTCGAGCCACAGCGCCACACCGACGGCGCCGAGTAGCTGTTCCGCCTGCTGGCGCTGTTGCACCGAGACCTGGGCGTTGGCGTACAGGCCGCTGACACCCTGGCGCAGCAACGCCGGGGTATTCGGCATGCAGCGGACCACGGCGGGGGTCGCATGCTGCGGGGTGCCGAGCCAGCGTTCGAGACTGGCGCAATTGATGCCGGCGGCAATGGAGACGATCAACTGGTTGGTGCCGATATGTGCGGCCAGATCCAGGCACACCTCCTTCATCACCTGCGGCTTGACCGACAATACGATCACGTCGGCATCCCGAATCGCCTCGGCGTTGCTGGCGAAGGTCTCGATGGCGTAGTCGGCGCTGATCTTCGCGCGTTGTTCGACGCCGCGGTCGCTGGCGCGGATGGCGCTGGCGGCAACGCCTTGCGCGCGCAACCCGCCGATCAAACTGGCGGCCATATTGCCGGCGCCGATAAAGGCAATGCGAGGGGTGGTCATAGCTGGGTTCCCTTTATTACGGATTCTGGTCTATCGATCGTTGGCATAATCGCGGGCGCCAAATAGCGCAGTGCCGATACGCACCCAGGTCGCGCCTTCAGCGATCGCGGTTTCCAGGTCATGGCTCATGCCCATCGAGAGAGTGTCGAGATCGAGGTTCAAGCTGGCTTGCAGCTCCTTCAAGTGAGCAAAGGCGGCCCGTTGTTCGGCAGGGTCGTCGGTCGGCTCGGGAATTGCCATCAATCCACGCAGTTTCAGGTTCGGCAGTTGTGTTACCGCTTGTGCCAATGCAGGTAGATCCTCTGGGCTGCAGCCGGATTTACTCGCCTCACCGCTGACATTCACCTGCAGACAGATATTCAGTGCCGGCAAGTGCGCAGGACGCTGCGCCGACAGGCGTTCGGCGATCTTCAGGCGATCCACCGAGTGCACCCAGGCGAAATGTTCGGCGATGGGCCGGGTCTTGTTCGATTGAATGGGGCCGATGAAATGCCAAATCAATGGCAGATCGCTCAATTCGAGCTGTTTTTCCAGGGCTTCCTGCAGGTAGTTTTCGCCGAAATCGCGCAGGCCTGCAGCATGGGCCTGGCGAATCGCCTCGGCGGGTTTGGTTTTGCTCACCGCGAGCAGGCCGACGCTCGCACAATCTCGGCCCGAGGCTTGCGCCGCCTCACGGATACGCGCACCGACCTTTGCAATATTCTCTGCTATCGTGGACATTACTTATGCCAGCCGCCTTAGGGTTTAGCAGGCCGTTGAAAAACCTAGCGAGCGATGGTTAGGCAAGGCGAAATCAGTTGAGAAGGCGAATTGTACAAGTTGTACATGGGCATTCCGAGGCTGATTTCAACGCCGCATAACCGAGCGCGGTAGCTTTTTTCGACGACCAGCGAGCGGCATTCTAACGTCATTAGGAAGTCCCATGGATATCACTGAGCTGCTTGCCTTCAGCGCCAAGCAAGGCGCGTCGGACCTGCATCTCTCTGCTGGTCTGCCGCCGATGATTCGGGTCGACGGCGATGTGCGCCGGATCAACCTGCCGGCCATGGACCACAAGCAGGTGCATGCCCTGATTTACGACATCATGAACGACAAGCAGCGCAAGGATTTCGAAGAGTTCCTCGAGACTGACTTCTCCTTCGAAGTACCGGGCGTGGCGCGTTTCCGGGTCAACGCATTCAACCAGAACCGCGGCGCCGGTGCGGTATTCCGTACCATTCCGTCCAAGGTTCTGACCATGGAAGACCTCGGCATGGGCGAGGTGTTCCGCAAGATCACCGACGTGCCGCGCGGTCTGGTGCTGGTCACCGGGCCCACGGGTTCGGGCAAGTCGACCACCCTGGCGGCGATGCTCGACTACCTCAACAGCACCAAGTATCACCACATCCTGACCATCGAAGACCCGATCGAATTCGTCCACGAATCGAAGAAGTGCCTGGTCAACCAGCGCGAAGTACACCGCGACACCCACGGCTTCGCCGAGGCCTTGCGCTCGGCACTGCGGGAAGACCCGGACATCATCCTGGTGGGCGAGATGCGCGACCTGGAAACCATCCGCCTGGCGTTGACCGCCGCGGAAACCGGGCACCTGGTGTTCGGCACCCTGCACACCACCTCGGCTGCAAAAACCATCGACCGGGTGGTGGACGTGTTCCCCGCCGAAGAAAAATCCATGGTCCGCTCGATGCTGTCGGAATCGCTGCAGTCGGTGATCTCGCAGACCCTGCTGAAAAAGACCGGGGGCGGTCGGGTGGCGGCCCACGAGATCATGATCGGCACCCCGGCGATTCGTAACCTGATTCGCGAGGACAAGGTGGCGCAGATGTATTCGGCAATTCAGACCGGTGGTGCGCTGGGCATGCAGACCCTCGACTCCTGTCTGAAGGGGCTGGTCGCCAAAGGCATCGTCAGCCGCGAGAATGCGCGGGAAAAATCCAAGAACCCGGAAAATTTCTAATCCGTTGCCGGCCGCCGCGAGGCTGGTCGGTACGCAGGTTGTTGGCGAGACACGCGCCCAGCAACTGGTCGTTGGCCAAGCGCGTGATGCTGATGGGCGAGACAACGCATGGAATTCGAAAAACTGCTGCGCCTGATGGTCGAGAAGGGCGGCTCCGACCTGTTTATTACCGCCGGCGTACCGCCGTCGATGAAGGTCAACGGCAAGATCATGCCAGTCACCAAAAACCCCATGTCGCCGGAGCAAACCCGCGAGACGGTGCACTCGGTGATGAACGAGCAGCAGCGCCGCGACTTCGCAGAAAACCACGAATGCAACTTCGCCATCAGCGCTCGCGGCGTCGGCCGTTTCCGCGTCAGCGCGTTCTACCAGCGCAACCTGGCGGGCATGGTGTTGCGGCGCATCGAAACCAATATTCCGACGCTCGATGACCTCAAGCTACCGGAGATTCTCAAGAAACTGGCGCTGACCAAGCGCGGCCTGGTGCTGTTCGTCGGCGCCACCGGTACCGGTAAATCCACCTCGTTGGCGGCGATGATCGGCTACCGCAACAAGAACAGCAGCGGCCACATCATTTCCATCGAAGACCCGATCGAATATATCCACCAGCACCAGAGCTGCATCGTCACTCAGCGCGAAGTGGGCATCGATACCGAGTCCTTCGAGGTCGCCCTGAAGAACACCCTGCGCCAGGCGCCGGACGTGATTCTGATCGGCGAGGTGCGTACCCGCGAAACCATGGACCACGCCGTGGCCTTCGCCGAAACCGGCCACCTGTGTCTGGCCACCCTGCACGCCAACAACGCCAACCAGGCGTTGGACCGGATCATCAACTTCTTTCCGCCCGACCGGCAGAATCAGGTATGGATGGACCTGTCGCTCAACCTCAAGGCCATCGTTGCCCAGCAACTGGTGCCGACTCCGGACGGCAAGGGGCGCCGCGCGGTGATCGAGGTCTTGATCAACACTCCTCTGGCTGCCGACCTGATTCGCAAGGGCGAGGTGCACGAGCTCAAGAGTCTGATGAAGCGCTCCACCGAGCTGGGCATGCAGACTTTCGATCAGGCGTTGTACAACCTCTACGTCCAAGGCGAGATTACCTATGAGGACGCATTGCTCTATGCTGACTCGGCGAACGACCTGCGCCTGCTGATCAAGCTGGGTTCGGAAACCGATGGCGAGCATCTGAGCAACATGTCCCAGGGCCTGTCGCTGGAGGTCAGCGAGGAAGACCCAGGGCGGCGTTTCCGTTAAATACCAATGTTTATCCAGCCCGCATTAGCGGGCTTTTTTATCGATCGGCCAGTTGTGCGCAGGTCCGGTCGGCCGCAGCAATCAACAGGAGCAAAGCATGCAGGCAAGGCAGGACACCCACAGCAAAGTCATCGGTTATCTCTTGTGGATTTTCGGTTTTCTCGGTGCGCACCGCTTTTACTACGGCAAGCCGGTTACCGGCACCATCTGGTTCTTTACCTGCGGGCTGCTGTTCATTGGCTGGATCATCGACCTGTTCCTGATTCCGGCGATGGACCGCGAGGCGGATCTGCGTTTTACCGCGGGCGAGATCGACTACAACGTCGCCT
Source organism: uncultured Pseudomonas sp. (assembly GCA_966210435.1). Taxonomy (GTDB): domain Bacteria; phylum Pseudomonadota; class Gammaproteobacteria; order Pseudomonadales; family Pseudomonadaceae; genus Aquipseudomonas. The sequence goes on along the minus strand of CBIHLF010000062.1, from coordinate 10,528 downwards.
GGATACTGCTGACCTTCCTCGGCGTGTTCGGTGTGCACCGCATGTACCAGGGCAAGTGGATCACCGGCATTCTCTATCTGTTTACCGGCGGGCTGTTCCTGGTCGGTGTGCTCTACGACTTCTGGACCTTGAACGAGCAGATATCGCTACGCAACGCCGGCGCGTCCTAAGCGCGGCGTCAACGCGCCTGCCGGGCAGTGGGGCGCGGGCGGCATGCTAAGGTTAGGGAAGGTTGCCGTGATTGCGCGTTTCATCGGCCTCCGGCTTTCAGCACGCACCCGCGCCTGCGGGTGAGCTGAGAGATATTCGGGGTGGGCTGTTCGAGGGCTGTATGCGTCTATCCATGACTGTCCGCGTCGCGCTGTGCTGGTTGTCGCTGTGTTTCGGACTTGCAGTCGCTCAGGCCAGGGAGTTGGTGGTCGGCGGTATCCCGGAGACCCCGGTGCGCTATCTGGACCCGGCAGACGGCGTGATCAAGGGGCTCGATGTCGATGTGCTCGAACATGTTCTTGGTCGTCTAGGGGTGCCCTATCGGATTCGCCTGGAGTCCTCCTCCGCCCGACTGGAGAGCAACTGGCGTCAGGGTAAGGTGTACGACATGGTGTTCACCTATTCCCGCAAGGAGGAGCGCACGCCCTACCTGCTTTATGCCGAGGAAGCACACATCTTCAACAGCTGGCATTTCTTCGTGCTCAGGGAGAACCTGCCGCGCTTTCGCTACGACAGCCTGGACGACCTGAAAGGCTTGCGGGTCGGTGCAACCCAGGGATTTTCCTATACCCGAGAGTTCTGGGCGGCAGTCGAGGCGGGGCTCTGGCATACCGACCTGGTGACCCAGAATGAGCTGCAGATGCAAAAGCTATTGCATGGGCGTATCGATACCGTGCCGCTGCCGGCTATGGTCACGCTCTATAGCGCTCGCCAGGGCGGTTACGCCGAGCGCATCGCCTATCTGCCCAAGCCGATGAAGAGCGACGCCTATTACAACACCTTCGTCAAAGCCTCCGATTATCCGGATTTGCCGGGATTGGCGCGGCGCTATGACGAGCAGTTGCGGTTGATGAAAGAAGACGGCAGCTTACTCGCCATCTACAGGAAGTACGGTCTGGAGGACCACTACCCGTTCTGAGCGCTATGCCGTTTTAGATTTTGTAGCACTTGGGGAGAATCATCTGCGCCCCGTAGGAGCCCCGACCTCGGGGCGCAATGCTGTTCACTTATGCCAAGTGAGCAGCATTTTTCTGTAGCCCGGATGAAATCCGGGGAGCTGGCGCCTGCATAACCGCGCCCGGATTGCATCCGGGCTACGCGTTGGCTGCCTGGCGTACGGTAAATGCATCTGGGATGCCGCTTGAGTGAACGGTATTACGATCTCGGGGCGCATTTCCACGCCCCGTCGCCCCTCAAGCCTGATAGCTGACATGCCCGTCGACCAGGGTGTAGCGCACCGCGCCCGGCAGGCAATGGCCGATAAAGGGGCAGTTGGCGCCCTTGGAATACCAGCTTTCGCCCGCCAGGGTCGACGCTTGCGGGTCGAACAGTACCAGGTCCGCGGGCGCACCCAGGGCCAGGCGTCCGGCGGGCAGGCGCAAGGCCTCGGCCGGGCCACAGGACAGGCGCGCGAGCAGGGTCGGCAGGTCAAACAGGCCGTCCTGGACCAGGCTCATGGCCAGGGGCAGGAGCAATTGCACGCTGCTGATGCCCGGCTCGGTGGCGCCGAACGGCGCCAGTTTGGCATCGCGTTCGTGGGGTTGGTGGTGACTGGCGATGGCCGAAATCACCCCGCTTTTCACCGCTTCGCGCAGGCCGTCGCGGTCGGCGCGAGTGCGCAGTGGCGGTTGCACGTGGTACAGGCTGGAGAAATCGATCAGCGCCTCGTCGGTGAGGAACAGCTGATACAGGGCGACATCGGCGGTCACCGGCAGGCCCCTGGCCTGGGCGTCTGCGATCAGCTGGGCACCGCGGGCGCTGGTCAACTGGCTGAAGTGGGCGCGCACGCCGCTTTGTTCGACCAGCAGCAGGTCGCGAGCCAGGGCCACGGTTTCCGCGCTTTCCGGAATGCCCGACAAGCCGAGAAAGCTGGCGGTCGGACCTTCGTGGGCCAGGCCGCCCTCGGCCAGGTCGAAATCCTGGGAATGGAAAATCACCGTCAAGTCGAAGGTCGCGGCGTATTCCAATGCACGGCGCAGGGTGCGGTTGTTGCGGAAGGTGTCCAGGCCATTGCCGAACGCCACGCAACCGGCGTCGCGCAGCGCAACGAGTTCGGCGAGCTGTTCGCCCTCCAGCCCCTTGCTCAGGGCGCCGATCGGAAACACCTTGGTATGCCCGGCTTCGCGGGCGCGGTCGAGAATCAACTCGGCCACCGCCGAGGTGTCCAGTACCGGTTTGGTGTGAGGTGGGCAGCACAGCGCAGTGACGCCGCCCGCGGCCGCGGCCAGGGTTTCGCTGGCGATATTGCCCTTGCGGCTGTAGCCGGGCTCGCGCAGGGCGACGCTGAGGTCGACCAGGCCAGGGGCGGCGACCAGGCCATGGGCTTCGAGGGTTTTCTCGGCGACGAAATCGGCTGGTGTCTGGCCGATGGCGACGATTTTGCCGCCTTCGATAGCGAGGTCGGCTACTTGGTCGAGGTTGCTGCTCGGGTCCATCACCCGAGCGCCGAGGATAAGGGTGCGCATCAGTTCTGCTCCTCGGCATTTTCCTGGTTGAGTTGGCGCTGGGCGTTCTGCCCGCTCATGGTCATCGACAGTACGGCCATGCGGATGGCGATGCCGTAGGTGACCTGATTGAGAATCACCGACTGCGGGCCGTCGGCCACCGCCGACTCGATTTCCACGCCTCGGTTGATCGGCCCCGGATGCATGACCAGGGCGTCGGGCTTGGCCAGAGCCAGGCGCTGCTCGGTGAGGCCGAACAGGCGATAGAACTCGCCTTCGCTCGGCAGTAGGCCGCCCTGCATGCGCTCGCGTTGCAGGCGCAGCATGATCACCACGTCGACGTCCTTGAGGCCGGTCGCCAGGTCGTTGTACACGGTCACTCCGTACTGCTCGATGCCCACTGGCAGCAGGGTCTTGGGGGCGATCACACGGATGTCCGGGCAGCCCAAGGCTTTCAGCGCCAGCATGTTCGAGCGGGCTACACGCGAATGCAGGATATCGCCGACGATGGCTACAGATAGCTGCTCAAAGCCGCCTTTATGGCGCCTGATCGTCAGCATGTCGAGCATGCCCTGGGTCGGATGGGCATGGCGGCCGTCGCCACCATTGATGATCGCCAGGTTCGGGCACACGTGTTCGGCGATGAAGTGCGCCGCACCTGAGTCGGCATGGCGTACCACGAAGATGTCGGCTGCCATGGCTTCGAGGTTACGCAGGGTGTCGAACAGCGTTTCGCCCTTGCTCGTCGAGGAGGTCGACACGTTGAGGCTGATGACGTCGGCGGACAGGCGCTGGGCGGCCAGTTCGAAGGTCGTGCGGGTGCGCGTGGAGTTCTCGAAGAACACGTTGCACACCGTCTTGCCGCGCAGCAGCGGCACTTTCTTCACCGCGCGGGCGCCGACTTCGAGGAAGGAGTCGGCGGTGTCGAGGATTTCCGTCAACAGCTCGCGGGGCAGGCCGTCGAGGGTGAGGAAGTGGCGCAGTTGGCCTTGGTCGTTGAGTTGCAGAGGGCGTTTGCCATCCATCATATTCATTCTCAGTTGGCCAGCGTCTGGAGTTCGAGGGTCAGCGGTGTGGGGCCGGACAATTTTACCCGCTGATCGCTGGCCAGCGACAAGGTCGCGCCAACCACATCCGGGCGAATCGGCAGCTCGCGGGCGTTGAGGTCGAGCAGGCTGACCAGGGTCACGCTCGCCGGGCGGCCGTAGTCGAACAGTTCGTTGAGGGCGGCGCGAATGGTGCGCCCGCTCATCAGTACATCGTCGATCAGTACCAGGTGCTGACCTTCGATCTCGAATGGCAGCTCAGAGGGCTGGACTTGCGGGTGCAGGCCGTTCTGGGTGAAGTCGTCGCGGTAGAAGGAGACGTCCAGAATGCCCAGCGGGCTTGAATTGCCCAGTGCTTCCAGCAAGGCCTGGGCGACCCAGATGCCGCCGGTGCGGATGCCGATAAAGCGCGGCTCGTCGATTTGCCGTTGGTTGAGATGGCTGATCAGTGCCGCGGCCATCTGTGGCAGCAATTCGGCGGGATTGGGTAGGGTCATCGGAAGCTCCTTAATGAGCAGGCGTGGGTTCACGCATCGTTCAAGTCGGGCAGTGCTCGTCGAGCCAGCCTTGTAGCAGCAGCGCCGCGGCCAAGGCGTCGACCGGGTGCTCGCGATAGCCGCCGCTCTGGCCTTGTTGCAGGCGCTGGCCCTTGGCTTCGTAAGTGGTCAGGCGTTCGTCGTGGGTATGCACTGGCAAGTTGAAGCGGCCGTTCAGGCGGCGGGCGAATTTCTCCGCCCGTTCACTCATCTCGCTTGGCGTGCCGTCCATGTTCAGTGGCAGGCCGACGACCAGGGCGTCCGGCTGCCATTCACGGATCAGCGCTTCGACCTTCTGCCAGTCGGGTACGCCGTTCTGCGCCTTGAGGATGCACAGTTCGCGGGCCTGACCGGTGATCACCTGGCCGACGGCGACGCCGATCTGCTTGCTGCCGTAGTCGAAGCCCAGCAGCAGTCTGAGCGGTTTGTCGGTTTGCGCCATCAGGCGTGCCCGGCTTGCGAGGTGAGCAGGCTGAGGTTGACGCCCAGGCGCGCGGCGGCGGCTTCCAGGCGCTGTTCGAATGGCAGATCGAAGAGAATCTGTGGGTCTGCCGGGCAGGTCAGCCAGGCGTTATCGGCCAGTTCGGCCTCCAGCTGTCCCGCCTCCCAGCCGGCATAGCCGAGGGTGATCAGGTACTTTTCCGGTCCCGTGCCGTCGGCGATGGCGAAAAGCACATCCTGCGAGGTCGACAGGCCCAGTTCGCCCAGCTCCAGCGTTGCGAGGAATTGCGGGCCGGCAGGGTGGAGGACGAAGCCGCGATCGGTTTGCACCGGGCCGCCGGAAAATATCTGCAACTGCTGGCAGGCCGCCGGTACGGGCTCCTCGGGGCGCAATTGTTCGAGCACGTCGGCCAGGTTGAGGCCGTTGGGGCGATTGATCACCAGGCCCATGGCGCCTTGCGCGTTGTGTTCGATCAGGTAGGTGACGGTCTGCGCGAAATGCGGATCAGCCATGTGCGGCATGGCGATCAGGAAATGGTGCGAGAGGTAGCTGGCGCTGGCGTCTTTCATGGCGGTAGTTTCAGGCTTCGAGGGTCTGGCTTCAAGCGCCAAGCTGCCGGCTGGCGAGAAAAGCGTATGTCAGTTGCTGGAGAGGCGGTCGCCGCGTTCGAAACGCCAGGTGCGAATGATTTCTACCTGGTCGAATTTCTGCGCAAGTTCGCCGGTAAAGGGGGCGAACGGTGCGGCCAGGCGTACGATGCGCAGTGCGGCCTCATCCAGTACCGCCTGACCCGACGACTCGAGAATCTGCAGTTCTGCAATCGTGCCGTCGCTCTTGATCGTCACGAGTGCGCGCAGGCTGCCATAGATGCGCTGCCGCCGTGCTTCTTCCGGATAGTTGAGGTTACCGATGCGCTCCACTTTCTTGCGCCACTCATCGCGATACCAGGCGCTGATGTCGCGCATGGTCGAGGCGCTATTTTGTCGATTGACTCGGGGGCGCTTGGCGTACTGCTGGATGTCCTGGGCCAGCTGAGCTTCCAGGCTGGCGATTTCCGAAGACAGTTGCGCGCTGTCGAACACCGGTGCGGGGGGCGTTTGCGGGGCGGGCTTGGCTTCTTCGCGTTTTACCGGGGTCTTCTGTTGTTGCGGTGAGCGGGTGGCGACCGCGGCTTTCGGTGCTTCCTGGCGGACCTTGGGTTGTTGCGGGGTTGCCGGCGGGGTCACGCGCTTGACCTGGGTATCCTGGAAGGGCGCCTGTTCGGTGGTGGTGGGCGCCGCCTTGTGTTCCAGGGTGCCACTGCCTTGCTGATTGTCCTGGGCGAGGAAGTCGGCCTCTTTGGGCTTTTCCTCGCTCTTGAACGTCGACAGGGTGATTTCAAGAGTTTTGCTGATCTGGTTGGGGTCGGCCAGGGTAAAGCTCAGGCCGAGAATCACTGCGGCGTGCAGGGCTGCGGCGAGGAATAGGGTGAAGCCCAGCCGGTCCGCCGGGCGAATTTCGGCGGGCTGCTTGGTGGTTGGTGTCGTGGCTGCGTTCATCGCGGTTCGGGTCGATTCAGGTTGCCGCGCAGTCTGACCGCTTGGAGTGGCAGGCTGCAAGCGACAAGCGCCAAGCTGCAACCTGCGTCAAGCTTTCCGGCTCCATGGCTTGCAGCTTTCAGCCTCTGTCCTGCAGTTTGCCGGCGATGCAGTCCATCAGGCGATCGCCGATGCGCGTGTCGTAGGCGGCATCGATCTCGCGGATGCAGGTCGGGCTGGTGACGTTGATCTCGGTCATGTACTCGCCGATGACATCGAGGCCGACGAACAATAACCCGCGCTCGCGCAGTGCCGGGCCGACCGCTGCGGCGATTTCACGGTCGCGCTCGGTCAGCGGGCGCGCTTCGCCGCGGCCGCCGGCGGCCAGGTTGCCGCGGGTTTCCCCGGCGGCGGGAATGCGCGCCAGGCAATAGGGTACGGGCTCGCCGTCGATCATCAGAATACGTTTATCGCCGTCGACGATGGCGGGTAGGTAGGCTTGAGCCATAATCTGTTGAGTGCCATGGGCGGTCAGGGTCTCGAGGATCACCGAAAGGTTGTGATCGCCCTCGCGGTGACGAAATATCGAAGAACCACCCATGCCATCAAGGGGTTTGAGAATGATGTCACGCTGTTCTTTGGCAAACTCGCGCAGAATGTCGGGCCTGCGGCTGACCAGGGTCGTCGGGGTATATTGGGGAAACTGGGTCGCGAAGAGTTTTTCATTACAGTCGCGTAGGCTTTGCGGGCGATTGACCACCAGCACACCCTCCCGCTCGGCTTGTTCCAGCAGGTAGGTGGAATAGACGAACTCGTTATCGAAAGGTGGATCCTTGCGCATCAGGATCACATCCAGGTCGGCGAGTGCAATATCCTGTTCTTTACCGAGTTCGAACCAACGTTGCGGGTCGTTGAACACCTGCAGCGGATTGAGGCGAGCACGGGCTTGACCCTTGGTCTGGTAAAGATCTTTCTGCTCCATATAAAAGAGCGACCAGCCCCGCGCTTGAGCCGCGAGCAGCATGGCGAGCGAGCTGTCTTTCTTGAAAGAGATCCGGGCGATAGGATCCATGACGATGCCGAGGCGGACGCTCATTGGCGCTTCTCCGTGAGGGTGGCGACGAAAGACCCGATTCTAACCTGTGCCGCCAGGCTGTGCTGGCGAAATGGGCGCTCTAGGAAAACCCCCGTGTTCCGGGGCTTATAGATTGCATCTGGAGAGTATGCTAAAAAGGCCGCACGATCGGGTTGCAGCCCGACGATAGCAGGGCCTCAGGCGCACTGGTAAAGACGCAGAAAAATAACGACTCACCGAGGCGATGGTAGGGCAAACATGGAACAGCATTCCGAGGGTTTGAGGGTAATGGTGATCGACGATTCGAAAACGATTCGGCGCACCGCAGAAACCCTACTGAAGAAGGTGGGCTGCGAGGTGGTTACCGCAGTAGATGGCTTCGATGCTTTGGCAAAGATCGCCGACACCCATCCTAATATCATTTTTGTCGACATCATGATGCCGAGGCTGGATGGCTATCAGACCTGTGCCCTGATCAAGAACAACAGCGCTTTCAAATCCACCCCGGTGATCATGCTGTCCTCCAAGGACGGTTTGTTCGATAAAGCCAAAGGCCGCATCGTGGGTTCCGACCAGTACCTGACCAAGCCCTTCAGCAAAGAAGAGCTACTCGGTGCTATAAAAGCTCATGTGCCTAACTTTACTCCGGTAGACCAAGCGTCCTGACGTCTTGCTGGATAGCCGAGAGCACCGCTATTGGTGGCGCTTCTGAAGCTTCTTTATGTATTGGAAAACATCATGGCTCGAATTCTGATAGTTGATGACTCCCCGACTGAAATGTACAAACTGACCGCCATGCTGGAAAAGCACGGGCATCAGGTACTCAAGGCGGAAAACGGTGCGGATGGCGTTGCCCTTGCACGCCAGGAAAAACCGGACGCCGTCCTGATGGACATCGTCATGCCGGGGCTCAATGGGTTCCAGGCGACCCGTCAGTTGACCAAGGATGCGGAAACCAGTCATATCCCGGTGATCATCGTCACCACCAAGGATCAGGAAACCGACAAGGTCTGGGGCAAGCGCCAAGGCGCGAAAGACTACCTGACCAAGCCGGTCGACGAAGCCACGCTGCTGAAAACCCTGAATGCTGTATTGGCCGGCTGACGCGGTGCCAATGCGCAACAAACTATAATAAAAGGCCGCAGTTGGCATGTCGGAAGCCCAAACACCCTTTCAAACGCTCCTGGAAATCGACCGGCGCTGTCGGTCGCTTGCGGCCGGCCTGCCTTCGCAGAAAGCCATGGTGCAAACCTGGAGCGGCATTGGTTTTCGCATGGGAGAGCGGTTCTTTGTGGCGCCGATGGGCGAGGTCGGTGAAGTTTTGCACGAGCCTCGGCATACCTTGTTGCCGGGTGTGAAAAGCTGGGTGAAAGGGGTGGCGAACGTCCGCGGGCGTCTGCTGCCGGTAATGGATTTGTGCGGTTTCTTCGGTAACGAGCTATCGCCGCTGCGCAAGAAGCGCCGGGTTCTGGTCGTCGATTACCAGGAAGTGTTCGCCGGCCTGACGGTCGATGAAGTCTTCGGTATGCAACACTTCCCGGTCGACACCTTCTCCGAGCAACTGCCGCCGCTCGAAGCGTCGATTGCTCCTTTCATTCACGGCGTATTTCAGCGAGAGCAACCCTGGTTGGTGTTCAGCCCGCATGCGTTGGCCAAACACCAGGGGTTTCTCGATGTGGCTATTTAAAGAATTTTCGGTTGGGTCGGCACTGCCGGCCTTTTGTCGTTACATGGAAACCGTAGTGCGATCGGTCCAGGCGGGGGCCAGATAATGAAAAAACTAAATGCAGGCAATCTATTGGCAGGTACGCGCAGTAGCACGTTGATCGCGGGGCTGTTTATCGTCCTGATCGTATCCATCGTGTTGTTGTTCGCGAACTTCGCCTACCTCAACACCCAATCGACCTACGACACCGAATACATCGGTCACTCCGGTGAGCTTCGCGTTCTGTCGCAGCGTATCGCCAAGAACGCCACCGAAGCCGCTTCCGGTACCGCCGAAGCGTTTGGCTTGTTGCGCGACGCGCGCAACGACTTCCAGACTCGCTGGGGCTACCTGACCGAAGGTGACGAAGAAAGCGGCGTACCTCCCGCGCCGGAAGCCGTTCAGCCGCAAATGGCCGCGGTGCAAAAGGACTGGGACAGTCTGCGGGGCAATACCGACGCCATTCTGGCCAGTGAGCAGACCATTCTGTCGCTGCACCAGGTGGCTGCAACCCTGGCGGAAACCATTCCGCAACTGCAGGTCGAGTACGAGGAAGTGGTCGACATCCTGCTCGAGAGCGGTGCGCCTGCCGCTCAGGTTTCCGTTGCTCAGCGCCAGTCGTTGCTCGCCGAACGTATTCTCGGCTCGGTCAACAAGGTACTCGCCGGTGACGACGACTCGGTACAGGCCGCGGATATGTTCGGCCGCGACGCCAGCCTGTTCGGTCGCGTACTCAGTGCGATGCTCGAAGGCAACGCGGCGATGGAGATTTCCAAGGTAACGGACGCCGAAGCCCTCGAGCGTCTGGCGGAAATTTCCGAGCTGTTCGAATTCGTCTCCGGTTCGGTGGACGAAATTCTCGAAACCTCGCCCGAACTGTTCCAGGTGCGGGAATCGGCGAACGGGATTTTCACCGTCTCGCAAACCCTGCTGGACAAAGCTTCCGAGCTGGCCGCGGGGTTTGAAGACCTCGCCGATAGCCGTGCGGTGAACACCCTGGCCGGCTATGTGCTCGGTATTCTGGCCCTGGCGTCGATCATCCTGATCGGTATCGTGATGGTGCGTGAGACCAACCGCCGTCTCGCTGAAACCGCCGAGAAGAACGAACGTAACCAGGCCGCGATTCTGCGACTGCTCGATGAAATCGCCGACCTCGCCGACGGTGACCTGACAGTAGCTGCGACCGTAACCGAGGACTTCACCGGCGCCATCGCCGACTCCATCAACTACTCCATCGACCAACTGCGCGATCTGGTAGCCACGATTAACCTGACCGCCGTTCAGGTAGCCGGTGCCGCCCAGGAAACCCAGGCCACGGCGATGCACCTGGCCGAGGCGTCCGAGCACCAGGCCCAGGAAATCGCCGGGGCATCCGCGGCGATCAACGAAATGGCCGTGTCGATCGACCAGGTATCGGCGAACGCCTCGGAATCCTCCGCGGTAGCGGAACGTTCCGTAGCCATCGCCAACAAGGGTAACGAAGTCGTACACAACACCATCACCGGCATGGATAACATCCGTGAGCAGATCCAGGACACCTCGAAGCGGATCAA
>CBIHLF010000061.1:0-20510 GCA_966210435.1 uncultured Pseudomonas sp. | reverse complement strand
CTTTCCAGATCACCGGCTCGTTCTTCTCGGACAGGTCGATGCACTTGGCGTAGCAGCCGCCTTCGATGTTGAATACCACGCCCTCGCCCCAGCCGTGCTCGTCATCGCCGATGAGGAAGCGGCTTTCGTCGGCCGACAGGGTGGTCTTGCCGGTGCCGGACAGGCCGAAGAACAGGGTCACGTCGCCTTCTTCGCCGATATTGGCGGCGCAGTGCATCGGCAGCACGTCTTTTTCCGGCAGCAGGAAGTTCTGTACCGCGAACATCGCCTTCTTCATTTCACCGGCGTACCGCATGCCGGCCAGGAGGACTTTCTTGGCGGCGAAGTTGATGATCACACAGCCGTCGGAGTTGGTGCCGTCACGCTCGGGCACGCACTCGAAGTTGGCCACGTTGAGCACCTTCCACTCGTCCTTGCCGGCCGGGTTGTAGGTTTCCGGATTGATGAACAGCTGGCGGCCGAACAGGTTTTGCCAGGCGGTGGCGGTGGTCATCTTGACCGGCAGGTAGTGCTCCTCGGCGGAGCCGACATGTACGTGGGAAACGAAGAACTCCTGATCGCGGTTGAACGCTTCGACGCGGTCCCACAGGGCATCGAACTTGTCGGCGGGGAACGGACGGTTGATCGCGCCCCAGGCGATTTTCGCCTCGGTGCTCGGCTCCTGCACGATGAAGCGGTCAGCCGGCGAACGACCGGTGCGATGACCGGTGCGCACGACCAGGGAACCGTTGGCGGCCAATTCGCCTTCGCCGCGACGAATGGCTTCTTCGACCAGTTGTGCGGCACTGATGTCGGTGTACACGGCGTTGTTGGCTTGTGTCATCTGGGGTCCCCGTCGGCCATTGGCCGAATCTTCCGAACGTTGTGTAGTGGAACGCTAGTCCTACTACAGCGAGAAAAAAGTCGCGGGAGTATGCCAGAAAGCACGTCCCTTGGCAGCCTTTGATCCGTCGAGCGGTTCAATAGGCCCTGTCTATATCCTGTCAGTGGCGCGTGTCGGACGGTGCCTGGGTGCCTGCGCCGGCAAACAACTGGGCGATATCGGCGGCATCGAAGGCATAGCGCTCATTGCAGAATTGGCAGTCGATCACCACGCTGCCGGCGTTTTCACTGAGCAGCAGTTCGGCATCGGCCTGCCCTAAGCTGACCAGCGCATTGGCCGAACGTTCGCGCGAGCAGCTGCAGCGAAAACGCAGGGCGCGCGGGTCGAACAGGCGCAGCTGCTCCTGGTGGTAAAGCCGGTGCAGCACGGTCGGGTTGTCCAGGGCCAGGAGTTCCTCGGCCTGCAAGGTGTCGGCCAGGGTGGTCAGGTGTTGCCAGCTGGCTTCGCGGGCCTCAGGGTCGGGCAGGCGGTCGGCTGGCAGTTGCTGCAGCAGCAGGCCGCGGGCGCGGCGACCATCGGCGTAGAGCCAGAAGCGCGTCGGCAGTTGTTCGGAAGTGGCGAAATAGCTGGTCAGGCAGTCGGCGAGTGTCGCGCCCTCCAGGTCCACCAGGCTCTGGTAGCGCTGGCCGTTCTTCGGGTCGACGGTGATCGCCAGCAGGCCTTCGGGCATCAGGTCGGCGAGGGTGGCGTCGGCCTCGATCTGTTCGGCCTGAAAGCGGGCGATGCCGCGCAACTCCCCCTCGCTGGAGCACTCGACCATCAACAACGGCACTGCTCCGGAAGAGCGCGCCTGCAGGGTCATCACGCCTTCGAACTTCAGCGTGCCGAGCAACAGGGCCGCGGCGGCGAGCAACTCGCCAAGCAATTGCGCGACCGGTTGCGGGTAGGTGTGCTTGGCCAGAACCTGGGCGTAGCTCTCGCTCAGGGTGACCATTTCGCCACGTACGTCGGAGTCGTCGAAAAGAAAGCGTTGGGAGAAATCGGTCATGCGGCGCGCCTGCACAAGCAGAAGGGCCGCCGATTTTATGCATAAATCCCTCGCGAACCAAGGGTTGTGCGCCGAATGGGCTGGCGGCGCCATTATTTTGCTCATCCAGCGGAAACAGCGGGTTTCGCGACCTGAGGCACATGCGTAAACGGCAAAAATTCCCTAGAATGCGCGCCGCCTCGGAAGGCGCATCCGTTATTTCTGTCAGGAAGCCTCGTTATGCACAGTACTTTCTTGAATACCCAATGGCGTCTGCGGCCACTGCTGGCTTGCCATCTGGTCGCCGTAGCGCTGCTGCTCAGCTGGCTCTGGCAGCCGACCCGGCAGCTGTGGGATCAGTTCGATCTGCAACTGTTCAGCCTGCTCAACCAGCCTGTGCATGCCAAGGGATTGTGGGCGCATATCTGGGCCATCGGCAGCATGCGCCCGGTGGATCTGGGGGTCGGCGTGGTGATGCTGGCGGTGCTGCTCAAGGCTGGCCTGGTGTTCACTGGCGCGCAGGTGCGCCGCGCACTGTTCGCATTTCTGGCGGTGTTGCTGCTGCTGTTGCTGATACGGGTCGGCTTCAGCGATCTGGTCAAGGTTATGGATTGGCAGCGGCCCAGCGCCTCGCTGGTGGTGGAGGACTGTGCACGCCTGACCCAACTGTTCCCCGAGTGGGAAGAGCGTTGGGATATGAAGGACAGCGCCACCCGCAGCTTTCCCGGCGACCATGCTTCGGTGCTGCTGATCTGGGCGATGTTCCTCAGCTTCTTCGCTCGCGGCTGGCGTTTGTTGCTGGTGTGGGCAATGGCCTCGCTATTTATGCTGCCGCGCCTGGTGGCGGGTGCCCACTGGGGTTCCGATGCCTTTGTCGGTGGCGTCCTGCTCAGCCTGCTGGCGTTGGCCTGGGGCTGTTTCACGCCGTTCGCTTGGCGTGCCAGCGAGTGGCTGGAGAAGGTCACTTTGCCGCTGACGCAACGCCTGGCCAGCCTCCCGGTGCTGGGCTGGTTCAGCCTGATCAGCGGCCGCTGACCGTCGCTTTGCACTGGGTCGGGAGGCGCCGCAGGGGCGCCTGGCGGCGATCCTGAGCGCCCAAAACGTGCTGGCGATCAGTGATGCTTGTGCTTGTGTTTCCAGTGTTTTTTGCGCTTGCCGTCATAGTCGCGCGTTCTGGAATAGCTGTTTCCGGCCACTTCATTGGCCAGTGCGCCCCCGGCTGCACCGCCCAGGCCGGCACCTAGGGTCGAGCCACTGCTGCCTCCCAGTTGCCCGCCCACGACCGAACCGCCCGCCGCACCCAGGCCGCCGCCCAGCGCTGCTTCGGTCTTGCGGCCATCGCGAGCGGTAATCACCCCGCCCGCGGCGCCGCCAAGCCCAGCGCCGATGGCTGCTCCGGTGCTGCCGCCGACCTGTTGGCCAATCACGTTACCCAGGGCGCCGCCGACACCGCTGCCGATGGCGACGTTGGCGGTGTCGCCGGCGAACGCCAGCGGCGCGAACAGAGCGCCGAGAACAAGGATGGAGATGGATGTACGCACACTGCAGGCCTCGAAAAGATAATTCGGATCGACGAATCGACGCGCAGCAATAGGCTACGTGGCGTTCGCCGCTCCCTTAGAACCCGATGGCGAGAATAATTCCTTCGCTTATGCGGAAAATTTAATGGCGCCGGGCGATGGCTCAGAAGATCGAGCGGGAAGCCTTGAAGGAAAACCAGCCCTCGCAACGGTGGTTGGGGCCGGCATATGCCACACACTCGCCGCCGTTCAGGCTGGAGTTCGAGTAGGACATGTTCAGGTCGATGCCCAGCCAGGGCCGTGACAGGTTCAGCGACCAGTCGTTGAACAGTTTTACCCGCTGTCCATCGTCGAGCACCGCCGGCGCATCCAGCAGATGGTGGCCGTACCTGAGGGTAACCGACAGGCCGAGCGCATCCAGATGGCCGAAGTCCGCCAACAGCGTGCTGTCGAGACGGTCGGGGTCATTGCTCACGGCCAGCCCCAGGCGCCAGTCGGCGAAGGTCAGGCCGGCGTAGATATCCTGGCTGTCGAGGTAGCTGAAACCGGGGCGGCTGTACTGGATGGCGCCGACCTCATAGCCCCAGGAGTCGAGTGCGCGCCGCCGGTAGCCGAGGTAGGTGTTCCAGTCCGTGTATTGCCCAGGCAGGACGCCAAGGCTGGGCGCCCATTGGCCGAAGTACCAGCCGCTGGTGTGGCTCAGGTCCAGGCCGCCATGAAAGGTGCCGTCGCTGTGTGGCTGCACCAGGCCCTGAGCCATGCTGCGGCTGGGCGTGGTGCCGATATTCAGGGCGTAGTCGCCCAATTCTCGCTGCAGGACATCGGCGGACAGCGGCAGGCTGATGCCGATCAGCAGCAGACCGAAGGTGTAGCGCATCCATCCTCCCCTGAAACGCGGCTATCGAGGCTTTAGCTGCGCAGCTTAGTCGGGAGCGATGGCGGCAATGGGACAGCGGCGGGCAGTTTTTGCCGCCGTGCTCCGCTAGAGCAGGCTCTCCTTGCACCATAAATCCAGCGCCTGGCTCAGCGGCAGCACCTCGCCGGGGCGGCTCAGGGCGTAGCCGGGCAATTGGGCGATGCGCGCCTGGAATTGCGGGTGTTGCAGCACCTCGAGCAGGGCGCCCATGGCCGGTAGCGCCAGGCTGTCCTGGTGGCAAAGCAAGCAATAGTGCTCGCGGGCCATGGGAATAAAGGCCAGGCCGAACATGCGCGCCGCGGCCTCGACGCCGAAACCGACATCGGCCATGCCGCTGGCTACGTAGGCGGCCACCGCCGCGTGGGTGTATTCCTCGTTGTGGAAGCCGTCGATTGTGGCGCTGTCGATCCGCGCCTGTTGCAGCAGGCTTTCCAGCAGCATGCGCGTGCCCGAGCCCTGCTCGCGGTTGACCAGGCGCACGCCGCTGCGTTGCAGGTCGGCCAGCCCGGCGATGCCCAGCGGGTTGCCGGGGGCGAGGATCAGCCCCTGGGTGCGCACTACGAAGGTGATCACCCGGTGCTCGGCGCGTTGCCAGGGCTGAATGCGCGCCATGCTCAGGTTGCCCAGCGGCCCGGCCGGCACGTGCAGGCCGGCCAGGTCGCAGTCGCGGCGTTGCAGCGAGAGCATCGCCTCGACGCCGCTGCGAAACTGCAATTCCCACTGCCAGCGACCGTCCTGCTCCAGCCATTCGCGCAGCGCCGCCACGGCGAAGCCATGGCTGGCATGGATGCGCAGGCCGGGCCGGGTTTCCTGCAATGCCCGATTGAGTTCGACCTCCAGTTCGCCGGCAAGGTTGTCCAGTTGCGGGGTCAGGCGTGCGCGAATCCGTTGGTCGGCGCGCAGCAGTTTTTCTCCTAGGCTGGTTAGGTGCGCACCCTTGCCGCGCTCCAGGGCGATCAGCGGGCTGCCGAAGAAGGCTTCCCACTTGGCCAGCAGGTTCCAGGCATGCCGGTAGGAGTAGCCGCTACGGGCGGCGGCCTCGGTCAACTTGCCACTGTCGTGGACGTTTTGCAGCAGGCTCATGCCTTGCGGGTCGAGGCTGCTGCCATCGGTTTGGTGAAAGCGCCAGTGCGGTTGGATCTCGATACGGATCATATGTTGTCTGCTTCATATTTTATGCGGCGTAACTGCATGTTAGCTTGGCTTCACGTGATTTTCATGATCTGCAAATAAGAACTCAATTTCATATGTTGTGCGCCTGATAGGTCGCTCAATCGCTCGCCGGATAGTTTCGGTGATGGTTGGTAGCCACCCAGCACAACGGCCGGAGCCTCGAAACATGGCCAAGCTTGCCCCGCATACCGATTTACCGCAGTACCAGGCCGTCACCCGCGAGGTGTTGGCGGCGCATCGCGACGAACCGGGCGCCCTGCTGCCCATTCTTCACGACATCCAGGATCGTCTCGGCGCCGTGCCGCCCGAGGTGCTGCCGATGATCGCCGAAGACCTCTGCCTGTCGCGCGCCGAGGTGCACGGGGTGGTCAGCTTCTACCATGACTTTCGTGCCACACCGCCGGGGCGTGTGCACCTGAAGCTGTGCCAGGCCGAAGCCTGCCAGTCGATGGGCGCCAAGGCCCTGACCGCCGAGCTGCAGGCAAAACTCGGCCTGCAGCTGGGTGAGACTCGCGCCGACGGCAGCCTGACCCTGGAGGCGGTGTACTGCCTGGGCAACTGCGCCTGTGCGCCGAACGCCATGCTCAATGGCGAGCTGCACGGCCGCGTCGATGCCGAGGATCTGCTGGACTTGTTGGAAGAACAGGAGGCGCGGCTATGAGTTCGCCCATCACCGTTTACGTACCGCGCGACGCCAGTGCCCTGAGCCTGGGTGCCGACAAAGTGGCACGGGCCATAGTCGCCGAGGCCGCTGCGCGCAACATCGAGGTGCGCCTGGTGCGCAACGGTTCGCGCGGGCTGTTCTGGCTCGAGCCGCTGGTCGAGGTCGCGACCCCCTCCGGGCGTGTGGCCTATGGTCCGGTCAAGGCCCGCGATGTCGGCGGCTTGTTCGATGCCAACTTCCTCGACGGCGGCGAGCATTCGCTCGGCCTTGGCCTGACCGAGGAGATTGACTACCTCAAGCGTCAGGAGCGCCTGACCTTCGCCCGCGCCGGGATCACCGATCCCTTGTCGCTGGCCGACTATATCGCCCATGACGGCTACCGCGGCCTCAAGCGCGCGCTGCAAATCGGCGCCGAGGCGACCATTGCCGAAGTGCTCGACTCCGGCCTGCGCGGGCGCGGCGGCGCGGCTTTCCCCACCGGGATCAAGTGGCGCACCGTGGCTGGCTGCGAAGCGGCGCAGAAGTACATCGTCTGCAACGCCGACGAGGGCGACTCCGGTACTTTCTCCGACCGCATGGTGATGGAGGACGACCCCTTCGTGCTGGTCGAGGGCATGACCATCGCCGCTCTCGCGGTTGGCGCCACCGAGGGTTACATCTACTTGCGTTCGGAGTACCCGCACGCCGAGGCCACGCTCAAGGCGGCCATCGCCACGGCCAATGCCGAGGGCTACCTGGGCGACGACATTCTCGGCAGCGGTCAGCGCTTCCATCTGCACCTGCGCCGTGGCGCCGGCGCCTATGTCTGCGGTGAGGAAACCTCGCTGCTGGAAAGCCTCGAAGGCAAGCGCGGCGAGGTGCGACCGAAGCCGCCACTGCCGGCGATCGAGGGCCTGTTCGGCCAACCCACGGTGATCAACAACGTGATCTCGCTGGCCTCGGTGCCAATCATTCTCGACAAGGGTGGCGCCTATTACCGCGACTTTGGCATGGGTCGCTCGCTCGGCACTCTACCGATCCAGCTGACCGGCAATATCGCCCGCGGCGGCCTGATCGAAAAAGCCTTCGGCGTTACCCTGCGCGAACTGCTCTATGACTACGGCGGCGGCTCGGCCAGCGGTCGACCGATCCGTGCGGTACAGGTCGGCGGCCCGCTCGGTGCCTACCTGCCGGAATCGCAGTTCGACACCCCGCTGGACTACGAAGCCTTCGCCGCGCTGGGCGCGGTGCTCGGCCACGGCGGCATCGTGGTGTTCGACGACACGGTCGACATGGCCGACATGGCGCGCTACGCCATGGAGTTCTGCGCGATCGAATCCTGCGGCAAGTGCACGCCCTGCCGGATCGGCTCGACCCGCGGCGAAGAACTGCTCGAACAGATTATCGTGGCCCGTTCCGAAGGCCCGCAGCCGGGACGCATCGAAGTGCTCAAGAGCCTCTGCGACACCATGCTCGGCGCCTCGCTCTGCGCCCTCGGCGGCATGACGCCGTATCCGGTGCTGAGCGCCCTCAACCACTTTCCCGAGGACTTCGGGGTGTCGTCAGACACCGCCGAAGCCCGCTGATCCGGAGGCGTCCTCATGGCCCTGTATCGTGAACTCGACTATGGCACCCCAGCCCGCACCGGCGCCCCGGTAACGGTGGAAATCGATGGCACTGCGATCACCGTGCCGGCTGGCACCTCGGTGATGCGCGCTGCGCAAGAGGCCGGCATCTCCGTGCCCAAGCTGTGCGCCAGCGACAGCCTGGAACCGTTCGGCTCCTGCCGCCTGTGCACCGTGGAAATCGAAGGGCGGCGCGGTTATCCGGCCTCCTGCACCACCCCGGTGGAGCCGGGCATGAAGGTGCGCACGCAGAGCCCCAAGCTTGCCGAGCTGCGCCGCGGCACCATGGAATTGTATATCTCCGATCACCCGCTGGACTGCCTGACCTGCTCGGCCAACGGCAACTGCGAACTGCAGGACATGGCCGGCGTGGTCGGCCTGCGCGAGGTGCGCTACGACCCGGTGAAAACCCACCTGGCCGAGACCAAGGATGAATCCAACCCCTATTTCACCTTCGACCCGGCCAAGTGCATCGTCTGTAACCGTTGTGTGCGCGCCTGTGAAGAAGTGCAGGGCACCTTCGCCCTGACCATCAGCGGTCGTGGCTTCGACTCGCAGGTCAGCGCCGGGCAGAACGAAGACTTCCTCGACTCCGAGTGCGTGTCCTGCGGCGCCTGCGTGCAGGCCTGCCCGACCGCCACGCTGATGGAAAAAACGGTGATCGAGCAGGGCCAGGCCGAGCGTAGCGTGACCACCACCTGCGCCTATTGCGGCGTCGGCTGCTCGTTCAAGGCCGAGATCAAGGGCAATGAAGTGGTGCGCATGGTGCCGAACAAGGACGGCCACGCCAACCATGGCCACTCCTGCGTCAAAGGCCGTTTCGCCTGGGGTTACGCCACCCACCCGGATCGCATCGCCGCGCCGATGATTCGCGAAAGCATCCATGACGCCTGGCGCACCGTGAGCTGGGACGAGGCTATCGCCTATACGGCCAAGCGCTTCAAGGACATCCAGGCCCAGTACGGCCGCGGTTCGGTCGGCGGCCTGACCTCGTCGCGCTGCACCAACGAAGAAGCCTACCTGGTACAGAAACTGGTGCGCGCCGCGTTCGGCAACAACAACGTCGACACCTGCGCGCGGGTTTGCCATTCGCCGACCGGCTACGGCCTCAAGGTCACCCTCGGCGAATCCGCCGGCACCCAGGATTTCGACTCGGTGCTGGCCGCCGACGTGGTGCTGGTGATCGGTGCCAACCCCACCGATGGCCACCCGGTATTCGGCTCACAGCTCAAACGGCGTCTGCGCGAGGGCGCCAAGCTGATCGTCGCCGACCCGCGCGGCATCGATCTGGTGCGCGGCCCGCACGTCAAGGCCGACCATCACCTGCAACTGCGTCCGGGCAGCAACGTCGCCCTGCTCAACAGCCTGGCGCATGTCATCGTCACTGAAAATCTGGTCGATGAGGCTTTCGTCGCCGAGCGTTGCGAGATTGAGGCCTTCGAGCAATGGCGCGCCTTCGTCGCCGACCCGCGGCATAGCCCCGAGGCCATGGAGGCTCTGACCGGCGTGCCGGCCGCCAGCGTGCGCGCCGCTGCTCGTCTCTACGCCACTGGCGGCAATGCGGCGATCTACTACGGCCTGGGCGTGACCGAACACAGTCAGGGTTCCTCGACCGTGATGGCGATCGCCAATCTGGCCATGGCCACTGGCAATATCGGCCGCGCCGGTGTCGGCGTTAACCCGCTGCGCGGGCAGAACAACGTGCAGGGTTCTTGCGACATGGGCTCTTTCCCCCATGAACTGCCCGGCTACCGCCACGTCTCCGATCCGCAGGCGCGGGCACAGTTCGAACAATCCTGGGGCGTCAGCCTGCTCGACGAGCCGGGTCTGCGTATCCCCAATATGCTGGCCGCGGCGCATGCCGGCACCTTCAAGGGCATCTACATTCAGGGCGAGGACCCGGCGCAGTCCGATCCGGACACCCAGCACGTCACCGACGCGCTCAAGGCCATGGAGTGCGTGGTGGTGCAGGACCTGTTCCTCAACGAAACCGCCAAGTTCGCCCATGTGTTCCTGCCGGGCGCTTCCTTCCTGGAGAAGAACGGCACCTTCACCAACGCCGAGCGACGCATCTCGCCGGTGCGCAAGGTGATGCCGGCGCTGGCCGGCAAGGAAGACTGGGAGGTGACGGTGGCACTGTCCAATGCCCTCGGCTACCCGATGAACTACACGCACCCGTCGCAGATCATGGACGAGATCGCAAGCCTGACCCCGACCTTTACCGGGGTCAGCTACGCCAAGCTTGACCGCATGGGCAGCATCCAGTGGCCGTGCAACGACGAGGCGCCGCAGGGCACGCCGATCATGCACGAGGAGCAGTTCGTGCGCGGCAAGGGCCGCTTCATGATCACCGAGTACATCGCCACCGAGGAGCGCACCTCGCGCAAGCGCCCATTGATCCTCACCACCGGGCGTATCCTCTCGCAGTACAACGTCGGTGCGCAGACCCGGCGTACCGCCAACGGCGCCTGGCATGCCGAGGACCGTCTGGAGATCCACCCGGTGGATGCCGAGGACCGCGGGATCAACGATGGCGACTGGGTGTCGATCAACAGCCGTGCTGGCGAGACGGCGATGCGCGCGATCATCACCGAGCGGGTGCAGCCGGGAATCGTCTACACCACCTTCCACCACCCGGAGTCCGGGGCCAACGTGATCACCACCGACAACTCGGACTGGGCCACCAACTGCCCGGAATACAAGGTCACCGCCGTGCAGATCAGCAAGGTCGAGGCGCCGTCGCAGTGGCAGGAGGAGTTCCAGGCCTTTACCCACGAGCAGCTCGACCTGCTGCCGCAGATCAAGGTGGTGCAGCTATGAGGTTCTGCGCAACGACACAGCCCCGTAGCCCGGATGCAATCCGGGACATCGGTAGCGGCTATGGAATCGCTTCCCCGGATTTCATCCGGGCTACAACGCGCTCAACCTACGCGGTTCGACCCGCCCTACTCAGGGGGACTCTGCAATGGGCATGAACGCCACGCAACTGATCAAGATGGCCAACCAGATCGGCGACTTCTTCGCCTCGCAGCCGGATCCGCAGCAGAGTCGCGACGATTTCGCCCAGCACCTGCGGCGTCAATGGGACCCGCAGATGCGCGTCGCGCTCTATGCCCACCTCGATGCCAGTGGCGGCGAAGGGCTGAGTGCCTTCGTGGTCGAGGCCATGCGTACCCGGCGCGACCAGGTCGAGCCGTTGGCCGCGCGAGCAGTGTAGGGGGCTATACGCACCAGCCCCGCTAATGCGCAACAACCACCAGGTCTCGGTTCGCCGTAAGGTGGATGACGCTCTTTTTATCCACCATTGCGGCACCGTGGTGGATCGATGAAGCGTGATCCACCCTACGGACTGAGCGGCCCCTTGGAGTCTTCGATGATGCCACGTCGCACCCCCGTTCCAGTCACTGGCGAGATCGCCAGCCCGGTCCAGGACGGCTACGCCTACGTCGAGCTGGACGACGCGGCTGCCGCGGGCAGTGCGGTATTGGCCGAGGAGTGCGCCCTGGCGATTGCCTACAACGGCATCGGCCATGCGGTGATGATGGTCTCGCCCTCGGCCGTGGAGGATTTCGTCGTCGGCTTCAGCCTGAGTAGCGCGGTGATCGAGAGCGTCGCGGATATCTATGACATCCGCATCCAGCGCAACGGCGACAGCCTCAGCGCCGACGTGCAGATCAGCAACCGCGCGTTCTGGGCGCTCAAGCAGCAACGTCGGCAACTGGCCGGCACCAGCGGTTGCGGCCTGTGTGGCGTGGCCGCGCTGGAACAGGCGCTGCCGCAACTCAGGTCGCTGCCGCCCAGTCCGTTGCCGCCCGCCGAACACTTGCGTGACCTGCGCACGCGTATCGCCGACGTGCAAAGCCTGGCGCGCCACAGCGGCGCGCTGCATGCCGCGCTGTACGTCGATCGGGCTGGCGAAATCGGCCTGTGCCGCGAAGATATCGGCCGGCATAACGCCCTCGACAAGCTGATCGGCGCACTGCGCCGGCAGGGCCGCAACACCCGTCAGGGTTTCGTAGTGATCACCAGTCGCTGCAGCCTGGAATTGATCCAAAAGGCGGTGCGCGGCGAATTCTCCACCCTGGTCAGCCTTTCGGCACCGACCGACCTCACGGTGCGCTGGGCGCGCGAGCATCGGCTCAACCTGATCCACCTGCCGCACCACAGTGCGCCGCGGGTCTACAGCCCGGCCAGCACTTAGCCCTCCGCTGGGTTCCTGCGGATCAGGCGACCCCAGCACAGGAAAGCGGCAAGCGGCTGGATGATTTCAGCTCCCTGAGCGAGAGGTTCGAGCGGATGGCCGATACGCCGGGAAGCTTTCTCAGCACCTGCTCGACGAACTGGCTGTAGTCGTCCAGGTCCTTGGCTACCACTTGCAGGAGAAAGTCGGCCTCGCCAGTGGTGTTGTGGCACGACAGGACATTGGCCGACGACTGAATGATGGCTTCGAAGGCACGGGTGGTGGTTTCGTCATGCTCGGTGCAGGTGAGTTGGACGAAGGCCATGACGCCGAGCCCCAGCTTGCGTCGATTCAGATTGGCCTGATAACCCTCGATGACGCCGTCCTCTTCCAGCCGCTTGAGTCGGCGCCAGCAGGGCGTTTCGCTGATCGAAAGATCCTGGGCGAGCCTGGCATTGCTCAGGCGACCGTCACGCTGCAATCGTTCCAGAATGCCGATATCTACCCTGTCTATCTTTTCCATTGGTGGGTCGTTCCTATAATTTATGGATTTTAGGAAGATTATTCCTGTGGCTGCGGCTGGCCAAGGGAAAATGGCAAGGTAATTTCTGCGCTCGGGCCTAGGATGATTGCCAATATCAGGTCATTGGCACAGCACGAGGTTCCGAGTCATGAAGGCCGTCGTTTACGAGCAATTCTCCGCCCCTCCGCAGATTCTCTCGGTGGCCGATCCCAGCCCCGCGCGCCATGGCGTGGTGATCAAGGTCATGGCCACCGGCGTGTGCCGTAGCGATTGGCATGGCTGGATGGGCCACGATCCCGATATACGACTGCCCCATGTGCCTGGGCATGAGTTCGCCGGTGTCATCGAAGCCGTTGGCAAGGACGTGCGTCTGTTCAAGGTCGGTGACCGGGTGACGGTGCCCTTCGTCGGCGGCTGCGGTAGCTGCGGCGAGTGCCATAGCGGTAATCACCAGGTCTGCGACCATCAGTTCCAGCCAGGGTTTACCCACTGGGGCTCGTTCGCCGAGTACGTCGGCATTCATCATGCCGACATCAATCTGGTGCCGTTGCCGGAGCATCTGGACTTCGCCACGGCCGCCAGCTTGGGCTGCCGCTTCGTGACCTCGTTTCGGGCGGTGGTCGATCAGGGCCGCGTAGCGGCAGGGCAGTGGGTCGCGGTGCATGGCTGCGGGGGCGTCGGCCTGTCCGCGGTGATGATCGCCAACGCGATAGGCGCCAATGTCATCGCCATCGATATGGCCGATGACAAACTGGAGCTGGCGCGCTCACTGGGTGCGGTCGCCACCCTGAACGCCCAGGGCTGCGACGATGTCGCCGCTGCCGTCGCCGAGATTTCCAGGGGCGGGGCGCATGTGTCGCTCGACGCGCTGGGGCATCCGGTTACCTGCGTGAACTCGATCAGAAGCCTGCGCAAGCGCGGCAAGCATATCCAGGTCGGCCTGATGCTGGCCGATCACGCCAATCCGAGCGTGCCAATGGATAGGGTCATCGCCCATGAGCTGGAAATTCTTGGCAGTCACGGAATGCAGGCGCATCGTTACGGCGACATGCTGGCGATGATGCAGTCGGGCAAGCTGGCGCCGGAAAAACTGATCGGGAGGACCATCAGCCTGGAACAGTCGATCGATGCGCTGATGGCCATGGACCGCTCGATCGTTGCGGGTGTCACCGTGGTCACCGAGTTCTAGCGGTTCTGCCTCAGGGCAGCAGGTGGCGATAGTCCTCCACCGCGGCGAACTCCTCGGTGTCCTTGGGGCCGGCCTGGCTGTCCGGCTCGCGCACCGCCAGTAGATGACCGATGCCGAAGTCGCGGGCGCTGCGCAGAATCGGCAGGCTGTCGTCGATAAACAGGCTGCGCGCCGGGTCGAAGTCGACGTCCTGGCGCAGGGCGAACCAGAATTGCTGGTCCTCTTTGGGGAAACCGTAATCGTGGGAGCTGATCAGGCGCTCGAAGTAGGGTGCCAGCTCGATCCGTTCGAGCTTCAGCGACAGCGAATCGCGGTGAGCATTGGTGATCAGCACCACGCGCTTGCCGGCGTTGCGCAGGGCGGCGAGAAAGGCGTCGGCGTCCGGGCGCAGGGCGATCAGGTGAGCGACTTCGCGCTTGAGCTCGCGGATCGGCAGGGCGAGCTCGCTGCTCCAGAAATCCGTGCAATACCAGTTCAGCGTGCCGGCGTGCCGCTTGAACAGCGGCAGCAGCTCGGCCTCGGCCAGCGCACGGCTGATGCCGTGATGCTCGGCATAGCGCTGCGGCAGGTGCTGCAGCCAGAAGTGGTTGTCGAAATGCAGATCGAGCAGGGTGCCGTCCATATCCAGCAGCACGGTGTCGATCTCGGTCCAGGGCAATAACGGCATGGTGGCTCTTGTTCAGAAATACGGTATTTAGAGTGACTTGGTCGCGATTCGCTCAACCGGCGTCGCCATGATGCAATCTGCGGCGGCCGCCCAGGCGAAAGCCGGGGTATGATAACCCGCTAAGTCACGCCGTGAGGGTGTGAGCGCCGACTCTGCGCTTTGTGCGTCCTGCCAGGATCGCGTCACCCACCAAGGAGCCGTTTATGCGTCAAAAGCCCACCGTGCTGGCTCGCGAGATCGTCGCCAGCAGTCGTCTGTTCCGTGTCGAAGAGTTGCAGTTGCGTTTCACCAACGGCGTGGAGCGTACCTATGAGCGGCTGGTTGGCAAGGGCGCGGGTTACGGTGCGGTGATGATAGTGGCGATGGTCGACGAGCGGCATGCGCTGCTGGTCGAAGAATACTGCGGCGGCACCGACGACTATCAGCTCTCGCTGCCCAAGGGCCTGATCGAGCCAGGCGAAGACGTGCTGGATGCGGCCAACCGCGAACTCAAGGAGGAGGCCGGCTTCGGCGCACGAAAACTGGAGCATCTGGCCGAGTTGAGTTTGTCGCCCGGTTATATGAGCCAGAAAATTCAAGTGGTGCTGGCCCGCGATCTGTACCCGGAAAGCCTGCCGGGCGATGAGCCCGAACCGATGCGCGTGGACAAGATCGACCTGGGCGAGTTGTCCAGCCTGGTGCAGCACCCGCAGTTCAGCGAAGGACGCGCCCTGGCGGCGCTGTACCTGGTGCGCGATCTGCTTGGCCAGCGTGGGGAGTACAGCCAATGAGCCATCCACTGCTCCCCGCCGTGATTGCGTTGGTGCGCCAGGCCGGCGCGGCGATCCTGCCGTATTGGCGTACCGGCGTGGCGGTCGATGCCAAGGCCGACGCCTCGCCGGTGACCGCCGCCGATATGGCCGCCCACCATATCCTCAACGATGGCTTGCTCGCGCTCGATCCAAGTATCCCGGTGCTGTCGGAAGAGGCCGCCGATATACCCCTGAGCGAGCGCGTCCAGTGGACGCGCTGGTGGCTGGTCGATCCGCTCGATGGCACCAAGGAATTTATCGCCGATAGCGAAGAGTTCACCGTCAACGTCGCGTTGATCGAACACGGTCGAGTGGTATTCGGCGTGGTCGGTATCCCGGCCAACGGCCGTTGCTATTACGGCGGTGCCGGGCTCGGCGCCTGGCGGGCCGACGCCGATGGCGCGGCGCAGCCGATCGGCGTGCGCCTGGCGCCGGAGGAGGCTTTTACCCTGGTCGCCAGCCGCCGTCATTCGAGCCCGGCGCAGGAGCGTCTGCTCACGGGCCTGAGCGAGCGTTTCGGCGATCTGCAATTGGTCAGTGTTGGCAGTTCGTTGAAGTTCTGTCAGCTCGCCGAAGGCAGCGCCGATTGTTACCCGCGTTTGGCGCCGACTTCGCAGTGGGACACGGCGGCAGCCCAGGGCGTGCTCGAAGGCGCTGGTGGCGAAGTGCTGACGCTGCGCGGCGAAGCGCTCGATTACCAGGCGCGCGAATCCTTGCTCAACCCGTCATTCCTGGCCTTGCCGGCCGCTGCCGAATGGCGTTCCGAATTGATCGAATTGGCCCGCGCGCTGGATTGATCGGCGTCCGGTCGCAGCACCGCATCGCGGCTTTGTTGGGTTACGCGGCGGCCGATGGTGCTGTCGCTGTTGAAACCGCGAAAGTCGCCGCTAACCCAGCCTACGAAAGCGGCTGTCAGCTGTCCTCGCCGTCGTCGTCATCCCCGCCGCCGATATTCATGTCGAGTTCCTTGATCTTGCGCGTCAAGGTGTTGCGTCCCCAGCCGAGCAGCAGCGCGGCATCGCGGCGGCGGCCGGCGGTGTGTTTGAGGGCGATTTCGATCATGATCCGTTCGAACGCCGGCACGGCGGTGTCGAGCAGGTTCGACTGGCCGCGCGCCAGGGCCTGGTCCGCCCATTGGCGCAGGGCTTGTTCCCAGTTGCTTACCGGCGCGCTTTCCTGTGGCTGGTTGAGCAGCTCGGGCGGTAGATCGTCGATATGCACTTCGCGGCCGGAGGCCATTACGGTGATCCAGCGGCAGGTATTCTCCAGCTGGCGCACGTTGCCCGGCCACGGCAGGTTGCGCAGGTAATCCTCGGTTTCACCTTTCAGCAGCTTGGGCTCGACGGCCAGCTCCAGGGCGGCGCGACTGAGGAAGTGGCGGGCCAGGGTGGGGATGTCCTCGCGACGATCGGACAGCCGCGGAATATGGATGCGGATGACGTTGAGACGGTGGAACAGGTCTTCGCGGAACTTGCCGCCCTGCACCAGCGTTTCCAGGTTCTGGTGGGTCGCGGCGATGATCCGCACGTCGACCTTCACCGGCGTGTGGCCACCGACCCGGTAGAACTCGCCGTCGGCCAGTACGCGCAGCAGGCGGGTCTGGGTGTCGGCCGGCATGTCGCCGATCTCGTCGAGGAACAGGGTGCCGCCGTCGGCCTGTTCGAAACGCCCGCGGCGCTGGTTGGCGGCGCCGGTGAAGGCGCCTTTCTCATGGCCGAACAGCTCGGATTCCATCAGGTCCTTGGGGATCGCGGCCATGTTCAGGGCGATGAACGGCGAGGCGGCTCGCGGGCTGTGACGGTGCAGGGCATGGGCCACCAACTCCTTGCCGGTACCGGATTCGCCATTGATCAATACGGTGATATTGGAATGGCTGAGACGACCGATGGCGCGGAACACCTCCTGCATCGCCGGCGCCTCGCCGATGATTTCCGGGGTGTTGGCCTGGGCCGCCGGCTCCGCCAGGCTCTGCTGCTCCTGGGCGTGCTGGTTGGCGCGCTTGACCAGCGACACCGCTTCGTCGACGTCAAAGGGCTTGGGCAGGTATTCGAAGGCGCCGCCTTGATAGGAGGCCACCGCGCTGTCCAGATCGGAATGCGCGGTCATGATGATCACCGGCAGGCGTGGGTACAGCTCGCGGATTTGCGCGAGCAGATCCAGGCCGCTGGCCCCGGGCATGCGGATGTCGGAGATGATCACGTCCGGCTGCTGACGGTGCAGGCGGCTGAGCACGCCGTCGGCGCTGTCGAAGCTCTGGGTGGTCATGCCCTCCTGTTGCAGGGCTTTTTCCAGCACCCAGCGGATGGAACGGTCGTCATCGACGATCCACACGGTTTCACTGCGACTCATGACGAAGTTACTCCTTGTTCCAGCGGCAGAAAGATCGAGAACACGGTATGGCCCGGATGGCTTTCGCACTCGATCAGCCCCTGGTGCTGGCTAATGATGTTCTGGGTAATGGCCAGGCCGAGGCCGGTGCCGTCGGCACGCCCGCTGACCATGGGGTAGAAGATGGTTTCCTGCAGTTCGGCCGGAATGCCGGGGCCGTTGTCGATGATCTCCACGCGGGTCACCAGGCGATGGCGGCAATGGCCGATGGTGAACTGGCGCAGCGTGCGGGTGCGCAGGGTGATGCGGCCCAGGCGCAGCTCGTTCTGGCTGCCGATCGCCTGCATGGCGTTGCGTACGATATTCAGCACCGCCTGGATCATCTGCTCGCGGTCGATCATCAGGTCCGGGATGCTCGGGTCGTAGTCGCGCACCAGGGTGATGCTGCCCTGGCTTTCCGCTTCGACCAGGCTGCCAACCCGTTCCAGCACTTCGTGCACGTTGGTCAGCGCCAGCGACGGCAGTTTGTTCGAGCCGAGCATGCGATCGACCAGGTTACGCAAGCGGTCGGCCTCCTCGATGATCACGTTGGTGTAATCCTTGAGGCTTTCCTCCGGCAGCTCGCGGGCCAGCAACTGGGCAGCGCCGCGAATGCCACCGAGCGGGTTCTTGATCTCGTGGGCCAGGCCGCGCACCAGCATCTTGGTGGTTTCCTGCTTGGACAGCTGGGCCTCTTCCTTGGTGATGCGCAGCAGGCGATCGCGCGGGTGCACCTCCAGCAGCAACAGCGTGGCGCCGCGGTTGATGATCGGCGTTACCGCGTAATCGACGGTCAGGGTCTGGCCGGTGACGGCGGTGAGTATCGCTTCGCGCTTGTTGAACGGGTGCGCCTCTTCGACCGCCTGGCGCAGGGCGCTCAAGGCTTCGGCCGATTCGGTGAACAGCTCGCTGATGAATTGGCCGTGGCTGCGCTGGCCGCTGACCGCGAGCAGCATCTCCGCGGCCGGGTTCATGTACTCCAGGCGCAGGGCGTCGTTGAGCAGCAGGGTCGCGGTGGTCAGGTTATCCAACAGCAGGCGGTGCAGTGCGTCGTTGATGGTCATATATAGGGTCTGCTGACGTTTCGCCGCGAGCGGCGCGATTGCGCCGTCGCCAGGAACAGGGCGCTGCTGTCGCGGCCCCGGGTTTCTCGTCGCTTATCTGGAACAACCAAACTTCATTCCTCGTGCCTCGTTCTGCCCCAAATCGATTTCTGCCGCGGCTGTGACGAACCGCCAACAGAACTCCGGGGTGCGGCTATGGGCGGAAAATGCAAGAAGCAAACCAAAGCCCCGAAAAGACGCATGGGAATCGCGCAATAAGTGGGCAGTGAGCGACGGGGCTCTGCCCGGCATCGTGCGGCAGACATCGGTTGCTCGCGGTTTTCCGCGGTTTTATCGTCGATAACCCGGCTTTCGGCGGAAAAACCTCGATAAATCTGGCTGATCGGGCACTTCCATTATGGGGCGATATTTCATCCGGCAGCTTCTGGGCATGTTTTTTGGCGGTCGCCGGCAGGTCGGGTTGCGAACCAAAATGGGGAGGGGCCGAATAGTCTTTGCGACTATCGCACCAAAATGGTGCTTATGCAGCATTGTCGTTGCGAGCGTTGTTTTGCCTGATAACGGGCCTTAGATGAAGGGCACGAAGGGAATATCGGTTTTTTCTTCCGGCTTGTCTTTCAGCGGGCACTCCGGGCGCACTCCGTAATCGTCCTTTTTGCACGGGTTGACCCGGCGCTTCTGCGCCAGGGAGGTGCGCATCAGATGAAAGGGCTGGCTGGGCGTGCGTTCGACGATCAGGCCATGCGCGTCGACGATTTCCACCGCCAGCTTGTGGGTACCACGGTCGATATTTTCCAGCGGAAATACCGGGCTGCGTCCCGGCTCGCCGACCGCTTCGCCATCAAGCAGCAAGCGGTAGTTGTGCCCCGGGTATAGCGCCGGCTCACTGGTGGCGGTGACGATCAGGCTGCCGGCGTTATTGCGTACGGTGGCGTCCGGTTGCGGAACCAGGATTCTCAGCATCTGGTAGGTCTGCGCCGGCTTGGTCGCCGGTTCGGCGGCTGCCGCTGGCTGACCTGCGGCGTCGGGCGCGGGCATGCTGTTGCTCGGCGCCAGTTGCACGGGTTCGGCATTGCCTTGCCGGGGCTTGTCGGTAAACACCCGATTACCCTCGGCGTCGATATAGGTATAGACCTGGGCGGCCGTCGGCAGGCTCAGCATTAACAAACATAACAACAGATTGCGCATGGTTCAGGGTGCCGATTAGGGTGTTACGGGAGGGGGTGGCGGACGTAGCGCCGGGCTGCTGGTGTTGACCCGTTGCACGGTGAAGGTGACGGTGTCGCTTTGCTGGACAGGCTTGTCGCCGCTCAGTACCTCGACCGCCAGGCTGTGCTCGCCGCGGGCGATTTCGCTCAGTTGCAAGCGCGGTACGTTGGTCGGCTGGCCGTAGGGTTGGCCGTCGAGCAGCAGGCGCAGACTGTGGCCTGGGGCCAGGCGCGGCTCTATGCGCACGCCGACGCTGAAGGTGCCGTTGTTCGCACGTAGGGCTTCGTCGTCGGGCAGGCCGGTCAATTCCAGCGCCTTGTAGGCGGGTCCGGCGCGGGTCTGGGCGGATGTGTCCTCAGGGGCGGGGGCGGGCACTTGCATCTCGACCGTGTTGGTCGGCGGCAGCTCGATATTCTGCGTTTCGACCCCTTCGGGTGGCTGATTGGTGAACACCGTGTTGCCATTGGCGTCGGTGTATTTGTAAATCTGCGCCGCCGCGGGTAGCGCGAGGCTGAGCAGCAGACAGGTGAATATCAGGCGCATGGCCAATCTCCCGGATAGAGTCTGCTAAGACTTGCACTGGCGGGCCGCTCTGGCAAGGGCGTCGATGCTGGCGCGTGGATTGGCGCACCAAACCCGCGCGGCAATCGCCCGTAGCCTTGTCGGCGGCCAATAAGAAGGGGGCATCTGCGGTG
Source organism: uncultured Pseudomonas sp. (assembly GCA_966210435.1). Lineage (GTDB taxonomy): Bacteria > Pseudomonadota > Gammaproteobacteria > Pseudomonadales > Pseudomonadaceae > Aquipseudomonas. Next base: position 98 of record CBIHLF010000061.1, on the reverse strand, counting down.
GGGTGACTCTGCTTGTAGAGGTCGCAATGGGTAGGGTGCGCCATGTGTTCAGCCGGGAGACATAGGTAACAGGTGTCGGGAGACATAGGTAACGCATT
>CBIHLF010000060.1:0-20515 GCA_966210435.1 uncultured Pseudomonas sp. | reverse complement strand
GGATTTTCAGGGAAGCCCAATCGGGGTTCAAATGCTTAAGTGAACAGCATTACGCTGAGTTAGCGGGCTTTTTTCGTTACGCGGTAACGTCTTAGACGATAACGCCCTGGCTACGCAGGTAGTCGTCGTAGGTGCCGCTGAAATCGGTGATGCCGTTAGCCGACAGCTCGATGATGCGGGTGGCCAGGGAGCCGACGAACTCGCGGTCATGGCTGACAAAGATCAGCGTGCCGGGGTAGTTCTCCAGCGCCAGGTTGAGCGACTCGATGGATTCCATATCGAGGTGGTTGGTCGGTTCGTCCATCACCAGCACGTTGGGCTTCTGCACGATCAGCTTGCCGAACAGCATGCGACCTTGCTCACCACCGGAGATGACCTTGACCGACTTGAGGATCTCATCGTTGGAGAACAGCATACGGCCGAGGGTGCCGCGCACCATCTGCTCGCCCTGGGTCCACTGGCTCATCCAGTCGAACAGGGTCACGTCGTCTTCGAAGTCGTGGGCATGGTCCTGGGCGTAGTAGCCCAGCTCGGCGCTGTCGGTCCATTTAACGCTACCGGCATCCGGAGTCAGCTCGCCGACCAGGGTGCGCAGCAGGGTGGTCTTGCCGATACCGTTGGGGCCGATGATCGCCACCCGCTCGCCGGCTTCAACCTGGAAACTGAAGTTCTTGAACAGTGGTTTGCCGTCGAAACCCTTGGCCAATTTATCGACCATCACGGCCTGGCGGTGCAGCTTCTTGTTCTGCTCGAAGCGGATAAACGGGCTGACGCGGCTGGACGGCTTGACCTCGGCCAGTTGGATCTTGTCGATCTGCTTGGCGCGCGACGTGGCCTGCTTGGCTTTCGAGGCGTTGGCCGAGAAGCGGCTGACGAACGACTGCAGTTCGGAGATTTGCGCCTTCTTCTTGGCGTTGTCCGACAGCAGTTGCTCGCGCGACTGGGTCGCTGCGGTCATGTACTCGTCGTAGTTACCCGGGAACAGGCGCAGCTCGCCGTAATCCAGGTCAGCCATATGGGTGCAGACCGAGTTCAGGAAGTGGCGGTCGTGGGAAATGATGATCATGGTGCTGTTACGCGCCGTGAGGATGTTTTCCAGCCAGCGGATGGTGTTGATATCCAGGTGGTTGGTCGGCTCGTCGAGCAGCAGCACGTCCGGATCGGAGAACAGTGCCTGGGCCAGCAACACCCGCAGTTTCCAGCCCGGCGCCACTTCACTCATCGGGCCGAAGTGCTGCGCCAGCGGAATACCCAGGCCGAGCAGCAATTCGCCGGCACGGGATTCGGCGGTATAGCCGTCCATCTCGGCGAACTCACCTTCCAGCTCACCGACTTTCATGCCGTCTTCTTCGCTCATTTCCGCCAAGGAATAGATACGGTCGCGCTCGGCCTTGACCTTCCACAGCTCCTCATGACCCATGATCACGGTATCGATCACGTTGAAGTCTTCGTAGGCGAACTGGTCCTGGCGTAGTTTGCCCAGGCGTACGTTCGGCTCCAGCATCACCTGTCCGCCGGACGGCTCCAGATCACCACCGAGAATTTTCATAAAGGTCGACTTACCGCAGCCATTGGCTCCGATCAAACCGTAGCGGTTGCCGTTGCCGAACTTCACGGAAACGTTCTCGAACAGGGGTTTGGCCCCGAATTGCATGGTGATGTTAGCGGTGGAGATCACGAATCTTTGTCCAGTTAAGCGGGCGCACGTGCGCGAAAGGGGCGCGATTGTAGCGGTTTACGGCCACAAAGGGCAGGGCGTGGGACAAGCGGAGCGAGGGAAGAACCAGCGGGTAGGGTGGAAAACCGCGCAGCGTTTTCCATCGTAGGTCGCATTTGGTTCGTAATCCATCGGTGGCAACGCTGCGTGGTTGCCTGCCCTAAGGCCTGCAGGGGGGGCGTGAAAAACGTTGAGTATCCTCGTGCAACTGTTCAATCACCTCGACCAGCCCGGCACGGCGCAGGCTCTGCTCGACATCTGCACGCAGTTCGTCAAGCCACGGGGAGTGCCCGGAGTAATGCGGCCATAGCTCATGGTCGGCTTCCAGGGGATGAGGGCGACACCTGCCCAGCCAGTTGGGGATAAGCCCCTTATGGTTGCTCAACTGATACAAAGAGGCCGTATCCAGTTGTGAGCGGCGCATGATGGCTCCGTGGTGATGGGCGATAGCCAACACCTGCAGAAGATGAATCAGGCTGGGCCAATGCTCGAAGTGGCCGCCTTCGGTGAGGTGGTAGAAGCGTCTGCACACCGAGAGATCTTCATCCATCTGCTCCAGAACCAGAGCGTAATAGCCCGCTGAGTCCGGCCCGATTTCGCGAGTGTCGGGCGTTACCAGATGCAGCTTGAACTCAAGAGCGGTCTCAGGTGTGCGGTGCTCTTGAAACCACTTATGCAGCTGCCCGGGCGCTTTGTAGCTGAAGAGGTGCGGGTGGGCTGAGTCGCTCTGTCCGGTCAGCCAGCCTTGTTCCAGTGCGAAATGCTGGTTGAGCCAGTCGAGATGTGCCTGGCGCAAGGCCAGCTTGAGTTGATCGGCACTCGACCATTGGTAAGCCGACAGTTGTAGCGCTTCCGGCAGTAGGGCATTGATCTCGGTGCGGGCCACGCCATGGGCCTCAAAGGTCGCCAGAACGCGTGCTGCCTGCTGACGTACCGGGTTGCTTCGTTCACTGAGCCAGGCAAACAGGCGCTGCAGCAAATCAATCCAGTCCTTGGGGTTCATGCCTGTGCTCCCGTGTCAGTGTGTAGGGCGGATAACGCGAAGCTTATCCGCCATGCGCCCAAATGGTGGAAAACGCTTCGCGGTTTTCCACCCTACGATTACTGGTTATCGTGCGGCGACGACCTCATTGAACTTGATTACCCTCTCGTAGTTATCCAGGCCGGAAATCACCAGCTTGACCGAGGGAATGGTGCTCAAATCATTGCGTGTTTGTTTGAAGATCAAAGTGACCTTGGTGTTGAGGTTTCGCACCAGTTCGATGGAGCCGTACTTCAGCTCTTCATTGCCGACCAAGGTCTTGTCCAGACGCAGGTTATTGCCATCGGGTTCGAAGACCGCACTAATGCTGCGTACCTGAATCTCACGGTCCTTGTTGGTGCTATTGAACTCCAATACACAGGATGGGGTTTGCGCAATAAAGTTGCAGTTGACCAAGGTGATGCGCACGTTATCGACCATCTCCATACGCTTGCCAAAGAGTGTTGGGCTGTCATTTTCAACGACCCGATCCTGTGCCTTGGCAAACTCGAAGGAGGGCTTGGCGTACTCCATACCGATCACAAAAAATCCTGCTGAAAGGCCTGCCGCCAAGATGAAGTTAACCATTCGGCGCGGGATGGTCGGCAGCCGCCAGGCAAACATCGCGATCATCATGGCCATCATAAAAACGAAGGCCGCGAAGAAAGACAGGAAGTTTTTCCAGTTCACCACACCCAGGCCGAAAATCGTTGGGTCCGGGAAGACGTAGGTCACGATTGCCCAGCAAATGCCTATCACGCTTGATAACGCACCTGTCATACAGGCCAGTAATTTTGCAGGGGTGCTTTTAGCAGTGGCTTCCATATTCACTTTTAAGTTTCCAGTTGGTTGGGGTGTTGGCATTAAACGGGCGTCTTCTGCGCCCTGGTGGGTTGCATTTCTTGTTGGGGTAAAAGGGTTATGCGCTCTTTCTGCCGCGCTTGGCCTTGGGCGCGGCGGCGCGTTGGGCTTTGATGCGTTCCAGCAGCAAGCTGGCCGGTTCGTCATTCGGGTCTTGTGGCACCAGTTCGCCTCTGAAAGCCTTGGCCAGGATGCTTTGAGTCAGGTCGTCGATACGGTTTTTGGCGCTTTGCACTTTGTTTTCAAGCTGGTCGGCGAAGGCGAAGAGTTGTTCTACGCGACGGACGATTTCGGTTTGTTCAGTAAGGTCGGGGTAAGTTACAACAATCTCTTTGAGGTCTTGCCCGGAAATCCCCTTTTGTCCTGACGTTGATTTCACAAGGTCCATAACCCGCTGGCGCGTGGAAAGCTCCGAGAAAAATATTTCTAAGTAATCTGGAAGCACAATGTCCGTATTGCAGCGCACACGAATTAGTTTGTCTGGATACACAAGAGTGGCATGTGATAACTGCCTAAGTAGGCCGCAAACCCCGACCAGTTCAAGACTTCCGTTGTAGCGCGTGAATAGAAGGTCACCGTCTTTCAGTGAGTAACGTTCCTTGTCGGCTTCACCGCATTCAAGGAAGCGAATATCAGTCTGGTCTACTGAACCGGCCCGAACAGAGCTGATACGGAGGATCGGCAGACCTTTTCCATCCTCATTTGGCTTAGCGGAAAGTCCATTCCGCATTTCCGTAATCAACTCCCCAAGCGGTGCCTTGCTGGCTTGGCTTACAGCGGTAGAGTGATCCCCCCATCCCTCCGTCAACCGCCCGGAAACCGCTGCGGCGAGGACGGATTGGCGGAAGCGTTTGAGCAGGGCGGGGATGGCGTCGATTCGGGCTTTGAGGGTGTCGACCTGGGCCAGCAGCTCATCGAGCTTTTGGGCGATGCGGGTTTGTTCGGCGGCTGGCGGAACCAGTACCGGATAGCTTTCAACAAACTTTTTAGGAACACGGCGCAGGCCCACGGCCCCAGTCATATTCTCAGCACCTTCACGCATAAAGCCGCGACTTTTTACTAAGGCCAGCAGATATTTGGCAGACACCTCAGGACTGCTTGGGCGCAGTACATAAAATTCGCTACTGCCGGCAGCTATACCGCTCGGCATTTCTTCAACGAGTGCCGCTTTACCGTTTTCAAAGCATGGCGTGACTTTGGCAAAAATTACGTCCCCGTCTTTGAAGTTTGTATAAGCCTTTTTGATCTCGCCCCATTTGCGTTCTTCAAAACGCAGCTTGTCCCGGAAGTTGGTCGGGGCGTGGGACATCGGCACAAAGCCTGCGGGCAGGTGATCGTCGAAGTCCTGTTTGGGATTGATATCAGCAAGGTCGCTAATACAGGCAAGCGCCCACCCTTGCGGCAACTCACTCATTCCCCATTCCCCTCAACCACCGCCAACCCCATCACCTCTGCCATCAGCTGCTTCTGCGCCGCCACTTCATCCCCAGCCCCTAGCGCCTTCATCAGCTCTTCCAGCTCATGCAGCGCCTCGGTCAGTTCGGCCATGGCCTCACCGGCCAGCACTTCCGGGGCGGGCAAATCGGCAGCGTCCAGGCTGTCGGCATCCTTGAGCCAGCTGATATCCAGGGAATCGCCGCGCTCACGAATCGCGTCGCGGGTAAACACCCGGAAGCGGCTGAGTTCGCCAATGCCTTCGACATTCTCGGCGCGGGGGCTATTGCCGTTGGGGGCATCGCCGTAGGCCTCCTCGAAGGGTTTGAGGTGCGCAGCGCCAAAGGGCGTGCGTTTGCCGAAGCTGGGCATATTGCTGCGCAGGTCATAGACCCATACGCGCTGGGTACAGCCCTGTTCCTGGCGTGGGTTGTCTGCGGTGCCCTTTTGGAAGAACAGCACGTTGGTCTTTACGCCTTGCGCATAAAAAATGCCGGTGGGCAGGCGCAGGATGGTGTGCAGGTTGCACTTGTCCATCAGGTCGCGGCGCACCTCGGTGCCGACACCGGCCTCGAACAGCACGTTGTCTGGCAGTACCACGGCGGCGCGGCCGCCGGGCTTGAGGCCACGGTAGATATGCTGGAGAAAGGCCAGCTGCTTGTTGCTGGTCTTGTAGGTGAGGTCGTCGCGGGTCGGGCCGCCGCCGCCTTTGGCGGTGCCGAACGGCGGGTTGGACAGGATCACGTCGACCCTAGGCAGGTTGGCGCCGGTTTGGCCGAGGGCGTTGCCCAGGTGCACCACGCCTTCTTCGTCGCCTTCCATGCCGTGCAGCAGAGTGTTCATCAGGGCCAGGCGGCGGGTGCCTGGCACCAGTTCGATGCCGACAAAGGCGCGGTTGCGCTGGAAGGCCTGGGCCTTGGCGTCGAGGTCGTAGTGGTCGTCGGTGTGGCGCTTGATGTAGGCGTCGGCGGCGATCAGGAAGCCGGCGGTGCCGGCGGCCGGGTCCTGGATGGTTTCACCGGGCTGCGGCTTGATGCAGTTGATGATGCTGTCGATCAGCGGGCGCGGGGTAAAGTACTGGCCAGCCCCGGATTTGGTTTCGCTGGCGTTCTTTTCCAGCAGGCCTTCGTACAGATCGCCGAGACCATCCTGGCGGGCGCTGAACCAGTCGATGCCGTCCAGGCTTTTGATCAACTGCTCCAGATGGCGTGGCTCTTTCAGGCGGGTCTGGGCGTCGGCGTAAATGGCGGCGATCAGCGGGTCGCTGTTCTTGCCCAGATCCAGCAGCATCTGTCGGTAGTGGTCAAGCAGGTTGAGGCCGGATTTACCCGCCAGATCCGGCCAGCGCGCACCGGCCGGCAGCTTGTGGGCGAAGCTGTCGTTGTTCTGTACCTGCTCGAATTCCATTTTGATAAACAGCAGTAGCACCAGCTCGGTGACGTAGTCGCTGTAGTTGATGCCGTCGTCGCGCAGTACGTCGCAGAGGTTCCAGAGTTTCTGGACGATATCGGTGTTGGTCATGGTGTCTCTCTAGATTGTTCAGGGTGTGAGCCGAATAGGGGAGGCTATTCGGCTCATCAGGTAGGGGGCGTTAACGCTGCGGCTGACATGGCGTTATGGCTGGGGCGATGCCGCGGACGGGTTGCGAACATTTAGGCAGCTACCTGGGAGATATGGCGCAAACGCTGCCAGATAATCTGTTCACGCTCGTTATCGCCGCGGGCGGCATCCTGCACCAGGTAGCCGAATTCGTTATTGCCCAGCAGTGTGGTGAGCTTTTCTGCCAGGTAGGCGCGTAGTTCGGGGGCTGCGGCGTCGACTTCCGGCAGCAGTTCTTCGCGGCCGTTCACCAGGTTGAGAATGTCTTCAAGATCCTGACTGCTCAATGGGTTTTGCGCCCCGCGCCCGGCATAGGCTTCCAGCTTGCTGCCGAGAAAGTAGGGCGGGGTGAATAGGCGAATGCGACAACCGCTTGGTAACTCGTGCCATTGAGCGTTGGCCAGGCCGTCCTTGAACCAGCGGTTATTGCAGCCCAGCAGATCGGCGGTTTCGGTATCTTCGGGCATAAAGTCGACCTTCAACTCGCCGAGGCGCATGCGGCAGATAACCTCGTCCTGCGGTGATTGCCTGAAACCTTTTTGCCGCAGTTGTTCGACCAGCTTTTGCCATTGGGCGTAGCCGGTGAGGTGAACAACCAAATCGACATCGTCGGTGTAGCGCACTTCTTCACGGCTGAATTCATCCGTCAGCAGCAGTGCTGTGGTGCAGCCACCGACGAACGCGACCTCTTGGCAAAGGTGTTGCCCGAGCGCCTGGGCGACCACTTCGAGCATCTGGATGTTGTATGTATGGCTCATGCTTGCAGCACCTTCTCACGCAGCATCTGGTTGGCGAGATTGGCTTCCCTGGCATTACCCAGGCGTATTGCATCGATAAGGGCCAGATATTCATACAGGCGCGGGTCTTTCTTCACCGCGCCTGGCACGGTTCTGAACAGTGGGGTGATGGATTGCCCCTTGCGATTGCCATAAGCGTCTGGCCAGACATGGATAAGGTCGCCGCCGCTCATCAGCGTGCCTTGCAGCACGGGGGCGGAAAAACTCGTAGGGATGCCCCGAACAATTTCCGCCGGTTTAACGGGGAATACGTAGCGCAAGCCATGCTCGATAAAGCCCAGTAAGGCGTTGCTGTTGACTCTAGGCAGCTGGGTGCTCGGGTCTACCCGCAAGAGTCCGATCTGCTGGCAGCGCTTCAGCGCGGAGGCAATTTCGGTTTTGCTGATGCCGAGTGAAGCTTGCAGGGCGCGGACCGAGTAGCTGTCGTGATGCACGGGAGGGTCTTGCTCGGCGTGATCCTCCCAGCCTTGCCATTGGTCGGATGGGGAGACGTCGCTGTGTTTGATTAGCTCGGCTGTTTCGCTCTCAAGCCTTTGTTGTAGGCGTTCGCGCTGCTCAAGGCAGATCAGTTTGATCAGCAAAAGAACGTCTTGACTCTTCATGGCGACCTCAGTTAGCGGCTGTCCTTTGTCCTAGGACTGAGGACAGTTTACGCGTTTATGCTTGGCGTCTGTCAATTCGCTTAGCTAACCGCTTGCCACAGGTTGTTATTCAAGGCTTCCAATACCTGATCCAGATTGCCGCCTAGGTTGCGGTCCAGGGCTTTGAGGCCGCCGTCGTTGCGGAAGGCATCGTTGACCTGCTGCGGGTCGATAATCACTTCATGGACCAGTTGCTTGGCCAGGCGATCCAGCCATTTGCGTTGCACTGGCGTCCAGGGCTGCATGGCGTAGATGGTCTGCATGGCCTTGGCCACGCGCTGATCGAAGGGCAGCAGGGCTTCGCCGATGGCGGCTTGGCGTATGTAGCCGATGATGCTGGCGGCGATCTCCTGGTTGGTCTGGTTGCGCCAGGCGCTTTTCAGGCTGGCTTCGCTGAAGCCGTGCTGATCGAGTAGCAGGCGTACTTCGCGCAGCTGCTCGCGGGTCAGATCCTTGGGGCGGTTGACCACCACGCCCAAGGCGGCGGACTGGTTGAGTTGCTTGTGGATGAACTCGTGGAAGCTTTCCAGGTAGTCGGCGGGCTTCTGGTTATTGCCGTAGTCCTGCCGGCGCTCTTCTAGCTTGTCGGCGTGGGTCGAGATAACCGGGTAATTCTCAGAGCCGAGCAGGGCGCTGACAGCAGCCAGTTGGTTTATCAACTGACTGTGCTGGCGGACGAAGTTAGCGGCTTGCTGTGGGCCAAGCTCATGCAGGTGTTTGTGCAGTTTGGCTGGCTCAACGCCCCAGGCATCCTGCAGTTCATCGAGCTTCTGCTTGAGGCTGGGTTTGCTCTCGGCCTTGTGCTGGGCCTTGCGCAGGATGCGCATGACGCGCTGGCTCAGTTGGTCGAGCACGTCATGGGCGTGGCTGCTGTCATCCTGGCTGCCAGGTGCTTCATGGCTGGCTCCGCTGGTGAGTTCGCTGACCAGTTGCTCCAGGGAGATATCGGGGTTCTTCACCAGGGGCTTCATGGTGTCGACCGCCTCCAGGCTGGCGTAGAGATCGACGGGATCGTAGATGCGGAATACGGTTTTGCCGATTTCGTCGCAGCGGCGGGTGGCGCGGCCTTTCATCTGCTCGTAGAGGATGCGCGAGCGCACCCGGCGCATGAATACCAGGTTGCAGATTTTCGGCACGTCGATGCCGGTGGTGAGCAGGTCGACGGTGACGGCGATATTGGGGTTGGGCTCGTTCTTGTAGCGGCGAATCAGTTGCTCAACCTTGTCACTCTGGCCGGTGATGATGCGCACGGCGGCTTCGTTGTACTGCTCGCCGTAGGCCTCTTTGAAAGCATCGTCGAGCAGGTTCTTGACCCGCTCGGCATGGGCCTGGTTGACGCAGAAGATCATGGTCTTCTCTTCGCCAAACGGGTCCAGCTCCTTGGCCAGCTCGTCGCAGATCACCTTGTCGAAGGCTGGGGTGATGACGCGGCGGTTGAACGACTCGATGTTGAAGGTGAGCTCGTCCTCCAGTTCGGCGATATCGATTTCGCCGGTCTGGGTGTTGATGACGCTGACCGACTCGCCTTTCTCGAAGCGGATACCGTGCTGGCTGAGCTGGGTTTCGTAGCGGATCGGTGGTTCGTGATCCACCAGCCAGTCATCGGCCACGGCTTCGCGGTAGCTGTAGATGTACACCGGCTTACCGAAAATTTCGCTGGTGTGCTTGGCCGGGGTGGCGGTGAGGCCGATACGGCAGGCATCGAAGTGATCGAGCACGCGACGGTATTGCGAGAGGTACTGGCTGTGATCTCGCACAGCCAACTCGCCTTCGGTCATTTCCTGGTCAAGGGTGTAACCGCGGTGGGCTTCGTCGACGATGATGCAGTCGAACTCGCCCACGGGCGGCGGGTTATCCGAGCGGAAGATGCGGCTGACCATGGCTTGTACGGTGGCGACTTGAATGCGGGTTTCCGCCTCGGCAGCCATGTCGCCTAGTTCTTTGATGTCGTAGATCTGCGCCAGTGTGTGGTTCTGCTCAAGCGTGGTGTCGTTGAACGCATCGATGGCTTGCTGGCCGAGGGCGCTGCGGTCGACCAGAAACAGGATGCGCTTGAAGCGTTCGGCCTTCAGAAAGCGATACATCAGGCCAATGATGGTGCGGGTCTTGCCGGTGCCGGTAGCCATGGCCAGCAGGCAGTCGCGCTGGTTGTTGGCCAGGGCTTGTTCCACGGCCTGGATGGCTTTCTCCTGGTAGTCGCGCAGCTTGAGGTAGGTGAAACCCTCTGCTTTGAGCTTGGCCTCGGCGTCTACCTGGCTGCGCTTGAGCAGGTCGAGCAGATCAGTCGGGGTGTGGAAATCCTGCAGTGCGCGGCGTGTATTGGCCGGGCTGCGCAGGTCACGAAACCAGGTGCCGGATTGTTCTGCGAGCTGCTTGATAAAGGGCCGGCCGTTGCAGGCGAAGGCAAAGGGGACGAGAAAGTGGCCGTCCTGGCTATCACTCCAGGGCTGCGTCTGACCGGCCAGCAACCAGGGTTGCGGGTGCTCGGCACTGAGGTTGAACTCGCGGGCATAGCGCTCGGCCTGGGGGATACGGTCGGCGATGTTGATGCGCTTACGTTTGGCTTCGACGATGGCGATAGGCGTGAGACCAGCGAACAGCACGTAGTCGGCGCAAGCCTTGGGGCTGCTGGTGGGCCACTCGGCGATGGCCTTGTTTTTACCTTTCTCCGGGCGGGCACCTTTGCTGTAGGTGAGATCGAGGGAATCCGCCTCCCAGCCGGCATCGATCAATTGCTGGTCAATCAGGATGCGGGTGAGGTCTTCGGAAAGATCAAAACTGCTGCTGGCCTGCATGGTGCGGTGCATTACCTGTTGCGCCGCCTGTGGCTGGGTCAATAGCTGGAGTTGCAGGGTTTTGATGCGTTGTTCGTGCTCGCTGCGCAGCCGCTTCAGCGCTGCTTCGTGTTCGGCGGCCAGTTGTTTGTGAGTGCGTGATTCGACATCCATCTGCTCGGCGAGCACGGCGTATTCCTCGGCCTCGCGCTTGTGCAGCTCTGCCAACTGTTGGTTGCTTTCAAGCTGCTGACTGGATTCGCAGAGCTGCGCCTTGAGCTGGTCGATCTGACTTTGCAGCTCCCGTAGCGGGGTGCTGGGGTCGCTGGGGGTGGCGAAGGGGCCGGGTTTGAAGCTGCTGCCGCTCTTGCCGAAGGCCCGGTGATACCAGGCGCAGAGGTCACGCGCGATTCTGAGCCCGTCCAATGCCTCGCGGTGTTGGGTGTGGAACTCATGGGTGGCCTTGTTGCCCTCGATACGCAGGGTACGGAACAGGTGGCGGATGTTTTGATCCAGCTGGATTTCGCGGCCGAGCTTGTAGAGCAGATCGGACTGGGTGGTGCTGGCGTCGAACTCAATACCGGCGCGACTGGCTAGGTCCTGCGCCAAGGCTTCGCCGAGTTGGCGCAACTTGATCAGAGTGGTGTTGGGATCGCTGGCGAATACCTGCTCGGCTGTACTGGCTAACTTCAGGAAGACGGGGTCGTGCTCCTGAAGGAAGGCGAAGTTACTGCTGGCTGCCATAGTCGATCCTTTGCACGCTTATCCTTTTACTGCGCCAGTTTGCTACCTGTTGCGCAGAACTTTGCGCAGCTTACTCAAGGTGGATCGGTTTTGGCCATGACCGGGTTAAAGCTCAGCCAATCAGTAGCCCGAGCTTTAAGCGTTTGGGTAGTTTACTCACCACCAACTGGTGGGATCGGGTCAGCAGCTCTTTGAGCTCTGTCTCGCTCAGCGGGTAGGGCGCGGCCATGCTGACCCAGCGCGCGCGGGCCAGATAAGGCGCAGGGCGAATGCCCGGGCGGTCGCAAAAACCGAGGAACAGTTCGTTGTTGACCTTGAAGGCCAGATCGTTGTGGGTGCTCAGGTGAAAGAGGGCGAACATTTTCTTTTCGGCCACCGAAAACACCCGCACACCGCCCCATTTGATGTCTTCACGGGCGCCCGGCAGGCTCAGGCAGAAAGCGGCGACTTGATCGGCGGTCATGGCATTTCTCATTCGCGGTAAAAAACTTGCACCAGATGATAACCAAACTGGCTTTTCACCGGACCGTGTACTTCGCGTACCGGTTTCTTGAAAATCACCTGATCGATCGCGCGCACCATTTGCCCCGGGCGCACCTCGCCCAGGTCGCCTCCTTTCTTGCCGGAGGGGCAGGTGGAGTATTTACGTGCCAGCACATCGAAAGCCTCGCCGGCGGCAATGCGCTTTTTCAGCGCGGCCGCCTCCGCTTCGGTCTTGACCAGGATGTGGCGGGCCATTGCCTTTGCCATGATGGGTTCCTCAACTTCACAAACTGGTATTGTGCCAGCTTTGTTGCGCCATCAGACTGGCGCCAGTTACTTGCCGCCTGATCTGGGCGGAAACAGGACCGATTTTGGCCTAACGTAATAACTCCACCACGACGGATCTGCTCGCCATGGAACTCTCCGCAATGCTGAAAATCCTGTCCAGTCAGGATGGCTCGGACCTGTACCTGTCCACCGGCGCGCCGCCCTGCGCGAAGTTCAATGGCGTGCTCAAGGCGCTCAGCGCCGAGCCCCTGAAGGCCGGTGAGGTCGCCGCCATCGCAGACTCGGTGATGGATCATACCCAGCGCGAGGAGTTCGAGCGTGAGCTTGAGATGAACCTGGCGATCTCCCTGCCCAGCGTCGGCCGTTTTCGCATCAATATCTTCAAGCAGCGCAACGAAGTCTCGATAGTCGCGCGCAATATCAAAATGGATATCCCCAAATTCGAAGACTTGAAACTGCCCGAGGTGCTGCTCAAGACCATCATGGAAAAGCGCGGTCTGGTGTTGTTCGTCGGCGGTACCGGTTCCGGCAAGTCGACCTCCCTGGCGGCGCTGATCGACTACCGCAACCGCAACAGCGGCGGCCATATCATCACCATCGAAGACCCGGTGGAATACGTACACAAACACAAGAAATCGATCATCAATCAACGCGAAGTGGGCGTGGACACCCGCAGCTTTCACGCCGCGCTGAAAAATACCCTGCGCCAGGCGCCGGATGTGATCCTCATCGGTGAGATTCGCGACCGCGAGACCATGGAGCATGCCCTGGCCTTCGCCGACACTGGCCACTTGGCGATCTCCACCTTGCACGCGAACAACGCCAACCAGGCGCTGGACCGCATCATCAACTTCTTCCCCGAAGAGCGCCGCCCGCAACTGCTCAACGACCTGGGCAACAACCTCAAGGCGTTCGTATCCCAGCGCCTGGTGAAAACCATCGATGGCAAACGCCGCGCCGCAGTGGAGGTACTGCTGGGCACGCCGACAATTCGCGATCTGATCAAACGCAGCGATTTCGGCGATATCAAGGAAATCATGGAGAAGTCGAAGAACCTCGGCATGCAGACCTTCGATCAGGCGCTGATCGACCTGGTACATGACGGTTCCATCGACGAAGAAGAAGCGGTGAAGAATGCCGATTCGGCGAACAACGTGCGGCTTAAGCTCAAGCTGCACCGCGAGGATTCATCCGCGCCCAGTACCGCATCGGGCGAAGCCCCGGCGGCCGCACCGGCCAAGGCTCCGATTGGCGGCAGTTTCGGCCTGGAACTGACGCTCGAAGACCTCGAAGAAGATGCGCCGCCCGAAGAGGATCCTGGCCGCACAAATTTCTAAGTGATTTGGTCTTACTGCCCGGCCAGCTAGCCGGCCGGGCGCTCACCGATATATTCGAAGAAGCGAAACAGATAGCCGTCGGGGTCACTGACGAAGAATTCGCGCTGGCCATGTTCGATGGCGTCTGTCCGATACCAAGCCTCGCTGACCGGCGCGTGCAACTCGATATTCGCCGCCTGCAAACGTTCGAGCATGCCAGCGATGGACTCGACTTCCACTTGAAAGTGCAGGCCTTTGCCATTCGGCCCCGGGCCCTGCAACGCATAAAGCTGATTGCCCGGCGCTTGCAGCAACATCATCTGGGCGCCTGCCAGATCGAAGTAGCCGAAGCTGTCCTCGGTACGCTCGAAGCGCAGCGTGAAGCCGAACAGGTTCTGATAGAAGTCCTTCGAGCGGCAATAGTCAGCTACCAACAGTTCGGGAACTAACTTGTTCCATTCCATGGATAGTTTCCTTGATGACTGGTCTTACAGCACCGGCTCGCAACGCACCTGGGTTTTGACCGAGTTGGCGATAAAGCATTCCTCATGAGCCAGATGGTGCAGGGCGTGCAACTGTTCGCTATCGGGCAGGCGCGCGCCGCTGAAGCTGACCTGCGGGCGCAGCAGTACCTCGGTCATGGCCATTCGGCCTTCTTCGTTTTTGGCCATCACGCCGCTGGCCTGGTCGAGGTAACGGTCGACCTGAAAGCCCTGCTTGGCCGCCAGCGATAGAAACCACAGCATATGGCAGCTCGACAGCGAGGCGACGAAGGCTTCCTCGGGGTCGACGGCGCGGGCGTCCGACCAGGGCAGCGGCACCACATGGGGTGAGGAGGAGGCGGCGACCTCCAGCCCGCCATCGAAGCGCCAGCAATGGGCGCGGCTGTAGCGGTTATTGAGAAAGTCCTGCTCGTCGCGCAGCCAGAGAATTTCAGCAGAGTAGCGGGCCATGGTGGGTCTCCTTACCGTGAGGCTGCTTTTTAAACGATTACAGACAGTTCGACCAGTTCTAGGCGCCGCAGTGATCAGGGCGTTCGATGCCATTGAGTGGATATCGGTATGCTCTAGAAATTAATTCTAGAAATATATTCTATAAGTTGTATGCTGGCTCGGCGCGCATCCCTTTCCGTCTTATATCTACAGGAACGATCCGATGAGTCAGACCCTTCAGCTTTTCCAAACCGTTGGCGCGGCGCAGTTCAGTGCCATGGTTCAACAAATGGCCCCTTACTTTGCCAGCATCGATCCGCTGTTCGTCGAATTGCGCGCGGGCTATGCCGAGGTCACTTTTCCTAAGCGTCGTGAGGTGCTCAATCATATCGGTACCGTGCATGCGATTGCCCTGTGCAACGCCGCCGAACTGGCCGCCGGCACCATGACCGAAGCCTCGATTGCCAGGGGTTGCCGCTGGATTCCAAAGGGCATGACGGTGGAATACCTGGCCAAGGCCGATGGCGATATCCGCGTGGTGGCCGACGGCAGCGCGCTGGATTGGAACAGCCTGGGTGATTTGAAGGTGCCGGTGATGGCTTACGTCGGCGACAAGCCGGTGTTCCGCGCAGAGATCAATATGTATGTCAGCCAGGCCTGACCGGCCGTTGCGGGACTACCCGGGTTTTGCAGTGGCCTGCTAAGACTGAGCCGTCGGTGAGGGCCAGGTCCGACGCTTATCGAGCAGGTCGCTCGCCCGCGCGCGCAACTGGCCGCAACCGCCGTCGATATCCTGGCCGGCGGAGTTGCGCACCTTGGTCAGCAGGCCGCGGCTGTGCAGGTAACGGACGATCTGCACAATGCGGTCGCCGTCCGGGCGCTGGTAGTCGTCGGCTTCCAGGCTGTTATAGGGGATCAGGTTGAGCAGCGCGTACTTGCCTTTGAGCAGGCGCAGGATGCCGTCCATTTCTTCCTGGCTGTCGTTGATGCCCTTTAGCAGTGTCCACTGGTACTGAATCGGGTAGTCGATCTGCCGTGCGTAGATTTCGCCCAGCTCGACCAGCTGCTCGGGGTCGATACGCGGCGCGCGCGGCAGCAACTGCTGGCGCAGTTCGGCATCGGTGGTGTGCAGCGACAGCGCCAGGGCCGGTTTGATGCGCTGCTGCGGCAGACGCTCGAACACCCGCGGATCGCCGACCGTGGAGAACACCAGGTTGCGCTGGCCGATGCCGCCGTCGGTGCCGAGCAGGTCGATCGCCTCCAGCACGTTATCGAGGTTATGCGCCGGCTCGCCCATGCCCATGAACACGACTTTCTTCACCGGCCGGAAGCGTCGGGCCAATACCACTTGGCCGATTATTTCGGCGGTGCTCAGTTGGCGCAGCAGGCCGCTTTTGCCAGTCATGCAGAACACGCAACCCACCGCGCAACCGACCTGGCTGGAGACGCACAGGCCGTCGCGCGGTAGCAGCACGCTTTCCACCATCTGCTTGTCGGCCAACTCCACCAGCAAGCGCGCCGAGCCATCCGCGGCCGGGTGTTCGGAGGCGAGGCGGGCAACGGCGTAGAGTTCTTCGGTCAGCTGCGGCAGGGCATTGCGCACGGCCAGCGGCAGGAAGTTTTCGGTTTTCTGATTACGCGTGCCGGTATCCAGCGGCAGGCCGCGCAGCCAGAAACGGCTGATCCTCCCGATATGCACGGGTTTGGCGCCTAGGTCGGCGAGGCGTTGGTGGAAATCTTCGATGCGCATGGGGCGCGCATGCTATCACCAGGCTCGTGGCGGCGGTATCCGCGGATCGCGCTTTGCATCTGCGGCTGGCTCAACCGGACGTGCACACTCATACTAGCGCTTCGATTTGGCCGACCTGGCCGTGCGGAGCTGTAAATGAAATACATACACCAGCGCGAACACCTGAACGAAGATGACATCGTCGTGATCGAGTGTTCGCAAACCTGCAATATCCGCCTGATGAACGATGCGAATTTTCGCAGCTTCAAGAACGGCGGTCGCCACACCTACCATGGTGGCGCCTTCGACAAGTTCCCCGCCAAGATCACTGTGCCGAGCAGCGGCTTCTGGAATATCACCATCGACACGGTCAGCCGTAAAGCCATCAGCGTGACGCGCAAGCCGACGCTCAAACACTCGATCAAGATCGTGCGCAAGTCGCCTTCGCGGCTGAGCTGATCGGCCGCGTTCAGTCCACCGAATGCGCCTGGCGCTGGCCCGTTGACCGGGCGGCGTCATTCACCGAAAAGCCTGCCTTGAAGGCAACGCTGAAGTTGGCAAGGCGCGGATCTTTCTGATGTGACCTGGTGTCCAATCAGCGCGCTCCGACTTGCTGCGCTCGATATGACGGGGGATGATGTCGGCGGAGTCAATCAGCCGGTAAGGAGCACTGCATGAGTCGTAATTCAGGGATGTCCATCCTATTGGCGGTAATGTTGGGGAGCTCCCCGGCATTCGCTGACGAGCCGACCACCACGAGCACAATCAGGGACTCCGCGAAAGCCACGGTGTCCTCCGCCATTGCCGCAGGCAAGAATCTGCTCGGTGGCTTAAGCGAAGGCGTTACCGAAGGTCGCGAGTCCGCTGACGGTGCCGATGGGGCCGCGAGCGTTTCCGACCTCAGTCAATTGGATGGCAAGGTGATGGTCGAGCTGCTCAAGGCCGAGCCCGAAGGCGATAACCTGGTCGCCACCATCGGTTTGAAGAACAGCTCCGACAAACAGCTGCGGCTGATCAATCTCCGCCAGGCCGGAGCTTTGATCGCCATCGATCAGGACGGTTACTCCAGCCCCTTGCTGGCGAGCCTGGATAACCCAGACCAAGTGACCATTCCCGCTAACGCCGGGGTTCGGCAGAAATTCATTTTTGCCGGCCCGGTCGACAAACTCGCCTCGGTGCGGCTTTGGGGCCGGGATTTCACTGTCGCTGAATAATTCAGTCGGTAACCATTTATATACGGAGATCGAAAATGACTACCGATGCGACATGCACGTTCCAAATCGTCGGATGGGACGAAAAGACCTACGAAGAAATAGCCGACGGTGCAAAGCTCAGTAACGCGAAGGTCACACAGACATATTCAGGCGCCATTGAGGGCAGCAGCAGCGTCGAATACCTTATGTCCTACAGCGTTCACGGCACAGCGACCTTTGTCGGCCTGGAGCGAATTTCCGGCATGGTCGATGGGAAAAGCGGGACCTTTGTTCTTCAGCACACAGGAACTTTTGCGGAAGGCAAGGCACGTAGCTCCTGGTCTATCGTTGCTGGCTCCGGCACTGACGCGCTGGCTAACCTTCGAGGTAAAGGAAGCTACGTCGCGGGCCATGGTGAGCCAGCTCAGGTCGCATTTACCTACTCTTTCGAGCCAAACAGCTAGCCCTGTATTTGGCTGTTCTTGCAAGTTGCAGATAACGCTTAACTAGCCCTTCTCAGCGTAGGCGCAGCAGCCCGCCGTTGGTGGGTTGGATATGACAAGGCCCGCTTGATGGCGGGCCTTGTCATTTCTATCTGGGTTTAATTGTCATACCCCAGGTTCGGCGCCAGCCAGCGTTCACTGACGTTGAGATCCTGCTGCTTGCGCGCGGTGTAGCTCTCCACCTGGTCCTTATCGATCTTGCCGACGGCAAAGTACTGCGCCTGCGGGTGGGCGAAGTACCAGCCGCTGACGGCGGCGGCGGGGAACATGGCGTAGTGCTCGGTGAGGAACACGCCGCTGTCGCCGGCCTTGTTAAATTCAGCCGCCGGGTCGAGCAAGGTAAACAGCGTCTTCTTCTCGGTGTGATCAGGGCAGGCCGGGTAGCCGGGTGCCGGGCGGATGCCTTTGTAGGCTTCCTTGATCAGCTCGTCGTTGGAGAGCTGCTCGTCCGGCTCATAACCCCAATACGTGGTGCGTACCTCTTTGTGCAGCCACTCGGCGCAGGCCTCGGCCAGGCGGTCGGCCAGGGCCTTGACCATGATCGAGTTGTAGTCGTCGCCGGCTTGCTGATATGCCTTGGCCACTTCCTCGGCGCCGATGCCGGCGGTGGTGATGAATCCGCCGACGTAATCGGTGAGGCCGCTATCTTTGGGCGCAACGAAGTCGGCCAGGGAGAAGTTGGGCTTGCCGTCCGGCTTGATGGTCTGCTGGCGCAGGTGGTGCAGCTTGGCCAGCGGCTGGCCGTCGTCGCCGTAGACTTCGATATCGTCGTCCTGCACCTGATTGGCCGGCCAGAAGCCGAACAGGGCGCGAGCGCTGATCAACTTCTCATCGATCAGCTTGTTCAGCATTGCCTGGGCATCGGCAAACAGCGCGCTGGCCGCTTCGCCGACCACTTCGTCGGTGAGGATGCGCGGGTATTTGCCGGCCAGATCCCAGGAAATGAAGAACGGTGTCCAGTCGATGTACTCGGCGAGCACCTTGAGGTCGATATCTTCCAGCAGCTTGACCCCGGTGAAGGAGGGCACTGGCGGCTGGTAGCCGGTCCAGTCGAATTGCGGTTTGTTGGCCACGGCCTTGGTGTAGGGCAGGCGTTCGGTACGGGCGCTACGGTTGGCGGTGCGCTCGCGCACTTCGATGTAGTCGAGGCGGGTACGCTCGACGAAATCCGCCTTCAGCTCTTTCGACAGCAACTGGGTGGCCACGCCGACAGCGCGCGAGGCGTCGGTAACGTAGATCACCGCATCGTTCTGGTACTTGGGCTCAATCTTCACCGCGGTGTGGGCTTTCGAGGTGGTGGCGCCGCCGATCATCAGCGGCAGGTTGAAGCCCTGGCGTTGCATTTCGCGGGCGACATGCACCATCTCGTCGAGGGAGGGGGTGATCAGGCCGGACAAACCAATGATGTCGCACTTTTCCGCGATAGCCGTCTGCAGGATTTTCTCCGCCGGCACCATCACGCCGAGGTCGACGATGTCGTAGCCGTTACAGCCTAAAACCACGCCGACGATGTTCTTGCCGATGTCGTGCACGTCGCCCTTGACCGTGGCCATAAGGATTTTGCCCTTGGCTTCCGGCTTGTCGCCTTTCTCCGCTTCGATAAAAGGGATCAGGTGGCCGACCGCCTGCTTCATCACCCGGGCGGATTTGACCACCTGCGGGAGGAACATCTTGCCCGCGCCGAACAGGTCGCCGACCACGTTCATCCCCGCCATCAGCGGGCCTTCGATGACTTCGATAGGCCGCGCGCATTGCTGGCGGCACTCTTCGGTGTCTTCGATGATATGGCTGGTGATGCCCTTGACCAGCGAGTGCTTGAGGCGGTCGACCACGCTCCAGGTGCGCCACTCTTCGGTCTCGACTTCCTTGACGCTGCCGTCGCCCTTGTAGTTGTCGGCAATCGCCAATAGTGCCTCGGTCGCGCCTTCGTGGCGGTTGAGCACCACGTCTTCCACCGCATCGCGCAGCTGCTTGGGAATCTCGTCATAGATTTCCAGCTGGCCGGCGTTGACGATGCCCATGGTCAGGCCGTTCTGAATCGCGTAGTAGAGGAACACCGAGTGAATGGCTTCACGCACCGGGTTATTGCCGCGGAACGAGAAGGACACGTTGGACACGCCGCCGCTCGACAGGGCGTGCGGCAGGTGATCACGGATATAGGCGCAGGCCTCGATAAAGTCGACCGCGTAGTTGTTGTGCTCCTCGATTCCGGTGGCGATGGCGAAGATGTTCGGGTCGAAGATGATGTCTTCCGGCGGGAAGCCCACTTCATTGACCAGAATGTCGTAGCTGCGCTGGCAGATCTCGCGCTTGCGCTCGGCGGTATCGGCCTGGCCGGCCTCGTCGAAAGCCATCACCACCACCGCCGCACCGTAGCGCTTGCACAGCTTGGCGTGGTGCTTGAACTGCTCGACGCCTTCCTTCATCGAGATCGAGTTGACGATGCCCTTGCCCTGGATGCACTTGAGGCCGGCTTCGATCAC
>CBIHLF010000059.1:0-20575 GCA_966210435.1 uncultured Pseudomonas sp. | reverse complement strand
AACGCATGGCAGGATCAAAACCTGCTGCCTTACCGCTTGGCGACGCCCCTGTATCCTGTGAAACCCGATGCCGCTTGTCAGTTGTACGCTGTCCGAGGGCAGTTATGGCAGGGGCGGCTGGATTCGAACCAACGCATGGCAGGATCAAAACCTGCTGCCTTACCGCTTGGCGACGCCCCTGTATCGTACTAACTGATGCTATGCATTCACTTCTTCGCCAGTACTGCTAGCTTACGGTGCAACATCGAAACGTTACGACCTTGGGCAACAAAACTCGGCAGAGTGGCTGGAAGTTGGCGGGCGACTTTATCAGCATCGTCCCGTTTTGGGAAGCTCCCAAATACGCAAGCTCCAGTGCCAGTCAATCTTGCCGATACATATTTGTTCAATAAGATCAGCGCGTTACGAACTTCTGGGTAACGCTTTTCGACAACCGGCTGGCAGTCATTACGACCACCCCCCTCAAGAAGGCTGCGAACTTTAATGGGCGGCGTATCCCGTGTCAACTCGGGGTCGGCGAAAACTTCCGCTGTGCTGACAAGTACTTGCGGCACGGCCACGAGAAACCAGGGCTCCGGCAACTGCAGCGGGGTGAGTTGCTCACCGACGCCTTCGGCGAAGGCTGCGCGGCCGCGCACGAATACCGGCACGTCGGCGCCCAGGCTCAAGCCAAGGGCGGCGAGGCGGTCTTCGTCCCAGTTCAGCTGCCACAGATGATTGAGGCCGAGCAGGGTGGTGGCCGCGTCCGAACTGCCGCCGCCGATCCCGCCGCCCATGGGCAGACGTTTATCCAGCCAGATATCGGCGCCCTGGGCGCAGCCGGCCTGCTGTTGCAGTTGACGCGCGGCACGCACGATCAGATTGCTGTCGTGGGGAACGCCGTCGATGGCTGTGTGCAGACGAATCTCGCCGTCGTCGCGTAGGGCGAAGCC
Organism: uncultured Pseudomonas sp.; assembly: GCA_966210435.1. Taxonomy (GTDB): domain Bacteria; phylum Pseudomonadota; class Gammaproteobacteria; order Pseudomonadales; family Pseudomonadaceae; genus Aquipseudomonas. Next base: position 19,643 of record CBIHLF010000059.1, on the reverse strand, counting down.
GAGTTCGTCGCCGAAGTCGAGGAACTGAAACAGCGTTTGCAATTGGTGATAGCCATCGGCGCGGCGGCCGAGGATATGCAACATCAGGTTGAGCTTGGCCGGCGCCGGCAGCACCAATTCGGCGGCGGTGGGGATTGCCGGGTGGGTCATTGGCCGAGCTGGCGCGGCTGCCAGTCCTTGATCACCAGGGTGACCTGCAGGTCATGACCCTGCAATTTGAGGCGTTCCGGTAGCCAGTAGCCGTCCTGCTCGGTATAGCGCAGGTATTCCACCTGCCAACCGTCCTGGGCGAGTTGCGCCAGGTGGCTGTCGCTGTCGAGTGTCAGGGTGCTTTTGCTGCCCGGTGCCGGGAGGCCGCGAATCCACCAGAGCAGGTGCGAGACCGGCAGATTCAGGCCCAGTTGCTGCTGCAACAGTTGTTCCGGTGATTCGGCCTGATAGCGCCCCTGGTTGGCGACTTCGAGGAGTATTGCACCCGGGCGCCCGGTCAGGCGCGCGGCACCGCGGCCGAGCGGGCCGGACAGGCGGATGTCGTAGTAGTCCTGGCGTTGTAGCCAGAACAGGGTGCCGCTGCCGGAGTCCTTAGGGGCGCGGATGCCGACCTTGCCGCTGATTTGCCAGGCGTCGAGTGCCGCCACCTGCTGCTTGTGGGTTTGCCAATGGGCCTGATCACCCTGGCCTTGCAGGGATTCGCGGGAACTCAGGCCGGCACAGCCGGCGAGTAGGGAGAGGAGGGTAAGGACGGCGAGGGGGCGAAGATGGGCAAGCATTAAAGCGTCTCTGAGCCAGTCAGGCGCAGCAGGGTGCCGCGCACGATGGCGTTATTGGGTTGTTGTTTGAGCGCATGCGCCCAGATTTTCCGTGCTTCGCGCTCTTTGCCGCGGGCCCACAGCACTTCGCCGAGGTGGGCGGCGACTTCGGCATCGGGGTACAACTCCAGCGCGCGGCGCAACAGGCGTTCGGCTTCGTCGAGATTGCCCTGGCGATAATTGACCCAGCCCAGGCTGTCGAGGATGGCCGGATCGTCGGGGTTGAGTTGCAGCGCCTGCTCGATCAACGCCCTGGCCTCGTCGTAGCGGGTGGTGCGATCGGCCAGGGTGTAGCCGAGTGCATTGAGAGCCATGCCGTTGTCCGGCTCGCGTTCGATGATAAAGCGCAGGTCGCGCTCCAGTTGGTCGATGTCGTCGCGCTTTTCCGCGAGCATCGCCCGGGTGTAGAGCAGATTCAGGTCCTCGGGGAACTGTTCCAGCGCCTGCTGCAGCAGGTTCCATGCTTCATCGTGACGCTGGTGCTTGACCAGCGCTTCGGACTCGATCAGATAAAGCTGGATGGCATAGTCGGGCTGGCTCTGACGGGCGCTCTCGAGGCGTTCGGAGGCCTGCGCGCCGCGCTGGTTGTCGAACAGCAGTTCGGTCATGCGCGCCTGTGCGGGCAGGTAGTCGTTGCCGGGGCCGACCAGGCCGTACTCCATCACTGCGCTGTCGATGTCGTGCAGCTCTTCATAGGCGCGCGCCAGGTTGTAGTGCGCGGCATCGACATGGCTGTCGCGCTCGATCAGCTCTTCCAGATAGACGATTGCTTCTCGCCAGGCGCCGGCTTCCAGGCTTACCAGAGCCAGGGAGAGGCGCAGGTCGTTGTCTTCGGGGTAGCGTTGCACCAGTTCGATGAATTCGCTCTGGGCGTCCTCCAGGCGACCCTGCTCGACCAGTGCGCGGGCATAGGTCAGGCGTACGCGCTTGTCATGCGGATGCTGACGAATGCCTTGTTCCAGTAGTGGCAAGGCCTCGTCGCCGCGCTTGAGGCTTTGCAGCAGTCGCGCGCGCAGCAGCAGCGGCGCGATCTCCTGCTGTTTGGGGTGTGCTTCGAGCAGCGCCAGGGCTTCCTGCGGGTGGTCGTTCTGCTGCAGCAGCAACGCCTTGCCAAACAGCAGCTGGCCGTTATCCGGATACTTGTCGAGCAGGCGGTCGAAGCTCTGCAGCAGGCCGCCGCGGGTTTCCGGGTCGGATTCGGCGGCAGACAGGGCGAGGAAATCGAAATGGGTGTTGCCCTTGCCCTGCAGGACTTTCTCCATATAGGTCATGGATTCGTCGTAGCGTCCGGCGCGGGCCAGTTGCACCGCGGCGGCGCGCTGCGCATCGAGCTGCTCGGGGGCATTTTTCGCCCAGATCAGCGCGGTGGTCAGCGCCGCCTGTTCGGCGCCGAGGTATTCGGCTATGCGAAAGCCACGCTCTGCCACGCCGGCATCCTGCGTGATCTCGGCCTGCTGCACGTAATTATCTAGGGCGATATCGAAGCGATTGCGCTGGCCGGCCAGTTCGGCGGTCAGCAGCGCCAGCAAGGTTTCCTGGCTGAACGAGCCATAAGCCTCGGGTTCCGGGGTCTCGGCGACAGTGGAGGGGTCTTCCACCGGCGGCGTGCCGTCCGGCGAGGTGGGAGCAAAGGTTTGACAGCCACCCAGTACAACAGCAGCAGCCAGCAACGCAAAGGATCTAGTCATAGGATAATAAGTGGCCAACTTGCGGTCGGATCATCATGACACAAGCCGTGGGGCAAGCCCATGGGGCAAGGCGCGATAGCGGGTTAGCGTTACATGGCCCGGCAACCGCGCCCTTGTGGTTTCGGGGCGGTGCCCTGCCGTGCTCGGTCGGGCGCAAATAGCTGGGCGGAGCAAGGACACGCAGGACAATAGTCGGCGGTGGTTGTTCTCCCCCGGACGAAGTAGGACAATTGCGCGCCTCCATCAGTTCAGCGAAGCGCATGGCCTTTCTAGCCCTTGGTATCAATCATAAAACCGCTTCGGTGGATGTTCGCGAGCGCGTGGCATTTACCCCCGAGCAGTTGGTTGAGGCGCTGCAGCTGCTGTGCCAGCGTACCAGTACCCGCGAAGCGGCGATTCTGTCGACCTGCAACCGCAGCGAGCTGTACCTCGAGCAGGATAGCCTGGCCGCCGAGACGGTGCTGGCCTGGCTGGCCGATTATCACGGTTTGAACCTCGATGAACTGCGCGCCTGTGCCTATATCTACGAGGACCATGACGCGGTGCGCCATATGATGCGTGTGGCCTCGGGGCTGGACTCGATGGTGCTGGGTGAACCGCAGATTCTCGGCCAGATGAAATCCGCCTACGCCGTAGCCCGCGAGGCCGGCACCCTGGGGCCGCTGCTCGGGCGCTTGTTCCAGGCCACGTTCGGTACCGCGAAAACCGTACGCACCGATACCGCGATCGGCGAGAACCCGGTGTCGGTGGCCTTTGCCGCGGTGAGTCTGGCCAAGCAGATTTTCAGCGACCTGAACCGCAGCCAGGCGCTATTGATCGGGGCGGGCGAGACCATCAGCCTGGTCGCGCGCCATCTGCACGATCAGGGCATCAAGCGCATCGTCGTGGCCAACCGTACCCTGGAACGGGCCAGCAGCCTGGCCGAGCAGTTCGGCGCTCACGCGGTGCTCCTATCGGAAATTCCCGATGAGCTGATCAACAGCGACATCGTCATCAGCTCCACCGCCAGTCAATTGCCGATTCTCGGCAAGGGCGCGGTCGAGCGGGCGCTGAAGAAGCGCAAGCACAAGCCGATCTTCATGGTCGACATCGCCGTGCCGCGCGACATCGAGCCCGAAGTCAGCCAGTTGGACGACGTCTATCTGTATACCGTCGACGACCTGCATGAAGTCATCGCGGAAAACATCAAGAGTCGTCAGGGGGCGGCCGAGGCGGCGGAAGAGCTGGTCGCGGTCGGCGCCGACGATTTCATGCAGCGCCTGCGCGAGCTGGCCGCGGTCGATGTGCTCAGGGCCTATCGGCAGCAGGCCGAACGCCTGCGTGACGAAGAGCTGGCCAAGGCCCTGCGCCTGCTCAGCAACGGCGCCTCGGGTGAGGAAGCGCTGGCGCAGCTGGCGCGCGGCCTGACCAACAAGCTGCTGCACGCACCCAGCGTGAAACTGAAAAAATTCTCCGCCGATGGCCGCATCGATGCGCTCGGTGTGGCTCAGGAACTCTTCGCCCTCGACGAGGGCGTGCCGCCTGCTTCTACCCATAGCAGCTCGGTCAATAAATAAAGGTCTGTAATGAAAGCGTCGCTGCTCACTAAACTCGATCTGCTGCAGGATCGTTTCGAAGAACTCACCGCGCTGTTGGGCGATGCCGAAGTGATCGGCAACCAGACGCAGTTCCGCGCCTATTCCAAGGAATATGCGGAAATCGAGCCGGTAAACCAGGCGTTCAGCGCCTTCCGCAGGGTGCAGGCCGACCTCGAAGGCGCCCAGGCGCTGCTCAAGGACAGCGACCCGGACATGCGCGAAATGGCCGAGGAGGAAGTCGCCGAGGCCAAGCAGAAGCTGTTCGAGCTGGAAGATAACCTGCAGCGCATGCTGTTGCCGAAGGACCCCAACGACGGGCGCAACGTGTTCCTTGAAGTGCGCGCCGGTACCGGCGGTGACGAGGCGGCGATCTTCTCCGGCGACCTGTTCCGCATGTACTCGCGTTATGCCGAACGGCGCGGCTGGCGCATCGAGGTGCTCTCGGCCAGCGAAGGCGAACACGGCGGCTATAAGGAAGTGATCGCCCGGGTCGAGGGCGACAACGTCTACGGCAAGCTCAAGTTCGAGTCCGGCGCGCACCGCGTGCAGCGCGTGCCCGAGACCGAATCCCAAGGCCGTATCCATACCTCGGCCTGCACCGTGGCGGTATTGCCCGAGCCGGACGAGCAGATGGCCATCGACATCAACCCGGCCGACCTGCGCGTGGACACCTACCGCAGCTCCGGTGCCGGCGGCCAGCACGTCAACACCACCGATTCGGCGATCCGCATCACCCATATTCCCACCGGCACCGTGGTCGAATGCCAGGAAGAGCGCTCGCAGCACAAGAACCGCGCCAAGGCCATGGCCTGGCTGGCGGCCAAGTTGAAGGACCAGCAGGAAGCCGCCGCGCACAAGGAAATCTCCGACTCGCGCAAGTTGCTGGTCGGTTCCGGCGACCGCTCCGAACGCATCCGTACCTACAACTTCCCTCAGGGGCGGGTCACTGATCACCGCATCAACCTGACTCTGTATTCGCTGAACGAAGTGATGGCCGGCGGCGTCGACGCGGTGATCGAGCCGCTGCTGGTCGAATACCAGGCTGACCTGTTGGCGGCGTTGGGGGATTAATTTGCGCTTTCGTAGCCCGGATGAAATCCGGGAAATAGGCGGGTCGATTGAAAAATTGCCCCGGATTGCATCCGGGCTACGGAAATACATGTGATGGCCACCATCGAATCCTTGCTCGCTGACGCCGATCTACCCGAGTCGCCAACCCCACGCCTGGACGCCGAGTTGCTGTTGGCTCATGCTCTGAGCAAGTCGCGCAGCTACCTGCGCACCTGGCCGGAACGCGAAGTCGATGCGGCGCAGCAAGCGCGGTTTATTGCCGATCTGGCGCGGCGTCGGGCCGGCGAACCGGTGGCCTATATCCTCGGTCAGCAGGGCTTCTGGAGCCTGGAGCTGGAAGTGGCGCCGCACACCCTGATCCCGCGTCCGGACACCGAGCTGCTGGTGGAAACCACGCTGGCACTGCTGCCGGCGACGCCCGCGGCGATACTCGATCTGGGCACCGGCACCGGCGCCATTGCGCTGGCCCTGGCCAGTGAACGTCCGGCCTGGAGGGTAACCGGGGTGGATCGGGTGCCCGAGGCGGTGGCCTTGGCCGAGCGCAATCGCGCACGGCTCAGACTCAACAATGTGGCCTTCGTCGCGAGCTATTGGTTCAGCGCCCTGGCCGGCCAGCGCTATCGACTGATCGTCAGCAACCCGCCTTATATCGCCGCCGCCGACCATCATCTGGATCAGGGCGACGTGCGCTTCGAACCGAGTAGCGCCCTGGTCGCGGGCGAGGACGGGCTGGATGATATTCGTCTGATTATCGAGCAGGCGCCGGGCTATCTTGAGTCGGGCGGCTGGCTGCTGCTGGAGCACGGTTTCGAGCAGGCGGCGGCCGTGCGCGAGCTGCTGATGGCGCGGGGTTTTGCGGCGGTGGAAAGCCGGCGTGACCTGGGTGGCCATGAGCGCATCAGTCTGGGGCGCTTCGACAATGAGTAATGCCATGAATCCGCAAGACATGCTGAGTGACGAGGAGCTGCTGCGCTACAGCCGGCAGATCCTGCTGCAACAGATCGATATCGCCGGCCAATTGCGCCTGAAGAACAGCCGCGCGCTGATCATCGGCCTGGGCGGCCTGGGCTCTCCGGTGGCGCTCTATCTGGCTGCGGCTGGCGTGGGCGAGTTGCACCTGGCGGATTTCGATACCGTCGACCTGAGCAACCTGCAACGGCAGATCGCCCACGACACTCGCAGTATCGGCCTGAGCAAGGTCGAGTCGGCCTCGCAGCGCTTACTGGCGATCAACCCGCAGATCCGCCTGCATACCCATGCTCAGGGGTTGGACAGCGATTCCTTGGCCGCGGCCGTGGCGGCGGTCGACCTGGTGCTCGACTGCTCGGACAATTTCACCACCCGTACCGCGGTGAATGCCGCCTGCGTGGCGGCCAAGGTTCCGCTGGTCAGCGGCGCCGCGATCCGCCTTGAGGGGCAGTTGTCGGTGTTCGACCCGCGCCGCGCCGACAGCCCTTGCTACCACTGCCTGTATGGCCACGGCAGCGAAGCCGAGCTGACCTGCAGCGAAGCCGGGGTGGTCGGGCCGCTGGTTGGCCTGGTCGGTAGCCTGCAGGCCCTGGAGGCGCTGAAATTACTGGTGCCATTCGGCGAGCCGCTGGTTGGCCGGCTGCTGTTGATCGATGCGCTTGGCAGTCGTTTCCGCGAGTTGCGGGTCAAGCGCGACCCGGCCTGCAGCGTTTGTGGCGGCGGTGAGTAGCGGTGATGAGTAATCAAGCGCCGATCGGCGTCTTCGATTCCGGAGTGGGCGGCCTCTCGGTGCTGCGTGAAATCCGTGCGTTGTTGCCCAGCGAGTCGCTGCTCTACGTGGCCGACAGCGGGCATGTGCCCTACGGCGAAAAGAGCCCGGAATTTATCCGCGAGCGCTGCCGGCGGATCGCCGCCTTCCTGCTCGAACAAGGCGCCAAGGCCCTGGTGCTGGCGTGCAATACCGCCACAGTCGCGGGTGTGGCCGAGCTGCGCGAGCTGTATCCGCAGCTGCCGGTGGTGGGCATGGAGCCAGCGGTCAAACCAGCGGCGGCGGCGACCCGTAGCGGTGTGGTCGGCGTGCTGGCGACCACGGGAACATTGAAAAGCGCCAAGTTCGCCGCGCTGCTCGATCGCTTCGCCAGTGACGTGCGGGTCGTCACCCAGCCCTGTCCGGGGCTGGTCGAACGTATCGAGGCCGGCGACCTGGATAGCGCACAGACCCGCGCGCTGCTACAGGGTTTTGTCGCACCTTTGCTGGAGCAGGGCTGCGACACCTTGATCCTCGGTTGCACCCATTACCCCTTTATCAAATCCTTGCTGCAGACCCTGGTGCCGCCATCGGTCAGCCTGATCGACACCGGCGCTGCCGTGGCGCGCCAACTGCAGCGTCTGCTCGACGAACGTGACCTTCTGGCGGTCGGCCCGGCCCGGCCTGCGCGCTACTGGTCGAGCGGCGATTCTGCGCAGATGGCAAATGTATTGACCCTTTTGTTGGGTGATCGGTCAGTTATAGAGTCGTTCTGACATTACTTACCCAATGCTGATTTGCGTCATGTCGCTTTGCCTGCGGCCGACCATACTGCATGAGGAACCAATACGATTGTCTCGTCAGAGAAGGATTATCCGATGAACAAACCGATGATGCGTTTGGCTGCTTTCGCGGCCCTTTCCATGACGGCCATTGGTGCGGCGCACGCCGCTGACATGACCGTTGCCGTTGGCCAATCGGGCGAGTCCACTATGGTCTATCGCCTGGGCGCTCAATTCGATTTCAACCGTAGCTGGTGGCAGAGTGGCGTTGGTCGCCTGACGGGCTACTGGGACGCCGGCTATACCTTCTGGGAGGGTGACGAAACCTCCAGCAACCACAGCCTGTCGTTTGCGCCGGTATTCGTTTACGAGTTCGCCGGTGAAAAGGTCAAGCCCTATGTAGAAGCGGGTATCGGTGTGGCGGCATTTGCCGATACGCGATTGGAAGACAACGACCTGGGCTCATCCTTCCAGTTCGAGGACCGCATCGGCTTCGGTGTGCGCTTCGCTAAACAGGAAATCGGCGTGCGTGCCATCCACTATTCCAATGCCGGCCTTAAGCAGCCCAACGATGGTATCGAAGCCTATATGCTGCATTACCGAATGAGTTTCTAGGCGCTGGTGCTTTGAGAAAAACCGGATCGTGATCCGGTTTTTTTCTGCCCGTCATATCGTGCTGGGCATGGGTCGCCAGCATCCGGGTTGCACTGCGGTTTATCCGCCCTGATCAACCCAGGCCTGAAGGCACGGCTATTCAATGCAGCCTATCTATCGCGCCGCTGTCACCGCTGCTACCTGCGCTTCGGCCCGTTGTTTATAGAAGCCCAGCAGGACTTCGGCGGTGTCGCCGAGCATCAGCCTGGCCAGCGGCTGCGCATACCAGTTGAACTTGGTGCTGGTGCGGAAGTTGACGCGCAGCTGCAGGCGGGTGCCGCCCGCTTCGGGGATCAGTTGATAGGCGCTGTCCAGCAGGTCGAAGTATTCGCCACCGATCACCACGTGTTCGTCCATGGTGCCGGGTGGAAACGAGTCTGGATGAAATTCGTAGCGCCAGGCGATATAGCGGTTCGGTTGCCAGGCGGTGATGCGTTCGTCGAACGAAACCCCGCTAGCCCAGGTCGAGCGGCGCAGGCCGCCCACGCCCTCTGCCTGGGTGCGTGCCTGTATGGGATAGGGCACGCCGATGCGGTAGGCCAGGCCGCCAGCCAACTCGTCGGGGCGGATATCGCTGGGGTTGAGAATCAACTGCCAGACCGCGGACGGCGGTGCGGCTATGTACAGGCTGCGCTCAAGTCCGCTGATGCGGTCGCCGGCGGGGATCAGTCCTTCGCCGAGTAGCAACACCAGCGGCAGCAGGGAAATGCTTTGCACGGTGCGCAGCGGGCGGTTGCGAAATCGGCAAATCAAACCCATGACCAGCCCGCCTGCCGAGCCAAGGATCAGAAACAGTGGCAGCGCCATGACGATGCAGATCAGACCTTCGATCAGCGCCAGGCCCGCGCCGCCGACAAACAGTCCCACCGACAGCCAGGGCGCGAATGCATAGAACAACCAGCTGCGCCGGGTCCGCTGCTCTGCCAGATAGATGGTGATGGCGCCCACGGCGAAGGGGACGGCATAGACGAAGGCACCAGCCATGACATCGGGCAGCGATGAGACCCCATTGCCGGAAAAGATCAAGCGCAGCAGCAAGCCGTAGGCGCCTCCGATCACAAATGGCAGCCAGGCGGAGAAGGGCAAGTTGCTGACCAGTAGATGGTTGCGATTAGGCTGGTCGTCCATATTGGGCCTCGGGCAAAACCTGAGGATAACGACGTAGGGCGGAAAACACAGCTTCGGAACCGCATAAGTGCGACCTGAGCCACGGACATGCGAAGGCTCGACCTGTGAGCTGCGCTAACAGGTCGCTAGGTTATGCGGTGTCTCGAATGCAGGCGAGCGCCCATCAAATGGCTTATCAACAACTCGTTCGCTGCTTTTTCAGCCGTTCTCGTCTGGAGGGCTCCGCGCTATACCCGGTTTCGGGAGTCAAGGCACCGGTGTACAGCTGACCCGCAACCGCTGCGGTCCTAGGGTTTCGCAGTGGATACGCAGCGGCATAAAGGCTTCGATCACCTGGATATTGCTGTCCAGGTGATCGGTACGCCGCGGCGTGGTGAAACTGCCGCCGCCGGCCAGCGCCATGGGCAGCAGCAATTGATCGGCCAGGTGCTCGGCTACCGCGGTCTCGCCGCCAAGCCAATCGCGGGCCTGCTCGGCGACTTGATCAGCGACGTGCTCGGCGCGCAGCCGTGGTTGGCCGAAGGCGGCGAAGACTTCAGTGAGTTGCTCGCAACGCACTTCCAGCAGCAGCGCGTTACCCGGCCCATGCTCTTGCGGCAGATGGACGAAATGCAACGCCTCGTCCGGCAGCTTCAAGCGTTTGGCCAAGCGCTCCAACTCCCTTGCTCCCACCTGCCCCGGCACGCCGGCCAGCAGGCAGCGCGCCTGTTGCTCGAGTACGGCACCGCGCTCTTCAAGGTGCAGCGCTTGCAGCTGGCCGGGTTGCACATGCAACTCCAACTGGCCGCCGCCGGCCGGCGCGAAGCCATGACGCAGCAGGTTCAACTCCAGTTGCGCGCCCATGCGCCGTAATAGCGGCAGCCAGGCGTGCTGCAAGAAATCGCTCGGCGGCGCAGCCGGGTTATGGGTGCCGCCGCTGATTCGCAGACGGCTGTTATCGGGCGCCCGCAACAGGGCCGGCAGCAGCGTCTGCAACACCAGGGTGCAGCTACCGGCGGTGCCGATGCTGAAGCTGTAGTCGCCGGCCCTGATCACGCCTGGACTGAAATTCAAGCTCATCGAGCCCAGCTGCGCGCCTTCGACCTGAGCACCACACACCTCGGCGGCGGCCAGCACGGCGGTCAGGTGCTGACGCAGCAAACCCGGCCGGCTGCGCCGGGCGCGAATATTGACGATGCGAAACGGTCGACCGCTGACCATCGACAGGCTCAGAGCGCTGCGCAATACCTGGCCACCGCCGATGGCGCCGTCCAGTTCGAGAAATTCCTTGTTCATTAGTCTTGTTGCTCCAATAGCCATAATTGCGTGGCCCTATTTCGGCCAGTCCGTAGCCCAGTCGGCTGGCGGTAAGGGTGTGGGAACTGAGCTTGAGAAATCTGCCAGTTCTTGCCATTCCAATTGCTGTTCAGTGGGATCGCTGCAAACCAGTAGTCGCCCCGGGCGTCCTTGGACCAGGCGGCCTTTCGAGTCGAAGTCGACAAAGTCGGTTGCGCCGAGATCGGTTTCTCCCTGCACGTTGAGTACGCGGAAGTGATCGGTGGTTCTGTAATGCTTGTCGTGTGTCGACGTTCTGACAATGCGTACGGAACCCTTGCAGCCCAGCTTTTCCAGGGGCGATTGGAATCGCCAGTAATAATCCCTGGAGCTCTTCGGCTGAACACGTCAATGGTTGCCAGCCGTCACGCAGGGCTATCAATGTCGACAGATTTTGCGGTTGGTCCTTGGGCATCGGATAACCCTGCACATCGATACCCGTTGGTGAATGATCTGGATGAGGGCGAGGAGTTGGGAGGCCCACGGTCACGCTCCTTCGGGCCGTAAACATCCCCCTCCATCCCAGCAGCCATTCGACCATAACGCCAATGCGCTGAAGAATGGCGGTCGGCTGATGGTGGTCCAGGTTTCGCCTACCTTGTCGCGATGGCTCATGGTCCAATAACTGCCTTTTCTGGCTGAGTAAATGAACAGTTCTCCGTCCTCAGACAAATCACACAGGTCTTCGTAGATTCGGGCTTTGATCCATTGGCCAGGTTCAATGCGGTCGTTATCCAGGTGCCAGGTTATCAACTGCACCCACCTGGATGGCCCCCGTCGCAGCAGTACCGCGACGGGAGCTTTTCGAGCAAACCTGACGGCCAGCCGGCAGGCTGGTAGCGACCGGGTAGTTTCTTTTTGCATCGCTGTTTCCTTACGAATAGCGCAGCACCGTCTTGCACAGATAGCGGTCGAGATAAGTCGTGTCTCCGCCCGCTTTTGGCAGTGCCGGCTGCGCTTCGGCCTCTTGCAGAGCCTGTTCGATAAAGGCGTGGATCGCCGGGCGACGCGGGCCGTAGGCCGACTCCACCACCTGGCGCTTGAGCACCAACAGTGTGTCGATTTCAGCCAGCAGCGCGGGGTCGCTGACGGTGGCGTCGAGCAGCGCGGCGAAGGTCATCGGCGGGCGGCCCAGGCCTTGGTCGATCCAGCGCACCGCCAGAAGTGGGCGCAGCACGTACAGGTACTTCTTGAAGCGCACCTGCTCATCCTGCAGGTAGCCGCGAAAGTTCTTCTTGGCCATCGACAGGTAGTGATGCCGCGCCGCGGTCGGGCAGTAGAACTGCTCGGCCAGCTCGCGCAACTGCTCGGCGGCGCCCGGCTCGCTGCGGTACACCAGCGGCGAGTCCAGCCACTCCAGTAGCGTGGGGTTGGATTTGCGCAGCAGTTGCAGGGTTTTGCGCAGCTCCCAGCCGCCGATATCCAGCTCGTCGCTCAGCGGCCGTTCGATCACGTCGCGCGGCGCATCCACGCGCAGATACCAGGGCTGGCGCTGCACGTAAACGAAGCGCACGTCGTAATCGCTGTCCGGAGAGGCGAAACCCCAGGCGCGGCTGCCCGACTCACAGGCATAAAGCACGGTGACGTTATGCTGGGTTTCTATCTCTTGCAGTTCACGCAGCACCCATTCGCGCATTTCTGGCGACAGTGGGTGGCGGTGTTGATGCAGGTCCATCTGTTTAATCCTTGTTACCGGTCTTCAGTTTATCCAGTCCAGAGGCGCACATTGATCCAGCTTGTTGGTTGCCATCAGGGTCGACAGTTGCTTTGTCAGCAGCGCCTGTTGTTCAGGCGTTGCTTGCAAGGCATAGGCTCTGCGCCGGCGTTTGCGCCATGTGTCCAAAGCGGGCTGCAGTATTTCGCGCGGTGCTTCACCTTCTGCGGCGTCCAGCGCATTTAGCAGATACTGCAAATGGCTCCAAAGCGGAGTCAGGGCGGCCAAGGTAGCGAGCTTGCGACTTTCTCCATTGTTAAGCGCGCTGGCTATGGCGGCTGAGAGTTGCTCGTTGCCTGTGCATATGGATTGTCTTTTCAGCAGCCTGCTGGCTGTGCGTACTACGTGGATGGACGGGTCATCCAGAGCGCTCAGCAGGGGCGCCAGTACATCATCAGGCGCTATCGCCGCGATGGCTTCCAATGCTCTGCTACGAACCACCGGCGCCGGGTGCAACAAGGCAACTTGCAGAGTCGGCAGCGCTCGCTTATCAACCAGCTCCTTGGCCAGGCCGACAAGCCCGAGCCAACCGTTCTTGTCTGTCGGTTGTGCGGCCAACCCATGCATCAGTACTTCTGCACTGTTTATTTGATAGCGAGGCGCCGCCCAGCAAGCCAGGCAGCGAACCGCTGGCGCGGGATCGAGCAAGCCCTGGGACAGCAAGTCCTGTATCTGCGGCAGTTGTTCGTCCCGCGCCAGCCATTCGCGTAGCGCGGTTACCCTTATTTGCGCACTTGAGCTTGTAAAGCCTTGCCGCAAAAGCAGTCTGGCGTCTGTCAGGGCTAGGCGTCTGCTGGCGGTCAATGCCATGCGTCGTACGCCAGTGTCGGCGTGCTTCATGGCTATTTGCAGTGTTGTCGGCAGCGCGCCTGCTTCGCCCTTCAGCAGTAGTTCGAAAAGAAAGCGTGCACCTTTGCCTCGGCGGCTGTTCAGTGCCTCCGTAAGTGCGGTGTGCAATTCTGGGCGAGCCAGCACTTCAGCCATTTGCTGCAGGATCGCCTCGGAGTTACAGCGGCCCTTGCCGGCCAATGCCAGCAAGGGCTCCAAGGCGTAAAGCAGTGCGTCAGCCTGATTGGGGTGCAGGTAGTGCTGCACTCCACGTTCGGCCAACTGACGTATTTGCGGCACCCAGTCGTTGAGTCGCTCGACCAGCGCGAGCAAAGCCTGCTTACTCGGCGTATCGCATAGCACGCGTACGGCAACCTCGCGTACGAAGCCGTTACTGTTGCGGCTGAGTTGCGACCAATCACTTTGCTCGTCGCAATCTGCAAGCACGTTCAGCGCATCCTGCTGCCAGTAGTGCGCGCTGCTCAGCGGGTGTTGGTGCCGATGGCGCAAGCGTTCCAGCCATTGCGTTAGGTGTTTCATTTTCCTGTCCTTCTATCCTTTAACGCACACCACCTGCCGCAGGGTGTGTACCACTTCCACCAGCTCGCGCTGGGCGTGCATGACTTTCTCGATGTCCTTGTAGGCCATGGGGATCTCGTCGATCACGTCGGCATCCTTGCGGCATTCCACATGGGCGGTGGCGCGGATCTGGTCGTCCAGGCTGAACTGCTTTTTCGCCTGGGTACGGCTCATTACCCGGCCGGCGCCGTGGCTGCAGGAGCTAAACGCCTCCTCGTTACCCAGGCCGCGGACGATAAAGCTTTTCGCGCCCATGGAGCCGGGGATGATGCCCAGTTCGCCCTTCTGCGCCGAAACCGCGCCCTTGCGGGTGATCAGCACGTCTTCGCCGAAGTGGCGTTCCTTCTGTACATAGTTGTGGTGGCAGTTGACCGCTTGCAGGTTGGCCTCGAACGGCTTGCGGATCACCTGGCGCGCCGCGGCGATCACCGCCTGCATCATCAGTTCGCGGTTCTGTCGGGCGAAGTCCTGGGCCCAACCCACGGCCTCCACATAGTCCTGATAGTGCTGGCTGCCTTCTTCGAAGTAGGCCAGGTCCTTGTCCGGCAGGTTGGCGATGTGCTGGCGCATATCGGCCTTGGCCAGTTCGATATACAGGCTGCCGATGGCGTTGCCCACGCCGCGCGAACCGCTGTGCAGCATGAACCAGACGCGCTGCGCCTCGTCGAGGCAGACCTCGATAAAGTGGTTGCCGGTACCCAGGGTTCCCAGATGCTTGCGGTTGTTGGTTTTCTCCAATCGCGGTTGCTTATCGGTGATCAGCTTGAAACGCCCGGCCAGGTTGGCCCAGGCCTGGTCGGTGGCGTCGGGCACATTCTCCCAGGCGCCTTTATCGCGGCCGCCTCGACCGCTGGTACGGCCATGGGGCACGGCACGTTCGATGGCATCGCGTAGCCCGCTGAGGTTGTCCGGCAGGTCGCTGGCGGTCAGCGAGGTGCGCGCGGCCATCATCCCGCAACCGATATCCACGCCGACCGCGGCGGGAATCACTGCGCCCAGGGTGGGGATCACACTGCCGATGGTCGAACCCTTACCCAGGTGCACGTCCGGCATCACCGCCAGGTGTTTGAAGATAAACGGCAGCTTGGCGGTGTTGATCAGCTGTTGCTTGGCATCGGTCTCGACCGGCACGCCCTGGGTCCAGAGCTTGATCGGTTTACCGTTGGCGACTTCCAGCAGGTTGTAGGTCTTGTTTTGCATTGTTATTCACTCGTGTTCGGGCTGGCCGTGCCAGCGTGTTATCGGTGCGGCGACAAGTTGGGGTGAAACATGCGCGATGCTCTATCCGCTGAGCTACAGCCTTGCGGCTGGCGGGAGTTGAACCCGCGACCTTTGCGTTCTGTAGTTCCACCGGCATTCGCCGGGTCAATCAAAAAAGGGGAGGCCTGGCCTCCGTGCAGCGACGAGTTGATGGGCACATTTGCTCTACCGACTGAGCTACGGTCTTGCGACCGGCGGGGCTCGAACCCGCGACACAATGTAGTACCCAAGGCATTCGCTACCTGAAAAAGATGCGACGACAAGGTGTGGTGAAACGTATTTTCGTGTTCTGCCATTGAACTACGGCCCCTCAATTATGGAACCGACGGGACTCGAACCCGCATCTCGACCGTGGAAGGGTGTAGTTCCACCGGCATTCGTCGCAAAACCGTGAATCAGGTGGCACGACTAGGGGAGTGACTGTTCCGTGTTGCCACGGGCCGGTATCGAAACCGGCATAACCTGTACAGCCACTGGCATTCGTGCCTTCGATCGTATTCGACAAGGGTGTGATGAGACGTCTTGGATGTAGTCCCATCGGTATTCGAATACGCTCGAATTTTCAATCTTTGCGCCCGGCCCCATTTGGCCGGACGCGTTCTCATACTTCCATCTGCTCAATGGCATCGACCCAGTGGCCGGCGCCGAAGGTGCCGCTGGCGAACTGCGCCAGCACATCGAACACCGCATCGCTGAAACCGCCGACATTCAGGATGTCCGCACGATCCGCTGCCTGCGTGGTGCCGTAGGGTTGCAGGTCGATGCAGATTAGCCGCGCTTGCGGGTTGAGCTGCTTGATCCGCTCCCACTGGCGCAGGGTTTCCGTGGCGCCGTGGCGGCGGGCGTCGATCCAGGATTCGTTATCGGAAACCAGAATCAGCGTATCCACCTTGGCCTTGGCATCCGCCAGTTGTTTCAGTGGAGCGGAACAACTGGTTCCACCGCCACCGATCGCCGCCAGTTTTTGCGCGTTGCTCATCACGCTGTCACGCGGGTTGAGTTCCACCTTCACCACCTTGTTCTCGAATGGCAACACCTGGGCCAGCGGTTGCTTGCGCAGGATTGCCGCCGCCACCAGCGCCGCCACGTCGATGCAGCGCACTGCCGTGGTAGCGCCCTGGCGGTAACCGGTCACCGGGCTCGACATCGAGCCGGACACGTCCGGGCACACCACCACCTTTCCGCTCAGCGCGGGCACATTGGCCAGCGACAGCTCCAGGGCGTCCTGCAGCGTTTCACGCACCACCGCCGGTACGCCCTCGCCAGCCATCCGGTAGGCGGCGAGCAACTGGTACGGGTAGACCCGCGCCTTGGCAATTGCCTCGCCATCGGCCAGGCGCTTGGCCACGGCGTCTGCGCAACCCTCCACCGTGAATGCGCCGTGGCGGACCAGGGTATTGAGGTTCATGCGCAGCGCCTGCCAGCCCATGCGCCCAGATAGCTCGGCCCATTGCGTCGCGCTCAGTGTCTCGTTTCCGAGCAGCTGAAATGGCACATCCGGCAGCTCGCTGCTCGCACCGCTACGAAATGCCAGCAACGCGCGAGTCAGTGGCGGCAGGGCAGCGACATCCGTCGGCTTGCCGACCAGCCAGGCGAAGAAGGCTTCGCGCCAGGCGTCGGCTGGCTTGGGGTGAACCATCTTCACCACGTCCGCCAGCGACGGCTGGTTGCCGATCGCGGCCTGCAGCAGTTGGCGTTCGCTGGCGCTGTTCAGCCAGGTCTGCACCAGACGCTTGGGCTGCGAACCGAGCGATTTACGCCCGGTCACGCCGCTGCGCAGGATCTGCACGAAGGTGCGCAGCATCTTGCCGTTATCCACCACCTGCTCGAACAGCGCCGGCACCAGGCTCGAACGTTGCGCGACCAGGGCGGCCAGCAACAGGGCTGGCATGTCCTTCATATGGCCTTTCTTGCGGGCATACAGCGCGGCCTTGGCCACGTAGCGGGCGTCCAGCTCGGCGACCAGCTTCAACACTTCGACCAGTTGGGTTTCAGCGTCGGCATAGAAGGTCTGGTTCAGGCAGCCGGTGACTGCCAGTTGGGCCAGCTTGTGTTTGGGCTGGTAGGCGTAAGCCGGGGCCTGCTGTTGGTTCAGTGCGTCGCTGGCCGGCAGTTGAGCTTCCTGGGTGTTGAACAATTTGAAGTTGGCCATCGTGGCATCTCGCTCTGTTTGTCCGTTGTTGTCAGGACTATTGCAGTAGATGTGCCAAGTTTTTTATTGAGACGGTATTTCCTGTCAACTAATTGATTTATAAGTATTTTATTTTTATTTTTTCTGCTTGTGATTGTTTCTTAAAGAAAATGTCGTTCGATTTTATTATCTATATAGATCGCTAATTATCTTTAAAGATAAGATGTTTCATCTTTATGAGGATCGAGCATGCTTGCCAAGAAAACCGTCGCCATCGGCTTTGTCGGCGCCACCCTGGATCGGGTCGGCAAGGGCGCCAATCGCTGGAGCAAATGGCGGCCCAGCGTCGGCCTGTGTCAGCAGCAGGATTTGCTGATCGATCGCCTCGAGCTGATCCATAGCCCACGCGACGCCGGCCTGGCCGGGCGCATACGCGACGATATCGCCGCGGTCTCGCCGGAAACCCAGGTATGCCTGCATGCCATGGCTTTGCGCGACCCCTGGGATTTTCAGGAGGTCTATGGCGCCCTGCACGAATTCGTCAGCAGCTATGCCTTCGACACCGAGCGCGAGGATTACCTGGTGCATATCACCACCGGCACCCACGTCGCGCAGATCTGCTGGTTCCTCCTGACCGAGGCGCGCTACCTGCCAGCGCGCCTGGCGCAGACCTCGCCGGGGCGGCGCGCGGAGGAGGCCACCCATAGCGGCACCTGTACCCTGATCGACCTCGACCTGTCGCGCTACGACGGCATCGCCACGCGCTTTCGCCGCGAGCAGGAGGAAACCCTGGCGTTCCTCAAGTCCGGCATCGCCACACGTAATCCGGCCTTTAACCGCAGTATCGAGCAGATCGAACGGGTGGCGGTGCGTTCGCGGGCGCCGATGCTGCTGGTCGGGCCGACGGGCTCGGGCAAGTCGTTTCTGGCCCGGCGTATCTACGAGCTGAAGCGCGCCCGACACCTGCTGCAGGGGCGTTTCGTTGAGGTCAACTGCGCAACCTTGCGCGGTGATGGCGCCATGTCCGCCTTGTTCGGCCATAGCAAAGGGGCTTTTACCGGGGCGCAGACGGCGCGCGAAGGGCTGTTGCGAGCGGCCGATGGCGGCATGCTGTTTCTCGACGAGATCGGTGAGCTGGGGCCGGATGAGCAGGCCATGCTGCTCAAGGCGATCGAGGAAAAACGCTTCTTCCCGCTGGGCAGTGACAAGGAAGTGGAGAGCGATTTCCTGTTGATCGCAGGCACCCACCGCGACCTGCGCGAGCGGGTGCAACAGGGCCTGTTCCGCGAGGACCTGTTCGCCCGTATCAACCTCTGGACCTTCGAGCTGCCTGGCCTGGCCGGGCGCCGCGAGGATATCGAGCCGAACCTGGATTTCGAACTGGAGCGCTACGCCCGCGAGCAGGGACGTCAGGTGCGCTTCAACTTGCAGGCGCGGCAGCGTTACCTGGCCTTCGCCGCCAGCCGCGAGGCAGCCTGGAACGGCAACTTCCGCGAGTTATCGGCATCCATCACGCGTATGGCGACGCTGGCCGACAGCGGGCGTATCGACGAAGCCCAGGTGGAGGATGAGATTCTGCGCCTGCAACGCGCCTGGAGCGGCAAGGGGCCGGCCAAGAACGATATCCAGCAGGAGCTGGAACGGTTGCTTGGCGAGCGCTGGCAGGCGCTGGATCTGTTCGACCAACTGCAATTGCCGGGGGTGGTGGCGCTGTGTCGCGAGGCCGCCAGCCTGTCGGACGCCGGGCGCCAGTTGTTCGCCCAATCGCGCCAGGGCAAAAGCCAGCCCAACGATGCGGATCGGCTGCGCAAATATCTGGCGCGTTTCGGCTTGGATTGGCAGATGGTGCGGGGGTTGTAACGTGGGACAGCTAGTGTTGCGACACAGATTGGCCTGCGGTTAAACGGCACTTCGTAGGGTGGGTTAGCGGCGCTGAGCGCTGAGCGACCAGGCACCACCGGCGTGGCGCGCCGCGTAACCCACCAAGCATATTCCGAGTCGCGCCTATGGTGGGTTACGGCGCAGCGGATCTCATCGAATCATCGCTATTGGCGGCATGCGCCTAACCCACCCTACGGTGATTCGGCCGGTCGCTAGCGGTAGATGCCGCTCATGCCCTTGCGCTCGTCCAGGCATTCGGCCGAGGCGGTTTCGAATTCGCGGCAGATCAGCGGGCGCACTTCGTAGATGGTGCAGCGCATGCTGTCGCGATCCAGCGCCGCGCACCAGCCGTCGTCCAGGCGCAGCATGACTTCGCCGCCCCAGGCGTCGGTATCGATATAGCGCTGCGGCACGCCGGTGTCGGTGATCAGCATCACCTCCAGCTGGCAGCAGCAGGCCGCGCAGTTGCTGCAGCTGACGGCGGCGGGGGTGGGCAACTGGGTGTGGGGG
>CBIHLF010000058.1:0-22574 GCA_966210435.1 uncultured Pseudomonas sp. | reverse complement strand
CCGATCCCCGGATTGCGCTGCGCTTATCCAGGCTACGGGCTGGTGCGCACGGCGCATCCTACGGACGGCGCCATGTCCGCCCTGCCAACGCGCACTTCGTAGCCCGGATGCAATCCGGGGCATCGCTAGTGGCCGTATGACCGATCCCCGGATTGCGCTGCGCTTATCCAGGCTACGGGCTGGTGCGCACGGCGCCCCTTACGGACGGCGCCATGTCCTCCCTGCCAACGCGCACTTCGTAGCCCGGATGCAATCCGGGGCATCGCTGGTGGCGGTAAGACCGATTTCCAGATCGCGTTGCGCTTTCGGGCTACGGGCTGTAACTCTTTCAACCATTCCAACCCGAACGAGAGGATGGGCGCCCCCTTCGCTCTCACAAACACCTTTATAGAACCCCCAACGCCTTGGCCCTGGCCACCGCCTGGGTGCGCCGGGCCACGCCTAGTTTGCCGTTGATACGCCGGGCGTGGGTCTTCACCGTGTGCAGGGAGATGAACAAGCGCTCGGCCACTTCCTGGTTGGACAGGCCCTGGGCGATCAGGCTCAGGACCGCCACTTCGCGGCAGCTCAGCTGGGTTTCCCCGCCCTGCCCCTGGGCGGTCTGCGCCTGCGCCGGGTCGTTGAGCGCGAACCACAAGGATTGATAATTCAGACGCCCGCGCAATGCCTGACAGGCCTGACGCGCCTGCGCCGCGGCGGTACTCTCGCCCGCCACCGCGCAGGCATCGGAGTAGGCCATCCAGAGGTCGCTGGCCAGCGCTTGCCGGCCTTGTTCCAGGGCCTGTTCGAGCAGCTCGTGCAGCTCCTCGCGCACGTCCTTGCCCTGCTGCATCTCGAGTTGCAGCAACAGCACCTTGAAGCGCGGAATCAGCTCGGGAAAGTTCGGCGGCGGCAGCATTATCTTGACCCGCAAGCGGTAGTCGAGCACCCGCACCGCGGCATCCCGGGCCCGGTCCAGGTGCCCCTGACGCATCCACAGGCGGCAGCTGGCCAGCAGCAAAATGCCACGATAGATGGGCTCGCTGACCCGCTGGCGCTGCATCGTGCGCTCGGCCTGTGCCAGGCGGGCGAAGGCCTCGGCGGTATCGCCATTGCCGACCGCCAGCTCGGCCAACCCGAGGTAGCCATGGAACACTCCCGGATCGCCACAGGCGAGGGCATCATCCAACCCCGCGCGCAATAGCTGCGCAGCCTCCTCGTGATGCCCCTGGCGCAACGCCAGACGACCCAACCGTAGTTGAATCCGCCCGAACACCGGTGTTTGTCGTAACTGCGGCCCGCCCATCTGCCCAAGCACCCGTTGCAACAGCGCCTCGGCGCGAACGAACTCGCCACGGGCCTCCAGCAACAAGCCATGGTCAAGCTCCAGCAGCGCCTCGAAAACCACGCTACCGCACAGACGCGCCTGCTTCAGGGCCTGGTAGCTGAGCTGCTGGGCCAGTTCCAGATTGCCCTCGCCGATCGCCACCTGGGTCAGCGCCGAACGGCATAGCAGCGACTGCGCCCAGGCGCTTTCCGGCAGGCCCTGCAACGCCTCCAGCAGATTACTACGCGACTCCTGCGCGCAGCCGCGACCGTAGGCGGCGATGCCCTGGATCGCTTGCCACTGGGCAAACAGTTCGCGGGTGCGCGGGCCGTCCGCGCGTGGTTGAAATCGTGCCAGCAGGTCAACGCACTCCCTGGCCTCCTCCAGGCGCCCACTGAGCAATAACGCCCAGGCATTCAGCAGCACCAGCCGTGGCGTGCTGACCAGCAGGCTGCCCGGCAGCTCCGCACGCCAGCGCAGGATCAACCCGAGGTCCTGCCCCTGCAGCAGTTGCTCCTCGGTAAATCGCTCGAGAAAATTCGCGGCGACCTCCGGCTGGCCGCCCTTGAGCGCATGCTCCATCGCCGAGCGCACGTCGCCCTGGGCGGCAAACCACTGGCTGGCGTGCAGATGCAGGCTGGCGCAAGGCGCCGTCTTGGCGCGCTGTTGCAATAGCACGGTCAACGGCTGAAAAACCTCGAACCAATCCGCCTGGGCATCGAGTTCATCGATAAACAGCCCGCGCGCCCGTAGCGCCTGCAACCAGACGGCGCCCTCGCCCACACCCAGCAGATGCTCGCAAAGCTCGTCGTTGAAGCGGGGAATCTGCGCCAACTGGCACAAGGCATCCAGCAACTCCGGCGGCAGATCCTGCAGCACCTCGTGCTCGATATAGTCGCGCAACAGCAGGCTGTGTTCCTCGCACGGCGGCGCCCCACCAGTCTCGCGATGGGGCTGCACCGTAAGCAGGCGCAAGGCCGCCGGCCAGCCGCGGGTCATGCTGTAGAGGCTGTCGGCGCGCCCGGCCTGCCCACTGTCCAAGCACTGCAAACAGGCCGCCACCTCGTCCACGCTGAAGGCCAGCTCGTTGCTGCCCAGCTCGAGCAATTCGCCATCGAGTAACAGGCGCGGCAGATTGCACGCCGGGCGTCGCCGACTGCCGAGCCACCAGCGCAGCCCTTCAGCGGATGCGTTGAGCAGGCGGTCGAGACAAGCGTCGAGTTCGGCGTCCGGCACCCGCGGGTAGTCGTCGAGAAATATCCATAGTTTGCGTTCTTCACGCTGCAAAGCGGTGGTTAGCGCCGCCTCGAGCACCGTCGGCGGATACTCCAGCAGCTCGGCCAACTGACTGCACAGCTGCGCGGCCGACCAGGCCTGGCCGCCGCAGTTGAGCCACAGCACCGTGCATTCGGCGGGACATTGGCGGGCACAATCGGCGAGCAACAGCGACTTGCCGAAACCAGCCGGCGCGACCAGCAGACGCAGCCGACAGTCCGCCCCGAGCAGTCTTTGCTGTAGCGCTTGGCGCGGGATATACCCGGGCGGCTGGCGCGTCGGCACGCTCCTGGCGCACGGCGATGAGGCGATGGGCATGGAGAGGGAATAGGCGGTCATGACATCCCGTACTGCTTTTATTGGATTTATCAGTCTCGTCAGGCTAGCCCGCTATGAACCAGACCGACAGCTGTATTACCCCTTCTGATAGTCGTCAATAAAAAAGGCGGCCCGCGAGGGGCCGCCCAATCGATGCGGGAGCAATGCCGACCCCAGGGTTTAGCGCACTCCGGAGCTGCGCAGGGCCGCCGGCGTATAGTCGGCGGCGCGGGCGTCGAAGCCGAAGTTGTAGGCCGACTTTTCCTCGTTCTTCATGCCCAGCGCCAGGTAGCGACCGGCGACGATGTCGTACAGCGCCTCCAGGGTGTAGCCCGGAACCTTGTGGTTGAAATAGCTCTGCTCATGCCCCTCGGCGACACGCCAGAGTTGGCCGCGACCGTCGTAGTGGTCGACCAGCGACAGCTGCCAGCTGTCCTCGTCGAAGTACATGTGACGCTTGGCGTAGATATGCCGCTCGCCGGACTTCAGCGTGGCTTCCACTTCCCAGACGCGGTGCAGCTCATAGCGGGTCAGGTCCTGGTTGATATGACCGGCCTTGATCACGTCGTCGTATTTCAGCGACGGCGAGTCGAGCTTGAAGCTGTTATAGGGGATGTACATCTCCTTCTTGCCCACCAGCTTCCAGTCGTAACGGTCCGGGGCACCGGAGAACAGGTCGAAGTTGTCCGCGGTGCGCATGCCGTCGGCGGCGGTACCCGGCCCGTCGTAGGCAACCTGCGGGGCGCGGCGCACGCGGCGCTGACCGGCGTTGTAGATCCACGCCAGGCGCGGCTCCTTGACCTGGTCGATGGTCTCGTGCACCAGCAGCACGTTACCCGCCAGGCGCGACGGCGCGGTTACCCGCTGCTTGAAATAGAGCAGGATGTTCGCCGACTTGGCCGGGTCGACATCGGACATATCCGATGGGAAGGCGACTTCGTCCTCGAACTTGACCAGGCTGTAGGAGCCGTTGGTCTGCGGCGTGGCCTGGGTGATTTCACGGCGCACGTTGCCACCGCGGTAGCGGGTGATGTGGTTCCACACCACCTCAACGCCGCTCTTGGGGATCGGGAAGGCGTAGTAACGGCTGTCATTGAAATTCTGCAGACCGTTACCACCGTCGATGCTGGTGGTATTGAGCGCACTCTTCTTCGCCGCGGCGTAGATCTCGTCCGGTACCGCTACGCTGCGGTGGGTCGGATAGACCGGGATCTTGTAGCTGTCCGGGTAGCGCTTGAGCATCGCCATTTGCCCGGCGGACAGTTTGTCCTGGTACTGCTCGGCATTGCTCGCGGTAATGGTGAACAGCGGTTGCTCGCTGGCGAACGGATCGGCCAGGAAGCCCTTGTCGTCGACCGCGGCGGCGGTGGTCGAAAGGCCGCCAGTCCAGGCCGGAATAGTGCCCTCGGCGTTGCCGGCCATTTCCGCGCCCAGCGGGGTCAGGCTGGTGCCCAATTGCGCGGCTTCGTCCGCGGAAACTGCCGCCATTACGCTGCTGGCCAACAAGCTCAGCGCCAACGCCCCGGTTTGCAGGACTCTTGTAGTTTTCATCATGTACGGATCCTTTACGCTGCGTTGATCAGAAGTTCACACCAAAACTCAGGGCGACGAAGTCACGATCGGTGGTCGTGTTGTAGTCGCCACCGAAGAAATCGGTGTAGCTGAGGCTGGCGTTGTACGTGTTCTGGTAGTCGGCGTTGAGGCCGACGCTGATGGCCTTGCTGCCTTCGTTGAAGTTCGGCCCGTAACCGTCGACGTCATGCGACCAGGCGACGCTCGGCGTCAGGTTGATCCCGGCGAATACGTTGCTGTAGTCGGCGCTGGCGCGCACGCGGTAGCCCCAGGAGTTGCTGGTGAAGAAGCCGTCGTCGTTACACTCCTGCGGATTGGCGGTATTCAGAGCGGCTTCGCAAGCGCCCGCCGCAACCAGTTCGCCGATGCCATACACCGGATCGCGACCGAAGCGCAGTTCGCCGACTTCGTTCTTGATACCGCTGATGTGGTTGTAGCCGACCTCGCCGACCAGAGTCAGGCGGCTGGCGCCGAGCACGCGGTCGAAGAACTGCACCGCAGTGATCTGCGCCTGGGTAACAGGTTTGCGTACATATCCCTGGATCTCCTCACCGGCAACGTTTTGCGCATGACCGCTGACATAAACAGGGGAGATGGGCAGACCTAGGGCAGCAAAGGTCAGGTCGGTGGAGTTGATCGAGATCGGCATATTCGGTCGGTAGCTAACCTCACCGGACAGCGCAGTGCCGCCAACGTTGGTCTGGAAGCTCAGGCCATAGAGCCGGATATCTTCCGGATACTCGAGGAAATAATTGGCGCCCGGAGCCCCTGGAACGAGAAGACCCGAAGGGGTAGTGGTGCGCGTAAAGCTGCCGTTCGGGGTGCGGCTGTGGTAGTTCATCGCATAGAGGCCGAATTCGGTATCGTTCAGCGACTCGGCGAACCAGCGCAGCGCTACGCCGAACTGACCGCTATCGCGGGCATCACGATCCCCAGCGCGTGGAACATAGGTATTGCCTGGAAATACGTTGGCCGACTCGCCTGGAGGCAGGTCCGCGCCGAACACCGTCAAACGGTCATCACACCCATCCGCGCCGGTATCGCCACCGGAGAAGAAGGTGCCGCAGTTGTCGATAACCGTCTGGTCCCATTCCAGCTGGTAGAAGGCTTCCATGCTCAGCGAGTCGTTCAGGCTCTGCGAGACGTAGAGCATATTGACCGGGATCAGGCCTTCCTTGATCTCGGCGCCGGGACGCCGGAACGCGGCGGCGTCGACCGGGTTGATCGAGTTGATCGAGTTCTGGATAAAGGTGCTCTCGCCCCAGCTGACCACCTGCTTGCCGACCCGCACACTGCCCGGCAGCGAGCCGATGCTGTAGTTGTGGTAGACGAAGGCATCGAGAATCTGCGCGCCGGATGCCTGCGCGGCCTCCTTGCGGTTGTGATCGTCGATGTCGTAGAGCAGGCGATGCTCATCCTTGGTTTCGAAGTCGTACCAGTACTTGCCGCGGATAAACACGCCGCTATCGCCGTACTTCAATTCCAGATCGTGGATACCCTTGAAGATCTTCGAGAAGGTTTCGCCTTTCTTGAAGTTCAACCGGCCATCGTCGTTGGTCTGGGAGGAAGCCTCGCCGCCATTACGGGTGCCGACAAAGGCCGGTTCCGCCCCACGCACCGACCAGCTGGCGCCCACCGACAGCGCGGAATCGAACTGCCCTTCGACCTCGCCGATATTGAACGTGATCGCCTGAACGGGCGCGACACAGCCTAACGCGACGGCAACAGCCAGTGCGCAGGGCTGGAAGACGGCATGCCTTGTTTTTGTTGTCATGCGGCTCTCCTGGAAAGCATGGTTTCGTGTTGAGTTGCCAAGCTAACCAGCGCCACCCGCATGGTTAAGCGCCCGAAAGAGGTATTCCGCTGTCATCCGAAAGAGTGAATCGCAGTCCCGCACGGGCGTTTGACGGCGCCCCATGGGTCGCCGCAATGGGGCGCCATAGCGTCGGTGAATACCCTGCGCCGAACCGCCATCGCTGACGACAAGGCATCTGGCGCCGGGTAGGCTTGCAACACGTCAAAACTCAGGACCGTCCCATGCCGACGCCCCCGCCCATCAGCCTATGGATGGACAGCCTCCCCCACCCCACCGAACCGCTCGCCCCGCTACAGGGCAGCCATCAGGTCGACGTGGCGATTATCGGCGCCGGCTATACCGGGCTGTGGACCGCCTACTACCTGAAGCGCCAGGCGCCGCAGCTGCGCATTGCGATCGTCGAAGCCCAATACGCCGGCTTCGGCGCCAGCGGGCGCAATGGCGGTTGGCTGATGGGCAACCTGCTTGGCGAGGATCGTGCACTTGGCGGATTGAGCGCGGAGCAACGCCGCACCGGGTTCGAGTTGCTGCACGCCATCCCCGATGAAGTGGCCGATGTGCTGCAGCGCGAGGGCATCGACTGCGATTACCGCAAAGCCGGCGTGCTCTATTGCGCGGCGCGCTACCCGGAGCAGGAGCAGCGCCTGCGCGCCTGGCTCGCCGAGCTGCACCGCGAGGGCCTGAGCGAGGCCGATTACCGCTGGTTGGCGCCCAAAGAGCTGAACCAGCAGTTACGCATCAAGGGCCCGCTTGGCGCGATTCACAGCCCGCACTGCGCGACCATCCAGCCGGCCAAGCTGGTGCGCGGCCTGGCCCAGGCGGTGCAGCGCCTGGGCGTGCAGTTGTTCGAACAGAGCCGGGTCAGCCACTGGCAACCGGGGCTGGTGCGCACCGACCAAGGCGAATTGCACGCCGACTGGGTGGTGCCCGCTGTGGAAGGCTACGCCGTAAGCTTGCCGCCGCTCGGCCGCTATCAACTGCCGGTGCAGAGCCTGCTGATCGCCACTGAGCCGCTGTCCGCCAGCCAGTGGGATGAAATCGGCCTGAACCGCGGCCAGGCTTTCAGCGAATTCAGCCGCCAGGTCACCTATGGCCAGCGCAGCGCCGACGACCGTTTGGTGTTCGGCGCCCGTGGCGGTTATCGCTTCGGCGGCCGCCTGCGCGAGGACTTCCACCTCAGTGCGGCGGAAATAGAGCTGCGCCGCTACCTGTTGGGCGAGCTGTTCCCGCAGCTGCGCAACGTCGCCATCAGCTATGGTTGGGGCGGCAACCTGGGCATGGCGCGGCGCTTCCAACCGCATATGCTGCTCGACCGCGAGAACCGCATCGCCCTGGCCGGTGGCTACGGCGGTGAAGGCGTCGGCGCCAGCAATCTGGCCGGGCGCACCCTGGCGGACCTGATCCTCGGCCGCGACAGTCTGCTGACCGAACAACCCTGGGTACTCCGCGAGCGCCCGATAAAGACCCTCAAAGCCTGGGAGCCGGAACCCTGCCGCTGGCTCGGCTACAACGCCATCATCCGCAGCTTCGCCCAAGAAGACCGAGTACTCGCCGACCCACGCAGCGCCCCCTGGCGTCGCGCCCTGGCCAGCCGACTGGCGGACTTTATGGAAGGTCTGATGCGTTGAGATTGCGCCCGAGCCCAGAATCGCGCTCCCCCGGATTACGCCCGAATAACCAGCGCGGGAACCACGTCCGTAGCCCGGATGCAATCCGGGAAAAATTGTGCTGCTGATATCGCTTCCCGGATTGCATCCGGGCTACCTAACTGATGCGTTGAGGCAGCGCTCCACCTTGGATCGAACCACAGCGCAGAATCCGTCGCCTGGCTGCAATCCGGGGAAGATTGCGCCTGCACCGCCGATCCCGGATTGCGCCTAGGCTTATTCGGGCTACAGCACTGCGCATAGCCTCATGTATCCAATTCAATACAACGTAATGAATTCAATACAAAGCATCGAGAACTGCGCTTCGCGTGGCCCGTAGCGACACCGATGAGCCTATTTGCGCCACTCGTATCGATTTCAATACACGCGATAAGTAGAAAACCATTCGAATAAAACATAACTACTTGATTTTATTGAATAAAATAACAATGGCATTACCTTTGCTATGGGTTCTCCACCAGCGCTCTGCTCCGGCACGAGCATTTCGATCATCGCCCGCATAAAAAAGGGCGAGTCCAGCACCCTTGAGGAGTACACATGAGCGAATTGCGTTTTACCGTCGATCACGAATGGCTGCGTCAGGACGCAGATGGTCTGGTCACTGTGGGCATCACCGCCTACGCTCAGGAAGCCTTGGGTGACGTGGTTTTCGTGCAACTGCCAGAGCTGCAGAGCTACACCACCGGTGCCGAAGTCGCGGTACTGGAATCGGTAAAAGCCGCCAGCAATATCGCCATGCCGCTCGACGGCGAAGTGCTCGAAGTGAACAGCGCACTGGAAGCCAGCCCTGAGCTGGTCAACCAGGACCCGCTCGGCGAAGGCTGGTTCTTCCGCTTCCGTCCGGTCAATGCCAGCGCCGTCGCCGATCTGCTCGACCAGGCCGCTTATGAGCGCCTGCTGAACGCCAACGCCGACGCCTGAGGGATCGACATGACCGACCTGACCACCCAGAACGAATTCATCGCCCGGCATATCGGCCCACGTGAAGCCGACATCGCCGAGATGCTCGCTACCCTCGGCTACGATTCGCTCGACGCACTGACTGCCAGCGTGATCCCGGAAAGCATCAAGGGCACCAGCATCCTCGGCCAGACCCCGGGCCTTTCCGAAGCCGACGCCCTGGCCAAGATCAAAGCCATCGCCGGCAAGAATCAGCAATTCAAAACCTATATCGGCCAGGGTTACCACGGCACCCACACGCCGAGCGCGATCCTGCGCAACCTCCTGGAAAACCCGGCCTGGTACACCGCCTACACGCCTTACCAGCCGGAAATTTCCCAGGGCCGCCTGGAATCCCTGCTGAACTTCCAGACCCTGATCATCGACCTTACCGGTCTATCGATCGCCAACGCATCGCTGCTCGACGAAGCCACCGCCGCCGCCGAAGCCATGACCTTCTGCAAGCGCCTGTCGAAGAACAAGGCGAGCAACGCCTTCTTCGCCTCGCAGCATTGCCACCCGCAGACCCTCGACGTACTGCGCACCCGTGCCGAGCCTCTGGGCATTGAAGTGGTGATCGGCGACGAAAGCGCCATTACCGATGCCAGCGCCTATTTCGGCGCGCTGCTGCAATACCCGGCGAGCAATGGCGACATCTTCGATTACCGCGAGCTGGTCGAGCGCTTCCACGCCGCTAACGCCCTGGTCGCGGTAGCCGCCGACCTGCTGGCGCTGACCCTGCTGACCCCGCCCGGCGAATTCGGTGCCGACGTAGCCCTGGGCAGCGCCCAGCGTTTCGGCGTACCCCTGGGTTTCGGCGGCCCGCACGCCGCCTACTTCGCCACCCGCGACGCATTCAAGCGCGACATGCCGGGCCGCCTGGTCGGCATGTCGGTCGACCGCTTCGGCAAGCCGGCCCTGCGCCTGGCCATGCAGACCCGCGAGCAGCACATCCGCCGCGAGAAGGCCACCAGTAACATCTGCACCGCCCAGGTGCTGCTGGCCAATATCGCCAGCATGTACGCCGTGTACCACGGCCCGAAAGGCCTGACCCAGATCGCCCAGCGCACCCACCAGCTGACCGCGATTTTCGCCCAGGGCCTGAGCAAGCTGGGCTATGTGGTCGAGCAGGCGCAGTTCTTCGACACCATCAGCGTCGCCAGCGGCGAGCGCACCGCGCAACTGCACAAGCAGGCCCGCGCGATGGGCATCAACCTGCGCGAGATCGACGGCGAGCGCCTGGGCCTGTCCCTGGACGAAACCACCGATCAGGCCGCCGTCGAGCGCCTGTGGGAAGTCTTCGCCGAGCCGGGCAACAGCCTGCCGGACTTCAATGAGCTGGCCGCCAGCGTCGCCTCGCGCCTGCCCCAAGGCCTGCTGCGCCAATCGGCGATCCTGCAGCACGAGGTGTTCAACCGTTACCACAGCGAAACCGAGCTGATGCGCTACCTGCGCAAGCTCGCCGACAAGGACCTGGCCCTGGATCGCAGCATGATCCCGCTGGGTTCCTGCACCATGAAGCTCAACGCCGCCAGCGAAATGATCCCGGTGACCTGGGCCGAATTCGGCAACCTGCACCCCTTCGCCCCGGCCGAGCAAAGCCAGGGCTACCAGCAGTTGACCGACGAACTGGAAGCCATGCTCTGCGCCGCCACCGGCTACGACGGCATTTCCCTGCAGCCGAACGCCGGCTCCCAGGGCGAGTACGCCGGCCTGCTGGCGATCCGCGCTTACCACCAGAGCCGCGGCGACGATCAGCGCGACATCTGCCTGATCCCGCAATCGGCCCACGGCACCAATCCGGCGACCGCCAGCATGGCTGGTATGCGCGTGGTGGTGACCGCCTGCGACAGCCGCGGCAACGTGGATATCGCCGACCTCAAGGCCAAGGCCGAAGAGCACAAGGAGCGCCTGGCTGCGCTGATGATCACCTACCCGTCCACCCACGGTGTGTTCGAGGAAGGCATCCGCGAAATCTGCCAGATCGTGCATGACAACGGCGGCCAGGTGTATATCGACGGCGCCAACATGAACGCCATGGTCGGCCTCTGCGCCCCGGGCCAGTTCGGCGGCGACGTCTCGCACCTGAACCTGCACAAGACCTTCTGCATCCCTCATGGCGGTGGCGGCCCGGGCGTCGGCCCGATCGGCGTCAAGTCGCACCTGATTCCGTTCCTGCCCGGCCACGGTCATATGGCGCGCAAGGAAGGCGCGGTCAGCGCCGCGCCGTTCGGCAGCGCCAGCATCCTGCCGATCACCTGGATGTATATCAGCATGATGGGCGGCGAAGGCCTCAAGCGCGCCTCGCAGATGGCGATCCTCAACGCCAACTACATCGCCCGTCGTCTGGAAGAGCACTACCCGGTGCTGTACAGCGGCGAAGGCGGCCTGGTCGCCCACGAGTGCATCCTGGATATCCGCCCGATCAAGGACAGCAGCGGCATCAGCGTCGACGACGTGGCCAAGCGCCTGATCGACTTCGGCTTCCACGCCCCGACCATGTCCTTCCCGGTCGCCGGCACCCTGATGATCGAGCCGACCGAAAGCGAATCCAAGGAAGAACTGGACCGCTTCTGCGACGCCATGATCGCCATCCGTGAAGAAATTCGCGCGGTGGAGGCCGGTCGTCTGGACGCCAACGACAACCCGCTGAAAAACGCCCCGCACACCGCCCTGGAACTGGTCGGCGAGTGGACCCACGGTTACAGCCGCGAACAGGCCGTGTACCCGGCCGCCACGCTGATCGAAGCCAAGTACTGGCCACCGGTCGGCCGCGTGGACAACGTGTTCGGCGACCGCAACCTGGTCTGCGCCTGCCCGTCGATCGAGGCGTATCAGGACGCTTAAGGCGATGTAAACGTAGGATGGGTTGAGCGCAGCGATACCCATCACGCCGCAGACCATCATCGATGGGTTACGCGGCGCTCAAGAGCGGTGTCGTCGGCATGTTCGGTGCTATACGCCGCTAACCCATCCTACGGTTCTACGGATCGGTTCCACTCAGAATTTCGACTCACCCCTACCTGGGGCGGGTTGGCTGCACCTCATATAAAAATCAGAGGGCCTCACCATGTTCAGCAAGCACGACCAACTGCAAGGCTACGACGACGCCCTGCTCGCCGCGATCAACGCCGAAGAGCGGCGCCAGGAAGATCACATCGAGCTGATCGCCTCGGAGAACTACTGCAGCCAGCGGGTGATGCAGGCCCAGGGCAGCGGCTTGACCAACAAGTACGCCGAAGGCTATCCGGGCAAGCGCTACTACGGCGGCTGCGAGCATGTCGACGTGGTTGAAGCGCTGGCTATCGAGCGCGCCAAGCAGCTGTTCGGCGCCGATTACGCAAACGTGCAGCCGCACTCCGGCTCCTCGGCCAACAGTGCGGTGTACCTGGCCCTGATCAACGCTGGCGATACCATCCTCGGTATGAGCCTGGCCCACGGCGGCCACCTCACCCACGGCGCCAAGGTGTCGTCGTCCGGCAAGCTGTATAACGCGGTGCAATACGGCATCGACGAGAACGGCCTGATCGATTACGCCGAGGTCGAACGCCTGGCCGTCGAGCACAAGCCGAAGATGATAGTCGCCGGCTTCTCCGCCTATTCGCGCACCCTGGATTTCGCCCGCTTCCGCGCCATCGCCGACCAGGTCGGCGCGCTGTTGTTCGTCGACATGGCCCATGTCGCCGGCCTGGTCGCGGCCGGCCTGTATCCCAACCCGATCCCGTTCGCCGATGTGGTGACCACCACCACCCACAAGACCCTGCGCGGCCCGCGCGGCGGCCTGATCCTCGCGCGCAAGAACGAGGAGATCGAGAAGAAGCTCAACTCCGCGGTATTCCCCGGCGCCCAGGGCGGCCCGCTGATGCACGTGATCGCGGCCAAGGCAGTGTGCTTCAAGGAAGCGCTGGAGCCTGGTTTCAAGGTCTACCAGCAACAGGTGATCGACAACGCCCGGGCGATGGCCGAGGTGTTCGTTTCGCGCGGCTATGACGTGGTCTCCGGTGGCACCGATAACCACCTGATGCTGGTCAGTCTGATCAAGCAGGGCCTGACCGGCAAAGCCGCCGATGCGGCCTTGGGCGCAGCGCATATCACGGTGAACAAGAACGCCGTGCCGAACGACCCGCAGTCGCCCTTCGTCACCTCCGGCATCCGCATCGGTACCCCAGCGGTGACTACCCGCGGTTTCAAGCAGGGCGAGTGCCGCACGCTCGCCGGCTGGATCTGCGACATTCTCGATGATCTGGAAAACCCCGAGGTGATCGAGCGGGTTCGCGGTCAGGTCAGCGACCTGTGCGCGACCTTCCCGGTCTACGCTGACTAGATAGACAGGCTCCTTTGCTGAAGTGCAGGCGCGGTTATAGGCCGCGCTGCATCACATGCCGACCCACAAGGTTGGCCCAGATCAGAAATTCGGAGAATAAGATGTCACTTAGCGTTTTTGACCTTTTCAAGATCGGCATCGGCCCGTCCAGCTCGCACACCGTCGGGCCGATGCGCGCCGCGGTACGTTTTGTCGAAGGCCTGCGCCGCGACGATCTGCTGGCGGGCACCGAGTCGGTCAAGGTCGAGCTGTACGGCTCGCTCGGAGCCACCGGCAAAGGCCACGGCAGCGACAAGGCGGTACTGCTCGGCCTGGAAGGCGAACAACCGGACACGGTCGACACCAGCACCGTTGATGCGCGCATGGCGACGATCCGCGAATCCGGCGAACTCAAACTGCTTGGCGAAAAAAGCATCCGCTTTGTCGAGAAACAGCACCTGGCGATGATCCGCAAACCGCTGGCCTTCCACCCCAACGGCATGATCTTCCGCGCCTTCGACGGCGCCGGTTTACAGCTGCGCGCGCGCGAGTACTACTCGGTTGGCGGCGGTTTCGTCGTCGATGAACAGGCCGCAGGCGCCGACCGCATCGTCGAAGACACCACGCCGCTGCACTACCCCTTCACTACCGCCAAACAGCTGCTCGGCCATTGCGCCGAACACAACCTGTCGATCAGCCAGGTGATGCTGGCCAACGAAGCCGCCTGGCGACCGGAAGCCGAAACGCGCGCGCGCCTGCTGGCTATCTGGCAGGTGATGCAGGATTGCGTCGAGGCCGGCTGCCGCAACGAGGGCATCATGCCCGGCGGCCTCAAGGTCAAACGCCGCGCCGCCGCGCTGCACCGTCAACTGTGCAAGAACCCGGAGGCCGCCCTGCGCGACGCGCTCAGCGTGCTCGACTGGGTCAACCTCTACGCCCTGGCGGTCAACGAGGAAAACGCCAGCGGCGGCCGCGTGGTCACCGCACCAACCAATGGCGCGGCCGGCATAGTGCCGGCGGTGCTGCACTACTACACGCGCTTTATCCCCGGCGCCAATGAAGACGGCGTGGTGCGTTTTCTGCTCACCGCCGCCGCCATCGGCATCCTCTATAAGGAAAACGCCTCGATCTCCGGCGCCGAAGTCGGCTGCCAGGGCGAAGTCGGCGTGGCCTGTTCGATGGCCGCGGGCGCCTTGTGCGAAGTGCTCGGCGGCAGCGTCCAGCAGGTCGAGAACGCCGCGGAAATCGGCATGGAACACAACCTCGGCCTGACCTGCGACCCGGTCGGCGGCCTGGTTCAGGTTCCCTGCATCGAACGCAACGCCATGGGCTCGGTCAAGGCGATCAATGCCGCGCGCATGGCCCTGCGCGGCGACGGCCAGCACTTCGTCTCGCTCGACAAGGTGATCCGCACCATGCGCCAGACCGGCGCCGACATGAACAACAAGTACAAGGAAACCGCCCGCGGCGGCCTGGCGGTCAATATCATTGAATGTTGATGCCTTGACCAACACCAACCTGTAGGAGCGAGCTTGCTCGCGATGCGCTTCGCAACGGATCGCTAGCAAGAGCTAGGCGCCCCACTCGCTCCTACAAAAGCAATGCTTTGCAGACCTGGAGAGATGCATGACCACTGAAACCCTGGCGAAAACCCCACTACACGCCCTGCACCTGGAACTCGGCGCACGCATGGTGCCTTTCGCCGGCTACGACATGCCGGTGCAATACCCGCTCGGCGTGATGAAAGAACACCTGCACACTCGCGAGGCGGCCGGTCTGTTCGATGTCTCGCACATGGGTCAGGTCATCCTGCGCGGGCCGAACGCTGCTAAAGCGCTGGAAAGCCTGGTGCCGGTGGATATCGTCGACCTGCCGGTGGGCATGCAGCGCTACGCCATGTTCACCGATGAAAACGGCGGCATCCTCGACGACCTGATGGTCGCCAACCTCGGCGACGACACCCTGTTCCTGGTGGTCAATGCCGCCTGCAAGTATCAGGACCTGATGCACCTGCAAGAACAGATCGCCAGCCAGTGCCAGATCGAATCCTGCTTCGACCGCGCCCTGCTCGCCCTGCAAGGGCCGAAAGCGGTCGACGTACTCGCCCGCCTGGCGCCGGAAGTGAGCAAGATGACCTTTATGCAGTTCGCCCCCGTGCGCCTGCTCGGCGTCGACTGCTACGTCAGCCGCTCCGGCTACACCGGCGAAGACGGCTTCGAAATCTCGGTACCGGCGGCCCACGCCGAAGCCCTGGCGCGCAGCCTGCTGGCCGAGCCGGAAGTCGAAGCCATTGGCCTCGGCGCCCGTGACTCGCTGCGTCTGGAAGCCGGCCTGTGCCTGTACGGCCACGACATGAGCACCAGCACCACGCCGATCGAAGCCAGCCTGCTCTGGGCCATCTCGAAAGCGCGTCGCGCCGATGGCGCCCGTGCTGGCGGCTTCCCCGGTGCCGAGCGGATCTTCGCCCAGCAGCAACAAGGCGTCGCCAGCAAGCGCGTCGGCCTGCTGCCGCAGGAACGCGTACCGGTACGCGAAGGCGCGGAAATCGTCGATGCCGACGGCAACGTGATTGGCAGCGTATGCAGCGGCGGCTTTGGCCCGACCCTCGCGGGCCCGGTAGCCATGGGTTATGTGCAAAGCAGCCACATCGCTATCGACACCCCGGTATGGGCCATGGTGCGCGGTAAGCGCGTGGCAATGAAAGTCGCCAAGACCCCGTTCGTGCCGCAGCGTTACTACCGCGGTTAAGACCTCGGCCAGCGGCGGCAGCGGTGCAACCCGCCGCCGCATGCAGTAGGTCCTATGTACCGATGCAAATCCAGGCTACGAAGCGTGGGAGGCGTTTCAGCGGCGAGCTTCCCACGGTTGTCGCGGCTGAAGCGGAGCGCCGCCCGGCCCATCCCACAGGGGCCACTGTTCAGTGCTCGAATGGCTGAAGGGCAGGCGACACTGGGTAGCCCGGATGCAATCCGGGGAAGATCGAGAGCCAGCTCCCGGGCTGGTGGCCCGTGCAGATCCCTGCAGGAGGGCCACGCCCGTTCTCGTCCGTTCCTGGAAATACTGGCTCTCGGCATTTTCCCAGCGCCCCCATCCATGGGGGCGCTGACCGGCTTGCGGCATTTCCCACATCCATGTGGGTCACGCGCCCCGCGGCGAATGTAACCCGCAGTCCTTTACGAGACGGGCAAGTCGAAGCGCTGCAGCAGCCAGATCCGGGCAGCGAAAGACACTCAGGCCCTGTCCAGCGGACTCAACACCGCCAGGCCTCCGCGATTGAGCACATGGGTGTAGATCATGGTGGTCTTCACATCGGCGTGCCCCAGCAGCTCCTGCACGGTACGGATATCCTGGCCGCTTTCCAGCAGGTGGGTGGCGAAGCAATGGCGTAGCGTATGCGGCATCGCCGGCTTGACCAGGCCAGCGCCGCGTACCGCCTCACGTATCGCACGCTGAATGGTCTTTTCATGCAGGTGATGGCGGAAAATTCCCTCGGAGCGCGGATCCTTGGAGCGATTGACGGAAGGAAAAACGAACTGCCAACCCCACTTCATGCCAGCATGCGGATACTTGCGCGCCAATGCATTAGGCAGATTGGCCCGGCCAAACCCCTCGGCCAGATCCGCCCGATGCAGTAGCTGGACTTGCTCCAAGTGCTCCTGCAGCGCCACCACCACCCGCTGTGGCAACATGGTTACCCGATCCTTCTGGCCTTTGCCATCACGTACCAGAATCTCGCCGCGGCCAAAGTCCACATCCTTGACGCGCAAGCGCAGCGCTTCCAACACACGCAGCCCCGAGCCATAGAGCAAATTGGCCACCAGCCAGTGCACGCCCGATAACCCGGCCAAAAGCCTGGTCACCTCCTCACGGGTCAGCACCACCGGCAAATGCCTGGGCTTCTTGGCCCGCACGATCCCCTCCAGCCAAGGCAGCTCGACCTTCAATATCTCCTTGTATAGAAACAGCAGCGCCGCCAGGGCCTGGTTCTGCGTCGAACCCGCCACATTGCGATTGACGGCCAGATGGGTAAGAAAAGCCTCGATCTCGGGCACCGCCATCTCCGCCGGATGGCGATAGTGGTGAAAGCGGATATAACGCTTTACCCATTCGGCATAGACAGTCTCGGTCCGAATGGAATAGTTTCTAAGGCGAATCTGCTGGCGCAGCTGATCCAGCAGCTTGGGCTTGCCGTCATCCGTGTCGCGTTTCTCCCTTGGCATTGTCGCGTTGGCCGCGACAACGTCAAGGCTAGACAAGGACTTGCAGGACGACAAGGAACGTTATACGACATGCCGTCGCATGTAAAAGCGACATAGCATGTCGCCTAATAGTAGTTAGGCAACTTAATGATCTCCCGCATTCCGGCACTTGAATTCCTGCGTCAAATATGCGGCTTGCACGAAGACTTAACTAATGAAGTTAAGTTGCGCGTGTGGGCTTGTGGATATGGCGTCGCCATAGACCTAACTGTCAAAGGTAAATCTATTCTTTGTGCGGTTGCGGGAGCATTCCGCCAAGAGGTCGAATGCTTCGCTCAAATTGGGCTTCCGAACGTAATTCGGTTGGTAGGCGACAAGGCGTCCGAGAATCAGCTAAAGCTCATAGGCATGGAACCACCAATCGAATTTCATATTTCTCGCGAAAAGAGCAGTCTCCAAGTCGTAATGTTGTATGAGGGCCAGGTAAAGGCTACATATGTGCTGTCAGCCGCCTAACTACTGGTTCAAGCCGTTCGCTTCGCTCACTCGGGACCGGCTAAAGCCGGCCCCTTAACCAAACGTTAGTGCTATGCAATGAATCTTTGCCAATGTCCATGCTGCGACTACTTCACCATACCTGCAGGCGAAGATTATGAAATATGCGCTGTATGCTTTTGGGAGGATGATTACTTTGATATTGAGGAACCGGATTTAGAATCAGGCGCAAACCATGGCCTTACCATTCGCCAAGCAAGAGCAAATTTTGTAGCCTTTGGGGCTTGCCACCCCAACATGATTAAAAATGTCATACGCCCTGAGCAAAGAGCAAAATATGCCTACAAATCACGTGCAATATAGCTCTAACTAGTGGTTCAAATCGTTCGCTTCGCTCACTGGGACGGGCTAAAGCCCGCCCCTTAACCAAACGTTAGGCACAGCCATGGCCATAATCGAGTGCGAGTTAACAATCAACTCACCTCCTGCTGAAGTCTATAAAGCATCACAAGACTATTCTGTTAGATATCAGTGGGATCCATTCCCTGAAAAAATTGAACTTCTAGGCGGGGCAACTGAAATAAGTATTGGCGTAAAGACGCTCGTAATAGCTAAATCAGGTTTAAAAATGGAGGTTCAATTTGTACAAGTTGCACCGCCCACAACTGCCGCTATCATCATGACCCAGGGTCCTGCATTCATTCACAGCTTTGGAGGTAGCTGGGTATTTAAACCTCTCAGTCAAAATTCAACCAGAGCAAAATTTCGTTACTCAATAAAAACAAAGGCTTGGGCAATCCCAATAATTTCTGAATCCATTGCATCCCTGTATTTTAAGAAAATTGTCATGGCAAGGTTAATCGGCCTTAAGACATACTGTGAACGGCATGCCTAACAACTGGTT
Organism: uncultured Pseudomonas sp.; assembly: GCA_966210435.1. GTDB lineage: Bacteria > Pseudomonadota > Gammaproteobacteria > Pseudomonadales > Pseudomonadaceae > Aquipseudomonas. The sequence continues at coordinate 3,780 of CBIHLF010000058.1, read as the reverse complement.
CAAGCCGTTCGCTTCGCTCACTCGGGACCGGCTAAAGCCGGCCCCTTAACCAAACGTTAGGTATTAGCTCTATGGACAGCGCGCCAAAAATTGAAGGCAGAAAATTAGTGATCCTACGCATGGTGGGAGTCGCTATTATTATTGCCTGCGTCAACTATGCATATGTTGGATACATCACTGGAGTAATTAAGGTCGGGACAAGGCATCATTCGTTCCTTATGTCGGGCGAAAACCTCTGGCTTGGCTATTTATTCTTGCTGTCATCCGCAGCAATATCAGTATTCTTAATATTCATAAATAAAAACCAAGCTAAAGAATTCAATGCTCTTGCAAAAATATTCGGTAGCGCATGGTTCTTAACGCTAGGTGCCTGCATGCTAACTAACATGAGCGCACGCTAACACCTAACTAGTGGTTCAAACCGTTCGCTGCGCTCACTGGGACGGGCGAAAGCCCGCCCCTTAACCAAACGTTAGAGGTTTTCCATGGCTCGTGTGTGGCTTGAGCTATTCGACCCGAAGCATCATGCTGATTTTATTAGCACCTCTCACATTGGGGGTGTATTGCCTGAGCAGAGGAACAACCTTTTGCCTAGGCAAGTCCTTTGCGTCGAGGTTTGCTCATTTACATTTCAATTCTTATCTGAGCCCCAGCTTCAAGAAGCAATCTCATACTTCTCTAAAAAATACATCCAAGTACGAGAGAATACAATAATGGTCTTGAGCATTATTGGCAGAAATGGTTTGAGCGCCTTCCACCAGGTTTAGTGAGCAACGGTAAACGTCAAAAAATTTTAGCTGCGTTACAGAAGGCAAAACTTATTGCTGGTAACCTCTAACAATTGGTTCAAACCGTTCGCTGCGCTCACTGGGACGGGCTAAAGCCCGCCCCTTAACCAAACGTTAGCCCCCACGTCATGACTAAAGTATCCGCACAAGAAGTGTTCGCTTATCACAAAGTGACAGGTTGTCCAGTCATCGAAGCTCGTGCATTACTTTGCGCTATGGAGCCACTTCTTAAAGAACGCATTTTTTCTGCGATAAAAAAAACACGAAATGCATTTGGGCTACAAGACCCGATACAGGATGATCCAGAGATTGGTGCCTTGGTGACCTTGGCACGTAAGGAAGCTGAGGAAATTGCAGACAGAACCGGCCGTACTGGCAGGGGTGTTTGTCACTTCATATGGCGGGAACAAACCCGCATATTGCTTGAGAAGCACAGCATCGTGTGGTTCTCGCCGTCAAAAATGAACCCCGGTATCATGTACGATTAGCGAGGGGGGCTAACAAATGGTTCAAATCGTTCGCTTCGCTCACTGGGACGGGCTAAAGCCCGCCCCTTAACCAAACGTTAGGCGTCTTGGAGGCTCCGTTGAAAGTTCCGGATAAGTATTGCGACTACGAGTGCACCGAGTACTTTGTCGACGGTTGGGCTGAGTACGGATATTTTGACGATAAATCGCAATCCCTGGTCATTACCCCTCTCGGTGAGGTATATGAAGATCGAGAGATCGACTTCTTTGCCGTCGGTCGCTCCGGGGCAGATGGTATCGATTTCGGGTATCGAAAAGGGCATGTGGGCCTCTGGGCCTTCCACCCCATCGATCAGGAGTTCCAACTCATGGCGGCTACGGTCACGGAGCTTGTCGACGGCTGGTGCTCCGGGAAGTTGGCGGTCTGACGCCTAACAACTCACTCAACCTCGTTCGCTTCGCTCACTGGACTCGCAAAAGCTACGCTTTTGCTCGCCGGTTAGCTCAAACGTTAGCTACTTAAGGAAGGCATGTGAAAACCATCAGATTTTCAGGAAAAGCTATCGTCGTTGATTTCAACCAAGAAAATGCAGATGGCGAAGCACCTATCATTACTGACCCCGAGGTTTTGAAAACATTAGATGGCCTAAAGTGCGATGATGAGGATTCTATTTTTTCTGAATATCTCAGTGATGGCGGAGATGAAACGCTGGTAAAGGCCGGAGTTTCCGGCGGTATCATGTGGTTTGAGTTCAGCCCATCCCAAAACATCCTACTTGGCCACACCGAATATACTCTGGCCCGAGAGCTGAGCACAAAAGAAATCAAAAAGCTCAAAGAATATACAATTGAGCAATGGAGTGACGGCATAGGTTCAAGCTTTGTTCAAGAGCGCATGTCAATTGGCTTGGCTCCACAATTAATATTTATTGACGAAGCCGAAGTTACACATGTGCAAAGTAGCTAACAAATGGTTCAAATCGCTCGCTCCGCTCGCTGGGACGGGCTAAAGCCCGCCCCTTAACCAAACGTTAGAGGCCACAGTGAAAATTCACGGGTATGCCAAGGAAGAGCAGGACGTTGAGAGTTCAACTCCGTCTGAAATTGCTGAAATCACGTTATTCGCATCCTCTGACGAGCTGCGTCGTATCGCAAAGTTTCTTGAGCACTGTGCAGGTGAAATTGAATCACATGGCAAGTCTTGGTGCCATGAGCACCTATCTGACAAAGACCGAAGCTTTAAAAAATCACCACATTTTGTTGTGTTCAATCCGGACTACGAGCTGTGACCTCTAACAATTGGTTCAAATCGTTCGCTCCGCTCACTGGGACGGGCTGAAGCCCGCCCCTTAACCAAACGTTAGCCGCAGTTACTTTTTTGTTGGGTTTTGTATGCACGGATGCACTCTTTCATCTTTCTCTTCACACTCTGGCGCGGCTGAAAGTTTTCGTCCGCGTTGGCGCATGGAAAGAGCATTTTCTTACCGCTCGCTCATTCAGTGGCGTTTGCGGCCCATCGGTGGCGCGACGGATGTGTTCACATCCTTATTAATAGTTTGCCACTCTGGCGCACGTTTGTTGTTTGGTATCGGTGTTCGATCTCAGGTAGATTTCGAGTCGCCTATATTTTCCATGTTCGGCATGACACTGCATCTAACTACAGGTTCAAGTCGTTCGCTTCGCTCACTGGGACCGGCTGAAGCCGGCCCCTTAACCTAACGTTAGGGAATGTCATGAGAAAAATATTGGCGCATATATTCCTGCTTATTGGAATATCGGGATGTACGAACACCCCTAGCACTCACGAACAAAGAAACATAGAGGCCAACTCGCAAGCCAATAGCGACATCAGCAATGGGTTTATATTCGAAAACAAATCGGTCATCATTGCAAATTATTTCCTAACACTCGCCCATAGTGAAAAATATCTGGACGAAACAATATTAGAAATATTTAGATCCTTTCCAGATCTCAACAATACACTTCAACAGGAATTAAACAATAACAACACAAGGGAACTAGAGCTTAGACTGTACCCAGTGCTAGATAATAAATTGACCAATGAAGAAATGTTCAAATTTATTTACTTTATACGATCAGAATCAGGGAAAAAATTATCGACCATTGCCAAAGTTAATAATTTTGACAACACCATCAAACTAATACACTCACTTCCCCGCGACCAATTTTCTGACATTGAACTCTTCTTAAAATCTTCTTACTTTAAAAGCACAGTAGACGCGTTCGGCTCCCCGGAAGCTCAAGAAATACTTGAGAAATATGGAGAAGACTTTATATGCGACTTTGCTATTCGGAACAGTTTCGAGATTTTTAACCTATTGTCAGCGCAACAGAAATGCTTAACCGCCAACGATGTCCACCTTAGATCAAGAGCGATGTAGGTGCGCTAATAATAGGCGCCCCTAACAAGTGGTTCAAATCGTTCGCTTCGCTCACTGGGACGGGCTAAAGCCCAATGTCATCAACTTAAGGAATTTCCCTATAAATATCATATAATTAGCGCT
>CBIHLF010000057.1:0-24227 GCA_966210435.1 uncultured Pseudomonas sp. | reverse complement strand
AAAAACAAGACGGTATCTACAAAAGCGGCCTGCAACACGCTATTGGGACAGAGCCTTTTTTTGCGTCGCCACCTTTGCGCCCGTGTTCCGGATAAGCGGTAGCGCAATTCGACAAATCCAACCCCGGGTCGCGCCACGGCTTATCCGGGCTACAAGACACGCGCTGGTAGAGCGGACATGGCCGCCGGCCTCAAGGCGACTTGGTCGGTTGCTCTGATTGTTCGTCTTGTTCATCGAGATCGCCACCGACGGAATCGTCGGCACCCTTCGCGGCAGCTGCGGCATAGGCAGGGTCGACATCGTAGGAGCCGCCCGGCACTTGTGCACCCTGGTCAAACTCCTGGCGATTGCGCTCGATCGCTTTTTTCACCTTCTGCGGGTCGTCCTTTGCGGCTTGCTCGAACGCCTTGAGAGGGGTCCGCTGTTTTCGACTCATGATCCGAACCTCCAAATCAATGGGTACCCGCAATAGAAACAATCCGGCGCTGAAAGTGCCCGTCGCTGGATCGACGGTAAGACCGTTCGCCGCGCTGAAAGCCCTGTGTTTGAAGGCTCCGCAGTCACTCTGAACTATCTCGAGTGTCCATGCTCACATGCCTCATGTGCACTCAGTAATGGTCTACGCAACCTTATGGACAGCCAAGAGAGCAGCCAGATCGCCGCTCTACTGGCACACCGACTCGGGGAACATGCGGATGCCATGCAGATCGCCGAAGCGATAGTCGTCGTATGGGGGGAAATCGATAGCGCGCTGGCACCGATCATCGGACACCGCGGTGTGGTCGCACTGTGCAAGCGCAGCCTGTATCTCACCGCAATGCGTCATGGTTGCCTGAAAGGCGTTCACAAGCGTGTGCAGTCCGGAATCGAATTCAGCGAATTGAAAGCCGCTATCGCACAGACCGACATCACTGTCGCTGTTGGCGACGATCTTTTGCGGCAGCTCTATGAACTGCTGGCCTCGTTGATTGGTGATTCCCTCGCCGAGCGACTGCTTCGCTCCGTATGGGATAACTCATCGGCCGGCCCGTCGCAGGGTGTTTCCCCATGAGCAAGGTAGTCATTAACTGCTTGACCACCGGTATTGCCGGTCTCGACACGGTGCTGGGTGGCGGCGTGCCTGAATTCTCCTTCAACGTGATTGCCGGTCCTCCTGGCAGCGGCAAGACCACGCTGGCGCACCAGATCATGTTCGCAATGGTCAAAGAGCACGCACCCGTGCTGTACTTCACGGTGATGGGCGAGCCGCCGCTGAAAATGCTCCGCTATCAGCAGCAATTCGACTTCTTCGAGCAGGACCGGCTAGGGCAGTCGATACACTTTATCAACCTGTCGGAGGAAACCTTCGGTGGCGACCTCAAACTGGTGCTGCAGCGCATAGTCGCCGAGGTACAGACCCATCAGCCAGCGCTGGTATTCCTCGATTCATTTCGCTCGATGGTGCTTGCCGGGGAGGTCGATCCTCACTCGAACAGCCGTCTGCAGCAGTTCTTGCAACAGCTCGGGCAACTCCTGACCAGCTGGCAGATCACCTCGTTCCTGATTGGCGAGTACTTCAACGAGAGCGGTGGCAATCCGATCTTCACCGTGGCCGACGGTCTGATCTGGATGCACCAGAACGTGCAGCGCAATTCCATGGTGCGCAAACTGGAAATCATGAAAATGCGCGGCCAGCCGATTCTGCCGGGGCTGCATACCTGCCGGATCAGCTCGGCCAGGGGCATCGAAGTCTTTGCACCGTCCGATACCATGGCGCATCAGGGCGATGTACTGCCGGCGCCGGATGGCGCCGCGCGCTTATCGCTGGGGGTCGATTACCTGGACGCAATGATGGGCGGCGGCTTGCCCTGCGGCTACTCGCTGCTGGTTGTCGGTCCGTCGGGGTCGGGTAAGACCATTCTCGCCACGGCATTTCTCGCCGAGGGGGCTGCTCGCGGTGAAACCGCGGTGATCGCCAATTTCGAGCACAACCCGTTCCGCTCGCGTAATCCACGCCTCGCGAAACTGATCAACGATGGATACGTCAGCCTGCTGGATTGCCGGGCACCCGATCTATCGATCGACGAGCTGGCGCTCAGACTGGTCGAGGAAATTCGGCGCCTCGACGCCCGGCGGGTGGTGATCGACTCGTTATCGGGCTTCGAGCTATCGCTGGCGCCGGCTTTTCGCGAAGATTTTCGCGAATCGTTGGCGCGTTTGATCAGAACCCTGGCCAGCATTGGCCTCACCGTACTGCTGATTTCCGAGGTCGAAGACGACTATACGAAACTGCGTCTGAGCCCCTACGGCACGGCCTTTCTCGCCGATGCGATCATCATGCAGCGTTATGTCGAGGTGGAAAGCCGCCTGCTACGGGCAATGGCGGTGGTGAAATTACGGGGTAGTAGGCATTCCAATCAATTACGTCAGTTCACCATCGACAATGACGGTATTCACTTAGGTGAGACACTCGCCGATCAGCAAGGGTTACTGGGAGGCCAGCCATCGGCAAATCCTGGTGACGATTTCCTCTGATTGGCAACCGGGAGGCATTTCTACCGTGAATAAACACAAAGGCCGGGGCGCGCGCGCGGCGGCCAAAGCGCGCCGGGAATTGAGTAAGGCAGCGGGGCGCGACCAGCCCATCGTGCCTTTGTCGCCAGAGAAACTGGACGAACTGAAAAAGCGTCTAGCCAACACGCCTTACTCACCGCTGGTGGAAGCCAACGAACAGCTGGTGTTCGCCATGCTGCGCACTCAGGTCAAGGCCGACCGTGCCGAGCGCAAGCTGCAGGAAGCCCTGCGCCTGGCGGAAATAGACGCCTTGACCGCCCTGCCCAATCGGGTGCTGTTTTTCGACCGTTTCACCCGCGCCATCGCCAATGCCAAACGCCACCACCAACGCCTGGCGCTGTTATTCCTCGACCTCAATAATTTCAAGCAGATCAACGACACGCTTGGCCATATCGTCGGCGACGAGGTACTCAAACATGCGGCGAACTGCTTTATTTCCTCGGTGCGGGAAGTGGATACGGTCAGCCGCCTGGGCGGTGATGAATTCCTGATTCTGCTCACGGAAATCGCTCATCCCGAGGATGCGGCGCTGATTGCGAGAAAGGTCTCGACGGCGCTCGGGAGCCCCAGCCGCATCGGCGAGCACGTGCTGCGCCTGACCACCAGTATCGGTATCAGCATCTACCCGGACGATGGCGATAATCCCGAGCAACTGGTCGAACGCGCTGACGCCGCGATGTACCGGGCCAAGCGGCAAGGTCTTGGCGGATACGTGTTTCACAGCGACTCCCACAGCGAGGAGCAGCACGACAACCCGGACGAGTTCGCCTCGCTCAAACGCCTGGTCAGCCATTACGAACTGTTGCAGTCCGAACACGACCGTCAGAACGTCCATTTGCAGGAGGCCAACGAACAGCTGATTTTCGCTGCCCTGACCGCACAGGCCCTGCAATCCGCGGCAGAAGAGGCCGAGCGCCAGCAGAAGGAAGCGCTGACCTTGCTCGCGCATGAATTACGCACGGCTCTGAGCCCGATTCGCATGGTCGCCGAATTGCTCAGGCGACCCAGACAGCAAGTGCCCGAGCGTCTGCAAAAAATTTTCGAGCGTCAGGTGGCACATCTAGCCAGGGTGCTGGACGACCTGTTGCATATCTCCCGCGTAGGCGTCGCCAAGCTCAAACTTGAACGCAAACCCTTGGTACTCGGCGATATCGTCACGGGGGTCGTACAGACCTGGCGCCCGGAAATGGAAAGCCGCGCGCAACGCTTCGAACTGCGGATGTCGCAACAGGCGCTGCTTCTCGACGGCGACCCGATGCGCATTGAGCAGATTCTCGAAAATCTGCTCAGCAATGCCTGCCAGTTCACCCCGGTGGGCGGCCGGATCGAGCTGTCGGTCGAAAGCGAAGGCGGCCTCATCGTCATAACACTTACCGACAACGGTATCGGCATCGGCGCCGATCTCCTGCCGAATATTTTCGAGCCGTTTGTGCAGAACACCGATGTTGTCGATCTCGACAGCCCCGGCCTGGGCATCGGCCTGACGGTGGTGCGCGAACTGGTTCAGGCCCATGGCGGCGAGGTTTTCGCCAGCAGCGCCGGCCCGGGGACGGGCAGCCAGTTCGTGGTCAAGCTGCCGCTGGCTCATGCGCCTTGAACAGCAGCGAAGCAGCATTTTTCTGTAGCCCGGATGAAATCCGGGGAACTCTGGTGCCTGCATAGCCGCTCCCGGATTGCATCCGGACTACGTGTTGGCTGCCTGGCGTACGGTAAATACCCTGAGATGCCGCTTAATTGACCGGCATTTCGACCTCTGGGCGAGCTTTTCCGATGCCTGGAACGCCCCCGATACAAGTCGCGCCCGTACGATTGCAGCCGATCCTGACGACCGAAAGCCAGGCGCGGTACGGGCGGCTGCACAATTCCGCCGTGGCCGGCTTGGCAGGTCGTTGAGACCGTTTATTTGCTCAGGCATCCGTTGTGTCTGCCCATCCATGCTCGGCCTATGGCAAGATTCGCCGCTGCGCTCACAGGCTAAGGCAACAGACCCTAGAACCTTTCCAGGGTATAGACGGAGATTTACATGACTCGCCAGACCTCGCTTTCCCCCCTGCTTTGGCTGATCGCCATCGCCTGTTTCGCCATGCTCGGCGGCGCACTGTTGCTGCAACACGGCTTTGGCTGGGAGCCTTGCACCCTGTGTGTGCAGATCCGTCTGTGGCTCCTGTTGAGCGGCAGCCTCGCCCTGCTGATCCTCGCCGCGCACGCACTCGGGCTGGGGTGGCTGACGCTGGTGTTCTGGCCGTTGCTGATCGCGACCGGCGGCATGGCGGTGTACGACAACACCCACCTGGTGTTGATCGAGTCCGGCATCCTGGAGAGCTTCAGCTGTTCGCCCTTCCCGTTCTATGCGTTCTACCTGCCATTGCATGAATACCTGCCGGGGGTATTTATGAGTGCCGGGGTCTGCGGCGAAAATGACTATGCGATCCTCGGTGTGTCGTTCACCCGCTGGACCCTGCTCAGCGTCGTCCTGCTGCTGGGATTGATCCTGCTGGGCGCCTGGCGCGCGCTGTTCAAACGCAACCGATAGGCGCTAGCGGCCATGCGGCGTGTACTGATCGTCGGCTATGTCTGGCCCGAGCCGCGCTCTTCGGCGGCGGGTAGCCGGATGATCGAGCTGATCGAGCTGTTTCGCGCCCAGGGCTGGGAGGTGACTTTCGCCAGCGCGGCGGCGCTGTCCGAGCATCGTTTTGTTCTGGCGGAGCTGGGCGTACCGGAAGTGGCGATCACCCTGAACTGCGACAGTTTCGATGCGCTGGTCAGTGAACTGCAGCCGGACATGGTGCTGTTCGACCGATTCTTCACCGAGGAACAGTTCGCCTGGCGCGTCGAGCGCACTTGCCCGCAGGCCCTGCGAGTGCTCGATACCAGCGACCTGCATAGCCTGCGCGAGGCCCGCCAGCAACTGCTGAAACAGGCGCAACAGGCCTGCACCAGCGAAGCCGAAAAGCACCGGCTCGGCGCCGTACAGGCCGACGCCGGGCAGTTGTTCGCGGCGATGGCCGCCAGCGATATCGCCCAGCGCGAGATCGCCGCGATCTACCGTAGCGATCTGACGCTGATGATTTCGGAATTCGAGATGCAGCTGCTGCAACAGCAGTTCGGCGTACCTGCGGCGTTGCTTCATCACTGCCCGTTGATGCTGATCCCCTCGAATACCACCCAGCCGGATTTCGCCACCCGCGAGCACTTCCTCAGCATCGGCAATTTTCGCCATGCGCCGAACTGGGATGCGGTGCTCTGGCTCAAACACGCGCTGTGGCCGTTGATCCGCCAACGCCTGCCGCAGGCGCAACTGCATATCTATGGCGCTTATCCGCCACCCAAGGCCACGGCGCTGCACAATCCCAAGCAGGGGTTTCTGGTACTCGGCTGGGCCGAGGACGCGCACCAAGTAATGAGCCAGGCACGGGTATGCCTGGCGCCGTTGCGTTTCGGCGCCGGGATCAAGGGCAAACTGGCCGACGCCATGGCCTGCGGCACACCGAGCGTGACCACGACGATCGGCAGCGAAGGCATGCACGGCGAATTACCCTGGGCCGGCGCAGTCGCGCAAAGCCCCGAAGCCATCGCCGATGCGGCGGTGGCTCTGTACCAGTCCCCCGAGCTGTGGCTCGCGGCGCAGAACAACGGCTCGCGCATTCTCGCCGAACGTTTCGCCCGCGGTCCCCTGGGCGAGCAGTTGCTTGCCCGTCTGCGGGAGCTCGGCGAGCAGCGCGAACCACTGCGGCAGGCCAATTTCGTCGGCAGCATGCTGCGGCACCATTCGCACAAGAGCACGCAGTACATGTCGCAGTGGATCGCGGCAAAAAATCGCTGAGTGGCAAAGACTGTTCACTCAGGTCTGGATCGGCAGGTGACGCGGAGCCTCACGAGCGGCATTCCCACGCGGACGGTTCGACGCTTCGACGCTTCGACGTGGGAACGATCAGTTGCTTCCGGATTGCGCTGGCGCTTATACGGGCTACGAAATGGGGTTCATCTTTTTCCCAGCACCCGAGAACTGGCGGTTTCGCCTAGCCTGGTAGGCGAATTCTTGCCTATGACTTGCTGCTTTGTGGCGGTTTTCCGCCATGCGCACGGTGCAGGCTTGCAGCGAATCGCCGAACACCCTGAGCCCAGGGTCTACTCCATCTCTGGCACAGGCATTGCCTTGAATCGACATATGGCGCCCTGCGCTAAAGTGGCTAATGCACGGCCAGCAATGGCTATCAGCCGCAAAAATCATAAGAAGAACGAGGCAATTGCATATGTTCAAGTCGATAGTCGCTATCGCAGCCAGCACCTTGCTGCTGGCTTCTGCCAACAGCCATGGCGCCGAGAGCCATGGGCCGATCGTAATCAAGTTTTCCCATGTGGTCGCGGACAGCACGCCCAAAGGCCAGGGGGCACTGCTGTTCAAGAAGCTCGTCGAAGAACGCCTGGGCGGCAAGGTCGTGGTCGAGGTCTACCCCAATTCCACCCTGTATGGCGATGCCAACGAGCTCGAGGCGCTGGTCAATGACGAGGTGCAGCTGCTCGCTCCCTCGCTGGCCAAATTCGAGAAATACACCAAGCAGTTGCAGGTGTTCGATCTGCCCTTCCTGTTCGACGACCTCAATGCGGTCAATCGCTTCCAGAAGCGCTCCAAGGGCCGCCATTTGCTGCGCGTCATGGAGGATCACAATATCGTCGGCCTGGCCTATTGGCACAACGGCATGAAGCAGCTGTCGGCGAACCGTCCGCTTCGCCTGCCGGGCGATGCCGCCGGCCTGACATTCCGTATTCAGCCGTCCAGCGTGCTCGAAGCGCAGTTCAATCAGCTCGGTGCCACACCCAAGGTACTGCCCTTCGCCGAAGTGTTCGGCGCGCTTAAAAGCGGCAGCGTGCAGGGCGCGGAGAACCCCTGGTCGAATATCTACAGCAAACAGCTGAATACGGTGCAGCCGTTCATTACCGAAACCAACCATGGCGTACTCGATTACATGCTGGTGAGCAACCCACGCTTCTGGTATTCGATTCCCCACCAGATTCGGGTGAAGCTCGAAGGCATCGTCGACGAGGTCACCTATGAGGTAAATCGCCAGGCCGAAGCGGCGAATCTTGCCGACCGCTCGCGCATCGAGCAGGCCGGCGGCAGCCAGGTGATAACCCTGGACGACGCGCAGCGTAGCGCCTGGCGCCAGGCCATGCGGCCGGTGTGGCAACAGTTCGAGGGCAGCATAGGCGCGGATGTGATCCAGGCGGCGCAGACGGTCAATCGCAGAAGCCATGACTGATCCGAGGCACTGGCACTAGATCGATTAGAGTCCGCCCGGCGTATGCGGCGCGCCCAGCAATTGCAGGCGCATACGCTGGTTTTCCTGCAGCAACTGGCGCTGATTGAAGGCTTCGCGTAGTTGCCCGCGCAGGTCGTCGGCATCCCAGGGCTTGGTGATGAAGCGGAAGATAACCCCTTCGTTGACCGCCTTGAGGATGCTGGTCACGTCGCTGGAACCGCTCAAGACCATGCGGATCACCTCCGGGTAGATGACTCTGATATCGCGTAGGAATTCCACGCCATGCATGTCCGACAGGCGCAGGTCGGTCAGCAACACATCGACCGGATAACTGGCCAGCAGGTCCAGCGCCTCGGCGCTGCTCCTGGCGGTCAGGATCTGGTAACTCTCCAGGCGCAGTTCGCGCTGCAGGGCATTGATGATGCCCGCTTCGTCATCGACCACGAGCAAATAGCGTTGTGACTCATCGGCGAGGATGGTCGGCAGCATCAGGTCGGCGCTTTTGCTGAGGAACTGCAGACAGGCTGCCGCCGGTAACGGCGGCGAGTAGTAGTAACCCTGCAACTCGTCGCAACCTGCGGCGCGCAGAAAGCCCAGTTGCTGGGCGTTCTCAACGCCTTCGGCAATGACCTTGATACCCAGATTGTGGCCGATGGAGATCATCGAGCGAACCAGCGACGCGCTATCCGGATCCAGGTGCACGTCGGTGACGAAGCTACGGTCGATCTTCAGCTCGCTGAACGGAAAACGCTTCAGGTAACCCAGGGATGAATAGCCGGTGCCGAAGTCGTCGATCGAAAAACGAACGCCAAGCGCATGCAAGGTGCGCATCCGGTACAACACCTCATCGGCGTTGGTCATCAGCATGGTCTCGGTGACCTCCAGCTTGATCTGCGTCGGCTCCACCTGGTGCTGTTCCAGGATGCACTGCACCCGCTCGACGAACTCCGCAGCCATAAAGCTGATAGCGGAAAAGTTCACCGCGACGCACACGCCGGCCAACTCGCTGCGCCAGGCCCTTAGCTGTTGGCACACGGCATCAAAAACGTAGAAGTCGATGCCGACGATCTGCCCGGTCTCCTCGGCCAGGGGAATGAAGTCGTCGGGCATACGCATCCGACCCTGGCCGTGCCAGCGCACCAGGGCTTCGAAGCCGCAGAGGCGACCACTGCTCAAGTCCAATTGCGGTTGATAGACCACCCGGTACTCGTTTGCCTGCAATGCCTGGCGGATTTCCCGCTCCAATATCAGGCGCAACTGCATCTGCTCGTTCATCTGCGGGGTGAACGCACAGACACGGTTGCGCCCCTTGTGCTTGGCCTGGTACATCGCGGTATCGGCGTTGCGCATCAGAGTGCTGATATCCCGGCCGTCGTCGGGGAAACAGCAGAAACCCAGACTGCAACTCACCACCACTTCCTGGCCTTCGAGAATCAGCGGCACGGCGATGCTTTCCTTGAATTCCTCGAGACGCGCGATGCGCTTGCTCAGCAGATCGTCGTCGGTCAGCAGGATGACGAACTCGTCGCCGCCCAGGCGCGCCACAGTGTCGGTATCCCGGGCGCAGGCCAGCAGGCGCTCGGCCACCTGCATCAGCAGTTGGTCGCCGGCGTGGTGGCCAAGGCTGTCGTTGACCACCTTGAACTGATCCAGGTCGATAAAGGCCAGGGTGAACTCGCTGTGGTTGCGGCTGGCGAAGGCTATGGCACGGAGGATGCGGTCGTTGAGCAGGTTGCGGTTCGGCAGCCCGGTCAGGCTGTCGTGGTTGGCCTGATGCTCCAGCTCCTCCTGGTAACCCTTGGCCTCGGTGATGTCGTGGAGAATGCCGACGAAGTGGCTGATCTTGCCGCGATCGTTGACCACCGGAGACAGCCGCAATTCGTTCCAGAACGCCGAGCCATCCTTGCGGAAGTTGCGCAGCACGGCGCAGCCCTCCTCCTGGGCCTGCAATGCGCGGCGTATGCTTTCGATTTCCGGCTGTTGCCGATCCGCCCCCTGGAGAAAGCGGCAATTGCGGCCCAGCACGTCTTCGCTGGCATAACCGGTGATACGTTCGAAGGCCGGATTGACGTAGATGATCGGTTGATCGCCCTGTTGGTTATCGGTGATCACGATGGCATTCACGCTGGCTTCGATCGCCTGCGTGCGGATGCGCAACTCCAGGTCGCGACGCCTTTGCTCGCTGACATCCTGGATTACGGAAATCGCGCCCTGCAGCACGCCGTGTTCGTCGAGAAGGGGCGCCGCCGAGTTGAGAATGGTTTTCTCGGTATCGTCGAACGCCTGGATATCGATCACCTGGTTACGCTGCGCCTTGCCGCTCAGTACCGCACGGGCCATGGGCCAGTTTCCGGGCAACAAGGGTTCGCCGTTTTCGGCCCAGGTGCCGCTGTAACGCTCGTAGTCGCCCAGCTCCATCGGCTGTGGCCCGGCCCAGATTTGCGTGCTCTCCGGGTTACTGAGGATCAGCCGGCCGCTGCTATCGGCGACGGAGACGCCGACCGGCAGGTTGTCGAGAATCTTGCGCAGCAGCGCCTCGCTCTGCGTCAGCGCCTGGGTGCGTTGCTCCACCAGCTGTTCCAGGCTTTCGAACAGGCGCACCCGGCCCAGGGCGATAGCCAACTGGCGACCGATCGAGGACAGCGCGTTGAGCGTGTCGTCCGGCCAGCTTTGCGCCTGGCTGTGCACCACGTTGAGCATGCCGATGATCTCGCCACCGAGCAGCAACGGGATGCTCGCATGGGCCCCCTCGCCCTGTTGCGCCAGCGCCGGGCAGCCAGCGATATTGCAGGGCACGCTCAAGCGGTCGCTGAGCCAGGCATGGCGGCACGGGCAATCGTTGGCGCAGGCGTTGAGTTGGGCCAGGTCGAGGCTGTTGCGGCGCGCGCGTACACCCGCCACACGCACGCCGGTTTCGGCCTTCTCTGTATCGATCAGCAACAGCCAGGTAGCCACCGCGTCGGGGAACTCGAGGATGCGCCCGAGCCCCATATCGATGACGCGCTCTTCGCTGTTGGCGTCGGTCAGGCCGCTGGTGAAGTGAAACAGGCTGTTGAGCAGCGAATTGGTGCGGGTCAGTTCGTCATGCTTGGCCTGTAGTTCGTGGTTCAGGCGCACACCTTGCTCGTAGGTGGAAATCAGCAGGTCGAGGATCTGCTGGCGCCCGGCGGTGATGAAATGGCGCTCGCCTTCGAGCATCACTTCCACGCCCATCTGCACCCGCTCGCTGCTGCGCAGTTCGAGGTTGACCAAAAAGTAGCGAATGCGCGACATCAGGTACTTCTCGTCGTAGGGCTTGACGATGAAGTTGTCGGCGCCACAGGCCAGCCCGTGTACCACGTCGCGCGCGTCGGCCAGGCTGGTGACCAGGATTACCGGAATGTGCGCGGTCTGCGGCTTTTCCTTGATCTGCCGGCAGAGTTCGTAGCCATCCATCAGCGGCATGACGATATCGCTGATTACCACGATCGGCTGGACCTCGGCGAGACAGGCCAGCGCCTCGACCCCGTTGCGGGCGACCGTCACCTTGCAGCCAGCCGACTCGAGCAGGTACTGCAGTTCCGCGGCTTGGGTGGGGCTGTCTTCGGCAATGAGGATTTTCGCATCGGTCAACATAATCCTTCTCCTCCAGGCGCATGGCCGGACGAAATACTGCGTGCTGCGAGCGTGTTGAGTAACGTAGCCATCGCCTCGGGTGCCAGCACCAATTGGGCGGCTTGCAAGTTGATGGCGGCCAGTGGCATGGCATCGATGACCGCACTGCCGGGTTCTTGGACAATCGTCATGGCGCCCAGGCGATGAAGCTCGGCCAAGCCTTCGGCGCCGTCACGGCCCATGCCGGAGAGCTGGATGGCGATAGCCCGGCTGCCCAGACTTTGCGCCACACTGTTGAACAGGTGATTGGCCGAGGGGCAAAACGGGATGTTGTGGTTGCCCCGTTCCAGGCGGGCCCGCAGGTTCGCGTCGACCCCCAGGTGATGCCCCTCCGGTGCCAGATAAAGCCCGCCAGGCAATAGTTCCTGACCTTCCTGGGCGAGGTGCACCGGCATGCTTGAGAGGCTTGCCAGCCAGTCTCGAAAACTGTCGATAAAGCCCGCGGAAATATGCTGCGCCAGCAGCAGCGGCCAGGGTTGTTTCGGCAGCAGCTTGTCGAGCAGAACCTTCAGCGCCGCTGGGCCGCCGGCCGAGGCGGCGATGGCGACCAGCAATGGCTGCTCCGGTTGCAAGTTCTGCTTGGGCAACAACGCCCTCGCCGTGCCCAGCGGCGGCGTGTAGGGGCGTCGTACGATCTTCACCTGGGCCAGGTTGAGCAAGGTGCGCAACAAGTCGTTCACCCGTGTCTCGAAATTGGCACAGTGCGGCCCGGCGGGTTTTTCCAATACCGCCAGGGCGCCGGCTTCCAGGGCGCGCATCGCGGTCGAGGCGTCCTTGGCATTGCAGCTAAGGGTCAGCACCACCACCGGCAACGCATGCCGCTCGAGAATCCGCGCGGTGGTTTCGTAGCCATCCATCCCCGGCATATGCACGTCCATGGTGACTATGTCCGGGGTGAAGCTCATCAGCACGTGCAACGCCTGTTCGCCATTTGCGGCCTCGCGCACCTGCAGCCCAGCGCCCTCCATTACGCTACGCAACAGCACGCGCACACTCGGTGAGTCGTCGACAATCAATACACGCATGGCCAACTCCCTTTAAATCAAGCGCCGGATGGTGTCGAGCAAACTGTCCTGCTCGAAGCCGCTTTTCACCAGGTAGGCATTGGCACCAACCTCCAGTCCGTGGGCGCGATCTTCCGCGGAGTGCAGCGCGGTCACCAGCACCACGGGCAGTTGTGCCAGTTCACGGTCGAGGCGGATGCGCGAGGTCAGGGTAAATCCGTCCATGCGCGGCATTTCGACATCCGATACCAGCAGATCGAAGCGGCTCTGCTTCAACGCATTCCAGGCCTCCAGGCCGTCGTTGGCGGTGCTTACACTGTAGCCGGCGCCTTCGAGGATGGCTTTGAGCAGGCCGCGCGAAGTGAAGGAGTCTTCGGCGATCAACAGGCGTTGCTTGGCCGTTGGACCGGTTTGCTCGGCGCTACGTTCAAAGCTGCCGCCACCGATGGCCTGGGCGCTGCGGTAGAGGTCGCCAGGGTGCAGGATTGGCACCAACTGGCCATCGCCGAGCAGCGTCGCGCCGAGCAGATTGCGCACCCGCGGCAGTTGCTTGCCGAGGTTCTTCACGGTGATTTCCTGATCACCGAGCAGTTCGTCGACCAGCAGGAAGAAACGCTCGCCGCGCACCTTCAGCAATAGCAAAGTCAGCGTCCCCTCACCGCGCACCTGGGCATCGAGCTCGAGCACATCGGCCAGCGCCCATACTGGCAGCACCTGTTCCTGGAAGACCAGGGTGGGGCGATTCTCCTGGGTTTTTACCGCGTTGGCCGGTAGCCGCAGGCAGCGCTCCACCGCCAGCGCAGGCAGGGCGAAGATGCGTTCGGCATTGCGCACGATGACCGCGCGAAACGCCGAGAGATTGAGCGGCAGGTGCAGATGAACACAGCTACCCTGCCCCGCTACGGACTCGACCTCGATGCGCCCGCCGATGCGCTCCACCGCCTCCTGAACGATGGCCATGCCCAGGCCGCGCCCGGACAGGTCGGTAATCAGCTCGCTGGTCGAAAGCCCTGAGGCGAAGATCAGCTTGCCCGCTTCGCCATCGTCCAGCGCCTGTGCCTGTTCGCCATCGAGCAGGCCGCTGACAACTGCGCGGGCCTTGAGCTTGGCTATGTCCAGGCCACGGCCATCATCGCGCACGCGCAGTTCGAAGCGGTCCGCTGACTCCTGCAGCAGCTCCAGCTGCAGCACGCCGACTTCCGCTTTGCCACAGGCGCTGCGCTGCGCGGGCGTCTCCAGTCCATGATCGATGGCGTTGCGCAGCAGGTGGGTCAGCGGTGTGCGCAGTTCGTCGAGAATGCGTTTGTCTACCTGCAGATCGCTGCCGCTGATTTGCAGCGCCACCCGCTTGCCGGCCTGGCTGGCAAGGTCCTGCACCATCGCCGGCAGGCCATCGGTCAGGTGGCTGCCGGTCAGCAGCAGCACCCCCTGCAATTCCTCGCCAAGGGCCTCGGAGAGTTGGGTCAGCCCCTGGGACAGATGCTTGCCGGCCTTTTCCAGGCGAATCGCTTCGAAGTGCAGACGATCCATCTTTGCCTGGCTCCAGTCCAGGTAATCGAGCAGCGCCCTGAGCGTGTCCTGGCTCGCCGCCGACATTACCTGGGCATTCTCGCGCAGCTGTTTCAAGGCGACACCGGCGACCAGGCGATGGCCGCGCAGGGGGTCGAAGGCGGCGCGATGCTCGCTGAGCTGCCGGGCCTGCTCGCTGGCCTCGAGCTTGTGTTGCAGCAGAGTTTCGTTATGGAACAGCAATGCGTCCAGGCGTCGTGCCGAGACCCTTAGTGTCCCAGGATCGCTGGGCGCCAATGGCATACCCGGCACCTCCACCGGCAGGCTGAACGCCTCGTCGCGAGCCGCAGCCTCCAGGTCGGCGATCAGCCGTTGACGCTGTTCCTCGTCGCCGGTTTGCCCCCCGTGCAGCTGCTGCAACACATGCAGGGCGTAGCGGCATAACTCGACCCGTTGCGGAGTCAGCGCCAGATTACCTCTGCGCACCTCGGCCAGCAGGCTTTCCCAGGCATGGCACAAGCGCTCGATCGGCTGCAAACCAACGGCACGGGCGGCGCCCTTGAGGCTGTGCACTTCGCGAAACAGCGACTCGATGGACGCCTCGCTGGCATGCGCCTCGCGCCAATTGGCCAGGCTATCGGCAAGGATGCCCAGGCGCTCGTCGGCCTCCACCTTGAAAGCGGCCAGCAGCCGTTGTTGCAGCGCTTTGCGATCCAGACTCATGACGTACTCACAGCTTGAAGCGAGCGGCCAGGCCCTTGAGCTTGAGGCCGAGCTGATGCAGATTGCGCGCCGCCAGATCGACCTGACGGGTACCGCCGACATTGTCCTGGCTGGCCTGACGAATGTTCTCCATGGCGCTTGAAACCTGATCCATGCCGATCAGCTGCTGTTGGCTGGTGGCGGCGATCTGCAGCGCCATTTCGCTGGATTGCTCGATGCTGTCGCTGAGGCTGCGGATCGCCTCGCCGCTGGAGCGTGCGCGGTCATAGCCGAGCTCCACGGTCTTGCTGCCTTGTTCGGCAAGCAGTACCGCCTTGGTCATGGCCTTCTGGATATCCCCGAGAATCCCGCGCACCTGCGCAGTGGCCTGTTTCGATTGATCCGCCAGGGCTTTGACCTCTTGCGCCACCACCGAGAAGCCCTTGCCGATTTCCCCGGCCTTGACCGCCTCGATCGAGGCATTAACCCCAAGCAGGTTGGATTGCTCGGCGAGGTCGCCGACCGAGGCGACTATCTCGCCGATGGCCTGGCTCTGTTCGCCCAGACGCATGATGCTTTCCGCCACGGCCTGCATCTGCTCGCGGATCTGCTGCATGCCGGCGAGCGCTTCCTCGACCGCCTGCTTACCGCCCAGCGCGACCTGACGGGTACGCTCGGTGCTTTCGGCGACGCCCTGGGACTTCGACCCGGCCAGCACCGCGGTCTGTTTGACCTCCTCCACCGTGGTGGCGATCTCGCTGATCGCCGTGGCGGTTTCCTGGGTGCTGGTGGCGACCTGGCTGGTGGCGGCGAGAATTTCCTCGCTGGAGCTGGCCAGTACCGAGATACCTTCGTTCATGTCCTGTACCAGTTCGCGCAGGTAGGCGCTCATCTCGGCGAATGCCTGGGCCAGCCGGCCCACTTCGTCCTGGCGTGAGCTGGCGATGGTCTCACGCGGGATCTCGCCACGGCCGATCTGTTCGGCCCAGCCCGTGAGTCGCGCCAACGGCAGCGCGATATGCCGGCTGAGCAACCAGGCCAGCAGCGCACCGCCAACCACCAGCATCAGGCTCAAGTTGAGCATGCGTTCGCGCAAAGTCGTCAGCGCTTGGCGCGAACGCTGCTGCGCTTCGGCGATGCGCTGCTCGGTCAGAGTGGTCAATTGCAGGCCCAAGGTGTGAATCCGCTCGAACCGCTCCGGTTGCACGCCGGTGCTCAGCTGTAACGCCTCCTCCATCTGGCCGGCGCGAATCAGTTGCAACTGATGTTCGCGGGTTTCCTGTATCGCAGCCCGCAGCACGGTCAACTGTTCGAGCAGGTCGTCGGCCTTGGGGTCGTTGGTCATCGCTGCACGCATACGCTGCATCAGTCGATCGTTTTGCAGTTTGCTTTGACGAATCTGCTCTTCGTGTTGATCCAGGCCGTCGACGCCACCTGCGCTTATCGCTTGCAGTAGCTCATTGCGCTGGGCCTCGATATTGATGCGCAGCTCCTTGGCGTCGGAAATCAAGCCGAAGTGGCCTTCGAATTGCAGTTCTTCACTTTCCTGCAGGCTGACGAAGCGTTCCAGGGTCATGAAAATCAGGCTGCCGAAGCCGATAATCAGCGCGGCGAAGGCAATCAGCAGTTTGCTGCCTATATCGAACCGTAGCGTTTTGCCCATCATGCGGATAAATCTCCTGGCTTGAATGCATTAGTCGGCCATTACCGGTAAATCGGGATCGCCCAGCAGACGCGCGCCGTCCAGCACCGTGGCTTGCTCGTCGGTGACCCCGAGCAGGTACTGGGCGCGCACCCCGGTGAGATTGACAGGTGGCTTCTGCAGGCTGTTACGGCGAATCTGTGCGATGCCCAGCACCTGGTCGATCAGCACGCCGAACTCCATCTGCGGGCTTTGCAGAATCAACAGGAAATTACGCTCCGAAAGGCTGCCGATCGGCAGTTCGAACAGCACCCGCAGATCCAGCACCGAGACGATCCGCCCGCGCACATTGACGATGCCCAGTACGTAAGCCGGAGTATTCGGCAACGGTGTGTATTGGCTTAGCGGCAATACCTGGGCGACGTGTTCGCTGGCAATGGCGTACAGCTCGCCGCTGATGCCGAAACGCAGTACTTCGAACTGGTCCGCGGGCGTCTGATCGTCGATCACCTGGGCCCAGTCGCGACCGCGCTGGTGCAACCTGGCCGCGCGCTCTTCAGGGTCGATGGCGAAGCCCTCGAGCAGGCGTCGTTCGAACTCGGCCATTCGCTCATGCAAACGTGCCCAGCTCGCCGAGTCATCGACGGTTTGCTGGTTGGGGTTCATGGGTTCGGACATGTCTGGATTTGCTCCTGTAACTGCTCGCACAGGCGCAGCAGCTGTGCGCAGCTGAGACCGTCGCCGTGCGCCACCGGGCTTTCCCTGTCCTGGCTTTCGAGTAGTTGCCGGCACACCTGCAAGGCTTTGGCGCCGGCTGGCTGACGGCCTTGATCGAATAGCAGACGCGCCTGCAGGAAATAGGCAAGGATGAAGCCGTCGTCCAGGTAGAGGCATTTCTGCAGCGCCAACAACGCCGCGGGGTGGTCGCCGCGCTGCTGCGCCAGTTGCGCCAACAACCAATAGGCGGTGGCCGAGGCCGGGTCGAGCGTCAAGCCGCGTTGCAGCCAATCCTGGGCCTCCTGGTAATGCTGCTGGTCGGCACAACCGCGGGCGAGCAACAGGCAGGCCTGATGCTGCTGCGCATGGCTCAAACCCGCACAGGCCAGGTATGCCAACAGGGCCTCGCGGGCGATGCCGTTGTGACCTTGGCCAGCAGCATCCAGAGCGTGTTGCCAGAGCGCTTCGGCTTGGCTGAGGGGGGCGGCCGTGGGGGGCACGGCACTGCTTGATTTGACAGGGGCGGCGGATGCCACGGGCGCAGTCGTCCTGGGCGGCTTCTCAAGCGGCGCCAGGCGCGGCGCAGGCCAGCTTTCCATGCTCGGCACGATTGACGCGGGCGGCGCTTGGGCCTTTGCGGCATCGCTGCGCAAGGCGTAATTGCTGCCGGCCCAGCGCCCGCTAAGGCCAGCCTGGGTGGCGAGACCGGCTTCGACTGCGCTGAGCAGCAGCAGCCCTTCCGGATTGAGGCTGGCGAGCAGCCGGCGCAACGCCGCGCTCGCGCGGCCTGGCGAGAAATACATCAGCACATTGCGGCACAGGATCAGGTCGGCGCCGGGCATCGGGCAGGCAGGCGCATCGTCAGCCAGGTTGTACTGGACAAAGCGAATGCGCCCGCGCCAGGCCGGACGCACCCGCCACAGGCGGCCCGCGGCCTGGAAGTATTGGCTGCGGAAGCGGTTCTCGTTACGGCGAAAGGCGTTGGCGCCATACAGGCCCTGTTCGGCACGGGCGAGAAAAGCGCTGTTGATATCGCTGGCGATGATTTCCAGCGACCAGTCGTCGCGCTCCGCGCCGAGCAACTGATCGCACAGAAACAGTAGGCTGTAGGCCTCTTCGCCAGTACAGCAGCCAGCGCTCCATAGACGCAAGCTGCGCTGTCCGCTTTGCCTGCGACGTGCCAGCAAGGGCCCCAGGTGATGACTGGCCAGCCAGTCGAGCGCTTCGGCATCGCGGCGGAAGTAGGTTTCGCCAACGGTGAACGCCGGTATCAACATTTCCAATAGCGGTCGATCCCAGGTGGCGAACGCCAGTTCGCTCAGCCAGGCATCGAAATCGACCACCTGCTGCTCCACCGCCAACAGGTGCAGGCGGCGCAACATATCGCTGCTGCGCGCGCCGGAGAAGTCCATGCCCAGGTGCCGCAATACCTTGTGACTAAGCGCGATCAGCAGCTGCGGCGAACACACGGACTCAATGCGCAGCATCGGATGTGCCCTCGCCGTTCGCCAGCAGCTCGCTTAATCTGGCTTCATCGGCCTGGCTCAGCAGTTGCTCGACATCCTGGATCAGCAGCAGGCCATCGGCGCTACGCGCCGCACCGAGCAACAGGTTGGAAGGCACCCGGGGGTCAGTTGCCGGGGTGAAGTCATCGCTGCCATAGCTGCTTACCGGCGCGACCCGTTGCACCGGCAATAACAAATCGCGCTTGCTGGTGCGCAGCCAGATAAAAGGTTGCCAGAGGCTGAGGGCCGGCATGACCCAACCGAAACGCCGCGCCAGGTCCACCACCGGCAACAGCTGCCCACGCACGTTGACCAAGCCGCAGATGGTCTCCGGGGCACCCGGCAGCGGCATGCTCTGCAATGCGGGCAGCACCCGAACCACTTGTTCGAGGGCCACCGCCAAAGGCTGATCGGCAAGCCAGAAAGGCAACACCTGGTATCTATCCATAGATGCGTCCCTGTCACCGCACGCTATTACTCTCCTTGAACCCTAGCGCAGCTGTAGCCGACGTCCAGCCGACCACAGGAATAACTCGATATACCGCCTATCGGGCACCAATCGGCTCACTCCAGGCTATGGAGTGGCAGCCTTTTCGCCAGCCGATTCGGGTTGCCAAGCGCCCCCCAGCGCGGCAATCAATTGCACGCTGGCGGTCAAACGATTGCCGAGCAGGGTCAGGGCCGTGCGTTCGTTGTTCAGCGCGGTGGCCTGCACGTTAACCACGCTGTTGAAGTCGACGGTGCCGGCGCGGTACTGGTTCTCGATCAGGCGCAGCGACTCACGTGCGGATGCCAGCGCTTCCTGCTGCACCGCAGCCTCGCGCTCGAATACCTCGAGCTGCACCAGGTAATCCTCCACTTCACGGAAGCCATCGAGCACGGCCTGGCGGTATTGCGCCACTGTCTGGTCGTAGCTGGCCTCGACCCGCTCCAGCTCGGCGCGGCGGGCGCCGCCGTCGAACAGGGTCAGGGCCAGCGCGGGGCCCAGGGACCAGAAACGGTTGGGCACGCTGATCAGGTCGGCGAAGCTGCTGTTGCGGTAACCGCCGCTGGCGGAGAGCGTCAGGTCGGGATACCACGCCGCTTCGGCGACACCGATTTCGGCGTTGGCGGCGGCGACCCGGCGTTCGGCGGCGGCGATGTCCGGTCGGCGTTGCAGCAGTTGCGCGGGCAGCGCCAGGGGAATTGCGGGTAACTGGGGCAGCTCTTCGCGCACGGCGATGCGTAGCGAGCCCGGCGCGGCGCCGGTCAGCACGGCGATGGCGTGCTCCAACTGCGCGCGCTGCCATTCCAGGTCGATGGCCTGGGCCTGGGTGCTTTTCAGCTGGGTCTGCGCCTGGGCCACATCGGAGCGCGGCACTATGCCGGCGCGGTACTGGTTCTCGGTCAGCTTCAGCGCCCGCGCATAGGCGGCCACGGTGGCGTCGAGCAGGCGCTTCTGCTCGTCGAGAACACGCAGTTGCAGGTAGTTCTGCGCCAGTTCCGATTGCAGGCTCAGCCGCGCGGCGGCCAGGTCGGCTGCACTGGCGGCCGCACCCGCCTGGTTGGATTCCAGGCCGCGGCGCAGTTTGCCCCACAGGTCCAGTTCCCAGGCGGCGTTCAGGCCCAACTCATAGCTATTGCCCACCGAACTAGCGTTGCCCAGGGTGCTGTTGGAGCCCGCGCCCTGGCCGGAACGCGTCACCCCGCCGCTGCCGGACAGGCTCGGGTAGAAACTCGCCCGTGCGCCGCGCACCAGGGCGCGAGCCTGGCGGTACTGCGCCTCGCTGGCGGCAAGGTTCTGGTTGTCGACATTGAGTTTGCCGATCAGCCCGTTCAGCTCGGCATCGCCATACAGCTCCCACCAGGCGCCTCGGGCCAGGGCGTCGGCCGGTTGCGCGCGGCTCCACCCTTCGGCATGGCGAAATTCGGCGGGAATCTCCATGGCTGGGCGCTGGTAGTCCGGGCCAAGGGTGCAGGCACCCAGGCCGAGCATGGCGATGGCGAGACACAACGGGCGCAGGGTCGAGGCATTCATAACGGGGTTTCCAAAGCAGCGTCGCTACGCACGCCGCGCCAACGGTTGACGCGGTGGCGCAGGCGGTCGAAATACAGGTAAACCACTGGGGTGGTGTAAAGGGTCAGCAACTGGCTGAGCAGCAGCCCGCCGACGATGGCGATGCCCAGCGGCTGGCGCATTTCCGCGCCCTCGGCGCTGGACAGGATCAGTGGCAACGCGCCGAGGATCGCCGCCAGGGTGGTCATGATGATCGGACGGAAGCGCAGCAGGCAGGCGCGACGGATCGACTCCTCCGGACTCAGCTGCTCCTGGCGTTCCAGTTGCAGCGCCAGGTCGATCATCAGAATGGCGTTCTTCTTCACCACGCCGATCAGCAGGAACAGCCCGAGCAGCGAAATCAGGCTGAATTCGCCGCCGACCAGCAGAATCGCCAGGAGCGCGCCGACCCCGGCCGAGGGCAGCGTGGAGAGAATCGTCAGCGGGTGGATATAGCTCTCGTAGAGCACGCCGAGCACGATATACACCACCAGCAGCGCGGCGAAAATCATCAGCGGCTGGCCCTGGGCCGCCTGCTGGAAGGCGCCGCCCGTACCGCCGAGCATGCCCTGCACCTCTGTGGGCAGGCCAACCCGCGCCACCGCCTGTTCGATGGCGGCGCTGGCCTGCTCCAGGGTCACCCCCGGCGCCAGGGAGAAGCCGATGCTCTCGGCGGCGAACTGGCCCTGGTGGTTGACCCGGTCCTCCTCCAGGCTGCGCTCCCAGTGGGCGAAGCTGGACAGCGGCACGCGCGCGCCGTCGGCGGTTATCAGCTGCACCTGGTCCAGCACTTCCGGGCTTTGCGCGTAGCGCGGGTCAACTTCCATGACCACGCTGTACTGGTTGAGGCTGTCATAGATGGTGGCGATCTGGCGCTGGCTGAAGGCGTTGTTCAGCACCGAGGTGACCATCGCCATGTCCACGCCCAGGCGCTTGGCGGTATCACGGTCGATCACCAGGCTGACCTGCTGGGCGCCCTCGCCTTCGTTGGCGTCGATATCGGTCAGCTCCGGCAAGGCCGCCAGGGCATCGCGTACCTTCGGCAGCCAGATGCGCAGGTCGTCCAGATCGCTGGCCAGCAGTACGTATTCATTGTCCGAGCTGCGCCCCTGGCGGCCGCCGAACTGCAGGTCCTGGTCGGGCATCAGGAACATGCGCCCGCCCGGCACCTTGGGCACGCTCTTGCGCAACCGCTCGATCACCGCCTGGGCCGATACGCCGCGCGTGTCGATGGGCTTCAGGCGCACGATCATAAAGGCGTTGTTGATCCCGCCATTGCCGCCGATGAAACCAGCCACGCTTTCCACCGCAGGGTCGGCGAGCACCGCGCGGCGATAGATTTCCATCTTTGGTTGCATCACCTGGAACGACAGGCCGTCGTCGCCGCGGATAAAACCAATCAGCTGGCCGGTGTCCTGCTGCGGCATAAAGGTCTTCGGCACGGCGACATACAGGTAGCCATTCAGGCCGATGGTCGCCAGCAAGCCGAACAGCATCAGCTGCGAATGCGCCAGCGCCCATTCCAGGCTGCGTCGGTAGCCCTCCAGCACACGCGTCTGCAGGCGCGCCCCGAAGCGCTGCAAGGGCCCCGGCTCGCGCTTTGCCTCAGCCTTGAGCCAGCGCGCGCAGAGCATCGGCGTCAACGTCAGCGACACCAGCAGTGAGATGACGATGGCCACCGCCAGGGTGATGGAAAACTCGTGGAACAGGCGCTCGGCGATACCGCCGACGAACAGGATGGAAACAAACACCGCGACCAGCGACAGGTTCATCGACAGCAAGGTGAAGCCCACCTCGCGCGAGCCTTTCAGCGCCGCCTGCAGCGGCTTTTCGCCATTCTCGATATGCCGGGAAATGTTCTCCAGCACCACGATGGCGTCGTCCACCACCAGGCCGGTGGCGATGATCAGCGCCATCAGCGACAGGTTGTTCAGCGAAAAGCCCCACAGGTACATGACTGCGAAGGTGCCGACCAGCGACACCGGCACCGCCAGCGCCGGGATCAACGCCGCACGCCAGCGGCCGAGAAAGGCGAACACCACCAGAATCACCAGCGCCACGGCGATCAGCAGCGTGCGTTCGGCTTCGTGCAGGGTGGCGCGGATCACTGGCGAGCGGTCCATCGCCACCTCCAGCTTGACGCTGGCCGGGATCACCTCGCGCAGCGCCGGCAGTTGCGCGCGGATATCGGCGATGGTTTCGATGATATTGGCGCCGGACTGGCGGTTGATCACCAGCAGCACCGCTTCGTTGTCGTTGTAGAAACCGCTGTTGTAGCGATCCTCGACGCCATCAACGACGCTGGCGACATCGCCCAGGCGCACGCTGGCGCCGTTCTCCTGGCGAATGATCAGCGGCGCATAGTCGGCGGCATGTTCCAGTTGGTCGTTGGCCTGTACCAGCCAGTGTTGGGCATCGTTTTCCACCGCCCCCTTGGGCCGTTGGCCGGTGGCGTCGGCGATGGCCTGGCGCACCTCGTCCAGGGCGATGCCGTACTGGTCGAGCAGGCGCGGTTGCAGCGATACGCGTACCGCCGGCAGCGAACTGCCGCCGATCTGCACCTCACCGACCCCGCTGACCTGGGACAGCTTCTGCGCCAGGATGGTCGAGGCGACGTCGTACAGCTGGCCCTTGTTGAGCACCTCGCTGGTCAGCGACAGCACCATGATTGGCGCCTGCGACGGATTGACCTTGCGGTAGCTGGGCATGGTGCGCATACCGCTGGGCAACAGTTTGCGCGCGGCATTGATCGCCGCCTGCACTTCGCGGGCGGCGGCGTCGATGTCGCGGTCGATATCGAACAGCAGGATGATCCGGGTACTGCCCTGGCTACTGCGGCTGGTCATCTCGCTGATCCCGGCGATGGTGCCGAGCGAACGTTCCAGCGGCGTCGCCACCGTCGCCGCCATCACCTGCGGGCTGGCGCCGGGCAGGCTGGCCTGCACGGTGATCGCCGGGAAGTCCATCTTCGGCAACGGCGCCACCGGCAACAGGCCGAAACTGACGCCGCCGAGGAGCAGAATCGCCAGACTCAGCAGCAGCGTGGCGACCGGGCGCAGGATAAAGGGTGCGGACAGGTTCACGCCACAGCCCCTGTAGGAGCCAGCTTGCTGGCGATCATCGGCAACACAAAAGCATCGCCGGAGCGCAGTGAATTACATGTAGCCCGGATGCAATCCGGGAAAGGGTCTAACGGTCGATACCGCCCCCGGATTGCATCCGGGCTACGCTTTGGCTGATCGTAGGGACACCGATCGCCAGCAAGCTGGCTCCTACAAAAAGCGTTCAAACCGCCACCCCCGCAGTGCTGCGCCCGCCAAGGCGTCGCGACAGCCGATCAAAGTACAGGTAGATCACCGGCGTGGTGAACAGCGTCAGCACCTGGCTGACCAGCAGACCACCGACCATCACCAGGCCCAGGGGCTGGCGCAGCTCGGCGCCGGAGCCCGTGGCAAGCATCAGCGGCACCGCGCCAAACAACGCTGCCAGGGTGGTCATCAGGATCGGCCGAAAGCGCAGCAATGCTGCCTGGTAGATCGCAGCCTCGGGTGCCATGCCCTGGTTGCGTTCGGCGTCGAGGGCGAAGTCGATCATCATGATCGCGTTCTTCTTGACGATGCCGATCAGCAGGATGATGCCGATGAT
>CBIHLF010000056.1:0-25158 GCA_966210435.1 uncultured Pseudomonas sp. | reverse complement strand
AGAGCGTCCCAGGATGGGTTACCACGCAGGAGCGTGGGAACCATCAAATTGCGGTACGTACAGGGCAGCGCGCTTTGTAGCCCGGGTTGCGCCTGGGCTTATTCGGGCTACGGGCTGCGATGGTGGATAGATCGTTCCCACGCTCCAGCGTGGGAACGCAGTTGGCGACGCTCCGCGTCGCTGGGACGCAGAGCGTCCCAGGATGGGTTACCACGCAGGAGCGTGGGAACCATCAAATTGCGGTGCGGGCAGGGGCAGGCGGCAGCGTTCGACTTTCCACCAGTTCGGCAATAGCCGGCGCACCGCCGGTTGGTTGAAGCGGTCGTCGATCAGGTAGATCACGCCCTGGTCCTGTTGGGTGCGGATCACCCGGCCGGCGGCTTGTACGACTTTTTGCAGGCCGGGGTAGAGGTAGCTGTAGTCGTAGCCGATGTCGTTGCCGAACATGGCCTGCATGCGCGTCTTGATTTCTTCGTTGATCGGGTTGATCTGCGGCAGGCCCAGGGTGGCGATAAAGGCGCCGATCAGGCGTTCGCCCGGCAGGTCGATGCCTTCGCCGAATGCACCGCCGAGCACGGCGAAGCCGATGCCCTGGCTGCCGACGTGGAAACGGTCGAGAAAGCCCTGGCGCTGGCTTTCGTCCATCTGCCGCGATTGTTCCCACACCGGCACATGCGGATGGGCCGCGGCGAACTCGTCGAGCACCAGGCGCAGGTAGGCGTAGCTGCTGAAGAAGGCCAGGTAGTTGCCCGGCATCTCACTGAACTGGCGGGCCATCAGCGCGGCGATCGGCGCCAGGGAATAATCGCGGTGGGCGTAGCGGGTGGACAGGTTACTGACCGCCTGCACCTGCAATTGCGCGGCACTGAACGGCGATTCGACATCCAGCCAGGGCGTCGTGGCCGGCAAGCCGAGCAGGTCGCGGTAATAGTGCGGCGGGCTCAGGGTTGCGGAAAACAGCGTGCAACTGTGGGCCGTGGCGAAGCGCGGGGCGAGGAACGGCGCCGGCACTATGTTGCGGATGCACAGGGTCGAGCCGGCGAGGCCGCCGGGCTGTTCGTCACGGCTGATATCGAACAGCGAATGGCTGTCGTAGACCTCGGCGAGGCGGCAGAACAGCATGGCATCCAGGTAGAACTGCAACAGCTCGGCGGCGTTGCCGGCCGGTTGATCGGTGAGGTGGTCGGTCAGGGCGCCGACGGCTTTTTGCAGGGCGGCGATAAACAGGTCCGGGGTGGTCGGGTAGACCTGGTAGGCCACTTGCTGGTCGCGCTGTAGTTGTTGCCAATGCCGGTTCAGGCGTTCCAACGGCGCCTTCATCACCGCGGGCGCTATGCGCCGCAGGGCGTCGAAACGGTTCTGGCTCAATTCGGCGCTGTACATGCCGCGACCGCGTTCGATCAGGTTATGCGCCTCGTCCACCAGCAGCGCCACGCGCCATTCGTTGAGTTGGGTGAGGCTGTGCAGCAGGCCGCCCATATCGAAGTAGTAGTTGTAGTCGCACACCACCACATCGGCCCACCGGCACAATTCCTGGCTCAGGTAATAGGGGCAGACGCGGTGCGCCAGGGCGACCTCGCGCACACTTTGCTGGTTCAGCCAGAGGCGCGCCAACGCGGCCTCGCGCGCTGCGGGCAGGCGGTCGTAAAAGCCCTTGGCCAGCGGGCAGGAATCGCCGTGGCAGGCCTTGTCGCGGTGTTCGCAGGCCTTGTCGCGGGCGACGTGTTCGAGCACCCGCAGCGGCATCGCCGGTTCCTGGCTGCGCAGCGTCGCCAGGGCGTCCAGCGCCAGGCGCCGACCGGGGGTCTTGGCGGTGAGAAAGAACAAGCGGTCGAGTTGCTGCTCGGGAAACGCCTTGAGCTGCGGGAACAGGGTGCCGAGGGTTTTGCCGATGCCGGTGGTGGCCTGGGCCATCAGGCAGTGGCCGTCGCGGGCGGCGCGGTACACCGCTTCGGCCAATTGGCGCTGGCCGCTGCGAAATTGCGGGTGGGGGAAGCGCAGCTGCTGCAGCGCCTGGTCACGCAGCTCGCGGTGGGCGCGCTCATGCTCGGCCCAGGCGATAAAGCGGCTGCATTGCAGCTCGAAGAATTCGCGCAGCTCCTCGGCATCGAAACGTTGCTGGAACGCGGTTTCGTGCTGGGTCAGCACATTGAAATACACCACCGCCAGGTCGATCTCGGCCAGCTCGCGCTCCTGGCACAGCAGCCAGCCGTAGACCTTGACCTGTGCCCAGTGCAGCAGCCGATGGTTCTCGGGAATCCGCTTGATATCGCCGCGGTGGGTTTTGATTTCCTCCAGACGCTGATAGTAGGGGTCGAAGCCGTCGGCCCGGCCGCGCACCTGCAGGCCCTGGTATTCGCCGCTCAAGGGTAATTCGGCCTGGTAGTCCGGGCCTCGCCGGGACACCACCATGGCATGCCCGGCCATGCCTTCCTGGGCGGTTGGCGAGGGGGTGAAGCGCAGATCGAGATCGCCGACCTTGGCGGTGAACTCGCACAAGGCGCGTACCGCGACCTTGTAGCCCTCGAGCGCTTGCTTCATGCCTCGGCCCACTGCACGTAGCAGACGTCCACCGGCATGTCGTGCTCGGCGCAGAACGCCAGCCAGCGCCGCTGGTTGTCTTGCAGGCGGTCGCCGGGGCCTTTCACTTCGATCATCCGGTAGCGCTTGTGCGCGGGCCAGAACTGGATCAGGTCGGGCATGCCGGCGCGGTTGGCTTTGATATCCAGCAGCAGGCGCTGAAACCAGGCGCGCAGGTGCGCGGCCGGCAGGCAATCGAGGGCCTGCTCGAGCAGTTCGGCGTCGAGCGCGCCCCAGAACACGAACGGCGAGAGGGTCCCGTATTTGTCCGCGTAGGTCTGGCGGATGGTGCTTTTGTAGGCATCCGATTCGAGCTGCGCCAGGCAGGCGGCGAACAACTCGGCGCGACGCGGGTGGAAGTCGGCGCTGAGCAAATCCACCGGGCCGCTGTGGAACGGATGAAAGAACGCGCCCGGCAGTGGGGCGAAGATCGCCGGCCAGCAAAGCAGGCCGAACAGGCTGCAGATCAGGCTGTTTTCGACATAGTGCACCGGCGCCTCGGGCTCATCTAAATGCAGCTTGACCGCATATTCGACGCTCTGCGCCTCGGGCCTGGGCAGGCACAGGTCGATGCGACTGGGGGCGGGAATTTTCTCCGCTGCCGGCTTATCCAGGCCGAGCTGTCGGCCCAGGCGCTGCAAGGCCCGCTGCACGCCTTGGCTTTCCGCCTCGTTGTGCGGCGCGGCGGCTGCTTCGCAGGCCAGGGCATAGGCCTGTTGCGGACGGGCCAGGCGTTCCAGCACGCGAATCCGCCGCAGGCGCGCTTCGGCATGGCGGCAGTCGGCATAGCACGCCAGGGCGCTTTCCAATTGCGCTTCGCGCTCCAGCTGTTGTCCCAGGCGAAACAGCAGCTTGTCGCGGCGGGCGGCGAGAAAGGGCGTGTCGCAAGGTTGCACGTCGATTCGTTGCAGTACTTCGGCCAGAGGTTCGCCGGCCTCGAAGGCGTCGCGGCAGGCTTGCAGTTGCAGGTAGCAATCGACATCGGCGCGATGGCGGAATACCCGCGAGTTGTCGCTCAACTCGACCTGCTCGTAACGAAAGATGCCTAGATCGGCGAGCACGAACTCCGACCAATCCTGGCGCAGGTTGCCAAAAAACATCAGGCGCAATCGCTCGCAGAGCGCATGAATGCTCAGGCTGTATACCTGCTCGTCGAGGTTTGGGCACCAGTCGGCGAAGCGTCGGGGTTCAGGGTGCAGAGCGCTCAGGTGTTCGAGCAACTCGGCTTTTTTCAAGCGGCGCTGCGCATGTGCATCGAAGTGTTCGAGCAATTCATCCTTGCGCAGCAGGCCGAACACCTCCTGCGGCGTCAACGCCTGCTCAGCGCTGATCAGGCCCGTGGTGAGCAGGGCTTGCGCGGCGCTGCGGGTGCAGCCGATTTCTGCGTATTCGAGTTTGCTCGCGCGAAAATGCTCGCCCTTGCGCATGATCATGCGCACCAGCAGGGCCTGGGCCGGTTGCGCCAGCTCGTCGAAGTGGCGCAGCAACGCCAGCTCATCGGCCTGCAGCAGGTCGGCGTGACGCTGCTGCAACCAATTCAGGGCCTTATGGAAGTTGCTCAGGTAGTAGAAGGGATCGTCGAGTTGAAGCTGCATGGAGGCGCCGGATACTGTTTGCATATACAGATATCAGTGCGCGAGCAGCCTGGCAATCCCAAGTTGATCAATGGCCTGGCTATTGGCCGCGGCAATCGGCCGACGGGCGATGACTACTCGTCATATACCAGGTTTTCCCGGTCGTCGTTGGCGCCCGCGCCAAGCAGCGTCTGCACTTCGCTTTCGGTGACGATGCTTTTGCCGACCACGCTGCGGATAACCGAGGTTCTCAGGGTTTTATCGGTGCTGATGGTGATGTCGCTGATCGGCAACTCATCCTGGCCGTGTTGGGTCTTCACGGTGCAAGTGCCTTTTTCCAGATCGATTGCAATGCTCATGGTGACTCCTCCGATTGGCCCGTTGCCGGGCACTGCTTCTTCAGGTTTGGCGCATCGAGCGGTAGGGGTAATCGCCGACGCGTGCGCCTATTACCATTTCGCTGATCCAGGCGGTGAGTATCGAGGTGTAGGCGTCCTGGCAGTTGTCGCCCGAAAGCGCGTGATCGGCGCCGTCGAGAATCCTGTGGGTCAACGAGTGGGCGTTTTCGAACGCGGCGCGGTAACTCATGATCGTGGTGTGGGGGACGAAGGTGTCGTGCTCCGATTCGACGATCAGCACATCGCCGCGAAACTCGGCGCAGGCCCCCAGGGCGCGGTTGTCCCTGGGTGTCAGACGAGCGTGCCGGTAGGTGGCCAATTTGGCGCGATCCAGCTGCTGTTTAGGCAGGTTCCAGTCTTCATCCCAGTACAGCGCCGGCACGCGCAGGGCCAGCCATTTGACCGGCCGTTGCATGGTGAGGAAGGTCGACATGTAGCCGCCATAGCTGCTGCCGATCACGGCAATGGCGCCGGGGTCGATATGCGGGTGGCTGGCCAGGCGGTCGTAAGCGGCGCAGATATCGGCCAGGCTGTGTTCGCGGCTGATGCGGGTCTGCTGAACCAGGGTTCGTTCGTGGCCGCGCATATCGAAGGTCAGGCACACGCAGCCGAGTCCGGCGATGCCCTTGGCGCGCGCCAGATCGCGCTGTTGGCTACCGCCCCAACCATGCACGAAGAGAATCCCCGGCACCTTTTCACCGGGGGTGAGAAAGGTGCCGGCGATACGCTCGTCGTCCACCAGGATTTCTACGTTTTCGCTACGGGACATCGGGTTCCACCAAGGCAAATTTGCTGATACGGCCGATATCGGGGTCGTCGCCCTGATACAGCATGGTGGCCTGCAAGGGCGGCGCCGCATCGCCATACAGCTCATGGGTTGAAGCGCGTACGCAACTTAGCGTCGGGCTCTCGGCAAGGGCTTGCAGGCCGAGGATTTCCGCGGCGCTGGCGCCGCCGATCCGCCAGGATTGTTCGAGCACTCCTGATCGGGACTGCCCCCTGGCGTTCAGCCCTTGGGCGACGTCGTAATTGCGCCGCGAGGCCATGAAACCGGGCAGGGCGGTGAAGGCGGCCCGTTCGTATAGTTGCGCCTGGACGATGGCCAGATGGATGTGATCGGGCGGCCGCAGGTCTAGCAGCGCATCGTAGCCGCCGCGCACCAGGCGTATCGCCGAGCCGCCGTAGACCTGCTCGCCGGTATTATTGCGGGTCAGTCGCTGGCTGCCGTAATAGCTGACGGTCATGCCGCCGATGCAGATCTGGCCGACACTGTAGGTGGCCACTTGCTGCAGGTCTTCCTCCAGGGCCAGGCCCCAGAGGGCGATTTCCGCCGGGTCCAGGCCGGCCAGACTGGCGACCAGCTGTTCCTCGCTGCTTACCCGTATCTGATTCCTGCCACCGGTGGCGCGCACCGGCTTGAGCCGCAACGGGCCTTCGCGCAATAGTCGAAGTCCGGCCTCCAGCCCGTCATCCAGGCTGAATACGCTGTAGCCACGTAGCACCGCGCCATCGGTCAGTCGAGCGAATTCCGGCGACCAGCCCTCGGGGCGCCGCGCATTGCCTCCGATCAGGGGATGGGTGATCGCCTTGGTAGCCATGAATGGATAGCCGACCAGGCCGCCGAAGAAGTCTTCGCTCGAGCGGATCCCCAGCGCCCGGTAGCGTTCGCCGCCGATCAAGGTATCGCTGGGGATGAAATACAGGGCGTCCTGTTGTGCGCCCGCAGGATCGTAGATGCCGAGAAACGGGCAATCGAGCAACTTGGCGATCTTGATACCAAGTGCCTGTTGCGTATGGTGCTCGTGTTCGCTGCTGGTGGTGCCGGTTGGTAGCAATACCACCGCCGATTTACCCGTGCATCTGGCGTCGTCATTCATGCGAAAGCCCCCTTGCGGTGCGCAGGAAAAAGATGCCCGTTCAACCGCCTCGCCTTTCCTGCCAATTTCCGCCCAGAGCGGTGCAGTTCTGTTTGGCCTGTTGCTTTTCTTCGCTGCCATAGAAATAGGTGACCATTGTCGCGCCGTCGGGAATGACTAAGGGCGTGCCCGCCTTGAGGTCGCCAATGGCGTTATGGTTGGCCAGCGATTCCTGGGTAAGCGTGGATGTGCAGGAGGCGAAATGTCCGGAGGGGCAGTGGTCGACCAGGGTTTTCTCGTAGTCGAACATGCCGACATCATCTTCCTGGCTGCACGACCACTTGATCGCGGTCTGTTCCTCCATGCCCTCGTAGGTGTAACAACTGTGCTCCACCACGGTGGGTATTTTCTGACTGAGCGAGCGGGCGAACACCTCGCAGGCGGCCTGGGCATCGACGGCGCAGAGGCTACCGATCGTGGCGAGCAGGGCTGAGATCATTTTGCCGGTCATCGCGAGTCTCCTCCGTATTGCGCAGTGGCTATTCACCGCTTTGAAACGGCGTTTTCATCAGGGTTTCAGGTTGCACCAGCGCTTTTTTATCGCTCGCCGTCGGTTGCCCACTCGAGTCGGACTGCGCATACAGCCAGCGGTAAAGGGCGGCGACACCCAGAACAATGTCGATGGCCCCGAGGAGGTTGCGGCGCTGTACGCCCTGGCGGATCAGCAACAACCCGCCGCCGACGGCGAGTACGGCATCGAGTGCCGGATGGGACTGCTCGTTAAACATGACTGTCTCCGGTCGAAAGCTGGCGGGGCGCTCAGGAGGCGTCTTGCAAGGCTTCGATCAGCTCTTGCTTGTTCATCGTCGAGCGACCGTGAATGTGTTTGGAGCGCGCTTGGCGCAGCAGGCTCTGCTTGTTTTGTTCGGCCAACGAAGAAGAGTCGTGGGCTTTGCGGGTCGCGGCCGCACGTTCGGCCGAATCCTGGCGGTCTTCGGCCTTGGCCGAGGCCGGTTTTTTGCGCCCGGAACCGCCGGGGCGTTCACCGCCGCCAGACTGCTTGTTGACCGTCGCCCAGGCCCGCGCCTCGGCTTCTTCGGCGGGAACGCCGCGGTCCTTGTAGCTGTTTTCGATATCGGCTGCCTGGCGCTTCTGTTTATCGGTGTACTTGGCTTTGCTTCCGCGAGGCATCACAGGTCTCCTTTTGTCGGACAGGCAATAGGTAAAAATTTTGAATGTCCTGATACGGCGCGAGTTCAGCCGGTCCGATCAGCGGGCGGAATGGAGTTGAACCCGGCGAAAGGTTGAACTCTGGCGGCGAGGCAACGTTGGTGCTATTGCTGCCGCTAATCGGCTGGGCGACCTGGGGGCGTTATGGCCCGCGTGGGTTGGCGCAGGCACCGTCATCTCCGGAGCAGAGCAAGTAGCGACGCTGGGATTACCAGAAGCCGGCCGGATTACGTCTGCGCAGACGTGCCAGCGACAATGCGAACGCACCGCTGAGCAGGGCCGCCAGGTGGGTATCGATGACCTTCTGGTTGATCGACGACAACTGCGCCGTCTGGGTCCGGTTGATGCCGCTATCGGCATAGAACTCTTGATGGATCACCCCGCGCCGCGCAATGTCGCCGACGATGCGGTAATAGCTGCTGGCCTCATCGCCCGGATGCCTGACGCTGAGACCGAGGCTTGGTACCTGATCATGCTCCAGCTGCAGGTCGAGTATCGCCTGGATGCCGCTTGCTTCGACATCCCGCGCGGTTTCTTCGAACAGCCGCAAAGCGTGTTCGCGCAGCGTTTCGCGAAGGCGCTGTGCGAACGCCATGTCGCTTTCCTCAGGCAGCTTATCGCTTGCATTCGCGGGATGCTGCTGGTCGTCGGTACTCCGGGTCTTCATAGGGCACTCATTGCTGGCGGTTGGAGATTACGCATTACTGGCTGCGTCGTACTGTGGACCGCGGCCCGCGCCAATTGCGCCAATTAAATGCGCGGTCTTACCGCAATATTGCGACCACCCGAATTCTCCAGGGCGATGGGCACCGCTTGATGGATTGATCAAGCTTCACTATTTTAAATTGCAGGTCGTCTACGCGGAGCTTGTTCGGCGTTATATGCAGGCCCGGAAATATCGCTGAATCTTTGTTCATGGTTAACGTTGAGCGTTCGCTCTATTCATCGCTTGCTCGACTAGAGCAGCTCCTCCCGCCCAACATTCAATGCATTTGGCATCATCGCTCGAGGCCGGGTACTCAGGTTTCTGATTCCGAAATAAAGTCATTTTGATATTTCATAGCGATTATTACTGGGTATCTCATCGAGCTATATGCGATATGCATGAATATGCATTTCCATAATTAAAGCGCCGACCCGAATGGGTATACATGCACGAATCGTTATCCGTACTTGTGGGAAATCGCTAAAACCTCTCCACTAATAAGCAGTCAAAAAAACACATAAGGATGAACGGCGGAGGTCATCGCATGACATTTCTATGTGTGATAGCAGGCTGTAACTGGGTAGGCGAGGGTCATGCGCATATGGGCAACGAATACCTGCGTTGCCAGCATTGCAGCCGCTGCGGATCGTTCCGTTATCTGTTCGATGAAAAGCTGCGCAGCGATATGTTGGGTAACACCATGGCGATGCTGGGTAACGGAACATGAGCCCATGGCAAACGATCGAGACAACCCTGATCAGCGAATTTTCCGACCTCACCGAGGTCGACCATGCGACCCGTGTGTGCATACGGCTGCTATTGGCGGCCCTGCTCGGCGGCATGCTGGGATATGAGCGTGAAACCCATGGGCATGCCGCCGGTTTGCGTACCCATATGCTGGTGGCGATCGGTTCCGCACTCTTCGTGTTGGTCCCCGAGCTGGCGAATGCCGGGCACGACGCGATCAGTCGGGTATTTCAGGGGATCATCACCGGCATCGGTTTTCTCGGCGCGGGGACCATTCTCAAAGGCGACAGGGTTTCCCAGGTCAGAGGGCTGACCACTGCGGCGGGTATCTGGTTGACGGCTGCCATTGGTATCACCGTCGGTTTCGGTCAGGAAGCAACGGCAGTGCTCGGCACTTTGTTGGCGTTATTCGTTCTCAATGTTGTACCCCACGTTATTGACCGTTTGCAGGCGCGAAAGAACTCGCCTCGGTAATGGGGCCACTTGGCGCATCGCGCTGCCGCTGGCCTGCAAGGAGTGTTGCTCATGTTCAAAGAGTTCAAGCATTACACCGCCTGGACGGACGCGATGAAGAGCGAGCGCGGTTATATTGGCCTGATCGAGTATCAACCCAAGTGCCCCGGCGCCTGCGTGCATGTGCTCTGGGTGATTTCGCCAGGCTGCATGTGCGCCGACGCCGCGGAAACGGCGGCGGATCGGATGCTCAAGGAAATTTGCGATATCAGCGTCGTCGGTCGGGTCATTTACAGCGACGGCATCATGCTCTGACTTCGGTGGTAATCATCCGCTTACAGCCACCAGTAGCGATGAAGGTGAACGACGATGGCACGAGCACTGTGGAAAGGTGCGATCAGCTTCGGCTTGGTGCACATTCCCGTGGCCCTGGTCTCGGCCACGACCTCCCAAGGGATCGACTTTGACTGGCTGGACCAACGCAGCATGCAGCCGGTGGGTTACAAGCGAATCAACAAGGTCAGCGGCGAAGAGGTGACCAGGGAAGATATCGTCAAAGGCGTGGAGATCGAAGACGGCCGCTACGTGGTTATCAGCGAAGACGAGATCCGCGCGGCCCATCCGAAGTCGACCCAGAGCATCGATATTTTCGCCTTTATCGAACGCGAGCAGATCCCCGTCACCCATATCGAAAAGCCCTATTACCTGGCACCCGACAAACGCGGTGAGAAGGTCTACGCCTTGCTCCGTGAAACCCTGCGCAGCACTGGCAAAGTGGCGCTCGCGCGGGTGGTGTTACATACCAAGCAGCACTTGGCGGCGTTGCTGGCGCTGGACGATGCCATGGTCTTGCTGATGCTGCGCTGGCCCGCGGAAGTGCGCGGCCTGGACTACCTGGAGCTGAGCGACAAGGTGCGCGATGTCGAACTGGCCAAGGGTGAACTCGACATGGCCAAGCGCCTGGTCGAGGACATGGTCGCGAGCTGGGACCCCCAGGCCTACCACGACACCTTCGAGGAAAAGATCATGCAACTGGTCGACGAAAAAGCCCGCAAGGGCAAGGTCGAAGATGTCGAACGGTCGGCCGACGAGCAGGCGAGCACCGGCGCCGATATCTACGACCTGACCGAACTGCTCAAACGCAGCCTCAGCGGCGGCACCAAGGGCCAAACCGATAAGCCCGAGGCCAAGCAGCCGGCCAAACGAAGCAAGGGTTCGGGCAAGACGTCGAGAAAAACCGCGAGCCGCTGAGCCCGGATACAACAGAGCGCGAGGATTCCCAAAAATGGCCGAGCCATCGAGCGAATACAACCGCAAGCGCAATTTTCAGATCACCGCCGAGCCACCCGAACGTCCCAGGCGGGGCAGGAAAAAAAGCTCCGACGAATCCTTGCGCTTCGTCGTGCAAAAGCATGCCGCGCGCAACCTCCACTACGATTTCCGTCTGGAGCTGGACGGCACCCTGAAGAGCTGGGCGGTGCCCAAAGGCCCGAGCCTCGACCCCAAAGACAAGCGCCTGGCGGTGCACGTCGAGGACCACCCGCTGGACTATGCCGATTTCGAAGGCCGTATCCCCGAGGGGCAATACGGTGCGGGACAGGTAATAGTCTGGGATCAGGGGATCTGGCAACCCCATGGCGATGCCGAGAAGGCGTATCGGGACGGCAAACTCAAGTTCACCTTGATCGGCGAGAAACTGACCGGCGACTGGGCCCTGGTGCGCACCCGTTTGCCTGGTAGCGGCGGTAAGCAACAATGGTTGCTGATCAAGGAACGCGACCAGGTCGCCCAAGCGGCTGAGCAGTACGACATCACTGAAGCGCAACCGCAAAGCGTGCTCAGTGGCGCGCTGATCGCACCGGGCAAAGCCCCCAGGAACGCTCGAAAGCCAGCGCCCAAGTCACCGGCAGATGCAACGCCGGGCAAGACCGAGTCGGCAGCGCGGGGCATACCGGAGCAGCTGTCGCCCGAGCTGGCTACGCTGGTGACACAGCCGCCCAGCGGCAACTGGCTCTACGAGATCAAGTTCGACGGTTACCGCATGCTCGCGCGCATCGCCAACGGCGAGGTGCGCCTGTTCACCCGCAACGGCAACGACTGGACTGCGCGTCTGCCCAAGCAGGTTGCGGCGATCGAGGCGCTGGGCCTGCACGACAGTTGGTTGGATGGCGAAGTAGTCGCGCTCGACGAAAACGGCCTGCCGGATTTTCAGGCGCTACAGAACGCTTTCGAAATCGGCCGCAGCCATAACATTCTCTACTACCTGTTCGATGCACCCTTTCTGCGCGGCCTGGATCTGCGCACGCTCCCGCTGGAGCAGCGCCGTGCGGAACTGGAGAAGGTGCTCAGCGCGGTGAAACCACGCGGCTTGTTGCGCTTTTCCGAGGCGTTCGCCAGTGAGCACCGTGACGTGATTAAAAGTGCCTGCGCCCTGTCGCTGGAGGGGGTAATCGGCAAACGCATCGGCAGCGCCTATGTAAGCCGGCGCAGCACCGACTGGATCAAACTCAAGTGCCGTTTGCGCCAGGAGTTCGTGGTCGTCGGCTACACCGCGCCCAAAGGTAGTCGTAGTGGTTTCGGCGCGCTGTTGCTGGCGGTCAACCAGCAACCTGGCGAGGCCGACCTGCGCTATGCCGGGCGGGTCGGCAGCGGCTTCGATCAAAACGCCCTCACCCAGTTGCATGCGCAGCTGCGCGAGTTGCAATGCGAACGATCTCCGCTCGAGCAGCCGCTGCGAGGCGCCTCGGCGCGTGGCGTGCATTGGCTGCAGCCGCGGTTGGTCGCCGAAGTGGAGTTCGCCGAATGGACGCGCGAAGGCCTGGTGCGCCAGGCCACATTCATCGCCTTGCGCAGCGACAAGCCGCCAAGCGAGATCGTTCGGGAACGCCCGCGTTCGCCCGCCGAGCTGCCGCCGGCCGGCGACGACACCGAGGACCGCGCCATGCAGGGCGACAGAACAGCGGATAAAACCGGCAAACCGGCGGGCAAGGCCCGTGGCCGCGGGCGGGTCAGCGTCGCTGGCGTCGCCATCAGCAGCCCGGAGCGGCTGATCGATGCCCAGAGCGGTACGCGCAAACTCGAGCTGGCGCAGTTCTACGCCCAGCTCGGCGACTGGATCATGCCGCACCTGCGCAAGCGCCCGGTGTCGTTGCTGCGCGCCCCCGATGGCGTGGCGGGCGAGCAGTTTTTCCAGAAGCACGCCGAGCACATGAGCATTCCCAATATCCAACACCTGCCCCCGGAGCTCGACCCCGGGCACGCGCGCCTGATGGAAATCGGCAAGTTGTCGGCATTGATCGGCGCGGTGCAGATGGGCGCCATCGAACTGCACACCTGGGGCGCCAACAGCGACCGCATCGAAACCCCGGACCGTCTGGTGCTGGACCTCGATCCCGACCCGGCGCTGCCCTGGCGCAGCATGCTCGAAGCGACCCATCTGTGTTTGTCGGTGCTCAACGAGCTGGGCCTCGACAGCTACCTGAAAACCAGCGGTGGCAAGGGCATTCACTTGATAGTGCCGCTGGCCAGACACGCCGACTGGGACGAAGTCAAAGCCTTCGCCAAAGCCATTTCGCAATTTATGGCCAGGCAGCTTCCGGATCGCTTCAGCGCCAAGATGGGACCGAAGAATCGCATCGGCAAAATCTTCGTCGACTACCTGCGCAACCAGCGCGGCGCCAGCACGGTGGCCGCCTATTCGCTGCGCGCGCGTCCCGGCTTGCCGGCTTCGGTGCCGATCCGCCGCGACGAACTGGACGGCCTGGACAGCGCCCAGCAATGGCATATCGGCAACCTGCTCGAGCGCCTCGCCAACCTGCAGGACGACCCCTGGGCGGGCTACAGCAACCGCCAGCGCATCAGCCGGGCGATGTGGGAAAAGCTTGGCGGAGAGGGCGGCTAGCTGTGAAGCGCAGCCTGTAGCTCGGATGCAATCCGGGAGCGATGTTTGTCGCTAGACCTTCCCCGGATTGCATCCGGGCTACAAAAGCACGTTGGCAGGGGGAGATTGATGGTTCCCACGCTCCAGCGTGGTAACCCGATCTGGGACGCTCCGCGTCCCCGCGACGCGGAGCGTCGCCAGCTGCATTCCCACCCTACGAGTTCATAGGCCTTGCAGATCACGGGGGATCTACGAACACCGATAAGCGAACGACGATTCTTCCTGAACCTACTCCCGCCTGGCTCAGTCCTGAGAGAAAGGCATATATAACTGGAGGAGATCGTTATGGCCGAGAAGCAAACCCTGCCGCCGCAGCATCAGGATCATCGTCCGGGCAGCGAGGCGCAGATGCATCCGCAGCCGGTGTATATCAGCGACGACTACAAGGCTGCCGGCAAGCTGGCCGGTAAGGTGGCGATCATCACCGGCGCGGACAGCGGCATCGGCCGCGCTGTGGCCGTGCACTTCGCCAAGGAGGGCGCCAATGTCGTGCTGCTGTATCTCAACGAGCACGAGGACGCCGAGTTGACCCGCAGCGAAGTGGAAAAATGCGGTGTCGAGGCTCTGTCGCATGCCGGCGACGTGGCCAGCGAGCAATTCTGCCGCGAGGTGGTGGCCGACACGCTGAACGCATGGGGCAGGGTGGATATCCTGGTCAACAACGCCGGCGAGCAGCATCCCCAGGAGAAGCTCGAGGACATCAGCGAAGAACAGTGGGAGCGCACCTTCCGCACCAATATCTTCGCCATGTTCCAGCTGACCAAGGCTGTGCTGCCGCACCTTCAGGCCGGTGCCAGCATCATCAACACCACCTCGATCACCGCCTACAAGGGCAACCCGA
This sequence comes from uncultured Pseudomonas sp., assembly GCA_966210435.1. GTDB lineage: Bacteria > Pseudomonadota > Gammaproteobacteria > Pseudomonadales > Pseudomonadaceae > Aquipseudomonas. The sequence continues at coordinate 10,833 of CBIHLF010000056.1, read as the reverse complement.
CGCTGCTCGATTATTCCTCGACCAAGGGCGCGATCACCTCGTTCACCCGTTCCCTGGCGATCAACCTGGCGCCGCGCGGTATCCGGGTCAACGCGGTGGCGCCGGGGCCTATCTGGACGCCCTTGATTCCCTCGACCTTCAGCGCCGACACCGTGGCCAGCTTTGGCGCCAGTACGCCGATGCAGCGCCCTGGGCAACCGGCGGAAGTGGCGCCGGCTTATGTCTACCTGGCATGCAGCGATTCCTCCTATGTCGCCGGCCAGGTCATCCACGTCAATGGCGGCAGCGTGGTCAATGGCTGAGCCGCTGCGCTTTGGTGTCGCGACATGAGTCATTTGTCGTTTTCCTTGGGGGGCTGCGCTTTCGTCGCGGCTAAAGCCCCTCCCACCTAGCCCTGGTATTGAGCCGACACATACTGGTGGCCACTAGCTCGTAGGCCAAAAAGCCTGAACTTTTGCGCGGCGCCCGGGCTCGGACGTTACAAGGAGCGCGCTCACTTGCGCGCTCATCCCCGCGATGGCTTGAAGGCTTGGGAGCACCAGCACAACCCGGTGGGGATTCATTCGCGGCTGCCGGAAGTGAGGAGTCCCACCGCTATGCCGAAAGTCAAACCGCAGACCAAGCAAACTCCCGGATACCCGCACAACGACTACGTACTGCGCGTGGAAGATGCGCTCGCCATGCCGCGCATCGCCATCGAGTCGATCGAGCCAGTGGTGGAGCAAGGGCGCTTTGCCGCAAAAACGATAGTGGGCACGCCGGTCACGGTTAGCGCGGTGATATTCGCCGATGGCCACGACAAGCTGGCCGGCGACCTGTTATGGCGTGAGGTCGACGAGGTGCAGTGGCGCCGGCTGCCGTTGCAGTTTCTCGGCAACGACCACTGGCAGGTCAGTTTCACTCCCAAGCAGGTCGGCCGGGCGTTGTTCGCCATCGAAGCCTGGTGGGATATCTACGCCTCCTATTGCTACGAACTGCAGAAGAAATACAGCGCTGGCGTGTCGGTGGATCTGGAGCTGCAAGAGGGTGAGCAACTGCTGCGCCAGGCCCTGCAAACGACGCCGACGGAAGGGCTCGGCGAACTGCTCGAACGACTGCTCGAATGCCCCTCGATCGACGAGCGCGTGGCGCTGCTGCTGGCGCCGGAAACCACGCACCTGATGGCGAGCATCGAAACCCGTCCGCACGTTGTGCGCAGCGCCATCTACCCGCTGGAGGTGGAGCGCCGTCTGGCGCAGTTCGCCAGCTGGTACGAGCTGTTCCCGCGCTCGGTGACCGACGACCCGAAGCGCCACGGCACTTTTCGCGATGTGATTCAGCGCCTGCCGGATATCCAGGCTATGGATTTCGACGTGCTGTACTTTCCGCCGATCCATCCGATCGGCCGCAGCCATCGCAAGGGCCGCAACAACTCGCTGTTCGCCGGTGCGGACGACCCTGGCAGCCCTTATGCGATCGGCAGCGAGGAGGGCGGCCACGAGGCGATCCATCCGCAGTTGGGCAGCGTCGACGATTTTCGCGACCTGGTGCAGGCCGCGCGCGCTCATGGGCTGGAGATCGCCCTGGACTTCGCCATCCAATGCTCGCCTGACCACCCCTGGCTGCGTGAGCACCCCGGCTGGTTCAGCTGGCGCCCGGACGGCAGCATCCGCCACGCGGAAAACCCGCCGAAAAAATACGAAGACATCGTCAATGTCGACTTCTACGCCAAGGACGCCACCCCCGGCTTGTGGCTGGCCCTGCGCGATGTGGTCAAGGGCTGGGTGGAACTGGGCGTCACGCTGTTCCGCGTGGATAACCCGCACACCAAGCCGCTGCCGTTCTGGGAATGGCTGATCGCCGATATTCGCGCCGCCCACCCCGAGGTGATCTTCCTCGCCGAGGCCTTCACCAGGCCGGCGATGATGGCGCGCCTGGGCAAGGTCGGATTCAGCCAGAGCTACACCTACTTCACCTGGCGCAACACCAAGGCCGAGCTGGAGGAATACTTCACCCAGCTCAACCAGCCGCCGTGGCGCGATTGCTATCGGCCGAACTTCTTCGTCAATACCCCGGATATCAACCCGTTCTTTCTGCACGACAGCGGCCGCGCCGGTTTTCTCATCCGCGCGGCGCTGGCGACCATGGGCTCGGGGTTGTGGGGCATGTACAGCGGCTTCGAAATTTGCGAGTCGGCGGCGGTGCGCGGCAAAGAGGAATACCTCGACTCGGAAAAGTACGAAATCCGCCCGCGCGACTACCAGGCGCCCGGCAATATCGTCGCCGAAATCGCCCAGCTCAACCGCATTCGCCGCCTCAATCCCGCCCTGCAAACCCACCTGGGGTTCCGCGCCTACCACGCCTGGAACGACAACATCCTGTACTTCGGCAAATGCACGCCGGATCTGGAGAACTTCATCCTGGTGGCGATCAGCCTCGACCCGCATAACGCCCAAGAGGCGCATTTCGAGCTGCCGCTATGGGAGTTCGGCTTGCCGGACGACGCCAGCATGCGCGGCGAGGATTTGATGAACAGCCATAGCTGGATTTGGCATGGCAAAACCCAGTGGATGCGCCTCGATCCCACGCAGCCGTTCGGAATCTGGCGCATCCGCCCAGTTGGCTGAGCAGCGAGCGATGCGTTCTTCTGTCGCCATCCGCTGCGCCGCCGCAGAGGCGCACACGGATCACAGCAGGGCGCGACTTCCAGCCTAAAGGAGCAGTCCGATGGCCAAGAAAAGCAGACCCGCAGCCTTTCTCGACGACCCTTACTGGTACAAGGATGCGGTCATCTATCAGGTGCACGTGAAGTCCTATTTCGACTCGAACAACGACGGCATAGGCGACTTTCCCGGGCTGATCGACAAGCTCGATTACATCGCCGACCTCGGCGTCAATACCATCTGGGTGCTGCCGTTCTATCCCTCGCCGCGGCGCGACGACGGCTACGACATCGCCGAGTACCGCGGCGTGCACCCGGACTACGGCGGCATGGCCGATGCCAAGCGCTTTATCGCCGAGGCGCACCGTCGCGGCTTGCGCGTTATCACCGAGCTGGTCATCAACCACACCTCCGACCAGCATCCCTGGTTCAAGCGCGCGCGGGAGGCCAAGAAGGGCTCCAAGGCCCGCGACTTCTACGTCTGGTCCGATTCCAACCAGAAATACCAGGGCACGCGGATCATCTTTCTCGACACGGAAAAGTCCAATTGGACCTGGGACCCGGTCGCCGGCCAGTACTTCTGGCACCGCTTCTACTCGCACCAGCCGGACCTCAATTTCGACAACCCGCAGGTGCTCAAGGAAGTCCTCGGGGTGATGCGTTTCTGGCTCGACATGGGTGTCGACGGCTTGCGCCTGGACGCCATTCCCTACCTGATCGAGCGCGACGGCACCAACAACGAGAACCTGCCGGAAACCCACGAGGTGCTGAAGAAGATCCGCGCCGAACTGGACGCCAAATACCCCGATCGCATGCTGCTGGCCGAGGCCAATCAATGGCCGGAAGACACCCAGCTGTACTTCGGCGGCAGCGACGGCGGGCTGGGCGACGAATGCCACATGGCCTTCCACTTCCCGCTGATGCCGCGCATGTACATGGCCATCGCCCAGGAAGACCGCTTTCCGATCACCGACATCCTGCGCCAGACCCCGGATATCCCGCAGAACTGCCAATGGGCGATCTTCCTGCGCAACCACGATGAGCTGACCCTGGAGATGGTCACCGACCAGGAGCGCGATTACCTCTGGGACTTCTACGCCGCCGACCGCCGCGCGCGGATCAACCTTGGCATCCGCCGGCGTCTGGCGCCGCTGGTGGAACGCGACCGGCGCCGTGTCGAACTGCTCAACAGCCTGCTGCTGTCGATGCCGGGCACGCCGACGCTGTACTACGGCGACGAGATCGGCATGGGCGACAACATCTTCCTCGGCGACCGCGACGGCGTGCGCACGCCGATGCAGTGGTCGATCGACCGCAACGGCGGCTTCTCCCGCGCGGACCCGGCGAGCCTGGTGCTGCCGCCGATCATGGACCCGCTATACGGCTTCCAGACCATCAATGTCGAGGCCCAGGCCCGTGACCCGCACTCGTTGCTCAACTGGACGCGGCGCATGCTGTCGATCCGCAGGCAGCAGAAAGCCTTCGGCCGCGGCAGCCTGAAGCTGATGACACCGAGCAACCGACGGATCTTCGCCTACCTGCGCGAATACAGCGACGGCGATCGCCACGAGGTGATCCTCTGCGTCGCCAACCTCTCGCGCTCGGCCCAGGCGGCGGAGCTGGAACTGTCGAGCTATGCCGGCAAGGTGCCGGTGGAGATGGTCGGCGGCAGCTCCTTTCCGCCCATCGGCGAACTCAACTACCTGCTGACCCTGCCGCCTTACGGCTTTTACTGGTTCCTCCTGGCCGACGCGAAACAGATGCCCAACTGGCATACCCCGCCGGTCGACCGCATGCCGGAGTTGCCGACGTTGGTGATCAAACGTCATCTGCAGGAGCTGGCTCAGGGCAGGGCGCGGCAAACCCTGGAGCAGGAATCGCTGACCGCCTATCTGCCCAAGCGCCGCTGGTTCAGCCACCGCGGTAAACCGCTGCGGCAGTTGCACCTGCTCTACGCCGTGCCGTTCGGCGAGCGGGCCGACCTGTTCTTGCTCAGCGAAGTGCAAGTCAGCCACGATGACAGCTTCGACTATTTCCAATTGCCACTCGGTTATATCGCCGAACACCAGGCCGGCAGCCCGTTGCCGCAGCAATTGGCCCTGGCGCGCTTGCGTCGCGGCCCGCAGGTGGGCCTGTTGACCGATGCCTGCGTATTGCCCGAGTTCTGCCGCCAGGTGCTCGACAGCCTGCGCAAGGACAGCGTGCTGCACTGGGAAGGCAACGAAATCCAGTTCGTCTCCACCTCGCGCCTGCACACCCTGGAGGATATCCCCGAAGAGGAAATCGTCCCGATCTCCGCCGAGCAATCGAACAGCTCGATACTGGTCGGCGAGCGCATGGTGCTCAAGGTGCTGCGTCGCGTGCTGCCGGGCATCCACCCGGAAAGCGAGATATGCGGCTACCTGACCGAGCAGGGCTTCGCCAATATCGCGCCGCTGCTGGGCGAGGTGCGTCGGGTCGATCAGCACGGCGAAAGCCATACCCTGATGATTTTGCAAGGCTATGTGAGCAACCAGGGCGATGCCTGGCAGTGGACCCAGGACACCCTCGAACGGGCGATCCGCGACGAACTGGTCGGCGGCCTCTCGGCGGTGGAGAACCAGTATTACGCGCTCGCCGAACTGCAAACCTTCGCCGGTATTCTCGGGCGCCGGGTCGGTGAACTGCACGTGGCCCTGGCGCGGCCGTCGGACAATCCCGATTTCGGCCCGGTGCAAAGTACCCAGGCGGATACCGAAGAATGGCAGCGCGCGATCACCGAGCAGGTGCGGCAGATGCTCGACGCGCTGAGCGGCGCGGGCAACGGCCTGACGGCGGAGCAACGCGAGCAGGTCGATGCTTTGATCGGCCAAGGCGAATTGCTGCTCGAACTGGTGGCGAAACTCGCGCAACGCGCCGCCGGTGGCCTGCGCATCCGCGTGCATGGCGACCTGCACCTGGGCCAGGTATTGGTCGCCCATGGCGACGCCTACCTGATCGATTTCGAGGGCGAGCCGGCCCGCAGCCTGGAGGAACGGCGCAAGCGCCACAGCCCGTTGAAGGATGTCGCCGGCATGCTGCGCTCCTTCGACTACGCGGCGGCGCTGGCCATGCGCAACGCGCAGAGCACCGACGTCTCGGCTGAAGCCGAACAGGCCCGGCGCACCATCGCCGCGACCTACCGCAGCCAGGCCCGTAGCGCCTTCTACGACGCCTACCGGATCGCCGCGGCGCAATTGCCCCATGCCTGGCATCAGCGCCAGGGCGAGGCCGCGGCACTGGCGCTGTTCTGCATCGAGAAAACCGCTTACGAAATTCTTTATGAAAGCCGCTATCGCCCGGACTGGCTGATCGTGCCGGTGCAGGGAATGGCGGAACTGATCGAACACTTATCGGGGGGCGGACATGATGAATGAGGATGTAGCCGAGCACTTGGCCGAGGCCGATATCGAAGCCCTGAGCAACGCCACCCATGGCGACCCTTTCGCGGTCCTCGGGCCGCATCGGGACGAACGCGGCACCCTGGTTATCGCCTATCTGCCGGAGGCCGTATCGGTCGAGGTGCTCGACGGCGCCAGCGGCGAATCGCTCGGCAGCATGGCTCAGGGCGCGGCGCCTGGTTTGTTCAGCCTGCGCCTGGATAGCCCGCGGGCCTACCGCTACCGGATCGACTGGGGCGGCAGCGTGCAGGAAACCGAAGACCCCTATGCCTTCGGCCTGCTGCTCGGCGAGATCGACCTGTACCTGTTTGCCGAGGGCAACCACCGCGAACTCGGCGAGCGCTTCGGCGCCCAGCTGGCTACTTACGACGGCATCGACGGCGTACGCTTCGCGGTCTGGGCGCCAAACGCGCAGCGGGTCTCGGTGGTCGGCACTTTCAATAACTGGGACGGTCGCCGCCATCCCATGCGCCAGCGCCAGCCGAGCGGGGTGTGGGAGTTGTTCATCCCGCGTTTGCAGGCCGGCGAAGTGTACAAATACGAAATCCTCGGGCCGGGTGGCTTGCTGCCGTTGAAGGCCGACCCCATGGCCCTGGCCACCGAAGCGCCGCCGGCCACCGGCTCGGTGGTGGCGCAACCCTTGCTATTCGACTGGCACGACCAGGACTGGCTCGAGCGCCGGGCCGGGCACCAGGCGCACTCGCAGCCGCTATCGATCTACGAACTGCATGCCGGCTCCTGGCGCCGCGAAGGCGGGGAGGAGGGCCGTTTGCTCAGCTGGCACGAGTTGGCCGAACAACTGATCCCCTACGTGCTGGAGATGGGCTTCACCCATATCGAACTGCTGCCGATTATGGAGCACCCGTTCGGTGGCTCCTGGGGCTACCAACCGCTGTCGCAATTCGCGCCGAGCGCGCGCTATGGCAGCCCCCATGATTTCGCCGCCTTCGTCGACGCCTGTCACCGCGCGGGCATCGGCGTGATCCTCGACTGGGTGCCGGCGCATTTCCCCACCGATCCTCACGGCCTGGGCCGTTTCGACGGCACCGCGCTCTACGAATACGAACACCCCTTCGAGGGCTTCCACCAGGATTGGGACACCTACATCTACAACCTCGGGCGCACCGAGGTGCACGGCTTTATGCTGGCCTCGGCGCTGCACTGGCTGCGCACCTACCACGTCGACGGCCTGCGCGTGGACGCCGTGGCCTCGATGCTCTACCGCGACTACTCGCGAAAGGAAGGCGAGTGGATACCCAACTGCCACGGCGGTCGCGAAAACCTCGAAGTGATCGAATTTATCCGCCACCTCAACGACGTGGTCGCCAGCGAAACCCCCGGCGCCCTGGTGATCGCCGAAGAGTCGACTGCCTGGCCCGGGGTCAGCCGGCCGACCAGCGAAGGTGGCCTGGGCTTCCACTACAAATGGAACATGGGCTGGATGCATGACAGCCTCAAATACATCGGCGAAGACCCGGTCAACCGCGGCTACCACCACCATCAACTGACCTTCGGCCTGCTTTACGCGTTTTCCGAGCACTTCATCCTGCCGGTCTCGCACGACGAAGTGGTGCACGGCAAACGCTCGTTGCTGGACAAAATGCCCGGCGACCGCTGGCAGAAGTTCGCCAACCTGCGCCTGTACCTGAGCTTCATGTGGAGCCATCCGGGTAAGAAACTGCTGTTCATGGGCTGCGAGTTCGGCCAATGGCGCGAATGGAGCCACGACCACGAACTGGACTGGTACCTGCTGCGCTACGGCGAACACCAGGGGCTGCAAAACCTGGTGCGCGACCTGAACCTCCTGCACCGTAACGAACCGGCACTGCACCAACTGGACGGCTACGAAACCGGCTTTCAATGGCTGATCGGCGACGACAAGGTCAACAGCGTTTACGCCTGGCTGCGCAAAGGCGAGCAGGGCGCACCGTTGCTGGTGGTGCACAACTTCACCCCGGTGCCGCGCGAAGGCTACCGCATCGGCGTACCCCTGGCTGGACGTTGGCAGGTACTGCTCAACAGCGACGCCGAATACTATGCCGGCAGCAACAACGGCAGCTGCAACGAAGTAACCGCCGACGAGGAAGTCAGCCACGGCCAACCCTACTCGCTAGCGCTAAACCTGCCGCCGCTCGGGGCCTTGATCCTGCGGCCGGAACTGAGCGAAGGGGCGTGATGGGAAACGAAGATTGCGATTAGCCGACAGCCGAGCTCATCGCTAACCCTGTAGGAGCCAGCTTGCTGCGATTCGGCGCTCCGGCGATCCAAGCCAAACGGCAGTGCCGGCAAGCGGCTCCTACATTCCTGAAATGCTGACAGCGTAAGCCCTGCAATCCTGCAACCGTGTCATAGCCAATCCAAAAGCCCGCAGCCAAAACTACGCACCTAAAACTACGCACCCAAACGTAGGGTGGAAAACCGCAAAGCGTTTTCCACCACGGCCAACCACGCCCATAAAAAATGCCATCTTTTTGCCATCTTGAGCGGTGACGGTAACGGTAAAAACCGATATAACGAACCTCAATCCGGTCACGACTCACATGAATCTGGCCAAGCAATCGAGGCTTTCCGGCCTTGGTGTATAACCTGCCAAATCGGTCATCCTGACCCCGAAAGCACCAACCTAGACAGGAATCAGAGACATGACAAGGAAGGTTATCCCCCAATCCCGTCCGGCAGGTTATGCACCAATTGGTGTCTATTTATAGTTAGGGACCACATGCGATCCTCCACTCAGATTGACGGTCACATATTTGAAATAGAACTAACCAACTTTGGGAGTGAAAAATACTTTATCGATGGCCAACTAATAGAAAAGCGACGGAATTTTTATCTGGCGGGAGTTCGAGAATTCACTGTCGGCAACCGAAACGTCAAAGTCGAGGTCTGCTGCAAGCCAAGAAAATATTATTGTAGGCTATTGGTAGACGACGAACTTCACACAGAGAGGCTATTTCCTGAGGTAGATGAAAAAATCAAGGCCTACGCTGAGAGGCGAAAGCCCATTGAACCTCTTGAAATAAAAATTAAGACAATAATCATAATGTTGGTTGTTGTCGCCGTTGTAGTTACCATAATCAGGAATGTGTGAGTCCCTAACAAGTGGTTCAAATCGCTCGCTGCGCTCACTGGAACGCGCTAAAGCCCGCCCCTTAACCATACGTTAGCGTGCATTTATGAATACTGAGCTTGCCAATAACATTTCTAGTTTTGAGCCTGCAGATGGTAACTGGTTGCCACTTGAGTACTTGCTTGAAGAGGCGTTTCAGTCATCTGCGCCAGAAAAATACTACCAAGCAATTTTCAACTTATTCGAGCGCTTTCCAGAAGAAGATGGCTCCGGTGTTTTCTGGTCGGCGTTACATGGTATGGAAGCTGTCGGCAGCTATGAAGAAAAATTAGTTCAAAACTTTCGGCGCTTTCCTACTGATATGACAAGAGCAATGTTAGTTCGGCTTAGAAACTCAGGTAATACGCATGTTGCAGGGGTGTCATTGGCTTTGCTTATTGGGGCGAAATGAGAGTGCACCTGCCCGCTAACAATTGGTTCAAATCGCTCGCTCCGCTCGCTGGGACGGGCTAAAGCCCGCCCCTTAACCAAACGTTATAAACCGCGTTTAATACACTGCAGCGAGTAAAAATAAAAACCACCCCAGCCAGAGATGGAGTTCATATGTCAGAGCAAACCACAAGACTGTACATTAAGCATCCCGACCAAGAAATACAAAAAAAATTATATACAATATTCAAAACTATAAATGATGAACAAAAACCAAGTGGCGAAGAAACAGAAAAAGATCTGTTGGCTTGCGCTCTCGAAATATCACCTGCCAATGCAAATAAAGCATACTCTCAGCTTTTAAAAAATATCTGTGATGCTTTCGGGAAACCGTCCGACGATCTTATTGCGGAAGCAAAGGGAGCGACTGCGGGATACAATACTTTCCGATTTGTTCATGGCAGTGTCGGCTTAGACGTAATTAGATCAATACTTGAATTTCTATTTGAACTATCACCTGAAATTGACGCCAGAGCATGCCTCAGAGGGGACGATGAACCATGTGAGTTTTTCTTCAAAATAGATAATGGGAAAGTGTTAGATCAGTACTACGAACCAGACGATGGTTATGAAGATGAGGGTGAAATGCCGCATGCGTATATATGGTGGCATGAAGGCCTACCTGAAGAAATCAATGAAGGCCTTTTGTACAGCGCTTCTGAGTGAGTAAACCCTGCTTAAGGCTTATAACTAGCGGTTCAAACCGTTCGCTGCGCTCACTGGGGCGGGCTAAAGCCCGCCCCTTAACCAAACGTTAGGCACTAAGGCAAAAATGAGCTCACACATAAACCCCGCCGAACCCAAAACAATCCTCATGCTCTCACCTGCCGCAACGTCCTGGGCTTTGCCACTCGTGGCTATATTCATTTTCTCATTGCACGGAAGCCTTGGCGTTAACTTGCTTTTAGCTTTTGCTCTAGTAATGGCCTCATTCATAATCGGCACTATTTATGGCATATCCGGCATAAAAAGATTTAGAGAGAATCGCAAGGTGTCCACTTTAGTCCAGTCCATAATTGGTCTATTTATCAATCTTTCTTTCTTCGTCCTACTGATAGCCGTTTCTATCCCGGGCTATTTAAAAGCAATGGCAGCCAATTAATGTAGGCGCGCCTAACAATGCGTATATGAACTCTCCCCACAAGTAGTGAGCAAAGCATTGCTTTTGCATCTGTCGTCAGCGCGGTTGCATTCGTATATCCGGCCTTGTCTTG
>CBIHLF010000055.1:0-26514 GCA_966210435.1 uncultured Pseudomonas sp. | reverse complement strand
AGCACGCCTTCGTCAATTTCAAGATCAGCCACCTGGGCTACAGCTGGCTGTACGGTACGTTCAAGGATTTCGACGGCAGCTTCAGCTTCGATGACAAGAATCCTGAGGCCAGCAAGGTCAAGGTCAGCCTGAACACCGCCAGCGTCGACAGCAATAACGCCGAGCGCGACAAGCACCTGCGCAGTGCCGACTTCCTCAATGTCAGCGAGCATCCGACCGCGACGTTCGAGTCCACCTCGGTCAAGTCCACCGGTGAGGGCACGGCCGACATCACCGGCAACCTGACCCTCAATGGCGTGACCAAGCCGGTGGTCATCGCCGCCAAGTTCATTGGCCAGGGCGACGACCCGTGGGGTGGCTACCGCGCCGGCTTCGAAGGCAGCACCATGGTCAAGCTGAAGGATTTCGATATTCAGAAAGACCTCGGCCCGGCTTCGCAGAGCGTCGAGCTGATCATTTCCATCGAGGGTGTGCGCCAGTAACGCGCATGGCCGCATCGCCGCCCGCGCAGGTAGCGCACCAATAAAAACGCCGCCCCTAGGGGCGGCGTTTTTATTTTCAGCGAAGCATCATTCTTCGCGATTGCGTGTCAGCAAGGCCGGCTTCTCGCCCCTTGGCCGGCTGTTCGACAATTCGTCGAGCTGCTCGGGCGTCGGGAAGCGATCGAGCCGCGAGCCCTTGTGGACGATCACTGGTTGCTTGTCGCGCGGGCTCTTCACTGCCGCTTCCTGGCGCGGCAGTTCGTCGCGATCGAGCGAAGTGGTGCGGGTATCGCGCGGCGGACGTGCGCGGCCGGAGCCATTGCGTCCCTGGCCGCCTTGGCCACCGGAACCCTGACGACGTTTTTGTCCGCCAGCGCCCGCACCGGCGCCACCGCCAGTGCGCGGGCCCTTGCTGGCCGGGCGTGGGCCTTGGCCGACGCCATTGCTCGCGCTCGGGCCACTTGCCGCTGCAGGCGCACCGGGCCGACGGCCACGGTTCTGCTGCTTGTTCTGGTTCGGGCTGACATAGTCGACCCGATTGCCGAAGTTATCGATTTCATCGTCGCGGAACTCATCCGGCGCGCGATCGGGAGGCAACGCCGGCACTGCCGGCGCGGCGGCGCGGGCCGAACCGCGTGGCTGTTGCGAACGGCCACCGCGCGGCTTGGCCGCACGGGTCTGCTCTTTGCCGCTGTCCTTGCCCTTGTCCTTGCGGCCGCCACCGTGACGTTCGCCGTCCGGCTTGGCGCCGCGCGGCTGGCGTGGCTTCTGCGGCTCGCGCACTTCCGGGCGTTCGGCCTCGACCTTGCTGGCGTCGAAGCCGAGCAGATCGCCGTCGGCGATTTTCTGCTTGGTCATCCGTTCGATGCCCTTGAGCAGCTTCTCTTCATCCGGCGCGACCAGGGAAATCGCCTCGCCGCTGCGACCGGCACGGCCGGTACGACCGATGCGGTGCACATAATCTTCTTCGACATTCGGCAGTTCGAAGTTGACCACGTGGGGCAGTTGGTCGATATCCAGGCCGCGGGCGGCGATATCGGTGGCGACCAGGATGCGCACCTTGTTCGCCTTGAAGTCGGCCAGGGCCTTGGTGCGGGCGTTCTGGCTCTTGTTACCGTGGATCGCCACCGCCGTCAGGCCGTGCTTGTCCAGGTACTCGGCCAGGCGGTTGGCGCCGTGCTTGGTGCGGGTGAACACCAGGATCTGCTCCCAGGCGCCGGCGGTGATCAGGTGGGCCAGCAGCGCACGTTTATGGCTGGCCTGCACACGGAACACGCGCTGCTCGATACGCTCGACCGTGGTGTTCGGCGGCGTCACTTCGATGCGCTCGGGGTTGTGCAGCAACTTGCCGGCCAGGTCGGTGATGTCCTTGGAGAAGGTCGCCGAGAACAGCAGGTTCTGCCGTTGCGTTGGCAGCTTGGCCAGGACCTTCTTGACGTCATGGATAAAGCCCATGTCGAGCATGCGGTCGGCCTCGTCGAGCACGAGGATTTCCACGTGGGAGAGGTCGATCGCCTTCTGGTTGGCCAGGTCGAGCAGGCGGCCCGGGCAGGCCACCAGGACATCGACGCCTTTGGCCAGGGCCTGGATCTGCGGGTTCATGCCAACGCCGCCGAAGATGCAGGCGCTGACGAATTTCAAATCGCGGGCATACAGCTTGAAGCTGTCATGCACCTGAGCGGCCAGTTCGCGGGTCGGTGTCAGGACCAGTACGCGAGGCTGCTTGGGGCCGTGGCGTTGTTCGCGATCCGGGTGACCGTTGGGGAACAGTCGTTCGAGGATCGGCAGGGCGAAGCCGCCCGTTTTGCCTGTACCCGTCTGGGCCGCCACCATCAGGTCGCGACCTTGCAACGCGGCGGGGATGGCCCGCTGTTGCACCGGAGTGGGTTGGGTGTAACCGGCGGATTCGACCGCGCGGACTAGTGCCTCGGAGAGACCGAGGGAGGCAAAGGACATGTGTAATCCTGTCTAGTGAGGGCTTGGCCCTATGGGGTGTATTGCCTGGCTTGAATCACGCTTGGGGGGCGCAATCCCGTCCGGTACTGCTGACCTCTGGGGGTTAGCATCCGGGCGCAAGCCTGGCGGGAAGGCCGGAGTATAACAGAGCTGAACGTTTGCGCAGCAGCGGTCTGCTTAACGGCGTTCGCCGGGGTTATCCGGCGCTGGTTCGGCGTAAGTTGCCAGTTGCAGGGATGGGTGCACACCGTAGCGGCTGCGTAGCAGGCTGTAGGTCGGTTCGAGCTTGAGGCGGCGCAATTCGCGGGCGAATGCTTCAGCCAGGCTTTCCAGGTCGGCGTTGCGCCGCAGGCCGAGGTAGAGCGAGTCGCGGCCCAGCACTTGGGGGTAATAGGTAACCGCCGCACTCAGGCCCATACGCTCGAGCACGAAGCCGCCGGTGTAACGGTCATTGACTACCAGGTTGACGCGTTCGCGCATCAGCTTGCCGAAATTCGCTGCATGGTTGGGCGCCTGTTCGCGAATGAACAGCTGGGATTCGGCAAAGGCCCGATCCGAGTAGCGATAGCGATCGGAAACGCCGATTCTCAGGCCACGCAGGTCGTCGATGGCCTGGAAGGGGTGGGGGCGTGCCTTGGCATAGAACAGCACCAGGTCGATCCGCGATAGCGGTTCACTGGGGAAAATCATCAGCGACTCGCTTTCCCGGGTACGGTAGGTGCCGAGAATCGCATCGGCTTTGCCCTGCTTCACCGCCAGCGAGCAGCGCTTCCAGGGCAGTAGCTGCCATTCGGCCTGCACGCCTAGGCGTTGCAGGACGATTCGCGTGGCTTCGTAATCGAGGCCGTGCAGCTCGCCGTTCTCTTCGTAGATATAGGGCGGCCAGGCTTCGCTGACAATACGCAGTGGCTGGCCTTGGGCAACAAGACTCAAACAAGTGAGTAGAACGAGGAGGGCGAGCTTGTGCGGTGCGTTCATGGCGGCAGAATAAAATCAGAAAACGCGACTGTATAGTCGTACTTTGGTCTTTTGTGCTTTAGGTGGTTATTTGTTGACCGATTTCGCGTCTGCCCGGGTTGTTCGAAAACTTGCCGGCGCAGCGGTTAAAAGGCCTATTGCAGAGCCTTGTAACCGTTGCGCGGGGATATTGGCCTAGGTCACCACCCGGTAGCAGGGCACATAGGCGTTATTGCCCGGCAGCTTCATCCGGTGCTGCTCGACGAATGCCTGCAGCAGATGATCTAGTGGTCGCATGATCTCCTGGTCGCCGGTGATCTCGTAAGGGCCGTACTCTTCGATCAGGCGAATGCCCTTGTCCTTGACGTTGCCCGCAACTATCCCCGAGAACGCCCGGCGCATCTGGGCTGCCAGCTCGTGTACCGGTTGTTCGCGGGTCAGTTTCAGGCTGGCCATGTTGGCGTGGGTGGGCTCGAAAGGGTGCTGGAAACTCTCGTCGATCTTCAGCAGCCAGTTGAAGTGGAAGGCGTCGTTGTTGTCGCGGCGGTACTGGGTCACCTCCTTGATGCCCTCGGCCATCTCCCGCGCGACCTGGCTCGGATCGTCGATGATGATCTTGTAGCGCTGTTGCGCGGCGCTACCCAGGGTGGCGCCGATAAAGGCGTTCAACTGCTGGATATACGGAGTGGCGCTTTTCGGCCCGGTCATGATCAGCGGGAACGGCAGCTCGACGTTGTCCGGGTGCAGCAGGATGCCGAGGAAATACAGCAGCTCTTCGGCAGTGCCGGCGCCGCCAGGGAAGATGATGATGCCATGGCCGACGCGCACGAACGCCTCCAGGCGCTTCTCGATATCGGGCAGGATTACCAGTTCGTTGACGATCGGATTGGGCGCTTCGGCGGCGATGATACCGGGCTCGGTCAGCCCCAGATAACGGCCGGTGACGTTGCGTTGCTTGGCGTGGGAAATGGTCGCGCCCTTCATCGGCCCTTTCATTACTCCGGGGCCGCAGCCGGTGCAGACATCGAGGCCGCGCAGCCCCAGTTCGTGGCCGACGACCTTGGTGTATTTGTATTCCTCGGTGCTGATCGAGTGACCGCCCCAGCACACGACGATTTTCGGTTCGACGCCGGCGCGCAGGGTGCGGGCGTTGCGCAGCAGGTGGAAGACGTAATCGGTGATGCCCTGGGAGCTGCTGAAATCGACCCGCTGATTTTCCAGTTCGCTCTGGGTGTAGACGATATCGCGCAGGGCGCTGAACAGCATTTCCCGGGTGCTGGCGATCATCTCGCCATCGACGAAGGCATCGGCGGGAGCGTTGATCAATTCCAGGCGAATGCCGCGATCCTGCTGGTGGATGCGGATTTCGAAATCCGGATAGGCCTCCAGAATGGTTTTTGCGTTATCGCTGTGCGAGCCGGTATTGAGGATGGCCAGGGCGCATTGGCGAAACAATGAATAGACGCTGCCGGAGCCGGTCTCGCGCAACTGCTGCACTTCGCGCTGCGACAGGGTTTCCAGGCTGCCCTTGGGGGTGACGGTGGCGTTGGTGGTTTTTCGTGTGGCCATTGCGGCGCTCCATGGTTGAGATATCAGCCATACATGGCTTGCTGACCATTGAAAATGACGGGGCGTGGCTTGCGGCATTGCCGGTGACAGGGGGGCGGTGTTGATGGCCGATACGTCGTTGGTTGATTCCGCCCCATTCACTGTCGTTCGCCATCTTTTCAACGGCTTATCAATCGCGTGCTCGATTATGCTCGGGGGTGTTGGTTAGTCCGCAGTCTTGGGACGATAGTTTCTGCATCGTAGAAGCAGTCGCGTGAGCGCCCATGGCCGGGTCGCTGTGTCCCTGTAAGGAATATAGCCCATGAAGCGCGTGCTTGAGCGCTCGGATTGCGGGAATGGGCCAGGATAGAGCTGTCTGTGCGGCATAACGGTCGCCGCCGCGAGGCACGACGACGACCGCTATCGGCGTTTTTAACGCGGCAGTTTGAGGTTGTTCCAGATCGCCAGGCTCGGCTCCGCCAGGTTCATGCTGTAGAAGTGCAGCCCCGGCGCACCGCCCTGCAGCAAGCGCTCGCACATCTCGCTGACCACCTGCTCGCCGTAGGCGCGGATGCTGTCGCTGTCGTCGCCGTAGGCCTCCAGCTGCTTGCGCACCCAGCGTGGGATCTCGGCGCCACAGGCATCGGAGAAACGCGCCAGTTTGCTGTAGTTGGTGATCGGCATGATCCCCGGCACCACGGGAATATCCACGCCCAGCTGGTGGATCCGCTCGACGAAGTAGAAGTAGCTGTCGGCGTTGAAGAAGTATTGGGTAATCGCGCTGCTGGCGCCGGCCTTGGCCTTGCGCACGAAATTGGCGATGTCGTCCTCGAAGTTGCGCGCCTGCGGATGCATCTCCGGGTAGGCGGCGATTTCGATATGGAAGTGATCGCCCGTTTCTTCGCGGATAAAGCTGACCAGCTCATTGGCGTAGCGCAACTCGCCGCTGGCCATGCCCATGCCGGACGGCAGGTCGCCGCGCAGCGCGACTATGCGGTTGATCCCGGCGTTCTTGTACAGGTTGAGCAGCTCGCGCAGCTCCGCCTTGGAGTCGCCGACGCAGGACAGGTGAGGGGCGGTGCTCACGCCGATATCGTTATTCAGTTGCAGTACGGTGTTGAGCGTACGATCACGGGTCGAACCGCCGGCGCCATAAGTGCAGGAGAAGAAGTCGGGGTTGTAGGTCGCCAGCTGGCGCGCCACAGTCATCAGTTTTTCGTGCCCGGCTTCAGTCTTGGTAGGGAAGAATTCGAAGCTGTAACGGCGTTCTTGAGACATGGAGAAGATTTCCTTCAGCGGCAAGCTTCAGGCTGCAAGCCACAAGCGAGACGGGCTCGACTTGCAGCTTGCGGCTTATGGCTTGAGGCTATTTTAGTACCGATAGGCGTCCGGCTTGAACGGGCCTTCCTGGGTCACGCCGATGTACTCGGCCTGCTGCTTGGTCAGCTGGGTGACCACGCCGCCAAAGCCCTTGACCATCTCCAGCGCCACTTCCTCGTCGAGTTTCTTCGGCAGCACTTCAACGGTCAGGCGCGCGGCTTTCTGCTCGGGTTGCAGGTCTGCGAACTTCTGGCCAAAGAGGAAAATCTGCGCCAGCACCTGGTTGGCGAAGGAGCCGTCCATGATCCGGCTCGGGTGGCCGGTGGCGTTGCCCAGGTTGACCAGACGGCCTTCGGCGAGAAGGATCAGGTAGTCGTCATTCTGCGCGTCGAAGCTGCCGGCGCCGGTGCGGTGGATCTTATGCACCTGCGGCTTGACCTCTTCCCAGGCCCAGTTCTTACGCATGAAGGCGGTGTCGATTTCGTTGTCGAAGTGGCCGATGTTGCAGACCACGGCGCGCTTCTTCAGGGCCTTGAGCATGTTCGCATCGCAAACATTGACGTTGCCGGTGGTGGTCACGATCAGATCGATCTTGCCCAGCAGGGCTGCGTCGATGCTGGCTTCGCTGCCGTCGTTGATGCCGTCTTTATAAGGCGAGACCAGCTCGAAGCCGTCCATGCAGGCTTGCATGGCGCAGATCGGGTCGACTTCCGAAACCTTGACGATCATGCCTTCCTGACGCAGCGATTGCGCCGAACCCTTGCCCACGTCGCCATAGCCGATCACCAGCGCTTGCTTGCCGGACAACAGGTGGTCGGTGCCGCGCTTGATCGCGTCGTTGAGGCTGTGGCGGCAGCCGTACTTGTTGTCATTCTTGCTCTTGGTCACCGAGTCGTTGACGTTGATCGCCGGGATTTTCAGCTCGCCCTTGGCCAGCATTTCCAGCAGGCGGTGTACGCCGGTGGTGGTTTCTTCGGTGACGCCGTGGATGCGCTCAAGCATCTGCGGATATTTCTTGTGCAGGATCTCGGTCAGGTCGCCGCCATCGTCGAGGATCATATTGGCGTCCCATGGCTGACCGTCCTTGAGGATGGTCTGCTCGATGCACCATTCGTATTCTTCTTCGGTTTCGCCCTTCCAGGCGAACACCGGGATGCCGGCGGCGGCGATGGCGGCAGCGGCCTGATCCTGGGTGGAGAAGATGTTGCACGAGGACCAGCGCACTTCGGCGCCCAGGGCAATCAGGGTCTCGATCAGCACCGCGGTCTGGATGGTCATGTGGATGCAGCCGATGATCTTCGCACCCTTCAGCGGCTGCTCGCCGGCGTACTTGCGGCGCAGGCCCATCAGCGCGGGCATTTCCGATTCGGCGATGATGGTTTCGCGGCGGCCCCAGGCGGCCAGGGAAATGTCGGCGACCTTGAAGTCATTGAAACCGGCAGGCGTCAGTACAGCGCTCATAGTGAGTTCTCCATTCGTTATCTGCGATCAGACAGTGTGAAAACTACTGCGCTCGGCCATGCTGCGTTAAAAACCGGCTCGGAATGCTCATTTACAGCTGTAAAGTCGAATGCGACCCCAGCCGCTTCCTCGCCGGTTTTTGCCTTGCTTGACCTTCGCTCGCTACGTTTTCACGCAGTCTGATTGAGCGCCGTTGATGCGTATGGTTAACGCCCCATCCGAGCCTGACAAACCCCCGCATGGCGGGTTTTGCTGCAGCGCCCCTCGGACAGGTGGCGGGCACGCGCGGAGCGGGCCGCGCGCGTGAAGCTGGCGAAGTATAGCCAGCCTGGCGCATAAGCCCAAGGCTTTCCGTCGCTCGGCTTAACGTCGAGGCTGTCGCGCCCGCATGCTTTCACACACGGTTGCCGCCGCCGCGCTTTTTGGCCTGCTGGGTCAATGCTTCGGCGATTTTCTCCAGTGCCAGGATTTCCGCGGCGGCGCCCAGGGCTACAGCTTCGCGCGGCATGCCGTAGACCACGCTACTGGCTTCGTCCTGGGCGATGGTGTGGCCGCCGGCCCGCTGGATATCCAGCAGACCCAGGGCGCCGTCCTTGCCCATGCCGGTCAGCAGGGCTGCGATCAGGTTGCGCCCGGCGCATTGCGCCAGCGACTGGAACATCGGGTCCACGGCCGGCCTGTGACGATGCACTGGCGGGCCGTCCGAGAGGCGGGTCAGGTAGTTGGCGCCGGAGCGCTCGACCAGCAGGTGATAGCCACCGGGTGCGACGAACGCGTGTCCGGGGAGGATGCGCTCGCCGCCCTGGGCCTCGACCACGTGCAGACGACTGAGACGGTCGAGACGCTCGGCAAAGGTGCGGGTGAAGCCCGGCGGCATGTGCTGGGTGATGACGATGCCGGGGCTGTCGGCGGGCATCCCGATCAGCACCTCCTTGATCGCCTCGGTACCGCCGGTGGAGGCGCCGATGGCGATGATCTTCTCGGTGCCGAGAATCGGCGTGCGCGCTACATCGGTGGCCTTTTCCCCGGCGCCGACGGCGGCATGCGGAGCACCACGCGGGCGCATACGGGCGAGGCTGGCGGCCTTGATCTTGTCGCGGATATCGGCGGCATACGCCTCCATGCCTTCGCGGATGCCCAGCTTGGGTTTGGCGAGGAAATCCACCGCGCCCAGTTCCATGGCGCGGAAGGTCGCTTCGGCGCCGCTCTCGGTCAGTGAAGAAATCATCACCACCGGAGTCGGCCGCGCGGCCATAAGCTTTTCCAGGAAGGTCAGCCCATCCATGCGCGGCATCTCGATATCCAGGGTGATCACATCGGGGCTGAACTGTTTGACCAGATCGCGGGCGACGAAGGCATCCGGCGCTGCGCCGACCAGCTGCAGTTCGGGATCGGCGCCGATGATTTCCTTGAGCAGGCTGCGGATCAATGCGGAATCGTCGACTACCAGAACTTTGATCGGCATGCGGGGCCCCTAAAATAGATCGATCGCGCCGCCAACCGGAGCCTTCCTGATGCGCAGGCTGTAGTCCGATTCGCGGTCGAGCAGGGTGGTGTTGTGCAGGCTTTTGAGTTTTTTCACCAGCACCCGACCGCTGGCCGGAAAGAAGTAAACCTTGCGCGGGTAGATATCCAGCAGATCCTCGGCCAGCACATCGATGCCTTCGGTGCCCAGGTAATCGAGCACGAAGTCCGCGTTGCGCTGGCCGACATCGTTGGCGGTGATGCCGCGCAGGACGCAGCCGCCGCCGAATACCTTGGCTTCGAGCCGATTGCGTCGTGCGCCGAGCTTGAGCAGCTGGTTGATCAACACCTCCATGGCGTAGACCCCGTAGCGCGCCGAGGACGATACCGGGCCGAAGCCCTCCTTGTTGTTGCCCGGCAGCATGAAGTGATTCATTCCGCCGATGCCGGTCTGGCGATCACGCAGGCAGACCGACACGCAGGAGCCGAGCACCGTGACGATCAAAATATCGCGGGCGGTGACGAAATATTCGCCGGGCAGGATTTTCACCGCTTCGCGCTCGAAGTAGCGGTCGTAATAGGTGCTGGGCGCCAAGGCGCTGTCGTAGTCGAACTCCATGTTCAGACGGGCCTCGTTGCCGGGCGATACACCGTGCGGCCGATCAGGGTCACCAGATGCCCGGCCTGGATAAAGCTTTCCGAGTGGCCGGCGAAGAACAGGCCGTCAGGCCGCAGCAGCGCGACCATGCGCTCGAGCAGGCGGAGCTGGGTGGGTTTGTCGAAATAGATCATCACATTGCGACAGAAGATGATGTCCAGCCCGTCTTCGATGTTCCAGTGCGGATCGAGCAGGTTGATCTGACGAAACTCGACCAGTGCGCGCAAGTCGTCCTGCACCCGGACCCTGCCGGCCTGGCTGCCTTTGCCGCGGAGAAAAAAACGCTGTTTGCGCTGCTGCGACAGCTGTTCCACCCGCTCCAGCGGGTAGATGCCCTGGCAGGCGGTGGCCAGCACGCCGGTATCGATGTCCGAGGCCAGGATCGTCACCTTCGGCTGGCGGCTGGCAAGGGCCTCCATGCAGGTTATGCCCAGCGAGTAAGGTTCCTCGCCGGTGCTCGACGCCGCGCACCAGATGCGCAGCGTGCGGCGGGCCTGGGCATGGCGCTGCAGGTAGCTCGTCAGTTGCTCGAAATGATGGTTCTCGCGGAAGAACGCGGTCAGGTTGGTGGTCAGGGCGTTGACGAATTCCTGCCATTCCCGGGTGTCGTGCTCGAGAAGGTCGCAGTAAGCGCCGAAGCCGCTCAAGCCGAGATGGCGCAAGCGCCGGCTCAGGCGGCTGTAGACCATCTGCTCCTTGCTGTCCGAAAGACTGATCCCTGCGCGCTGGTAGAGCAGGCGCCGGACCCTCTCGAAATCCGTGCGGGTGTAGCAGAACTCGCGCACTTCCGCTGTTTCAGGCATGCCGTTGTCCACCCTGCGCTGTCATCGGGGAATCCGCGAAGGGCTCAGAATTCCTCCCATTCGTTGTCCTTGCCGGGGCCGCGCGCCGGTAGCCCCTTGCTGGGCGTGCGCACCGGGCGTGGAGCGCTGGGCGCCGGCAAGGCGGTTGCGCGCGGGATTTTCCGCGTCTCGCTACGGACAGGCTGATCGTGGTCCTGGTCGATTTTGAATACCGCTACCGCCTGGGTCATTTCCGACGCCTGTTCGAGCAGGGACTCGGCCGAGGCGGCGGCCTCTTCGACCAGTGCCGCGTTCTGCTGGGTCATTTCGTCCATCTGGCTGACCGCGCCGCTGATCTCCTCGATGCCGGTGCTCTGCTCGGCCGACGCCGCGGCGATTTCGGCCATGATGTCGGTAACCCGCTTGATCGAGGTGACGATCTCGCTCATGGTCTTGCCGGCCTGGGCAACCAGCACATTGCCGTTGTTGACCTTGTCCACCGAGTCGGAAATAAGTGTCTTGATTTCCTTGGCCGCGGCGGCGGAGCGTTGCGCCAGATTGCGCACTTCCCCGGCGACTACAGCGAAGCCGCGGCCCTGTTCGCCGGCGCGCGCGGCTTCGACCGCGGCGTTGAGCGCGAGGATATTGGTCTGGAAGGCGATGCCGTCGATCACCCCGATGATGTCGGCGATCTTGCGCGCCGACTCGTTGATCGACGACATGGTCTCGACGACCTGGCTGACCACTGTGCCGCCAGCGACCGCGACTTCCGAAGCATTCACCGCCAGCGAATTGGCCTGGCGTGCGTTGTCGGCGTTGAGTTTCACCGTACTGGTCAGTTCCTCCATGCTCGAGGCGGTTTCCTCCAGGCTCGAGGCCTGCTCCTCGGTGCGCGAGGACAGGTCAGTATTACCGGCGGAAATCTCGCTGGCGGCGGTGTAGATGGTGTCGGCCGCCAGGCGGATCTGCCCGAGCATGCGCGACAGGCTGTCGGCGGTTTCATTGGCGTAGTCCTTGAGCTGGCCGAAGGTGCCCTGGTAATCGTCGGTGATGCGCTGGGTCAGGTCGCCCTGGGCCAGCGCGCCGAGCACCCGGACCACATCGCGCAGGCCCTTGTCGGCGGTCTGCATCAGTTGGTTGAGGCCGCTGGCCAGGTTGAGGAAGAAGCCCGCCTTGCCCATCTCGTCGAGGCGTTGAGTGAAGTCGCCGATGGCGGCGGCGTTGACCAGGCCGGCGACTTCGCGCTCGACGCTGACTTCCAGGGTGCGGTCGTTCCATTCGACCACCGAGCCGATGCGTTCGCCGTTGTCATTGATGACCGGGTTGGCGATCAGCGAAAAGGTCCGGCCGCCGACTTCTATCTGCGCACGGTAAGTGGTGGTCAGGCTGGCGAGCAGGCGCTTCTGGTGTTCCGGGTTCTTGTGGAACTGATCCATGTTGCCACCCAGCAGCCGGTCCACGGCGAAGCTCGGCAAGGCTTTGCGCAGGTCGTTCTCGGCGTTTCGCAGCATCGAGATGACGGTCTTGTTCATGTAGATGATGTTGCGCTCGTTGTCGGCGATCATCACGTTGGTGGTGCAGTTGTCCAGGGCGCTGCTGATCCGCGCATTGCTCTCGGCCTCGCGGGCGGCCGCTTGCAGGCGATCGCGGGCACCGTCGATCGCCTCGGTGATCTGCGCCTTCTTGCCCGGCAGGCGATCCATGTCCTGGCTGAAGTCGCCTTTGCCGTATGCCGTGACCACCCGCACGACCTGCATCTTCACCGCGATATGCGCCGCGACCAGGGCGTTGATCCCCTTGGCGATCTCGGCGTGGGTGCCGCTGAAGCGTTCGCAGGGGATGACCTCGTCGATCCAGCCGTCCTCGTGCTGCCGGGACATCTGCGCGAGGCTCTGTTGCAGGGTCGCGGTCTGCTCGAGGTCGGCGCGTTGGCGCTGCATGCTGCCCTGCAGCCTGCCAAGTGCGTCGTAGACCTTGACCCAGGTCGGGTCATCGCTCTGCGGAATATTCCGTTCCAGCTCGCCATCGGCCAGCGCCTGCAGCAGGTTGCTGATTTGCTCTGCGTGAAGCCGGGCTTTTCTATCGAACAGACTCATCATGTGTCCTCGCTATCTGGGGCGCCCGGGTCAGGCGGTAGTTGCCTCGACAAGTGCCATTTCGCTGCTGGTCATCAGTTTTTCGATATCCACC
Source organism: uncultured Pseudomonas sp. (assembly GCA_966210435.1). GTDB lineage: Bacteria > Pseudomonadota > Gammaproteobacteria > Pseudomonadales > Pseudomonadaceae > Aquipseudomonas. The sequence goes on along the minus strand of CBIHLF010000055.1, from coordinate 13,696 downwards.
AGAATCAGCATGCGTTCGCTGACGGTGGCCAGGCCCAGCAGGTATTCGGTGTCGAAACTGCTGCCGAACTCGGGGCGTGGTTTGATCTGCGCGTCGCTCAGGGCGATCACATCGGACACGGAGTCGACCACCGCGCCGACGATGCGCTCGCGCACATTGAGGATGATCACCACGGTGAACGGGTCGTAGGTCACCGAGGCCAGGTTGAATTTGATCCGCAGGTCGACGATCGGCACGATGGCGCCGCGCAGGTTGATCACGCCCTTGATGAAGGCCGGGCTGTTGGCGATCGCGGTGACCTGGTCGTACCCGCGGATTTCCTGGACCCGCAGGATGTCGATGGCGTATTCCTCGGCGCCCAGGGTGAAAGTCAGGAACTCCTGGGTCGGCTGACTGCCGCTGTTGTCACTCGGTAGGTTCATAACGCGGTGCTCCTTTACCGGCCAGGCGCGGCAGGGTGTCGATGTCGAGAATCAGCGCGACGCTGCCATCGCCCATGATGGTGGCGCCGGTGATGCCGTCGATGCGGCGGAAGTTCTGCTCCAGGCTCTTGATCACCACCTGTTGCTGGCCGACCAGGTCGTCGACCAGCAAGGCGAATTTCTGCCCCTCGGCTTCGAGGATCAGCACTATCGCCTCGCTGGGTGCCGGCGTTGCGCCGCCGTTGTCGAGCAGTTCGTGCAGGGCCAGCAGGGGCAGGTAGTCGCCCCGCACGCGGATCACCGTGCCGCGATTGCCGCTCAGACTGCGGATGTCGTCGGCCCGGGGTTGCAGCGATTCGATGATGTAAGTCAGCGGAATCACATAGTGCACGCGCTGCACCGAGACGATCATGCCGTCGAGGATCGCCAGGGTCAGCGGCAGGCGAATGGCGATGCGCGTGCCCGCGCCTTCCACCGAGTCGATGTCGATGCGCCCGCCGATCGCCGAGATATTGCGCCGCACCACGTCCATGCCGACGCCGCGACCGGACAGGTCGGTGACCGTCTCGGCGGTGGAAAAGCCGGGCATGAAGATCAGTTGCCAGACCTCGGCATCGGGCATCTCGTCGTTGACCGGAAGGCCCTGCTGGCGCGCCTTGGCGATGATCTTGGCGCGCGCCAGGCCGCGCCCGTCATCGCTGATCTCGACGACGATGCGGCCGCCCTGGTGATAGGCCGCGAGGCGCACCGTGCCATGTTCGGGTTTGCCGGCGGCCAGGCGTTCTGCGGGCGATTCGATGCCGTGGTCGACGCTGTTGCGGATGATATGGGTCAGCGGGTCGGTGAGCTTTTCGATGACCCCCTTGTCCAGTTCGGTGTGTTCCCCTTGCAGGTGCAGTTCGACCTTCTTGCCGAGCTTGCCGGCGGTGTCGCGCACCAGCCGCGGAAAGCGGTTGAAGATGAAGCTGATGGGCAGCATGCGAATCGACATCACCGACTCCTGCAGCTCCCGGGTATTGTGTTCGAGTTGGCCGAGGGTCTGATGGATCTGTTCGAACAGGCTCGGATCGAGGTCGCTGGTGAGTTGCGCGAGCATGGCCTGGGTGATCACCAGCTCGCCGACCTGATTGATCAAGCTGTCGATTTTTTCCACGCTGACGCGGATCGAACTGGACTCGCTGTCCGCGCCGCCCCGACGATCCCCCGTGCGCCGGTCGCTGGCGCGCCGTTCTTGCAGCACCGCGCCGGGTGCTACGGTTTCGGCGGTTGGTGCGCCGGCGGCATCCTCGAACAGGCCGTAGGCCGCTTGCGTTTCGGCGAGCGGTTGCTCGAACAAGCCATAGGCTTCGCTGGTGTCGACCGGCGCGGCGGGCACAGGCAGTGTGTCGAAAAAGCCGAAGGCATCGTCCTCGGTGCTTGGCGCAGCAGGCTCGTCGAAAAAACCGAATGCCGTGTCCTCGGCATCGGTCGATGCAACTGCCGGCGAGCTGGGGGGCGCTTGATCGATCAGCTGTTGCAGGCGTGCGACCGTTTCGGCGGTGGCTATGTCCGGATTTTCACGCTGCTCGCGGTGAGCGGCGAGCAGCTGCACAAGGATGTCGCGCGCATTGAGGAATACGTCGATCATCTCCACCTGCAGCGCCATGCGCCCGCTGCGCAACTTGTCCAGCAAGGTTTCCAGAACGTGGGTGACCGCGGTCAGATCGTCGAAGCCGAACATGCCGCTGGAGCCCTTGATCGAATGGGCCGCGCGGAAAATGCCGTTCAACGCCTCCGGGTCGGGCGCCTGGGTGTCCAGGGTCAGGAGGAGGTGTTCGAGGTTGGCCAGATGCTCTTCGGCTTCCTCGAAAAACACCTGGAGAAATTGCTCCATGCCATCGTTCATCTGCGCGCGCCTGTGCAGTGCCTGGGTGAAAACTACCTGCGTTGCCCCTTTTGATAATGGAGAGGGGCGTTAAAAACAGGCTCGGCTGCCTCGCCTGGGTTTTTCAACAGCCTGTCAGGGCAGGACTTTCTTGGTCACTTCGAGCAGTTTCGGCGGGTCGAAGGGCTTGACCAGCCAGCCGGTGGCGCCAGCGGCTTTGCCCTGTTGTTTCATCGCATCGCTGGACTCGGTGGTGAGCATCAGAATCGGCGTGCTGCGGTAGTTGGGCAGGCCGCGCAGGCTCTTGATCAGGCTGATGCCATCCATGTTCGGCATGTTCTGGTCGGTGAATATCAACTGGTAACCCTTGCGCTGGGCCTTGCCGAGGCCATCGCGGCCATCCACGGCTTCGTCGACTTCATAGCCAGCCGCACGCAGGGTGAAGCCGAGCATCTGCCGGATGGAGGTGGAGTCGTCGACTATCAGAATGGATTTGCTCATGAGGTCGCTCCGTTGTGCCTGAGGGAACTGGCGTGCGTGGATATGCCTGGGGTGTTCGGTGCGCCCTGGCCCCAGTACAGTTCGGCCCTGACGCTGTTACCCGGTGGGTGGAACACCAGGTGTTGGCACAGGTTGCGCACCAGAATCAGGCCACGGCCGTGGTACTGGTGGGCGAGGTTCCGGGAGGCATCGAGGCATAGCCCGCCGACATCGAACCCCTCGCCGCTGTCGCTGACCTCTATCAACAGGCTGTTGCCCGCCGCGTCGCCCTGCTGCCGCACCAGAACCCGGATCTCGCCTTTGCTCAGGGCGGCTAGGCGCTCATGGCGAGTTTCGAAGTAGCGCTCGAAGCCGTCCGGCCGGTTCTTGATCGCCGAGTTGAGCCCGAGTAGGCCGTGATCGAGGGCATTGCTCAGCAATTCGTAGAGAATCACCGCCAGGGCGCCCTGCTTTTCGGCGGCCAGGCCCAGGGTGGTGCATTGCGCGGCGACGACCGGCGCGAGATCCAGACGCTGCAATTGCGGGACGCCGAAGGTCAGCTGCAATTGCCAGCTCTCTGCGATCTGGGAATCTTCGCCAGGTGGCGGCGAGTCGGCTACTTCGACGGCACTGCAGTCGAGCAACAGGCAAGACAGGTCGTCGTGCGGTTGGCAGACGCCCATGTGAGCCGCCAGGGCCCGTTTCAGGTTGCCGATCAGGTCGCCTTGCGGATGCTCGCGCAGGCATTGCTCCAGGCGCGCCTTGCCGAATGGTTGGCGCGCGGCGTTTTCCGCTTCGATCAGGCCATCCGAATACAGCAGCAGGCGTTGTCCGGGTTCGATGGCGACGGTTTCGAAGTTGTTCTCGAACGCCTCGCCGTCGACGATGCCCAGTGGCAGGTTCAGCGAAGGGAAGCGCCGGGCCACCGAGCCTTGCGAATCAAGCAGCAGGGCGGTGGGAATTCCGCCATTCCATACCGTGAGGCGCTTTTCCCGCGGGCTCAGCACTACCAGCAGGGCGGCAACGAAGCGGTCGACCGGCGAGTAGGCGCGGTGGCGCAGGTTCAGTTCCCAGGCAATGCTGTCGAGGGCGAAGCCCTTGTTGGCCATGGCGTAGAAGGCCTGCGACAGCGGAATAAGGGTCAGGGCTGCGGGCAGGCCATGACCGGTGGCGTCGGCGAGCATCACGTAGAGGTCGCCGTTGCTCGACGGGCAGGCCAGCAACAGGTCGCCGGAGACCTCGTTGGCCGGCTGCAGCAGATAGCGCACTTGCGGGTGGTCGAGCAGGTCGCTGCGGATCAGCCTGCTCATCAGGAAGCGACTGATGCGCCGCTCTTCGGCTTCGGCATGCCGGTACTGCAACAGCTGCTGGTTCTGTTCGGCGACCTGATCGCGTAGGGCGGCGATGCGCATGAAGGCATTGATCTTGGCCGCGAGTACCTCGAAGTTGACCGGTTTGGCGATGAAGTCGTCGCAGCCGGCGTTGAGCGAGGCGACCTGGTCGTCGGTCTCGCTCTGCCCCGAGAGCATGATGATCGGTTTCCAGCCCCGGCTTTGCTGCAGCTCACGAAGCTTCCTGGTCGCTGCGATGCCGTCCATACCGGGCATCAGCTGGTCCATCAGCACCAGGTCGAAGGTTGTGTGCTGGTAGGCCTGCAGCGCCTGCTCGCCGTCGCGGGCGACCGTGCATGCGTGGCCCAGGGAACGGATGAAAGTGCCGAGCAGCAGGCCAAGCGTGGGGTCGTCATCGACGCTGAGAATATTGAGGGGGCGCATGCCGGCTCAACTGATCTTGAACAGCTTGTGGAAGTTGGCCACTTCGAACACCTCTTTGGCGGTGCCGTGAAGGCTGCGCAGCTCCACTTTTTTGCTCAGGGCCTGGGCTTTGTCGCGCAGCAGCAGGAGGATGCCGAGGGCGGCGGAGTCGATGTACTGCACCGCTTGCAGGTCGATGACCAGCACCTGGACCTCGGTTTTGGCCAGCTCCTGTTCGTAGGCATCGCGAAAGGCCCGGTAGGCCTGAAAATCGAAGCGCTCGGCGAGGCGAATGACGGCGATGCCTGTTTCACTCATGGCAATGGCTTCCTTTCCTAGAAGAGATCGATTTCGCCGGCGTGCATGGAGGTTTGGTTGACGGGGTTGTGCACCTGGCTCTGGAGTTGTCGGCGTTGCTGCTTCAACTGGTCTTGTTGGGTCTGCTGGTTCAGCTCGGCGATGCCTTCGAGGCCGGTGGATGCCCGCTCGAGTATGTCCGCGTGCTTGCATATCTGCTGCAGCAGCTGGCTGCTGAGATCCTGGAACTGTAGCGAGGTGATGGCCGCATAGACGTCGCTGGAGAAGGTCCGCGAAATTTCCTCCAGCTCCTCGACGGCGTGCACAGTGGCGCCGTTCATCTGCCCGAGTTCGTCGAGCATCGTCTGGATCTTCTTCTTCGACGTCATGGCGAAGCTCATATCCCGCGCGGCCAGCTGGCTGATCGCGGCATCGGCTTGTTGCAGTTCGTTGTGCACCGTATGGATATGGCTGCGGATCGCCTCGGAAAACACGCTGGAACGGGTGGACAGCGCGCGCACCTCGTCGGCGACCACCGCGAAGCCGCGGCCCGCTTCGCCGGCGCGCGCGGCCTCGATGGCGGCGTTGAGCGCCAGGAGATTGGTCTGCTTGGCGATGGCGTCCATGTCGGCGGTGGATTTCACGATCTCGCCGATTTTTGCCGTAATTCGGTCGATGCTATCGACCAGCTCCATCGAGGTGCGGCTGGTCTCGATGGTGGCCTCGATGAAAATACCCAGGGTTTCCTGGGTGGTGCTGACGAATTGCGGGAAATTCACCACCTCTTTGTCGAGATGATCCGTGCGGTAGCGGTCGGTGAGCGAACCGGCGATATGCAGTTGACGTTCGATCAAGCTATTGAGGCCGGTGAAACTGCGAGTCAGACCATCGACCGCATTGACCAGCAAACCATCGATCTGGCGGCTATACCGGTTGATCTGCTGAGCCTGACCGGCGATGCCCTGGCACAGCGGTTCGAGTTCGTTGCGCAATGTTGATTCGGCGATTTCAGCTTGTTCGTCGGCGCTGCTGTCGACCTCGCTATGCTGGCGCCGGCGATGGGCCAGATAGGCCAGTCCGGCGAGGCTGGCCAGCGCCCCGGGGAGCAATGCCTGCCAGGCGCTCAGCCCCGCACCGAGCAGCGACAGACTGAGAATCCAAGGTAGGCAGTGCACACCGGACAAGAGCGAGAGTGAAGGAGGGGAAGCGGGTTTGCCGAGCATTTCGCAACTAATCCCTGTCATTCTGGATTTATCCAAGGTTCGACTTAACCCTAGGTGGGGTAAGGACGTTGTCAAATCACTTATTCGGCCTGATTTTGCATGAATGGCCGAGAACAGCTGGATTTTTGCGGCCATCCTGCGTAGCACCGTACTTTCAGTTTTTATATGGAATAAAAGGATTCTTAATAAGGCAAAAACAGTCTTTAAAAGGTCTTTTGGAAACTGACCAAGGCGACAGTAAATCAGCGCTTGTGTGTGTTGCAGCGCTTCACCGCCTCGGTCATCGCAGCGGCTGCGACAATTGGGATTCGGTTATGCCGGGTCCATCTGCGATACTGCGGCCCCCTCTGAGCCAATCGCGATCGTTGTCATGAAAAGTCGATATCTGCTGCTTCCGATACTTGCCCTGACCCTGGTCGCGTGCGGCGGTGTCGATCCCAATTCGCCGCAGGGCAAGCGCCAGGCCATTTTCAAGCAGATGCTCAAGACCAGCGAAAACCTTGGCGGCATGCTGCGTGGGCGCATTGCGTTCGACGCTGAGCGTTTCGCCAGCGGTGCCGTCGAGCTCGATCGGTTGACCCGCACACCCTGGGAGCATTTCCCCCGGGTCCAGGAGGAGGGCGGTGAGACCCGCGCCAAGGACGATGTCTGGCTGCGCCAGGAGCGCTTCCAGCAACTGGCCCGGGAAATGGAAGCGAGCACCGCCGCCCTGGTCGCCGCCAGCAGTGCCAAGCCGTTGCGGCGGGATCCGCTGGCGGCGCCGATGCAGCGTGTGGAAGACAGCTGTAAAGCCTGCCATGAAGAATTTCGCGCGTTCTAGCTCAGAACCCCGCGACCCCGGCCCGCGCCAATTGCATGCGCAAGGCCAGCACTTCCGGGTGTTGGAAAAACGCCCGCAATCGCGCTGCACGCTCGGCGCCGATGCCCGGCTGGCGTTGCCAGTCCGCGGTGCTGTGTTGCGCCAGTTCCGCCCAGTCGGCATCGACCGGCAGGGCATCGGCCGGTGCCGGCAGACCGAGGGCGCGCAGCCAGTCATAAAACGGTTGCTGACGGGCCAGGGCGAAACGCCGGGCAAGGTCGGCGGCGCTGTGCGGGCCCAGCCCGGGGATTTCGCTTAGCTGTTCCACGGACAGGCTCAGCCAGCCCAGCAGGCCGTCGAGCCGTCCGGCGCGCAGCAATTTTTCCCAGGTGCCGCTGCCGACACCGCTGAGCGCGAGGCCCTGAGGGCCGCTGAGCCAGGCCAGGCGGGCGCGGAATTGACTGGCGCAGCCCGCGGTCGGGTGCCAGCAGCTCAGGTAATCGAAGGCTTCGGGGTCGGGAATTTGCAGTTTGGCACGCTGCTGGGTACGCCACAGCACGCTGTCCAGTTGCGCGACGGTCAGGCCGGCGAGACGAATCGCGACTTGATCGCCGGGGCGGATATCCAGACTCCGCCAGCGCTGCAGCGAGCCGACACTGACGTATTCGATCTGCCGGTCGTCGAGCTGTACCGGCTGGAGTCGCAGCACCGGGGTGATGCGGCCGGTGCGGCCGATGCGAAACTCCACCTGTTGCACCACCGCCAGGGCTTCACGTAAGGGGTACTTCCAGGCCGCGGCCCAGTGCGGCGGTTCGGCCTGCCAGCGCGCGCCCGGCGGACGCTGGCCCTGGCGCAAGACCACGCCGTCGCTGGCGAACGGCAGCGCGGTGCGGTACCAGCGATCACGCCAATCGCGGGCCTGGTCGAGGCCGTCGAGCGGCTGGCTGAGCCGCTGGCTGTCGGCAAAGCCCAATTCGGCCAGGCGCTGCAGGCGTTGGCGCATGGTTGACGGGCCGTCCGGCCAGTCCCAGACGAACAGGCCAATGGCAGCGGCATCGCGGGTTTGCAGTGTTTGCCGTGCCATCAGGCCGGCGACCTTGCTGCGTGCGCCGAGGCTGCCGGCGCTGGCCTGCACGTGCTGCGGCAGGCGCCAGTAGAGTTCGCCCTGAAGGATCGCGCTTTGTCGATCGGGCAACTGTGCGGGAATGGCCGCGATTTTCCGGGCATTCGCCGTCCAGTCCTGGCCCATACGGCCATCGCCGCGACTGATTGCCTGCTGCAGGCGGCCGCCCTGATAAACCAGGGTCACCGCGACCCCATCGACCTTGGGCTGGATCCAGATGTCGCTGCGGCTTGCCAGCCAGGCTGCCACTTCGTCACTGTCGGCCAGTTTGCGCAGCCCGGTCTGGGCCACCGGGTGGGCGACGCGCCCAGCGCTGGTGCTCAGCGCATCTGTGGCGATGGCCGCGCTACTGGGAAAACAACTTTGCCAATGCTGTAATTGGCGGCGGGCCTGGTCATAGAGTTCGTCGGCGATCAGCGACTGGCCCTGGCGATGGTAGGCGTCGTCCCAGTGCGCTATCTGCCCGGCGAGGGCGGCGCTCTCGGCGGCGGCGCGCGTGGCTGACCAGTCGGGGCAAGGCGTCGCCCAGGCGGGGGCGGCAAGCGTGAAAAGAAAAAGCGCGGTCGATTTTTTCATGAGAGCATCCTTGCTCGAAGAGTATCTACAGCGTAGCAGCTAACATTGATTGATCGGTTCGGCCATTCGGTTGGAGCAGTTGAGGTTATGAGAAAGGGGTTTGGGGTCGGTCTGGGCGCGCTCCTCGCGCTTGCCGTCAGTGCGCAATCCGCCGTGGTGTTGGCTGCCGACGAGGTTGCGTCGCAGTGGCACTTTATCCACAACGCGCCGGAAACCACCAGCGACCATCGTTACGACTACCACTGGCGGGTTTTGCGGGCGGCCCTCGAAGCCACTCGGGCGGACTACGGCGACTATCTGCTGGAGCCCGGTACGCCGATGAGCGAGAAGCTTCAGGTCGTCGAAATGCAGCGAGCCAGCGGCGCCCTTAATACCATCGTGCTGGACGCGACCGTTGCCTTGGAAGAAACCCTGCTGTCGGTGAAGATTCCGGTCGACAAGGGGTTGCTCGGTTATCGGGTCTTTCTGATTCCGGCCGAGCTGCAATCGCGCTTTTCCCGCGTGCAGTCGTTCGACCAGCTGCGCCAGTTCAGCTTTGGTCAGCAGCGGGAATGGTCCGATGTGGCGGTGTACAAGGCCGCTGGCCTGGAGGTGGTGTCCGGCAGCAGTTACGAGGGGCTGTTTCGCATGCTCATGCTCGGGCGTTTCGACGCCTTTGGCCGGGGCGTCACCGAGGTCACCGGGGAGCTGGAGCACTGGCGCAAGGACTACCCGCAGATGGCCATCGAGAACGAGTTGCTGCTCTATTACCCGCTGCCGGTGTATTTCTGGTTCCCGCGCAACGATGAGGGTCGGCGTCATGCGCAGCGTGTCGAGGCGGGCATGCGCGCGATAGTGGCCAACGGTACGCTCGATCGCCTGTTTACCGAGGAGTACGCCGCCGTTATCAAGCAATTGGGCCTGAACAAACGGCGCGTATTCCGCATCGCCAATCCCCTGCTGCCGCCAGGGCAGCCTTTCGACAAGCGAGCCTATTGGTATACGCCGGCCTTGTCGGGTTCTTGAACGCTGTCCTTGTCGAACCTGCCGACGCGCAAAGCCCATCGGCCTTGGCTATTCGACCTGCGGTGCTCGGTTGCGAAAACCCGCCGCAGGCTTTTGCTCAGGTCGGCTTTGCTGCGCCGTGGTTCAGTTGCTCGCGGGGCGGCTATAGGTCGCCGTCAGTGAGGCTGTGCCGAGGCTGTTGGCGTTGAGCATATACCCCACCAGAGCCGGCATGGCGCTGGCATCCAGGTCGAGTTTCTCAACACTTAGTGCATGCACAGTGAAGATGTAGCGGTGCGGCTTGTCGCCCGCTGGCGGGCAGGCGCCACCAAAACCCGGCGTGCCGTAATCGGTCAGGCTCTGCACGCTGCCGGCGGGCAGTTCCGCGCCGTTGGCCTGGCCCGCGGCGGCCGGCAGCGCGGTGGTGGCGGCGGGCAGGTTGAATAGCAGCCAATGCCACCAGCCGCTGCCGGTTGGCGCATCCGGGTCGTAGACGGTGATGGCGAAACTCTTGGTACCTGTGGGGGCGTCGCGCCAGTTCAGGGCGGGGGCGCGGTTGTCGCCGTCGCAGCCAAAACCGGAAAACTCTTGCGACTTGCTCAGCGGCTGACCGTCCTTGATATCCGGGCTGCTGAGTTCGAACGCCTGGCTGAGGTTGCAACTGAGCAGGCTGGCGCAACACAGGGCTAAGGCAATGGGACGCATGACGAGGCTCTTTGAAGTGATCGAGCCATGATTATCGGACTGCTGCCTCAGGCCGGCGCGCCCGTTTCGCGCAATCTCTCGCCTGCGCCGCTCATCTGCCGCAGCGCACTGGGCGAACAGCCGAACTGACGCTGAAACGCCGCGGCAAAACGTGAGGGCGATTGATAACCGCAGGCCGCCGCGACTTCGCCCAGGGCCTGCGAACTGCTGCTGATCAGGCTCAGCGCACGCTCCATGCGCGCATCCTGCAGCAGGCGGCGGAACGACAGTTTTTCGCCAGCCAGTTTGCGTCGCAGCGTCGCCCCGCTCATGGCTAGCCGGGTGGCGATATCCTCGGCTTGCCAGTCCTGGCTCAGGTCATTGCGCAGCAGCCGCAGTACGCGTTCTGCGGTGTGTCGGTGGTTTTGCGCAAGCAGGGCGCCGCCCTGGCCGGCAGCGGCCAGGCTCAGCATCAAGCCCTGCCAGGCGTGTTCGGCCTGGGCGGCTTGCAGGCTGCCCAACTCGGCGCTGGGAAGCAGGGCGAGCACGTTGGCGAAGGCCGCGCGGGCCTGTTCCGTCGGCTGAAAGACATCGGCCCTGGCTGGCAGGGTCAGGCGTGCCAGCTGCGGCGCGAACAATTCGTGCAGGCGTTGCCGCCAGCCGTCCAGTTCACCCAGGGCCCAGGCATGGTAATGACCGCTACCCGGGTCCGGCTGGTTGAGCATTTCGATTCGCTGCTGCCCCGGCAGCACCAGCCAGTCACCTGTGTGAGCGGTAAGTTCGCGCTCGCCCAGGCGAATCCGTTTGCAGCCCTCGGTCACCACTATCAGCAGCGGCGAGAGGATCGGCGTGCGGCTCAGGCGCTGGCTCTGATAGCTGTGGAAGGCCAGCAGGGGTAAGAGGCTGCTCATGGTCGAGTCCTTGATCACAGGCGGAACGGCAGCAGGCCGACAACAAGAAGCCCCGCATGGAGCGAGGCTTCTGGTGGTGCAGGGCGGTGCTTACAAACAGGCAGCGGCGCGCAGATCCGCGACCTTATCGGTGTTTTCCCAGGTGAAGGTGGTAAAACTGTCGTCGCCGACGGTCTTCTGCTCCGGGGTGCGACCGAAATGGCCGTAGGCTGCGGTTTCCTGATACATCGGATGCAGCAGATCGAGCATCTTGGTGATGGCGTACGGGCGCAGGTCGAACACCTCGCGTACCAGCTTGATGATCTTGTCTTCGGCGATCTTGTGGGTGCCGAAGGTGTTGATCGAAATCGAGGTCGGCTGGGCCACGCCGATGGCGTAGGACACCTGGATCTCGCAGCGCTCGGCCAGACCGGCGGCGACGATGTTCTTCGCCACATAGCGACCGGCGTAGGCCGCAGAGCGGTCGACCTTGGACGGGTCCTTGCCGGAGAAGGCGCCACCGCCGTGACGAGCCATGCCGCCGTAGGAGTCGACGATGATCTTGCGGCCGGTCAGGCCGCAGTCGCCCACCGGGCCGCCGATGATGAACTGGCCGGTCGGGTTGATGTGGAACTGGGTGTCCTTGTGCAGCAGTTCGGCGGGCAGCACGTGCTTGACGATCAGCTCCATCACGCCTTCGCGCAGGTCGTTGTACTTGACCTCGGGGTTGTGCTGGGTGGACAGCACCACGGCGTCGATACCGACCACCTTGCCGTTCTCGTAGCGGCAGGTGACCTGGCTCTTCGCATCCGGGCGCAGCCACGGCAGCAGGCCGGATTTGCGCGCTTCGGCCTGGCGTTCGACCAGGCGGTGGCTGAAGCAGATCGGCGCGGGCATCAGCACATCGGTTTCGTTGCTGGCGTAGCCGAACATCAGGCCCTGGTCGCCGGCACCCTGGTCTTCCGGCTTGGCGCGGTCGACGCCCTGGTTGATGTCCGGGGACTGCTTGCCGATGATGTTGATGATGCCGCAGGTGTTGCCGTCGAAGCCGACATCCGAGCTGGTGTAGCCGATGTTGCAGATCACGTCGCGGACGATCTGCTCAAGGTCGACCCAGGCGCTGGTGGTGACTTCGCCGGCAACGATCGCCACACCGGTCTTGACCAGGGTTTCACAGGCCACGCGGGCGTGCTTGTCCTGGGCGATGATGGCGTCGAGCACCGCATCGGAAATCTGGTCGGCGATCTTGTCCGGATGGCCTTCGGAGACGGACTCGGAGGTGAAGAGAGAGTATTCGCTCATCTATCGGTTTTCCTGTGTTGACCGGTGGGTGAGGGGCTTGCACACCAATTCACGTTCATCATGAAGCGGCACTTGGGCGGTTGTGTTGCCCGGGCTTGGCGAAATGCCGCACCTGGATTTGGAAACCGTTGCGTAAACCGACATATAGACTTTCGCCGGGCAATAGCCCGGCGGCCATGGCCCAGCGGGCCAGGTCGTCCTGTTCGAAACCCAGCCACAGGTCGCCGCAGGCCTCGCGGGCCCAGCTCTGATTGTGGCTGCACAACTCGGTGATCAGCAGGCTGCCGCCGTGCTTGAGGCGCTGGCCCAGCTGTTTCAGGGCTTCGGCGGGCGCGGCGAAGTGATGCAGCACCATGTTCAGCACCAGGCAGTCGCTGGCGGGGTAGTCGTCGCTCAGGGCGTCGGCCAGTTGCAGCGTCACATTGGCCAGGCCGTCGCGTTCGCAGCGCAGACGCGCCAGCTCGAGCATCGCCGGGCTGTTGTCCAGGGCGGTGACCCGGTCGAAGCGGCGTGCCAGCTCGGGCAGGAAGCCGCCATCGCCGGGGCCGACTTCGAGGGCCGTGGCGTCGGCCGCGAAGCCCAGCGAGTCGAGCAGGGCCAGGGCGCTGTCGCGGTATTGCGGCAAGCCGGCGATCAGGTCCTGCTGGGCCTGAAAGTTCGCCGCCATACGGGCGAAGAAGTCCTGGCTGGCCGCCGCGCGTTGGCCGTGTACTTCGGCGATGCGCCGTTGCGCATCCGCAGGCAGTTCGAGCGCGTCGACCTCGCCGAGCAGCGCCGCATGCAGTGCGCCGCCGAGCTGGTCGCCTTGCGCCAGGGCGCGGCGGTAAAAAATCGCATTGCCCTCGCGGCGCGTGGCCACCAGCCCGGCCTGGGCCAGGACCTTGAGGTGATGGCTCATGCCCGACTGGCCGATGGCGAAGATCTGCGCCAGCTCCAGCACGCCGAAGGAGTCGTTGCTCAGCGCGCGCAGCACGTTCAGGCGCAACGGATCGCCGCCGGCCTTGCACAGGGCGGCCAGCTCATCGGCTGCATCGAAAGGGAGTTGGGTTGCGCGCATATTCATAGGCGAAGCAGTCTAGTCGGTCATTTTTCATCCAGCAATACCAATATCAAAAAGTTTTGATATTGGGCTTTGACGGCTTATCCGCCCGGTAAAGCCAGAAAACATTGGCTCTGCGACTATCTGTGATTGCCCCAATGGGGGTCGGTGGGCGAAAATGCCGCCTTTTGAGGCAGAGTGAAAACGTAGCGAGCGAAGGTTAGGCAAGGCAAAAACAGGCGAGGAAGCGGAGTTTACG
>CBIHLF010000054.1:0-26685 GCA_966210435.1 uncultured Pseudomonas sp. | reverse complement strand
CCTCCGACCGCTCGGTTCGTAGCCGAGTACTCTATCCAGCTGAGCTATGAGTGCAAGTGGCGCTTTTAGACCAGATCACCGCTGGTTGAAATAAAATGGCTTGCATTGCTGCAAGCCATTTGAAGATGGTGCACTCAGGAGGATTCGAACCTCCGACCGCTCGGTTCGTAGCCGAGTACTCTATCCAGCTGAGCTATGAGTGCACTGATCGTGCGCATTATAAGGTGCTAATTTCGATAATCAAGTAGTAAACCGAATAGTTTCAGTAACTTATCGCTTTAAAACCGACACCACACCTAGTAACGCAAATAATGGCGGAGAAGGGGGGATTCGAACCCCCGACACCCTTTTGAGGTGTACTCCCTTAGCAGGGGAGCGCCTTCGGCCACTCGGCCACCTCTCCGCAACACGGGGCGCATGATACTCATCTTTGCCCCGCTTGCAAAGCCAAAAATTGATAAAAATTAGTGGCTTGGTTCTTCGTCTTTCTCTTTCTGAATGCGCTGGTAAATCTCTTCGCGGTGCACCGCAACTTCCTTCGGCGCGTTAACGCCTATGCGCACCTGATTTCCCTTCACACCCAACACGGTTACTGTGACTTCGTCACCCACCATCAGGGTCTCTCCGACCCGTCGAGTCAGAATCAGCATTCCTTTCTCCTTACGGATTTCAATACAGCAGTCTGCAAAAAATAAAGGGCTACAGCTGAACCGTCGAAGGCACAGCCTTCACCTAAGTATTGACCAGTGTGGGCAGAAAGATAGTTCCAGCCACGCCAACCAAAAAGATAAAAGGCGCGGGATAAACCGCGCCTTTCGAATAATCCCGTCAATCGTCCTTTCGGGCAGGGGCGTCCAGCTCGAAGGCAGTGTGCAGGGCGCGCACCGCCAACTCCAGATATTTCTCTTCGATGACCACCGACACTTTGATTTCGGAGGTCGAGATCATCTGGATATTGATGTTCTCCTTCGCCAACGCCTCGAACATCCGGCTGGCGACCCCGGCGTGGGAGCGCATGCCGACACCGACGATGGAGACCTTGGCGATCTTGGTATCGCCGATCACTTCGCGGGCGCCTAGTTCGCGTGCGGTGTTTTCCAGCACGGCCAGGGCGTTGTTGTAATCGTTGCGGTGCACGGTGAAGGTGAAATCGGTGGTGTTATCGTGCGAAACGTTCTGCACGATCATGTCCACTTCGATATTGGCGCCACTAATGGGGCCGAGAATCTTGAACGCCACGCCCGGGATGTCCGGCACGCCACGGATAGTCAGCTTGGCTTCGTCGCGGTTGAAAGCGATGCCGGAGATGATCGGCTGTTCCATGGATTCCTCTTCATCAAGGGTAATGAGGGTGCCTGGCCCCTCTTGAAAGCTGTGCAACACGCGCAGCGGGACGTTGTACTTGCCGGCGAATTCCACCGAGCGAATTTGCAGCACCTTGGAGCCCAGGCTGGCCATTTCCAGCATTTCTTCGAAGGTAATCTTTTCCAGACGCTGAGCCTGGGGCACCACACGCGGGTCGGTGGTGTAGACGCCATCGACGTCGGTATAAATCTGGCACTCATCGGCCTTCAGCGCCGCAGCCAGGGCCACACCGGTGGTATCCGAGCCGCCGCGACCGAGGGTGGTGATGTTGCCGTGTTCATCGACACCCTGGAAACCGGCGACCACCACGACGCGACCGGCCTTGAGGTCGGCGCGCAGTTTCTGATCGTCGATCTGCAGGATGCGCGCCTTGTTGTGCGCACTGTCGGTGAGGATGCGCACCTGGTTGCCGGTGTAGGACACCGCCGGCACGTCCAGTTTGATCAGCGCCATGGCCAGCAAGGCGATGGTCACCTGCTCACCGGTCGACACCATGACATCGAGCTCACGCGGTACCGGCTGATCACCGCTGACCTGCCTGGCCAGCTCGATCAGGCGATTGGTCTCGCCACTCATGGCCGATACCACGACCACGATGTCATCACCGTTCTCGCGGAATTTCTTCACCTTCGCTGCTACTTGCTGAATACGTTCAACAGTGCCGACGGAGGTGCCGCCAAATTTCTGTACGATCAAAGCCATTTCAAAGCCGCCTCAGCCCGTGAAGGGCGCCCATTAAACATACAACTCGATTGGCTGCCAAGGCCCGGCGGACGCAAACCGGGCCCCGGGCTCGACGCCCGCACCAACTGGCGTTTACAGACCTTGTTCGGCGAAGCTCGCGGCCAGCGCCAAAGCGCCGTCCAGCGCAGCGGCATCGCTGCCGCCGCCCTGGGCCATATCCGGACGACCGCCGCCTTTGCCGCCCACCGCCGCCGCTGCCTGTTTCATCAAATCGCCGGCCTTGAGTTTGCCGGTCAGGTCCTGGGTCACCCCGGCCACCAGCACGACTTTGTCGTCCTGCACGCCGCCAAGCAGAATCACCGCACTGCCGAGCTTGTTCTTCAACTGGTCGACCATGGCTAACAGCGCCTTGCCGTCCAGACCATCGAGGCGCGCACTGAGCACTTTGATGCCCTTGACGTCGACGGCGGAGCCGGCCAGATCGTTGCCCGCCGCACTGGCGGCCTTGGCCTTGAGCTGCTCCAGCTCTTTCTCCAACTGGCGGTTGCGCTCGAGCACACCGGCCAATTTATCCAGCAGGTTGTCGCGGCTGCCCTTGACCAGCGCCGCGGCTTCTTTCAACTGCTCTTCCGCGCCGTTCAGGTAAGCGAAGGCCGCAGCGCCGGTGACCGCCTCGATGCGGCGCACGCCCGCTGCCACACCGCCTTCGCTGGTGATCTTGAACAGACCGATGTCGCCGGTGCGCGATACGTGGGTGCCGCCGCACAGCTCGACGGAGAAGTCGCCGCCCATACTCAGCACACGCACTTCATCGCCGTATTTTTCGCCGAACAACGCCATGGCGCCTTTGGCCTTGGCGGTTTCGATATCGGTTTCCAGGGTTTCCACAGCACTGTTGCCGCGCACTTCGCGATTGACGATCGCCTCCAGCTGCTTCAATTGCGCCGGGGTGATGGCCTCGAAGTGACTGAAGTCGAAACGCAGACGCTGGCTATCGACCAACGAGCCTTTTTGCGCGACATGCTCGCCCAATACCTGGCGCAGCGCAGCATGCAGCAGGTGCGTGGCGGAGTGGTTCAGCGCGGTGGCCTGGCGCACCTCGGCGTCGACTTCGGCCTTGACCGCAGCACCGACAGCCAAGCCGCCCTTCGCCACGATGCCGTGATGCAGGAACGCGCCGCCTGCCTTGGTGGTGTCGCGCACATCGAAGCGCGTAGCCCCGTCGGCAAGAAACCCGCAGTCGCCAACCTGGCCGCCGGACTCGGCGTAGAACGGCGTCTGATCGAGCACCACCACGCCCTCCTCGCCTTCCTTGAGGTCGTCGACCAGCATGCCTTCCTTGAACAACGCGAGCACCTTGCCCGCGCCGGACGTGCCCTGGTAGCCGGTGAAGAGCGTTTCGCCCTCGACCTTGACCAGGCTGTTGTAGTCCATACCGAAGGCGCTGGCGGAACGGGCGCGCTTGCGCTGTTCTTCCATTTCACGTTCGAAGCCGGCCTCGTCGAGGGTCAGCTCACGCTCGCGAGCGATATCGCCGGTCAGGTCCATCGGAAAACCGTAGGTGTCGTACAGCTTGAAGATCACTTCGCCCGGAATCACGCTGCCCTTGAGCTCGGCCAGATCCTGCTCGAGGATTTTCAGGCCCTGTTCCAGGGTCTTGGCGAATTGCTCCTCTTCGGTTTTCAGCACGCGCTCGATATGCGCCTGCTGTTGCTTGAGTTCGGGGAAGGCATCGCCCATCTCGGCGACCAGCGCAGCGACGATCCGATAGAAGAAGCTGCCCTTGGCACCCAATTTGTTGCCGTGCCGGCAAGCGCGGCGCACGATGCGGCGCAGCACGTAGCCGCGGCCTTCGTTGGACGGGGTGACGCCATCGGCGATGAGGAAACCGCAGGAGCGGATGTGGTCGGCGACCACCTTCAGCGAGGCCTGGCCTTCGTTGCTGCAGCCGATAGCCTCGGCCGCGGCGTTGAGCAGGCTCTGGAACAGGTCGATCTCGTAGTTCGAGTTGACGTGCTGCAGCACCGCACTGATCCGCTCCAGGCCCATGCCGGTGTCCACGCTCGGCGCCGGTAGCGGGTGCAGCACGCCGTCCGCGGTGCGGTTGAACTGCATGAACACGTTGTTCCAGATTTCGATATAGCGATCGCCATCTTCCTCGGGCGAACCGGGCGGGCCGCCCCAGATGTGCTCGCCATGGTCGAAGAAGATTTCCGTGCACGGACCGCACGGGCCGGTATCGCCCATGGTCCAGAAGTTATCGGAGGCGTAAGGCGCGCCCTTGTTGTCACCGATGCGGATCATTCGCTCGGCCGGCACCCCGACTTCCTTGGTCCAGATGTCATAGGCCTCGTCATCGGTGGCATAGACGGTGACCCAGAGCTTTTCCTTGGGCAATTTCAGCCAGTTGTCGCCGGTGAGAAACTCCCAGGCGAAGTGAATGGCGTCGCGCTTGAAGTAGTCGCCGAAGCTGAAGTTACCCAGCATTTCGAAGAAGGTGTGGTGGCGCGCGGTGTAGCCGACGTTTTCCAGGTCGTTGTGCTTGCCGCCAGCGCGCACGCATTTCTGGCTGGTCGCGGCGCGGGTGTAGGCGCGCTTTTCCAGGCCGAGGAAGCAGTCTTTGAACTGGTTCATCCCGGCATTGGTGAACAGCAGCGTCGGGTCGTTACCCGGAATCAGGGAGCTGGAAGCGACACGGGTGTGCCCCTTCTCTTCGAAGAAGCTGAGGAAGGCTTCACGGATTTCTGCGCTTTTCATAGGATCATCCACGGAAACAGGCGGCCACGGCAAAGCCGGCAAAGGGCCGCATTATATCGGCCCTTTAGCATCGGTACAGCGTGTTTATCAATAGATAACGCCCAGAGCACTGCGGCCATGACGCTTTCAGCGCTTTCGAGGCCCATCGCGGCTAAAGCCCCTCCCACGGAAAGTGGCTATAGAGCCTGGTCTGAAGCAAATTCAGGCTAGAACCGCCGCGCAGGTAGGTTGGGTTAGCGGCAATCGGCGTGTCCTTTGCCACGCTGCGGTGCAAGCAGCCGCGTAACCCAACAACGGTATCCACCGCCGTGGCGGGTTACGCCGACCGCAAATAGATGACTTACCTGGAGCCCCGCTGGCGGCTAACCCGCCCTACGAGCCCGGCTCAAGGCCGCGCAAATGCGGCAAAGGCCTCGAGCACCTGGCCGATATCCTCGGCGCTGACGTCCATATGGGTGACCATGCGCAAACGCGGCGCGGCGATGAGTTTGATGCCGCGCTCGGCGCAGAAGGCTTTCAAGGCGCCGGCGCGATCGCCGACCTGGGCGTAGACCATATTGCTTTGCACCGGCTCGACGGCATAACCCAGCTCGCGCAAACCGCTGGCCAGGCGCTCGGCATTGGCGTGATCGTCGGCCAGCCGCGCCACCTGGTGCTGCAACGCATAGAGACCGGCAGCGGCGAGCACGCCGGCCTGGCGCATGCCGCCGCCAACCATTTTGCGCAGGCGTCGCGCCCGACCGATCAGCTCGGCGCTGCCGCACAACACCGAGCCCACTGGCGCCCCCAGGCCTTTGGACAGGCACACCGAAACCGAATCGAAATACCGGGCGATCTGCCCCACCGCCACGCCCTGCTTGACCGCCGCGTTATAGATGCGCGCGCCGTCGAGGTGCAGGGCCAAGCCGTGTTTGTGAGTCATTTCGCGGGCAGCGGCGAGATATTCGAGCGGCAGCACCTTGCCTTGCATGGTGTTTTCCAGCGCCAGCAAGCGGGTGCGGGCGAAGTGGAAATCGTCCTGCTTGATTGCCGCCGCGACTTTATCCAGATCCAGCGAACCGTCGGCTTCGCCTTCGATCGGCTGCGGCTGGATCGAGCCGAGCACGGCGGCGCCGCCACCTTCGTACTTATAGGTATGGGCCTGCTGGCCGACGATGTATTCGTCGCCGCGCTGACAGTGGGCCATCAGGCCGAGCAGATTGCTCATGGTCCCGGTGGGTACGAACAAACCGGCGGCGAGGCCCAGCTCGGCGGCCAGGTACTTCTCCAGACGATTGACCGTGGGGTCTTCGCCGTAAACGTCGTCGCCCAGTTCGGCCGCGAGCATGGCCTCGCGCATGCCGGGGGTCGGCTGGGTGACGGTGTCGCTGCGCAGATCGATAACAGGCATGGTGCGGTTTTCCTTAACACACGAAAAGCCCGATGCTAGAACGCCGCGGATGCGCGAACAAGGTACAGATACGGGGCAACCGGAGCAGGACAGATGGGCCGGGATGGATAACAAGAATCCCGGATTGCGCTGGCGCTTATTCGGGCTACGAGTTAACTGCCGAGTCGTAACCCGGATTGCATCCGGGCTGGCAGTTCAAGCCCGCGGCTCAGGCCAACTGCACATCCTCGGCCGGGACGATGAGGATGCCGGCGCGCAGGCCGTTCTTCACCTTGGGGTTGGGGAAGATGATCCGCGCGCCCGGCTCGTCCACCACCCAGCGGGTGCCGGCGAGGTCTTCGGCGAGCAGGTAACCGACCGGCAGTTCGCTGAAGTTTTCGATGTCGGTCGGCAGGTGGAACTGGAACTCGTCACTGCGCTTGATGATTTCCCGGGCCACGGCGAACAGCTGCAGCTCGCCCGGGAGGCTTTCACGCGCGGGCTCCTCAACGCTTTCGCGGCCATCGATCAGTTCGCACAGACAACGCTCGAGCAGATCCAGATTGACCGATTCGTTCTGCCCGAACGGACGCGCCTTGCCCAGCTCCAGGGTGAAGGCTTCCGCGCCGAGCTGGGAATAGGTATAGGCGCTGAACGTAATCGAACTCTTGTTGTGCAGCAGCACCGCCTCGATGCCCGCCGCTTGCAGGCGCGCCAGCTCACGCTGACTGCGCGGGCGGCCCTCCTGCCAGGGATAGAGGGCGAATTGCTGGATTTTCGAACCGCGAATGGCGGTGTGCAGATCGTAGTGCAGACGGGTACGTCCCGGCTTGCTGAAGAAGGTCGCCGCCAGGTGTTCGAGATCACAGGCGCGTATCGCCTCGGCCCCGCTGTATTGCTCATGCCGGCCATTGAACAGACGATTGATGTCCTGCTCGATATAGCGCTCGCCACGGCGCATCGCGTCGGGGTTGCCGAATAGGAACAGCACCCGCGCACGCGGCTTCAGTTCGTTACGGGCAATGCCACGCAGCAGCCGATCGAGCAACTCGATTGGCGCGGTTTCATTGCCATGAATACCCGCGGACAGCAGCAGATCGAGGCCGTTGTCGAGGCCTTCGGGCGGGGTGATTTCCAGCGCGCCTTCGGCCAGCCAACGCAATCGCGCGCCCTCGGAGGTCAGCTGGATCTTCGCTGCCGGCTCATAGCCGGCCAGGGTCAGTTCGAGCAGTTTTCCGAGAGCGAGCATAGGGGCTACCTCAATCGTGGTTGCAGTCTGGGCCGTGGATGTGTTCGTCGTCGCCGGCTTCGGCCGGCTCCATTTCCAACTCCAAGCTGACCAGATTGGTGGCCAGCGGACGCAGCAGCAGGTTGGCGTACTCGCTATCGCCCTCCTCCACATCCACACCGATCATCAGCTGATTGTTGCCGACCTGTTGGAACCACACTTCCTTGCCCTGCCAGATCACGGCAAAGCGGGTGCAGGAGGTTTCCAACTGGGTGCCATCTTCATCTTCGAGAACTAACTGCAGGGCGTCGCTCATGAAATCTCCACAAATCTGGACGTAGGGTGGATCGCGCTTTATCGATCCAACATGGCGAAAAAATGGTGGAAGGCGACATCCACCCTACGACCTTGCCGCTTAGGCTAATTGAAAAGGATAAACCGCGCCTAGTTTAAGGATCTGCGTCAATTCATCCAATGCCGTGCGGCATTCGGTTAGCAACTGAGGATCGGCCAGGTCGTTTTCGCTGAGGCGATCACGGTAATGCTTGTCGACCCAGACATTCAGGGTGTCATACAGACTCGGCGTCATGATCACTCCGGGGTTGACCGCTTCCAGCTCGTGCTCCTTGAGCGCCACACGCAAGCGCAAACAGGCCGGACCACCACCGTTTTGCATGCTCTGCTTGAGGTCGAAGACTTTCACTTGCTTGATAGGACCGTTTTCGGCGGTCAGACGTTGCAAGTAATTCCAGACATTGGCGTTATTTCGGCATTCCTCCGGCACGATCAACAGCATGCCGCCGTCAGCGCGGCTGAGCAGCTGGCTATTGAACAGGTAGGATTTGACCGCATCCTCGACCGTCACCGCCTCGCGTGGCACGCACACCGCCTTGAAGTGACCGCCGCGACGCGCCAACTTAGCGCTCAGCTCGGCGAGCACCTTATCGGTATCGAGAAAGGCGTCCTGGTGATAGAACAGCACCTCGCCATTGCCCACCGCGATCACATCGTTGTGGAACACGCCCTGATCGATTACCGCCGGGTTCTGCTGGGCATAGACCACGCCCTCATCGCTCAGGCCATGCAAACGCACCACGGCCTGCGAAGCTTCCAGGGTTTGCCGCGCCGGATAGCGCTGCGGCTCGGGAAAGCGACTGTCGAACGCACTGCGACCGAAGACGAAGAACTCCACCCCGGCATCGCCGTAACCTTTGCAGAAGCGCGTGTGGTTGGCCGCGCCCTCATCGCCGAACTGGCCGACCGCGGGCAGTGCGGCGTGGTGGGCGAAGTGCTTCTCGCTGGCGAACATGGCGCCGAGCACACGACTGGTGGTCGGGTGCTCGATGCTGCGGTGGAACTTGCAATTGAGGTTGGCCGCGGTGAAATGCACGCGCCCATCGGCGGTGTCGGCGCTAGGGCTGACGGTACAGGCATTGGCCGTCCACATGCTCGATGCCGAGCAACTGGCGACCAGCAGCGGCATGGCTTCTTTCGCGGCCTTCTCGATCACCTGGGCGTCAGTACCGCTGAAGCCGATGCTGCGCAGCGCGGCGACGTCAGGGCGCTCCTGCGGGGCCAGTACGCCCTGCTTGAAGCCCATATCCATCAGCGCCTTCATCTTTTCCAGGCCCTGCTTGGCGGCCTCCTTCGGGCTGGACACCGCCTGACTATTGCTCTGCGAGGCGACGTTGCCGTAGGACAGGCCACCATAGTTGTGCGTCGGCCCGACCAGACCGTCGAAGTTCATCTCAAACGCATTGTTCACAGATTGACCGTTCACAGACTTACTCCCGGGGTCAGAGTGGCGGGCAGGCTCAGGCTTTCGCATTCCAACGAGGCGACCGGATAGGCGCAGTAATCGGCCGCGTAATAAGCACTGGCGCGATGGTTGCCCGAGGCGCCGATACCGCCGAATGGCGCAGTGCTGGCGGCGCCGGTCAACTGCTTGTTCCAGTTGACGATACCGGCGCGGCTGCGCAGCCAGAATTCTTCGTAGCGCGCCTTGGAGTCGGACAGCAAACCCGCAGCCAGACCGAACTGGGTGTTGTTGGCCTCGGCGATGGCGGCGTCGAAATCGGCATAGCGGATAACCTGCAACAGGGGCCCGAAGAACTCCTCGTCGACCCGCTCGCTCAACCCGCTGACATCGATGATGCCGGGCGTCAGCAAGGCGGCACTCGCCAGCGGCTGGGTCATTTCCAGTAACGGAGTGGCGCCCTTGTCGAGCAGACGCTCCTGGGCCTTCATCAGGTGCCTGGCCGCTTCCAGGGAAATCACCGAACCCATGAAGGGCGCGGGGGTTTCGTCGAAGGCGCCGACCTTGATGCTCGCGGCGACATTCACCAGGCGCTCCAGCAGGCTGTCGCCCCAGGCGCCCTGGGGCACCAGCAGACGGCGCGCGCAGGTGCAGCGCTGGCCGGCGGAAATGAACGCCGACTGGATAACGGTGTAAACCGCCGCATCCAGATCGGATACCTGCTCGACGATCAGCGGGTTGTTGCCGCCCATTTCCAGGGCGAGGATCTTGTCCGGACGCCCGGCGAACTGGCTGTGCAGCAGGTTGCCGGTGCCGCTGGAACCAGTGAAGAACAGACCGTCGATACCCGCGTTGGCCGCCAGGGCCACGCCGGTTTCCCGCGCGCCCTGCACCAGATTGAGCACGCCCGCCGGCAAACCGGCTTCGATCCAGCACCTGAGCGTCAGCTCGGCGACTTTCGGGGTCAGCTCGCTGGGTTTGAACACCACGGTATTGCCTGCCAGCAGCGCTGGCACTATATGGCCATTGGGCAGGTGGCCGGGGAAGTTGTAGGGGCCGAACACCGCCACCACGCCATGCGGTTTGTGCCGCAGCACGGCGGTGGCGTCGCCCAGCGGGCCGCTCTTCTCGCCGGTACGTTCGCGGTAGCTTTGGATCGAGATGGCAACCTTGTTGGCCATGCTGGTCACTTCGGTGGCCGACTCCCACAGCGGTTTGCCGGTTTCTTCGCCAATCGCATGGGCCAGCTCATCGGCATGACCTTTCAAAGCCGCGGCGAACTGCTCCAATACGGCAATGCGCTGATCCAGGGAGCGCGAGGCCCAGGCCGGAAACGCGTCGCGAGCGGCCTGCACGGCAGCCTCGACTTGGCTGGCATCGGCGCCATGGCCGCTCCAGATCGGTTCCTGGCTGACCGGGTTCAAGGACTCCAGGGCCTGGCCCTGGCCGGCTTGCCAGCTACCGGCGATGTAATGAGTGCTCATGTTGTTTTATCACTCCCAGCAAATTCTGCAGCCGGCGCAACGCCGGCTGCCCGATTCGGTTATGCCCCGGCCGCAAGGGCCGCAAGCATGATCAGCCGCGTGCGGACAACGGCACCGCACGCACCTGATCGCCCGCCGCCAGTTGCAGGCGCTTGGCGGTCAGCGGGTCGACCACCAGGGTGCCGGCGGCCAGGCGCGCGGAACCGACGGTGATACGGCAATCCTCGCGCTTGCGGTTATGGATCAGGAATGCGGCGGCGTCGTCGCCCGGTGTGCCCACGGCCAAAACCAGGCTCTGGCTGTCGCGGATCGCCCGGACCTTGGCCGTTTCCGCCTCGATCGCCGGGCCTGCGTCGAAAATGTCCACATAGCCCTGGTAACTGAAGCCTTCGCCCTTGAGCATGGTCAGCGCCGGCTCGGTGTCCGGGTGCACGCGACCGATGATGTTGCGCGCGTCCTCGGAGAGGAAGCAGGTGTACAGCGGAAACTTCGGCATCAATTCGGCGATGAAGGCCTTGTTGCCCACACCGGTGAGGTAATCGGCCTGGGAGAACTCCATCTTGAAGAAGTGCCGGCCCAGACTTTCCCAGAACGGCGAGCGGCCCTGTTCGTCGGACATGCCGCGCATCTCGGCGATCACCTTGTCGCCGAACAACTCACGGAACTCGGCGATGAACAGGAAGCGCGCCTTCGACAGCAAACGACCATTGAGCCCGCTGCGGTGATCGGCACGCAGAAACAGCGAGCACAGCTCGGAGTTGCCGGTCAGGTCGTTGGCCAGAAACAGCGTGGGTATCTGCCGGTGGATATTGAGTTCCTGGGAGGCGCTGACGGTCAACCCGACCCGGTAGTTGTACCAGGGCTCACGCAGGCCGACCGCGCCGGCCACCGCGGAAATACCCACGACCTCGCCAGCGTCGTTCTCCAGCACGAACAGATAATCGGCATCGGCGCGCTCGGCCTCGCCACGGAAGGTCTTCTCCGCCCAGCCGACCCGGTGCGCCAGGCGCTCCTCGTTGGCCGGCAAAGTGGTCAGGCCCGCGCCGGTACTACGCGCCAGGTCGATCAAAGCCGGAAGATCGGCACTGCGGACGGGGCGAACGATCATAGGTCCTCCAGACAGCTGCAAGGGACAGGCAGCAAGCTACAAGTTGAAATGCACAGGGGCTTGCCGCTTATGGCTTGCCGCTTATCGTCGCGACTCATACCGCCACCAAGCGCACGCTGGAGCCTTCGCCGACGCCCAGGGCTTCGGCGGCCTCCAGGCTGAGGGTGACCGGCTTACCCGGCACCCAGTCGAGCTCGGCGACCACCGCACGGAAATCCTGCAGCAGGCCATTGCTCACCAGATAGGGGCGCCCGCCTTTGCCCGGCTCGCCGAAGCGCACCGGCACCACGCGGCTCTGGGCAATCGAGCGAATGCCCGAGGTGCGCGCGTGCAGGGTCGGACCGCCATCGAAAATATCGATGTAGTTGTCGGTCTCGAAGCCTTCGCGCATCAGGATATCGAAGGTGATCTGCGCCCGCGGGTGAACCTGGCCCATGGCCTCCTGCGCCTCATCCGGCAGCAGCGGCACGTAGATCGGGTAATGCGGCATCAGCTCGGCGAGGAAGGTCCGGCTCTTCAGCCCGGACAGGCGCTCGGCGTCGGTGTAGCTCATGTCGAAGAAGTTGCGCCCCACCGCATCCCAGAACGGCGAATCGCCGGACTCGTCGCTGTGGCCGACGATTTCCACCACCATCGCATCGGCGAAACGCTCCGGGTGCGCGGCAACGAACAGCAGACGTGCGCGGGAGTTCAGCTCGGCGTACTCGGTTTCGACCAGCGGCCGCTCGATATAGAAGCTGGTCAGCAGGCTGTTGCCGGTGAGGTCGTGGCACAACGAAAGCACATGGATCTTGTTGTGGATCTTCAACTCGCGCGAGTTGTGCACGAAGGTCTCGTTGCGAAAGCTGTAGAACGGCTCGGAATAGCCGGCCGAGGCGACGATCGCGGAGCAGCCGACCAGACGCTCGCTGTCGCTATCCTCGAGAACGAAGAAGTAGCTCTCTTCGCCATTGAAACTGACTTCCGCGGAAAACGAGGCTTCCGAGGCCGCGATCTTCTCGCTCAGGCGCTCGGCGTCGTCCGGCAGTGAAGTCACACCAACCGGGCTATCCGCGGCCAGGCGCTGCACTTCAGCGAGGTCGGCCATTTGCGCGGGGCGCATCACCAGCATGGTGTCACTCCTTCTAATAAAAGCTCCAAGCAGCTCGCACGAGCCGCTCAGAGAAAACCGCGGCCAAAGGCCGCAGCACACACGGAGACAGTCATCCCTGCAGTTCGCCCGCCCCATCCCTGGGCCGGGCAAGCGCGCCCCGAGCGCCGTCAACGGCTACCCGGGGCGTCGACTCAAGCTTGGCTCAGCTTGGCCACCGCACGCTCGAAACGCGCCAGGCCTTCTTCGATATCGGCATCCTCGACCACCAGGCTCGGGGCGAAACGCACCACGTCCGGGCTGGCTTGCAGAACCATCACCCCTTCGACCGCGGCGGCGTCGAGAATCGCCTTGGCCTTGCCCTTCCAGGCATCGGAGAGCACCGCGCCGATCAGCAGACCGAGACCGCGCACCTGGCTGAATACGCCGTATTGCTCGCCGATGCGTTCGAGGGTGCTCCTGAACTGCTGGTGTTTGGCTTTCACACCTTCAAGCACCGCCGGGGTATTGATGGTGTCGATCACCGCCTCGCCCACCGCGCAGGCCAGCGGGTTGCCGCCATAGGTGGTGCCGTGGGTGCCGACGGGCAAGTGCTTGGCCAGCTCGGTGGTGGTCAGCATGGCGCCGATCGGGAAACCGCCGCCCAGGCTCTTGGCGCTGGACAACACGTCCGGGGTCACGCCGTAGTGCTGGTAAGCGAACAGCGAACCGCTACGGCCCATGCCGGTTTGCACTTCGTCGAACACCAGCAACGCGTTGTGCTTGTCGCACAGCTCGCGGGCGCCCTGCAGATAAGCCAGATCGGCCGGCAACACGCCGCCTTCACCCTGGATCGGCTCCAGCACGATGGCGCAGGTCTTATCGGACACCGCCGCCTTCAGCGCTTCCAGGTCGTTATAAGGCACATGGCTGATGCCCTGGATCTTCGGCCCGAAACCATCGGAGTACTTCGGCTGGCCGCCGACACTGACGGTGAACAGGGTGCGGCCGTGGAAGCTGTTGGTCGCGGCGATAATTTCGAATTTTTCTTCGCCGAATTTATCGAACGCCACGCGACGGGCCAGCTTGAACGCGGCCTCGTTGGCTTCGGCGCCGGAGTTGCAGAAGAACACCCGCTCGGCAAAGGTGGCGTCGATCAGTTTTTTGGCCAGGCGCAGGGCCGGCTCGTTGGTAAACACGTTGGACACGTGCCACAGGGTGTTGGCTTGCTCGGTCAGGGCGCCGACCAGCGCGGGGTGGCAATGGCCGAGCACATTGACCGCAATGCCGCCGGCAAAGTCGATCAGCTCACGACCGCTCTGATCCCAGACTCGCGAACCGGCACCACGCACGGGAATAAACGCAGCGGGTGCATAGTTGGGAACCATCACTTGATCGAAATCGGCGCGTTGCACCGGGTGACGATTCACCGGGTCGTGCTGAACGGACATCGGAACTCTCCTGACGAGGCACACCTGCTCTGAGCAGCAGGCGATGAGAAAGATTGTAGGGATTGATTCGGGGCTGGCATTGCCGGCATGCGACAACTTCTTATAACGCCAACCCCAGGAAAACCGGCGCTTACGGAAATGCGACAGAAAGCGTCGGGAAGGCGCAGTTTAAACGCAGTTCGCCATTACGGCGCGCAGGCCGGGCAATTTCTTCGGGGGTCACGCGCAGGGTTTTATCGGCGCAAGAGGCACATCAATTTGATAGGCAGGAGCTATTTATAGATGACGCACAGCCTGGATAAGCCTTGGCGCAATTCGGCTACGAATTGCCCCACCGCCAATCGCGGCTAAGCCCCTATCTTCGTAGCCCGGATGAAATCCGGGAGAAATTCTGCGCCTGACCGACCGCTCCCCGGATTGCATCCGGGCTACCGGGCCACCTTAGGCATGGGCTTGGTTGCGCTATGCCGGCTGCGCGACGGGTTGAGCCAGCGGCGCATGGGCCAGACCGAGAAAATCGATCAACTCGGCTTTTTTCGCCATGGCGTCCTGATAGCCCAGCTCGATCAGCTCGTTGCAGTAGCCCGCCTCGAACAGCAGATAACTCAATACCCCAGCGCCGCTAACCTTGGTCGCACCCGGCCCGCGCAGGAACATGCGCAGCGCGATCGGCAGCTCGCTGCGATGGCGCGCGGCGATATCCTCCAGCGGCTGGCTCGGCGACACCACCAGCACCTCCACTGGCGTCAGGCCCAGCCCCCGCGGGTGCAGCTCCTGGGGAATCAGGCGGCTCATGCGATTGAGGCGTTCGAGCAATTCGATATCGCCTTCCAAGCTGTCGATAAAGGTGCTGTTGAGCATGTGCCCGCTGATCTGCGCCAGGCTCGGCGGCTTGCCCGACTGCGCCCGCACCTGCAACGTATTGGCCTGATCGCCCTGCGGGTTGCCGCTGACCCCGACCACCAGCACCCGCGTGGCGCCCAGGTGCAACGCCGGGCTGATCGGCGCGGACTGGCGCGTGGCGCCGTCGCCGAAGTATTCGCGGTTGATTTTCACCGGCGGAAAGATCAACGGAATCGAGGCGCTGGCCAATAGATGATCGACCGACAGGCGCGTCGGCACGCCGACCCGGCGATGGCGGAACCAGGGGTCGATGGTCGCCCGGCCCTGATAGAAGGTCACCGCCTGGCCCGACTCGTAGCCGAAGGCGGTCACCGCCACCGCCCGTAACTGCCGATGGCGCACCGCCGCGGCGATCCCCGACATATCCAGCTCGCGCGACAACAGTTCGCGCAACGGCCGGCTATCCAGCAACGCCACCGGCACCTCGCCGCCCAGGCCCAGCAGGCTATGGCCGATAAAGCGACTGGCCTGACGCAGCACGCCGGGCCAATCGCTGCGATATACCTGATGAGTATGGAAATTCTGCCAGACCCGGGTCAGCCGATGGATCGATTCGCTGAAATGCATCGCACCACAGGCAAGGCCCACCGCATTGATCGCGCCGGCCGAGGTACCGACGATTACCGGAAACGGGTTTTGTGCGGCATCCGGCAGCAGATCGGCGATCGCCGCCAACACACCCACCTGATAGGCCGCCCGCGCACCGCCGCCGGAAAGGATAAGACCGGTGACCGCTGGCTGTGGGGAAGCAATTTCACTCATAAACGGTTCCACACTGATACAGGGAGTATAGAGGCCGCTGCGCCATCAGCGCCCGGCCCGGCGGGCTTGCCGCCAATCCGCGAAGCGAGGCACCCGCAGGCGCCATCCCCAACCGGCTTATCGGCCACCCGGACGATTTCAACAGCGGGCTAACCGCGCCGCTTTTTATAGAGCTTGGCCTCGCCCGGCGGACGCGTCTTGAAACGCCGGTGAGCCCAGAGGTACTGCTCGGGATGCTGGCGGATGGCGCGCTCGATCCATTGATTGACGCGCAGGCAGTCGGCCTCCTCGCTCTCCCCAGGAAAATCCGCGAGGGGCGGATGCACGGTCAGGCGGTAGCCCGAACCATCGGCCAAGCGTTCCTGGGTAAAGGGAATCACCCGCGCCTTGCCCAGACGGGCGAATTTACTGGTGGCGGTCACGGTCGCCGCGGGAATCCCGAACAGCGGCACGAAAACGCTGCGCTGGGCGCCATAGTCCTGGTCCGGCGCATACCAGATCACCCCGCCGGCACGCAGCAGTTTGAGCATGCCGCGCACATCGTCGCGCTCGACCACACCCAGCAGGCGCTGTTCGCGGCCACGGCGCTGGATATAGTCGAACAGCGGATTCTTATGCGGGCGATACATGCCGTACATGTCCTGCTGCATGCCGAGCAAGCCGCCGCCCATTTCCAGGGTGGTGAAGTGCATGGCCATCAGCAGCACGCCCTGGCCATCGGCCTCGGCCTGGCGGATGTGTTCGAGCCCGTCGATCCGCCCCAGCTTGCGCAAACGCGCGGCCGGCCACCACCAACTGATCGCCATCTCGAAGAAGGTCATCCCGGTGGAGGCGAAATTCTCCCGCAGCAACCGCTCGCGCTCGCTCGCCGCCAGCTCCGGGAAGCACAGTTCGAGATTGCGCGCGGCGATCTTGCGCCGCGAACCGGCCAGGCGGAACATCACCGCACCGAGCCCACGCCCCATGCGCATCAACAGCGGATAAGGCAATTGCGCCAGCAGCCATAACAGGCCCATACCCAGCCATAACGGCCAATAACGCGGGTGCAGGAAGGCGGCTTTAAATTCGGGACGATTCATCAACGATTCCGGGCAGCAAACATAAAACCCGGCATTCTATCAGGACTTCGCCGCCGTCTCGCTTGGGCCGCGTCAACTTGCGGGCGGGCGGCGTTCTCGCTATAAGTCCGAGTTATTTTAATCAGCCGCCAAGGCCGCCCCAGACAAACCATGAGCCAAGCCGACCTACTCGACCAAGATCCCGTATTCCAGCTAAAAGGCAGCATGCTCGCCATCACCGTGATGGAGCTGGCGCATAACGACCTCGCGCGCCTCGACCAGCAACTGGCCGCGAAAGTCGCCCAGGCGCCGAACTTCTTCAGCAACACTCCGCTGGTGCTGGCCCTGGACAAGCTGCCGGAAGGCGAAGGTGTCCTCGACCTCGCCGCACTGATGACCGTGTGCCGCAGCCATGGCCTGCGCACCCTGGCGGTACGCGCCAACCGCGAAGACGACATCGCCGCCGCCAGCGCCCTCGACTTGCCGGTATTGCCGCCCTCGGGCGCACGCGAACGTCCGCTCGACCCGAACCAAGGCGCCACGAAAAAACCGGAAAAGCCGCCCGAGCCCGAACTGCGGCCGAGCAAGGTGATCACCAGCCCGGTGCGTGGCGGCCAGCAGATCTACGCCCAGGCCTGCGACCTGATCGTCCTGGCGCCGGTCAGTGCCGGCGCGGAACTTCTCGCCGACGGCAATATCCATGTTTACGCGCCGATGCGCGGCCGGGCACTGGCCGGCATCAAAGGCAACGGCTCGGCGCGGATTTTCTGCCAACAAATGGGCGCCGAATTATTGTCGATCGCCGGGCACTACAAGACCGCCGAAGACCTGCGCCGCGACCCGCTGTGGGGGCAGTCGGTGCATGTCAACCTGTCGGGTGATGTGTTGAACATCACCCGCCTTTAACGGATACTGCCGCCACTTTCAGGGACACAAAAAACAGGCCCTCAGAGCCTCCACCGGCTGCGAATTCCCGCGTTATTTTTCATATTTTTAGGGTGAACCACCTTGGCCAAGATCCTCGTAGTCACTTCCGGCAAGGGTGGCGTCGGTAAAACCACCACCAGCGCCGCCATCGGTACCGGTCTCGCCCTGCGCGGCCACAAGACAGTCATCGTCGACTTCGACGTCGGCCTGCGTAACCTCGACCTGATCATGGGCTGCGAACGCCGCGTGGTGTACGACTTCGTCAACGTGGTCAACGGCGAAGCCACGCTGAAGCAGGCGCTGATCAAAGACAAGCGCCTGGAAAACCTCTACGTACTGGCCGCCAGCCAAACCCGCGACAAAGACGCGCTGACCGAAGAAGGCGTGGAAAAGGTCATCGAGGAACTGCGTGGGGATTTCGAATACGTGGTCTGCGACTCGCCGGCCGGTATCGAGAAAGGCGCCCACCTGGCCATGTACTTCGCCGATGAGGCGATAGTCGTGACCAACCCGGAAGTTTCCTCGGTACGCGACTCCGACCGCATGCTCGGCCTGCTGGCGAGCAAATCGCGCCGCGCGGTGAAAGGCGAAGAGCCGATCAAGGAACACCTGCTGCTGACCCGCTACAACCCCGAGCGCGTGACCCGCGGCGAAATGCTCGGCGTGGAAGATGTCGAAGAAATCCTCGCCATCCGCCTGCTCGGCGTCATCCCGGAATCGCAAGCCGTGCTCAAAGCCTCGAACCAGGGCGTGCCGGTGATCCTCGACGACCAGAGCGACGCAGGGCAGGCGTACAGCGATGCCGTCGACCGTCTGCTCGGCAAGGAAGTGGCGCACCGCTTCCTCGACGTACAGAAGAAAGGACTCATGCAACGCCTGTTTGGAGGTCGTGAATGAATATTTTTGACTTCTTTCGCGAACGCAAGAAAGAAACCACTGCGTCCATTGCGAAAGAGCGTCTGCAGATCATCGTCGCCCACGAGCGCGGCCAGCGCAGCCAGCCGGACTACCTGCCGGCCCTGCAGCAGGAATTGGTCGAAGTGATCCGCAAGTACGTCAACATCGACTCGGACCAGGTCCAGGTCGCGTTGGAAAACCAGGGCAGCTGTTCCATTCTGGAACTCAACATCACCCTGCCGGATCGCTAAACACAGCTGTGTTTAGCAGCAGAGCCTGAACAGATGGCGGCCTTGAGGGCCGCCATTTTGTTGTTGGGCACAAATCCGTAGGAGCGGCCTTGGCCGCGAGCTTCTTGCATTAACGCCCAATCGTTCCGCTGATGCCCAATCGCGGCCAAGGCCGCTCCTACCCTTAACCGTAGACCGACTCAAGAATCCCCATGCCCCTCAGCCAAATCGAAATCCTCCACCAGGACGCCGCCCTGCTGGTGATCAACAAGCCCACCCTGCTGCTCTCGGTGCCCGGCCGCGCCGAGGACAACAGGGATTGCCTGGTCACCCGCCTGCAGGAAAACGGCTACCCGGAAGCGCGCATCGTCCATCGCCTGGATTGGGAAACCTCGGGGATCATCGTCCTGGCCCGCGACCCGGACAGCCACCGCGAACTGTCGCGGCAGTTCCACGACCGCGAAACCGAGAAAGCCTACACCGCGCTGTGCTGGGGCCAACCCGAGCAGGACAACGGCAGCATCGACCTGCCGCTACGCTACGACCCACCGACCAAGCCGCGCCATGTGGTCGACCACGAGCTGGGCAAACACGCCCTGACCCACTGGCGCATCCTCGAGCGCTGCGGCGATTACTGCCGGGTCGAGCTGACGCCGATCACCGGCCGCTCGCACCAATTGCGCGTGCATATGCTCTCCATCGGCCACCCGCTGCTCGGCGACGGTTTATATGCCCACGAACAAGCACTCGCCGCCTACCCGCGCCTGTGCCTGCACGCCAGCATGCTCGCCCTGACCCACCCGCAAAGCGGCGAACGCCTGCGCTTCGAGTGCCCGGCGCCGTTCTAAGCCGCGCTCACGGCATCGTAGGGCGGGTGCAACCCGCCAAGCCTTTGTAGCCCGGATGCAATCCGGGAACGATATCTGCTGCTAAACCGCCCCGGATTTCATCCGGGCTACAGGCCCTCCAATCGGCCCTGCCCACCGTCTATTCCCCATCGCTATAACCCATTCGATAACGTTCTTAAAGCCGCCCTTGAAGCCGCGCCTGGCCATCAACATATTTCTGGCAACGGCGCTTAAAGGCCCGTCCTTGAGCGCCGCAAACAACTTCCAGATCATCTCAGAGGAGGTTTGCGATGTACGAATCCCTATTCAGCTTCCCCGGTGGTTTGCTCGCCGAGTTCGAGCGCTTGCAGCGCGAATTGCAGCAAGAGTTCACCAGCCTTGGCCGCCCCGGCAGTATCCGCGCCCTGACCAGCGGCGCCTTTCCGGCACTCAATGTTGGCAGCACGCCGACCAGCATCGAGGTCTATGCATTCGCCCCGGGCGTCGATCCGGCCAGCCTCGATATCCAGATTGACCAAGGCCTGCTGTCGATCAGTGGAGAGCGCACCAGCGCCGAGCCGCAAGACGACAAGGACACCCTATCGATTTACGCCGACGAGCGGTTCAGCGGGCGCTTCAAGCGTACCGTCAACCTGTCCAAGGATATCGACCCGGACAAAGTCAATGCGCAGTACCGCAACGGCGTGCTGCATATCAGCGTGGCGCGCCAGGAATCGGCGCAGCCCAAGCGCATCACAATTCAATGAGATTGCTCCCAGGAGGAAATTGCCATGACCGACCAACAAGTCGCCAAACGCAACGAACGCCAGGAAGATATCCAGGCGCTACTGCCGCAAGTGGATGTGTACGAGAGCAAGGACGGCATCCTGCTGGTTGCCGACCTGCCCGGCGTGCCCAAGGACAAACTCGAACTGCGGGTCGACAACGACACCTTGCTGATCGAGGCCGATATCGCCCAGGACACCCCGGAGAACATGGAGGCGGCCTACGCCGAAGTGCGCCTGTCGCGCTATCGCCGCGCGTTCAGCCTGAGCAGCGAGCTGGACAGCAGCAAGATCGATGCGCAGCTGCGCGACGGTGTGCTCAGCCTGCGGATTCCCAAACACCCACATGCGCAACCGCGGCGGATCGAAGTCAAAGTCGCCTGAACCGTTGAGCGGTCGTGCCGCTTTAGCGTGCATGACCGCTCCAGCCGGAGATCACCGCTATGGAAAAACTCAATGAACTGAAACAGGGGCTGGAGGATACCTGGCACTCGCTCAGCGAAGGCTGGCGCCAACTGCGCGAGCGCACCAGCGGCACCCTGACCCGCTTTACCCCGACCAATGAAAAGGCCCCGGAGCAGGCCCCCGCGTCCGCCGACTTCCCCTCGACGAATTGGGCGCTGCTGGCCGGCGACGTGTTCGAGGACGACGACAAGTTCATCGTGCGCCTCGAAGTACCCGGCCTGGACAAGAGCCAGCTCGATATCGAAGTGCGCAACGACATGCTGATCGTGCGCGGCGAAAAGCGCTCCGAACAGGAAACCAGTAGCGGCCAATACCGGGTGCGCCAGTGCGCCTTCGGCAGCTTTCACCGCAGCATTCCGCTGCCACTGCCAGTGCTCGCCGAAAAGTCCTCGGCCAGCTACCGCAACGGCGTATTGCGCATCGAACTGCCGAAAGCCGAACACACCAGCGGCCGGCGTATCGAAGTGCACGGCGAATAAAGGCGGATGCCGTTCCAGCCCGGCTGCAATCCGGCGTCGGTGATGGCCATAAACCGATTCCCGGATTGCGCTGGCGCGTACCCGAGCCACCGCATCGTAGGTTGGCGTTAGCGGCGATTGGCACGGTTCAAGGAGCAACATCGCCATCGACCGCCGCGTAACCCAACAATGGCCCCCAGCTCCGCAGAGATGCCCCGTCGGTCACCGAACCCTCGCAGCGAGCTTCGTGTTCTCCAGGGCAGCCCTGTTAGCCGCATTCGCCGCGGGGTCGCCCCTCCGACAAATACCGGCTGCAACAGGAGGCACCGTTGGTACCCATGAGATCGACTCCCGGATCGCGCTGGCGCTTATACGGGCTACGAATCGTAGACGGGTTACGCTTGCTTGCGCGGCCAGATCAGGGTGAAGCAGGCGCCGCCGAGGCTTTCGCTGCGGCCGATCTGTGCGCGGCCGGCATGCCAATAGATGATTCGCCGCACGATCGACAGGCCCAGGCCGTGGCCGCCGGAGGCGCGGGTGCGACTGTCGTCAAGGCGCAGAAAGGGGGTGAAGATATGCTCCCAGGAGGCCTCCGGTACGCCCGGCCCGTCATCTTCGACATCGATACGACAGCGTTGCTGGCCAATCCGATAGCTGACCCGCACTCGCCCCTCGGCATGGCGCATGGCATTGCTCACCAGGTTCTGCACCGCGCGGTGCAAGTAACGCGGCTCGGCTTCGACACAGGCCCCGCCGCCGTCGCGGGCATCCAGCGAGGGTCCGTGCTCGACCCGCACGTTGGCGCGCAGCGGTGCCAACTCGCCGATCACCTGATCGATCAGGGCGGCCAGGTCGACCTGCTGGAAATTCAATGCCGGCGCGCCCTGCTCCAGCCGCGCGTAGGTCAGCATCTCGTCGACCAGCTTGTCGAGGTCCTGGATGTCGCTGTCCATGCCGTCCATATACTTGCGCCGCGCCGTCTCGTTGTCGGCATCGCCGATCATTTCCAGGCCAAAACGCAGGCGCGCCACCGGCGTGCGCAATTCGTGGGACACCGCACGGACCATCTCACGCTGGATATTCAACGATCGTTGCAGGTGCTCGGCCATGGCATTGAAGGCCGCGGCCAGGCGCCCCACCGAGTCGCTGCCGCGGGTCGGCACGCGGGCATCCAGGCGTCCACTGGCGA
Organism: uncultured Pseudomonas sp.; assembly: GCA_966210435.1. Classification (GTDB taxonomy): domain Bacteria; phylum Pseudomonadota; class Gammaproteobacteria; order Pseudomonadales; family Pseudomonadaceae; genus Aquipseudomonas. Next base: position 3,913 of record CBIHLF010000054.1, on the reverse strand, counting down.
TCAACGACGCGGCCGCCTCCAGACCGCGCAAACGCTGCTCCAGCGGGCGCACCAGCAGATAAACCATCAGGCCAATCAGGCTCAGGCCGAGCGCGCCGATCAGCACCAGCAATTGCGGCGGGTAGGGATTCATCTGATACAGCGGGCCGATCTCCAGCACCCAGGGCGTACCGACGATGCCGGCGAACACGTGGATGCTGTCGCCGCCCTTGCCCAGCGCCATCACCGTGTCCCCTTCGTCGACGCGGCGGCGCTGGTCGTCGTCCAGCTCCGCCTGCTCGAGGCTGACCAGACGCAGGTCGAAACCGAATTGCTTGGCCTTGCTGAGCTCGGCAAGGTGGCGCGGCTGGTCGGCCACGGGATAGCGAATCAGCTCGTCGATCAGCAGGTACACGGTGGCACGCGCCAATTGCTCACTGATCTGTTGCACCTCGCCTGTGAGCAATAACTGTCGTTGCTTGCCGATCAGGCTGTAAATGGTCGCCGCGTGCGGGCCGGTCTGCTTCACCAGCACCTGGCCGCGCTGCACGCGGTTGCGCGCCACGCTGTCGAGGTCGACATCAGACAACGCCTGGATGCTCAGGGGAATGCCCAGCAAGCGCGACCACAACACCAGCGAACGGCGCCGTTCCAGCTCGCTCATCGGCCTGAGGTTATCGGCCATCAGGCGAAAGGTGCCGCGCGCCAGACGCTCGCGGTACTGCTCCGAACGCACCTCGTTGGCCAGGTGCAGTGTCGCCACGCCCAGCAGCGCGACCAGCACCAGCACGCTGAGCATGCCGCCGTAGATGCGTAAAAAGATGGAATTCATGAGAGGGCTTCGGCCGCCTCGGCAACGAATAGATAGCCCTTGCTGCGCACGGTCTTGATCAAGCGCGGGTGCACCGGGTCGTCGCCGATCTTCGGGCGAATCCTCGAAATCCTCACATCGATGGACCTGTCCTGGCCGTCGTATTCGATACCGCGCAAGGCATTGAAGATTTCCTCGCGCGAGAGAATCCGCCCGGCGTTGGCGGCCAGCAGCCAGAGCAGGTCGAATTCGGCGCTGGTCAACTCGATCGCCTGCTCGCCCAGCCAGGCCTCGCGCATAGCGCTGTCGATGATCAGGCGGCCGAACTGCAAACGCCGCCGCTCGCTCGCCGTCTCGTCCGCATTGCCCTCATGCCGCCGCAGCAAGGCGCGGATACGCGCCAGCAGCACCCGCGGGCGCACCGGCTTGCAGACGTAATCGTCGGCCCCCATTTCCAGCCCGAGCACCTGGTCCATGTCATCGGTGCGCGCGGTGAGCATCAGCACCGGGCCGTCGTACTGGCCGCGAATCTTGCGGCAGATCGACAGGCCGTCCTCGCCCGGCAGCATCAGATCGAGGATCACCAGGTCCGGCTGCTCCTGCAGAATGCGCGCGGCCGCCCGCGCGCCATCGGCTTCGATGCTGACGACCAAGCCGTTGCCCTGCAGATAATCGCGGGTCAATTCGGCCAGACGCTGGTCGTCTTCGACGATCAGGATGTGCCAGGACTCTTGTTCCACTGCTGCCTCCATAGATAGATCAACCAAGGCTAAAGCGGCTGGCATTGTAGCAACGCGCCAGCCGCTCGCGGCGGCGGAATGCAGCCAATCGCCGCGCCGCCGCGCACCGGCACAGAGCGGGCCAATAATCAAGAAAAAATCCTACATCTTGTGTTTATGCGATGGCCTTCGAATTCGCCGCCGCGCAATGAAAAAAACCTCGCTCAGCACGACGAACGGTAGTCAGGGGAAAACCCCAGCTATCACGCGGGCTAGCGAAAGTTACCCCAAAGTAACCCACAGATTTATCCACAGGATTTTAAATTCTCGCAGCTTGCCATCACCCGACGACCGCACTATCTTGTATCCCCATCGCGCAAAACCCCTACATGTTGGGGTTTTGCCTAAAGAACGACACAAGCACATTTGCACCTAAAAGGTCCAGACCGAGAATAAAAACAGTGCAGGTGAATGCTTCGGTGGCTGCAGCCGCAGCAACAACACCGACCGTCCTCCCGCATCACGTAATACGCATAGTGGGAATGGATAACAGTGCAGAGCCCTGCACGCGAACCACAACACAGACACAACATATAGTGTGTCGGGAAAGTCCCGACACCAGACTTAAAGCCAGGAAGGCGCTATAGCAGGCCATTGAAGAATTTTTTCAACGATCTGCCAGTCATACCTTCCCTGCCCAGAATGCAAGTCCCATGCGCCCGGCCCTGCCGAGCGCATGGCGTTGTAGAAGGGAATGAACGGCAGGTACGCCGCAGCATCAAAACTGCATAGCGTCTAAACGAATTGAACAATATGGAGACTTTCATGCACACCGACACGACTCGCGAGAACCCGCAGGCCCAAGCGCCGCAGGCCACCGATGCCAGCCAGGACCTGAACGCCACCGCGCCAGGCCAACTGCGTGTGATCAAACGTAACGGCACCGTGGTGCCGTACACCGACGACAAGATCACCGTCGCCATCACCAAGGCCTTTCTCGCAGTAGAAGGCGGCACCGCCGCCGCCTCGTCGCGTATCCATGACACCGTCGCCCGCCTGACCGAGCAGGTCACCGCCACCTTCAAGCGTCGCATGCCCTCCGGCGGCACCATCCATATCGAAGAAATCCAGGACCAGGTCGAACTGGCCCTGATGCGTTCCGGCGAACAGAAAGTCGCCCGCGACTACGTGATCTACCGCGAATCGCGCAGCCAGGAGCGTAAGCGCGGCGCCGTCGATATTGCCGAGCCGCACCCGAGCATTCGCGTCACCCACGCCGACGGCACCGTCGCGCCGCTGGACATGGGCCGTCTCAACACCATCATCAGCGAAGCCTGCGAAGGCCTGGCCGAGATCGACGGCGAGCTGATCCAGAAAGACACCCTGAAGAACCTCTACGACGGCGTCGCCCAGAGCGATGTCAGCACTGCCCTGGTGATGACCGCGCGCACCCTGGTCGAGCGCGAGCCGAACTACAGCTACGTCACCGCACGCCTGCTGATGGACAACATCCGCGCCGAAGGCCTGGGCTTCCTCGGCGTCGCCACCAGCGCCACCCACCACGAGATGGCCGAGCTGTACGCCAAAGCGCTGCCGGCCTACATCGAGAAAGGCGTCGAGTTCGAACTGCTCAACCCGGTACTGAAAACCTTCGACCTGGAAAAACTCGGCCGCGCGATCGATCACGAACGCGACCAGCAGTTCACCTACCTCGGCCTGCAGACCCTCTACGACCGTTACTTCATCCACAAGGACGGCATCCGCTTCGAACTGCCGCAAGTGTTCTTCATGCGCGTGGCCATGGGCCTGGCGATCGAAGAAAAGCAGAAAGAAGACCGCGCCATCGAGTTCTACAACCTGTTGTCGTCCTTCGACTACATGGCCTCGACCCCGACCCTGTTCAACGCCGGCACCCTGCGCCCGCAGCTCTCCAGCTGCTACCTGACCACAGTGCCGGACGACCTCGGCGGCATCTACGACGCCATCCGCGACAATGCCCTGCTGTCGAAATTCGCCGGCGGCCTGGGCAACGACTGGACCCCGGTACGCGCCCTGGGCGCCTACATCAAAGGCACCAACGGCAAATCCCAGGGCGTCGTGCCCTTCCTCAAGGTGGTCAACGACACCGCTGTAGCGGTTAACCAGGGCGGCAAGCGCAAGGGCGCAGTCTGCGCCTACCTGGAAACCTGGCACATGGACATCGAAGAGTTCATCGAGCTGCGCAAGAACACCGGCGACGACCGCCGCCGCACCCACGACATGAACACCGCGAACTGGATTCCCGACCTGTTCATGAAGCGCGTGTTCGACGACGGCAAGTGGACCCTGTTCAGCCCGAGCGAAGTACCGGACCTGCACGACCTCACCGGCAAGGCCTTCGAGGAGCGCTACGAGTACTACGAAG
>CBIHLF010000053.1:0-28252 GCA_966210435.1 uncultured Pseudomonas sp. | reverse complement strand
GGCTGTAGTCGAGATACAAGGGTGGGTTAGCGGCGCTAGGGGCTGGTTATAGGGGAGCTCCACGCAATTCGAGCGCCGCGTAACCCACCATTGCGGTTTGTCGGTAGACCGCAATGGTGGGTTACGGCGCGTTGAGAGTCGATGGGGCTTTCCTGATCCCGGCTAGCGCCTAACCCACCCTACGTATTACCGCGCTCCATGCCTCACCGAGGCAACCGCAGCCGGCTCGCAGACGCCCTGCCTGGCCCGATATAGAGGGGCTGCGAGAATCGGATCGCATATTTTTCAGCGAACTATTTGCGCATTCCCGAATCAACTTGACACCACCATCGGTTCGTCTTCAATCCCTCCTGTCGTCGCATTAATCCCAATCGCCCTCCCCTGAATTGATGGGCCTCTCATCCTTTCGTTCGGAGTTGCGTGTCATGCGTAAATCTCATAGTGGCAGTCATGCTTTCGGCATCGTTCTGCTGGTTTGCGTTGCTCGGCAGGCGTGTGCGGTATCGTTTCAAATCGTCGATCTGGGCAGCCTGGTCGGCAACTCTTACAGCGTTCCTCATACCATCAGCAACAATGGGCTCGCCACCGGTTATAGCTACAACGGCACGGCGGCGCGCGCATTCACCTGGTCGGCGGCTGGCGGCATGCGCGATATCGGTTCGCTCGGCGACGCTGCCAGCTACGGCTATGGCATCAACGATCGCGGCCATATCGTCGGCTACAGCAAGGTTGGCGATGCTGATCGGGCATTCTTCTGGTCAAACTCCAGCGGCATGGTCGATCTCGGCAGTTTGGGCGGCGCCAATAGCCATGCCCGGGAAATCAACGGGTACTCCCAGGTGGTCGGCTACAGCCAGCTCAGTTCGGGTAAGTACCGGGCGTTTTATTGGACAAAATACGGCGGCATGAAAAACCTCGGTGCGCTCAACGAGCTGGGCAGCAGCTTTGCCACCGATATCAACGACCTGGGCCAGGTCACCGGCTTCAGCCTGTCCACCACCGATGTGCGCGCATTTCTCTGGACCAACGGCATCGGTATGCAGGAGTTGGGCAGCCTTGGCGGTACCAACAGCTATGGCAAGGCGCTGAACAATTCCGCGCAGGTGGTCGGCTACAGCGGGGTTGGCGCTTTCAATCACGCGTTTATCTGGAACACCGCCAACGGCATGCGCGATCTCGGCACGCTCGGCGGTGCGAACAGTTACGCCAAGGGCATCAACGACGCCGGCGTGGTGGTTGGGCAAAGCGATACGGTCAATGGCCCGCATGCTTTTGTCTGGGCTGCGACCATGGGCATGCTCGACATCAACCTGATGCTTGCCGATGCCCTCGGTTGGTTGGTCGAGGGCGGCGTCAGCGTCAGTGCGGCAGGCGAGATACTCGCCCTGGCGCGCAACCCCCAGGGCAAGTACCACGCGCTGTTGCTGCTACCGAATACGCCCTATCCGTAGGCCTGTTCAGTCGTGTCAGGGCGTTCCCAGTTCGAACGCGCCGAGGTCGCAAATCGCTACGCCGTCACCATCGCCATCGACCGGGCGCGGAAAACCGCGCTGGTCATGGTCGTGACAGTCGCCGATGCCGGCATCCAACGCCGGGCTGCCCGGCAGCAGGGCGTAGGTCTTGGTCGGCCCGCCGTTGTCGCCGTCGAGAAAAAGCGACTTCATCAGCACGCTGTATGTCTGATCGTAGGGCACGAACAGGTTCGCCGTGCAGTTGCTCGGTTCGTCGTTGAGCAGCAGGCCGATGGCCTCGTAGCGGTATGCGTCGCCGAGGTTTTCGCAGTTGAAGGCGGCGCCGGTGTCCCAGTCGAAATTGCCGGCGAACAGGCTGTTGCGAACACGCAAATCCCCCCAGTTGTGAACCCCGCCGGCATTGCCGGCGATGGTCACATTGATCAACTTGGCGATCGGTAGAGCGCCCGCCGAGTTGCCGGGATAGCCGTTGCTCAGGCCTCCGCGGATATGACCGCTAAGGGTGCTGTTGACCATCTGCAGCTGGCCGCCTTCGTTGGCTATGGCGCCGCCGACGGTATAGCGCAGGCCGTAATTTTCCAGGAAGGCGCTGCGGGCGATATCGGCGTTGCCAAGGTTGTAGAGGCCGCCGCCCGCGCCCATCAAACCCTGATCGGCGACGCGGTTACGGCGCACCGTACTGCTACGCAGCTGGACCGTACCCTGGTTGAAGATGGCGCCACCGCGGCCCTGGTTGCTGCCGCTGGAACCCTGGGCCAGGTTGTCCTGGATATACAGATCGCGTATCGCCAGGCTGCCGTAGTTGGCGATGGCGCCACCCTGGCCGTAGCGATAACGATCCGCTTCGGCGACCGGAACCACGGCGTCCGGGGTCATCGCCTGGTTGTCCTCGAGCAACATCCGCCGTAACGACAACTGCCCGTGATTTTCAATCGCGCCGCCGTTGTAGCTGGTGGCACCGCCATCCATCACCAGCAGGTCGAGGTTGAGCACGGCGCCGGGCAACACCTCGATCAGACGTTCGTTGGTCTGCCCGCTGATGCGGCTGTGGGTGCTGCCGGTCACGCCTTGAATGGTCAGCTCCCCGGCGACATCGAGATCGCCATTCAGGTTGCCGTCTTCATCCAGGGCAACGCCGTTGGCGCCGAGCGGCACGGCTTGGGTCAATACATAGGTTTGCGCCTGCAGCAGAATCCGATTGGCGCCCGGCGCCTGATTGGCGGCGCTCACCGCATCGCGTAGCGAGCAATGGGCATCGCAGTTGCCGTCGTATTCATCGGCGGTGGTGGTTACCGCAAAATCGCTGGCGTTGGCCAATATGGGCAGTGTCCCGAGCACGCTGCAAAGCAGGATGCGCGGGATGGGTTTAACGCGGGAATGGAACATGTCGATACCTTTGGCAGCATGCGCTGCATCGTCAGGATTGGCAGTAGTGTGCTTTCACCTGTTGTTGTGAACCCGCGCGGCTACTGCTCTGAACCTCGCGGGGTTGATACGAGCGTCACGACCAGGTCGGCTCGAATGGGTTTCCGCCAGGCACGCCGCGAACAGCGCTGCCCGCAGATCTGCAGAGCGCTGTCGACCGCGTCTTGGAGAAAATGGCAGCCAAATAACCGCAGCCCGGCCTCGGTGAGGCCGCTGACGATCGCACTGGTGGATCTACGGGATGGCCAAGCGATGCTCGGGGTTTTGTGCCCTGCCCTGTGCAGCGGCGTGCCGAGCAAGCGAGGGAATGCAGGAAGAAGCATGGCGAGTTCCTTTCGGCCTGTGCCGTATTGATCTTGTTGTTATGTGCGTGGCGGCGTACGCATCGACGAGGCGCCATCCTGAGGATGGATGACTGAGCGCCTCGAAATAAGGTTCCATGGTATTCGTCGCCGCGGCAGCACGAATTCGTCGAAGCGACGGACGGCGCGGCTCGCCAGAGCAACGCCCGCCCCAGCGGAAATAAGCCACTTATCGAGCGGTCAGCTCAACCGCGCCCAGGTCGCACACCGCTACGCCGTCGCCATTGCCGTCCTGCGGCCGAGGTACGCCGCGCTGGTCGTAGGCGCTGCAATCGCCGATGCCGGCATCTATGGCCGGGCTTCCCGGCAACAGTGTGTGGAACCAAAGGGTTTCGCTGGGCTTGCTCAGGGTCGGCGACAACACCTGGGTGAAGGTCTGCTCGATCGGCACGAAGAGATCGGCGCCGCAGTTGCTCTGCTCGTCGTTACGCAGCAGGCCAATGGCCTGGTAGCTGTAGTCGTCGCCTAAGTTAGTGCAATTCGTTAGTTCACCGTTGTCATCTTGGTTGCCGGCGATGATGCTGTTGCGTATTAACAACTCGCCCCAGTTCTCGACGGCATCCCGACCATTGGCGAAATCGCGATTTAGGGTAATGGTGACATTGCTCAGCGTGGCCTTGGAGCTAGTAGCGGAGCTTTTATGGCCATTGGTTAGTGCTGACCAGTTGCGGCTAAGCGTGCTGTTGCTGAGCAGCAAGGTACCGCCATCGTTGGTGATGGTGCCGCCTCTGGATAGCCCATCGTTGTAGTTGCGGTGAAAGGTGCTGCTCTCCACCGTCACATAACCGGAGTTGTAGATGCCCGCGCCCTCGCCTTCTTCGCTGAAGTCGCCGACCAGGTTTTCATAGAAATTACTGCCCCGCACCGATGCGCTGCCGCTGTTGAACAGGGCGCCGCCCCTGCCTGCGAGAAAGTCGCCAAAGGCGTAGTTTTCCTGAAACCGCGAATCCTCAATCCGCAGTTGACCGTAGTTGGCGATAGCGCCACCGCTGGAGGCCTGATTGCGTTGCGCCAAGACCTTGCGCAGTTGCAACTGCCCGCGGTTCGTCACCGCGCCGCCGTTGTAGGCACTGTAGCTGTCCTCCAATGTCAGATTTTCCAGGGTTAGTTTGGCGCCGACCGGCACCTCGAACAGGCGGTCGTGAAGTGCATACAGGCCCTTGATACGGCTGCTGCTCGCGCTCAGCCCGCGAATTCGCAACTCGCCGAGCACATCCAGGTCGCCAATCTGGTTGTCCTGATCTTCGATGGGGTCGCCCTGTGGGTCGAGCAACGCCGAGCGGGTCAGCCCGTAGCTGCCGGGAGGCAGCAGGATGGTGCTGGGCCCCGCCGTCTGGTTGGCCACCTGCACCGCATCGCGTAACGAGCAGTGCAGGTTGCATTGGCCGTCGTAACTGTCCGTTGGGGTGGTCACCAGCAGCGTAGCCGCTTGCACGGCGGCAGTGCCAAACAGCAGAAACGCGCCGGCCAGCGTGCGGGGCATGGATATCGGAAACATGGTGCAGCTCCTTCCGGTTTTATCCGGATCTTGTTTTAGGAGCGGACAAACATAATTCCCGCCGGGTTGGGTGAAACCCGCCCTGCCCTGACCACGGAGCCAGGCGGGGTACATCGCTAAGGCTTCAATTCATAAGCGCCCAGGTCGCACACCGCTACACCGTCGCCATTACCGTCCTGCGGGCGGGTGACACCGCGTTGATCCCGGGCGAGGCAATCGCCGATACCGGCGTCTATCGCCGGGCTGCCCAGGGGCAAGGCATGGAACCAGAGCCGGCTGTTCTGTTTGCTGAGGGGAAACTGCAGGACCTGGGTGAAGGTGTCGGCGAGGGGCACGTAATAGTCCGCGCTACAGCTGTTCCACTGCTGCCCCTCGAGATTGGTCAGTAGGCCAGTCGCCTGCAGACTGCCCTGGTTATAGCAATTGGCCGCTTCGCCGGTATCGTCGAGATTGCCGGCGATGACGCTGTTGTGCAGTTGCATATCCCCAGCATTTCGCAAGCCAACGCCACTGGTGGCGGTGAGTGTGACGTTACTCAGGGTTGCCTGCGAATTCGGCAAGTTGTATACACCGCCGGCGACGTTGCCACTCAGGGTGCTGTTGCTGAGCATGAGTTCGCCAGCGTCGTTGAGTACCGCAAAGAAGCCGAGTTCACCGCCACCGTTGGAGACTATGCTGGTGCGCTCGACGGTCAGGCTCCCGGCAAGGTTGTACAAGGCCATACCCAACGGATTCTCGGTAGCGGTCGAGTTGCGCAACAGCAGGCTATCGCGTAACAGTGCGCTGCCTTGATTGAATAACGCACCGCCTCGCCCACCATTGGCGTCGCCGATCGGCGAACCATTGGCGTTGTTTTCCTGAAAGCGCGAGGCCAGCACCCTCAGATCGCCATAGTTGGCGATGCCGCCGCCATGACCGTGCTTGATTTGTTCCTCATCGGGCAGCGGCACCCCACCGGGGTTATGCGCCTGGGCCTGATTGTGCTGGACCAGTACCTGATTCAGTTGCAACTGACCATGGTTTTCCAGAGCACCGCCGTTATGGGCGGTGTTGCCATCTTCCAGCACCAGCTTTTCCAGCAGCAATCGGGCTCCGGGGCGCACCTCGATCAGCCGCTCGTTGAACTGACCTTTGATATGGCTCTTGGTCGTACCCCGCCCCCTGATGCGCAATTCGCCGAGCACGTCGAGATCGCCGAGCTGGTTGTCGTCGTCATCGACGGGCACGCCGTCGCTGTCCAGAACGGGTGGCCGATTGAGGATGAAATTACCCGCCGGCAGCAGGATGGTGTCCGCGTTGGGCGCCTGATTGGCCACGGCGACCGCGTCGCGTAGCGAACAATGTGCGTTGCAGACGCCGTCATAGCTATCCGCGGCGGTGGTGACCAGCAGAACCGCGGCTTGAGAAGTGCTGGCGGCAGCCAACAGCAGAGTGCCGCTCAGCACACGGGGCAGGATTGATGGAAACATTGAGGACTCCTTCCGGCTGGGGCCGGATACCATCGTTAAAGCGGGCTACAAGACTCCCGCGGGTTGCTAAGAGCCGCCGACCGGGCCGATCAGGCGGCATGTTCACCAGGAATCCATCGGGATTGTTGCCAATGCCCGATCGCCCCTAGGGAATCAATTCATAAGCACCCAGATCGCACACCGCCACGCCATCGCCATTGCCGTCCCAAGGCCTTGGGGCGCCGCGTTGATCGTGATCGGGGCAATCACCGATAGCGGCATCGATCGCCGGGCTGCCGGGGAGTAGGTCGTGGGTCCAGTTGGTGGTGTTGTACTGGGTGGGCGTACGCGACAGCACCTGAGTGAAGGTCTGCCTGAGGGTTACATAGAGGTCGGCGCGGCAGTTGCTTGGCTCGTCGTTGCGCAGCAGACCGATCGCCTGGTAAGTGAAGCTGTCGCCGAGGTTGGCGCAATTGGCAACCTCATACGCGGTCAGGGCGCCGGTATCGACGACCGAGGAAATGTTGCCGACAACCAGACTGTTGCGGATCAGCAGTTCGCTCCAGTTCAACAACACTTCGCGCGATGCGAGCCCGCCCGCCGGTCTGGGCGGATTACGGGTAATGGTGACGTGATTGAGAACCGCCTTGGAGTGCCTGCCGGGATCGGCGCCGACGCCGTTGTTCAGTACTCCACCCCAATTGGCGTTCAGGGTGCTGTTGCTCAGCGTGAGCACGCCGCCTTCGTTGACGATCGCGCCGCCTGATGTGCCATAGGCAGAGTTGCGGGATAGATAGCTGCGCTCGATGCGTGCGCTGCCCATGTTGTACAACACGGCCCCCTCGGCGCTGCTGGAATTGTCGCGAAACAGGCTGTCGCGCACCAACAGGTTGCCGACGTTGTAAATGGCGCCGCCAAGGCTGCGATTGCTGCCGGCATAGATGTTCGCCACATTGGCTCTGAACGTTGAGGCCAGCACTGTCAACATGCCGTAGTTGGCGATGGCACCACCGTATGCACGGCTGCGCGGGTCGGCTATCAGCGGCTCGTAAGCCCAGTTGTTGAGCACCTGTACCTCGCGCAGCAACAGATGCCCCTGATTTTTCACCGCTCCGCCCTCGAAGGGCGTGGTGCCACCTTCGAGCGTCAGGTGTTCCAGGGTCAGCTCTGCGCTGGAGGCAACCTCGATCAGGCGGTCACCCGCCGCACGCCTGATACGGCTGAGGCCCGTGGACGCACCGAGGATATGCAACTCGCCGAGCACATCCAGATCGCCGATCCGGTTGTCCTGATCCTCACTGATGCGTTGCTGCTCGTCGACGGCCGAGGGCTGGCTGAGCACGATATTGCCAGGCGGTAGCTGGATGCTGCTGAGGCCGGGACTCTGGTTGGCGACCGCGATGGCATCGCGCAGGGAACAATGCGCATCGCACTGGCCATCGTAATCATCCTGCCCGGTGGTGACCTGCAACGCGGCGGCGTGGCTAGCGATAGCGGGCAGCAACAATGCAGCGATAAATACGAAATCTGCCGGCCTGAGAATAAACATGAAGCAGCTCCTTGCTCTTAATGGGATTCCTTTCAGGGCGGACCATGGCAGCAGTACTGAACTGGCCAGGTCCGCCCGATCGTGCCTACGGCGCTAGTTCATAAGCCCCCAGGTCGCACACCGCCACGCCGTCGCCGTTGCCGTCTTTGGGGCGGGAAACTCCGCGCTGATCCTTGCTCACGCAGCTGCCAATGCCGGCATCCACCGCAGGACTGCCAGGCAGCAAGGCATGGAAGAAGGTCTTGCCATCGCTGCTCAGCGTGGGTGACAACACCTGGGTAAAGGTCTGCTCCAGCGGCACGAACAGGTCGGCGCCGCAATTGCTCGACTCGTCGTTACGCAGCAGGCCAATGGCCTGATAGCTGTAGTGGTCGCCGAAGTTGCGGCAATTGAGCGGCTCGTCGCCGTAATAATGATGATTACCAGCGATCAGGCTGTTACGTATCCGTAATTGCCCCCAGTTCATCACCGCATAAGGGCTGTCCGTCTCGATCAGATTGTTAACAATGGTGACGTTGGTCAGCGTGGCCTTCGAGCTGGGGTCTGTTCGGCCGTTGCTCAACGCGCCCTGGCTATTGCCACTCATAGTGCTATTGGTCAGCGCCAGCACACCGCCTTCATCATTGGTGATGGCGCCGCCTTCGACGCCTTCCGAGGAAAGGTTCTCGACAAAGGAGCTGCCTTCTATCTTGGCGTTACCGCTGCTGTAGATGGCTGCGCCGGCACCGTTAAGTGGAAAGCCGAAAGATGTATTCCTGGTGAAATGGCTGCCGCGTACCCACAAGCTGCCGGTATTGAAAATGGCGCCCCCCAGCGGGCCCAGAACATCATCCAGAGGCGCGCTGTTATGTTCGAACTGCGAGTCCAACACCAGCAGTTCGCCATAGTTGGCAATGCCACCACCATTTCCGGTCCCTGAACCCGGGATGCCACGGGCAATGTTCTGCAGCACCTGTACATCGTGCAGCAACACGCGGCCATGATTTTCCATTGCGCCGCCGTTATAGCCAGAGCGACCTTCGGTCAGGGTCAGGTGTTTCAGGGCCAGGTGGGCGCTCGCCTGCACTTCGATCAATCGGTGCTCGACGGCGAACAGGTCGCCGGTCGCGCCCTTGATGATGCTTTTGCCGATGCCGGCGCCCTTGATCAACAGATCGCCGCTGACGTCCAGGTCGCCGAGTAGATTGTCGTCCTCCTCGATGGGGTCGCCTTCGTCATTCCTGGAATTGAGTCGAGTAAGCGTGTAGGTGCCGGCTGGCAACAGAATGATGTCCGCGCCCGCGGACTGGTTGGCCACGGCCACCGCATCGCGTAACGAACATTGCTGATTGCACTGGCCGTCGTAGGTATCGGTTTTGCTGGTAACCAACAGCGTGGCTGCATGTACGCCAGTAGCGCCGGACAGCAGCAAGGCGCCGAGCAGGGATTTAGGCAAGGATAATGTGCGCATGATGTAGCTCCTTTACCCGGATCGCTCCGGATTCCTTCGGGGCGGACAGCGCAAAACCCGCTTTATTCTTGTTGATCAGGCTTACCGCCCGAAGCACCTAGGGCCGGGCGAAGTATCGCGTTGAGGTGTCTGCTAAAGCCCAGCGAACCCTGGGTAAGCACAACCCAATGCTGGGACGATTCGCTGCTTTTCCGTACGGGTGCTGCTGAGCATGGCGCCCGTCCCAGTCTCAACAAGCGAGACGTCCTGAAATGAGGACATAGCCGCCAGGACAAAGGTTCAATCAGCTCCGTCGCCGCCCCAGGCGAACGACCAACGGCACTGCTGTTATTGGTTTGATCGCGGTCAATGGTCAGTCAATAGGCTGTGTTCACAATGAATCAGTACGGAGACCGCCAATGAAACACAAGGGCGCGCCGGTTGCCGTTATCCGCTGCCGCGTCGCACCTGGGTTGAACCACACAGGCAGGAGGATACGCATATGCGCTTTCATCAAGTTCGGGACATCGTTACCTGGGCAGCCGACTTCCACGCGCAACTCGCCGGGCAATACCACGACCTGGCAAAACATTGCGACGATGAGCGCGTACGCATGGCGCTGACCTACCTCGCCGGTCACGAGCACAAAATGCAACGCGGACTGAAGCGCTATCTGGATTCGGAAAATGAACACCTGCATGTGCTCGACACCTGGTACAGCGAACTGCCCGACCTTCCGCACCCCGAGGTGCTTATCGGTTTGTTCGACGGTGGCGACTGCAAAACGGTCGATCAGGTACTGGCCCATGCCCTGAAGGTCCACCAGACCCTCGGCGACATGTACCGCCACCGCGCCGCTGAATCGAGCATCGATGCGGAGCAGGCGTTCTTCGCTGCCCTGGCCAACGGTCATGAAGGCGAGGTTCGACGCATGGTGCGCAACATCGCGCGGCTTGAGGCGTATTGAGGCGCGGGCTACACAGCGTGTGGAGTTTCACCGCAATCTTGGGGCAGCGCCTTAAGCAGCGTGCAACTCAACCGCCGCTGGCATTCATAAAGCGCAGCACTTTGACTTCGCCGTCTGGGCTGAATTCGTGGCGCCAGGGTTTGCCTTGCAGGGCTTTTTGCACCGCGTCGATGATCGGTTGGTCGTCCAGCGGATAGCGGCGCACCAGGGCGCGCAGGTCGATGGAGTTCTCGTGGCCGAGGCATAGCAGCAAACGCCCTTCGACGGTCAGGCGCACGCGGTTGCAGGTGCCGCAGAAGTTGTGCGAATTCGGCGAGATAAAACCGATGCGAGTGCCGGCATGTTGCTTCAGGCGGATGTAACGGGCCGGGCCGCCGCTGTGTTCGGCGCTGTCGAGCAATTCATATTGGCTGGCAATCAGGTTGCGCACTTCCTCGCTGGAGCAGTAGGACTCGCCGCGCGAACGGCCGACATCGCCCAGGGGCATTTCTTCGATAAAGCTGATATCCAGTTGCCGCGCGATGGCGTAGTCGACCAGGCGCAGCACTTCATCGAAGTTGCGCCCTTTCATCACCACGGTGTTGAGTTTGATCCGCTCGAAGCCGGCGTCGCGGGCCGCTTCGATGCCGTCCAGCACCTGGCGCAGGCTGCCGGTACGGGTGATACCGCGAAACTTGCCCGAGTCCAGGCTATCGAGGCTGATATTCAGGCGCTTGACCCCGGCATCGGCCAGCGGCTTGGCCAGCTTTACCAGTTGCGAGCCGTTGCTCGTCATCACCAGCTCGCGCAGGCCGGGCAAGGCGGCAACGCGCTGGCACAACTCGACTATGCCGCTGCGTACCAGGGGTTCGCCGCCGGTCAGGCGGATCTTCTTCACGCCCAGGCCGACGAACAGCGCCGCCAGCCGATACAGCTCTTCAAGGCCCAGCACCTGCTGGCGTGGCAGGAAGGTCATGTCTTCGGCCATGCAATAGACACAGCGGAAATCACACCTGTCGGTAACCGACATGCGCAGGTAATCGATAGTGCGGCCGAAGCCATCCTGCAGTTGTGTGTCCATCCTTCCTCCGATGTCTGCATTGCCGTAGCCCGGATGCAATCCGGGGGAATTGCGCGCCGACAAGATTGTTCCCGGATTGCACTCGGGCTAAGGGCTGGCCCGTTCCTCTGCTGTCGCCTGAAAATCGTCGCGGCTAAAGCCCCTCCCACGGAGGATCTGCGCTCCCGTAGCCCGGATGCAATCCGGGGAATTTGTGCGCCGACCAGACCGCTCCCCGGATTGCATCCGGGCTACAGAACTGCGATCCAGCAATAGCGATGGTGGATGAAAAAGGTGTCATCCACCCTACCCAATCGCGACCGCCGCTATTGCAGCAACGGCGAATCGGCGGCCTGCAGCTGAATACCGACGATATCGGCCGCGCCGATCAGGGTTTGCAGGTATTGCGCCACGGCCTTCTGCCATACGCCCTGTTGCAGCAATGCGCGGATCGAGCCGGCGACTATCTCGTAGGGCAGCACCTTGCCTTCCAGGCGTTGGTCGATGCTGACCACATGCCAGCCGTAGCGGCTTTCGATCGGTTGGCTGGCCAGCCCTGCCGGCAGTTTGAACAGCTGACGTTCGAACTCGGGCACGGTCTGGCCCTTGCTGATCTGCCCCAGGGAACCGGCCTGGGCCTTGGATGGGCAGGCCGAATGGGCTTGCGCCAGCTCGGCGAAACGCCCGGCATCTTCCTGCAGCAAGGCCAGCAGGCTTTCCGCTTTTTCTTTCGCCAGGCTGCGTGCCTCGGCATCTTCCGGTGCGCACTCGAGCAGGATGTGCCGCGCCGCCAGCAAGGGCGCAGTGGCATAGCGAGCGCTGTTGTGCTGGTAGTAGCGCTGGCAACTTTCCTCATCGCATTCGGGCAGCGTTACTTCCCGCTCGATCAGCAGCGCGGTCGCCGCTTCCTCTTCGCTCTGCCCGGGTTCGGGCGTCACGCTCAGGCCCAGCTCATTGATGCGTTGCTGCAACAGCTCGCGGATCACCAGCGCCTGGGCGGCGAGAAACAACGCGTCCTCGCGGCTTTGCGCCGGGTGATATTGCAGCTCCTGGGCCATGGCTTCGGGGGCGATGGTCACGCCGTTAACCCTGATCCGCGGCCACTCCTGCTCGCTGCTGGCGATCAGCAGCGGTTCGGCGCCCGGCGCCGGTTGCTGCTCGACCACCGCACCCACCGCAGGCGCTGCCAGTTCATGGGCCAGTTCAGTTTCGAGCACTGCGGCGGGCGGCGCTTTGACATCGCCACAACCGCCCTGCCCCGCATTACCACCACCGCATCCACATCCCATGATCGTTACCTCGTTGATTGTTTGATCGACTACCTCGCGCGCCCCGGCCGGCGCGCTTGCGCCAGCCGGGGCAAGTGCTCAGGCATCCTTGGCCTTCAAGGCGAAAGCGGGCGCCGGTTGCACCGGTGCTTCACGAGCCGGTTCCTGGAACTTGCGCGCCTTCGCTGGCCGCGCTGCGACCGGACGTACACCTTTCTGCCGGACGATCTGGTAGCGCCGGCCCAGGTACCACACCGGCGCGCTGACGATGTGCACCAGGCGGGTGAAGGGGAACAGCACGAACAGGCTCAGGCCGAGGAACACGTGCAGCTTGTAGACCAGCCCCACCGGCGCGATGGCGGCTGCGGCAGCCGCTGGTTGCAGGGTTACGGTGTACTGCGCCCAGTTGGCCAGCATCACCATTACCGAACCATCCATATGGCTGGTGGAAGCAACGATGGTCAGCAGGCCCAGCACCAGTTGGCTCAACAGCACCACCAGCACCAGGATGTCCGAGGTGTTGGAACTGGCCCGCACTCGCGGGTCGCTGAGGCGACGCTTGAGCAGCATCACCAGGCCGATCAGGCAGAGCACACCGAAGAATCCGCCGGACAGCATCGCCAGCAGTTGCTTGTTGGCCGTGCTGATCAGCGAGTGATAAATCGATGCCGGGGTCAGCAGGCCGACGAAGTGACCGGCGAGAATGAACAGCACGCCGACGTGGAACAGATTGCTGGCAATGCGCATATAACGTTGCTCGGCCGCCGAGCGAGCTAATATCTGGCTCGATCCGGCCTTCCAGCTGTACTGCGACAGGTCGAAACGCGCCCAGCTACCGATGATGCAGACGGCCAGGGCGATGTAGGGATACACCCCGAACGCCAACAGGTTGATGTTAGACATTGCGCACCTCCTGAACCGGCGCGGCGGCCGGGCCTTCATGCTTGAAATCCACCCAGTGCAACGGCACCGGCACTTCTTCGCGGGCCTTGCCCGGCATCGTTGTCTGGCTCGGGCAACGGTCCTGCTGCTCGGCCTGGAGGAAGTCGACGGCCTCCTCCTCCCATACCTTGTCGAGGGCCTCGAGCGAGTCGTCGCGGACCTCGGCGGCGACCTGTTCGCGGATCTCCGCCATGGCCTGCTGCGGCTCCACGCCGGCAATCTGCAACAGCGCGCGGAAGCAGCTGGCGTAAGCGCTTTCGCGCTCGTCCAGACGGGTTGCCAACAGCGCCAGCAGATGACCGACATCGGCCAGGCCCTCGCGGGCCTCCAGGTCTTCGCGGGTGGAGAGGAACTCCAGATACAGCGGGATATAGTCCGGCAGCTCCTTGATGCCGATGGCAAAACCGGCGGCTTCGTACTGCGCCATCATGTCGACCATCGCCTGGCCGCGGTCGCGGGACTCGCCATGCACATGTTCGAACAACAACAGCGACAGCGAACGACCCCGGCCGAACAGCGCGCCGTAGTGTTCCTGGCCATCCATCAGGTCGTTATCGCAGATCAGCGCCAGCAGCTCCTGCAGCGCGCTGCGTTGCGCCGGGCTGATTTCCCGCGAGGCGTCGATGGCCAGGGCCAACTCGGCCCGGCCCTCCAGCAACTGCTCGGTGGGGTAATCCAGCAGCAGTGAAATCACCTTGAGAATTTGCATGCTCAGTCCTCCCACAACTGCACGGTTTTCAGGATGTCGCGCTTGTTGGCCTTCTTCGCCCCGAACATGTTGGTGTCGGAACTGCCGCTGCAGCCGCTGCCGAAGCTGAAGCCACAGCCGGAACGCTCGGCGAAGGCGTCGCTGGCGGCGTCTTCACGGTGGGCGCTTGGCACCACGAAACGGTCCTCGTAGTTGGCGATGGCCAGGTAGCGGTACATGTCTTCGACCTGCGCCACGCTCAGGCCGACATCGGCCAGCACTTGCAGGTCCTGCACCCCGTCGACCTGCTCGGCACGCTTGTAGGCACGCATCGCCAGCAGCCGCTTGAGCGCGAGCTTGACCGGTTTCTCGTCGCCAGCGGTGAGCAGGTTGGCCAGGTAACGCAGCGGAATGCGCAGGCTGTCGACATCCGGGATCACCCCGTTCATGCCGACGGTGCCGGCGGTCGCGGCGTTCTGGATCGGCGACAGTGGTGGCACGTACCAAACCATCGGCAGCGTGCGGTATTCCGGGTGCAACGGCAGCGCCAGCTTCCAGTCCACCGCCATTTTGTACACCGGGGATTTCTGCGCGGCGTCGATCACCGACATCGGCACGCCGTCGGCCAAAGCTTGGGCGATGACTTTCGGGTCGAACGGGTCGAGGAACATTTCCAGTTGCTTGTGATAGAGGTCCTGCTCGTTCGGCGTGCTGGCCACTTCATGGATGCGGTCGGCGTCGTATAGCAGTACGCCGAGGTAGCGGATGCGCCCGACGCAGGTTTCCGAGCACACGGTCGGCATGCCGGCCTCGATGCGCGGGTAGCAGAAGATGCACTTCTCGGATTTGCCGCTCTTCCAGTTGAAGTAGATCTTCTTGTACGGGCAGCCGCTGATACACATGCGCCAGCCGCGGCACTTCTCCTGGTCGATGAGAACGATGCCGTCCTCTTCGCGCTTGTAGATCGCGCCGCTCGGGCAAGACGCCGCGCATGCCGGGTTGAGGCAGTGCTCGCACAGACGCGGCAGGTACATCATGAAAGTATTTTCATACTCGCCATAAATGTCGGCCTGGATCTTGTCGAAGTTCTGGTCCTTACGCCGTTTGGCGAACTCGGTACCGAGAATTTCCTCCCAGTTCGGGCCCCACTCGATTTTCTGCATGCGCTTGCCGGAAATCACCGAGCGCGGCCGGGCCACCGGCTGATGCTCGCCGAGCGGCGCGGTGTGCAGGTGCTGGTAATCGAAATCGAACGGCTCGTAATAGTCGTCGATACTCGGCAGGTCCGGGTTGGCGAAGATATTCGCCAGCACGCGGAACTTGCCACCGATCTTCGGATTGATCGAACCGTCCTTGTTGCGTACCCAGCCGCCCTTCCATTTGTCCTGGTTTTCCCACTCCTTGGGGTAGCCGATGCCCGGCTTGGTTTCGACGTTGTTGAACCAGGCGTATTCCATGCCTTCGCGGCTGGTCCAGACGTTTTTGCAGGTGATCGAACAGG
Source organism: uncultured Pseudomonas sp. (assembly GCA_966210435.1). GTDB lineage: Bacteria > Pseudomonadota > Gammaproteobacteria > Pseudomonadales > Pseudomonadaceae > Aquipseudomonas. The sequence continues at coordinate 12,664 of CBIHLF010000053.1, read as the reverse complement.
TGTGGCAACCGATGCACTTGTCCAGGTTCAACACCATGCCAACTTGTGAACGAATCTTCATGGCATCAATCCTCAGATATCTTGTGGCAAAGGTTGTGGCAGAGCTTCGTCGTCTGTGCCGTCAAGCCAGTCGACCTTGTCCATCTTGCGCACCACGACGAACTCGTCGCGGTTGCAACCGACCGTGCCGTAATAGTTGAAGCCGTAGGCCTGCTGGGCGTAGCCGCCGATCATGTGGGTGGGCTTGAGCACCACGCGGGTCACCGAGTTGTGGTGGCCGCCGCGGGTCTTGGTGGTCTCGCTGCCGGGCACGTTCACGATGCGTTCCTGGGCGTGGTACATCATCACCATGCCGTCCTTGACCCGCTGGCTGACCACCGCACGGGCAGTCAGGGCGCCGTTGGCGTTGAAGCACTCGACCCAGTCGTTGTCCTCGATGCCGGCACGCTTGGCGTCGGTCTCCGAGAGCCAGATGATCGGCCCGCCACGGCTCAGGGTGAGCATGATCAGGTTGTCGGTGTAGGTGCTGTGGATGCCCCATTTCTGGTGCGGGGTGATCCAGTTCAGGACGATCTCGGTGTTGCCGTTCGGCCGCTTGCCTTTGACGTAGTCAATGGTGCGGGTGTTGATCGGCGGCCGGTAGCTCATCATCTGTTCGCCAAACGCCTGCATCCACGGGTGATCCTGGTAGAACTGCTGGCGGCCGGTGATGGTGCGCCACGGGATGTACTCGTGCACGTTGGTGTAGCCGGCGTTGTAGCTGACGTGTTCGTCTTCCAGGCCTGACCAGGTCGGGCTGGAGATGATCTTGCGTGGCTGCGCCTGGATATCGCGGAAGCGGATCGCCTCGTGTGCCTTGTTGATCGCCAGGTGGCTGTGATCCAACCCGGTGAACTCGGACAGCGCCGCCCAGGCCTTGAGCGCCACGTGGCCGTTGGTTTCCGGGGCCAGGGAGAGAATCACCTCGGCCGCATCGATAGCCGACTCGATCTGCGGCCGGCCCTGGCTGACGCCTTCGGCACGCACCTTGTGGTTCAGTTCGCCGAGGAATTCCACCTCATGCTGAGTGTTCCAGTTGATGCCTTTGCCGCCGTTGCCCAGCTTGTCCAGCAATGGGCCGAGGGAGGTGAACTTCTTGTAGATGTTCGGGTAATCGCGCTCGACCACGGTCATGTTCGGGCAGTTCTTGCCCGGCACCGGTGCTTCGCCTGCGGTTTTCCAGTCGATGCCGCCGAACGGCTGGGCCAGTTCGCCGACGCTGTCGTGCTGCATCGGAATGGTCACCAGGTCCTGCTCGACACCGAGTTGGCCAACCGACATTTGCGAGAAGGCCTTGGCGATGCCCTTGTAGATTTCCCAGTCGGAACGCGACTCCCAGGCCGGGTCGATGGCCGCGGACAGCGGGTGGATAAAGGGGTGCATGTCCGAGGTGTTCATGTCGTCCTTCTCGTACCAGGTCGCCGTCGGCAAGACGATGTCCGAGTAGACGCAGGTCGAGGACATGCGGAAGTCCAGGGTGGTGACCAGATCGAGCTTGCCGATCGCGCCTTCGTCCACCCACTCGACGTCGCCCGGCTTGAAGCCGCCGCGCTGACCGAGGTCTTCGTTCATCACGCCATTCTTGGTGCCGAGCAGGTACTTGAGCATGTACTCGTGGCCCTTGCCCGAGCTGCCCAGCAGGTTGGAACGCCAGATAAACATGTTGCGCGGGAAGTTGGTCGGGTTGTCCGGCTGCTCGCAGGAGAAGCGCAGGGTGCCGTCCTGCAGCGACTTGAGCACGTAATCCACTGGCGACATGCCGGCCGCCTTGGCGTCACGGGTGATCTGCAGCGGGTTGCGGTTCATCTGCGGCGCGCTCGGCAACCAGCCGGCGCGTTCGGCGCGGATGTTGTAATCCAGCGCATGCTCGGGGAACTGCGACTTGTCGGCCAACGGCGAGAGCACTTCGTGCATGCTCATCTTTTCATGGCGCCATTGGGATGAGTGACCATAGAAGAAGCTGGTGCCGTTCATCTGCCGTGGCGGACGGCTCCAGTCCAGGCCGAAGGCCAGGGGCAGCCAGCCGCACTGCGGACGCAGTTTTTCCTGGCCGACGTAGTGCGCCCAACCGCCACCGGTTTGGCCGACGCAACCGCAAAGCATGAGCATATTGATCAGCCCGCGGTAGTTCATGTCCATGTGGTACCAGTGGTTCATCGCCGCACCGACGATGATCATGGAACGGCCCTTGGTCTTGTCGGCGTTATCGGCGAACTCGCGGGCGATCTGGATCGCCTTCTCGCGGCTGACGCCGGTGATCTGCTCCTGCCAGGCCGGGGTGCCCGGCACGCTGGCGTCGTCATAATCCTTGGCGACGTTACCGCCACCCAGGCCGCGATCGATCGCCAGGTTGGCTGCCGACAGGTCGAACACGGTGGCGACCTTGGCTTGGCTGCCGTCGGCCAGGGTGATCGAACGCACCGGCACACGGCGCAGTTGCACGGCTTCGCCGGCGACATGCTGGAAGTGCTCGTGGGTCTGGCCGCCGAAGTACGGGAAGGCCACTTCTACGACTTCAGCACCCGCGGTCTTATCGTCGATCAAGCTCAGTTGCAGCTTGACCTCACGGCCCTCGCCGCCCTCGCGGGCTTCGATGTTCCACTTGCCCTTCTCGCCCCAGCGGTAGCCGATCGAACCCAACGGCGAGACCAACTGATTGGTTTCGCTGTCGAGGGCGATGGTTTTCCACTCGGGGTTGTTTTCCTGGCCGAGGTTGTCGGCGAGGTCGGCGGCGCGCAGGAAGCGATCCGGCTGGTAGCCGTTGAGTTCAGGTGTAGCGCCCTGATGATCCTTGAGCAACACCAGCACCGGGAAGTCGGTGTAGCGGCGCACGTAATCGGTGAAGTAGGCGCTCGGTTTGTCGAGGTGGAATTCCTTGAAGATGACGTGGTTGAACGCCTGCGCCAGCGCCGCATCGGTGCCCTGCTTGGGGTTCAGCCAGAGGTCGGTGAGCTTGGCTACCTCGGAGTAGTCCGGGGTGATGGAGACGGTCTTGGTGCCCTTGTAACGCACCTCGGTAAAGAAGTGCGCGTCCGGGGTACGCGTCTGCGGCACGTTCGAGCCCCAGGCGATGATGTAGTTGGAGTTGTACCAGTCGGCCGACTCCGGCACGTCGGTCTGCTCGCCCCACACCTGCGGCGAGGACGGCGGCAAGTCGCAGTACCAGTCGTAGAAGCTCAGGCACACGCCGCCGATCAGCGACAGGTAACGGCTGCCCGCGGCGTAGCTGACCATCGACATCGCCGGGATCGGCGAGAAGCCGACCACACGATCCGGGCCGTACTGCTTGACGGTGTAGACGTTGGCCGCGGCGATGATCTCGTTGACCTCATCCCAGCTGGAACGGATGAAACCGCCCATACCGCGCTTGCTCTTGTAGCTGGTCGCCTTGACCGGGTCTTCGACGATGCTCGCCCAGGCCTGCACCGGCGCCATGGTGGCCCGCGCTTCGCGCCAGAGCTTGAGCAGCGGCTTGCGCACCTTGGGGTACTTCAGGCGGTTGGCGCTGTAGATGTACCAGCTGTAGCTGGCGCCACGCGGGCAGCCGCGCGGCTCATGGTTGGGCAGGTCGTTGCGGGTGCGCGGGTAGTCGGTCTGCTGGGTTTCCCAGGTGATCAGGCCGTTCTTCACGTAGATCTTCCACGAACAGGAACCGGTGCAGTTCACCCCGTGGGTGGAGCGCACGATCTTGTCGTACTGCCAGCGCGAACGGTAGACGTTCTCCCAATCGCGCGACTCGATGCGGGTTTCGCCATGACCATCGGCGAACTCACCTTGTTTGCGATTGAAGAACCGCAGTTGGTCGAGTAGATGACTCATTTCTTTTTCCTCTAAGGCTTGCCGCGGGATCTACGCCCCGCACACGCAATGATTCGATTCGTTACCAACTAGTGAGTCGCGTAGCGACGACCTCTCTATGCCCTTCTCCCTCGGGAGAAGGTGGCGCGAAGCGCCGGATGAGGGCCGCTCGCACCGCCACGCGCACCATCTCAGCAGGGAATTTCCGCGCCCTTGCGCGAGTACCACCACCAGGTCGCCAAAATGCAGCTCACGTAAAACACGATGAACACGTACAGAGCCATTTGCGGGCCGCCGGTCAGCGCCATCGATGTGCCGAAGGACTTGGGAATGAAGAAGGCGCCGTAAGCCGCCACCGCCGAGCTGAAGCCGAGCACAGCGGCCGCTTCCTTGCCGGCGTTCTTGATCGCCAGCTCCTTGATCGCCGCCGACTGGCCGGCGCTGCTGCGCTCGTGCAGGGTGCGGAAGATCACCGGAATCATGCGGAAGGTGGAGCCGTTGCCAATGCCAGTGGTGACGAACAGCAGCATGAACATGGCCAGGAAGCCGTAGAAGTTGCCCTCAGTGCCTGCTACCGGGATGAAAGCCAGTACGCCGAACACTGCCGCGATCATCACCACGAAGTTCCACAGGGTGACGCGCGCACCGCCCATCTTGTCCGCCAGCCAGCCGCCGAGCGGGCGCACCAGGGCGCCGACCAGGGGGCCAAGGAAGGCGAACTTGAGCGGATCGACGCCAGGAAACTGGGTCTTGATCAGCATCGGGAAGCCGGCGGCGAAGCCGATAAAGGAGCCGAACGTGGCCAGATACAGCCAGCACATCAACCAGTTGTGCTTGCGCGTGAAGATCACCGATTGCTCTTTGAAAGACGCCTTGGCGCTGGACAGGTCGTTCATCCCGAACCAGGCCACCACGGCCACCGCGGCAATGAACGGCACCCAGATGAAACCGGCGTTCTGCAACCACAGCTGGCTGCCGTCGCCGAGTTCCTGGGCTTGCCCGCCGACCGCGCCGAACAGGCCGGCACCAATCACCAGCGGCACGCAGAACTGCATCACCGAGACGCCGAGGTTACCCAGACCGGCATTCAGACCGAGCGCGGTGCCCTGCTGCGACTTGGGATAGAAGAAGCTGATATTGGCCATGCTCGAGGCGAAGTTGCCGCCACCGAAGCCGCACAGCAGCGCGATGATCACGAACACGCTGTAGGGGGTGCTCTGATCCTGCACAGCAAAGCCCATCCACAGCGCCGGCAACAATAGCGAGGCGGTGCTCAGCGCGGTCCATTTACGCCCGCCGAAGATCGGCACCATAAAGGAGTAGAAAATCCGCAGCGTAGCGCCGGACAAACCCGGCAGCGCCGCCAGCCAGAACAGTTGGTCGTTGCTGAAGCTGAAGCCGATGCTGTTCAGGCGCACGGTCACCGCGCTCCAGACCATCCACACGGCGAAGGCCAGCAGCAACGCGGGAATCGAAATCCACAGGTTGCGGGTTGCGACCGCCTTGCCGCTGCGGCCCCAGAATGTGGGGTCCTCGGGGCGCCAATCGTGGATCAGCGGGCCTTTTTCAGGCTGTTGCAGGATGGACATGGTCACTCTCCTTCAGAGATACGGGAATACGCAGCCACAGGCGCCGGGCCCATGACTTGGGTTTTGCGAACTTCGCTGAAGTACATCCAGATCAGGGAGACCCAGACCACGCCGTACATCAGCATGAAACTCGAGCTGCGCACGCCGGTGAGGTCCACCAGGGCGCCGAACATGATCGGCAGGATGAAACCGCCCAGGCCGCCGGCGAGGCCGACGATGCCGGAGATGGCGCCGATGTTTTCCGGGTAGTCGTTGGAGATGTACTTGAACACCGAGGCCTTGCCGAAGGCGAAGGCGACCCCGACGATGAACAGCAGCGCGGTGAAGGCCCAGGCGTTGAGGCCGATGCTGAACGTCTGCGGGCCGTTGACGGTCTGGATGGTCAGTTCGGTCTGCGGGTAAGAGAGCAGGAACAGGCAGATCCAGCTCACCCACATCACCCACCAGGTCACGCTCTGCGCGCCCCACTTGTCCGACATCCAGCCGCCCATGGCACGCAGTACGCCGCCCGGCAGGGAGAAGCAGGCGGCCAACAGCGCCGCGCTCTGCAGGCTGAAGCCGTATTCCTGCACGTAGTACTTGGTCATCCACAGGGCCAGGGCTACATAGCCGCCGAACACGATCGAGTAGTACTGGCAGTAGCGCAGCACCTTGGGGTCCTTGAGTGCGCGCAGCTGATCGCCCAGCGACACGCTGCTGCGTATCTGGTGCGTCTTGTTCTGGTAGGTGCAGAACCAGAACAGCAAGGCGGTGATGAACATGATCGCCGAATAGACCTTGGGCACCATCTGCCAACTGGCCACCGCGATGATCGCTGGCGCGACGAACTTGGTCAGCGCGGCGCCGGCGTTACCGGCACCGAAGATGCCCATGGCGAACCCCTGGTTCTGCTTTTCGAACCACTTGGCGACATAGGCGATACCGACCGAGAAAGAGCCGCCAGCCAGGCCGACGAACAGGCCCAGTACCAGGAAGTGCCAGTACTCGGTGGCCATGCTGATCATGTAGATCGGCAATACGCAGACCAGCATCAGCAGAAAGAATACGATGCGCCCACCGAAACGGTCGGTGAGCATGCCCAGCGGCAAACGCACCAACGAACCGGTTAGCACAGGTGTGGCGGCCATCAGGCCGAACTGGGTTTCGTTGAGATGCAGCAATTCCTTGATCGGAACGCCGAGGACGGCGAACATCATCCAGACCATGAAACAGATGGTGAACGCCAGGGTACTCATCCCTAGCACCAGGCCCTGTTGTGCTTTCAGACTTGCCATAGCGGACTGCCTCAATCGCTTAACCATGGCGGCACACTAGGTAGCGAAGCGCTTGGGGCAATTGACTTGGGTCAATTAAGACAGTGCCGCTTCGGCCTACTCTGAGGCCCTATACCTCCTTGGTGGTAGTACCGCAGCAAGGATAAAAATCCTTTTAAAACATATAGATATGAATAAGCGCTGCGCTTGTTCGAACAACCGCGGGCCGTTCGAGTTCTTTAGAGGTAGTCAGGCCGATGTTGAGATGGATGCGCAATTCCCTGCCGGTCAGAGCCGGCTTCGCGGTGACCCTGATCGCCGTGCTGGCCCTCGGCAGCTCGCTGAGCGCCGGGCTGATCGCCTGGTTCAGCGAAGACGACGCCGCGGCAATCAACACCGCGGGTTCCCTGCGCATGGCCACCTACCGCATCAACTGGCAACTCGAAGCCGGCGCGTCCGCCAAAAGCCTCGCGGCGCTGGGCGATGATCTGCAGCAGCGCCTGGATACCGGCAACCTGCAACAGCGCGTGAGCATCGACACGGGCGACCCCTTGTCGAAGACCTACCGCGAGATCCAAAAGCTCTGGCAACAGCAACTGCGCCCGGCGCTGGATCGCGGCGACAAGGCGGCCTTTCAGCAACACACCGAAGCCTTTATCGAGCAGCTCGAGCATTTCGTCCTGCTGCTGCAGAAACAGAGCGAGCGCCGTCAGGGTTGGCAGCAAAGCATCCAGGGCGCGGCGCTGTTGATCACCGTAATCATCCTGCTGGTGGGCATGTACGAATTGCAGATCAACGTGATCACGCCGCTGCAGGAACTGGTCAAAGCCGCCGAACGCTTTCGTAACGGCGACCACAGCGCACGGGTCGAATTCCGCTCCGAGGACGAGCTCGGGCAGATGGCCGAAAGCTTCAACGCCATGGCCGAAACCATCGAAGAATCCCACCGCACCCTGGAAAGCCGGGTGGTGCAAAAAACCCTGACCCTGGCGCAAACCAATGCCGCCCTCGAACTGCTCTACCAGAGCAGTAGCAGCCTGGCCACCCGCCAAGCCAACGCCGAACGCCTCGACGAACTGATCAACCGCTTCCAGCAGCGCCTACCGGGCCTGCGCCTGACCCTGTGCCTGCAGGACAACCTGCAAGCGCCCGCCGAACAGCTGCTGGCCCTGCACGGCAGCGAAACCCGCGAAGTCTGCGCACGCACCGATTGCGACACCTGCGAACGCAAGAACAACCCCGACCAGGCCGTGTTCGGCATCAGCAACCAGGGCAACGACCTCGGCGAGCTGAAAGCCTACTTCCGCGACGGCCACAAACCGGAATCCTGGGAAACCGCGCTGATCCAGGCCCTGGCCAACCTGATCGGCACGGCGCTGTCGCTCAAGCGCCAACGCGAGCAGGAGCATCGCCTGTTGCTGCTCGACGAACGCACCATCATCGCCCGCGAACTGCACGACTCGCTGGCCCAAGCGCTGTCATATATGAAGCTGCAAGTCAGCCGCCTGCAGACCCTGATCCGCCGCGGAGAAAATCCCGAAATGCTCGACAGCGTCAGCGGCGAACTGCGCGACGGCTTGAACACCGCCTACCGACAACTGCGCGAATTGCTGACCACCTTCCGCCTGCAAATCCAGGACGGCGGCCTCGACCAGGAACTCAAGGACACGGTGGAAGAATTCTCCCAACGCGGCGCCTTCGCCTGCGAACTGCAGATCGACCGGCTGGCGTTCCAGCTCTCGGCCAGCGAACAGATCCACCTGCTGCAGATCACCCGCGAAGCGCTTTCCAACTGTGCCCGCCATGCCCAGGCCGAGCACGCCTGGCTGTACTTGCGCCAGGTCGGCGAACAGATCGAACTGCTCGTCGAAGACGACGGCATCGGTTTCAGCCCGGGTTTCGACCCGCGCATGCACCATGGCCTGACTATCATGCAAGAGCGCGCCCGCAACCTGCACGGCCAGCTCAGCATCGAATCGCGCGCCCCGCGGGGCACCCGCATCCACCTGCAATTCCGCCCGGATTTCCTCGGGCGCCACGAACAAGGTAGCGCCGCATGAATGCCCCAACCCGCCACAGCATCCTGCTCGTCGACGATCACCCAATGATGCGCCGCGGCATGCGCCAGCTGCTCGAACTGGAAGACGACTTCGAGATAGTCGGCGAAGCCAGCCACGGCGGCGAAGTCCTCGAACTGGTCGGGCGCCTGCAACCCGAACTGATCCTGCTGGACAACAACATGCCGAACATGAACGGCCTGCAGACCCTGAAACGCCTGCGCGAGCTGCACTACGCCGGCAAGATCCTGATCTTCACCGTATCCGACTCCGAAGACGACATCCGCGACGCCATGCGCCTGGATGCCGACGGCTACCTGCTCAAGGACATGGAACCGGAACTGCTGATCCAATCGATCCGCGACGCCCTGCAAGGCAGCCTGGTGGTCAGCCCCACCCTCACCCGCGTCCTCGCCCAGGCCCTGCGCTCACCCCACACCAACTCGCACGTCGACCTCACCGACCGCGAACGCCAAGTGCTGAAAACCATCGCCGCCGGCTATAGCAACAAAGTCATCGGCCACAAACTCGGCATCACCGAAGGCACGGTTAAAGTTCATGTGAAGAATTTGCTGCACAAACTTGGCCTGCGTTCGCGAGTCGAAGCGGCGGTTTGGGCGATGGAGCATTTGCGCTAAGAGGTAGGCGGTTTGGACTCGTCGTCTTCTCTCTATTACACCCGCCTCCTCTACTCGCTTCCGGCAATTCTGCGACACGTAAACGGGGGCATAGCCGACCCCAAAACTCGAAGTCAAACCTACCGACTCAACCTAGGGTGGAAAACCGCAAAGCGGTTTCCACCCTGGGCAAGCGCGCTCAAATATCTGCCATCCTTTTGCCACTTTATCGGTGACGATTGCGGTAAAAGCCGATATAACAAACCTCAATTCAGTCACCATTCAGATGAGTCTGGCCGACCAATCGAGGCTTTCCGGCCTTGGTGGATAACCTCCCAAATCGCTCATCCTGACATCGAAAGCACCAACCTAGACAGGGAACAGCGATATGACAAGGAAGGTTATCCCCCAATCCCGTCCGGCAGGTTATGCACCAATTGGTGTCTATTTATAGTTAGGGTAATAGGAGTAACCAGTCAGCATGCAAAACATTGACTTAGTCTTAGATCACGCTAGGGATCACTACTTGACTGGTTACACCCAAAGGATTGCTGAGTACAAAAAAGAATTCAATCCATCATCCCCAGAAGTACTACTTGAAATTGGAGGAAGAGAAGACCAGCCTTTACCATATCGGCTCTATAGAGTTGACTTGGCGAGCGGAGCAGTTGAACCACCCAACCTAACGGAGTTTAACCACGACAGCCACTTATCATTTAAGCCAATTGAATTCAAAATTAAAAATAAACTCTCAGGTATTTTGAATGCCATTTCATGGAATGGTGTTGAATTCGAAACTATTTGCCTTGACCCAAACGCCAAGCCTTTAGCTGACTGGGCTTTAAAGTGGATAGATATTGAAGAAAGTCACACAGAAAACCAATACGGCCTAGGTGGTTACGTTCACTCTATTACTTACCCTCAAAAAACCAGAGAAAAGTGTACATTCTCCGTTGATTTCGGCTCTGCCGGAAAAGAAAGTTTCTATGAGCTTATGAATGTTTTTATCGCACTAGAAATTACTGAGTTAACAGTACATTCTCGCACCCTCCATGCGGCGCCCTAACAAATGTTCAAATCGTTCGCTGCGCTCACTGGGACGGGCTAAAGCCCGCCCCTTAACCAAACGTTAGACGGCGCCAGACTTTCTGATTTACTCAAGGAGCAATCTTGAAATCAACCATTCGACGACTTGTTGTCATCGCGACGAGCCTTGTCATTGGCGGCTGCACGACAATGGCCTATGAGAGGCCTGCGCAACCCGATAGCGCAGTCGCAACCATCACCTCAGAAAAAACGATGATCGCCTCAATCGACGGTAAGGCAGTGCCGTATAGCGGAGGAAATTTTGCGACCTTCAAGGTTCTGCCAGGGGTGCATGCCGTGGTAGTAAAGTTGAATGACATTCCCTTGTGGGTGGGGCCTGCGCGATACTCCGAAAGTGATCTGACGGTCGTGTTTTCGGCAGAGGCAGGAAGGGCCTACATCATTCGACCGGCGTACGTCGGCAACACTTGGCATCCGGAAATTTCCGAGAGGCTTACGACGAATGGCCCATCATCTGTTCGAAAGTGACAGGTGTGACCTCACTCCACGCGCAAGACCTCTAACAATAAGTTCAAGTCGCTCACTTCGTTCGCTGGGACGGGCTAAAGCCCGCCCCTTAACCAAACGTTATGCACCTTAATCTGACACAAAGGTGAATCATGGAAGAACCAACAGATCTAGAAAAATATTCTGGCGGGTTAAGCGCGGGGATTGGAGCTACGACAGTTGCCGTGTTAGGTAGTTCTATTACACCGTTGGCAGCCTTCGTCCCTTTTTTGCTTCAATCATTAGCATCAAGAAGACACTCAAAAAGAATTGAGCAGGCCTTATTGGAAATAAATGAAATCCTTAGAAAGCATAGCGAAGAAATAGAAGGATTATCAGACCCAAAATACAAACTTATAAGCGAGTCCATTTCAGCTGTTTTTCAGTCAGTCGACGAAGAAAAGATTGAATTTCTGAAACGCGCTATAGATAACGCTATAACTTCTGAAGAAATAACTGAAAAGAACACAGCTTTAATTTCTAGAATTATCAGGGACATATCAGTTTCAGAGGCAAGATTTCTCATTGAGAAATTTCAATATAAATACATGTTTATTGGGGGGCGGAGAGAACTCGAAAGAGGTTTATCAAATACACCCAAACTCTGATGATGAGCTAACTTTCCACGGACTTTTAAATTCAGGTCTTGTCTATTCACCAACCCCTGTAATGGACGCAACAAGGTATGAATTCTCACCTGTAGTTGTGAAAGTAATCGCATTATTAAAAAGCAATGCATAATAAATAGCTGTAGGTCGCACGCTTCGCGTGCTGGACGTCAGTCCGCAGAGAAACCAATGCTGAGTGGAAAGTTAAATTCCCATATCGAAAAAGAACTAGAAAAAATTGAGGCTCTACCTAAAAACGAAGGTAGAAAGGCACTGATAAAAAAGCTAAAACAGGAGTTAGTGCGTGTAAACGCATAACAACTGGTTCAAGCTGCTCGCTTCGCTCACTCGGGACCGGCTGAAGCCGGCCCCTTAACCAAACGTTAGGTTTCATCATGCGCGCACTCGCTCATCTAGAACGCATATTCGCGTCGGGGGCACACTCCATTGGTACTGAACGTTTTTTGTTCAACGGCTCTCTATCGGCGCAATCGGATGGCCGCTCTGCGCTTGAGCACCATCTCGGCTACACAATCCCCGAAGAAATCGCTACTTTCATAAGTATTTTTGGTGGCAGCGAACTGTTCGTTGATAGCTTTGGCCTTGGTGTAAAAATACTACCCTTCCAAAAAATATATGAAATAAATATAGGCATGGAGGAAATTAAGGAGCAGTTTTTCCCGAAGTATATGATATTTGGTTTTGACTCAACTGATGACATGCTTTGCCTATACTGCCATGACACTAATGTACATTTCGGCATCTTGGATCATGAAGCGTGGGGAGAACCTGACAGCTGGGCAAGTGAAGCAATGATTTTCGTAAATTTCTATAATTGGTTGGAATTCCTGGTTGAGACCGGGGAAACAATTCCTCCGTCAGCACTGAGATATAAAACCTAACAACTGTATATGGACTCTCCCCATAAGTAGTGAACAAAGCTTTTCTTTTGCACTTGTCGTCAGCGCGGTTGCATTCGTATATCCGGCCTTGTCTTGGGCTTTTTGCCCTGGCCATTCTGTAGTTCGCGCAGCGGGGGCCAAGCGTTCAATCGATCACGATCGATCAGTGTTGTTATCGGCCTTGTTCCGCTGCAGGACTCGCCTGTTC
>CBIHLF010000052.1:0-30744 GCA_966210435.1 uncultured Pseudomonas sp. | reverse complement strand
ATCTTCCTCAAGGAGCTGCTGCGCAACGGCACCACCACCGCCCTGGTGTTCGGCAGCGTGCACAAACAATCGGTGGACGCCTTCTTCGAAGCCGCCGAGGCGCTGAACCTGCGGATGATTGCCGGCAAGGTACTGATGGACCGCAACGCCCCGGACTACCTGACCGACACGGCGGAGTCCGGCTATGCCGAGAGCAAGGAGCTGATCGAGCGCTGGCACGGCAAAGGCCGCCTGCATTACGCAGTGACCCCGCGCTTCGCCCCGACCAGTACGCCCGAGCAATTGAGCCTGGCCGGCCAACTGCTAAGCGAATACCCGGACCTGTATATGCACACCCACCTGTCGGAGAACCGTCAGGAAATCGAATGGGTCAAGGCACTGTTCCCCGAGCGTAGCGGCTATCTGGATGTATACGACCACTACAAACTGATCGGCCCGCGCGCGGTGTTCGCCCACGGCGTGCACCTGTGCGACGAGGAATGCCAGCGTCTGGCCGAGACCGGTTCAGCGGTGGCCTTCTGCCCAACCTCCAACCTGTTCCTCGGCAGTGGCCTGTTCGACTTGAACAAGCTGGAACGCCACGGCGTGCGCGTCGGCCTGGGCACCGATGTCGGCGCCGGCACCAGCTTCAGCCAGCTGCAATCGCTGAACGAGGCGTACAAGATCATGCAGCTGCAGGGCAAGAAGCTCGATCCGTTCAAGTCGCTCTACCTGGCCACATTGGGCGGTGCCGAAGCGCTGTACCTGGACGACAGGATCGGTAACTTCGAGACTGGCAAAGACGCCGACTTCGTGGTGCTCGACTACAACGCCACGCCGCTGCTCGGCTACCGCATGCAGCAGGCCCAGAGCCTGGCCGAAAAGCTGTTCGCCCTGTGCATGCTCGGCGACGACCGCGCGATCAAGCAAACCTTCGCCGCCGGCGTGTCGGTGCATTGCAGGGATTGAGGGGCCGCGTTCCCAAGGGTGGGTTAGCGGCGCATGGAAAACCGTGTACGTAACAACGCGGTCTCGGAGCGCCGCATAACCCACCGTGGTCGCAACCCCTTACGCGAAGGTGCGGATATCGCTGTTGGGTTACGCGGCGCCGGGATCGTGGTGTAGATTTATTTATCGCAGCGCCGCTAACCCAACCTACGAATCTATGTCGCACCGCTAACCCGACACGGCCGCCCCACCGCAGGAGTGAGGGAGCAATCAACGACCCGCTGGCGTACGCCCCGGCTTTTTCCTGGCGGTCTGCAGCAGGTGCGAGAACACCGCGTGCAGGTCGTCGGAGGCGCTTTCCTCGTCGAGGTTGAGCTTGCTGTCGATATGGTCCATGTGGTGCATCATCAGGCTGACCGCCTTAGCGGTGTCGCGCGCTTCGATGGCGTCGATCAGCTGATTGTGCTCGTCGTAGGAGCAGTGCGAGCGGTTGCCGCTTTCATACTGGGCGATGATCAGCGAGGTCTGCGACACCAGGCTGCGCTGGAAGCTGATCAGCGGCGCGTTCTTCGCCGCTTCGGCGAGCTTGAGGTGGAACTCGCCGGATAAACGGATACCAGCGCCGCGGTCGCCGCGGGAAAAGCTGCTCTGTTCATCCTCGACCATCTGCCGCAACTCGGCGAGCTGCTCGGCCGTGGCATGCTCGACCGCCAGTTCGGTAATCGCCCGCTCGACCATGCGTCGGGCGTAGAAAATCTGCCGGGCTTCTTCGACGCTCGGGCTGGCCACCACCGCGCCGCGATTCGGTCGCAGCAGCACCACGCCCTCATGGGCCAGGCGCGATAAGGCGCGGCGGATGATGGTGCGGCTGACGCCGAAAATCTCGCCCAGGGCTTCTTCGCTGAGTTTGGTCCCAGGCGCCAGGCGCTGTTCGAGGATAGCCTCGAAGATATGCGCGTATACGACGTCGTCCTGAGTCCCGCTGCGGCTGCTTTTGCCGGCGCGCGGCTGCTTCTTGAGGGGCTGCAATTGTTCGTTCATTGGGGCTCGTGTCAAAAAATACGGCTGATCAAGATTGCTAAAACCTTAGCGCACGACATCCGCAGCGGCTTTAGCGCGTGCCAGCAAAATCTCCTCCTGCTTCCCCTGGCCACTGCCAAACAGTTTGCCATGAGATCCAGAAAGCATAAGCCCTGGCATTGTACACAATTACCCGAAAGCGCATACCTGAAAGCCCGCGACATGGCGCCTCAGCACCCGTCCAGCGACTGCCTCCAGACGACCGCCTCCATCGATCGATTGCTTATATCAATCACTCTTTTTACGCAGCAATCCGCTAAATACGCCGCAAAAAACCCACTCCAAGAGAGGGCTGCACCTGACTAAAAACCGAAAACAAACCATAACTAATTGTTTTATATGAGCTATTTATAAATTCAACGCACACGCGCAGCGCAATGATTGTCTACGAGCACTATCAGACAAGCGCAGCAATAAAGAAAACATTATTTGCTTTTTTTGTATACAAAAGCATAATCGCAACAGTGTAGCTTTCTGACCACACGGTCAACTAACCCGGCAGTAGGCACACCAAACACCACCCGCCTCAGAGAGAACCAGGACCTCAAGGCAGAATCCGGGTGGTACACGACAAGAAAGATAAGGAGTACCCACTGTGGAAAGCGCTAAACAAGAACAACTGGCGACTCACACCCCAGGGCTAAGACCCGCTGGTCTGCTCGATAGATTCTTCAAGCTCACCGAACACCGCACCTCGATCAAGACCGAATTGCTGGCCGGCCTGACAACCTTCGTCACCATGGCCTACATCATCTTCGTCAACCCCAACATCATGGCCAACGCCGGCGTCGATCACGGCGCGGCCTTCGTAGCCACGTGCATCGGTGCGGCACTGGGTTGCTTCCTGATGGGGCTCTATGCCAACTGGCCGGTTGGCCTGGCGCCCGGCATGGGGTTGAATGCCTTCTTCACCTACACGGTGGTCGGCGAAATGGGCTACTCCTGGCAGATCGCCCTGGGCGCGGTGTTCATCTCCGGTGTGATGTTCATGCTCATGAGCCTGTCGCGCATCCGCGAATGGCTGCTCAACAGCATCCCCATGAGCTTGCGCTTCGCCATGGGCGCCGGGGTCGGACTGTTCCTCGGCCTGATTGGTCTGAAGACCGCCGGTATCGTCGTCGACAGCCCGGCCACGCTGCTGACCATGGGTTCGTTCGGTGAGCCGAGCGCCCTGCTCGCGGCCATCTGCTTCCTGCTGATCGCGGTACTCAGCCATCGCAACGTTTTCGGCGCCATCCTCTTCAGCATGCTCGGCGTTACCGCGATCGGCTGGGGCCTGGGCCTGGTCGAGTACAACGGCCTCATGTCGATGCCGCCGAGCCTGGCACCAACTTTCATGGCCATGGACATTGCCGGTGCCTTCAACCTGTCGATGGTCAGCGTCATCCTGGCCTTCCTCTTCGTCAATATGTTCGACACCGCCGGCACCCTGATGGGCGTCGCCCATCGCGCCAATCTGGTGGACGACGATGGCCAGATTCAGAACCTCTCGAAAGCCCTGAAAGCCGACAGTACCTCCAGCGTGGTCGGCGCCCTGGTCGGTTGCCCGCCAGTGACCAGCTACGTGGAAAGCGCATCGGGCGTCGCTGCTGGCGGGCGCACCGGCCTGACCGCTGTCACCGTCGGCGTGCTGTTCCTGTTGGCGATGTTCTTCGCTCCGCTGGCCGGCATGATCCCTGCCTACGCCACCGCCGGCGCGCTGATCTACGTGGCAATGCTGATGATGAGCGGCATGGCGCATATCGACTGGAAGGATCACACCGACACCATCCCGGCGATCGTCACCGTGGTGATGATGCCGCTGACCTTCTCCATCGCCAATGGCATCGCTCTGGGCTTCCTGACCTACGCCACGTTGAAGCTGCTGACCGGTCAGCGTGACAAGGTTTCGATCAGCCTGTACGTTTTGTGCATTATCTTTATCGCCAAGTTCGCCTTCCTATAAGTAAGGCCGATTCAAGCGAGACCCTAGCCCCGACGTCGCCGCGTCGGGGCTTTGCCTTATCTGGAGACCTGCAATGAGCCTGGAAACCTGGCTGCTGTTCAGCAGCGCCGCGCTGATCGTGATTCTGATCCCCGGTCCACTGTCGCTACTGATGGTCAGCAACAGCCTGAACTATGGTCTGCGCCGCTCGCTGCCGGCGTTTATCGGTGGCGTCTCGGCGTCCATCTGCCTGCTCAGCGCTTCGGCGTTGGGATTGGGCGCCCTGCTACTGGCCTCCGAGCGACTGTTCAGCCTGCTGAAAGTTGTCGGCGCGCTCTATCTGTTCTACCTCGCCTGGCAAAGCTGGCAGGCCTCGCGCCAGACAAGCAAGCCCGCGAATGCGGAGGAACAGCCGGTCAACCCGGGGTTTCGCGCGATGTTCTGGAAGGCCTTCGGCCTCGGCGCCAGCAATCCCAAGGACATCCTGTTTTTCGCCGCCTTTCTGCCGCAATTCATCAGTGCCGAACGGCCGATGCTCGGCCAGTTGCTGGTGATGATCGCCACCTGGGCGGTATTGGATCTGAGCTGCAAGCTGTTCTACGGCCTCAGCGCCCGCGGCGCGGCGCGCTACCTGCGCTCCGGTAAGGGCCAGGTGTGGTTCAACCGTATCAGCGCGGGGTTGTTCGGCGGTGCCGGCGCGGCTTCGTTGTTGAGTCGGTAAGCCGAATTTGTTGAGCTCGCAAGCATAGGACGGGGTTTACCCGCTCTATTTCTACCCGCCGATGATGGTTCCTCGCGCCAAACTGTCCGCATCGGGATGCGCTTGGCGACACTCCACGTCTCAGGGACGCAGAGCGTCCCTGGATGCGTTACCACGCCGGAGCGTGGGAACGATCATCGTTACCCAATGGTAGCCCGGGTTGAGCAAAGCGATACCCGGGTATCGGCGCCCTGGGTATCGCTGCGCTCAACCCAGGCTACGTGCTTCAACGTCGACCTGCGCCTTTAACCCGAATCGCAGCTATAAAAAAGCCCGCAGTGTGGCGCGGGCTAAGACTCTGCGAAGAGTCGAGGGTAATCGGCTCGCTTCAGCTACCGCGGTAGGTCGAGTAGCTGTAGGGCGAGATCAGCAGCGGTACGTGGTAGTGCTCCTGAGCGGCATCGATGCCGAAACGCAGCACCACCACATCGAGAAAGGCCGGCTCGGGCAGGCTCACGCCGCGAGCGCGGTAGTAGTCGCCGGCATGGAAATGCAGCTGATAGACGCCGCTGCGGTAGTCCTCACCTTGCAGCACCGGTGCATCACAGCGCCCATCGTGATTGGTCAGCGTGGTGGCGAGCAATTCCGTCTGCGCCCCTTCGACGCGATACAGCTCGATCTTCAGCGCGCTGCCAGGGCAACCGTGCGCGGCATCCAGAACATGTGTGGTCAATCGTCCCATTGCTCTATGGGCCGCCGCCTGGGCCTTACGCCTGGCGGTGGCCGCACCTCCTCTCGTGTGTTGAATTCGCTAAGGCACTCGTATGCCAGCAGCCTAGACTTCGCAGAAGCATAGCACGTCAAAAATAAAATATAAGACAGTTTTTATGATTATTGTACACAACTTAGCACACACAAATCGTATGACACCTGCCGCGCCATGGATCTTCGACATACAAGCCGCATAGTAGAAGGAAGCTACCCGAACCAGCTATCCAGGCAGCACGCTAGAACGGCTGAGAGACATCTATTTTGCAAAATAGCTGATTTTTAGATTTACAAAATGCAATGTACTTTGTATACAATTACCCCATCACGGCCGCACGACACCTTCCGGTGATCCTGCAGTGGCCGCCCTAACAGCTAGAAGGAAGACTGCAGTGAGCGCTGACTATCCTCGCGACCTGATCGGTTACGCCAACAACCCTCCGCACCCGCACTGGCCGGGCGATGCCCGCATCGCCTTGTCGTTCGTTCTCAACTACGAGGAAGGCGGCGAACGCAATGTGTTGCATGGCGACAAGGAGTCCGAAGCCTTTCTTTCCGAGATGGTCTCCGCCCAGCCGCTGCTGGGCGAGCGCAATCTGTGCATGGAGTCGCTCTACGAATATGGCAGCCGCGCCGGTGTCTGGCGCCTGCTCAAGCTGTTCGAGAGCAATGGCATTCCGCTGACCGTCTTCGCCGTGGCCATGGCCGCCCAGCGCCACCCCGAGGTAATCAAGGCGATGGCCGCCGCCGGCCATGAGATATGCAGTCACGGCTATCGCTGGATCGACTACCAATACATGGACGAGGCCGAGGAGCGCGAGCATATGCTCGAAGCCATCCGCATCCTCACCGACATTACCGGCGAACGCCCGCTGGGCTGGTACACCGGCCGCACCGGGCCGAACACCCGGCGCCTGGTGATGGAGGAAGGCGGCTTCCTTTACGACTCGGACACCTACGACGACGACCTGCCCTACTGGGACCCGGCCAGCACCGCGACCAAGCCGCATCTGGTGATCCCCTACACCCTGGACACCAACGACATGCGTTTCACCCAGGTGCAGGGCTTCAATACCGGCGACGATTTCTACCAGTACCTCAAGGACGCCTTCGATGTGCTCTACGCCGAAGGCGTGGCCGGTGCGCCGAAGATGCTCTCGATCGGCATGCATTGCCGTCTGCTCGGCCGCCCGGCGCGCATCGCCGCCCTGGCGCGCTTTATCGAGTACGTCAAAGGCCACGACAAGGTCTGGTGCGCCCGCCGCGTCGATATCGCCCGCCACTGGCACGCCACTCACCCCTTCTCCTTGAATCAGCAGCAAGAGAACAGCAAATGAGCCGCTTCCAGACCCTGACCCCGTCGCGCCTGAGCCGCGAAGACTTCGTCAAAGTTTTCGCCGATATCTACGAACACTCGCCCTGGGTCGCCGAAAAAGCTTTCGATATTGGCCTCGATGCCTCCGTCGATGAGGTCGACGGCCTGCACCAGCGCATGGCCGACGTGCTGCTCAGCGCCAGCTTCTCAGCGCAGCTGGCGTTGATCAATGCCCACCCGGACCTGGCCGGCAAGGCCGCCGTGCGCGGCGAGCTGACCGCATCGAGCACCGCCGAGCAAGCCGGCGCCGGCATCAGCGAATGCAGCGCCGAAGAGTTCGCGCGCTTCACCGAACTCAACGATGCCTATAAAGCCAAGTTCGGCTTTCCTTTCATCATGGCGGTGAAAGGCAGCAACCGGCACCAGATTCTCGCGGCCTTCGAGGAGCGCATCGACAACTCGCCGGAACGCGAATTCGCCCGCGCCCTGGCCGAGATCAACAAGATCGCGCTGTTCCGCTTGCAGGCGCTCTAGCCGCTTGATTTAGCCGCCCACTTTCACGCCCACCGTTAAGGCAGACACGTACATGAGAACTTACGCCGTACCCTTCGAGAAATACCTCAACCTGGCCGACGCCCGCCTCGGCACCAAAGCCATTTCGGTCACCGACGACTGGTTCGCCGACGTCAATCGCCTGTTCCAGCCGACCCCGGCGGTATGGAAGGAAGGCGTGTTCGACGACAACGGCAAGTGGATGGATGGTTGGGAATCGCGCCGCAAGCGTTTCGAAGGTTACGACAGCGCGGTGATCCGCCTCGGCGTCGCGGGCTCGATCAAGGGCGTGGACATTGACACCAGTTTCTTCACCGGCAACTTCCCGCCGTCGGCCTCCCTGGAAGGCTGTTTCGTCGCCGAGGGCGACCCGAGCGACGCCACCGAATGGACTGAAGTGCTGGGCGCGGTCGAACTGCAGGGCAATAACCACCACTACCACGAAATCAATAACAGCCAGGCCTTTACCCACCTGCGCTTCAATATCTACCCGGACGGTGGCGTCGCCCGCCTGCGCGTCTACGGCATTCCGTTCCGCGACTGGAGCGACGTCGGCGACAACCAGCAGGTCGACCTGGCCGCAGCCCTCAATGGCGGTCGCGCCCTGGCCTGCTCCGACGAGCACTTCGGCCGTATGAGCAACATCCTCAACCCCGGCCGCGGCATCAACATGGGCGACGGCTGGGAAACCGCACGGCGCCGCACCCCCGGCAACGACTGGGTGATAGTCGCCCTCGGCCACCCCGGCGAGATCGAGCGCATCGTCGTCGACACCCTGCACTTCAAGGGCAACTACCCGGACAGCTGCTCGATCCAGGGCGCCTTCGTCAAAGGCGGCACCGACAGCCAGATCGAAACCCAGAGCCTGTTCTGGCGCGAACTGCTGCCGAGCCAGAAGCTGCAGATGCATGCCGAGCACGAGTTCGCCGAGCAGATCAACGCCCTCGGCCCGATCACCCACGTGCGCGTCAACGTGTTCCCGGATGGCGGTATCAGCCGCCTGCGCCTGTTCGGCAAGGTCAGCAAGTAAACCCTGTAGGAGCGGCCTTGGCCGCGATGGTTATTGGATTGATCGCGGCCAAGGCCGCTCCTACACAAAGCCTCTTCATCCTCAGGAAAAAGGGGCCATCAATGACAAACAAGAAGACCAACATGCGCAAATTGATCATCGAGCCGTTAAGCAAAGAAGCCTTCGCCCCCTTCGGCGATGTTATCGAAACCGAAGGCAGCGAGTTCTTCATGATCAATAACGGCTCCACCCGCCGCTATCACAAACTGGCCACGGTCGAGACCGCACAGCCGGAAGATACGGCGATCATCAGCATCTTCAGTGCCGAAGCGCTGGAGATGCCGTTGACGGTGCGCATGCTGGAGCGCCATCCGCTGGGCAGCCAGGCGTTTATACCGCTGCTCGGCCACCCCTTTCTGATCCTGGTCGCGCCACTTGGCGATGCACCTGAATCGGAGTTGGTCCGCGCCTTCCGCAGCAACGGCAGGCAGGGCATTAATTACCATCGCGGCGTTTGGCACCACCCGGTGCTGACGATCGAAAAGCGGGATGACTTCCTGGTGGTTGATCGCAGTGGTTCCGGCAACAACTGCGATGAGCATTTCTTTACCGAGGCAGAGCAACTGCTCCTCGACCCCCACCAATAAGAGAAGCCTGGCGCCGGCGTTCCGGTTCCGGGAATGAGGTACTGATTGTGGAAGCACATTTGACTGAGTGGCTGAACCTGGGCATCCGCTGGATCCATATGATCACCGGCATCGCCTGGATCGGCGCATCCTTCTATTTCGTCTGGCTGGAAAACAACCTCAACCGAACGAACCCGCGCGATGGCCTGTCCGGCGATCTGTGGGCGATCCATGGTGGCGGCATCTACCACCTGGAGAAATACAAACTGGCCCCGCCAAAAATGCCGGAGAACCTGCACTGGTTCAAATGGGAAGCCTATTTCACCTGGATGTCGGGGGTGGCCCTGTTGATGGTGGTCTACTACCTCAACCCGAGCCTGTACCTGATCGCCCCTGGTAGCGACATGGCGCCCGCCGTGGCCATCGCCATTGGTCTCGGTTCGCTGGTTGTGGGCTACGTCGCCTATCACTTCCTCTGCGACTCGCCACTCGGCAAGCAACCGGCCCTGCTCGGCGCCGCGCTGTTCGTCCTGTTGATCGCGGCCGCCTATGGCTTCAGTGCCATCTTCAGCGGCCGCGCGGCTTACCTGCATGTCGGCGCCATCATCGGCACCATCATGGTCGGCAACGTGTTCTTCACCATCATGCCGGCCCAGCGCGCGCTGGTTAAGGCGATCGAAGAGAATCGCGCGCCCGATCCGGTATTACCGGCCAAGGGCCTGCTGCGCTCGCGCCACAACAACTACTTCACCCTGCCGGTGCTGTTCATCATGATCAGCAACCACTTCCCGAGCACCTACGGCAGCCAGTACAACTGGCTGATCCTGGCCGGGATCGCGGTGCTGGCGGTGTTGGTGCGCCACTACTTCAACACCCGCCACGACAGCAGCAAGTTCGTCTGGACCCTGCCGGCGGCGGCCCTAGGCATGATCTGCCTGGCGTTCGTCACCGCGCCGAACCTGAAGCCGATAGCCCCGGCGGCGGCACAAAGCGCTACCCCTGCGGCGGCACCCACTACGCCCACTGCGCCTGCAACCAGCGGCGATAGCGCCCCGCTCGCTTCGGCGCAGCCCGCCGAGCAGGTTACCGCGGCCGGTGGCGATTTCGCCAAGGTCCGCGCAGTGATCAAGGAACGTTGCGCAGTCTGCCACTCCGCCCAGCCGAGCAGTCCGATGTTCAGCAGCGCTCCTGCCGGCGTGATGTTCGACACCCCCGAACAGATTCGCCAGCAGGCCGCGAAGATTCACGCGCAAAGCGTTGCGGCGCAGATCATGCCGCTGGGCAACATGACCCAGATGACCCAGGACGAGCGCAACCTGATCGGCGCCTGGATCGATCAAGGCGCCCGGATCAACTGATCTATCCAAGCGCCGCATCCTCCCCGGGTGCGGCGTTTTCTATTGGCCATATCCGCTACAGGTTCCGCGATTGAACGCTTGATGAATCCTGTAGGAGCTAGCTTGCTGGCGATGCTGTTGCACTGCTGCTAGCCGGGATCGCCAGCAAGCTGGCTCCTGCACCGACTCCCCACGACAAGGCTCCGTCGAAGATGGCGCGCATCCCGACCAAACAATGCTGCATGCGGGGACGCCCCCTTCTCTGCGCTTCCCCGCTTCCTTTCCCCGCCCAAAGTCCAGCTGTAGGCCATCGGACTAACGATCAAATTTTTGTACACAATCTATAAATAAATTGTTTTTAAGACTGTAAACAAGTTGCTATAGTCGACGCATTCTGACCGATCGGACAATTATTGCCCTCGATTGGAAAAGAGGTGCCGTGATACCTCGTGCAAGCCCATGACCGTATAAAAACAACTGGCAGGCTCTGACAATGACCACGAACCGTAACCCGCATGCCGCAGCTCCGTCTGCGGACAACAATGACCTGATCTACCAGCTCGACGACTGTCCGGCGTTCACCCCGGCGATCTTCGCCGCCCTGCAACACGTACTGGCCAGCTTCGTCGGCATCATCACCCCCACCCTGATCGTCGGCAGCGTGCTCGGCCTGGGCGCCTATGTGCCCTACCTGGTGAGCATGGCGCTGTTCGTTTCCGGCCTCGGCACTTTCGTCCAGGCCAAGCGCATCGGCCCGATCGGCTCCGGCCTGCTCTGCCTGCAGGGCACCAGCTTCGGTTTTCTCAGCGTGATCCTCAGCGCCGGGTTTATCGTCAAGGGTCGCGGCGGCAGCCCGGAGGAGATTCTCTCGACCATCTTCGGCGTGTGCTTCTGCGCCGCCTTCGTCGAGATCGCATTCAGTCAGTTCATCAATAAGCTGCGCCGGGTGATCACCCCAGTCGTCACCGGCACCATCATCTGCCTGATGGGCCTGTCACTGATCAAGGTCGCCATGACCGACATCGCCGGCGGCTTCGGCGCGCCCGACCTCGGCGCGCTGCACCACCTGGCGCTCGGCGGCATGGTGCTGGGCACCATCGTCGTGTTCAACCGCTTCAAATCGCAGGCCGTGCGCCTGTCCGCGGTAATCATCGGCCTGGCGCTGGGCTTCACCGTCGCCTGGTTCACCGGCCAGGTGGATTTCGCCAATATGGCCGAGGTGCCGCTGGTTAGTATTCCAGTGCCGTTCAAGTACGGCTTCGGCTTCGACTGGGTGGCCTTCGTACCGATCGCGGTGATCTTCCTGATCACCCCGCTGGAAACCGCCGGCGACCTGACTGCCAACTCGATCATCTCCAGGCAACCGGTGAGCGGCCCGCTGTACCTGCGCCGGATCAAGTCCGGGGTGCTCGCCGATGGCTGCAACTCGGCCATCGCTGCGATGTTCAACAGCCTGCCGATGACCACCTTCAGCCAGAACAACGGAGTGATCCAGCTGACCGGCGTGGCCAGCCGCCATGTGGCCTTCTATATCGCCGCGATGCTGGTGCTGCTCGGGCTGTTCCCGACGGTCGGCGCGGTGCTGCAACTGATGCCCAAACCGGTACTCGGCGGCGCCACGCTGATCATGTTCGGCACCGTGGCGGTGGCCGGCATCAAGATCCTCACCGAGGCCGGCCTGCATCGTCGCAATGTACTGATCGCGGCCATTTCCCTGGGCCTGGGTCTAGGCGTGGCGGCAGTGCCGGAAGCCCTGTCGCAGATGCCCGACACGCTGAAAAACATCTTCGGTTCGCCGATCACCATCGGCGCGTTCAGCGCCATTCTGCTGAACTTTTTCCTGCCGGAGGAACATCAGCCCCTGGCGGAAAACGACTACGACCCCGAGGCCCATCTGCATAGCGTGCTGCAAAACCCGCAGAACGCCGAGCCCGACCACCAGTCGCGCGCTCTGAACGATGGCTTGAGCCCGGCCAACCAGGCCTAGCCCCCAAACGTTTCGCCAATACGGCCCTGTGCTCAAGCGCAGGGTCACGATCCCCTGCGCCTTAAAATCGCCCATTAAAATAAGGAAAACCAATGAAGTTCAAGCACTTACCTCACTGCCTCGCCCTTTCCGCCGGTTTGTTCGGCGCCCAGCACAGCGTCGCCGGCGAGATGCTGTTCTGGCAGGACAACAGCCTGTCCTACCTCTATGGCAGCAACTTCCAGCGCCTCAATTTCAACGGCGAAGAGCAACGCTCGCAGACCACCTTCACCTTCGAACACGCCAGCGGCTGGGCCTGGGGCGATGTGTTCTATTTTCTCGACTACATCAAGGCTGACAACCAGCAAGCCCGCGGCAGCACCTTCGGCAACCTGGAAATCGACGACAAGGACGACTTCTACTACATGGAGTTCTCGCCGCGCGTCAGCCTCAGCTGGCTGACCGGCCAGGACCTTTCGGCCGGCCCGCTGAAGGACGTATACGCCGCCTTCACCTACGAGAAAGGCAACGGCGGCCCGGGAACCGAGAATTACCTCTACGGCATCGGCAGCGCCTGGAACGCCCCCGGCTTCGCCTACCTGAACGCCAACCTGTACGCGGTCAAGATCAATAACAACATCTTCTTCGACCATGACTTCAGGGCATCGGACAAGGGCAATGGCCACACTTACCAATTGACCCTGAGCGGCGCCTACCCCTTCGCCATCGGCGAACAAGATTTCATCATCGACGGCTACATCGACTGGCGCGCACCGTCGAAAGACGCCGGCACCCAGACCTCGGTCGGCTCTTCGATCCAGATCAAGTGGGATGCCGGCAAGGCGCTGTTCGGCAAGGAGCGCAAGCTCTACGTCGGCACCGAGCTGAACATGTGGCGCAACAAGTACGGCATCCGCCCGATCGATGGCTCCGACGATGGTTTCAACCAGACCGCGGTACAGGCGTTGGTGAAGTACCACTTCTAGCATCGGTTGAGGAAGAGCGGGACTGGCCCGCTATCCCAGGGGCCAGCCTTTGCTATGGCAAAGGCTCTTCGCGGAATATTGTGGACACCGGACTGGCAAGTTTGTGTATCCGCCAAAGGCTTGGCATGGCCCATTAACGCGTGTGCTGAACGTTTGGGTTGCGCCCCTCACGGGCGCCACACCTTGACTCGCTGCGCTCACCCTTCGGGCCAGCCTACGGCTGTTACTCCGCTACTCTCCGTTTCTTTGCTTGCCCAAGAAAGGTGTGGCAAAGAAGGGCACCCGACATCCGGGTTTCGCTTCGCTCAACTTCCCTCGCTCCGGTGCCGCTCCGGGGGCCGGCTTAATGGGCCATCCCTGGCCCATTAAGTGGGGCCGCCGTCGGTATCTCGCCTCATCCATGCGGCTCGTCCCCCTCCGCAACACCTGCGCTCGGCCCTCTGACGGGACCGAGGTCGCGAGCTTGCGAGATTTCCACAGGCTCAAGCTCGCGGCGTCTGTTTTTTGCTTTTGCTTTGGCTTTGGCTTTGGCTTTGGCTTTGGAGCTGCGATCGCGCAGGCGACGCCAAAATCCCCTTCAGGAGGCCGAGTGGAATCGCCGTGTAAGGGGTTGAGCGACATGGATGTCGCGAGAGCCGCGATGGGCCAGGGATGGCCCTTCGCGGCGGGCCCCTGGAGCGGTGATGGAAGGAGGGAACCCCGGCGCAGCCGGGGCCGGATGTCGGGGTGCCCTTCTCTTTGGTTACTTTCTCTTGGGCAAGCAAGAGAAAGTGACTCGCCCGTGAGGGGCGAAACCAAAACGCTGGTTCGACACATTAATGAACCTGTTTCAGAAGCCGAGAGCGCATTGATCAGAAAACACAAACTTGCCAGTCCGGTATTCCCCACCTTCCCCACAGAATTTCGATAAAACATAAAAAACGCGGCCGAAGCCGCGTTGCGAGTGCGATTTGCTGCCGTCGTCAGCAGGGCAAGCCTGCTGCAAACCGCGCCCTAAGGCATATCGCAGGGGGAACCGGCGCACGGGAGCACGCGCGCCGGGGAACAACTCATTAGAAGAAGCCTAGCGGTCAGAAAAAGCCCAGCGGGTTGATGTCGTAGCTGATCAACAGGTTCTTGGTCTGCTGATAGTGGTCGAGCATCATCTTGTGGGTTTCGCGGCCAACGCCGGATTTCTTGTAACCGCCGAACGCAGCATGCGCCGGATACAGGTGGTAGCAGTTGGTCCATACGCGACCGGCCTTGATCGCCCGACCCATGCGGTAGGCGCGGTTGATGTCGCGGGTCCACAGACCGGCGCCGAGGCCGAACTCGGTGTCGTTGGCGATTGCCAGGGCTTCGGCTTCGTCCTTGAAGGTGGTGATACCCACCACCGGGCCGAAGATTTCCTCCTGGAACACGCGCATCTTGTTGTTGCCCTTGAGCAGGGTCGGCTGGATGTAATAGCCGCTGGCCAGATCGCCTTCCAGACGCTCGGCCGCACCGCCGGTGAGCAGCTCGGCGCCTTCGCGCTGGGCGATTTCCAGGTAGCTGAGGATCTTGTCGTATTGCTGTTCGGAAGCCTGGGCGCCGACCATGGTCTCGGTATCCAGCGGGTTGCCGCGCTTGATCACCTTGATCTTCTTCATCACTTCGACCATGAAGGCGTCGTAGATCGACTCCTGCACCAGTGCGCGCGACGGGCAGGTGCACACCTCGCCCTGGTTGAAGAACGCCAGCACCAGACCTTCGGCGGCCTTTTCGATAAAGCTCGGCTCGGCCTGCATGATGTCTTCGAAGAAGATGTTCGGCGACTTGCCGCCCAGTTCCACGGTTGACGGGATGATGTTCTCGGCGGCGCATTTGAGGATGTGCGAGCCGACCGGAGTGGAGCCGGTGAAGGCGATCTTGGCGATACGCTTGCTGGTCGCCAACGCCTCGCCGGCCTCTTTACCGAAGCCCTGCACCACGTTGAGTACGCCCGGCGGCAGCAGGTCGCCGATCAGCTCCAGCAGCACGGTGATCGACAGCGGGGTCTGCTCGGCTGGCTTGAGCACGATGGCGTTGCCGGCGGCCAGGGCCGGGGCGAGTTTCCAGGCGGCCATCAGCAGCGGGAAGTTCCACGGAATGACCTGGCCGACCACACCCAGAGGCTCATGGAAATGGTAGGCGGCGGTGTGCTCGTCGATCTCGGCGGCACTGCCTTCCTGGGCGCGGATGCAACCGGCGTAGTAACGGAAGTGGTCGGCGGACAGCGGCACGTCGGCGTTCAGGGTTTCGCGCACGGCCTTGCCGTTGTCCCAGGTTTCGGCGACGGCGAGCAGCTCGAGGTTGGCTTCGATACGGTCGGCGATTTTCAACAGAATCAGCGAACGGTTGGCCACCGAGGTCTTGCCCCAGGCATCGGCCGCGGCATGGGCGGCGTCCAGGGCCAGCTCGATGTCGGCGGCGTCGGAGCGCGGGAACTCGCCGATCACCGAGCCATCGACCGGGCTGGTATTGGTAAAGTATTGACCGTTGACCGGGGCGACGAACTCACCACCGATGAAGTTGCCGTAGCGTGGCTTGAGGGCGACGACGGAGCCTGGGGTACCGGGTTTGGCGTAAATCATGATGGTGACCTCTATCTGTTGTCGGAGCCTGCTGCCGGGAACTTGGAGCAGGTCATGGTTCGATATTAGAAAGCCGTCGGTTACGCCGGTATGCGCCCATGGCACACAACTTCTCCTCATTTGGTAGTAGAAGCCGCCTTCACGCCGGGTGGTTCAGCCTGGTTGCTCGCGGCACCGCGCGTAATGAGCGGGCAAGCCTGGGTCCGTAGGGTGCGCCCTGCGCACCGCTGTTCATTGCCACCTATGCGCAAAGGGGCTTAGGCCTGCATTCCGCATACAACTCACTATTGGCACAGCACCTTGATATTGGGCTGACGAGCCTCATACCCAATGGCTTGAGCAATTAACCAATATAGAGTGGCGCGCCAATATAGAAAGTAAATAAAATCCATACATTTAAGACCGGCAAAACATACTGAGCTTATAAGCAAAACCGCCCCGCCTTCTTGATTGCAATCAAGAACCGGGCAGTATTCCTTAATTAAATTTCCGCCGCAGCACAGCCACTACCAATTAACCGATTAATTAACTCCAAAGTCTTATTAATTCATCTCGATACCTGCCTGTAGCCTCAAGTTGCAATACCGCCAAAACAATCAACTCAGCCATAACAGGAGATCGGCCATGCAGTGGATAGATCCGGATTTTTGCGACCTACGTCTGGGCTTCGAAGTCACCGCGTACGTTTACGTGCGTTAACCCTTGAATCCGGCGGGGCGCTTACCGCCCCGCCGCATCAGCCGCGAGGCAGGTCATGACTCAGCTCCCGATAGACCCGGCGGACCATTTCGAAATCCGCCCACCGTTCATGTTCCGCTGGGAACACTCGCAGCAGGCGCATGTTCTGCTGTACCCGGAAGGCATCGTCAAACTCAATAAAACCGGCGGCGATATTCTCAACTGCTGCGACGGTAAAACCAATGTCGGCGAATTGATCGAGAAACTCGGTGCCCTTTATGAATTATCCGATGTGAACGTAATTCGCACTGGTGTATTACGTTTCCTGGAGGTGTCCCGTGACAAAGGCTGGATCAGAATTAAGGCTTGACGGCAATGGCAACCCGGCCTGGTTGTTATTGGAACTGACTTACCAGTGCCCGTTGCAATGCGTGTTCTGCAGCAACCCGCGCAACTTTGCCGACTACCGCCGCAATGAATTGAGCACAGCCGAGTGGATCGACGTGATGCGCCAGGCCCGGGAGCTCGGCGCCATGCAGATCGGCTTTTCCGGCGGCGAACCAACCTTGCGCAAGGATCTGGAAATCCTGGTCGCAGAAGCCGATCGCCTGGGCTACTACACCAACCTGATCACCTCCGGCATCGGCCTCACCGAGGCGCGTCTGCGCGCGCTCAAGGAAGCCGGCCTGCGGCATATCCAGCTCGGTTTCCAATCCACCGACCGCGCCACCGCGCGGCAACTGGCCGGTGTCGATTGCCTGGAGCGCAAGCTCGGCATGGCCCGGACGATCAAGGCGCAGGGCTTCCCGATGGTGCTCAACGTGCCCATCACCCGGCAGAACATCGCGCAGATCCCGCAGATCATCGAATTCGCCGCCGAGCTGGGGGTGGACTACGTCGAGCTGGCCAACGTGCAGTACTACAACTGGGCGCTGCTCAACCGCGAGCAATTGATGCCGACCCGCGAGGAACTGCAACGCGCCGAAGCCCAGGTGCAGGAGGCTCGCGAGCGTCTGGGCGACAGCCTGACCATTTTCTTCGTCATCCCCGACTATTACGAAGGCCGACCCAAGGCCTGTATGAACGGCTGGGGCGCCATTCACCTTACGATCGCGCCCAACGGCAATGTACTGCCCTGCTCCCAGGCCAGCAGTTTCGAGCACCTGGATTTCCCCAATGTGCGCCAGCAGCGCCTGGGCGACATCTGGCACGACTCACCGGTGTTCAACCTGTACCGCGGCGACGCCTGGATGCCGCAGCCGTGCCGTTCGTGCGATGAGAAGGAAAAGGACTTCGGCGGCTGCCGCTGCCAGGCCCTGCTGCTCACCGGCAATGGCAGCAACACCGACCCGGCCTGCAGCAAGTCACCGCATCACCAACTGGTGCGTCAGGCGGTGGCGCTGGCGCAGTGCGCGCCGCGCTCGGAGGGCGTGCTGGTCCCGCGCCATGCCAGTCAGGGGGTGAATCTTGAAACTGCCCCATGATTCCTTCGCCGGCACCCTGGGCGCCGGCCTCGCCCTGACCCTAGGCTGCTACCTGCTGCTGCGATTCTGGCTGGTCGGCCCATGAACGCCATCGACCTGCTGGCGCGCTATACCCACCTGTTGTTCGCCCTGGTCTGGGTCGGCCATAACTACGCCAACTTCATCCAGAACCCCAGGTTCGTGCCGCTGCACAACGGTATCGACACGGCGACGCTGAACCGCGATCTGGAACGACGGATGAAGCGCGAGCACGGTATCTTCCGCTACGCCTCGCTGGCAGTCTGGGCCTCCGGAATGCTGATGCTCTGGCAGCGCGGTTGGCTGGAAGACGCCCTGCTGCTGCAAGGCCCGCTGGCGGTGATCGGCCTGGGCGCATGGATCGGCACGCTGATGCTGCTCAACCTGTGGCTGGTGCTCTGGCCGCACCAGAAGAAGCTGCTGGGCTTCGTCCCGGCCAGCCTGGAGGAACGCGTGCGCTGCTCGCGGATCACCTTCCTGTCTTCGCGCAGCAACACCATCCTGTCGATTCCCCTGCTATTCCTGATGGCGGCTGGCGGTCATGGTCTGCAACTCTTTTATTGAAAGTGCCGGGTCTATTAAAAGCGCCGGGGCCGACAGCGCCGGCCAGCGCTACAACTTCGCCGCCGGCCCGGCGACGCTGCCGGCGCAGGTGCTCCGGCAGATCCGCGAAGACCTGCCGGACTGGCAAGGTAGCGGCCTTTCCCTGCTGGAGCAGCCCTTCACCGGCGCGCCGTTCAAGGACCTGATGCAGCAGGCCGAAGAAGACCTGCGCCGGCTGCTGGCGATACCCACGAACTATCGGGTGTTGTTTATGCACGGCGGCGCCACCTGCCAGTTCGGCCTGCTGCCGCTGAACCTGCTCGTCCCCGGCCAGTCCGCCGACTACCTGGAGAGCGGCTACTGGGCCAGCAAGGCGATCGCCGAGGCGCGCCGCCATGCGCCGCTGAACATTATCGCCAGCGGCCGGAGCAATGACTTCAGCGCGCTGCCCGAGCCCGGCCAATGGCGTCTGGACCCACACGCTGGCTACTGCCACGTCACCAGCAACGAGACCGCCAACGGCCTGCAACTGCAGGATTTCCCCGCGTTGCCGGTGCCACTGGTGGCGGATATGAGTTCGGATTTTCTCACCCGCCCGCTGCCGGTCGAGCGCTTCGGCCTGATCTACGCCAGCGCGCAGAAGAACCTCGGCGTCGCCGGTCTGTGCCTGCTGATAGTGCGCGACGACCTGCTGAAAACCCCGCGACCCGGGCTGCCTTCGCCATTCAGCTACGCCCTGCAGGCCGAACAGCAGAGCCGCCTGGGTACCCCGCCGAGTTTCGCCCTGTACTGCGCCGCGCTGATGCTGCGCTGGACGCTCCGCCAAGGCGGGCTCGCGGACATCGCCAGCAGCAATGGACGCAAGAGCGAACTGCTGTACCGCGGCATCGACGCCAGTGACCTGTATCGCTGCCCGCAGCAGCCAGCGCAGCGTTCGCCAATCAATGTCTGCTTTCATTTGCGCGAACCGCACCTGCTCACCCCGTTCCTGCAAGAGGCCGAGCGAGCCGGGCTGTTCAACCTGCGAGGCCACGCCGCGGTCGGCGGGGTGCGCGCCAGCCTGTATAACGCCATGCCGCTGGCGGGGGTCGAACGGCTGTTGGCCTTTATGCACGATTTCGAACGCCAGCATGGTTAGCCTCGGTCATAACCTGGCATTACGACTGGCCTGCATCGGCGCCCGCTGCCTGCAAGCGCCCGCCCCCATACGACCGATCACGCTGATGGGTCTGCGCTGCGCTTCGCCATTGGCAATCGCCGCCGGCTTCGATCGTCATGGTCAACTCGGCCGCCGCGCCGGCGCGCTCGGCTTCGCCTGCAACGAGATCGGCAGCTTCGATCTCGCCAGCGCAACCGGCCTGCTACTGCCGCCCCATCAGGCGGGAACGGCGCTGCTCGGCATCAACCTGACTATCGACCCCAATAGCCCCATCGATGCGCTGTGCGCCGGTCTCGGCCACGCCTCGCTGTTTGCCGACTATCTGATGCTCAACCTGATCGCCCCGCGCAGCGCTGTTTTGCTCAGTGCGGAGCAACGTCCGCGGCTACGTATGATTCTCGCCGCGTTGCGGGCGCGACAGCAGCGGCTCGACCTGTTGGGTCGCCGCGTACCGCTGGCGGTCAAGCTGCGTTGCCTGCCCGGCCAGGTGCCGCTGGCCTTGACCGAACTGCTGCTGGAGCTCGGCTACGACGGCCTGCTCGCCGCCCACGACCCAGGCCCACCGGCGAACCGGCAGCGCTACCACGCCTGGCAGAACCCGGACAATCAGGCGCTGGCCTGCGCGCAGATCGAGCGGCTACGTGCTCTGTGCGGCAACCAGTTGGCGCTGATGTCGGTCGGCGGCATCCAGAACGCGGCGCACCTCCGGGCCCGGCTCGCCGCTGGCGCCGAGCTGGTGCAGGTGCATACGCTGTTGCTGCATGGCTGGCCGTGGCAGACCCGGCACCTGCTTGCCATATAGGCGCTGCGCGGTTATTCAAATCCGCGCAAAGCTCCGTAGGTTGGTGCTGAGCTTGCGAAGCCCAACGCGGCAGCAAAGGCTTGGCGGGTTGCACCCGCCCTACGAGGCTGGACAACGCGAAAGCGCTGCAAACTGTGAGAGTGGCCCCGGATGGCGCTGGCGCTTATTCGGGCTACGACGCTGATTACCCAATGGCGGACAAGCCTTCGGCATGTCCTCCCTAGGAGATCGCAGGTCTGGGAGCTGAACGAAAGATTGTCGGTAAAACGCGATCTAGTAGCCCGAATAAGCCTTTGGCGCAATCCGGGAGCGGTGGTGCATGCACAGGGCTTTTCCCGGATTGCGCTGGTGCTTATCCGGGCTACGGTACAGGCTCTGTGTCCTCACAGAGACGGCAGAAAGCACAAGGCCGGCTAATCAGCCGGCCTTGTGCGTTACGGGTATTGCCGAATCAAACGATCAGCGCTTGGCGACCAGGTCCTTCGGCAGTTTGAAGGTCCAGAGCATGCCGCCCTGGTTGAAATTCTTCACCCGCTTGGCCACTTCGCCGCCCCACAGCGGCACCGCGCCGCCCCAGCCGGACAGCACCGAGACATACTG
This sequence comes from uncultured Pseudomonas sp., assembly GCA_966210435.1. Classification (GTDB taxonomy): domain Bacteria; phylum Pseudomonadota; class Gammaproteobacteria; order Pseudomonadales; family Pseudomonadaceae; genus Aquipseudomonas. The sequence continues at coordinate 9,679 of CBIHLF010000052.1, read as the reverse complement.
CTCGCCATCCATCTCCCAGGTAACCGGGGAGCCGAGCACGCCGGAGCCGGTCTGGAATTCCCAGACCTTCTCGCCAGTCTTGGCGTTGAAGGCCTTGAGGAAACCCTCAGGCGTACCGGTGAACACCAGGTTGCCCTTGGTGGTCATCACCCCGCCCCACAGCGGCGCGTAGTTCTTCTGGCGCCAGACTTCCTTGCCGGTCTTCGGATCGATGGCGCGCAGCACGCCGATGTAGTCTTCGTTCAGCGGCTTGATGGTGAAACCGGAACCCAGGTAGGCCGCGCCTTTCTTGTAGGCGATGTCTTCGTTCCAGATATCCATGCCCCACTCGTTGGACGGTACGTAGAACAACCCGGTGTCCTGGCTGTAAGCCATCGGCATCCAGTTCTTGGCGCCGAGGAAGGCCGGTGCGGAGAACACGCTCTTGCCCTTATCGGCGCCCGCGCCTGGTTTGCCCGGACGGTTTTCGTCGATGTAGATCGGCCGGCCATTCTTGTCCAGGCCCTTGGCCCAGGTGATCTTGTCGACGAACGGGAAGCCACGGATGAACTTGCCGTTGGTGCGGTCGAGCACGTAGAAGAAGCCGTTACGGTCAGCGGTGGCAGCGGCCTTGATGGTCTTGCCGCCGTCCTGGTAGTTGAACGAGACCAGTTCGTTGACGCCGTCGAAGTCCCAGCCGTCATGCGGGGTGGTCTGGAAGTGCCACTTGATGGTGCCGTCGTCCGGATTCAGCGCCAGACGCGAGGACGAATAGAGGTTGTCGCCAGGGCGCAGGTGCGAGTTCCACGGTGCCGGGTTGCCGGTGCCGAACAGCAGCAGGTTGGTTTCCGGGTCGTAGTAGCCGCCCAGCCAAGGCGCCGCGCCTCCGGTCTTCCACAGGTCGCCCGGCCAGGTCTTGCCGGCTTCGCCACCGGAGATGCCGTTCTCGATCTTCTTGCCGTCCTTGTAGACGTAGCCCATGTGGCCTTCCACGGTAGGACGGGTCCACAACAGCTCGCCATTCTTCGGGTTGTAGGCTTCGATCTTGCCGACGATGCCGAATTCGCCACCGGAAACACCGGTGATCAGCTTGCCGTTGACCACCAAGGGCGCGGCGGTAATCGAATAGCCGGCCTTGTGGTCGGCGACGTTCTTGCGCCACACCACCTTGCCGGTGTCCTTGTTCAGCGCCACCAGTTTGGCGTCCAGAGTGCCGAAGATCACCAGGTCGTCATACAGCGCCACACCCCGGTTGATCACGTCGCAGCACGGACGGATATCGTCGGGCAGGCGAGCGTCGTACTGCCACAGTTCCTGGCCGGTACGCGCATCGACGGCGAACACCCGCGAGTAGGAGGCGGTAACGTACATCACGCCGTCCTTGATCAGCGGCTGAGCCTGCTGGCCGCGTTGCTTCTCGCCGCCGAAGGACAGGGTCCAGACCGGGCGCAAGTCCTTGACGTTGTCGGTGTTGAGGATGTCCAGGGTGCTGTAACGCTGCCCTTGCAAGCCCATGCCGTTGGTGACGATCTGGTTGGTGGTCTTCACGTCATCGAGGATTTCCTGGTCGGTGACTGCCAGGGCCGCCATCGACGGCAGATACATGGCGGCACACAGCGCGCTGAGCACGAAAGGCTTGCGTAGACCGGAGTGTTTCATTGCGGTTACCTCTGCGGGTTAATTGTTATCCCCGGGAAATTTTCCCGGTCTGCGAGCAATTCTTCGCCGCACGGGGTCATCCAACAATTGCACGCAGTGCCGAATTCCCTACTCCCTTGGTAGCAATACCTACCCGCCGGATGGCGCCCAGCGGGCGCCGCAACCAACCCATGGCGCGACTTAAGTGCCGGCCGCTCCACCGTAAAAGAGCATACCCGGCGCCCTTAGCATGGTTTAGAAAGTGACACCCCCAACGCTAACAGGCCGTTTAAAAACTACCTACGTTGGCAATACCGCGTTAAAAACGTCCTTAAATGCTCATTTACAGCACGTAAATTCCGCTTTTCGGCCGTTTTTGCCTTGTCTTGCCTGCCTCGCCTACGTTTTTCAACGGCCTGCCAAGGAGAAAGCCCCATGGGTCGTGTCATCCTATTCTGCTGCCTGCTGCTCAACTGCCTCGGTGCCAGCCTGCAGGCGGAACCCCTGAAGATTGGCCTCAACTACCCGCGCACCGGCAACTACAAGGACGAAGGCCTGGAGCTGCGCCGCGGCGCCCTGCTCGCCGTCGAGCAGATCAACCGCGACGGCGGTGTGCTCGAGCGGCCGCTGGAGTTGCTCAGCGAGAACACCGCCTCTCGTGCCGAGCGTGCGCGCAACAACGTCGACCGCTTCGCCGAGCAAGGCGCGCGCATGGTGTTCGGTGGCGCCACCAGCGAGGAAGCGATTGCCGCCGGCCAACGCGCCCGCGAACTCGGCCTGCTGTACTTCGCCACCCTCAGTTACGCCAACGAGGTCACCGGCGAAGCCGGCCAGCGCTACCTGTTCCGCGAATCCAACAGTGCCTGGATGAGCGCCCGCGTGCTCGGCGAATACCTGTCCATCCACCTGCCGCGCCAGCACTATCACTACATCCTGATCGACGACGCCTGGGGCCGCAGCATGGAAAGCGCGCTACGCCTGGCCACCGGCAGCACCGACCGCGCCCGCCACGGCCGCAGCCTGCTGCCGCGCGGCCCGGTAAGCCACGAACAGTACCGCGCCGCCCTGGACAAGGCGGCCGCCAGCGACGCCGACATTCTGGTGCTGGTACTGCTCGGCGAGAACCTGCAGAGCAGCATGCGCATGCTCTACAGCCTGGGCCTGAAACAACGCCTGCAGATCATCGTGCCCAACCTGACCAAGAGCGTGGTGCAGCAGGCCGGGCCGCTGGTGATGGAGGGCGTGATCGGCACCGAGGCCTGGACCTGGGACCTGCCGCGCCAGGAGCACAACACCGCGGGTGAGCGGTTCGTCGAACGTTTTATCGACGCCTACCGGGAATACCCCGGCAGCACCAGCGCCTCGGCCTACTCGATCGTCATGCAATGGGCCGATGCGGTGCAACGTAGCCACAGCCTGGACAGCGAACGCCTGATCGATGCCCTCGAAGACCATAGCTACAGCCTGCTCAAGGACCAGCAGCAATGGCGCGCCTTCGACCACCAGAACGTGCAGAGCATCTATGCGGTGCGCGTGCGCAGCCGCGACGAGGTGATGAAGGACCCGTTCAAGCAGAACTATTTCGAGATCATCCACCGCATGGCCGGCGAGCAGGCCGCGCCCAGCCTGGACGAGTGGCAGCAGGAGCGCGACGAGGACTTGTCGCTGCAGTAAGGCCGGCAGCAGTTTTTTCCAGCTGCTTGTCGATTCGGCGCCGTGGCGAACGACTAATCTGAAATCGCCGAGCCGAGGAATCGCCCATGTCACTGAAACTCTATGCCCACCCCTTCTCCCTGTACTGCCAGAAGGTCCTGATCGCACTGTACGAAAACGCCACGGCATTCGAGATGCGCCTGCTGACGCCAGATGACCCGCAGACCGCCACCGAACTCGCGGCGCTCTGGCCGCTCAGGCGCTTTCCGGTGCTGCTGGACGCGCAGCGCACGGTGCTGGAATCGAGCATCATCATCGAGCACCTGGCGCTCTATCATCCGGGGCCGGTCCAGCTGCTCCCCGAAGACCGCCGCGCCGCGCTGGAGGTGCGGGCGATGGACCGCTTCTTCGACAACTACATTTCCACGCCGCTGCAGAAGATCGTCTTCGACAGCATGCGCGGCGCCGATGACCACGACCCTCAGGGGGTCAAGGAAGCCCGGCAGATGCTCGACACCGCCTATCGCTGGCTTGAGTCCAGCCTGGACCACCGCCAGTGGGCGGCGGGTGAAAGTTTCAGCCTGGCCGATTGCGCCGCTGCGCCCGCGTTGTTCTATGCGGACTGGACCCACCCGATCAGCCCCACCCTGACCCAAGTGCATGCCTATCGCCAACGCCTGCTGGCACGCCCCTCTTTCGCCAGAGCTGTCGATGAGGCGCGCCCCTATCGTTCACTCTTTCCACTCGGCGCGCCCGATCGGGATTGAGCAAAGCGGTACAGCCAACATGCCGTAGCCCGAATAAGCGCCAGCGCAATCCGGGAAATACCTGCGCCTGCACCATCGCTCCCGGATTGCGCCAAAGACTTATTCGGGCTACGGGATCGCATTCAAATTCCGTATCCCCGCGGTGCTTTCCAAGGGGCGCGGTCACCGCTCATTCCAGTGCCTTGAACTGCGCCTGCTCGTAACGCGGGTACAGATGGCTGACGCTGCGGATCAGCTCGTAGCGGCTGAGGTTGATCGAGGCGAAGCGTTCGGGAATCGGCGCGCGGATCAACTCGTTCATATCCGCGCCTCCGGCCGCGCCATCGCGCAGCAAAGCATCGAGCCAGCCCAGGTAATCGCGCATCTGTGCGAAGGGCGCGGCGCTTTCGGCCAGCGGACCGTGGCCGGGCACGATCAGCTTCCAGGGCAATGCCTGCAAGCGCTGCAGATCGCTCAGCCAGACATCCAGCCCGGGCGTTCCCGGCGTGGTCAGCGCGCGCTGGTAGAACACCAGGTCGCCGGCGAACAGCACGCCGCTGGCCTCGTCGAGAATCGCCAGGTCGGCGCCAGTGTGCCCGCTCAATGCGAGCAGACGCAGCGAGCGCCCGCCGATCTGCTGCGGACCGGCTTCCAGGGTGCGGGTCGGCAGCACCACCTCGGTGCCGCGCATCCAGTCGCCGACCAGGCGGTACATGTTTTCCGCCATGGCCTCGCCCTGCTCGCGCAGCAGCTCAGTGGTGCCCGCCAGGGCGGCGATCGGCACGTCGGCGAAGGCCTGGTTGCCGAGCACATGATCGGGGTGATGGTGGGTCAGCAGCACCTGCAGCACCGGCTTGTCGGTGACCCCGGCAATCGCCTTGCGCAGCGCTTCGCCGTAGCGTTTCGATGGCCCAGTGTCGATCACCAGCACGCCCTGCTCGGTGACGATAAACCCGCTGTTGACGATATTGCCGCCATTGCTCTGGGCAAAGTTATCGGTACTGCCCTCGAGCAGCCAGACGCCATCGGCGATCTGCCTGGGCCGCAGCGCATAGTCGAACTCGGCCCGCGCCGGCAGCGTGCAGGCGATCAGAGTCAGGAGCAATAACCAGCGCATGGGCACCTCTCGGGCAATCGGGTGGCGCCGTGGCAACGGCGCCTGGGTAACGACGGGGCGCCCCGTAAACTCAGGGCACCAGTTCGACGTTGCTGATCTGGATCAGCGGCCTGCTGTCGGTGAAGTTGGCGATATCCGCCATGATCCGCTCGGCATGCGGAGCGAAGCTCCGCTGGAAAGCCTCGGTGCTGTCGAAATAAAGCTGACCTATAACGACAAAGGGCGCCGCCTCGCCGGACATATCACACACCCCCTGGTTCACCGCGATAGCCTTGCAGGCTTTGCCCAGGCACTCGCGGACGAGCTCTATGTGCCGCTTGCAAAAATAATCGAAGTCGAAATGCACATTGACCTGGTTGGGATAGAGCACGCTGACCTGGATCATATAAGTCTCCTGAAAATGGCACACGAACGCGTTTGCGGGCGATTCTGCCGCAGCAGCTTGGCTTAGGATTCATTTGCATAAGCGTCGCTGAGCCCCTGCTGGCGTTCCGTCGCCAATGATCATCGAGTTGCTTAACGCAGCAAACAGGCCTTATGGACAGTAAATTTGCCAATTTTCACAACGCTGCCTTGAATTCGTTGCCATTGTTGTCGCGCAGCCACAGCTCGGTGTCACCCTGGCCTCGCACATCCAGGCTGAGGGTCGGGTTTTCGCTGACCGAGGGAAACAGCTCGATCCGCGCCAGAACATTGCCAGCGCCATCGCGCAATTCGGCCTGATTGAGGAAGAACTCGGGAATGCCGCCGACCATGCCGTTATCCATCGGATGGTCGATGCGCAGGCGCAGGCGGCTGAAGCCGTCGAATGCGAAGCGCTGGCCGTGGATCTGGCCAAGCCGCTCCTCCCAGCCGGGCTGGGCGCGCACCACACTCGGCGCGGTGCAGCCGCCACCAGCGGCGTCGATGGTGGTCGAACCGATGTGCCAGAGACCATCGTCGGTCAACACCGCGGCGCGGATCGGCGAGGCCTGCTCGATACGGATACGCAGCGACAGACGCGGCAACACCTGCGGGCCGGGGCTGAAGTCGAATATCTGCGAAATCGGGTTGAGCTCGACCCAGGCCAGAATCCGCTGGATCCGCCCCGTGTAAGCGCTGGCATCGATCTGGATCGGCACCTGACGGGTATCTTCGGCAAACGGCGGCGCTACGACCTTGACCTGCTCGTCGAACACGTAGGCGGCGCCCTGCAGCAGGCGCGCATGGTGGTATTCCCACATCACCGACGCCACCGGGTCGGCGTTGGCGCCATAGCCGCCGCCAGCCCAGAGCAACGAAGCCACCGTCAATATCCTTCGCCACGCCATTCGCCACCTCCAAGCTGTCATCGATAACAGGCCTGGATCATTTGCTGGCCTGATACATACTCGGCACCTCGTAGTGCAGGCCGTAGCGCTCATAGCAGCGCTGCAGCTCGCCATCGAGAATCAGCGTCTCCAGCTGTTCCTCCAGCGCATAGGCCAGCTGGCGGTTGCTCTGGTGCACGGCCATGCCGATATCCCAGACCTGCTTGCCCAGCTTCGGGTAGGCGTTTTCCGCCAGCGCCAGACGATCATCCCGGGCCTGCTTGAGCTGCCACTCGACTTCCCCGCGCAGGGCCATCACCGCGTCGACCTCGCCGCGCTGCATCGCGGCAAACGCCGCCTGCGGGTCGACGAAGTGATGCAGCTGGCGGCTGAGCATGCCGTCGAACACCGAGGACAGATAGAACGACGGAATGCTGTCGACCTCGGCGCCGATCGGGTGCTGCTGGAACACCGCGACGCTAGGCACCGCGTCCAGTCGCCGACGGTCGTAGGCGACCTGCCAGCGCTCGCGCTGATAGGGCCCGAACATCACCACCAGGTCGTTGGCCAGCTCGCCGAATTCGTTGCTCATGTAGGCGAAATCGCGGTCGTAGGGCACCCGCAACATCACATCGGCCAACTCCTTCGGGCGCAGGTAATGGCCGCGCCAGATGTAGTCGCGCAGGTCATCGTCGAGTTTTTCCCCCGGCGGCGCCCAGATCAGCTCCAGCTTGAGCCCAAGCCCCTTGGCGAGCATGCGGGCGATGTCGACATCGACACCGCGCTCCTGCCCGTCGAGCTGGAAACTGTAGGGCGCAAAATTCTGGTAGACCGCGACCTTGAGCACACCGGACTCGATAATGCTGTCGTATTCGCGCACCGGCGCCTGGGCGTGCGCCAGGGTACTCGCCAGCGACAGCACACCGAGCAACACACGCAACAACAGGAGGATCCGGCGCATGGCCCTCACTCCTCGACGTGTACGCTTTCCAGGTAGCTGCGCACGGCCCACAGCGCTTCCTGGCTCAGGTAGTCGGCCATCTTCGGCATATACACCCGGCCATCGCGCACCGCGCCGTTGATCACCCGCTCCTTGAACCACTCATCGCCCATGGCGCCAGTTTCCAGCAGACGCAGGTCGGGGGCGATGCCGCCGGACTTGGCTTCCAGGCCATGGCAAGCCGCGCAGTTCTGGTTGTAGGCCGAAGCGCCGATCTCGATCGCCCGTGGGTTGTCGCGGTAGGGGTTTTCCTCCAGCCACTCTTCACCCAGCGGCTCGAGCCCTTTGGTTTCGACGGCCTGGGGCACCACGTTGCCATGGGCCCAGAGGCTGCCCGAAACGACCAGCAGAAGCAGAGCGAAACCGGTTTTCTTTGTAGTTTTCATGTGCCAGCCCTCATCAAATGCACGCAAGACAGTCGGATATGACGCTTGGTTTCGTTCATCTTAGAAAGCCCGGGGCCGGCGCCGAATGCTGCTTTGGTGGCTCGCGTCTCGTTCCTTGGTAGTAGATCGCTGGCCGCATGAAGGCGGCGAACGCCAGGCTAAACCCCTGCGGCATTCGAGAGGCCAAGCGCTGAAGGGAGCGCAGACAGAGCTGCAGTGATGGAGGGCATATTCTGCGAGGGCTGGCAGGCCCGCGCACGGGTTACCGAAGATGAAGTGCGCGCGGCTATACGCTCATCCGCAATCAAAACGCTGAGCCAGGTAGAGGCGCTAGTGCTGGAGACCGACGGCACTTCTAGCGTAGTGCGACCCGCATCGGACTATGGGCTTTCGAGCCTCGACAGGGTGAGGACACCGGGACCGAACAGGGTCGCTCGCGCCTGAGCCTCGCGGCAGACCAGCTCGCTCTCCGCATGCAGGTTGTCGAAGCCGATCAGGCTGGCGATCAGCAGAATGGGCAGCAGCAGCTTTTTCAAGGTAGCCATGGCAATCACCGTTTTTCTTGTTATGGGTGGGTGCGCCCATGCTAAAACCGACGAACTGGCGCGAACTTACTACCTTGGTACGGCCTCACTGGTACTTTGGGCATATTTCCCCCGGGCACCTGCGTTCCTATGCTGGCAACACCTACCCGGGAGTTGCCCATGCGCCAGATCTGCCGTCATCTCGTCCTTGGCACCGCCGCAATCCTCGCTTGCGCGGGCAGTGCCTGCGCCGCCGAGGTCGAGGCTGCGCCCGCCGAGCTGCAGGTGCGCATCGGCTACCTGGCCTATACACCCGATACCGGCCCGCTACTCTCCAACGTCATCCCTGAGCCCGTCGACGCCGGCCTGCGCGGCGCCGAACTGGCGATCATCGACAGCAACAGCACCGGGCGTTTTCTCCGGCACAGTTACAACCTCGCGGTGGCCGAACGCGATGACAGCAGCGACCTGCTCGCCGCCGCCAACGAGCTGCACCAGCAGGGCCTGCGCCTGTTCGTGGTCAATGCGCCCGTCGCCACGCTGCGCCAGCTCAGCCAGGCGTTGCCGGACAGCCTGCTGTTCAACGCCGGCAGCGCCGACGACGCCCTGCGTCGCGACCAGTGCCTGAATAATGTGCTGCATACGCTGCCGAGCCGGGCGATGCTCGCCGATGCCCTGGCGCAGTTCCTCACCGTGCGCCAGTGGCAACGCTGGCTGCTGATCACCGGCCCCACCGCGGACGACCAGGCCTACGCCGACGCCCTGCGCCGCGCGGCAAAGCGTTTCGGCAACAAGATAGTCGCGGAGAAAGCCTGGAGCTTCGACAACGACCAGCGCCGCAGCGCTCAGGCAGAGATGCCGCTGTTCACCCAGACCGCCGAATACGATGTGGTGCTGGTGGCCGACGAACGCGGCGACTTCGGCGAATACCTGCCCTATCACACCTGGTACCCGCGCCCGGTCGCCGGCACCCAGGGCCTGACACCGACCGGCTGGCACAAGACCGTGGAGACCTATGGCGCCGCACAACTGCAAAAGCGCTTCGAGGCCCATGCCAAACGCTGGATGAACGACCGCGACTTCGCCGCCTGGATCGCCGTGCGCAGCATCGCCGCCGCTGTCAGCAAGCTGCGCCGCAGCGATGCCACGGCAATTCGCCAGCTGGCGTTGAGCGATCAATTGCCGCTCGACGGTTTCAAGGGCCGCAAGCTGAGCTTTCGTAGCTGGAACGGCCAGCTGCGCCAGCCGATTCCCCTGGTGCATCCCCGTGCGCTGGTCAGCAATTCGCCGCAGGAAGGCTTTCTGCACCCCAGCAGCGAACTGGACAGCCTCGGCTACGACCGGGCG
>CBIHLF010000051.1:0-31492 GCA_966210435.1 uncultured Pseudomonas sp. | reverse complement strand
AATGCGTTACCTATGTCTCCCGACACCTGTTACCTATGTCTCCCGGCTGAACACGCGGCGCACCCTACGGGTTGGCCCTTTGGGGTTTTTAAACTGGCTTTACCACTTGCCTACACTCATGCCGCCATCCACCGGCAGCACCGCGCCGGTGGTGAAGTTGGCGTCGGAGAGATAGAGCACGGCGTCGGCGATTTCCTCGATGCGGCCCACCCGTCCGGCCGGGTGCAGGCCCTTGAGGAATTCGTGGGTCGCCGGGTCATGCATCGGTGTGTCGATGATGCCCGGCGCCACCGCATTCACCTTGATGTTGTACGGCGACAGCTCCAGCGCCAGGGCGCGGGTCGCCTGGTTCAGGCCGCCCTTGATCAGCACCGGCAGCATCGCCGGCACCGCCAGGTTCGGTTGCAGCGCGATGCTCGCGGTGATGTTGATGATGTGGCCCTGGCGCCGCTCGATCATATGCCGCGCGGCGGCCTGGGAGGCATACACCACGCCTTTGAGGTTGGTAGCCAGCATGCTGTCCAGATCCTCGGCGGTGTAGTCGACAAATGGCTTGGGCAGAAAGAACCCGGCGTTATTCACCAGCACATCGACCTGACCGAAGCGCTCTATGGCGCGTTCGATCAAGCGCGGTGCGGTGGCCGGGTCGGCGATATCGCCGGTCACGCCGAGAAAGCGCCCGTTGCCGCCCAGGGTTTCGGCGGCGTCTGCCAGCCGCGCCTCCGAGCGCGCATTGCCGACCACATTGAAGCCGCGGGCGAGATAGGCCCTGGCCAGGCCAAGGCCGATGCCGCTGGAGGCACCGGTAATAACGACGGTTCTGTTGTTGCTCATGGCGATAGTCCTGTTGGGGAGTGGAGGGCAGCGCTGTTGAGCAGGACTATATTTGTGCGCGGAAAGCGGATAAATATGCTGTCAGGCACTTCACTTGATACACGGTGTAATCAATGCGACGGCAATTCGACGATGTACTACTGGGCAGCATCGAGCTGTTCTGCCTGGCGGCGGAGATCGGCAGCTTCACCGGCGCCGCCCTGGCCGCCGGCGTCACCCCGGCGGCGGTAAGCCGTTCGGTCTCGCGCCTGGAGACACGGCTTGGCGTGCGCCTGTTCGTGCGCACCACTCGCAGCATCCGCCTGACCGAAGGCGGACTGGCCTATCACCAGCAATGCCGCGGCGCGCTAAACCAGATGCTCGAAGCCGAGCGCGAGTTGATGGGCCAGCAACAAGCACCGTCCGGCACCCTGCGCATCAGCCTTCCCACCACCTACGGGCACCACCGAATCCTGCCGCTGCTGCCCGAGTTCCGCCGCCAGTACCCGCAGGTGCGGGTGGACATCCACCTGGGCAACCGCAATATCGATTTCGTCGACGAAGGCTACGACATGGCCATCCGCGTGCGCGCGCAACCCGACTCCGGCCTGATCGCCCGCCACCTGGAAGACGCCGCCCTGGTCGTGGTGGCAACCCCGGACTACCTCGCGCGCGCCGGCACCCCGCAGACCCTCGATGACCTGACACAGCACCAATGCATCCAGTTCGAACTGCCCAGCAGCGGCCGGCGCATCGCCTGGCTGTTCAACGACGCCGGCCGCCCCTGCGAACTTCTCACCCAGGGCGCCTACGTCTGCTCCGACGAGGTGCTTGGCGGCGTAACCCTGGCCAAACACGGCGCCGGCCTGTTCCAGGCCTACCGCTTTACCATCGAACGGGAATTGGCCGAAGGCTCACTGGTGGAAGTGCTGCAACCCTACGCCGGCCGCTCGCGGCCATTTACCTTGCTCTACCCCCATGGGCGGCATGTGCCGTTAAGGTTGCGGGCGTTTATTGATTTTTTGATGGAGAGGCAGAGGGGGGGCTTAAGTCAGCGGGCTGACATCGTAGGGTGCGCCATGCGCACCAGCCACAGCCACAGCAGCGCAGGCGAAGATTCTTGGTGCGCACGGCGCACCCTACCAGTGCTCCCAGGCCCCTAGCCTATGGATAAATCCATTGCCTTCTTGCCTGTTCCGCCCAAAGCAAAGTCCGCGGGGTCGAACCTATCGCTGGTGTCCATACCAATACATCGCAGACCCATAGCTTCCAGGTGGGAGGCGTATAGCGGCTCGGCAAAATAACTAATCAGGATGGCGCGACGGCGGGCGCCTACTGAGTTCAGACATGCCCGCATGCAGCAGATCGGCATCGAACACCAGAATGTCCCCAGCGGTGCCGGCAAGCTGCACAGAGCGGGACTCGTCATTGCAGTCGAAGGGCGGCTCTCCCTGCACTGGGCGATGGCTGCGGGGAATGATACGGGTCGCGCCATTCTCGGGGCCATAGTCGTCGAAAAAAGCCAGGCCGATTCACGTTCACCACATCTCCTGGGCGTTGGGCCGACAAATCGCAGTCCAATAGCGAATGGCGCCAGTCCAAGCCACGTGGCACCGGCCATTCGCCCGACGGCTTCACCCCTGCCTCGAACACGGCGCGAAGACCATCCAGCCACTCCAACGGGATCGCCCGGCGGAGCAGGGCATAGTCATCTCGATGGAGTTGGGTGCGGTCAGTCATGGCTTCGTTAATTCCCTTATCAGCAATCCGTCTTGCATAGCGGGCCGAAGTTAGACAAAAAACATCAGGCGATTAAGGGACAGACTATCGCCGATAACGTTAGGCAGAAACTGGCTCGAAGCGACCCATCAGCATCAATAGCGTGGTCTACCCTCGATTACCTCATAAATATACCCGTCATTTTTTATTTTTTGTGGTTTTATTAAGCAGTTAAACGATATTGTCTGAATATTGTTTGAATTGGTCATGTCTGAGTTTGTTTACTCGTTCGTTAATTATTATGCTTACCCTCTCTGGTGGACGGTTCCCCCATTCTTCAGCATCTCCCATTAGTTGATGCATTGCCTCTGAGCTTAGATGTTTTCCAAGCTGTAAGCCCGCCGTGGTGGGTAGCAGGTCTGAAAATAATCGCCTTACATTTTCTGCGTTTGCAGCCAGCGAAACGAAGTTCAAAAGAAACTCAGGCCTCATCATGTATGGGGCGCCTCCTTCAGATTCAACAAGGTCCTTTGTAAATGCTAAAACGTGAGTTTCCTTTGTGAGCCACCAAGTTCTGAAGCCAAAACCATCATAGATGCCAGACTCAGCATGTTTTCTACGTTGAGCGTATGTCGCATATGCCATAAGTACATCGTTATACGATAAGTTCTCGTGCTTGCTTTGCCTTGCTCTGCCTTGTCTTGCCTCGTCGAGTTTGGCAGCATGTTTTGCGACGGCACTATTATTAACTGTGGCCTTAAGTTCATCGGATGAAATAAATTTCATATTGAATTTCTGAAGGAGAAACCCCTTTAAATCTTGTTTCGCGGACTCAGCGCGAGCCCTCAGAGCAGAGTGAGTAACAATTTGTTCTATAAAGTCTTTCCAAGTCTTTGGTCCATTGCTAGATCTGCGGCTGTGAAAATATGCTCGGATCATTATGCGGTCGCTGTCAATGATCATATTGTGAGGGATGAATTTTTCCTGTTGCTCATAATGGTTTCTAAATTCTAAGTCGGTAGCATGTAGGTGGGTGAAAACTTCATCCAAGACTGGCTCTGTCAAAATAACTTGTGAGCCAAGCTTTGTGCAAATATCAATTATTTTTGAGACTTGTTTGTACTCGTCTTCAACATATCTTTCTGAGATTGCTTTTATAAGTATGTCTGTGCCGATGAGTAACCTAAAATTACCGCCCATTTTATTGAAATACTCCAGGAGTCTTGGGGCGGATTGCATGGTAACCAAAAGGCAAGAAGTTTTGGATAGGTAAGCCAAATAGTCCCTTTCCGCGGCGGTAGGGCGATAAAAAATTCCGCGGAGAGAACTCAGGCATGCACCAAACATTTCGGTATTTAGAGTTTTTCCATGCTCAATTTCGGAAAGAACTTTCACCATTATGTCTTCTACAACTTGATCCGATACATGAATGGTTTCAAGTTTCCCTTCTAGAAACGCCGCAAGCAGTAGGCCTTGATCAATAAAATATCGATGGACTGTTTGGAAAACTAGCTGGTTGCAAGCTACGTTTGCCGCTGCCTTTTCTATTTTGCCAATTTCAGCTGTTAATCTATCTGATATTGAACGACGGAAATTTGCTTGCCTTGCCAGTGCGGAGCTTGCTTCGTTTGCTAAAGCTGTGCGCATTTCATAAGGCAGCGAAAAGCTATCAGTCGCTTTGTAGTGCCGAAGTCGTTCTTCTCCACCAGCACCCTTTGATGCTAGAGAGGAAAGGCGCTTATTTAGATTGGGTAGCAGGACGGACTTGGCTTGTGGAAATAAAGTTGATATGGCTTCGTGAATTTGTCCTCGGCTCGCCAAAAGCTGTTGATCTGGGTCAGTATCTCTAAGAGACCAGTATATGAGGGCATCCAAAACTTGCTCATTTAAGTGATTCTTAACATGCTTGCTTTTGAGTTCGTAGTTCAAATATACGTAAACGGTTGGGTCTGTGGCGAACTCATTTACTGTGGATAGATTTTGTCTCGCTGCACTTGTTAATGATGAAATTTCACTATGGAAAAAATCGTAGAAAAGTTGATTGCATCTAGAGTCTGTATTGATGTAGCTTTTGATGCGCTCGTAATCTCTGAATTGAACCATTACCTCGTGGTTTTCAAAAACATCTTGTGTTATGACGTCTGACTTTGGGATGGCAATGCTTGTGGCATATATAAGCTGTCGGGGGGTTCGTCCATTTTTCTTCAAGGCTTTTAGAGTTTCATATACTTTGGTTTTTACTCCGTCTTCAGCTGTTGTTGTGAACTGTATAAATGTGTTTATTTTTCCTCCCACCTCTTGGATATAGCTCGAAAGTGCACCATCGGCACCGCCGTCATGTATGCCTCCCATAGGAATAAAAGCTTCTTCGAATACAAATGCAAATAGTTGTTTTGCGAAGCTCTCAAATCGTGCGCCAGATACTTTTCCTATTAAGTACGAATAAAGGTCATCTGAAGCGATTTTAATTGTCATGGTTCTTCCTTGTGGGCAAATTATGTTTGTTTTTTAATTCAGCGTGAAGTCAAGTAAGTTGGTATAAGGGTGATGCAAAAAAATCTGTATAGAAGGGAGATGTTTTCCCTGGTTTGGTCTTCCGCTACAAATCAATGGCGCAACCTCACCCCATCGGACTAAACCCATTCACCGCACTGCAATACCGCTGCTCCATCCGTTTGCTCAACTCTAGACGATCCCCAGCCCAGCGCTTTTCCCAGGCTCGGCATTGCTCACGAAAATGCACCTTGGCCGCCTTACGGCATTCGCGGTAGTCGATTGAGCCGCGGCGGTGGTTAAGGCATACGCTGCTGCTGTCGATGCGGTTATCCAGGGAATGCCATTCGGCGAGGTAGGAGGTGCTGCCGTCCCAGCTCTTGATCCGCTGCATATCAATGTCGCGGCTTACGCTACGCGGGGCCGGTGCGCTGCTGCGGTTGGCTTGCTCGGCTTTGTAGTAGGCGAGGTATTGCTCTGAAACCATGCCTCTGTTCGAGGTCGGGCGATGGTCGCGGGGCAGGGCGCCGTAGCGGCAGGCGATAACGTTTTCGTCGATAAGGTTGGCGGTGCCGATGCAGTCGGTCAGCGGCTTGGGAAGGGAGCGCGGAGCGTCGTCGCTGTCGGCGTTGAGCCGTTCGCCGAGGTTGGCAGTAGGGTGCTCGTCGCGGCTGTCGCATTGCCAATCCTGGTATTTCATGGCGTTCCCTTACCTGTCCATGGCGAGCCTGTGCTGACGCGGGTTCAGCCTGCTCGTAACTATGCGGCGCTTGACGTTGCATTCGAGAGTAAACCCGCAGAAGGCAATTTGCCAGTATTCGGCGGGCGGCATATTGACGCTTCGATGTCATTGAGCGCCGCGATGCGGGCTTCGTAGGGTGCGCCGTGCGCACCAGCCCCAGCAGCGCGGTGCCGGAAGATTTCCCGTGCGCACGGTGTTCAGCCGGGAGACATGGGTAGCAGGTGTCGAAAAACGGCCCGAAGCTGGATAAAGCATCGGGATATTAAGGATTGCCTGCCGCTGATGAGGTTGAAAACGATCCAGACCAGCCGTTGGCGATAGGTAGAAATCGACCAGAAGCGGACATCGTTAACCAACAGAAATATTCTCCTATCTTGACCGATTAGGATGGGCGTCCTACGATCAGTGCCATCGATTAGGTCGATCGTCCTAATTCAACATTCAAGGCGAGAGGCACACCTGGATGGCTGGCATGACTACTCGTGAGCGCATCGTCTCCGAAGCGGACAGGTTGTTCTATGAACGGGGCTATGAACACACCTCTTTCGCCGAGATCGCCGATGCCGTCGGAATCTCCCGTGGCAACTTCTACTACCACTTCAAAAGCAAGGACGAGATTCTGGATGCCGTCATCAAGAGGCGCATGACGAGCACATCAGAGATGCTTCAGGTGTGGGAGTGCCAAAGCAGCTCTCCCTCCGAGCGCATCAAGAGCTTCATTCTTATCGTCATCAGGAATCGGGCGCAGATAATCCTTCATGGTTGCCCAGTCGGCACGCTATGCAGCGAGCTAGCCAAGATTGGCCATCCCGCCCAGCCGCAATCCAACCAGTTGTTTTCCCTGTTCCGCACCTGGTTGTGCCAGCAATTCGCTCTACTCGGGCGTGAGGCGGACGCCGATTCGCTAGCGATGCACGTACTGGCGTTCAGTCAGGGCGTTGCATTGCTTGCTCATGCATTTCAAGACAAGTGCTTTGTCGAGCGGGAGGCCGAGCGCATGTGCGCATGGCTTGACCGCGTCGCTGACGAAGCAACGACGAAGATCGGGTAATCACTTCAGGGAGGGCCACTAATGTTTATCGTATTCCTAAGATTTTCAGCTGGGCGTGATCAGGCAGGTCAGCTGATGCAGGCTCATAGGGATTGGCTGAAACGCGGATTCGACGATGGCGTCTTTCTCTTGGCCGGCAGCCTCCAGCCCCAGGCTGGAGGGATGGTTCTGGCGAGCGGGGTTACGCTAGCCCAGCTTGAGGAGCGGGTCAGTAGCGATCCATTCGTAGCAGAAGATGTTGTGCAAGCAGAAATCGTAGCGGTGACCCCATCGAAGGTGGATCCTCGCTTGGAGTTCTTGCTGGCGGATATGGGTAGCTGAAGCCATGGACGGGACGATCATTGGCTCCGACGGCTTACATCGCTGCCGCTGGTGCGCAGCAGCACCGGAGTTTCTCCAGTATCACGACACGGAATGGGGTTTTCCTGTTGCTGACGACAGGCGCCTGTTCGAGAAGATCAGCCTTGAGGCATTCCAGTCGGGCCTTAGCTGGCGCACGATCCTGGCCAAGCGCGACAGCTTCCGCGCAGCGTTCCATGGCTTCGATTTTCAGCGGATTGCCCAGTTCGACGACAGCGATGTACAGCGGCTGCTGCAAGACCCCGGCATCGTCCGCCATCGCGGCAAGATCGAGGCTGTCATTAACAATGCGCGCCGTGCGTGTGACCTTGTTGAAACGGAAGGGTCGCTAGCTTCGTTCTTCTGGCGCTACGAACCCAGGGATGCAGGTTCGATTGAGCCTCAGAGCGCTTCGTCTTCTGTCGAGTCGGTCGCGCTAGCCAAGGAGCTGAAAAGGCGAGGCTGGAAGTTCGTGGGGCCTACCACCGTTTATGCATTCATGCAGGCCATGGGACTGTTTAACGACCATGCAACGGGATGCGCGATCAGGGTAGGAGTTGAACGTGCGCGACAATCTTTTAAGACGCCTTAGAAGTGGATGATCTCTGCAACCAAGCTGAGTCTTCCCTTGGCAAGTCGATGGTTAACGGTAGCTATTGGCCAACTTCTGCCTGTTGTGAATGGCAGAAGTTGGCCGTTATCAGTCCATATGAGCCTAGTTAGGCTATATGGCCCCCAAGGCAAAATCCGCGGGATCGAACCTCTCGCTGGTATCCATCCGAATACCTCGCAGGCCCGCTGTTTCACGGTGCGAGGCGTGTAGCGACTCGGCAAAGTAGCTGATCAGGATGGAGCGGCGGCGTGTGCCGCTGGCGTTCAAACTGCCCGCATGCACCAGGTCTGCATCGAACACACGGCTCAGCAGTACAGATGCGCCTTCTGCGCGCTCCAGGTTCGGCGGGATTTATGGAGGGGGTACGAACTAACGGTTGCCGGCTCTGCTGCTATCCTTGCCATACCACCTGAAAGTAAGCGCTCCATAAACCCCGTCCGCCAGAACAGGGCTTATGGAGCGCTTTTAGTTACGGCTTATTAGTACCTGCTAACCCAAGACGACTATTAATCAAGAGGTAGTTCCACGTGCGGGTATTGGAGGGGCTCTTTTCTGGATCGTGTCAGCAGGTAATCGGCAGCTTCGGCGACGAGCAAAGAGGTAAGGCGATGAAGTCAGGTCCAATTCAAAACACGCTGGGCGTTCTTCTCTTTCTTCTCGGTGCCGCTGTCATAGCAGAATGGATGTTTCACATGCCGTGGATGGCGCAGATCTATCCTGATTTTGTCGGCATGACCGCCAGCGCAGCACTGTGTTTCATGCTGGTCGGCATTGCGCTCATTGCGCCCGTCTTACCAGTAAAACGGCACACACAACTCCAGCAATTCATCGGTGGAGTGCTGATTGCCTTCAGCAGTCTGGTCCTCGTCGACATCATCCTGGACATCGATCTGGTCATCGATTTCCCGCCGTTTAGTCGCTCGCTGGAAGACAGCGACTGGCCCGGGCGCATGGCGCCCAACACCTGTCTCGGCTTCATTCTGTCCGGCATCATCCTGATATTGGGGCAACAGGTACGCAAGCACGCAATCGGGTTAGCTGTCCAGGCTGCCACCTTTGCGCTGCTTGCGGTCGGCTTGACGGGGTTGGTTGGCTATTTCCTGAAACTCGAGTCATTTTATTCGTGGTTTCATATCGATCGCATGGGACTAGATAGTGCTGTCGGCATGATGCTGGCTGGAACCGCTTTCTGGGTGAGCTGGTACGGTGCCGAGTGGAATCAAACCCGAAATCGCTTTTTCAAGGAGGATGAACATATCAGTTTCGTTGGCGGCGCCATTCTCGTGGTGGTGACGCTGACTACCGGCTTGAGTGGATTTGTCGCCTACCAAAAGAGTCTCGACAAGGCGATGCGCGAAAGTCTGCAATTATCGCTGAACAACAATGTTAGAACGTTTCAGGTGGTGACAACACAAGCGGCCATCAATGTGGAAAATACCGCGCACCGCCCGGGCTTTACGCTCTATACGCAGCGCCTTGTAACGAACCTGCACGATACCGAGGCACGCGATCGCCTGAGAGAAATCGGCGTAAACATTCTCACACTGGGCGTTACCGGCATCATTATCCAAGACAATACTGGGCGGGAAATACTACGCTTGGGGCACTTCGTGCCCACGTCGGACATTTCGGTTGATCTGGGTTTACCCATTTCGGCATCCCTGTTATGGAACGGCGCGTTCTATCTTCGTGCCAGCGCCCGCATGTTCGACAGCGAGGGAAACCCGATGGCGACCCTTATTGCCGAGCAACCGCTGCCATCGGTCATAGGAGAGGCCTTTTCCAGAACCAGCAATTTCGGCAATACCGGCGAAATGCGATTGTGTGCAGCGAAAGGACAACTGTTGCAATGTTTTCCGCAGCGCTTCAACCAAAGAGTCGAAACCAGCTCACGTTATAACGCACAAGGGAAGTTGCTGCCTGCAAGCTATGCTGTCGATGGTCAATCCGGCGTGATTGAAACTCAGGACTATCGCGGCCACAACGTCATAGCCGCCTATGCACCACTAAACACAACGGGCTTCGGCATGGTGGTGAAACAGGATACCGAAGAGTTTTACGCCCCGTTGCGCGATCAGTTGCAACACTTCCTTCCCTTGCTGGCGGTCTTTATTGTCGGCGGCGTAATGCTGTTGCGTTTCCAGATAAAGCCGATTATGAGAAAAGTTCTTACTTCGGAACACGACCTGTTCCGTGAGAAAGAGCGTTTGCGCATCACGCTCGCATCGATCGGCGATGCGGTGATCACGACGGACACTGAAGGCAATGTTACTTATCTGAATCCAGTTGCCGAAATGCTCACCGGCTGGCTGTGTGAAGACGCGAAAGGGCTGCCGTTACTCCGGGTATTCCAGATATTCAACGAAGAAACCGGGGAAGCCGTAAAAAGCCCGGTCGAACTGGTACTACAGAGCGGAAAAATCTGCGGCCTGGCCAATCACACCATGCTGCGCCGACGTGACAACACCGAATGTTCGATAGAAGATGCCGCTGCGCCTATTTTCGACCAGGACAATCAAATTATCGGCATCGTGATGGTATTTCATGATGTCACGTCGACCCGCAAAATGACTGCGGAAATCTCCTATCAGGCAACCCATGACGGTTTGACCGGTTTGCTGAACCGGCGTGAGTTCGAGCGCCGGTTGGAATTGGCCCTGCAGCGTGCGGAGTCCGATAGCGTGCGGCACTCGCTGCTATATCTTGACCTTGACCAGTTCAAAGTCGTTAACGACACCTGCGGCCACATTGCCGGTGATGAGTTGTTACGACAATTGGCCAGCGTATTCAACCAGCATATCCGGCAGAACGACGCCCTGGCCCGTCTCGGCGGTGATGAATTCGGTGTGCTGCTGAATAATTGCTCTCCTGGCGTCAGCCTGGAAATCGCCGAGACGCTACGCCGAGTCATATGTGATTTCCATTTCGTCTGGCAGGACAAGACCTTCCCGATCGGCGTCAGTATCGGCATGGTCAATTTTGGAGACGGCAGTCTGTCGCTAGAAAAAATCCTCAGCGCTGCCGATGCTGCCTGCTATGTCGCCAAGGACAAGGGACGCAACCGCATTCATATGTACCATGCCGACGACACTGAGCTGGCAAAACGTCATGGCGAAATGAGCTGGATCAGCCGGATTCAGACGGCCCTGGATGAAAACAGGTTTTGCCTTTATACGCAAAAGATCATTGAGCTTGGTTCGCCTGCCGTTCAAGGTGAACACCACGAAGTACTGATTCGCATGCGAGATGAGCAGGGAGATCTGGTTCCCCCGATGGCCTTTATTCCGGCTGCCGAACGCTACAACCTAATGCCAGCACTGGACCGCTGGGTCATCCAGACAGCCTTTGCACAATATTCCGAAGCCAGCCGTCGCGGCGACCGCCCTATTCATACGCGTGCAATTAACTTGTCCGGTGCTTCGATTGGCGATACGAAACTGTTCGATTTCATCCATGAACAGTTCAAGCTGTTCAATGTCCCGCCACACACCGTCTGTTTTGAAGTCACCGAAACCTCCGCCATCGCCAATCTGGGACAGGCAGCAACCTTGATCCGGAAGCTGAAGGGGTTGGGGTGCCGCTTCGCGCTCGATGATTTCGGAAGTGGTATGTCGTCGTTTGCCTACCTGAAGCATTTGCCGGTGGATTTTCTGAAGATCGACGGCAGCTTTGTCAAAGACATGCTTGATGATCCGATCGATCACGCAATGGTGAAAGCCATCAACAATATCGGACACGTCATGGGCATCAAGACGATTGCCGAATATGCTGAAAACCGCCAGATTCTTGAAGAGCTGGAAAGAATGGGCGTAGATTTTGCGCAGGGTTTCGGAATCGAAAAACCGGTACCGATCTGATTCATCGGTAACTGAACTTATGCGTTTAGCAGGCTTGTGAAGCGTGCCATGCCGGCATTGTCGCCGCTGATGAACACATTGGCGAAGCGGGAGGGGAGTGGCATTTATATGTCCGCGCTCGTGCTCCTGCGGATTATCAGGACGTGACTGTTTCTTCGCTGAAAATCGGGGCTGCGACTTATGCAATACGCCATGAGCCCATCGTCATCGTGAGGGGCGGCCGCCTTGCTTGTGCGATCGACTGTAATTGGCTCGCTGTCTGTCGCAATCGGCAGCAGCCGAAGCGGCTTAGACTATCAGGCCGTTGAAAAACGTAGGCGAGGCAGCTAGCGCAATATCGATGGCGGCCCCGCAAAACAGGCGAAAAAGCGGACTGGCTCGCACGCGAGTTTACGAGCTGTAAATGAGCATTTTGAGAGGCCGAGTCTTGGTCTGTCTTTAACGCCGCGATGGCAACGCAGGTAGTCTTTCAACAGCCTGCTAGGGATAAATCCATGGCCTTTTGGCTTGGTGCCGCCAAGGCAAAATCCGCGGGATCGAACCTCTCGCTCGTATCCATCCGAATACCTCGCAGGCTCGCTGTTTCGCGGTGCGAGGCGTATAGCGACTCGGCAAAGTAGCTGATCAGGATGGAGCGGCGGCGTGTGCCGCTGGCGTTCAAGCTGCCCGCATGCACCAGGTCTGCATCGAACACCAGGATGTCGCCAGCGAAGCCTGAAAGCTGCGCCGAGCGGGATTCGTCGTCGAAGTCGAATGGCCGTTCTGCATGGGAGGGGCGGTGGCTGCCGGGGACGATACGGGTTGCGCCGTTCTCGGCGGCGTAGTCATCGAAATAAGCCAGGGCGTTTATCACGTCGCCTGGCCGTTGGGCCGACAGGTCGCGGTGCAGCTGCTGGTGACCGCCGCCCGCCAGGGGCTCGCGACCCTCGATCTGCGAGAGGAAGAAGCGTTCGCCAATCAACTCGCCCACCGCCGCCAACAGCTGCGGCAGACGACACAGGGCCTGAACCTTCGGATCGAGGTCGAGCAGCGAATGGCGCCAGTCCCGGCCGCGCGGCACCGGCCAATCGGCCGAGGGCTTGACGCCCTCATCGAACACCGCGCGAAGGTCATCCAGCCAGTCGGCCGGGATCGCGCGGCGCAGCAGTACATAGCCATCTCGATGGAGTTGTTCGCGGTTGGTCATGGCTTCCTGGATTTCCTCACCAAGGTTTTTCACAGCCCCTCCCGGAAAATGAGGAGCGGTTCAGCATGCTGTTAAATAGGGGAAGTCTAGTCGCGCCGCTCACTTGGTCGAGATTCGATTTTGCATCTTTGAATAAGCTTTGTTCACCAGGTGTTAGGGGCTGTTGCCGTTTGGGCAGGCGGCGACGAATGTCGTTTCTCCTGGCGCAGATGCAGGTGGTGCGTCGAGTAACCCACCAGGCAGTGGATGGCGTTGCGCCGATGGTGGGTTACGCCGCAGCAGGCATAGCGAGTTGATGGAGAAACGCGACAGGCGGCTAACCCACCGGGGGCACACCGTCTGTAGGAGCCAGCTTGCTGGCGATTTATCAGCGAGACGGCTTTTCACCGACCACGGTGGTGCGGAACATTTCACGGCGCATGCCGTGGTAGTCGGCCACGGGCATGTGCCATGTGCTGCGGTTGTCCCAGATGGCCAAGGTGCCTTGGCGCCAGCGCATGCGGCAGATAAAGGCCGGGGAAACCGCCAGGTTGAATAGGTAATCAAGCAGCGGCTGTGCCTCGGCTGCACGCAGCCCTTTGATACCGCAGGTGTAGGCCGGATTGATAAACAGAACCTTCTTGCCTGTCTCGGGATGACGTATCACCAGCGGATGGCTACGCGCCTCGCTGGATGTGTCCTGGCCGAAACGGATCTGCATGTTTTCAAGCAATGCATTGTGGTTGGCGTTGACGCCGTAGGCGCGTTCCGGGCTGTGCTGCGCATCGAGGTTTGCCAGCAGCGCCTGCATGCCTGGGGAGAGCCATTCGTAGGCAAGCGCCAGGTTGGCGAAGCAGGTATCGCCACCATACGGCGGAACCTCATGGCCGTAGAGCAGGGTAAAAGCCGGGGGGCGCTCCTGAAACGTCCAGTCGGTATGCCAGGCGCCGCCGAACACGAAGGGCGCTTTTTCACTGGCTTCCTTGACCACATGAACGACATGCGGATGCTCTTCCATGCAGGTGACGTAGGGCTCGTGCCCGAACTCGCCAAAGCGCTGGGTCACTTGCTCGAGATCCGTAACCGTCAGGGATTGCCCATGAATGAACAGGACCTTGTGGGTCAGCAAGGCCTGGCGCAATTCGGTATAGCCCTCAACGCTCAGTGCTCGCAAATCGAGGTTCGCGATATCCGCGCCCAATGCACCGGTGGCGGGTGTGGCGCAAAAATGCCGGTAGTCGGTCTTTGGATTGCTGCTTGGCAAGGTATGAATAAATTCGCTCATTTTGTTGTGTGCTCTGCGATTGCGATGACCACAGCATGGATTGAGCGATTAGCGGGCTCCATGACGATCTCTGTCGTTTCATGATAATTACTGCCAGCCTTGAACGGTGCAGGCGACCACTGCGAGGTATCTCTGAATGGACTGGCGACAAAAACGCTCGTTGACCGGTGTTCGCTATCTGCTGCAAACCGCGCAGGCAGAAGGCGTGGATACCGATAGCTGCTTGAAAGGCAGTGCGATTGCCTCATCCGATCTGCACGTCGGTGCGGCCCAGATCGAGGCCTGGCAAGAGTTGGCGGTAATCCGCAACCTGCTCGAGCACTGCAATCGCCCTGGGTTGGGTTTTATCACTGGCCAGCGTTATCACCTGACGTCGCTTGGCGTGCTCGGTTTCACCATGTTGGCGAGTCGTACCCTGATTGAGGCGTTCGCCTCGTTCAGCCGTTTCCAACTGATGGCGCTGACCCTTTGCCCGACCCGCCTGGAGCGCGACCGGCGCGGCATGTGGTTGCTGTTCGATTCCAGCGTATTGCCAAGAGACACCTGTGCTTTCGTCGTCGAGCGGGGTATCGCCGCCTGCCTGAGCGTCAGCTCGGAATTGCTGAAGCGCCAGGTCATCCCTCTGGCCATAGAAATGACCGCGCCTGATCCGGACGATGCGCACGCTCGGCATTCACACTTCCCTTGCGCGCTGAGGTTATCGGCGCAGCGCAACGGCATTTTGTTTTCCAGCACCGATCTGCAAAGCCCACTGCCTCAGGCCCATATCGATGCCCAGCTTGAGGGGGAGCAGTTGTGTGAAATGCAGTGCAGAGAACTCTCCCATCAGTTGAACAAGTCACCCACTACACGCCAGGTGCAAATGGTGCTGATCGGGCAGTCAGAGCAATTGCTCTCATGCAGGGTCGTGGCTGAGCGCCTGGGGCTTTCCGAGCGCACTTTGCACCGGCGCCTGAGGAGTGAGGGGCAGTCTTTTCAGCAGCTCAATGAGCAGATCAAGAAGCAGCTCGCCAAGCGCTTGCTGGATGATTCCCGTCTTGATCTGAACGCGATCGCGCAACGTCTGGGCTATGCGGAGGCGGCCAGTTTCTCCCGCGCGTTCAGCCGTTGGACCGGCTACCCGCCAAGCCATTGGCAGCGCCAAAGTGAGGGGCGATAAGCGGAGTAGCGCGCCCTCGCTTGGCGCGCGAAGGGCATGGGCACTCTGTCTTATATGCGCTCCGCCGGGTCGTCCAGATCCAGATGATTCGCGTGGTTCAGCAGGTTTTCCAGATTGCAGAGATCGATGGATTTGTAGCCCTGAGCGAGTAGTCCCAGCCCCTCCAGCTTGGCGAGTGCGGCATTGATGCTCTGGCGAGAGCTACCCATCATCTGCGCCAGGTGTTCCTGGGACACACTGAGGTGCACAGATGGATTTTGTGTGCGCGA
The DNA here is from genome assembly GCA_966210435.1 of uncultured Pseudomonas sp. Lineage (GTDB taxonomy): Bacteria > Pseudomonadota > Gammaproteobacteria > Pseudomonadales > Pseudomonadaceae > Aquipseudomonas. The sequence goes on along the minus strand of CBIHLF010000051.1, from coordinate 15,987 downwards.
GCCGAATCCATGCGCCATCAGCCATAAGCGTCTGGCTAGCCGATGATGCAGGGCACCCGGTTCGCCAATCACCTGATAGGCCACCCGGAGTTTATTGATGCTCAGGCGAGCGATATCTCGCCAGTGCTTGGGGTTCTGGTCCAGCCATTGGCTGAAGGACTGCATGGGAACGCAAAGGACTTGAGAGTCGACGTCGGCAATGGCGTCGCGAATATAGGGTTTGCCATCGATAAGGGAAATGTCGCCAAACCAATGACAGGGCTCCAGATAAACCAGTAACGAGGGGGGGCCGTCATGCAGGGAACTGCTGAGCCGGACGGCGCCCTCGACGACACAGAACAGGGCATGCCTGGCGGATTCACCGTCGCGGTACAGCGCTTCTCCAGCGAGGCATCGGTGCATCCTGGCGTCGCGCACCAAGGCTAGCTTCAGGTCGTTCGGGCAGGAGGAAAACCACTCATCCCTATCCAATACGCTGAGTAATGAGTCGATGTCTGCTGGTATGCCCATGGCTTGGATTCAAAATTCAAGTTTTTGACAGACTGCCATCTTCGCTACTCATAGCCTAGTGCCCGCTGACAACAAATAGCGACTTACAGGCGGGAGTAGCACCAATGCTGGATCAGAACGAGTTCATTACTAAAACCGTATTCGTAGCGGGCGGTACCCGCGGCATCAACCTCGGCATCGCCAAGGCGTTCGCTGCGGCAGGTGCGCGCGTTGCGGTCTTCAGCCGCTCGGCTGAGCGCGTCGAGGCTGCGCTCGCCAGCCTCCGTTCTCTGGGGGCCGAAGCCATCGGGTTTACCGGCGACGTGCGGGACATGAGCAGCGTGCAAGATGCGCTGGCCGGAACCTACGAAACCTGGGGCAGTATCGATGTTCTCTGTTCCGGTGCAGCCGGTAACTTCGTCGCGCCCGCGGCGGCGATGTCAGCGAACGGTTTCAAGAGCGTCATGGACATCGACCTACTCGGCAGCTTTCACGTGCTGCGCGCGGCTTATCCTTATCTGACCAAGCCTGGCGCTTCGATTATCAATATTTCCGCGCCGCAGGCGTCGATCGCGACACCCATGCAAGCGCATGTTTGCGCAGCCAAAGCGGGTGTCGACATGCTGACCCGGGTACTGGCCATGGAGTGGGGGCCGGAAGGCATTCGGGTCAATTCCATTGTCCCTGGCCCGATTGACGGCACGGAAGGGATGGCGCGCCTGACGCCGACCCCAGAGGCACGTCAGGCGGTAACGCGCAATATTCCGCTGCGCCGCTACGGCGATATTTCCTCGGTGGCCAAGGTCGCCGTCATGCTCAGCTCCTCGGTGTGTGATTACGTGACCGGCATTGTCTTGCCTGTCGATGGCGGCGCCTCGCTGGCCGGTCCCGGGCTGTTTGGTTCCCCTGCATAAGCGCCAGCGTCTGCCCATCTGAACAGGAAAACGACAATGAACAATGCAGCTGACTCCAGCTACAAGCGCGCCTTTGCGCGTGGTGATCTCGAAGCAAAATTCGATGCCATCGTGATCGGCTCCGGCGCCGGGGGATTAACCGCCGCCGCACTCTTGGCGCTCGAGGGCAAGAAGGTTCTGGTGCTCGAGCGCCATGCGGTTATCGGCGGCTGTCTGCAGGTATTCAAGCGGCCTGGGTTCGAGTGGGATGTGGGCCTGCATTACGTCGGCGAAGTTCATCGCCCCGGCACGCTGCTGAGCTTGTTCAACAAGGTCACGCGGGGTGAGTTGAAGTGGCAGAAAATGCCCGAGGTCTACAACAGGATCGCGGTTGGTGACGACGTTTTCGACTACCACGCGGGCAGCGCAGCCTTCAAGGAACGGATGAAGGAATACTTCCCTGAAGAAGCGGATGCGATCGATCGTTATCTCGACCTGGTCAACGAGGCCAGTCGTCCGGCTGGCGAGTTCCTGGTCGCACGGGCGCTGCCGGGGCCTTTCGCGGACAAGGCGTTCGAGCACGTCGCGCCGCGCTTTATGCCGCTGGCCGAGAAAACCACGGAAGAGGTTCTGCGTTCGATCACCCGTAACGAGACGCTGATCGCCGTGCTCTGCGGCCATTTCGGTGATTACGCGAGCCTGCCGAGTGTCGCGTCGTTCTCGGCGCATGCTGCGGTTATCCGCCATTACCTCGATGGTGCGAGCTATCCTATCGGCGGTGCGCAAATTATCGCCGACCAGATAGCGCAGACCGTTCGCAGTGCCGGCGGCATGGTGCTGGCGGGCGCCGATGTCGTCGCGGTGGTGGAGCAGGGCGGCAAGGTGGTCGGTGTGCGTATGGCGGGCGGTGAGGTGCTTGAGGCACCGCAGGTGATCAGCGGTATCGGCATCCGGCAGACGCTGAGCATGCTGGACAGCGCAAATCAGGACGTCGCGGAGATCAACGCCAAAGCGCAGGCCATGCCCAGCACGCTACCGGCGGTTGTGCTCAATGTGGGGCTGGATGCCAGCAACGCCGACCTGGATGTCGGGCCAGCCAATATCTGGATTCACAAGAGCGCCAAGCAGACCGAAGATTGGCAGCATTACATTCAAGACTCTGCGCATCGCTCGATGCCGCTGCATTTCATCTCGCAACCTTCAGCCAAAGATCCGACCTGGCTCGACCGCTATCCCGGCCGCAGCACCATGGATATCTGCAGTTTCAGTGACTGGAACCTATGGAAGCCGTTCACCGATACGCGGTGGAAGCGTCGTGGCGAGGAATATGACGATCTCAAGGCGCGCCTCACCGAGGAAATGCTCGAGCAGGTCTATCGCTTCTATCCGAAGGCTCATGGCCATGTGGTCCATGCGGAACTGGCCACGCCGGTGAGCTTCAACGATTTTCTCGGCCGTACGCGCGGCGATTTCATGTCTTTCGCCCCAACGCCGGAGCGTTATCAGCAGCGCTGGACCCGCGCTTTCAGCCCGGTGAAGGGGTTGCTCTTCACTGGCCAGGATGTCGCAATGGGCGGCGTCAGCGGCGCCATGGTCGGCGGATTGCTCGCCGCGTCCGCGGCGCTGGGCCGGGATCTGTTTCGTGAGCTGCGAGAGTTCGCTTGATCCCTGACCTGAACACTACTATCGGAGAAGAAAATGATTAGAGTAACCGTGTCATACCCGCCTCACGAAGCCTGCCAGTTCGATCATGCGTATTACCAGAGCACGCATGCGCAACTGATCCGCGACCGCCTGGGCGCTCATGGGTTGGTAAAACTGGAAATCGATCAGACCTTGGCTGATCCCGGCGGCAAGTTGCCTGCGAGCGTCGCGGCTGCGCACATGTTCTTCAAGGACGTCGACAGCTTCAAGGCAGCGATGGCGGCTGAAGGAAAGGTGCTCGGCGCTGACCGTACGAACTACACCGACATCATTCCGGTGATGGTTATCAGCCAGGTTATTCAGTGACCTGAGAGACCAAGCCGTAACAGGCTGTTGAAAAACGCTGGTTCGGCAACGCAGGTAGTTTTTCAACGGCCTGCTAACTCATTTCGGAGCTATGCAAGCGTGCAAAGCCAATTAATCGTCTCCGGCATTCCGGTCCATATAGATGGCGACGGCGCCGAAACCATCGTGATGCTGCATGGTTGGCCGGATACGCACGAAATATGGGCGCATCAGGTGCAGCACTTCAAAAGCACGCACCGCTGCGTGAGGTTTACTTTGCCGGGTTTCGATAATCCCGCAACTCGAGGATTTACTGCCAGCGAGATAGCCGAGTTGATTCTTCGCGTGGTGAATGAAGTCAGCCCGAACGGCAAAATCACCTTGATGTTGCACGACTGGGGTTGCTTGTTCGGCTATCACTTCGTCGCCTTGCACGCACACAAGGTGGCACGAGTCGTTGCCGTCGATGTGGGCGATGCAAGCTCGGCGGCTTTTTCTCGCGGGCTGAGCCTGCGTGAAAAGTTGATGATCTTCGCTTACCAGATGCCATTGGCGTTAACCTGGTACATGAAAGGCGCTATGGGCAACTACCTGGCGCGCGCTATAGCGAAATTTCTCCGCTGCAAGGCCGACGAAGCCAGTATTCATGCTGGCATGAGTTACCCCTATGCCATGCGCTGGATGGGCGCCCTTGGTGGATTGGGCGCATTGCACGGGGCTACCCAGCTGGAATGCCCGATCTTTTATGCCTACGGGCTATACAAGCCGTTTCAGTTTCAATCCGAGGAATGGCTGCAGAAATTGGGCGCGACAGCAGGCTGTAAGGTGGCGTCCTTCAAATCCTCCCATTGGGTGATGGTGGACTGCGCAGAGCAGTTCAATAGCGCTGTATCCGAGTGGCTCTCGTTGAAGGTCTGATGTTGAGCGCGGCGGGGTAGTGAGTGTCGTCCGTTCCAGTCCGGCGCTGGCGTGCCGCCTGTTCGGCAGGCCGCTATCAGCGCCGATATCCTGAAGTTGACGGAAATGCCAGGCGCTCATTGAGCCACAAGGTCATAAGTCCGGGATGCTGGCGCTATACCGATGTGAATCGCCCGGACCGCTTACCTTGGAACCCTTTCATCTATCGAAAGGCGCTCTTTCCCAGTGCGACCGGGGTCTGTATTTCCATGTCAAGCATGCCGCCCGGACGGACGGCAGCGGGCCAGCTCAAGCGCATGAGAGCGTATCGATGGACGGCCGAACTATTCCCCCCGGCGCCCAGTCTCCAGAGGATAGGAACGCATGCGGGGGAGCCATGGAACTCGCCGATACTCCAGGCTGGCCGGTGGGATGCAGTGAAATGCGCTCGCGAATCCGCGCATACGATTGGGCGGCGCTCGGCTTGGGGGCGATATCGACATGGCCGCAATATATGAAGACTGCCATCGATATTTTGTTCGGTCTTCCCTCGCCTGGAGTATTGTTCTGGGGCTCCGATGGTGTGGTGATCTACAACGATGCCTTTGCCGTATTCGCTGGCCCATTGCATCCCGTTCTGCTGGGCAGAAAAATCCTGGAAGCGATTCCCGCGCAAGCCGATTTCAATGCCAGAGTGATGGCGGAGGTACTTGGCGGCGGCTCGCTCGCTTATCGTGACCAGCCATTTAAATTTGCCCGCGATGGCGACGAATTGGTGTGGCTCAATCTCGACTATTGTCCGGTGCTCGACGAGCACGGCCGGCCAGTCGGGGTGTTCTCCCTGGTTAACGAAACGACTTCCCGGGTACAGGCGGAAAAGGCGTTGCTGGAAAGCCAATCGCACATGTCGGCGATTTTTGAACACGCCAAAGTCGGACTGTCGGAGCTTTCCCCGGAGGGCACCTTTTTACGTGTCAACGGTGAACTGTGCGGAATGCTGGGGCGTACGCGCGAGACCTTACTGAGCGCGCGCATCAGCGATGTCACCCACCCGGATGACTTGCCCAACAGCCTGGCGGCGCTCGAGCGGATGATGGAAACAGGCCAACCGGTAACGGTAGACAAACGCTATGTCCGGCCGGACGGCAGCCTGGTCTGGGCGCGTAGCAGTCTCAGCCTGCTCAACCACTCGGGAGGCCCGCGTACCATCCTTGCCGTGACCGTCGACCTTACGCAACGCAAGCATACCGAGCAGGCACTCGCGGAGAACGAGGCGCGTTTTCGCGCACTGGCGGAAGCATCGCCGGTATTGATCTGGCAACTCGACACGGCGGGCAACGCGGTCTATCTCAATCCGCGCTACCTCGATGTGACCGGCGCCTCCAGTAAAGAGCTCTACGGCAAAGGATGGCAGGCATTTCTCCACCCGGACGATGCGGCGCAATTCCTGGCGGAGATCTCCGAGGCCCAGCAAGCACGTGCGCCACTGCGCCAGCGTACCCGGATGTGCGGCAAGAATGACGAATGGTTCTGGCTCGAATCCCATGTCGCGCCCTGGTTCGACTCCGAAGGTGCCTATGCGGGGCATGTCGGCATCGCCATCGATATCACCGAGGCCGTCAATGCGCAGGAGGAATTGGTGGTCAGCAACGAACGCCTGAAACTGGCGATCGAGGGATCTGGCGACGGCGTGTGGGATTGGGATATAGAAAACGACAAGGTGCTGTATTCGGAACGCTTGAGGGAAATAATCGGTTTCTCCGAAGAAGACACTCTCGAGCGCTACGAGGATTGGAAAGCGCTCATCCACCCGGAGGATAAGGAGGGCTTCGTGGTTGCGCTCAATATCTGTCTGCGCGGTAAGACATCCTCTTTCAAGAGCGAATATCGCCTTCGCGGCAAGGATGGCCGCTACAAGTGGGTACTGTCACGCGCCACGGTGGTTGCCCGCGACATGCAAGGTAAGCCCTTGCGCATGACCGGCACCCTGACTGACATATCCGAAAAACGCAGCTCCGAAGAGGTCATCTGGCGCCATGCCAACTTCGATATGCTGACGGGCCTGCCCAATCGGCGTCTGTTTCGCGACCGCTTGGAGCAGGAGGTCAGGAAAGCCCATCGTACTGGTCTGCCCATAGCGCTTCTGTTTATCGACCTCGATCATTTCAAAGAAGCCAACGACCTGCTCGGGCACGATATCGGCGACCAGCTGCTGACTGAGGCGGGCAAGCGTATCAGCCGCTGCGTACGCCAGTCGGACACCGTGGCGCGTTTGGGGGGAGACGAATTCACCGCGATACTCGCCGATCTCGATGACCTCGCGCATGTCGAAGTGATTGCGCAAAAGGTGATCGAGGCCCTGGCCTCGCCTTTCCAACTTGGCAATGAAGTGGTGTACCTGTCCGCCAGCGTCGGCATCACGCTTTATCCTGCGGATGCATCCTACCCGGAAGATCTGTTGCGCAATGCCGACCAGGCGATGTACGCCGCGAAGAACGGTGGGCGTAATCAATTCAGTTATTTCACCCCTTCAATGCAGCAGAAGGCACACGCGCGGCTACGGCTGATAGGCGATTTGCGCCAGGCTTTGAGAGGCAATCAGCTCAGGGTGTATTACCAACCGGTGATCGACCTGGCAACGGGACGGGTGGTCAAGGCGGAAGCGCTGCTGCGCTGGCAGCATCCGAGGCTCGGCCTGATCGATCCGCCACGCTTCATTCCGTTTGCGGAAGAGTCGGGGCTGATCAATGAAATTGGCGAGTGGGTGTTCAGGCAGGCGGCTTCGTGTTCGAAGAAATGGGGCAAACAGATCGGCATTCCATTCCAGATCAGCGTCAATAAATCTCCCGTGCAATTTCTCTCCCGCGTCGAGGAGAGCGACTGGCCAGCTCATCTGCACAGCCTTGGCCTGGACGGTAGCAGCATCTCCGTCGAAATCACCGAGAGCCTGCTGCTGAATGCGTCCGCCGGTGTGGTGAACAAGTTGCTGCAGTACCGCGATGCCGGCATCCAGGTGGCGATCGACGATTTCGGCACAGGCTATTCCTCCATGGCCTACCTGCGCAAGTTCGACATCGACTACCTGAAAATCGACCAGTCCTTCGTGCGTGACGTCAATACCGATGCCGGCGACCGCGCGATCGTCAGATCGATAATCGTGATGGCCCATGAACTCGGGTTGAAAGTGATCGCGGAGGGAATCGAAACCATCGAGCAGAAGCATCTGCTGATCGATGCCGGTTGCGATTTCGGACAGGGCTTCCTGTTTTCCAAGGCCGTTCCGGCGGAAGAGTTCGAGCTCGTCCTACAGCATTGAGAGGCATTGGATAGCGCCTCAATGTGCGGAAATCTGCGCGAGTGTATTGGTGAGCCGCCATCCCAGGCTCGCGGTGCGGGCCTGGGATAGGGTTGTTTACTTGATGCCGTTGCGTTTCAGGATGGCGTCGAAGGTGCCGTCGGCCTTGATTGCTGCCATGCCCTTATTGAGCGAGGCGATGATTTCGTCGTGTTTCGGGTTTTTCAGCCCGGAGGCGACATACAGGCCATTACTGGACATCGGTTTGGCGACGAACTCGATCTGCTCGAGTGCTTCCGGGTTTTCCTTGCTGATCAGGCTTTTGGCGACCACCTCGTCTTCCAGGGTGAGGTCGATACGGCCGCCGATCACCTTGAGAATGCTGGGCATCAGGTTGGCGGCGTCCTCTCTTTTGAAGTTGGTGGCGTTCTCGAAGGCGTCGCCATAGCCGTAGCCACGCACGGTGCCGATGGTCTTGCCGGTCAGGCTATCCATGCCGGAATACTCGAAGTCGCTGCCTTTCTTCTTGATGAATTTAACGTCGTTGAACATGTAGGGCTCGCTGTACTTCAGAAACCCCTCCCGTTCCTGGGTTTTCCAGGCGCCGATCAGTACGTCGTATTCACCCTCCTTGACACCTTCCAGAGCACGTTGCCAAGGCACGAAGTCGAGCTTGAGTTCGTCGCCCTGGGAGGCGAAGGCGGCCTTGACCAGTTCCGTGGCGACCCCTTGCTGAGGATGGTCCGGATCGAGGAAGGGGGGCCAGGGATCGCCGGCGGCGGTGATGGTTTGCGCATTGATGGTGGTGGAACCGAGCAGAAGAGCGAGCGCGAGCAGTTTTCTCATGGTGGTTTCCTCAACGGTGAAGAGCGATGGGCAAACACCGCTCTGGGGCGTCATCGATTGCTTGGCATACCCTCGAACGAGGAGCTACGCCTTGAATCGGTGGATCAGGCTATCGAGGTGTGCGGAGAGTTCTTGCAGGGTGGCGTTCTCGGATTTGGTCAATTCGATGTTCTCGGTATTTTCGTTATTCAGCCCCGAAATCCTCACCAGGCTCTGGCTGATACCTTCGGCCACGCTGTGCTGCTCTTCGGCGGCCTGTGCGATGTAGGTGTTCATTTCGCGGATTTTCTGCATGGTTTCGTGAAACCGTAGCACCGACTCCTGCACCACTTCCGATTCGCGTCCGGCCTCTGTGGCCATGTTGCGGCTGAGTTCCATGGCCTCCACCACATTGCGGGTCGAGCCTTGCAGGCGTGAAATGATGGTGCGTATTTCTTCCGTGGAGTTGCGGGTCCGTCCTGCCAGCACCCGCACCTCGTCGGCGACCACGGCGAAGCCGCGGCCTTGCTCGCCAGCACGGGCAGCTTCAATGGCGGCGTTCAGGGCCAGCAGGTTGGTCTGCTCGGCGATGGCGTTGATCACCTCGATGACCTTGTCGATGGCGCCGCTTTCCTGGGCCAGGGATTGGGTCAGGTTGGCCACTTTTTCCACTTCCGCGACCAGGCCGGCGATGGCCTGGTTGGCATGCCCGGACAGCTCCGCGGCCTTGTTCACGTGCTCGCTGGCTTCGTCGGTCACCTGGGAAGTACTAAGCGCATTCTGCGCGACCTCTTCCACTGCACTGGTCATTTCGGTGATCGCGGTGGCGACCTGATCGAGTTCCAGCTGTTGCGAATTGATGCTGCGGGAGTTCTGGTTGGCGTGCTCCTGGCAGGTATTGCTGGAGCGCAACACGCGCTCTGAAAGGGCTTTTATTTCCTTGATGATGTTCTGCAGCTTCTCCACGAACTGATTGGTGTTGTCGGCCAGGCTGCCGACTTCATCCATCCTTCTTATCGTCAGGCGCTGGGTCAGGTCGCCTTCGCCCTTGGACAGGTCGGCCAGGGCGGTATTCATATGATGGAGGGGGCGTAGGACGTTCGAGTGCAGCAGCAACATCAGGATGACGATGATCGCCACATCCAACATCAGGGTTTGCACGATGGAGCGCAGCAGCAGATCGTCCAGCTCCTCCCTCAGGCCAGCATCGCTGGATTGAATGAGCAATTGACCGACCAGCTTCTTGTCGTTGCCGTCTTCGTAGTAGATCTCATCGCTCAGGTAACCGCTCGTTTCGCTCGGGATTTCACTGATCGGGACCAACTCGTTGGCGCTGTCTCTGGTGAAGCCGGTAACGATTTTCGGGCCGTTGCTGACCAAAATCGAGGAAATGCTCGGGTCGCCCAACTCAGACTTGATGGCGGCCTCGGCGAACTTTTTTTCGTAGTTCCACAGTGGCCCGGGCAGGGACAGTTTCAGCCGTTCACTGACGCGCTGGGTGGATTCGACGATGTGCGCAGTCCGGTTGTTTTTGATGCTTTGGTAATTGAAATATGCAAACGCAGTGAGGATGAGCGTGATCAGGGCGACGACATAAAGACCCATTCTGACCTTGAGGCTTGCATCTTTCATATTTCTACGGCCCGTAGTGAGTAATTCAGTGGCCAGTGCGGCCGGCCTTAAGCAACAAGTCGGCCAATCGAGGGGATTCTTGAGAGCCAATCGCTATTTTGAGTTTTAGCAGATATGTCTGGTTAGGCAAGGTAACGGCCGGGCATCCGTCGGGCCCTTCAGGCATGGTCGCGTGGCCCGCGAGGTAGACGGCCTGTCACGGGATTGTCGCGGCGCTGTAATACCCGTGCCATCGGCTTTAGCTGCAATCGCTGCAACTCATGTGGGGGATGCGGCGATGCGAATTTGCGTGATCGGGGCGGGTTATGTGGGCTTGGTGTCGGCGGCCTGTTTTGCCGAAATGGGCAATCGGGTGGTCTGCGTCGAGCGCGACGCCGTACGGGTGACGCGTCTGGCGCGCGGCGAGGTGCCGATCTACGAACCGGGATTGGAGCCACTGCTCAAGGCCCATCTGGCCAGCGGCCAACTGAGTTTCAGCCAACACCTGGCGAAGGGTATCGAACGCGCCGAGGTCGTGTTTATCGCCGTGGGCACGCCAAGCGGGGAGGACGGCTCGGCCGATCTGTCGCATGTTCTGGCCGTGGCGGATGAGCTGGGCGAGCGCCTGCAGCAGACTTGCCTGGTGGTGGATAAGTCCACGGTGCCGGTGGGCACGGCCGAGCGAGTGGCGCAGCGCATAAATGCGCGTCTGGCCCAGCGCGGCAAGGGCTTCAAGGTGATGGTGGCGAGCAATCCGGAGTTTCTCAAGGAAGGTTCGGCGATCGACGATTTCATGCGTCCGGATCGGGTGCTGATCGGCTGCGATGAGCCGCGCGGTACCGAGGTGCTACGCCGTTTGTATGCACCCTTTCTACGCAATCATGAGCGCCTGCTGTGCATGAGCGTGCGCGCTGCGGAGTTCAGTAAGTACGCGGCCAATGCCTTTCTCGCCACCAAGATTTCCTTTATCAACGAGATGGCGGGGCTGTGTGCCCGCCTGGACGTGGACATTGAAGAAGTCCGCCGTGGCATCGGCAGTGACAAGCGCATCGGCACGCACTTTATCTATGCAGGCTGCGGCTACGGCGGCTCCTGTTTCCCCAAGGATGTGCGCGCCTTGATCCGCGCGGCGGAGCAAGAAGGTATTGAACCGGGCATTCTGCGAGCAGTCGAAGCCCGTAATGCGTTGCAGAAAACCTTGCTGTTCCAAGCGTTGCGCGAGCATTTTTCCGGACACCTGCAGGGCCGCGTCGTGGCGCTCTGGGGCCTGGCTTTCAAGCCTGGCACCGACGACCTGCGCGAGGCGCCGAGCCTGGTGCTGCTCGATGCCTTGCTCGCCGCCGGGGCTGTGGTGCAAGCCTGTGACCCGGTTGCCATTGGCGCAGTGGCGGTACGTTATGTGCAAGCCATCGACAGTGGGCAGTTGCGCTTGAGCGAATCGCTGTACAGCGTGGCGGAAGGTGCCGATGCGGTGGTGCTGCTCACCGAGTGGAAACAGTTTCGGCAGCCGGACTTCGTGCGGATTGGTAATTCGATGCGCATGCCCGTGCTGTTCGACGGTCGCAACATCTACGACGCAAAACAACTCGCGGAATTGGGTTTCCTCTACCGCGGTATAGGTCGGCCGGCTGTAGGGCATTGTAAGGCGCATGCAGCCTGATAGACTGCGCCGGCGATTTCGTCCCATTTTTAAGGTCTCCCATGATTAAAAAATGCTTGTTCCCCGCAGCCGGTTACGGCACTCGCTTTTTGCCAGCGACCAAGGCAATGCCCAAGGAAATGCTGCCGATCGTGAACAAGCCGTTGATTCAGTACGGCGTCGAGGAGGCGCTGGAGGCCGGTCTGAAGCAGATCGCCATGGTTACCGGCCGCGGCAAGCGTTCTTTGGAAGACCACTTCGATATCAGCTACGAGCTCGAACACCAGATCCGCGATACCGATAAGGAAAAGTACCTGGTCGGTATTCGCCGTCTGATCGACGAGTGCAGCTTCTCCTACACTCGTCAGGTCGAGATGAAGGGCCTGGGCCATGCGATTCTCTGCGGTCGCCCGCTGATCGGCGATGAGCCGTTCGCCGTGGTGCTGGCCGATGACCTTTGTCTGAACCTGGAAGGCGACGGCGTGCTGAGCCAGATGGTCAAGCTGTACAACCAGTTCCGCTGCTCGATCGTGGCGATTCAGGAAGTGCCGCCGGAGGAAACCCACAAATACGGGGTGATCTCCGGCGAGATGATCCGCGACGACATCTACCGGGTTAACAGCATGGTCGAAAAGCCCAAGCCGGAAGACGCACCGTCTAACCTGGCGATCATCGGCCGCTATATCCTCACCCCGGATATCTTCGACCTGATCGAACAGACCGAGCCGGGCAAGGGCGGTGAAATCCAGATCACCGACGCGCTGATGAAACAGGCCCAGGACGGCTGCGTGCTGGCCTACAAATTCAAAGGCCAGCGTTTCGATTGCGGCGGCGCCGAGGGTTATATCGAGGCGACCAACTTCTGCTTCGAAAACCTCTACAAGCCGGGTAAGGCTTACTGAGGGCAAGCTACACGCCTTGAGTTGTAAGTGAATACAAGGCCACCGCGAGGTGGCTTTGTTGTTTTTCTGGGTAGGCTGTTCTGCTGCGCTTTCGGGTCGTAGCCCAGATAAGCGTCAGCGCAATCCGGGGCAGCCGTGGTGACCATGAAACCGTTTCCCCGGATTGCATCCGGGCTACAAGAGCGCGCCTTTTGTGGGAGGGGCTTTAGCCGCGATTGCTGGTTGGGTCGGGTCGCCGTGTAACCCAACAAGGTCTCTAGGCGGTGTGATTGCTGATCGCGCTTTGTCCATCTGCGGACACCGCGCAGGCCTCTTGTTGGGTTACGCGGCGTTCATGTACGGCGTTATCGACAACTAACGCTGTCGCCGCTAACCCAACGGGTTCTGCTGTTCTTCAGTTCGTAGCCTGGATGAAATCCAGGAGCGGTTTTGCGTCGGGCACTGTTCCCGGATTGCATCCGGGCTACAACTGCACAGTTCCCTTCAGGGAATCGGCATGGCCTCAGAGCCCGGCCCCAGCGGTTGGCCGTAGCTGAATTCGACATAGTTGCCCGCCGGATCGCGCAGGCCGCAGTAGTAGCCGACCGGGTAGGGCTCGTCGCGCGGTGCCCAGATCAGGCAACCGGCTTTTTCGGCCTTGTTGGCGATGCGGTCGACCTCGTCGCGGCTGCCGAGGGCAAAGCCGAAGTGGCTGTAGTCGTCGGCGGCGAGCTGGCGGTCCTGGCCGCCGGGCATGATCACGAAAATAAACTGATGTTCCTTGCCCGCTTCGGCCATCCAGACGATGCGCGAACCCTTGCCCGCACGCTCGTGGATCACCCGCATGCCGCAGAACTCGCTATAGAAGGCCACACAGGCGTCCAGGTCGGGTACGTGCAGGGCCAGGTGGGTGAGGGTGGGCTGCATCTCGCTCTCCTTTTGTCGTTCATACAGCTTAGGCGCTGGTTGGGGGCGGGGGTTCGGCTTGTGCTTGATAGGATGCATTCCCCGGATTGTGCTGGGGCTTGTCCGACGAGCAACAGCAGCGCATTGCTATCTTGTCGGGTTGTAGGAGGGGCTTTAGCCGCGAAAGCCACAGTTAAAAGCTCGCCGCTAAAGCGCCTCCCACAGGTTCTGATCGTCCCCACGCCAAACGCACCGCCCCCGGGTTACGCGGCGGCCGATGGTGATGTCGCCGCGCAGACCGCGATAGTCGCCGCTAACCCGACCTACGTTGCTGAGGTTATGCTTGCGGCCTGATCTGGAGGCTTGAAATGACTTACGACTTCGACCTGTTTGTAATCGGCGCCGGCTCCGGCGGTGTGCGCGCGGCGCGTTTTGCCGCGGGCTTCGGCGCGCGGGTGGCGGTGGCCGAGAGCCGCTACCTCGGCGGCACCTGCGTGAACGTTGGCTGCGTGCCGAAGAAGCTGCTGGTGTACGGCGCGCACTTCGCCGAAGACTTCGAGCAGGCGCAGGGCTTCGGCTGGTCGCTGGGCGAGGCGAAGTTCGATTGGCCGACATTGATCGCCAACAAGAATCGCGAAATCGAGCGCCTTAACGGCATCTACCGCAACCTGCTGGTCAACAGTGGCGTGACCTTGCTCGAAGGCCATGCGCGTCTGCTCGATGGGCACAGCGTCGAACTCGACGGCAAGCGCTACAGTGCGAAAAACATTCTGATCGCCACCGGCGGCTGGCCGCATATCCCGAACATTCCCGGCCACGAGCATGCCATCGGTTCGAACGAGGTGTTCTTTCTCGATCAGTTGCCCAAGCGGGTGCTGGTGGTCGGCGGTGGTTATATCGCGGTGGAGTTCGCCTCGATCTTCCATGGCATGGGCGCGCAGACCTCGTTGCTGTACCGCGGCGAGCTGTTCCTGCGCGGCTTCGATGGCGCGGTGCGCAAGCATCTGCAGGAAGAGCTGTGTAAACGCGGGGTGGACCTGCAATTCAATAGCGATATCCAGCGCATCGACAAACAGGCGGACGGCAGCCTGCGGGCGACGCTGATCGATGGTCGGGTGCTGGAGGCCGACTGTATTTTCTACGCCACCGGGCGTAAGCCGATGCTGGAAAACCTCGGCCTGGAGAATACCCACGTCGAGCTGGACGATCGCGGCTACATTCAGGTCGATGAGCAGTACCAAACCCAGGAACCGTCGATTCTGGCGATTGGCGATGTGATTGGCCGGGTGCAGCTGACGCCGGTGGCGCTGGCCGAAGGCATGGCCGTGGCGCGTCGGCTGTTCAAGTCCGAGGAATACCGCAAGGTGGATTACCAGATGATCCCGACCGCGGTGTTCAGCCTGCCGAATATCGGCACCGTCGGCCTTAGCGAGGAACAGGCGCGCGAGGCCGGGTACGAGGTGAAAATCTACGAGAGCCGCTTCCGGCCGATGAAGCTGACGCTGACCGACTGCCAGGAGCGCTCGCTGATGAAGCTGGTGGTGGACGCCGATAGCGACCGCGTGCTCGGCTGCCATATGGTCGGGCCGGATGCCGGCGAGATCGTCCAGGGCCTGGCCGTGGCGCTGAAAGCCGGGGCGACCAAGCAGCTGTTCGACGAGACCATTGGCGTGCACCCGACGGCCGCCGAAGAGTTCGTCACCATGCGTACGCCCGTGGCGTCCTGAAATGGGTATGGCGCAACTGTTCTACCTGGCGGACCTGTTCGGTGTGGCGGTATTCGCCATCACCGGCGCGCTGATGGCCGGGCGCAAGTCCATGGACCTGTTCGGCGTGCTGGTGATCGCGGTGATCACCGCGCTGGGCGGCGGTACCTTGCGCGATCTGATTCTGGATAACCACCCGGTCAGCTGGATCGGCAACGACCTGTATATCGTGGTCGCCTCCCTGGCGGCGGTGGGCACGGTGATCTGGGTGCGCCTGACCCAGCCGATCCACGAAAAAGGCCTGTTGCTCGCCGACGCCTTCGGCCTCGCGGTGTTCACTGTGATCGGCACCGAGGTCGCGCTGCAACATCAGGTGCCCTATAGCACCGCGGTGATCATGGGCGTGATGACCGGCGTTGCCGGCGGGGTAATGCGCGATGTGATCTGTAACGAGATTCCGCTGATCTTCCAGAAGGAAATCTACGCCACCGCCTGCATCGCCGGCGCCCTGGTGTTTATCGGTCTGCGCGAGCTGGAAACCCCGCGTTGGCTGGATACCGGTATCGCGATGTTGACCGTACTGTTGATCCGCCTGGCGGCGATTCGCTGGCATGTGTCGCTGCCGCGCTTTCACCTGTTGGATCGACATCGATAATCGAGCACGCCTTGTAGCCCGGGTTGCAACCCGGGGAACGGTGGTGCGTGCGCTACCGCTTCCGGATTGCGCCTGGGCTTATTCGGGCTACAGGTTGCAGTCTCGTAGGGCGGACATAGATCGTTCCCACGCTCCAGCGTGGGAATGCAGTTGGCGACGCTCCGCGTCGCTGGGACGCAGAGCGTCCCAGGATGGGTTACC
>CBIHLF010000050.1:0-32189 GCA_966210435.1 uncultured Pseudomonas sp. | reverse complement strand
CGTTGGGCTTGAGGCCGGTTGGTGACGCGGAGCGTCACGGGAGGCGTTCCCACGCTGGGAGCGTGGGAACGATTAACGCGCCAACTACCCAGCCATCGATTTAGCGCGTGACGATATAAATCCGCCCAGCGGTGTTGTCGCGGGCTGGGGAGTGGGCGTTGCGCCAGCGTCCGGGTACTGCGTTTTCCCCGGCGGCGAGTTCTTCCGCGGTTGTCTTTGCCGCGTCGGTGACGCCGATGCTGAACGAGGTGGCGTCCGGGTAGCCGCTGGTCAGGGTTTGGGTGCTGGCGGTGGCGGGCCTGGCGTCGTCTTCATACCAGGCCGTGCTGCGCTCGTTGATGTCGATCGCGCCATACTGCTGCATCAACGTCTGCACCCGGGCGATGGGCGCGTCCGTGTGCAGGGTCACGGTGACCACGGTCGAGCCGCGGCGAACCGCTTCGGGGTATTTGGCCGCCTGGCTATCGGCGTCGTCGCCAAATAGCGAGCGGAAGAAATCGCTGATTTTCTCGCTGAGCGGCTCGTCGCGGCGGTAGCTGTGTTCGGCGATATCCATCAGCGGGGTATCGATGGTGTCCGGGTTGCTGGAAGCCGATAGCTGGATGTCGTCGCCGGGGATGCCCTCGGTGATCAGCTGCTGTTTCACCTCGTCGGCGTCGATGTAGCGGTCAAATGCCGCAATCAGAATATGGATCATGGCTCACCTTCTTTTCTCGTACAGCGGTGCAGGTCGGGCGCAGGCTCTCACCCGCGGCCCCTGTGCATTGGGCGGGGCATGTACGGAGATGGTTCCAGTGGTTTTAGCCAGGGGCGATATGATGCCGGCCACGTTCGAGCGACCTTGTCGGCAATCCAGCCGGCCGCGGCGACCGCCCCAAGGGCACGGGCGCCGATCGGGCGGCGTCTGGTTTACTCCTTGAGGACCATGTCGATGCACATCACCGCGGCGACCACCAGGATGCGCACGCTGTCATCGGCGGCCACGCTGTCCTTGATCTGCAGCATGTAGTTGTCCGCCGTGGTGAACAGCTCCTTGCCCAGGCCGGCCCATTTCTTCGAGACGCTGGCGAGCTCGTTTTCCCCGGCCATAAAACGGAAATCCCAACTGGTCCACTTGCCCTTCAGGCTGCAGACCACGGCACCGCTGGCATCCTGCACATCGAACTTGCCGCCGATCGAGAACAGCTTCTGGGCGAAGTAGCCGACGACCTGGTCCTGCTCATCCAGCACCTGCACCTTGGACATGAACAGCGAAATCCCGCGCTTGACCGTCAACACTTTCTGCCCGTCCGGCGTACGCACTTCCACCTGAAAAGGCGTCATGCGCTTGTAGTCGGTAAAGCGCAGCAGTTTGGTGATAAAGCCGAGATTCGGCTCCCGGCACTCGAGCATCTTTTCATTGGTTTGCGGGTTGAATATGTCGTAATTGTTGGCGGCCTTGAACATGCCGACTTGCTCTTTGACAAAGAACAGATTGCTGCGCAGTGAAGGGTGCATGAGGAATCCTTGCTGGGTTATCGGTATTTTTTATCGCGCACCTACCGTGCGCAGACCCGGTATCGCCCGGGCGTGCACACGGTCGGTTTCAGCGGTTGGCGGCCAGAAACAGGCCAGCAGCGATGAACACCAGCGCCATGATGATCAGCTGGTGAACGGCGCTGTCCTTGAACTTGTAAACGGTCTGCCCTTGTTTGGCGTAGATATCGCCTGTCAGCGTGATCAGCAGGGTCGCCGGGATAAACCCCAGCAGCGTGAGCATGACGAACCAGCGCCTGCGGTAGAGGGGAACCTGCGCATAGGCAAGGCGGGTGATTTCAAAACGATTGACGTCCATATCGGGGCTCGGCAGAAAAGACAAGGCAGGGGGGCGAGGCCCTCGCCGGTGCGGGCGCCATCCGGCGCGCGGTGATTCTAAACTGCCAGCTTCGGACAAGGTGTGCGCTGGTTCCGTTGTGCACGCGTCAGCTAGGAGACGTCGCTCGGAGTCAGCTGCTCGCCGAGGTTGGTCACCCCCAGACAATATTCGCTGTTGCCGCTGCGTTTGGCGGCATACATTGCCTGATCGGCGACATGAATCAGGCTGTCGGTGTTCGGACCATGCTCCGGAAACATGGCAATGCCCAGGCTGGCCCCGACCTTGAGGCTGAGGTCGCCGAGGTCGATCGGCTGGGTTAGCGGCAGCAGCAGCTTTTCGCCGATCGTTCGCGTGTCCTCATGCAGGCTGCGGCTCAGGCTCAGCCCTTCGATCACCCCGACGAATTCATCGCCGCCCAGCCGCGCCAGCAGGTCGGATTCGCGTAGTGTCTGGCGTAGGCGCTCGGCCAGGCTGACCAGCAAGCGGTCGCCAATCGCATGGCCGTGCATATCGTTGATCTGCTTGAAGCCATTGAGATCGATAAATACCAGCGCCACCCGGGTGCCCCTGGTGCGCGCACGCGCCAGCGCCTGGGTGAGGAATTCTTCCAGCTGCAAGCGGTTGGGCAGCCCGGTCAGCGGGTCGTGGCGGGCGAGTCTTTGCAGTTGGCTGACCGAGGCCTTCTCGTCGGTGATGTCGCGCACCACGCCCATCATCCGGGTCGGCTGACCGTTGGCATCCTTGATCACATTGCCGGTTTCGCGTAACCAGCGGATGCTGCCGTCAGGCCAGACCACCCGATATTCTTCGTCGTGGTTTTGCCCGGTTTCGATGCAGCGCTGCTCCCCGGCGCGCACCCGCTCGCGGTCATCGGGGTGAACGCTGCTGCAGAACAGCTCATAGCTTGGGGTTACCTCGCCGGGTTTGAAACCGAACATGCCGTAGATGGCCTCCGACCAATACAGCTTCTCGGTATCGATCGACCAGTCCCAGGTGCCCATGCTGGCAAAGTATTGGCTGCGCTTGAAACGCTCGGCGTCCTCGGCGGGGTTGTTTTGGAGCGCCGGAGCCTGGGTCAGCACTATGACATCGCCATGCTGAGCGGTTGCCCGCCGGTTGACCTCCAGCACCTGCTGCCTGCCTTCGATTGTCAGGGTGCATTGCAAGTGCTCGCTGGCGTGCGGGTTGAACTGCGGCAGCCACTGTTGCAGCGCGGTGCCTGCTAACCCGGTTTTGGATTGTCCCAGCAACCTGGCCGCTGCGGCGTTGTGTAGGCGAATGCAACCATCACCGTCCACCAGCAAAACTCCATGGGGCAGTGCTTCGAGCAGGGCGCGCTGCTGTTCCAGTTGTCGCCGGCGCTGCAGTAGTGCAAGCAGCAACAGCGGAATCACTAGCGCAGCGATGAAGACGAGTCCGGAGGAAATCATTGACTTGTAAGAGGCACTGCTCAATGAGGGTGATGCTGGCCATTATGCATGCTTCGCGCGGCTTTAGTCGGCCACTTCCAGCGGTGCGGCGGCTCAGGTTCTGCAATGCTGTGCAATTAATAGCAGGGGCAAGCAGTCTGATGAGGGCAAATTGCCATCAGAAGAATCTTTGCATAAAGTGTCGCGTCTATCGCGCTGGCACTGTCCAGGCCGGTGGAATAAATCAATAAACAAGGACGATTCACAATGAAGTTGAAATTATTGGGAATGGCGCTGGTCTTGACTTTGGCCGGTTGCGCCAGTTTCCCTGGAGACCAGGTTCCAGAAACCACGCTGCCTTCTATGGCCAGCTACCAGCAACGCCCTAGCGTGTTCGTCGATTTTACTTTCTATCAAGGTAAAGCGAACGATAGCAAGGCCGTCGAATCACCCCAGGCAAAGGAATTGCTTAAGCCGCAGCTTGAAGCTTCTTTGCGCGACTCGGGACTATTCAGCCGGTACACGCTCGACGAATTTCAGAAACAGCCCGGCGACTACACGCTCAAGCTGAATGTCTACAACAGCGGCTCCGCAGGTGCAGCAATGGTCAGCGGCATGATTTCCGGCTTCACTTTTATGGTGATACCGGCTACCGCCAAGGATGAGTACACCATGACATTGCAGGTTCTGGACGAACAGGGCCAAGCGGTTTCGACTGGGCAGAACAATGATTCGATACGCACCTGGATGGGGTTGATCTTCATCCCGATGATGGCGCACACCCCGGCCGACGCGCTCAACGACAGTTTCCGTCGCCAGCTCAATGCCTTGCTGAAGCAAATGGTCGATCAGCAGGTTTTGAAGTACGCACAAGGGGTTGTTTTGCCGCTGCGCGGCTGACCTAAATAGGCGCGCCGTCGTTGGCGCGCCTATTTCTGCAGTTACTGCTTCATCGCTTGGATGAATGCAGGGTCCTGATACAGCTCTGCCAGCAGCTTGCGCACCAACGGGTTGAACGCATTGGCCGCCGCCGGAATCGCAATGGCGCCGACGAAGCTGCTGTCCCAAGTACTGGTTACCGTCTTGCTGCTGCTATAGAGGGAGCGCTCGCCTTCGCGTAGATTGAAATCCGCGCTGATCGCGCCGCTGCCGGTGCCGACTGCTGCATCCAGTTTGCTCTGGCGCAGCTGTACATCCAGATGCCGCGAGGCGGCCGGGTCCAATAATCCCGCCAGACGCAGCTCGTCTTCGAGTGCCTTTTGTACGTGCTTACTGATCGACCCTTCCGGGCTGCTGATAGGGTTGGCGCGGACGGAAATCGAATCCTGCCCCTTGTCAGCCGTGACTTTCGGCGAATTCAGTTTGGTCAGTGGAGCCTGATTCTTCAGCGTTTGTACGTTATCGAAATTTGCATCGTAGCGTGTCATCGCAACGCCGCATCCTTGGAGGGTCAGGGCGATAGTGGCAAGACAGAAAAAACGCTTCAGCATGTGAATCCCTTCGGGTAGGAGTAATGGAGGCGCGATGCTAGCACAATAGTGGCTTCTGTCTGGCAAATGGACGCTGGAGCGTCGAGGGAGGCATTCCTACACGGAGCGTTGGAACGATCAATTTCACATGCGGTGGCGGGGACATTCCGCAGTGCAGCAGCTACGGTAGTTCGTACCCATGATAGATATTCTCACCTGCGAACGATTGGCTTTATAATCCGCGCTTTTTAGCGAGACCTGCCCGTGGGAGTACTTGCGACTATCCATGACTGCTTGAGCAAACTGGTTATTGAGCCGGTGGTTCAGCAGTTTTCGGGCATTTTCGACTTTAACGGCCGTTTTGGTCTGCTCTTCCTCGGCATTTCCTGCGCCGTCGCCTACGGCCTGTACCGCTCCAGAAAGCGACGGGGGCTGACTGATGCGGGGTCGTTCTGGCAGTTCATCGGCGGCAGCCGGGTGTACCTGCACCGCTCGGCGCTGCTGGATTACCGCTACTACTTCGTGCGCGGCATTCTGAAGGTCGCCCTGGTGGTGCCCATCGTCGGTCTGGTCGACCCCTATATCCTGCGCTCGGCCGATTACATCGCCTTTTTCAGCAACCTGTGGGGCGCGCGTCCGCAGCTCGGGGAGAGCCTTGGATTGTCCCTGCTCTACGGGCTTGGGGTGTTTCTGGTAAGCGATTTCGTTCATTACTGGACCCACCGCGCGTTCCATTGCCGCTGGTTGTGGGCGTTCCACAAGGTGCATCACTCGGCGCCGGTGCTGGTGCCGGCCACTGCGAGCCGCGTGCATTTTCTCGAGAAGCTGCTCGGCAAGCTGTTCATGCTCGCCTGCCTCGGCGTCTACGCGGGCGTGTTCTGGTATGCCTGCGGCGGCAAGGTCAGCCGCTACACGCTGTTCGGCGTGACCTATCTGGTATTCATCTGCAACGCGCTGGCGGCCAACCTGCGGCATAGCCATGTCTGGCTGTCGTTCGGGCCGCGGCTCGAACACCTGTTCAATAGCCCGGCGCAGCACCAGATCCATCACAGCGACGCGCCCCATCATTTCCACAAGAACTTCGGCACCAACCTGTCGTTGTGGGACTGGATGTTCGGCACCCTCTATGTCACCAACGCCAAGCCGGAAACCCTGCGCTTCGGCACCGCGGAGCAGGATGCCCACCGCTATATGACGCTCTATGGCCTGATCGTCACCCCCTTCGTCGACACCGCCCGCCTGTTATTCCCGGCCAAACGCGGCCGCGAAACCCTCGAACCCGCGAGTCACGGATAACGCCTCGCGCATCCCGCAGGGCGCCGCCGCACGGCGGGGCGAGGCGCAAGCTGCCTGTATGGACGTAGCCGCGAGCAACTGTGTCTATCTCCCGCCCACGCGCGGGCCGAGAATGGCCGCTCACTACAATGCGCCGAGCCTGCCATGCATATCGCCATCCTCACCTTCGACGGCTTCAACGAGCTGGATTCGCTGATCGCCCTGGGCATTCTCAACCGCATCAAGCAGCCGGGTTGGCGCGTGTCTCTGGCGTCGCCGAGCGAAACGGTGACCTCGATGAATGGCGTACAACTGCGGCGCCAGGCCGCGTTGGAGGAAGTCGAAACATGCGATGCCGTGCTCGTCGGCAGCGGCATCAAAACCCGCGAGATAGCCGAGGACGTCGCCCTGATGCAGACGCTTTCGCGGCTCGATCCCGGCCGCCAGCTGATCGGCGCGCAGTGCTCCGGCACCTTGCTGCTGGCAAAGCTGGGGCTGCTGAACGGCGTTCCTGGCTGCACCGATCTGACCACCAAGCCCTGGGTGCAGGAGGCCGGTATCGAGGTGCTCGAACAACCCTTCTTCGCCCGCGGCAACCTGGCCACAGCTGGCGGCTGCCTGGCTTCGATCTACCTCGCCGCCTGGACCCTGGCGCGCCTGCTCGGGCGCGAGGCCGCAGCCGAGGCGCTGTACTACGTCGCACCGGTAGGGGAGAAGGCGGATTACGTCGAACGGGCGCTCGGCAACATCACGCCTTATTTACCCGTCAGCTAGGAACCGCGGGACGTTTTCCAACGATGCGCAGGCTGCCGGTTGGTGTACGATGCGCCGCCCTCCATAGCCCGCTGAAACCGCCAGGTCCCCATGCCCGCCAATGCCCTGTATACCGACCTTTCCGGTTATTACGATCTGATGTGTGCCGGCATCGACTACCAGGCGCAAAGCCACTGCGTGCACAGGCTGCAGCAGCTTTTCGGTAACGGCGGCAAAAAGCACCTCGACCTCGCCTGCGGAACGGGGCCGCATGTGCGCCATTTCATCGATTTCGGCTACCAAAGCGGCGGGCTCGACATCAATCAGCCGATGCTCGATAGAGCCGCCATTCGCTGCCCGCAGGCGCAGTTCTCATTGCAGGACATGTGCGATTTTCAGGTGGCCGAGCCGCTGGATCTGATCACCTGCTTTCTCTATTCCATCCACTACAGCGGCGGGCTGGAGAGGTTGAAGGCGTGCCTTCTCAGCGTGCATCACGCGCTCAACCGCGACGGCGTCTTCTGCTTCAACGTCGTCGACAAGCACAAGATCGACAACGCGCTATCGGCGAACCATAGCGCCGAGCAGGATGGCAGCCGCTTCGTTTTCAGTTCCGCTTGGCACTACGCAGGCGCGGGCGAACAACAGTCGCTGAAACTCAGTATCGAAAAGACCCGCGACGGGGAAACCCAGGTATGGCACGACGAGCACCCGATGGTCGCACTGGGTTTCGTCGAGTTGCAGGAGATTTTGCGGCCGTACTTCGAGGTTCATGTTTTCGAGCATGACTACGAAAAGCTCATCCCCTGGAACAACGTCTCAGGTAATGCCCTGTTCGTCTGCGTGAAAATCTAGAGCCCTGGCCTCTGCATCCCGACCTTAACGGCTGATGGGCGCGGCAGTGTCGCATCCCACGTCGACGCCTCGACGTGGGAAGGATCAAAGTGCGGTATCAGGCGAAGACGAAATACTTGCGCACGGTTTCCACGACTTCCCAGGTGCCCTTCATCCCGGGCTCGATCACGAACACGTCGCCCGCTTTCAGATGCACCGGCTGCTCGCCTTCCGGGGTGATCACGCAGTAGCCGTCGAGGAAGTGGCAATACTCCCACTTGTCGTAATTCACCTCGAACTTGCCGGGGGTGCAGATCCAGGTGCCCATGATCTTGCTGCCGTCCTTGGACAGGTAGGCATTGAGGTTCACGGTATGCGGGTCGCCGCCGATGCGCTTCCATTTGGTGGCGTCCACAACGGGCGTAGGGCAGGTTTCGCGCAAAACGGTGATGAAGTCGGACATTTCAGCTCCAGATCGGTCGGATAAACGATCCGTGACCATAGGCGCAACGCTTTGCCGAAGGCTGCCTGAATCCGACCCCGAAGTGCCTATAGGCGCATCGTTCGGGTGCTCCGTGGAGGCCCGGGCAGATCAACATGGCAGCCTCTTGCCGGCCCTGCGCTCAACCCATCCGGGCCTTACTCGGCCAGTGGAATGTAGATTTCCACCACGCTGTCCGGGTTTTGCGGGCCGAGGAAGCGCTCGCCGCAAAACTCGAACTCGATGCCATCGGCCGGTTGCAAGCCGGCGGCGGGCAACCATTCGCTGAACGCCGCGCGAAAAGTCTCCGGCAGGGTGGCCACCGTGCCGTGGTGTTCCACCCTTGCATAGCGACCGGCGGGAATCGTCAGCGCATGCATATCGGCGGGCACCGGGGCGTCCGCGTCGGCTGGCAGGGCGGCCAGATAGCGCCATTGGCCGTCCGCCAGCGGCTCGCACACACCAAAGGCACCGATGATCGGCGCCTGCGATTGAATTTCCTGCTGGCGGGGCAGGAAGCGTTGCCAGGTTTCGGCGATGGTGCCGGCGTCCTGTGGATGCCAGCGCATACCGATAACGCGTACGGCGGGGTAATCGACAATAGTGGGTGTTTGCATGGTGGGTAGGTTCCGTTGTGGTTGCGCCAGGTAGCGGCTGATCTGCTCCAGCGTCCGCTGTTGCCGGGCGATCGCCTCACTTAGTGCCGCGGCGTGCAGTTGCAGGCTGTCACGCCAGTGATTGACATCCTCCAGTCCGCCATCGCGGGCGATCTGGCCGATTTCCTCAAGGCCAAGGCCTAGCTGCCGCAGCCAGACGATGCGCCCAAGGGTGGCGATCTGCGCCGGCGCATAGTAGCGGTAGCCGTTGTCCTGGCCGGTCAATGCCGGGCGGAACAGGCCGATGCGATCGTAATGGCGCAAGGTTTTGGTGGAGAGGGCATGGCAGCGAGCCATCTGGCCGATGGTGAGCATTATTCGTCCTTTCAAGCGATTCGCGACAAAGATGAAGCTTGCCCCAGGGTAAAGGTCAAGCGGGCGAGCTTATTCTGGCAGGCGATGGACAGTCATTGGTTGCGCGACTGACTCTGCTACGCTGCCGAAACATGGGTTAACAGGAGTCGTTCGCATGATTGGCAAGCTACTTTTGACCGGTTTCAATCTGGCCACCTTGCCCGCCCGGCTGACGTTTCGCAGCGTCCGCGCCCTGGCCATGACACCTGCCGAAGCCAGCCGCCTGCTGGCGGACATGCGCCAGGCGTCGGAGCAGACGGTGCGGGAACTGCAGGCGGTGTTGGCCAGCGTCGATGCGGACATGACCCAGAAAACGGCGCACCTCAGCGCCGCCGACAAACGCCTGGCCGCCGAACTGGCCCTGCAGGCCGCCGAACAACATCTCAGCATGGCCGCGATCAATCTGCTGCGAGCCGCCTGGCTGACCCTCCACTCGACGCCGAACTTGCCGTCGCACGAGCCGGATCAGCGGGTTGAACAGTGGCGTAACGGATAAATCCGCCGCGGCTTGGTCAATGCGGATGTAAGTGGCAATACCCCGTCAAACGGCGCGGCAATTGTAGGTGTAGGAGCCAGCTTGCTGGCGATTTGGGATTTCAAATGCTTCGCCGGACCGCCGGACCGCCGGACCGCCGGATCGCCGGACCGCGGCAAGCTGGCTGCCAAACCACTCAATCGATAGGCTCCGCACTTCTGTAATCACCACGTCGAGGCCTTGCACCGGCCGCTTGGAAGCGCGCCCGCGATGCTCCGCGCCATAACTTTAAATACCCACAAGGCTGACGAATGAGCATGCGTATCGAAATGGCGGTAAACCCGGGAGACGACGAGCGCGCGGCCATCCTTCGGCCCTTGCGGGCCTATAACCTTGCTCAAGCGGGCGATCCAAAACCAGAAGTCGTTGCGCTGCTGGTGCGCGAGGAGCACAGCAATGAAGTCATCGGCGGCCTCTATGGCGAGATATTTTATCGCTGGCTCTTTATCGAGCTGCTCGCCATCCCTGAGCAAACCAGGGGGCAGGGCACCGGTTCACGCCTGATGGAGATGGCCGAAGCGCTTGCCCGTGAAAAAGGCTGCGTCGGCATCTGGCTCGACACCTTTGCTTTCCAGGCACCGGCGTTTTATCAGAAGCATGGTTTCAGCGAGTTCGGCCACCTCGAGGATTTCCCGCCAGGGCATAAGCGCTTCTTCTTGCAGAAGCGCTTGTTATAGAGGTTGTGTTGCAGGTGCTCCACTGGCGTACGGGGACGCTCAAGGGGGCAGTCGGGTGGACGCTTGCGGGTCGAGGAAGCGGCTAGTAGCGCCTCAACCATGAACTTCCGGCTCAATGCCTGGCTGGGTAGGAGGGGCTTTAGCCGCGATGCTTTCAGCACCTTTTAAGGTCAATCGCGGCTATAGCGAAGCGCCGCCCGGCCCCTCCCACTGAAAGCGACAAGTGATTCGTGTCGCGGCACTAGCAGGCCGTTGAAAAACGTGGGCGAGGCAGGCGAGACAAGGCAAAAATGGCCGAGAAAGCGGAGTTTACGGCTGTAAATGAGCATTTCGAGGCCATTTTTAACGCAGAATCGCCCACGCAGGTAGTTTTTCAACAGCCTGCTAGCTCAGGTTGAGTCCTTCTTTCAACTTACGGGTCAGGGCGGCGATGGCATCTTCGCCAGGCCCCGCTTTGCCGCCTGGCAGCATAAAGGCCTGGGTGTTGCGCTTGCGTACCAGCAGTAAGCGCCCAGCATCGTCGAGCAGGCAGGCGGCAGAAATGATCAGGGTGGTCATGGGTGTTCGCTTTGGATCGGTGTAGCGCCTCAGTGCACGGAGCCTGAGACGCGGCGCTCGTGTACCAGCGCCAGTGCGCGCTGAGTCATCTGGTCGAGCTGGCGGTCGCGCTGTTTCTCCGCCTCGCTCATGGCCTTTTTGCCGTGCTGCTTCAGCAGGTAGGCGTGGATCTGCCGGACTTCCTTGGATTGAAAGATGGGCGCGAGGTCTTGCACCGCGATCATGCCGTCAGAGCTATGGTTGCGGGTGCTCATCAGCACTTGCGGCCCGTGTGCCGCCAGTACCTGAAAGCCCATGGCCTCGAAGGTCGGCACTTGGCTGGCGACGCAGGCCAGCTCGGCATGGGGATGGCGGGTGACTATTTGTTGCAGCATGGCCCGGGCAATCCCGCGCCGACGCTGGCTGGCCAGTACGGCCATATAGGCCACGCTGCAGGCCTCCGGGTCATCCTTGGCCGGCAGGTACAGGGCAAAACCCAGCACCTGGGATGGATCGAGATCGTCCAGCGCCAGAGTCAACCGCGCGCTGCTATCCAGATTGCTGTCCATCGCCTGCAGATACAGGTGCATCTCGTAGCCGATCACGTACTGGTACAGCTGGTAGAGCGGGTTGCTCGGCGTCAGCGACACCGGGCTGATGTCGCTGAGGTAGTCCACCACCATTTGCAGAACCTGGCTTTTCAATGACTCGGGCGGCGGGGTGTTCAGCTGTACAAGGGTGAACATCGTGAGTCGGGCTCCGGTGCGTGCCTGATCGGAGGGATCGGCGTCGGGGCATTGTAACGCTCGCGGGTTTGATCGTTTCGATGTGCTGTCTCCGGCGGCGGGCATTAACAGGCTGTTGAAAAACTACCTGCGTTGCCATCGCGGCGTTAAAAACAGGCCGGGACTCGGCGTCTCAAAATGCTCATTTACAGCTCGTAAACTCGCGTGCGAGCCCAGTCCGCTTCCTCGCCTGTTTTTGCCTTGCGCTGGCTGCCTCGCCAACGTATTTCAACGGCCTGTTAAACTGCAAACCTTTCCCCATGCTGCCGAGCGCGCCATGTCCATCCAGTTAGTTCCCGCCACTGCCGAGCAGTTGCCGCTGATCCGCAACCTTTATCAGTTCTACGCCTATGAGTCGTCGGACTGGGAGCAGGAGGATGTCGAGCTCGACGGGCGTTTCTATGTGCACGATGCCTATCTGGCGTTGTACTGGCAGTGCCCGGACTGGAGCGCGCAATTGATTCTGGTCGAGGGCTTTATCGCGGGCTTTCTGTTAATCGAGCGCAGCGAAATCCCCGGGGTGGATGCTTTGGAGTTCGCCGACCTGTTCATTTTCAAGAAGTACCGTCGGCAGGGTATCGGACGCGCGCTGGTGGAGCAGGTGATTCTCGCCAGCCAGCAGCCCTGGGTGGTTAGCCTGTACCCGCAGGACCCACTGGGTGCGCCGTTCTGGCAGGCGATGTTGAGCGAGTTGCCGTTTCGCACGGTGCAACAGTTGGCGGATGCCGACGAGCCGGAGTTGCTGACCTACCTGATCAATCAGCGGCCGCACTGAGGCGGCCGCAAGGTTTTTACCACCCTGGATGCCCCGGCTACTCGCTTGTCGCGCCTTGAACCGCACGGGGCAGGTCTTGAAATGACTTTCCACCCCGGCGCAACCCACATGTCGCCAAAATTAGCGCACTCATAGACAGTGTCGGTGACGGTTGTTACTTTTATCAAAAGGTAATACCTGGAGATACTGGAGGTTCCACCATGGCCACTTCAATCAAAATCGATGATGAGCTGAAAACCCGAATCCAGCATTTGGCAAGTTTGCGGCAGCGCTCTGCCCACTGGATTATGCGTGAGGCGATTTCACAGTATGTCGAACGTGAGGAGGCCCGCGAGAGCTTCAAGCAGGAGGCTTTGGCGTCTTGGGCTTCGTATCAGGAAACAGGTCTGCACCTGACAGGCAAAGAGGCGCGCGCCTGGCTCACAAGCTGGGGGACTGAGGCTGAGGCGGAGCTGCCCAAGTGCCACGACTGATTATCACAGAGGGAGCCGCGTTGGGGTTGGAGCGTTGCCGTCGATTCCTTGCGGAGAAAACCCCTCAGGTTGCCAGTAGAGCGGGTCAGGCCGTCGAACGACAATTTGCGCTACTGGAAGAAAATCCGGGTATCGGCCGTCCGTTTCCTGAATTGCCGGAGCTGCGTGAACTGATAATCGAGTTCGGTGATTCCGGCTATGTATCCCTCTACCGTTTTGTACCGGCGGACGATGCAGTTTATGTGTTGGCCTTCCGGCATCAGAAAGAAGCAGGATATTGACGTCGATTCAGCGTCGATCCCAAAGGGTCGCAATGAATAACTCAGGGTAAAACCGGAATCAGCAAGTAGCCCGGGTAATCACCACGTCAAACGGTGGATGAGAAAAACGTCATCCACAAATGGTCACCAGCATGGATACGCGGGCTACTCGCCTAAGTCAGCAGGGTGAAAGCGCATAATGCGCGCCACCCAGTTTTCAGGCCGGCTCTGCTATCCGGTTTTCCTGCAGCGCCCGCTGCAGCTCCACCACCAAGGCATCGACCTGGTTCAGCGCCTGGGCCACCGACTCGGCCAGCAGCTCGCCGCCCACTTCCTGACCCTCGATCGCAATCTGGTGCACCTGGGTAATGCCGATAAAGCCGAGGGTGGTGATCAGGTTCGGTTCCAGATGGTTCATATGCGCCATCTCGCCGCCCACGCCAAAGCCGATACCGCCTCTGGCCGTGAGGATGACGGCATGCCGCGGCCGGTCGGCCAGCTTAGGTACGTAAGGGTCGAGCGGGTTGCTCTCGTCGATGTCCACGGTTCTGCCGGGGCGCACGACCTGATCGATCCAGGCCTTGAGCGCGGCAGGCATGCCGAAGTTGTAGAGCGGGGTGCCAAGCACCAGCACGTCCGCCGCAATCAACTCATCGACCAGTTGCTCGCTCTCCGCCAGGGTTTCCCGCATCCACGGCTCGCGCTGCTCCTCGGGGGTAAAGGAAGAGGCGATCCAGTCATGGCTGATAAAGGACGGCGGGTTCTGGCCGATGTCGCGGTAGGTGAGGCTGTCCTGCGCACGGCGCGCCAGCCACTGGCTGACAAACCGCTGAGTGAGATTGCGACTGTGCGAACCGTGTTGGTCCTTGCCGGCGAGGCCGGGGCGGGCGCTGGCATCCAGGTGCAGAATATGTGGCATGTCGAGTTTCCTATCTGAAGTTGAATTCATCTGTGATTGGTAGCAACCTCAGGCTAGGCTCAGCCTCTAAGCTCGACAAACGACGATTATTTTCCGATACGAGTGAGAGAAACTCATCTATGGCGCAGCGCTGGTTACCCTCGCTTTCCGCCCTGCGGGCCTTTGAGGCGGCCGCTCGCCACGAGAGCGCCAAGCAGGCCGCGGAAGAACTCTCGGTTACCGCTACGGCGATCAGTCACCAGATCCGTGCGCTGGAAGAGTCGCTCGGGGTCGCGTTATTTCTGCGCAAGCCCAGGCAGCTTGAGTTGACCGCCCAGGGGCGCGAGCTGCAGCAGGTGCTGGAAAGCGCCTTCGACAGCATCAGCGCAACGGCTGTGCGTCTCAGCGCGCTGCCCTGCCGCCAGGCCATTACCCTCAGCACCACGCCTGCCGTGGCGGTGCGCTGGTTGCTGTCCTGGGTATGCCTGCTGCGCGATGCCCATCCGGATATCGACCTGCGCATCCACGCCTCCCATGAGCCGGTCGCGCTCGATGGCGTTACCGCGGATATCGCCATTCGCTATGGCGACGGTCGCTGGCCGGGGCTGGTGGCGGAAAAGCTGTTCGACAACACCTTTATCCCGGCCTGCAGCCCGCATCTCGGCTTGCAGAGTGCGGCCGAGCTGGCGAAGCATCCGCTGATCCACT
Organism: uncultured Pseudomonas sp.; assembly: GCA_966210435.1. Classification (GTDB taxonomy): domain Bacteria; phylum Pseudomonadota; class Gammaproteobacteria; order Pseudomonadales; family Pseudomonadaceae; genus Aquipseudomonas. The sequence continues at coordinate 17,455 of CBIHLF010000050.1, read as the reverse complement.
TTCGCAATCAGGCCGCTGTTTCCTCACCCATTGATTGGGCCGCGTGGCAGAGAAAGGCCCAGGTGCCGGGGCTGGATGTCAGCGCCGGGTTGGTGTTCACCGACGAAACCCACGCCGTCTCGGCCGCCCTTGGCGCGCAAGGCGTGGCACTGATGAGCCGCCAACTGATCGAGGATGAGCTGAAAGAAGGGCGACTGGTACAGCCCTTCGGCCCGGTACTGGAAGGCAAACCCTTCTTCCTGGTGTACCCGGAAAACCGCAAGAACGACCCGACCATTCAGGCGGTGCGCGATTGGGTGATGGCGGTGCCGGGAGGGCTTTGTACGTTGTAGACCGGGCGATATAGCTGGCCCTCGGCGGGGATTGGGTAGGCTTCGTGCTGCACCCGCTAGCCATCCGTGCCAAGATTTGCCGGTGGATAAGCGAGAGGTGTTGTCATGGATCTGCAGAAAATTGAGGAGGAGGCCCTGCACCTTCCTAAGAAGGAGCGGGCACAGTTGATCCTGCGCTTGGTCTTGAGTCTGGAATCTCCCTCAGAAGAAGAGCTGCGATCAGACTGGTTGCTTGAAGCACGACGGCGAGCAGAAGAGCTTGATAGTGGTGCGGCTCAGGCTGTGCCCGGTGATGAGGTGATGAGGAAGGCCAAAGCCCTGATCAGGTGTTCTTAGGCTGCTTGAGCGATATGCAGCTCTACATGCAGCCCAGCGGTGGCCAGCATGTTGATCAGTGTGTCGATGCTGAATAGCGTGACCTTACCGCGAAGCAGATCAGAAATACGCGGCTGAGTGACGCCGAACAGCTTGGCCGCGTTCGCTTGCGACAAGCCTTCAGCCTCAATGCGCTCTTTCAAGGCGATCATCAACGCGGACCGCACCTTCATGTTTTCGGCTTGGGCTGGGGTGTCTTCAATGGCGTCCCAGACGCTTTCAAAACGTTGGCTCATGGGCCTAACTCCTTTACCAAATCCTTCAGTCGTTGGGTGGCCAGCACAATGTCCGCGCGGCTGGTTTTCTAGGTTTTCTTCTGGAAGCAGTGCAACACGAAAATGGCGGCTTCAAACTTCGCGACATAGATCACCCGGAAAGCGCCAGAAGCCTCGCGGATGCGTATTTCGCGAACGCCAGTACCGATGCTTGGCATTGGCTTCCAATCGTCCGGCTCACGACCTTGTTGCACCTGATCCATTCTCGCCGAGCATCTTCTGGAAACGTGCGCAGGTCATCAAGGGAACCGCCGCAAAACGCGATGGGCTTATGCTTTCGTGTCATGCGTCAGACAATACAAAGTTTTGTATAAGATGAGCAAGCGCCTCTTGTCTATCAAGCTTAGGTTTGCTGGGCGCGGGGGGGATGAGGTTGTCCACTTCGAAGGCTGCATTCAGCGGGCCGTTTGCGAAGGACTATGCCCTTGCCGCGCCGTTACCTTTCCCCCGCAATTTCGCGACCCCGTTCACATAACCCGCTTTTTCTGCCCCGGTGCGCAAACTTTTGCGCAGGGGTCTTCGGCTAGCATCGCCGCTTCAGCCAATCGCCTGGTGCAACGCCCGGCATGGTGTAGCAATCGGACGGAACCGAGACAATGAGTGGCTACGTACCCAACAACCGGCACATCAGGAAAGCTCCCGAGCCGGAACCTTACAACGGCAACTTCGACCAGCAAGCCCGCCGCCCCATGCAAACCCCGCCAGCCAGCGCACCCCAGCGTATGGTCGGCATGCGCTTTATCTGGGACAACGGCGAGCTGCTGCCGGCGAACATCCCTTACCTGCTGACCGCCGACCAGGGTTCGCCGATCCGTGGCGGGCTGGATGCTCGCGGCAGCTTTATTCAGCAATTGCAAGCCAACCACTACGAGGCGCAATTGCTCGCGGAAGTCGATGTCGACGCCGCCGTCGCCAAAGCCCGCAAGGAAATGCAAACGGCCCTCGACGAAATCCTCACCGCAGAACGCGCCGAAGCCGAGAAGCTGCGCAAGGAGCAAGAAGGGCGCAATGTCGTGGTCAACTACTTCCATGTCCGCTTCGCCTTCGGCAAAGGCTTCTTCCTTGGCGCCTGGGGCATGATCAAATCGCTCAAGGAAATGAGCGACCTGATCAACCCCTTCAACACGGCCTGGAACATGCTGGCCAGCGCCTGGAAAGCCAAGGCCACGCCTCAGGAGGGCTGGTACGCCAACTTCCTCAACAACTACTCCGCCGCGCAGCACGAAGAACTGGTGGAAGCCCTCGGCTTCGACCCCGCCAGCATCACCCGCGAGAAAATCGCAGAAGCTTACGAAACCGCCTGCTTTATCTATGAAGACGGCCCCAGCAAAGACATTCTTGCCAGCTTCGCGGTCGACTACGCCAAGGCACAGAACGTCGAAGAAGTCGCCGAATTCGGCGGCGGCGCGGTGTTCGAACTGGTTCTGGCTGCGCTGCTGGCAGTCTTCACCGGCGGCGCAGGCCTCGCCGCTCGCGGCGCTAGCTCCATCCGCCACGCCGCTTCCCTCAAGCGCCTGGGTAGCGCCTTGCAACGCCTCAGCCGCACGCTGAAGAATGCCAAGATCAAGCTGAAAGGGCGTGGCAAAGGTACCGGGACGGGCGCGCAGACGGTGGAGGTGCCGAGGCCGAAGGAGATTAAGGCGGAGAAACTCAAAGCAAAAGGAGTGTTATCGGGAAGGAAAACTACAATACCCAAAAAGGCCGATGAAGCCACTCGCAGATCCCTAATAAGGGAAAATGAGGCCGCCGAAATTTTGGTGGAAAATGGGTTCGACGTGCAACAGAATCCCAACTTGCCGGATACGACGAGAAAACCTGATCAATTGATCCTTCAGGGTTCAATCGGGGATAAGAAATTCGAGAATGTTATTACAGACGTCTTTTCGCCCGCCCCCAATACGTCAGCCAGAAACATACGCAGCACAATTAATGAAAAAGTTAATATAAAGCAGCAGGCTGATACGATAGTGCTGAATATGGCTGATAGTAAGATCGGTATTTCAGATGTGGCTGGCGCAATAAAAGCAGAACCAATACCAAATCTGAAAGACGTAATTATTCTTCGAGAAGGCAACGTCACCCTGCTTCCTCTGAATTAACGGAGCAACAGAAAATGTCTATCGACTACACATTTTATCTCAGCGACGACACCCCCGAGACCATGCTGTGCTTGCATGATTTTATCGAAATATCCAGAGCTGGAACTATCATTCGAGGTACAGCATTCAAAGAAGCGCTCGATATAGTGGTAGCGCACGTCATTCCAGATGAATCTTTTATCCGAGAAGAACTTGGCTTTAAACCTTCAACAAAACTCATCGCCACGATTGATCTAGATAGGTACGAAGAAAGCATTCAAGCAATCATAAAGCTAGCTAACTGTTTAATGAGGAGCCAGCCTAAAGCAATGCTTTACTTAAATAATGAAACACTTCTGCTTAGCAAAAATTCGAATGGAATAACTCTGCATTCAGGTGGTGTTAGTTTCTGGGATGAGTATCTTGGGCTTGTGGATTTTCCCTATATTCTCAATTGAGGTAGATATGAGTATCGCAACTTATTGGGTGTGGTGTCCAAGGAAAGAATTTTTGCTAAGGAATAAAAACAAGAACTAGACTCTAGTACATGTTCGAGCCAGAGGGATTAATGAGCGGTTCAGTCGATTTATTTATCAAAGACAAAATTACTGAAATGTCGATTGTGAATTTCCTTAACCGGATAATTGCTCAAGGTGTCGAATCTTTAGACTTTCCAAATGAAAAGGCCGCGCTATTCCTTCAATACTCTGAGTATGCCGAAGGATTTCAACAGAGCGTAGGCTTGGCATGGGGGTTAAGTGGCTTCGAGTTGGATGACGTTTCAGTGGCAGGTGATTTAGCGAAGGAGTTCTCAACTCAAGTACTTTTCCAGCCGCAGTCCTTGCAGCAGCCGGTTGGTATGGAATGGTGCCTGGTGACCTCTGATGGAGGGCTATATGCAGTGAGCGTGTTGGAATTGAGCGACGGGGTGGATCTGAGCAGTGATAGCACTCAAATTGGACTTGCCCCACGCTGAAGCAATGATTACCCAATCAACGCGAGTAGAGTGATCTGCGCCCTAATGTCAGTCAAAATTCGTGACATGATGAATAAAGATGAAGAAAAAGTAATCTGTAATAGGATCGTGAGTCCGGAAGATTACGACATGGCCGCAGAAGCGCTCATTGAGCTGAAATATACATCCCGGGAACTCGCAGAGACATTGGTGTTGCAAGTGCTGCAAAATCCTGATGAAGAACCTTATTACCAGGCCACTGCATTCAATATTTTTTACTCCCTTAACCCAACAGCGGGGTTAGATATGATCAGCGCCCGTCCTGACGAGGTTAACCTCATCATGCTTCGTTCGATGATTGGGTGCGTAACTGAAGACAGTGCGCTAATTGAAGGTAATGATAACTTGCTGGCCGCGGTAAAGGCTGTCGACAAGAAAATTAATGAGCTTGATAGTCATGAGGTAGAAGGGATTAAAGACAACGTTACATGGTTTAAGGAAACCTATAAAGAGGTTTTGTGAATCTAGTCGCTGTGCATATGATTTGACCGTTGCTGAGGGGGGCGAGCAGTGATGGTAATCCGATTAGACTTTCCTCTCGTGGAAGCAACGGCTATTCAGCTAGAGCGAGTAGCGTTGTCTGATACCAATTTGTGGAATGAGCATGAGTATAGATGCCGGTGCTTTTAGCCAATGCGTAGCTTCCCTTAACGTAGATTTGATCGATTTAAATAATCGGGAAGAGCTAGAGGACGCAGCGTATGTCTCTGCGGCCAATCTTTGCCAGAATTCAAAAATAGATGTTATAGGCTTGGTTGATATTCTTAATCGCGCGCTTGATGGGCATGATAATAATGAATTTGCATTGCTGCTTACCGAAAGCACGAATGTAGACTGGCTATATGATGAAGATACTGAGAAATCAATGACGATGGTTATGAAAATTTTGTTGGGTGGTATCGCCTTTTATTCTCCAGGTGCGGTTGAGTTTGAATAGTCTCTCAGGTCCAGATTAGGCGGCGAGTGATGCAGTTTTTGTACGATGGGGATTTTTATAAAGCAGTCAAGATTTCTGGGCCAAAGCATAACTTACTGTCCATATCTTTGGGGATGAACTGTAAGGCTCCGGAGGTGGTTGAGTTATCGAGTAAAGAAAAGGGCTCGTGGAAGCTAGATCGTGACGAGGTATTATCGCAAGTTGTTTTTGGGCTTGAACAAGTAAACAAAGAGTTAGGTACAAGCTATGTGATCGAGACGATTCAGTACGTTCCGTCCGATAGTCCTTCTAAGCAGGTCTATATTGAACTCACTCAGTCTATTATCAAGAAGATTCACGAAGGAGGTGATTTTGTCCGGCTATCATAAATGCATATTGTCGCGCTCAACACATGCTGCGAATTGAGAAAAATGACAACCGACGAAAACAATCAAGTTATAGTCATGTTGGTGCAGGCCATGCTGGGGGCGATATCAGAAAACTTCAGGATGGTAGCGCTGAATACAGATCACGCGGGAATAAAAATTTCTTTTTTCCTAGCTAAAGACAAGGACGTAGATCGAGAAGAAATTGAGGACATAATTAGCAGCTTCGAAGTGTCTATGATGGACGTTGATATCGATTTCACCGGACTCAGCTTCTCAGTGTTTATCGTGCCAGAAGATAGGAGGTTGCCAGCGGTCTCTGGATTTCGAGTATTTCAAAGAAAGGAAGGCGATCAGGTTTCTGTCTAATGGCTTGCTGTGTCGAGAATTTGAATATGGCCAATATTACTCGGCGTCTTGAGGTTTCGTGGTTTTTATCGAGGGTGTATTGTTATTTGACTTTTGGAGAACAATCTTTTGCCAGCTTACCTTGCTTCTATTGAACGAGTCTTTAGTCGGGCGGCTTATGTAGACTGGATGCAGATTATATTTTAAGGCGAGGGCGCGGAGCTCTTCTAGCGTTACGGAGTACATCATTCTGTTTGGGTCTTGTTCGCCCATTCTCAACGTGAGGGCTAAATGACCGTCATCGTCTAAGAGTGCTGAAATTCTTTGAATTGAGCTGTCGCGCTGCTGGGGAGGTATGTGCATCCAGACAGCGCTGAGAAGAATAAAGCTAAATGAGGTATTCCCTAAAGACGATAGCCGAGGAAGAGCGTCGTTTACCCATGTAATTTTTTTTTGTAGGTCTCTTGCTTTTGCAAGGCGAAGCATTTCTTTGCTTGGCTCAACGGCTGTGACGGTGTAGCCGCGCTTAGCCAGGGCAATGGCGTCTCTTCCTGAGCCGCATCCAATATCAAGAACTTTTGCTGCTGCTTGATTTGGAAGGAACTTTATAAATGTTCTATGGATGCTAGAAAAATAGATCTTATTGTAGGTCTGGAAAAAATGATCGCTGTTTTGGTCGTAACTGCCCCAAGGTTCATTTGAATGGTCATTCATTTTTTATGATTTCAATTTTTCAGGGTAGGGCTAGTTATTGATGCTTCTGAGGCTTTTGGTTTGGTTGTGATTGCTGTTGATGAATATGCAGCGGCTAGCATGCTCAGGCTGAATGCGAAAAGTAGAAGTAATGACCAGCACCAGACAACAGTATTTTTACCGTGTTTTCTTCTAATTTGGTTGAAATTATTTTGAAGAGTTATTTGTATGTCGATTATTGTGCGAAGACGCCAAATAATTCTAATGGTTAGTAGGTTTACCGCAGCTGCAAAAAGTAGGACTAACGATCTGGCGCTTTCATCGGATATTGATAGGGAGCCGTACCAAATTCCTCCCGTGATGGCGATTACCATGCCTGGCACTTGCCGAAGCTGTTGATTGAGGGCGCGTAGATGCTGCCCGGCCTCCAGAAAGGCCATTTCCTGCTTTCTGAACTGCCATTTCTGTTTTTCCAGCTCAATGGCGTTTTGATACTTGATTGCTTCTAGCTTGGCTTCGTCGGTCATCGTCTTTGGCCATCGTCTTTCCTAAGGAATTGAGTCTAACTGGAAAGGTCCGCTGATGGCATGCCGCGCTTGATCGAACCCGCGGGTGCCAGCTCGTCTGTCTATCTGATTTTAGGGCTGTGTTTGTTTGTTGAGAGACAAACAAACTGCTAAAGTGCGGCCCCTATGACCAGCACCTTTTCCTACACATTTCCTGCGATCCGCGGGGTTCAGGCCGGGCGTGAATTCTACGTCTCCATGTGCCCTTTGCGCCTGCTTTCCAAGCTTTTTGTTTTCGATAATGAAGAGCTGATGCCCGAGCTGCGAGCACAGCGCTCGATCAACAGAGCCCGCGTGCCCGAGATCGCTCGCTACATCGTAGCCAATCCCGAGAGCTATACCTTTTCCGCGATAACCGCCTCGATTGACGGCAACATGGACTTTGCGCCGGTCAGCAACGACAGTTTGACGGGGTTTCGCATGGGCACCCTGACGGTGGACATGGATGCCAGGTTTATCGTCAACGATGGCCAGCATCGCCGCGCTGCCATCGAGCAGGCGCTGGAGGCACGTCCTGAGTTGGGTGACGAGACCATCGCTGTGGTGTTTTTCCACGACCGGGGCCTTGAGCGTTGTCAGCAGATGTTCGCTGACCTGAATCGACATGCGGTGAAGCCTTCGGCGTCCTTGAGTGTTCTGTACGATCAACGTAGCGCTGCGGCCAACGTCGCGAAACACCTGGGGCTGACCTCGAAGGTATTTCGCAACCTGATCGAAACCGAGCGTTCCTCGCTGTCCAAACGCTCACGCAAGCTGTTTACGCTTAGCGCGCTGCATTTCGCGATTATTGAAATGCTGTCGGATAAAGAGTTGGAGGATTTCACCGGAGCCTCGCGCAAGTGCCTCGAATTCTGGGAGGCGGTTGGCGAGCAAATTCCCGAATGGATTTTTGTGCGCAACGCCAAGATGACTGCTGGCGAGGTGAGGCAGGATTTCATCCACTCCCACGCCATTGTGCTGCAGGCTTTAGGTCGTGTCGGAAAATTTATCTACCAAATTGATAACCCCAACCTGAAAAAAGAGTTGAGTGGGCTGCGGAATATAGATTGGTCCCGCAGCAATATCGCGACATGGGAAGGGCGTTGTATGAGTGCCGGCAGGATGGCCAAGAATAGTCAGAATATTACGCTGACGTGCAATGAAATTAAGCGTGTTCTTGGGCTGCAACTGACTGCGGAAGAACAGAATATTGAAAATGCATTTCTGGCCGGGAATACCGCCAGAGAAGCCCTGAATTAATACCGGACGTCAGATATGAGCACTCCTCCAGAGGCCATCATTCAAGAAATTCAAGAGCTTTACTGCTCCGACTCCATTCCGTGGATCGTCGGTTATAGCGGCGGTAAAGACTCAACGGCTTCGCTTCAGTTGATTTGGAATGCAGTAGCCGGCTTGCCGCCGGAGAAGCGCGTTAAAGAGATTCACGTCATCAGCACAGACACGCTGGTGGAAAATCCGGTAATTGCCGCGTGGGTGGTGCATTCACTCGAAAGCATCCGGCGTGCAGCGCATGAGCAAGGCTTGCCGATCAAAGCGCACCGCCTAACGCCGTCGCTGGAAAATCGGTTTTGGGTCAGTTTGATTGGCAAGGGGTATCCAGCTCCGCGTAACCGTTTTCGCTGGTGCACTGATCGGTTGAAAATCAGTGCTTCAACCAAGTTCATTCAGGACATGTCAGAAGCCAACAACGAGGCAATTTTGGTGCTTGGTCAGCGGCGTGGTGAAAGCCAGATTCGCGACAAGGTCATGGATGAATACGCCGGCAGCACCCGCAGCCGCTTGAGCCGAAACAAAGACCCGAAGCTCTCCCGTGTATGGGTATACCTGCCGGTAGAAACCTGGACCAGTGATGACGTGTGGATGTACATCATCACGGAGCCCAACCCCTGGGGCGTCGATAACCAAGACCTGTTCAATATCTATCGCGGCGCTACGCCCGATGCGGAATGCCCGATTGTCGTGGATACCTCCACGCCGAGTTGTGGCGATAGCCGTTTCGGCTGTTATGTCTGCACCTTGGTTTCGCAAGATAAATCCATGCAGGCGATGATTCAGAACGATGAACAAAAGACCTGGATGCAGCCCATCCTGGATTTCCGTAATAAGTACCTCACCATCAAAGACTGGGACGTTCGTGATTTTCAGCGCATGAATGGCCGTACCAAGTTAATGAATGGCTCGCTAATCCATGGCCCTTATTTGCAGGACTATCGAGCAACCTTGCTGGAGGAACTGCTGCGTACCCAGAAAATGCTGCGTGCGGCCAATGTGCCTGGGCATGACCGCATTGAGTTGATTTCCCTCGACGAGATCGACGAAATCCGTCGCATTTGGGTCGACGACAAAGGTGAAATTGAAGACCTGGTGCCAAAGATTTATGAGCGGGTATTTGATGAGCCATACCCCGGCATAGCGATGGAGCCTTTGCCACTCGAGCCAGAGGATTTGCAACTCTTACGCGAAGTCGCTGGGGATGTAGACCCGGAAGCTGCCGAACGCTTGTATCGGCTTACTCGCAACTTGCTGGCCGTGCAGTTTCAGTCGATGCAGTCGCAAAAGCGCTCTAAGCATTTGGATCGTCTGAGTGAAGTGCTGAAATCCAATGCTTTCCGGAACGAAGAAGAGGCGTTGGCGTTTGCGATGGCCACAGAGGTAACAGCGAGCGAAGAAGAAACTCGCGGCGACGCACTTGAATTGATTCCGTTGGTAGAAGAGTAACCATGGCCAAGCTCACCATCACCCAGATATCCATTGAAAATCTGGGGCCCTTCCGTGAACGGCAAACGTTTGATTTGAGTGTTAGTGAGGCCCGTCCGGTCATCTTGATCAAGGCGCTTAACGGCAGTGGCAAAACTACGCTGTTGACGGCGCTTCAGGTTGGCTTATACGGCTACAAGGCCGTCAATTTGACTCGCCGTTCCGAGTACGACCAGCTCATTGTTGGGCTACAGCGTAAAGACGCAGTCGGCAATGCACGAATTGAAATAGCACTCAGCGTAGAGGTCGGGGCTAATCGTCAGGATATGACCCTGCGGCGCGAGTGGCTGCCGAGCGGTGCCAACTACCGTGAGGACTTCAAAGTATCCATTGGAAACTTTGTTGACCATGAGTTCACCGAGAACTGGGACGAGTACATTAACGGCATCCTCCCCGTAGAGCTGGTGCAACTCTTCCTGTTTGACGGTGAAAAAATCGAAGCCTTGGCAAACCCTGAACGTTTGCCGGACTTGCTGCGCCGCGCTACGGAGGTGTTTCTCGGCCTGGGTGGTATTGATGCGCTATCCAGCGACCTCAAGGCTGTAGAGCGCCGTACTGGAGGCAAAAAGTCCGTATCCGCCGAGCTTAATGAAGCCCAGGCTCAGGCTGATGCGTTTAAAAAGCAGTTGGATGAGGTCGGGAGTCGCATTGAGCTGTTAACTCAGCGCCATGCGCACGCGCAGTCCGAGGTGGAAGCGGCCCAGCGTGAACTCGAGAAATTTTCCACCGACGCTAAGCGCAGTGGCTTAAGTGTTTACCAACAAGCCGCTGAGCTGAAAGGGCGCGCTTCCATCGCTGTAGAGCAGCACAAACAGGCGCGCAGTGGGTTAGTGGCTGCCCTTGAAGATCCGCTGTTGCCTCTGGCTTGGTTAGGGCCGCTTTGGGAGCAATACAAAGTTCAATGGCAAGATGATCGACAAGCCCATAACGCAGCGCTGCTGGCTGATGAGTTCGCTAAGCGGGACCGCCGCATTCTCGAGGCTTTATCCGCCGCCGCACCGCAAGCCAGTCAGGCAGTAGCCAGTTTGCTGGAGCAAGACCTGCTTGGCTTCAGTACGCAGTTATCCCACACCCCGGTGTTACAGCCCGGTGCCGAACCTGACGATATTGAGCCACGGCTGGAGCAGGCCAAAGCCCAGCTGAAGAGAGCTGTTGCCAAGGTGGAAGACGCTGCATACGGCCTGGATAAGGCTGAGCGCGCGGTAGGGCAGATACCTGCTGATGAGCAGCTTGCAGGTGTTCTAGAGCAGATGAAGGCGCACACCAAAGCTGTCTCTGCCGCTGAAGCGCTTTTGCATGGCCTCACTAATGAGCTGGCTGAGGCTCGTACTTCCCAAGCTCACGCCAGCAGCCGTATGGAAGCTGCCTTGCAGAAAGTAAAGGCGGAGATGAAAGACAACGCCTTTGAGCTGCAGATGCTCGAGGCTGCTGCTCGCGCTAGAACTACCTTGGTGGTATTCCGTGAAAAATTGCTGGCCTCGAAGGCCTTGTGGCTTTCCGAGATGATTACCTCGGAGTTCAAACAGTTGCTGCGCAAGCGTAACTTGATCTCCCGAGTGCTAGTCGAGCCACAAACGTATGAAGTTTCTATTGAGGACGTCAACGGTCATATGTTGCCGATGGAGCGTCTGTCTGCCGGTGAGCGGCAAATCCTGGCGATTGCCGTGCTTAGCGCCTTGATCCGTGAACGCAAGGGGCGTTTCCCGGTCGTGGTCGATACGCCGCTGGCGCGTTTGGATCGTAGCCATCGAGAGGCCCTAATCCATAACTTCTTCGCCAAGGTTTCCCACCAGGTACTGGTGCTCTCCACGGATGAAGAAGTGGAGGGCAGTGTGCATACCGCCCTGGAACAACATATGAGCCGCGAATACGCGCTCACCTTCGATGATGCTAGCCGCCGTAGCATTGCCAGCGTCCACGCGCATCAGCTCCAACTAGAAGCCGCACTATGATCGATAGAATCCGCCTAACCGCTGCCGCCAAGATTCAGCTCTCCACCCTAAAGCGCAAGACGGGGATTGAGCATTACAACGCGCTGTGCCGGCATGCGTTGTGTGTGTCGCTTGCCAATTCATCAATGCCACCGGAAGAGGACTTTAACTTTAATGGTGGTGTTGAGATTGATTGGCGGACATTTACGGGGGGGCATGAGGCTTTGTATCTAAATTTGATATTGCTTCGTATGCAGCAAGACGGGATCGATGCAAGTTTGGAGGCCGTTAGGAAAACCTGTGCTGGTCATTTGCATAGGGGGCTTTCTTATCTGGCAAGTAAAGGGGATGAATATTTGGTTAGTGCTTTAACGCTTGTAGTGGTCTCGGATAAGATTTGAGTATTATAGGTGAAGAAATAGTAGGGGAATGTGACCGCTTTTAGAAAGCGGTCTGTTTTAGGTATTTTTGATATTCTTCTATTACTGTATTTATTGCATGTTCTGCAAAGGACTCAACATCAAAGCTGAGTGATATTCGCGGTGACCTCTTTACTGATCTAGAAAGAAGTTTTTTGGGTTCTCCGAAAGAGTTTTCATTGAGGTAAAATAATCGGTGGATTTCATCTTCAATTGCAAGGCGAGCGAACTTTCTCTTTCGCTCATCTTCTCTATCTATAACTTCGCAATGTAAGCCTATATAAACGAACTCTCCTCCATAGGGGGAGCATTCGGTAGTCTCTAGTTCTCTTCTCAGCTTTTCGTAAAATGAGCTGTCCGCCTTGCTTAAATGACTACCCCATCTGGAAGTTGGAAGATTTCCTGTCTCGCCAATGTAGGCATGGTTTGACGTGAAGATAGCATATAAGTAAGAGCAATTACGGAACCCCCATACTGTTCCGCAGTGGTAGATCATTTTTCCTCCTGATTCTCGTATGTCCAATCTACAAGGAAGTTGTCTATGTTTTTATGAAATCGCCGGAAAGCATTTTCTAACTTCTCTGTGTCTATGTCTGTCTCGTTGTTGAATACATTGTTTTCTGCGACGCCTGCGGCAAAAATCAGTGCTTCAATGGTGAGCCGCTCTTTTGTGCCGTCTTCAAATCGACTTATAAATTCTTCATAAAATGGATGAGTTTTGTTTATATAAATGTAAACACCCTGGATAGAGTCGAAGTAGGCCTTCCATAGTTGGCGTGGGGGTATACTTTCTGAATATCTGATTTTTTTGAAACTGTTATCGTCTTCTTCGATTACTTCAGAGGGTTTTTCAACTTCAGCAGCCTCAATCTCTACTTGCGCTTCTTTATGTTTCTTGCGCTGCCTTTCTAAAGTGATTTCACTTGGTGCACCTTTGCCTGTTTCTTGTGGGTCATCTTCAGAAACGTCGCGTAGCGTAAGGTTGAACGACTCGCCCTCACCATGCCTGATTTTTATTTTCTCTTGACAGGCTTGGCGAATCTCCTTGGCGGTTCGTATGGCTTGCTTAACTATTTTTTCCAGGCTTCCTAAAATCTCATCATCTATTTCTAGGCGCTGTTTAGAAACGTCGACATGCAATATGTCATCGTGCTGGTCGAGAATCTCAAATCTAAATCGGATATTTATGTCATCTTTTGTAACTAGCGGCTTTCCATTTGGGCCTTCTAAGCTGTCTCCCCAGCGAATAAGCCTACCGTTGCGATATATGAAGAACCCACTATTTTCTCTAGATACGCGATATGCTTTGACCTGTTGTTTTTGGTCGGGCGAGAGAGGTGAGGACTCCTCTGCCATACTCGCCTGCGGAAATGCTACAGCTTTAACTCTAATAGGCGGAAGGTTGTTGTCATTTTTATCTTTGAAAGAGTCCCAGTCCCTGTCTAGTACTAGGTAAGGACTGTAGAAGTCATAAGTTTCGGGGTCCCATCCTGTATGTTGAGATGCCTGCTCAACAAACAATAGATCTTTTGCTGTGATTTCTTCATATTCTCCGTTAGTGTCGTGCGGAGATACTCTTAGCTTTATTTTTAATGGTTGTTTTTCATTTATGAGAAAAGAATAGTATACAACGCCAAGCCGTTCTTTTAATTTGGATACTGTTGAGCCTGGAGATGATTGGTTAACGTTTTCGCAGCCAGATATTTCGACAATAGTTCCGGATTTTTCACGGAGGAGTTGCTTTGCTAGTTCTAGCTCGTCTGGATTTAGTTCTCTTTGTGTTATTTCTAATTTCCCAATGTCCTCAATTTTTTTTAGGTCAAAGATATACTTGCTTGAGATGACGTCATTTTTCTTGCTGATTATGCTTATTTTTGTACCTAAAGATAGACCCGCTGCTTTTAAGCCCATTCCGTATTTTGAAAGGCTATTTGGCTTGTAGTTTCGGTCTGAGCCAAGCTTGAATGCATTAACTATTTCATTGTGGTCCATTCCGCGTCCGTTATCCACTATTTGATAATGGTCTACGCTGTTTCTGGACTTTAATGTTCTTCCTTCTCTGAGCTTTAGAGTTACGAATATTTCAGCTGCATTTGCCGTCACAGAGTTGTCTATGATATCCATGATTGCGGTGTGTGGTTCATACCCTATTTTGGAGATTGCCTCGCACACTCTAAGGGCGTCGAATCCGACTTCAACTTGTTTTTCGGTAGTGCTCATATGAGTTCCCTATAGCCTGAAAAAAACCCCGCGATGCGGGGTTTTATTTTTGCCCGATCCATTTAGGCCTATTTGCAAGATCAATCCCAGCTCAACGCCCCACCAGTCTGATACTCAATAACCCGAGTCTCAAAGAAGTTCTTCTCCTTCTTCAAGTCCATGATTTCGCTCATCCATGGGAACGGATTCGTCGTACCCGGATACTCCTCTTTCAACCCAATCTGAGTCAACCGACGGTTGGCGATAAATTTGAGGTAGTCCTCCATCATCGCGGCGTTCATGCCCAGTACGCCGCGCGGCATGGTGTCGCGGGCGTATTCGATCTCCAGCTGGGTACCCTGCAGGATCATCTGGGTCGCTTCGTCCTTCATGTGGGCATCCCACAGGTGCGGGTTTTCGATCTTGATCTGGTTGATCACGTCGATGCCGAAGTTCAGGTGCATGGATTCGTCGCGCAGGATGTATTGGAACTGCTCGGCGACGCCGGTCATTTTGTTGCGGCGGCCCATGGAGAGGATCTGGGTGAAGCCGCAATAGAAGAAGATGCCTTCCAGTACGCAGTAGTAGGCGATCAGGTTACGCAGCAGTTCTTTGTCGGTCTCGACGGTGCCGGTGTTGAAGGTCGGGTCGGAGATCGAGCGGGTGTATTTGAGGCCCCAGCTGGCTTTTTTCGCGACGCTTGGGATCTCGTGGTACATGTTGAAGATCGCGCCTTCGTCCATGCCTAGGGATTCGATGCAGTACTGGTAGGCGTGGGTGTGGATCGCTTCTTCGAAGGTCTGGCGCAGGATGTACTGGCGGCACTCCGGGTTGGTGATCAGGCGGTACACGGCCAGGGCCAGGTTGTTGGCGACCAGGCTGTCGGCGGTGGAGAAGAAGCCGAGGTTGCGCATGACGATGCGGCGCTCGTCGTCGGTCAGGCCGTCGGTGCTTTTCCACAACGCGATGTCCGCGTTCATGTTCACTTCCTGGGGCATCCAGTGGTTGGCGCAACCATCCAGATACTTCTGCCAGGCCCAGTCGTACTTGAAGGGCACGAGCTGGTTGAGGTCGGCGCGGCAGTTGATCATGCGCTTTTCGTCGACCGCGACGCGGGCGGCGGAGCCTTCCAGCTCGGCCAGGCCTTCGGCGATGTCGAGTTGGTCCAGCGCGGCTTTGGCGCGGGCCACGGCGGCGCTGTCGTCAGCGGCCACGGCGCGGGCTTCGACGGCGGCGGCGCCGCCGACCTGGTCGAGTTTGTCGATGTTCATGTCTGCGACTTGGGCAGTGGTGTTGCTGGAAGCGACTGCGTCTGCGCCGTCTTCTTTGTCGAATTCATCCCAGCTAAGCATGGCTCGGCTCCTGGCTTGTGGGGCGGTGAAATAACCGGCCCTGTATGGATGTACAGTTTGATTATGTTCCGTTGCGTACTGCGCGCAAGGGCAAAACGGGTGCCGCTGGTCGGGGGTGGCTGGCCCTGTCGGGCCATTGCTCTACCTCCGTGCCGCGCTCCTTGGGGAGCGTGGCGGGTATTTATGGGGGTGTTGCCTTTTTCCCCTCACCCTAACCCTGGCTGCGCGCCCCGCTCCTGGGGGAGAGGGAATTGATCGTGGTGTGCTTGGGAGCTTTTCACCCTTCGAGCTTGTGGTTTCGCGGCCGAGGCCGCTCCTACAAAAACGTTCAGCATTCGAGCGTGTAGCTGAGCGAGTGAGCGCTAGGCGCCTGTCAGGTCGGAGCCCCTGAGCGTACGCATGTACGTGATGGGGGCCGACCTGACAGGCAACAACGCGCGCGCCGCTCAGATACGCGCGCTTACTGGCACGCCTCGCAGTCTGGCTCGTCGATCGCACAGGCCTTCGGCACGGGCGCCGGGCCGGCCGGTGCAGCGCTGAGGCTGTCGCCGCCACCGCTGGACACGGCGTTGAGCTTGCCGGTGTTGACGGTGGATTTCTCGGTGCTGGTCGCGGCCAGGGCACGGAGGTAGTAGGTGGTTTTCAGGCCACGGTACCAAGCCATGCGGTAGGTCACGTCGAGTTTTTTACCGGATGCGCCGGCGATGTAGAGGTTCAGCGACTGGGCCTGGTCGATCCACTTCTGGCGGCGGCTGGCGGCGTCGACGATCCACTTGGTGTCCACTTCGAACGCGGTGGCGTAGAGGTCTTTGAGCTCCTGCGGGATGCGCTCGATCTGCTGTACCGAACCGTCGTAGTACTTGAGGTCGTTGATCATGACCGAGTCCCACAGGCCGCGGGCTTTGAGGTCGCGCACCAGGTAGGGGTTGATCACGGTGAATTCGCCCGAGAGGTTCGATTTCACGTAGAGGTTCTGGTAGGTCGGTTCGATCGACTGCGATACGCCGGTGATGTTGGCGATGGTCGCGGTCGGTGCGATGGCCATGATGTTCGAGTTACGGATGCCTTTCTGCACACGGGCACGTACCGGGGCCCAGTCCAGGGATTCGGTCAGGTCGACGTCGATGTACTTCTGGCCGCGGGACTCGATGAGGATCTGCTGGGAGTCGAGCGGCAGGATGCCCTTGCTCCACAGCGAACCGTCGAAGGTCGAGTAGGCGCCGCGTTCGTCGGCCAGGTCACAGGAGGCCTGGATGGCGTAGTAGCTGACCGCTTCCATGGACTTGTCGGCGAACTCGATGGCCGCTTCCGAGCCGTACGGGATGTGCTGCAGGTACAGCGCGTCCTGGAAGCCCATGATGCCGAGGCCGACCGGGCGGTGCTTGAAGTTGGAGTTCTTCGCCTGCGGCACCGAGTAGTAGTTGATGTCGATGACGTTATCGAGCATGCGTACTGCGGTGTTGATGGTCTTCTGCAGCTTGGCGGTGTCCAGCTTGCCGTCGACGATGTGGTTCGGCAGGTTGACCGAGCCCAGGTTGCACACGGCGATTTCGTCGGCGTTGGTGTTCAGGGTGATCTCGGTGCACAGGTTCGAGCTGTGGACCACGCCCACATGCTGCTGCGGGCTGCGCAGGTTGCACGGGTCCTTGAAGGTCAGCCATGGGTGGCCGGTTTCGAACAGCATGCTGAGCATTTTGCGCCACAGGTCTTTGGCCTGGACGGTCTTGAACAGCTTGATTTTGCCGTATTCGCACAGGGCTTCGTAGTACTCGTAGCGCTCCTCGAAGGCCTTGCCGGTGAGGTCGTGCAGGTC
>CBIHLF010000049.1:0-35158 GCA_966210435.1 uncultured Pseudomonas sp. | reverse complement strand
ACGGATGGACCGGTCGCTCCTCCCCGGGTTACGCCTGCGGCTAACCCAGGCTACGAATCACATTCCGTAGCCCGGGTGCAATCCGGGACGTGTTGGTAGCCGCAGCGCTCTCATTCCGGTTGGGTTGAGGAGCGCCAACCTACGGAAGTGGGGGATGCTTGTTGTAGGGCGGGTGCAACCCGCCCTACTGATTCGAGAATCGACAGCCCCTCACCCCAACCCTCTCCCGAGGGAGAGGGGGTAGAGAGCATCAGCCTTCGACCTGGCTCCACTGTTTGCTCAGACGTTTGTCCGATACCGCCATTTTGGTGCCGAGCTGTTGGGCGAACAGCGAGACGCGGTATTCCTCGAGCATCCAGCGATACAGCTGCAGGTTGGGGTCGCGCTTGCCTTCACGGCCGTGTTTGTCCAGGCGCGCCTGGTATTGCTCCCAATAGCCGGCCAGCTCGCCACTCCAGACCCGATCGCGCTGCACTTGCGCGCCGATCTTGTCCAGGCGCTGTTCGATCGCCTTGAGGTAGCGCGGCAGCTCCTTGAGCCATTCGCCCGGGGTTTCGCGGACGAAGCCGGGGTAGACCAGGTTGCTCAGTTGCAGCTTGATGTCGTTCAGCGCCATGGCCTGGGCCAGGTCGATCTTGCCCTTGAAGCGTTTTTGCAGGCCGTGCCAGAGCTTGAGAATCTCCAGCGTTAGTTTGGCCAGGCGTTCGGCGTGGCTGGTCCAGTCGCCGCGTTTGCGTTCGGCCAGTTGCGCCAGGGCGGCGCCGTCACGCGGCAACGTGGCCTCGCCGTCGAGGACGCAGCTGTCGAGGCTGGCCAGGAGGATGTCTTCGACCAGGGCTTCGACGCGGCCCAACTCGCGGTGCAGCAGGCCCAATTCGGTCAGGCCCGGCAGCTTGCCACGAAGGAACTTGGCCGGTTCGGCCAGTTGCTGCAGGAGCAGACGTTGCAGGGCGCGACGGTGTTGGAATTCGGCTTCGGCCTGGGTCGAGAAGCGGCCTTCCTGCACCGTTCCGCCCTCCTCAACCAGCGCCGGGTAGACGGTCATGGAGAGCCCGGCGATTTTTTGCTGGGTCTTTTCCGCCACTTCGGCAAACGCCTTGGCCTCCACCGTACGCGGCCCGTGTTCGGGCTTGGGGATGGCCAGCGCGGCCTGGCTGGCCTCGCTGAAACGCGCGGTCAGCACGGCAAGGTCGCGGCCTTCGCCGAGGAATTTGCCGTGGCTGTCGACCACTTCGAGATTCATCCGCAGGTGACTGTCGAGCGCGGTGTCAGCCTCGGCCCAGGCTTCGTCCGGCACGCGGGTACCGGTCATGCGCTGCAATTCGCGGCCGAGCGCCTGCGGCAGGTTGCCGTCGGCGAAGGCGATTTTGCTCAGGGCGGCGCCGACGAAATCCGGCACCGGCACGAAGTTCTTGCGCAGCGCCTTGGGCAGGCCGCGGACCAGGGCCATGCATTTTGCTTCCAGCAGGCCGGGCACCAGCCATTGCAGACGCTCGGCCGGCAATTGCGGCAACAGCGGCGCCGGCACGCGCAGGGTCACACCGTCGCGTGGGTGGTTGGGCTCGAAGTGATAGGTCAGCGGCAGCGTCAGCTCGCCCAGGCGCAGGGTATCCGGGTATTGCGCGGCGGTGACTTCGCTGGCGTCGCGGGCCAGCACGTCTTCTTCGCGCATGATCAGCAGTTGCGGATTCTTCGCGCTTTCGCTTTTGTACCAACTGTCGAAGGTCGCGCTCTGGTAAATCTCCGCCGGCAGGCGCGCCTGGTAATAGGCGAACAGGGTTTCCTCGTCGGCGAGGATGTCGCGGCGGCGGGCCTTGGCTTCCAGCTCGTCGAGCTGTTCGAGCAATTGCCGGTTGGCCGCCAGGCATTTTGCCCGGGAGTGAATCTCCCCGCCGACCAGGCCCTCGCGGATAAACAGCTCGCGGGATACCTCGGGGTCGATGGGGCCGTAATGCACGGGGCGGCGGCCGACCACGATCAGGCCGTAGAGGCTGATCTGCTCGTAAGCCACGACCTGACCGCGCTTCTTCTCCCAGTGCGGTTCCAAGTGATTTTTCTTGATCAGGTGCGGCGCCAGCGGTTCGATCCAGTCCGGTTCGATCTTCGCCACCATACGGGCGAACAGCTTGGTGGTTTCCACCAGCTCGGCGGCCATGATCCAGGTGGGCCGTTTTCTACCCAGCCCGGAGGACGGATGCACCCAGAAACGCCGTTGCCGCGCGCCAAGGTAGTCGCCGTCTTCGGTCTTCTGGCCGATCTGGCTGAGCAGGCCGGAGAGGATCGCCTTGTGCACGCTGGCGTAGCCTTTGGCGCGCTGCGCGGCTTCGTCTTTGTCGGCGAGTTCGTTCTCTTTGGAGGAGCCTGCCTGCTGTGGTGCGGCATCCCGACGATCCTTGGATGTCGCGGGTTGACCTGCCGATCGCTGATCGTCGGAATGCCGCACCAGAGCAAGCTCGCTCCTACCCCGCCCGCTGCTCCCTGACGACAGCTGCATATCGCGGGCGATCAGCACCAGTTGGCGGTGAGCGTCGCGCCACTCGCGCAGACGCAGATAGTTGAGGAAATTCTTCCGGCACCAGCTGCGCAACGCGCCGCTGCCCAGTTCCTGGCGTTTTTCCTCGAAGCCGCGCCAGAGATTGATCAGCGCGGCAAAATCGGAGTCGACGTCTTTCCACTGCGCGTGGGCCTGGTCGGCGGCCTGTTGGCGGTCCGACGGGCGTTCGCGTACGTCCTGCACCGACAGCGCACTGGCGACGATCAATACTTCATCAAGACTGCCCTGCTTGGCGCCTTCCAACACCATGCGGCCAAGACGCGGGTCGACCGGCAGGCGCGCCAGTTGCCGGCCCAGCGGGGTCAGCTGGCTCTCGCGATTGACCGCGGACAGCTCCTGCAACAGGTTGAAGCCGTCGCTGATCGCCTTGCCGTCCGGCGGTTCGATAAAGGGGAAATCCTCGATCGCGCCGAGGCGCAGATGCAGCATCTGCAGAATGACCGCCGCCAGGTTGGTGCGCAGGATTTCCGGATCGGTAAAGGCCGGGCGGCCATTGAAATCCTCTTCGCTGTACAGGCGCACGCAGATGCCCGGTTCCACGCGCCCGCAGCGGCCCTTGCGCTGGTTGGCGCTGGCCTGGGAGATGGCTTCGATGGGCAGGCGCTGGACCTTGACGCGGTAGCTGTAGCGGCTGATCCGCGCCGTGCCGCTGTCGACCACATAGCGAATGCCCGGCACGGTCAGCGAGGTTTCCGCAACGTTGGTTGCCAGGACGATCTTGCGGCCGGCCATCGGCTGGAAGATTTTCTGCTGCTCGGCCGGGGTCAGGCGCGCATACAGCGGCAGCACTTCGGTGAAGCGCAGGTTGGCCTTGCGCAACACCTCGGCGCAGTCGCGGATTTCGCGCTCGCCGGGGAGGAACACCAGTACATCGCCTGGGCGTTTGCCTTCGCTTTTCTCGAAGGCGGCGATTTCATCGAGGCTGGCGAGAATCGCCTGATCGACCGACAGGTCCTCTTCGACGCGGTTGCCATCCTCATCCTGTTCCGCGGTCAGCGGCCGGTACCAGGTCTCCACCGGGTAGGTGCGCCCGGAGACTTCGACGATGGGCGCACCACCGAAATGCTCGGAGAAGCGCTGCAGGTCGATGGTCGCCGAGGTGATGATCAGTTTGAGATCGGGGCGGCGCACCAGCAGGGTCTTGAGAAAGCCCAGGAGGAAGTCGATGTTCAGGCTACGTTCGTGGGCTTCGTCGACGATGATGGTGTCGTACTTTTCCAGGTAGCGGTCATGCTGGGTTTCGGCGAGCAGGATGCCGTCGGTCATAAGCTTGATCAGGGTGCTGTCTTTGCTTTGGTCCTCGAAGCGCACCTGGTAGCCGACCAACTCGCCCAGGGGCGTGCCGATCTCTTCCGCCACCCGCGTCGCCACGCTGCGCGCGGCCAGGCGCCGGGGCTGGGTGTGGCCGATCAAACCATGCACGCCGCGACCCAGCTCCAGGCAGATCTTCGGCAGCTGGGTGGTCTTGCCCGAGCCGGTTTCACCGGCGATCACCACTACCTGGTGCTTGGCGATGGCGGCCTTGATTTCGTCGCGTTTGGCGGCGATCGGCAGCGCATCGTCGTAGCGCATGACCGGCACACTGAGCTTGCGCGCCTCGACCTTGGCCACCGAGGCTTGGAAACGCTCGAGCCATTGCGCCAGCTTGGCTTCGTCCGGCGGCACTTGCTTACGCAGCTCGTGCAGTTGGCGGCGCAAGCGGTGGCGGTCGGCCAACAGCGCATGGTCGAGGTTTTTCAGCAGTTGATCAAAGGCGGGGGTCTGGTCGGTCATCGGGGCCGTAGAGAGCAATCGGTGAGGTGGGCGCGAACGCGCTGAATCGCCGATTCTGGCTTGCGCTGACGAACGCCCACGGGCATATAAAGCCGACGATTGTCGCAGATTTCCCGCCATCGCGCGCCCAGACGGATATCACCTGCAGTGCATGACAGATATTCGACGCTGGCGAGTAGACGATGGAAATAGAGAACGGCCGAATGCGGGCGGCGATTACCGGACGATTAGCGGGCGGCGACAGCCGATCTCACTGCTGGCCGCCGTAGTCGCATCAAATGGCGAGGCGCTGGCACGGCAGCCACAGCGCCCTCGCCGTCATGCATCAACTGGCCTGCTTGAGTACGCGGCGACTCACCAGGGTTTGCAGCGCCCGGAAATACACCGGCGTGCCTGTATAGGTGGGTAAGTCGGAATGCCCGATGCCTGCATATTCATCGCGCCAGTCGGCATTTTCTTCCGACGCCTTGATGCCCCAGCGCAACTGAGGGATCAGTTCCGCCACGCTTTGCGGCGAAACCATCGACTGCGCACTGACCGCCCTTGAATGCAGCACCTTATCTTCCTGGCTCAAGGTGAGCAGAATCTGCCCGTCGGGCCTAAGGGACGCATCCACTGCGTAATTGGGGAATGCCTGAATAACTAGATCCGTTCTGAGCTGCATGATGACCTCCTGAGAAATGCATTTCCGACGGTGCTGGAGTGCATATCTGGTGCCAACGCAAGACCACTTATAGATCAGTTACTTACGTAATTATTTAGAATCAGACATAGGCATTTTGCATGGTCCGGCGAAAATGCCCCGTGCAATCTGCACGATGCCTCGCCAGCAGCCCCAAAGGGCGCTGCCTGGCGTTGGCTGCCCTGCTCTGCGGGCAGTCATCGGCGGGAGAATTCGTTCGAGGCTGAGCAAAACCGGGCACAAAAAAATGCCGCTCACCAGGACGGTGAGCGGCATTTACGTTGAAGCGGCTGGCGGCTGAGCCGGAGCGCTACTTGCGGTTGAGCTTCTTCAACTCTTCATCACGCAACTCGCGGCGCAGGATCTTGCCAACGTTGGTGGTCGGCAACGAGTCGCGGAATTCCACGGCTTTGGGCACCTTGTAGCCGGTGAGGTTGCTGCGCATGTAGCTCATGACCTGCTCTTTGCTCAGGCTTTCACCCGGCTTGACCACGACAAAGACCTTGATCGCTTCTCCGGATTTTTCGTCCGGCACGCCGATAGCCGCGCACTGCAGCACGCCCGGCAAGGTCGCCAGCACATCTTCCAGTTCGTTGGGGTAGACGTTGAAACCAGAGACCAGAATCATGTCTTTCTTGCGGTCGACGATACGCATGAAGCCATCTTCCTGGATCACCGCGATATCGCCGGTCTTCAGCCAACCGTCGGCATCGATCATCTCGTCGGTGGCGTCCTGACGCTGCCAATAGCCCTTCATCACTTGCGGGCCCTTGATGCACAGTTCGCCGACGGAGCCGATTGGCTGCTCGACGCCTTCGTCATCGATCACCTTGCACAGGGTCGACGGCACAGGGATGCCGATGGTGCCGATCTGGATATTGCCGAATGGGTTGACCGAGGCCACCGGGCTGGTTTCGGTCATGCCGTAGCCTTCGCAGATCGAACAGCCGGTCACCTGCTTCCAGCGCTCGGCGGTAGCCAATTGCAGTGCCATGCCGCCGGAAAACGTGCATTTCAACGCGGAGAAGTCCAGCTTCTGGAAGTCGGCGTTATTGCACAGCGCCACGAACAGGGTATTCAGGCCGACGAAACCGGTGAACTTGTAACGCGCCAGGTCGCTGACCATTCCCGGCAGATCGCGCGGGTTGGTGATCAGCACGGTGTGGTTGCCGATCAGCATCATCGCCATGCAATGAAAGGTGAAGGCATAGATGTGGTAGAGCGGCAGCGGTGCGATGATCACTTCGCCGCCTTCGCTCAATTCAGAGCCCATCAGCGAGCGGACCTGCAACATGTTGGCGATCAGGTTGCGGTGGGTCAGCATCGCGCCTTTGGCCACCCCGGTGGTGCCGCCGGTGTATTGCAGCACCGCGACATCGCCGGACTGCGGGCTGACTTCGGCGACAGTCTTGCCGCGCCCCTTGGCCAGCGCAGCGGTGAGTTTGACAGCCTGCGGCAAGTTGTAGCCCGGGACCATCTTCTTCACATACTTGACCATGCCGTTGACCAGCAAGCGCTTGAGTGGCGCGAGCATGTCGCCGACTTCGGTAACGATGACGGTCTTCACCCCGGTCTTGGGCAGCACCTGTTCGGCCAGGTACGCCATATTGGCCAGGCACACCAGCGCCTTGGCACCGGAATCGTTGAACTGGTGTTCCATTTCCCGCGTGGTGTACAGCGGGTTGGTGTTGACCACGATCAGCCCAGCGCGCAACGCGCCGAAAACCACGACCGGGTACTGCAGCAGGTTGGGCAGTTGTACGGCGATACGATCGCCCGGCTGCAGCTCGGTATGCTGCTGCAGGTAGGCGGCGAAAGCGCCGGACAATTCATAGAGATCGCCATAGGTGAGGGTCTTGCCGAGGTTGCTGAACGCCGGCTTGTCAGCGAAGCGTTGGCAGGACTCCCGCAGCACCGTCTGAATATTCGGGTACTGGTCTGGATTGATTTCGGCAGGAATCCCAGCAGGATATTTATCCTTCCAGAAGTTTTCGATCATGGGAGTCCACTCCTAAACGACAGCTGATTCTCCGCCGCTTGGAGGGCGGATATTTTTGTTTTATTGCGCAGGTTTTGCCAACCATGCGGCAAAAAAGCGCGCCGAGCGTAGCACCTTTACCAAGGACCGCCTAGCATCAAATAAGGGCTACCAGTCCCAATGTGACCAGAACGCACCAATTCGGTCACATTGGGATAGCGCTGAATAATGCGCCTGAAATCAGCTGAGCTTAGGCGATATCGCGCAGTTCACGGCGCAGGATCTTGCCGACCGGGGTCATCGGCAGGGCATCGCGGAAGACGATGTGCTTGGGTACCTTGTAGCCGGTGAAGTTTTCCTTGCAGAAGGCCTTCAGCTCCTCAGCCGTGAGCCCGCCGTCACGGGCGACCACGAACAGCTTCACCGCCTCCCCCGACTTCTCGTCCGGTACCCCGATGGCCGCGCAACTGGCGACTTTCGGGTGCGCCATGACCACATCTTCGATTTCGTTGGGGTACACGTTGAAGCCGGAAACGATGATCATGTCCTTCTTGCGATCGACGATGCGCACGAAGCCGTCGGGGTCGATCACCGCGACATCTCCGGTCTTGAACCAACCCTCTGCGTCGAGCACCTCGGCGGTGGCCTCCTCGCGCTGCCAGTAGCCTTTCATCACCTGCGGGCCCTTGATGCACAACTCGCCGCGCTCGCCCAGGGGCTGCTCGTTGCCGTCGTCGTCGATCACCTTGAACGCGGTGCCCGGCACCGGAATGCCGACCGTGCCCAGGCGGGCTTGATCGCCGTAGGGATTGGTGCTGGCCACCGGCGCCGTTTCGGTCAGGCCATAGCCTTCCACCACGCTACAACCGGTAACGGCTTGCCAACGCTCGGCGGTGGCTTTGACCAGGGCGGTACCGCCGGAGTTGGTGACCTTCAGCTTGGAGAAATCCAGGTTCTTGAATTCAGGGTGTCCCATCAACGCGACGAACAACGTATTGAGGCCCAGCAATGCGGAGAACTGCCACTTGCCGAGTTCCTTGACGAAGCCCGCGATATCGCGCGGGTTGGTGATCAGCACGTTGTGGTTGCCGTTGACCATCATGCACATGCAGTTCGCGGTGAACGCATAGATATGGTAGAGCGGCAGCGGCGCGATCATGATCTCCTGGCCCTGCTTCATCAGCGGCGAGCCGTCCGGGCCGTGCTGCGACAGGCAGGCGTCGACCTGCAACATGTTGGCTACCAGATTACCGTGGCTGAGCATCGCGCCCTTGGCCACCCCAGTGGTACCGCCGGTATACTGCAACACGGCGATGTCGTCATGACCGACCTTGACTGGCTTGAGCGCATAGCCCTGCCCCTGCTTGAGCGTCTTCTTGAACGGCACGGCCTGGGGCAGATGGTAATCGGGCACCATCTTTTTCACGTACTTGACCGCGCCGTTGACCAACCAGCCCTTGAGACCCGGCTGCAGGTCGCCCATGCGCGCCTCGATCAGGTAGTCGATCTGAGTGTCGACCAGCACCTCCTGCACCAGCTTGCCGAACATGTTCAGGTAGACCAGCGCACGCAC
Organism: uncultured Pseudomonas sp.; assembly: GCA_966210435.1. Lineage (GTDB taxonomy): Bacteria > Pseudomonadota > Gammaproteobacteria > Pseudomonadales > Pseudomonadaceae > Aquipseudomonas. Next base: position 26,598 of record CBIHLF010000049.1, on the reverse strand, counting down.
GCCGGCATCCTTGAACTGGTGGCGCATTTCGCGGGCGGTGTACAACGGGTTGGTGTTGACCACGATCAGCCCGGCGCGCATGGCGCCGAACACCGCGATCGGGTATTGCAGGATATTCGGCATCTGCACGGCGATGCGCTCGCCGGGCTGCAGATCAGTGTGCTTTTGCAGGTAGCCGGCGAAGGCCGCCGACAGACGATCCAGCTCGGCGTACGTCAGCGTCACGCCCATGTTGCTGAAGGCCGGACGGTCGGCGAATTTCTTGCACGAGCGTTCGAAGACTTCGATCACCGACTTGTAGGCGTCCAGTTCAATTTCGTTGGGTACGCCAGCCGGGCGCTTATCGCTCCAGAAATCTACGTGCATTATTATTGTCCTCTTCCCCTGAAAGTAGTGATCTGCTGAACTGAGGGCCTTGAATGCGGCTTTGCATGCATTCAAGGCCCGCCAGGCTGCGCGCAGTATTATTGTGGGTTGAAGCGACGTTAGCAGCTCTTCGACAGGGCGCAAATACTTGGACAGGCGTCATTAACCCTGTGAATCTTCCATTACTCCCCGGCGCTGTGAAAAGCCGGGCCGCTGGCCCTACAATGCCCGACTTTGTAAGGCCCAACCTTTGCAGGCTCAAGGATTCGCCATGCACCATGACGCGTTTTGGCTCAACAGCAGCGATACCACCCCTCTATATGTCAATCGCTGGTACGGCGATCAGCCGCCCAAAGCAGTAGTGATGGTCGCCCACGGCATGGCCGAGCACAGTGGCCGCTATGCCCGCCTGGCGCAGGCCCTGGTCGAAGCCGGCTTTGAGCTGTACGCCCACGATCAGCGCGGCCATGGCAAAACCGCCGAGCATGGCACCCTTGGCCATTACGCCGACGAAAACGGCTGGCAACTGGTGGTCGGCGACCTGGCATGCCTCAACCACCATATCCGCCAGCAGCATCCTCAGGCGCCGATCTTTCTGTTCGGCCACAGCATGGGCAGCTACATCGCCCAGGCCTACCTGATGCAGCACAGCAGCAGCCTGCAAGGTGCGATCATCTCGGGTTCCAACTATCAATCGCCGCTGCTCTACCGCCTCGGCCGGCTGATTGCGCGCTTCGAGCGCTGGCGCCAGGGCAAGACCGGCTTGAGCCCGCTGATCGACTTCCTATCGTTCGGCTCGTTCAACAACGCCTTCAAGCCCAACCGCACCGCTTCCGACTGGCTGAGCCGCGACCCGGCGGAAGTCGACAAATACATCAACGACCCGCTGTGCGGTTTCCGCTGCAGTAACCAGTACTGGTGCGACCTGTTTGGCGGCCTGCTGCAGATCACCCCGGTGGATAACCTGGCGCAGATCGACAGCGACCTGCCGTTGCTGGTGATCGGTGGCGCCCGTGATCCGGTCAGTGACGGCAAACGCCAGGCGCACCTCGCCGACGCCCTGCGCCGCGCCGGGAACAAACACGTACAACTGCAAATCTACCCGGACGCCCGCCATGAGCTGCTCAATGAAAGCAACCGCGACGAAGTGACCGCCTATCTCATCCAATGGCTGGAGCAGGCCTTGCGCCAGCCCCGCCAGCGCCTCGCCAAACCCCAGGAGATTCCCGCATGACGCAAAGCAGCAACACGCCTTACGAAGCGCTTGAAGTCGGTCAGACCGCCAGCTACAGCAAAACCGTCGACGAGCGTGATATTCAGTTGTTCGCCGCCATGTCCGGCGACCGCAACCCGGTGCACCTGGATGCCGAATACGCCGCCACCACCATGTTCAAGGAACGTATCGCCCACGGTATGTTCAGCGGTGCGCTGATCAGCGCCGCGGTGGCCTGCGAGCTGCCCGGCCCCGGCACCATCTACCTGGGCCAGACCATGCGCTTCACCTTGCCGGTGAAACTCGGCGACACCCTGACGGTACGCCTGGAGATTCTCGAAAAGCTGCCGAAGTTTCGCGTGCGCGTCGCCACCCGCGTGTTTAACCAGAGGGACGAGCTGGTAGTCGACGGCGAAGCGGAAATCCTCGCGCCACGTAAACAGCAAACCGTCGAGCTCGCCGAACTACCTCCCATCACCATCGGCTGACCCGCCACAGGGGCGAGGCTGGCCACATGAGCCCAGCTCGCCCTGTCGGCTTTTCCGGAGAAAAATATGTCCCTGTCCATGTACCACGCATCCGTCCCGGTCTTTACCCGTCAGTTGAACAACCTCTCGACCATCCTCGGCATCGCCGCCGCCAATGCCGAAGCCAGAAAGATCGAACAGAGCGTATTGCTCAATGCGCGTCTGGCCCCGGACATGTTCCCCCTGAGCCGCCAGGTACAGATCGCTTGCGACGGCGTGAAAACGGGTGCCGCGCTGCTGGCCGGCATCGAAGCACCGAGCTACGCCGACGACGAAACCAACCTTGCCGAGCTGCAGGCACGTATCGCCAAGACCCTGAGCTTCCTGCAGAGCATCGACGCTGCGCAGATCGATGGCAGCGAGGCGCGCACTGTGACCCTCAAACGCCGCGACAAGGAAACCCACTTCCAGGGCCAAGCCTTTTTGCTCGATCACGTGCTGCCCAACTTCTATTTCCACCTGACCACTGCCTACGCCATCCTGCGCCACAACGGCGTCGACATTGGCAAACGCGACTTTCTCGGCACTCGCTGAGAGCGGCCGCCTCTTGCCCTGAACGGTGGGAGGCGCTGTTGTTTTCACAGCCGCTCAGGCGTTCTGGGCGCTGAAGCACGTCGTCCGTGGGCGGCGAAGAACGTCGAGGTTACGACCATGACAGAGGTGGCTTATGTATACCGGTAGTTGCTTGTGCGCTGGCGTGCAGTTCCGCATCGATGCCCAGCTGGAACCCATTCAGCTATGCCATTGCTCGCAATGCCGTAAAGCCCAGGGCGGCCCCTTCGCCAGCAACATCCCGGTAAACCTCGCCGACTTCCAGCTGCTCAGCGGCGCCGAATTGCTCAGTGCCTTTGCCTCGTCGCCGGGCAAACAGCGATTATTCTGCCGACGATGCGGCTCGCCGGTTTACAGCCGCAAAGACAGCCTGCCAGGCGTGCTGCGGATCAGGGCCGGGCTGATCAACGAATCCCTGGCGAGCAGACCCATTGCCCACTGCCATACCGCGTCCAAGGCTAACTGGTGGAGCATCGACGACGACCTGCCGCAATTCGATGAAGGCTATATCCCGCCCGTACCTCAGTCGCCGCAGGCATAGCGACAACGCCCGACCGGCTTGGCTGACGCAGCCCCGGCGCCAACCACTGATGGCGCGCACCGCCAGAAATAAAAAAAGGCGACCGAAGTCGCCCAAATTGCCTTGCGTGCCCCTTTATCCGGAGGATCAGCCTTGCTTGCGCTTGTGCGAATCCTTCCAGATGAAATAACCGACTCCAGCGAAGAAGGCGACCATCAGTCCGACGGTGCCAATACCGGCAAGAACTACGACATCGATAAACATGGTTGCCTCCTGAGTGAATCCGCTGCATGGCTTCAAATTAACAGGAGGGAAAAGGCCGCTATTGATCTGGGTCAAGGGTGCCGGGGTAGCTCGGGGCAAACGCCATGAATACTGATCCAGATCAACAATTCGGCAGGAGTGGACGAGGCTGACGACGGGGCGCGGGAGGAGCGCCACTGACGGGCCGCTGAGCGCTACCTCTGCACGAACGTAGCGCGCCCGCAATAGCTGGCTAGTGTCGCCTCAGCCATGAAGTGTTGGTGCACTGGGTGGGAGAGGCTTTAGCCGCGACGCTTTCGGCGCCGTTAAGGTCAATCGCGGCTAAAGCGGGATGCCGCCCAGCGGGGAGCCGCCCGGCTCCGCCCATGGAAAGCGACCAATGATTGGTGCCGCGACACTAGCTCTTCTTCGGTTTGCCCTTGGGCTTTTTCTTGCCTTTGGGGATCGGCATGGCCAACTCGAAGGCTTCACGCATTTCGTCGAGTTTCTTGTCGCGCAGGTCGTGAATACGCTTGCCGCGCTCGGCGGCGAAGTCGATCAATTTACCGTCGTCATTCATTTGCTGTTCTGCTCATGGCTCTGGTTGCTCATAGGACGACAGGATAAAGCGAAAGGTCAAATTCAGTCTCGCGGCGCAAGGCATGCGCGTTTTCGCGATCTGGTGCTGCCAATGATGCTGGGTCGGCCCCTCCATGACCAGTAGCGAACCGTGATTGAGCGGCAACGAGTGCTCGATACGGTTCTGCCCCTTGCGCCGCAGGTCGAAACGTCGGCAAGCGCCCAGGTTCAGCGAAACGATGTGCGGATTGCAGCCCAGCTCGGCCTCGTCGTCGCTGTGCCAGCCCATGGAGTCCTGACCGTCACGGTAATAGTTGAGCAACACGCCGTTGAGCGGCAGCCCCAGGGCCTCAACCAGGTGCGCGCGAATCTGCGCGAGCAATGGCGTCCAGGGCAACGGCTGGTGAGTCAAGCCGGAGTAGCGGTAGGCGGCTTGCGCGTCACCGTACCAGGCCACCAGGCGCGGCACCGGATATTCGCGGCCATACAGCCGCACCTGCGGTTGCTGCCAGGGCGTTTCGGCGATCAATTGCGCCAGCCAGCGGTCCGCCGTGGCCGGCTCCAGCCAATCGGCATGAAAACGCAGCTCGGCGTCGGGCAGGTGCAATAAAGGGTCGTCGAACAGGTTCACGGTGGCGATTCAGCGGTGGGGTGGGCGAATACTGCGCGGTTCACACTTCGACATCCACCCAAAGCCCCTGACGTGGCAGTTCGTCGAGCAGCGCTGCGTCGGCCTCGGCCACTTCGCCTTCGGCCAGCTCTTCCGCGCTGTAGCCATGGCGACGCTGACGACGCCGCTGCTCCTCACGCAACAGCGCCTCGGCTTCCTGGGGATGCCGCTTGTCCAGGCTCACACCGCTTTCCTTGCTGCTCTCGGCGGCAGCCGTTACCGGCGGCACCTCCGGTTTAGGCTTGATCGCATCCTGCTGCACGGTAACCGGCACCAGACTGTGGGGGATCGGCGGTAGCACGTTGTTCACCCTCCTTTGATCAGGCTTTCGGCCACAGGCACCGCGACTTTAGCGGCGTCTGGCTACACTTTCGCCTTAGCTAAGCATACCCGCTGACGCCTGCATATGGACGCCGCCATCAGCTCGCGCCCCAAGGGGCGCGGAAGCAGCCGCCGCGCCAAACCACCTAGCCTGCGCAGCGTGCATAAATACTGGAGGAGTGCTGGCTGCAGCGAGTAACTTTTTCACAACCTCCAGGCCGGGTCCGTTACCATAGCCGGCTTTTTCACGCGGGAGACAGACAGGCATGGCGCAATATCAACCGGGGCAACGCTGGATCAGTGACAGCGAGGCAGAGTTGGGTTTGGGAACCGTCCTCATGCAGGATGGACGCATGCTCACCGTGCTCTACCCGGCCACCGGCGAAACCCGTCAGTACGCCACTCGCAATGCCCCGCTGACCCGTGTGCGCTTTTCCCCGGGCGACGAGATCACCCACTTCGAAGGCTGGAAGCTGACCGTGCAGGAAGTCGACGACGTCGACGGTTTGCTGATCTACCACGGCCTCAACGCCCAGCACCAGAACGTCACCCTGCCAGAAACCCAGCTGTCCAACTTCATCCAGTTCCGCCTGGCCAGCGATCGCCTGTTCGCCGGGCAGATCGACCCGCTGTCCTGGTTCGCCCTGCGCTATCGCACTCTGGAACTCACTAGCAAGCAGCTGCAGTCCTCGCTCTGGGGCTTGGGCGGGGTGCGCGCGCAACCGATCGCCCATCAACTGCACATTGCCCGTGAAGTCGCCGACCGCATCGCGCCACGCGTGCTGTTGGCCGACGAAGTGGGCCTGGGCAAGACCATCGAAGCCGGCCTGGTGGTGCACCGTCAATTGCTCTCCGGGCGCGCCAACCGTGTGCTGATCCTGGTACCGGAAAACCTCCAGCACCAATGGCTGGTGGAAATGCGCCGACGCTTCAACCTGGATGTCGCGCTGTTCGACGCCGAGCGCTTTATCGAAAGCGATGCCAGCAACCCGTTCGAAGACTGCCAACTGGCGCTGGTCGCACTGGAATGGCTGTGCGAGGACGAGAAAGCCCAGGACGCACTGTTCGCCGCCGGCTGGGATCTGCTGGTGGTCGACGAAGCCCATCATCTGGTCTGGCATCCCGAGAGCGTTAGCCGCGAATACGCCCTGGTCGAGCAGCTTGCCGAGGTCATCCCAGGCGTACTGCTGCTCACCGCCACCCCGGAACAGCTCGGCCAGGACAGCCACTTCGCCCGCCTGCGCCTGCTCGACCCGCATCGCTTCCATGACCTGGAGGCGTTCCGCGCCGAGAGCGCCAACTACAAACCGGTCGCCGAAGCGGTGCAGGAACTGCTGGACCAGGGCCGACTGTCGCCCGCCGCGCATAAAACCATCCATGATTTCCTCGGCGCCGAAGGCGAAGCGCTGCTCGGCGCCGTCAACGACGGCGACAGCCAGGCCGCGGCGCGCCTGGTGCGCGAGCTGCTCGACCGCCACGGCACGGGCCGTTTGCTGTTCCGCAACACCCGCGCCGCGGTGCAGGGTTTCCCCGAGCGCGAGCTGCACGCCTACCCGCTGCCGAGCCCGGATCTGTACATGGAACTACCGATCGGCGAACACCCGGACCTGTACCCGGAAGTCAGCTACCAGGCCCAGGCCGAAGTCGACGAAGATCAGCGCTGGTGGCGTTTCGACCCGCGCGTCGAATGGCTGATCGACACCCTGAAGATGCTCAAGCGCACCAAGGTGCTGGTGATTTGCGCCCACGCCGAAACCGCGATGGACCTGGAAGACGCCCTGCGCGTGCGTAAAGGCATCGCCGCCACGGTGTTCCATGAGGGCATGAACATCCTCGAACGCGACCGCGCCGCTGCCTATTTCGCCGATGAAGAATTCGGCGCCCAGGTGCTGATCTGCTCGGAAATCGGCAGCGAGGGCCGCAACTTCCAGTTCGCCCACCATCTGGTGCTGTTCGACCTGCCGGCCCACCCGGACCTGCTCGAGCAACGCATCGGTCGCCTCGACCGGATCGGTCAGAAGCACCGTATTCAGTTGCACGTGCCGTACCTGGAAAACAGCCCGCAAGAACGCCTATACCAGTGGTACCACCAGGCGCTCAACGCCTTCCTCGCCACCTGCCCGACCGGTAATGCCCTGCAACATCAGTTCGGTGCGCGCCTGCTGCCGATGCTGGAAAGCGCCGACGATGGCGAATGGCAGAGCCTGGTGGACGAAGCCCGCAGCGAACGCGAGCGCCTGGAAAGCGAGCTGCATGCCGGCCGCGACCGTCTGCTGGAGCTCAACTCCGGCGGCGCCGGTGAAGGCGAAGCTTTGGCCTCCGCGATTCTCGAACAGGACGATCAATTCGCCCTGCCGATCTATATGGAGCAGTTGTTCGACGCCTTCGGCATCGACAGCGAAGACCACTCCGACAACGCCCTGATTCTGCGTCCCAGCGAGAAGATGCTGGATGCCAGTTTCCCCCTCGGCGACGACGAAGGCGTGACCATCACCTACGATCGCGACCTGGCCCTGGCCCGCGAAGACATGCAGTTCCTCACCTGGGAACACCCCATGGTGCAAGGCGGCATGGACCTGGTGCGCTCCGGCTCGATGGGCAATACCGGCGTAGCGCTGATCAAGAACAAGGCGCTGAAACCCGGCACCGTGTTGCTCGAACTGCTTTACGTCAGCGAGGTGGTGGCGCCCCGCGCGCTGCAACTGGGTCGCTACCTGCCGCCGCTCGCCCTGCGCTGCCTGCTCGACGCCAACGGCAACGACCTGGCGCACAAGGTGGCCTTCGAGACCCTCAACGACCAGCTGGAAAGCGTGCCACGCGCCAGCGCCAACAAGTTCGTCCAGGCCCAGCGCGACAGCCTCAACCCGCTGATCAACGCCGGCGAAGAAAAAACCGCCCCGCGCCACCAGGCCCGGGTCGAGGAAGCCAAAGGTCGCCTGGCCGCCGAAACCGACGAAGAGCTGGCCCGCCTGACCGCCTTGCAAGCGGTCAACCCGAGCGTACGTGACAGCGAACTGGACGCCCTGCGCCAGCAGCGCGAACAAGGCCTGGCGATGCTCGACAAAGCGGCGTTGCGCCTGGAAGCGATTCGGGTGCTGGTAGCGGGTTAACAGGCCCCGTAGGGCGGACATGCCTAAGGCTTGTCCGCCGTTGGCCGGTCAGCGTGGGACAAGGCTTCGCCAAATTCACAAAAACCACCGCCCGTAGCCCGAATAAGCGCCAGCGCAATCCGGGAACGCTCTTCCTGCGATCAACTGCGTCGAATCAACCAGATACCGGCGGCTATCAGCCCGTAGCCCGGAAGAAATGCGGAAAACCTGCGCCAGCACCATCGCTCCCGGATTGCGCCAAAGGCTTATTCGGACTACGAAATCCCCATCCAGTTGAGCAGGTTGGGTCGGGCCGCGCAGGTTAGCGGCGATTCACGGCTCAAATAGCGACATCGCCGCCAGCCATCGCGTAACCCAACAAGGTCGCTATGCGGTGGATCGAACTTGCCCCCAACGCCCAACACTCGACATGCTGGCAAACTGCTAGAGTCAATTGCATCGCCGTCGAAGCCCATGCCGCAGGGAGGAGCATTCGGTGCCTGCACGTCCCACTTCCCGTCTGTTTCGCCGGGCTCTCGGCGCGCTTTGTCTGGCGACGCTGGTGCTGCTGCCGCTATTGCACCTGTGGCCCGCCCTCGATGGCCTGAACCATGCCCATCTTGACTGGCTGCTCCGGCAACGCGCCGCCGAGCGGACCCCGGACCCGGGCCTGTTGCTGATCGATATCGACGACCTGAGCTTGCAGGCCATGGCAGGCGAAGCCGGCAAGTGGCCCTGGCCACGCTCGTTGCACGGCGAGTTGCTGGAATACCTATTGGCGCAGCAACCGCGGGCGGTGGCCTTCGATGTGATGTTCAGCGAGCCGGACCAGTTCAACCCGGACGCCGACAGTTATTTCGCCGAAGTGCTGCACAGCAGCAATAGGGTCTACCTCGCCGCCCTGGTACAACAACCGGCCGAGGGCAGCCTGCCGCCGTTGCTGCGCGACTATCCCGAAGAAACCTGGCAAGCCCCGGCCCAACGGGGTGCGACGGGCGAGCGTGGCCTGCTGTTATTACCCAATGCCGTGCCCAGCCCCCTGTGGCGCCTGGGCAATATCAACTTCCGCGCGGACAGCGATGGCATCGGCCGCCATTACGAGCTGTACCGCCAGTTCGGCGAGTGGCGCCTGCCCAGCCTGCCGGCCCGTATCGCCCATGACCTCGGCGTGGCATTGCCTGCGCATAACAGCCAATTGCTCGACTGGCCCAGCACCAGCCGCCTGCCCTACCCGCGCCTGCCTTACGCCGCGGTACTGGCCGCCGCACGCGGACAAGGCGAAACGCTGCCGGCGGAGCTGTTCAAGGACAAAATCATTGTCGTCGGCACCACCGCCTCGGGCCTGCACGACTTGCGACCCACACCTTTGGATACGCTCTACCCGGCGCCCTTCATTCTGATGACCGCGATCGACAACCTGCTCAACGGCAGCCGGTTGCGCCAGGTCGACAGCTGGATCGAACTGCTCGCGCCCTTCCTTCTGCTGCTGGGCTTGAGCACGCTATTGATGCGCGAACGGCTGCCCGCCGCCTTCGCCCTCTGCCTGCTCGGCAGCCTCAGCCTGCTGGCCGGCAGTTATGCCCTGGCCTTGCAGGGGTTGCTGGTTGGGGTAGTCGCGGGGCTGATCAGCTTATGGTTACTGCTTGCCGCGGCCCTGACCCTGTTCTACCTGCGCCGGCGCCAGCAGTTGCAGGACACCATCCGCCTGTTCAGCCGTTTTATGGACCCGGTGGTGGTCACCCAGTTGGTCGCTCGCGACGATCCCGAAGCCTTGCTGGCCAGCAAGGAATGCCAACTCACGGTGCTGTTTTCCGATATCCGCAGCTTCACCACCCTCTCGGAAAAACACAGCGCCGCGGAAATCGTGCGCCTGCTCGAAGGCTATTTCAGCAGCCAGGTAGAGGTGCTGTTCAAGCACCAGGCGACACTCGACAAGTTCATCGGCGACGCCATCATGGCCTTCTGGGGCGCGCCGCTGGACAACCCGAACCAGGCCGACCAGGCCATTCTCGCGGCCATGGAGATGCTCGACAATCTCGACGCCTTCCGCCGCGATTACGACTGCCCGGATTTCGACATCGGTATCGGCCTGCACACCGGGCCGGCGGTGGTGGGTCTGGTCGGTGCCCGTCAGCGTTACGACTACACTGCAATAGGCGACACGGTGAATCTGGCCAGCCGCATCGAAGGGCTGACCAAGGGCCGCGCTCACCTGTTGGTTTCCGCTGCCACGATGCAAGCCTGCAGCCTCCCCCTGGACTTCATCGCGCAAGGCGAACACCAGGTCAAAGGCCGGGCGGAAGCGGTCAGCCTCTTCGAACCCAGAGCCAGAACCCCAAAGGAGACGTGATGAACAGAGTTCTCTTTACCGCGCTCGGCGTGCTGCTGTCGGTCTGTTACAGCGCCACTGGCCTGGCCGAGCAGCGCGCCGCGCAAACCGTGCAAGCGACCGAACTGCGCGCCGAACCGACGAATGGCGCAAACGCCCTGGCGCATCTGGACAAACAGGCGCCCGTGTTGGTGCTGCAACGCCAGGGCGGCTGGTATGAGGTGCAGACCGCCAGCGGCCAACGCGGCTGGCTGCCCCTGCTCAGCCTGCGCTTCGACAAGAACGCCCAGGCCCGCAGTAGCGATCTCGGCAACCTGCTCAATCTGGGCCAGACCAAGCCGGCCAGCGGCGTGGCCACCGGGGTGCGCGGCATCAGCGACGAAGAATTGCGCAGTGCCAAGGGCAGCCTGCCGGATAACGTGCAAACACTGGAAAGCTTTGCCGTCAGCCCAGGTCAGGCGCGCTCGTTTGCCCAAAAAGGCGGCTTGCACAGTAAAGCCCTGCCCTATGCCCCCCGCTAACTATGTGGTTGAAGTCTGAGGTAACCGCCATGCTCAAGCTAACCACCGCACTGTCCCGCCCTCTGCTCCTCGGTGCATTGATCAGCCTTAGCGCCTGCCAGGGCCTGGAAGGCCTGAACGTACAGGGCGTCGATCTGGGCAAACTGGCCAGCGCCGGCCAACACCTGACCAACATGGGCCAGAAAAGCGCCGACGAGGAACTGGTCATCGGCCGCAACACCGCGTCTGTCCTCTTGCAGAAAGCCTCGGTATTGAACAACCCGGCGCTGCAGGCCTATGTCAACCAGGTCGGCCTGTGGGTCGCCCAGCACAGCGAACGACCGGATCTGCAGTGGCGCTTCGCGGTGCTCGACAGCCCGCAGGTGGCCGCCTATGCGGCGCCGGCCGGGTATATCTTCATCACCAGCGGCATGCTCGCGCGCATGCAGAGCGAAGCCGAACTGGCGGGTGTATTGGCCCACGAAGTCGCACATGTGGTTCAACAGCACCACCTCAAGGCGATCCAGCAGCAGGCGCAGACCGGCCTGCTCACCGACCTCGCGACCCTGGCCGTACAGGCCGGCGCCGCCAAGAGCGGCGACAGCAGCAAAACCGCACTGACCGACAAATTCAGCCGTAGCGTCGGCGATCTATATGCCCGCGGCCTGGATCGCGGCGACGAATACGAAGCCGATGCCATGGGCGCGGTAATCGCCACCCGCGCCGGCTACGACCCCTACGGCCTTGCTGGCGTGCTGCAAACACTGGCCACCATGCGCCAGGACGACTCGGCGCTGACCGGCTTCCTCAAGGTACACCCCAATATCGGCGACCGCTTGCAGCGTCTCGAACCCGTTTATCAATACATCGACGCCCATGCCAACGGCCCATCGCAGAGCCTGGATACGCGCTATCGCCAGGCCTTGGGAATGAACCCCTGAGAGGCGAATCCGCCCTTGTAGCCCGGATGAAATCCGGGAATGTTTGTGTGGCGGATACCGACCCCCGGATTGCATCCGGGCTACGGGGTGCCCTGCGAGTCCTCAAACGCCGCGCGGATGCCCGGCTGCTGCGCAGCTCGGTTCGTAATCGCAGACGTGGTGGCTGAACGGCGAATGGGTATGTACCCCGGGCGGGCCGCTTACCTGGTAGCAGCGGCTGGCGATAAACAACTGCACCAGCTCGCCATCGAGCAGGCCGCTGGCGGCTTCGCTCTTGAGGATATCCAGGGCGCGCTCCAACGGCATCGCCGGCTTGTAGGGGCGATCGGCGGCGGTCAGGGCGTCATAGATATCGCAGATGGTCATGATCCGCGACGCACAGGGAATCGCATCGCCGACCAGGCCTTTGGGGTAACCGCTGCCGTCGAGTTTTTCGTGATGGGCACCGGCAATATGCGGCACCCCCTGTAGGTCCGGGGTCCAGGGAATCAGGCTGAGGAACTCCTGGGTGTGCACCACATGGCGTTCGATCTCGGCCCGCTCCTCGGCGGTCAGGCTGCCCTTGCGCACCGCCAGGGCGCCGAACTCGCCCTCGCTGAGTAAACTGATCAGGCAATTGCCCGGGGCCTTGACCAGTTCGCCCTGAATCTCCTGCAAATGCTGGAAATCGCCTTCGCTGAGCATGGTCGGCTCGTTGGCCTGGAGAATGTTGTTCAGGTAACGGTCGAGGCGCTCGCACTCCTTGGCCAATTCCGCCTCCAGTTGCACGCGGCGCTCGTCGCTGAGGCCACCCTGATGCCGGTAGGCATGCAGCATCTTGCGCAAGGTCTGGTTATGCAGGTTCTCCTTGGCCAGGGCGACCCGGTAGCGCAGGTTCTCCAACACCGGCTCGGACAACTTCTTGGCCTTGACCAACACGTGCTCGCGCACCCCGACCTTGCCGAAATCATGCAGCAAGGCAGCGTAACGCAGCTCGCGCAAACCATCGTCACTCAGCGCCTGCTCGCGTAATGCGGAGTGTGGCGCATGGGGCAGTTGGCCGGCCAAGGCCAGGCAGAGCTCGGCGACCCGGAAGGAATGGCCGCTGGTGGTCGGGTCGCGTTGCTCGATGGCGAACACCGAGGCCTGCACGAAGCCGTCGAACAGGCGGCTGATATCGTCCAGCAACTGGCGGTTTTCGATGGCCACCGCGGCCTGGCTGGCCAGGGCGCGTAGCGATACCGCGGTCTCCTCGTCGAAGGCGATCAGCTCGGGGTCGAATTCATCGCCGCCGCTGCGCTGGCGGTTGATGAACTCCAGCACGCCGACCACCTCATGCCGATGATTGAGCATGGGAATCGCCAGCAGCGACATGGTCCGATAGCCCATCTGCAAATCGAAGGAACGGTTGAAACGATAAGGCGCGTCCTCGGCAATGGCGTAGGTATCGGCGATATTCAGTTCGGTACTGGTCAGCGCCACATAACCGGCAATCGAGGCCTTGCTCAAAGGAATGCGCTGATCCTGAAAGCTGTTCTGGCTCAAGGTGCCGTTCTGGGTCAGCTTGAAGATCAACTGCGAGGGCCCATTGGCGCGCCGGTCGACCAGAAACAACGAAGCCGCATCGCTGTTGGACAGGCGCCGGCCCTCGATCAGGATTTTCTCCAGCAAGCGGTCCAGATCGCGCTCCGCCGACAGCGCCAGGCCGACGTCGACCAGCTTGCTCAGGTCGTCGCGCTTGCCGGCCAGGGCGGCGGCCAATTGCTCGGTTTGCTGCGTGAGGGCATGTTGTTCGAGGGCAAAGCGCAGCAACGCGTTCAGCTCATCGGCGCTCGCCGTCGCCGGCAACGGCAGGACCCCGGGCAGATCCATGCAACCGACCAGCAGCGCCCCGCAGCCCTGCCAGTCATCCAGGGGCCGCAACGCCAGCAAGGTATCGTCCAACAGCACCAGCGCCAGCTCCGTCGGCAGGTTGCGCGGGTCTTCGAGCTGGCGCAAACCCAGCGGGCAGCGCTGCAGATAGGCGTGCAGTGGGTGCCGTTCGAGGCCCGTACTATGACCGAGGAGAAGACTGGAGATCACCGCCATGACAAGACCCCACGCAAACCAGTTGCAGGAATGTCACTGAGTATTGCACAAGATCCCCGGCTTACCTGGCCATATGCTAGCCCTCGACGCGCCTCAGCTCTCCGCCTGCAAACGCAAGCTCTGCTGCATGCTGCTCGCATCCGCAACGAAGCAGCGCGAGGCCTGCACTAGGGCCAGCATGGTGACGAACAAGGCGCCGGGTATCAGCAACATCGCATCGTGCAGACCGACCGCCTTGAAGGCTTCGCTCATCTCCCCAGCGCCAGCGGCGAGCATCGCCGCTTCGGCGAAATGATCGGACAGCAGCCCCACCGCCAATGGCCCCAGGCCGCCGCCGAGCAAGTACAGCCCGGCGAAGAACAGCGCCATCGCGGTGGCACGCAAGCGCGGTTCGACCACATCCTGAATCGCCGTGTAAACGCAGGTATAAAAGTTGTACGCGAACAGCCAACCGATACTGAACAGGCTGACGAACACCGCGACTTCAACCCGCCCGGCCATCAGCGCATAACCGGTCGCCACGGCGGCGATCAGCATGCTCAGGGCGGCAAACAGCAGCCGACCGGTTTCCGACCGTTGATGGATGCGGTCGGCCAGCCAACCGCCCAGGGTCAGACCGAGCAAACCGGTCAAACCGACGATCATCCCGGTGGCCACCGCCGCCTGTTGCAGCGGCAACAGAAAATAGCGCTGCAGCATCGGCACCATGAACGAGTTGCAGGCGTAACTGGCGAAGTTGAATGCCAGGCCAGCGACCACCAGCCACCAGAACGTGCGAATCGCCAACACCTTGCGCAGGGGATTGGCCACAGGGGTGGACGCGACTTGAACGGACTCCACCCCGCCACGTTGCGGCTCTTTGATAAAGAACATGAACAGCGCCAGGATCAATCCCGGAATCGCTGCGAGAAAGAAGGGTGCACGCCAGCTGTCGAACGCCTTGACCATGGCGCCGATGGTGAAGAACGCCAGCAGCAACCCCAGCGGCAGGCCGAGCATGAAAATGCCCATGGCCCGCGCCCGCTTGTGCGGCGGAAACAGATCGCCGATCAGCGAATTGGCCGCGGGGGCATAACTCGCCTCACCGATACCCACGCCCATGCGGATCAGCATGAAGCTCCAGAAATTCCAGGCCATGCCGTTGAGCGCGGTCAGGCCGCTCCAGACGGTCAGGCCCCAGCCCATGATCTTGCGGCGCGCGCCAGTATCGGCCATACGCCCCAGCGGCACCCCGGCAATCGCATAGATGATGGTGAACGCCGTACCGATCATGCCCAACTGAAAATCACTGAGGCTCCATTCCTTGCGGATCGGCTCGATGATGATGGCGGGAATGGTGCGGTCGAAAAAATTGAACAGATTGGCGAGGAAAAGCAGGAACAGGATGCGCCAGGCGTTGGCGACTTGCGGGGTTTGCTGCATGTGATCCATCTCTTTTGTTGTTCACGCTCACATGTGGAGCGGCACCACCGGCCCTGGCGGTGCATGACGGAGTTTACTGCGGGTGCAATCTAAAAGGTTCGGCTTTTTCAGTCTGCGAACATTCATCAGATTGATACGAACGAATGCGGGCTCAACGGCGCGACAACAAGAAGGCGGTAATGTTCAAGCAAATGGCGCCAATTTCACGATTCCCTGCTACAACCAAAGGTGAGTCGTTATTGCTGGCAGATGCCCACTACCCTCCTCACCCACTGGATTGTCGCGGATGAAAACGAGAAAGAAAGCAGCCTCGAACGTTTCGCAGGAAGCCACGCTTGCGGATTTAGCCGATAACTTTCTCACCCCGCCAGAGGTCTTGCCGGAGCCCCCAGCGCCCCGCCCCAATAGAGAGCCGGAGCCGGCCATTGCCGCACCGGCGGCGACAGTTGCCGCGCCGCTGCTACGCCCGCAGGACGACAGCGGCGAGCAATATATGTACTTCACCGAAAGCGACATCGAACGCATCCTCGATAACCTCGACGGCCTGCGCAACCTGGTATTTCCGCCGGTCATCCAGGACGACGACAGCGAAAAACGCATCCAGCATTTCCCCTCGGTCTGCCTGATCGGCCTGGGACGTTGCGGCTCGAACATCGCCCTGGATGTCGCATCCTTGGTTTATAACGCTCGGCAGTTCTATCTCAGCGAATTCAATAGCGAAGAAAAGGCGGTCGCCGAGCAGGATTTCCGCCCAACCCGCTGGATCCGCAATAACCTGCTGCGCGCGCCGAGCCGGGAGGCCAAACCGGTGTTCCTGATCGAGCCGCTGGTGATGCTCGGCGACCTGGACAAGGACATCGAGGGACGCATCCGCTTTTCGCGCAAGGGCGAAAGCAGCGGCTTTCTCAGCGACTACAGCAAGATGAAGATCATGGACCTGTCCGAGGTGCACGCCGGCGGCGCGGGTAACGCACCGATTCTCGGCCAGTACCTGGCCAAGATCATCCTCAACAAGGACACCCAACGCTTCACCAATGCCGACTGGAAGTTCATCCACAGCTACCTGATCGACTCCTGCGGGATCAAGGCCAACCAGTCACGTCTGTACTTCTATATCTTCAGCGCCGGTGGCGGCACCGGCTCGGGCATGGCCTCGGAATTCGGCCTGGCGCAGCAGTTCGCCTACATGAGCAAAACCTTCGACACCAAGAACGCCGACCAGACCCCGGAAAACCGCGACCACAGCTTCGTCTTCGAACCGATCTTCACCAGTGGCATCTGCATCCTGCCGAATATTTCCGACCAGCGCAGCGAGATGTCCGAAGCGCTGCACATCAATGCCGGGCGCCTGCTGTGCAAGTACCTCGCAGAGGAATGGGACTTCTCCTACAACTTCGATAACGAGGAAAACAGCGAAGAAAGCGTGATGAAGCGCATTCGCCCGTGGAACGCGATGATGCTGATCTCCAACGACATCATGCGTTACGCCGAGGAAAGCGATGACGGCAATATCCACAACATCGACGTCAACGCCATGGAGCGCTACGCCAACCAGTACATCTCCCAGCAGATTTTCAACATCCTCACCGCCCAGGCGGTAACCACCGACTACGACCAGAACTACTTCCGCCGCGCCGGTATCGACATCGGCGAGACCATTCGCCTGGATGCCAACGACCTGTTCATGAGCCTGGCTGGCCCCGTGGCCGTGGCCTATGCCGAATCAGTGGTGCCGGAATACACCCCGGCCAGCACGGAGAAATTCCGCGTGCTGGACAAGGAACAGCCGCGCCTGAACATCGACGACCTGTTCTACCGCTCCATCGACCTGCCGCATTTCAACAAGGTGACCCAGGCCATCGAAGGCATCAGCCTGCTGCCGATCGAGGCCAAGCGCTACCGCCAGGCGCTGGAGCAATACAAACGCGCCGACTACAACGCCGACGAACTCAGCGACCTGCACTTCTTCAAGAACTGCTCCTCGGTGGTGTCGATCGTCTCGTTGCCGAAGGACTACAAGCTGTCCTACATGGACCTGAACCGGCTCAAAAGCCACCTCAACAGCCTGTTCCCCAACACCACGCTGAAGCGCTATGCCCTGGTCATAGGCGCCTCGGCGAACCTGTCGCTGACCACCCTGATCGTCAAGAGTCCGTGCCTGTCGGACGATTTCCTGACCCTGATCGTGGCCTTTATCAAGCGCTGTTTCGCCCGCGACCAGCATCGTTTTGACGACAGCCTGGATAGCGCGGTCCTCGACTTCATCGTCGCCGACAGGTTCGACGAGGCGCGGGTCGATGCCATGCTCAACGAGTATGAAAACCCGGCGAAGATCCTCGACACCAACTGGTATGCGATCAAGCCGATGTACGAGAAGAAGTACCGCGAGCTGATCCACGAGCCGGACAAGTTCGTCTCGATCAACGACATCCGCCTGAGCCGCGACAGCGTCAAGAAGGCGATCAAATACCTGCGCGAGATTTACCGTCACCGCATCGGCAAGACCCGGGTCATTTCGCTTAACGATTACCACAGCAAATAGCCGGACCAGTAACATCCATTGGCCACTATTGAACTAAGCTGCGGGTAAGGATGCACAGCGAATCATCGAAAGGCTGTGCATCCTCTTCAGGTAGCCGTGATGCCAATACCCATTAGCAGGCCGTTGAAAAACGTAGGCGAGGCAGTCAGTGCAAGGCAAAAACAGGCGAAAAAGCGGAGTTTACATGTTGTAAATGAGCATTTTGAGCCTGTTTTTAACGCCGCAATGGCAACGCAGGTAGTTTTTCAACAGCCTGCTAGTCGCCGATTCTCAGCAATGCGAAGTGCGCTGATCGCCATTTTTATCGCGGCCCAGGTGTTGCTGCCGGGCCTGCTCGCTGCCGCAGAACCGCTGAAACTGCAATTGCGCTGGCTGCACCAGTTCCAGTTCGCCGGCTATTACATGGCACTGGAAAAAGGCTACTACCGGGAAGCCGGGCTGGAGGTGGAAATTCTGCCGGGCGGCCCGCATGCACCTAAGCCTATCGATACGCTGCTGGCCGGCGAGGCGGATTTCGCAATTTCCAACAGCGGTGTGGTGATCGCACGCATGCAGGGCAAGCCGGTGGTCGCGCTGGCGGCGATCATGCAGACCTCGCCGATCGTCTGGATAGTAAGGGCCGACTCGGGCATCTATTCGCCGCACGACCTGGCTGGCAAGCGGGTAATGCTGATGCCGCCGCCGGAAAGCACCGAACTGCTGATCACCCTGGCCCGCGAGGGCATCGACATCAATCAACTTGAGTTGCAACCCACCAGCTTCAACCCCCAGGATCTGATCGATCGTAAAACCGACGCCTATGACGGCTATAGCACCAACGAACCCTTCTGGCTGAAACAGCAGGGCGTCGACTACCGCCTGATCATCCCGCGCGAGTATGGCGTCAACTTCTACAACGACGTCCTGACCACCCGCCAAGCCGTACTGGATAATCGCCCGCAGGACGTCGAAGCCTTCGTCCAGGCCAGCCTCGCCGGCTGGCAATATGCGCTGGATCACATCGAAGAAAGCGTGCAACTGATCCACCGGCTCTATGCGCCCAACAAGAGCCTGGAGCACCTGCGCTTCGAAGCCGAAGAGCTCAAGAAACTGATACTGCCGGAACTGGTGCAACTCGGTCACATGAATCCCGGCCGCTGGGAAACCATCGCGCGCAACTATGTCGAGCTGGGCTTGGCCAAAGGCCCGGCCGACCTGTCCGGCTTTATCTACACCCCCTCGGCGCCCCCCGACCGTCGCCTGCTCTACCAAATAGTGGCCGGCGCCCTGTTCGCCCTGGTCGCGGTCGGCAGCGTCGCCTTGCGCTTCGCTCACCTGACACGCCGGTTGCGCCGTGAAATCGACTTGCGTCGCCAGGCCGAAAGCGAACTGCTCAACAGTAACCAGCAGCTGGAAATCATGGCCAACACCGATCTGCTGACTGGTCAGTTGACCCGGCGCAAATTCGAGGAAGAGGTCGACAAGGAAATCAAACGCGCCGAGCGCTACGGTTTCCCGCTGTCACTGGTATTTCTGGATATCGACCACTTCAAGCAGGTCAACGACAGGTACGGCCATGAGGTCGGTGACCTGGTGCTCAGCGGTATGGCGGCGAAGATCAAGGCGCACTTGCGCGAATCCGACAGCCTATGCCGCTGGGGCGGAGAGGAGTTCATCATTCTGATGCCGCACATCGACCTGAATCGGGTCTGCGCGATCGCGGAAAAGCTGCGCGCGGTTCTCGCCGCCGAACCGCTGATCGATCAGATCAATATCACCGCCAGCTTCGGTGTGGCCCAATGGCAGCCGGGCCAGGACCTCGGCGCACTGATGAAGCACGCCGATAAGATGCTTTACCGCGCCAAACAACTGGGGCGTAACCGGGTGGAGTGCTACCCGCCGGATTGAGCCTCAACGTCAGCACCATGCCAGGCGCCCAGCCAGGCCAAGGTTGCCCGTGTGCCCTGCTCGCCCGGCTTGTATTCGGCGCCCAGCCAGGCGTCGTAGCCGCTCTCGCGCAGCGCCCGCAGTATTGATGCAAAATCCAGCTGCCCGGTGCCCGGCGCGCCTCGCCCCGGACAATCGGCAAACTGCACATGACCAATACGCCCGGCCAGCGCCGCAATGCCCGCGGCGGCGTCGATACCCTGGCGCGCCATATGGTAAAGATCGTATTGGGCAAACAGGTTCGGATGATCCACCCGTGAGAGCAGCTGCTGCAGTTGCTCGGGGGTGTTGATCAGAAAACCCGGCATATCCAGCGGATTGATCGCCTCGACCAGCACGCGAATACCGAGCACGGCGAAAGCGCTGGCCGCCTTGTCCAGGTTGGCGGCCAGGGTCGCCAGCGCCTGCTCGCGTTCAAGGCCCTCGGCCAACCGCCCCGGCAGCACGTTGACGCACGCCGGACGAACCATGGCGGCATAGGTCAACGCCTCCTGCAACGCGGCATCGAACTCGCCCTGACGCGCCAGCACCGCCGCCAGGCCCGCGCCGCCGCTCATCAGATCCCCAGCTGGCAGATTGATCAGCACCAACGGCATGCCGGCTGCGGCCAACGCCTCTTTCAGGCGAATGGCCGGTAGCTCATAAGGGAACTGAATTTCCACGCCATCGAAGCCGGCCGCAGCGGCAGCCACGACCCGCTCGACCAGCGGCAATTCGGTGAACAGCATGGAGAGGTTGGCGGCCATTTTCATACTTCAGGCTCCCTATACAGCTGCACCAGGGTCGACGGATCCTGCTCCAGGTGGCCCTGGCTGCCGTGTAAACGCATCAACTGCGCGGCCAAGCCACTGAGCGGCGTCGCCGAGCCGATCTCGCGGGACAGCTTGACTGCGCCGTCCAGATCCTTGAGCAAGGTGCGCACATGCCATTTGATCGGCTCGAACTGGCTGGCGGCCATCTGCGGCGCGAGTATCTGCAACGGCTTGGAATCGGCAAAGCCGCCGCTCAGAGCCGGCGCAAGCAGGTTGGCATCGACCCCGGCCTTTTCCGCCAAGGCCACCACCTCGGCGATCACCAAGGCATTGCAGGCGACGATCATCTGATTGCACAGTTTGGTCACCTGGCCGGCGCCGACCTCGCCCATACGGGTCAACTGCGAGCCCAGGTGCGCGAGGATCGGCCGCACCCGCTCGATATCCTCCTCGCGGCCGCCGGCCATGATGGTCAGAGTGCCACTTGCCGCACCAGGCGTGCCGCCGGAAACCGGCGCATCCACCCAGCGCATGCCCGTGCGCGCATACAACTCGGTGGCCATCTCCCGCGTGGCGGCGGGCTCCATGCTGGAGAAATCCACCAATAACTGCCCTGGACGGGCCGTTTCGGCGATGCCGCCGGCACCGAAAACCACCTCGCGCACCACCTCGGTATTGGCCAGGCAAAGCATCACCACGGCAGCATCGGCACAGAGCTCGGATGGTGTCAGCGCACGCTCCGCGCCCTGCTCCAGCAGCGGCAGGCATTTGTCCAGCGAACGGTTCCAGACCCTCAGCGGATAACCGGCCGCCAGCAGACGCCGACTCATGGGCAAGCCCATCAGGCCGATACCGGCGAACGCCAGGGCGGGAAGCGACGTGGACGATGCGGACATGGTCGGACTCCGTTCGAAGGGACGGCCATCTTAACGTAGCTGGTAAAGCCGATGCGCCGTGACCAACCAAAAGTGCCGCAATCCCTTTATACTCCGCCGGCTTTCCCCGCTATTGAACCGGAGAACCCCATGTTGAAACGTACCCTGGCACTCGCCGCAGGCGTAGCCCTGTGCTGTACCGCTGCATTCTCCCAAGCCGCAGAGGTCCTGCGCGTCTCGGCCATTCCCGATGAAGCCCCGACCGAACTGCTGCGCAAGTTCAAACCGCTGGGTGACTACCTCGAACAACAACTAGGCATGAAGGTCGAGTTCGTACCGGTGTCCGACTACGCCGCAGTGGTCGAGGCCATCGCCGCCGACCGCATTGATATGGCCTGGCTCGGCGGTTTCACTTTTGTCCAGACCCGCCTGAAGACCGCAGACAGCCAGCACCCGGCGATCCCGCTGGTGCAGCGCGCCGAAGACGAAAAATTCACCAGCAAGTTCATCAGTGCCGACCCGGCGGTGAACTCGCTGCAGGATCTGAAAGGCAAGACCTTCGCCTTCGGTTCGGTCTCCTCGACATCCGGCAGCCTGATGCCGCGTTTCTTCATGGTGCAGGACGGTATCGAGCCGGAACAATTCTTCAGCCGTATCGCCTACTCCGGTGCCCACGACGCTACCGCCGCCTGGGTCCAGGCCGGCAAGGCCGACGGCGGCGTGCTCAACGCCTCGGTATGGGACAAACTGGTCGCGGCCGGCAAGGTCGATACCACCAAGGTCAAAGTCATCGCCACCACCCCGACCTACTTCGATTACAACTGGACGGTACGCGGCACCCTCGATGCCGGTCTGCGTGACAAGATCCGCGCGGCGTTCCTCGCCCTAGACCCGGCCAACCCCGAGCACAAGGCGATTCTCGACCTGCAAGCCGCCAGCCGCTTTATCGAAACCAAAGCCGAAAACTACCAAGGCATCGAAAAAGCAGCTTACGCGGCCGGCCTGTTGAAGTGAGCCTCAGCCTCCGCGGCGTGGGTCTGACCCACGCCAATGGGCAGGTTGCGCTCAGCGCTATCGATTTGCAGGTAAGCAGCGGCGAACGGCTGGCGATCATCGGCCCTTCAGGTGCCGGCAAAACCAGCCTATTGCGCGTGCTCGCGAGCAACCTGCAACCGAGCTCAGGCGAAATCGAACTGCTCGAACAGCAGCCCTGGCGGCTGCCTGCCGGTCAACGGCAGAAGCTGCGCGTGCGCATCGGCCTGATCCATCAAAGCCCACCGTTGCCGCCGCGCCAGCGGGTGGTCACCGCGGTGCTGGCCGGCAAGCTGGGGCAATGGTCGCTGGGCAAAAGCCTGCTCAACCTGCTGCACCCGCTGGACCTCGCCGGTGCGCAAGCGGCGCTCGCCCGGCTGGACCTGGCGGACAAATTGTTCGAGCGCTGTGACCAGCTCTCCGGCGGCCAGTTGCAGCGCGTGGGCATTGCCCGCGTGCTTTACCAGGCGCCCGAGCTGATACTCGCCGACGAGCCGGTGTCAGCCATGGACCCGATACTCGCCGGGCATACCCTGAGCGTACTTAACGAAGAAGCCAGCCGACGCGGCAGCACCCTGCTCGCCAGCCTGCACGCCACCGACCTGGCCCTCGCGCATTTCCCGCGGATCGTCGGGGTGCGCGAAGGGCGCATTCTCTTCGACCTGCCGCCGGCCGAAATCACCCCGGCGCAGCTCGACGCGCTCTACGCCAACGAGCAACTGCAAGCGCTACCCGCCTCGCCAGCCATGGCACCGGTCTGCCTACAGATCCCCCGATGCTGAAACCCGCGACCCCGACCCCGGAGCTGCGCGATCCCGCCGCGCTGCCGCGCCTGGCGCTGACGCTGCTGGCGCTGTTGCTGCTATGGCCGGGTTTGCAGCTCAGCGAGCTGAATCTGGCAGTGCTCGCCGAGCATGACAACGCCGCCAATATGGGACGCTTTCTCGCCAGCTTCTGGCCGCTGGCCCACGAACCGGAATTTCTGCAGCTGCTCGGCCGCGCGACCCTGGAAACCCTGGCCATCGCCACCGCCGGCATGGCCCTGGCATTGCTGATCGCGGTTCCCGGCGCCTTGCTCGCCAGCCGCGCCTTGTCGCTGTCGGCGCTGCACCGCGACGGCCGTCCGGCCTGGTGGGCACAGGCGCTGCGCTGGCCGGTACGCGGCCTGTTGATCGTCCTGCGCAGCGTGCCGGAGATCGTCTGGGCGTTGCTGTTCGTACGCGCCGTCGGCCTCGGCCCCACCGCCGGGGTGCTGGCCATCGCGATCACCTACAGCGGCATGCTCGGCAAGGTCTACGCGGAGATTTTCGAATCGGTCGACCCACGCCCCAGCCGCGCCCTGCTGCTGGCCGGCAGCCCGCGTCTGATGGCGTTCGCCTACGGCATCCTGCCCAATGCCGCGGCGGAAATGCTCTCCTACAGCGTGTACCGCTGGGAATGCGCGATTCGCGCCTCGGTGATCATGGGCTTCGTCGGCGCAGGCGGCCTGGGCCAGCAGATCGACCTGTCGATGCGCATGTTCGCTGGCGGCGAAGTGGCGAGCATGCTGCTGACCTTCCTCGCCCTGGTGCTGCTCGCCGACCAGATCAGCCGCCTGCTGCGCACGAGGCTGCTATGAACAGCCGCGCACGCCTGCGCAACGCGCGCTTACTGAATATCGGCTTGCTATTGGGTCTGCTCGCAGCGGCGGTTGCCTCCTTCATTTACCTCGGCATCGATCTCGGCGCCTTGCTCGGTGGCGACAGCCTGAGCCAGATGGGCCGTTACGCCAGCGGCTTCGTCCATCCAGACTTTTCCGCGGCGCACCTTGGCGCGATCTACCGAGGCGCCCTGGAGACCCTGGCCATGTCGGCCATCGGCACCCTGCTCGCGGCTTTGCTCGGCTTGCTCCTGGCGCTGCCGGCAGCCGGGCGTTTCGGTTGGTTGGCCACAAGCGGCGCACGCCTGCTATTGAATGCACTGCGCGCGATTCCCGAGCTGGTGTGGGCGGCGCTGGTGGTTTTGGCCGCCGGCCTAGGCCCGAATGCCGGCACCCTGGCGCTGGCGCTGCACACCAGCGGGGTGCTCGGCCGGCTATTCGCCGAAGCCCTGGAGAACACGCCGCAAGAACCCGCCGAAGCGATTCGCCTGAGTGGCGGCGGGCCTATCGCGGCCTTCTGCTACGGCACCCTGCCCTGCGTCTGGCCACAGCTGGTCGCCTACTCGCTGTACCGCTGGGAAAACAACATCCGCATGGCCAGCGTGCTCGGCTTCGTCGGCGCCGGCGGCCTGGGGCAAATGCTCTACTTCAGCCTCAGCCTGTTCCAACAAGCCCAGGCCGCCACAGTGATTCTGGCGATGCTGCTATTGGTGGTGGGCGTCGATGCGCTCAGCGGCTGGGTGCGCCAGCGCTGGGTGAGTCACTGACTCCGGCAACAGGCCGTTGAAAAACTACCTGCGTTGCCAATACGGCTTTAAGAACAGGCTCGGGGGCGAGTCCAGTCTAGGCGCCCCCGTCAAAATGCTCATTTACAACCCGTACCCCCCCGTGCGAGCCCAGTCCGCTTGATTCGCTACGCTCACCCTTCGGGCCAGCCGTTGGCTGTTACTTCGCTGCGCTATGTTTCTCGCCTTTTTTTGTGGGGCCGCCATCGGTATCGTCTCGCCTGCCTGGCCTTCATTTTCAACGGCCTGCTAACCCAGAGGACTCACGACCCCGGCAAATGCCTGACCCAGCACATGGGTATGTATCTGGGTCGTCCGCACATCGGCATGGCCAAGTAGCGTTTGCACCGTGCGAATATCGCTGCCGCGACGCAACAGTTCGGTGGCAAAGCTATGGCGAAAGGTGTGACAACCGGCTGGCTTATGGATGCTGGAGCGCCGCACCGCCTGCTTGACCGCCTTCTGAATGGAGCTGACATGCAGATGATGGCGCACGGCCGTGCCGTCCTCGTCACTACAGAGCGCACTTGAAGGAAACAGCCATTGCCATTCGAAGGAACTGGGTGCAGCGGGATACTTGCGCCGCAATGCAAAAGGCAGGCTGACCGGCGCCCGATAGAAGGTGTCTTTCTGCTTCCAGGCCTCGTACATACGCTGCCGGCGTTCCAGCAATGGCGTGATCAGCGATGCCGGGAGCAAGGTGGTGCGATCCTTGGCGCCCTTACCATCGTGAACCACAATCACCTGCCGGTCGAAATCCACGTCCTTGATACGCAAACGAGCTGCCTCCACCACCCGCAGGCCTGCGCCATACATCAGCGATGCCAGCAGCTGATAAGGTTGCCCCAAAAGGTCAATGATCTGCGTCGCCTCGGCATGCGTCAGCACCGAAGGTATGCGCGCTGAACGCTTGGCCCGCACAACGTCACCGACCTCCCCCAATGGCTGCTGCAATACCTTGGTATAGAGAAATACCAGCGCATTGAGCGCCAGATTCTGCGTAGCCGCCGCCACCTTGCGCTCAACCGCCAGCCAACTGAGAAAAGTATTCACCTCCGCCGCCCCCATCTCCAGCGGATGGCGCAACTGGTGAAAACGGATGAAATAGCGAATCCAGTACCAGTAAGACTTCTCAGTACGAATGCTGTAATGATGCACCCGCATCACCGCCCGAACCTGCTCGCGCAGCCGGGGCTTGGAGGTTGAACTGTCCATGTCGACCCTTAATACTGTTTTTATATACAGCAGTAATGGTAGAACAAAATACAGAAGTCAAGCGAATACAGGTCAACGATTGCCAAACCTGCGTAACCGTTTGATTTATTGGGTTTTTAATTTTTCAGATTCCACATTGGAGCGTGCTTATGCAGAATCCACTACCATCGGATTATCGAAGAATTCCATCTAATCACTGTTAGGCACACATGGAGATAAGTCTGCATGGATGTTAAGCAAAACCAACTGCTGGCATTCGCCGTTTACGAAATTCGGCTACTGCTATCCCATCATTTAGGTAGCGGCGAAACTCCCGATCCGGCCGTTAAAGCCGCAGCCCATCTGGCATATGCTCTCCACAATCAAGCTGAAACTATCCTGCAAGGGCACACATTCGACCCAGAGAAGGCAATAGAAGCTCTGAGCGCAGTAGATAGATGATCTTACCCAGCAACCGTGGACACGGTTTTAAGCACTCATCCGAGCCTCGTAG
>CBIHLF010000048.1:0-35801 GCA_966210435.1 uncultured Pseudomonas sp. | reverse complement strand
GCCCAGGGACGGAATCGAACCGCCGACACGGGGATTTTCAATCCCCTGCTCTACCGACTGAGCTACCTGGGCAACGGGGCGCTATTAGACGGATTTGAAGGGTAGGTGTCAAGCGTGAGTTGGAAAAATATTTAGAAATTACGGGTGTTTAGGTTCGGACAGGGGAAATTGGGACGGTACTGACCTGTAGCACGGATAAAATCCGGGAGCGATCTCGGGCCGGATACCGCTCCCGGATTGCGCCCAGGCTTATTCGGGCTACGAACGTGGGAGGCGCTTTAGCGGTGAACTTGCCGCGGCTGAAGCGGAGCGCCGCCCGGCCCCTCGCTGCATTGGCTCACTCGCTCGGCGGTACATAGCCTTCGGCTTGGGCGTATTCCTCGCCGGAAAGAAACTTGTCCATTTCGGCCTGGAGGAATTTGCGGTCCTCTGCGTTCATCATGTTCAGGCGGCGTTCGTTGATCAGCAGGGTCTGGTGCTTCTGCCATTCGTCCCAGGCTTGCTTGGAGACGTTGTTGTAGATGTCTTCGCCTTTGGCGCCGGGGTAGGGCGGGCGATCGAGGCCGGGCAGTTCTTGCTTGTGCTTGCGGCAGAGTACGGTGCGGGTCATGTGGGTTCTCCTGCGCTCGGTCGAGCATTCAAGGCATCGGCCGCGCGCTTCAGCAGTTTCTTCACCGGGGCGGCAAGGCCCAGGCGCGGCGGGGTGGCGAGGTTATACCAGAGCCAGTCGGCCTCGGCCACGCTGCTGGGCGCGGCCTTGACCTGGATCAACCAGGGTTCGATGGCCAACTGGAAGTGGCTGAAGGTGTGGGTCAGTCCGGCCAGTTCATGGCGTGCGCCCAGTTCCAGGGTGTGGCGGCTGGCGAGTGGTTCCAGGCCCTGCAGATCGTCCAGTTCGGGCAGGCTCCAGAGCCCGCCCCAGAGGCCGCTGGAGGGGCGTCGATAGAGCAGTACTTCGCCGGCGCGGCTGGCGAAGATCGGCATCAGCGTGCGCTTTTGCGGTAGTGCTTTGCGCGGTTTGGCGATCGGGTAGCGGATCTCCAGGCCGAGCAGGTGCGCCTGGCAGCCTTGTTTGAGCGGGCAGAGCAGGCAACTGGGCTTGCTGCGGGTGCAGAGCGTGGCGCCGAGGTCCATCATCGCCTGGGTGTAATTGTTGACCCGTGCGTGGGGGGTGAAGCGTTCGGCAACGTCCCAGAGCTGTTTGGCGACCTTGGGTTCGCCCGGGTAGCCTTCCTGGGCCACGTAGCGCGCCAGCACGCGTTTGACGTTGCCGTCGAGGATAGGCGCGCGCAGGTCCATGCTCAGGCTGGCGATGGCGCCGGCGGTGGAGCGGCCGATGCCGGGCAGGGCGGTCAGTGCATCAACGTCGCGGGGGAATTCGCCGCCGTGTTCGGCCATGACGATTTGCGCGGTCTTCTGCAGATTGCGCGCACGGGTGTAGTAACCGAGGCCGGTCCACAGGTGCAGCACTTCATCTTCGGGTGCTTCGGCCAGGTCGCGCACGGTCGGTAGGGCCGCCATAAAGCGGTCGAAGTAGCCGAGCACGGTGCTGACCTGGGTCTGCTGCAGCATGATCTCCGAAACCCAGACGCGGTACGGGCTGATGCCCTGTTGCCAGGGCAGGTCCTTGCGCCCGTGGCGGTCATACCAGTCGAGCACTGCGCTGGAAAATTGCTCGGGGCTCATCGGTTGAACAGGCCCTTGAGTGCGTCCTTGAGTTCCGGGCTGACCTTGTCGCCGTATTTTTCCTCGAGCTTCTCGGTGAGCTTGGTGCCGGCCAGTTTGGCGGCGACCTTGCCCATGCCGTCCTGATCCAGGCGGCAGGCCTTGCCGCCCATTTCCAGCGGGCCGCGACAGCGCAGCGGCCATTCGATGCCGACGTAGTGTTCGTTGATCTGGCAGGCCGGATCGGGCATTTCGCTCTGGTCGCCGAGCAGAGTGATGCCGACGCGGTAGTCGAGGCTCAGTACGCGCAGGTCGACATCGCCGTTACCGCTGACCGCGAGGCCGGGAATGTTCGCCTTGAGGTCGGGGTTGTGGGCCACGCCATTGGTCACGCTGAGGTTGCCTTGCAGGGTCTCGAAGGGCGTGTCCTTGCCGCGCGGGTCGCTGGTCAGGGCTTTGCGGTTGAGTGTGGCGATGCCGCGGCAAAGCTGCTGTTCGAGGTTGGCGTCGACCAGTACGCCGTCTTTCAGGGTAAAGCCGATCGTCCCGTTGAGGCCGTCAATCCAGGCTTTCTGGCTATTGCCGCTGGTACTGAGGTTGGCCTTGAGGTCCAGCTTGCCCTTGAGTGGCGAGGGCTGGTCGGGTTTTTTCAGGAAGGGTTCGATGGCGACCCGGTTGAGGGTCTTCTGCACCTTGAGCAGGGGGATGGCCGGGCGTACGTCGATGCTTGCGGTGGCCTCGAAGTTGCCGCCGCCGATATTGCCGCGCGCCTCCTCGAGAGTCAGCAGGCCAGCGCGGCTTTTCGCCTTGAGTTTGAAGCTGTCGATGGTTTGTTTGTCGACGATCAGTTGGCCGAGGCTCAGCGCTGCCTGCAGGTCAAGGTCGCGCAGTTGGTCGATCGGCAATACCTGCTCGCTGCTCCAGGCTTGCTGGGTCGGTGCGTCCGGTAGTGGCGTGGTGCCACTCTGGCCGGCATTGGCGACGCTTTCCTTGACCTCCGCGGCGCGTGCGCTGCTGGCGTCCTTGCTGGCCTGGCTGGGCGCGGGCAGGTAGCGGTCGAGATTCAGCTGGTCGCCCTGCAACTGCACGCGCAGGGCCTGCTTGGCAAAATCGGCGACGGTGATTTGTCCGCTGAAGTTGCTGTCGTCGAGTTTCAATTTGAGTTCGTCGAAGCTCAGGCTGCTCGGGCTGCCGCTGAGGCGGGTGACCAGCTCGAACTCGCCGAGGGCTTTCTCGTCGCTCATCGGCGGCAGCTTCTGGCCGATGGTAGCGAGGAACTCGCGCAGGTTGAGCGGGGCGACGGAGAGGCCGCCGCTGAGTTTTGGCTCCTTGTCCAGATCGCGCACCTTCAGTTCGCCGATCGCACGCAACTGGTTGCCGGACAACTTCAGGCTATTCCATTCGGCAACCTGGGCGGCCAGGTCGACGAGCAACTGGCCTTGCGCGGAATAGGTCAGGGTCTGGCCGTCGAAGGGCTCGCCGGAGATTTCCCCGGACAGTTTGGCGTCTTCCAGTTGATAGCGCTTGAGTACGCGGTCGAAGCGCAACTCGCCCTGCAGCTCGCTACGCGCGCGCAGTACCGGCTGGTTGGTGCCGAAAAACGCGCTGAGTTTCAGCGGGATATTGCTGCCTTCGCGGATCGCCCCGGTGGTCAGCTGGATGCTTTCGGCGCTGAACTGCTGGCCTTTCTGCTCGTCGCGGTAATCGATGCGCGCGCTGTTGACGATTAGGCTGTCGATATCCAGCTTCAGTGGCTGCGGTTTGGCGGCGGGGCTGGCGGGGGCGCTCTCGGGACTGGCTGCGGAGGTGTCGACGCTGGCGCTGGCCTGCTCGCCGGCGGGCTGCGCCGGGTGGCCGATATCTTCCCAGTTGCTGTGGCCTTTTTCGTCACGCTGCAGGTTGAGGTTGAGACCGTCGATGCGGATGTCGCTCATCTGCACTTCCTTGCGCAGCAGCGGCAGCACGCGCACCGACAGGCCGAGTAGGCGCAGGTCGGCGAAGGGCTTGTCGGGCGTGTTGGCGCTGGCCAGGGTGGCGTCGGTCAGCTCCAGGCCGAGCCAGGGAAACAGGCTCCAGCCGATATCGCCTTTGAGGGTCAATTCCAGGTTGGCCTTGTCGCGGGCCAACTGGCGAATCTCGTC
Source organism: uncultured Pseudomonas sp. (assembly GCA_966210435.1). GTDB lineage: Bacteria > Pseudomonadota > Gammaproteobacteria > Pseudomonadales > Pseudomonadaceae > Aquipseudomonas. The sequence goes on along the minus strand of CBIHLF010000048.1, from coordinate 31,995 downwards.
TTTATAGTCGTTGGGATCGAACAGGTGGGTCAGGGCAAAGCCCAGCGCCACGATGATCAGCAACAGCCCGAGGAACACCAGACCCAGGATTTTGCCGAGCGCTTTCATGTGCGAGTCCTTGTTTTGGATAACTTAAATAAGTCGCCGAGTATAGCGCCGACCGTCTTTACAGATCATGTAAAAGGGCCACGCGTTCGGCAATCGCCAGGCTGGCAGTGAGCCCGGGCGATTCGATGCCGAACAGATTGGTCAGGCCGGGCAAGCCGTGATCCCCGGCCGTTTGGATATGGAAGTCGGCAGCCGGTTCCCCAGGCCCCGAGAGTTTCGGCCGGATGCCGCTGTAACCCGGCAGCAGGCGCGCGCTGTCGAGCGTCGGGAAGTAGCGGCGGATGGCCTTGGCGAATGGCTCGCGCAAGCCTTCGTCGAGGTGGTAATCGACATGATCGAGGTACTCGGTGTCCGGGCCGAAGCGCAACTGGCCGCCGAGATCCAGGGTGGCATGAATGCCGAGGCCAGCGGTATGGGCTTCGGGCATCGGGTAAATCAGGTGCTGGAAAGGTGCGCGGCCGCTATAGCTGAAGTAATGGCCGCGGCACAGGTGCAGCTGTGGGATATATGCGCTGGCCAGGCCATCGGTGCGTTGCGCCAGTTGTTGGGCGAACAGGCCGCCGGCGTTGATCACCCGCTCGGTCCTGAGCTGGAAGGGTTCGCCGCCGCTGGTGCCGCTGGCGATCCAGCCGTCGGCGCTCGGCTCCAGACGTTCGACGCGGGTTTTCAGAACCAGCTGCGCGCCCTGGTTTTCCGCGGCGGCCAGCAGCGATTGCAGGTAGGCGTGGCTGTCGATGATCCCGGTGCTGGGCGAGAGCAGGGCGGCGACGCCGCGTACCGCAGGTTCGAGTTTGGCGAGCGAGGCCTGCTCGATGGGCTGCAAATCATGCACGCCGCAAGCCTCGGCGTTGTTCAGGAGGGCGTCGAGTTTGCCGCGTTCGGCATCATTTACCGCCACCAGCAATTTGCCGATTCGCCGGTGCGCGACCTGATGCTGGCGGCACCAGGCGTACAGGCGCTCGCGACCTTCCAGGCACAGTTCGGCCTTCAGCGAGCCGGGCGTGTAGTAGATGCCGGCGTGAATCACCTCGGAATTGCGGCTGGAGGTATGGCTGCCGATCAGGCTTTCCGCCTCGACTATCAGGGTGTTGCGCCCAGGGCTCGCCAGGCGCGCGGCGCAGGCCAGGCCGAGGGCGCCGGCGCCGATGATCAGGGTATCGATGCTGTCCATGGTGCTTCCGTTTCGGGCCCGCTAGATAGGCGGGTATTGGCCCGGGAGCATAACAAGCCAGGATGCCGGGCGGCGGCGGTCTGTGGATTTGTGCCGGCCCGCGGCAACGGCTTAGCGGATAATCCATCCATGCGCACGGCGCCGGTAGCCGCCCGGGGGCAGGCCCGCCTATAATGGCAGCCTTTTTCGCGAGTAATTTCTGGAGCTGGTGATGGCCGAACGTACGGCATTCGTCGAGCGCAACACCCTGGAGACCCAGATCAAGGTCTCGATCAATCTGGATGGCACCGGCAAGGCCAAGTTCGATATCGGCGTGCCCTTTCTCGAGCACATGCTCGACCAGATCGCCCGCCATGGCCTGATCGACCTGGATATCGAGTGCAAGGGCGACCTGCATATCGACGACCACCACACCGTGGAAGACGTCGGCATTACCCTCGGCCAGGCGTTCACCAAGGCTATCGGCGACAAGAAAGGCATGACCCGCTACGGCCATTCCTACGTGCCGTTGGACGAAGCGCTGTCGCGCGTGGTCATCGATTTCTCCGGGCGTCCCGGTCTGCAGATGCATGTGCCCTTCACCCGCGCGGTGGTTGGCGGCTTCGATGTCGATCTGTTCCAGGAGTTCTTCCAGGGCTTCGTCAACCATGCCCTGGTCAGCCTGCATATCGACAACCTGCGTGGCACCAACACCCACCACCAGATCGAAACGGTGTTCAAGGCCTTCGGCCGCGCGCTGCGCATGGCCGTCGAGCTGGACCCGCGCATGGCCGGGCAGATGCCCTCCACTAAAGGCGTGCTTTGATGCAAACGGTCGCGGTAATCGACTACGGCATGGGCAACCTGCACTCGGTGGCCAAGGCCCTCGAACACGTCGGCGCCGGCAAGGTGCTGGTGACCAGCGATGCCCAGGTGATCCGTGAAGCGGATCGCGTGGTATTCCCCGGGGTTGGCGCGATTCGCGATTGCATGGCCGAGATCAAGCGTCTGGGCTTCGATGAGTTGGTGCGCGAAGTCAGTCAGGATCGGCCGTTTCTCGGCATCTGCGTGGGCATGCAGGCGCTACTGGAACGCAGCGAAGAGAACGATGGCGTCGACTGCATCGGCCTGTTTCCCGGCCAAGTGCGCTTCTTCGGCAAGGGCATGGTCGAAGACGGCGAGCCGCTGAAGGTGCCGCACATGGGCTGGAACGAAGTCAGCCAGGCCGTCAAGCATCCGCTCTGGCACAACATTCCCGACCTGGCGCGCTTCTACTTCGTGCACAGCTATTACGTCGAGGCCGGCAACCCCAAGCAGGTGGTCGGTCGCGGCCACTACGGCAAGGATTTCGCCGCTGCGCTGGCCGATGGCTCGCGTTTCGCCGTGCAGTTCCACCCGGAGAAAAGTCATACCCATGGCCTGCAACTGCTGCAGAACTTCGCCGCCTGGGATGGTCGCTGGTAAATGAGCAAGGCCAAGCAAAAGCCGCCGATCCTCACCCTCACTGCCGAGCAGGAGCGTGAGGCCGCCGGGGTTCTGAAGCGCTTTATGGAAGAGCGCTTCGAATTGCAGTTGGGTTCGTTCGAGGCGGTGGAAATCCTCGAACTGTTTGCCCGCGAGATTGCACCGCACTATTACAACCGGGCGATTTTCGATGTGCAGACTCACCTGAAAGAACGGTTCGAGAGCATCGAAAGCGACCTCTGGGCGCTGGAAAAGAGCTGACCCACCGAATTCACACGACTTGAGCAGGTTCAACCGATGCTGATTATCCCCGCTATCGATCTTAAAGACGGCGCCTGCGTGCGCTTGCGTCAGGGTCGCATGGACGACTCCACGGTATTTTCCGACGACCCGGTGAGCATGGCCGCCAAATGGGTCGAGGGTGGCTGCCGCCGCCTGCACCTGGTCGACCTCAACGGCGCCTTCGAAGGCCAGCCGGTCAACGGCGAAGTGGTCACCGCTATCGCCAAGCGCTACCCGAACCTGCCGATCCAGATCGGCGGCGGTATCCGCTCGCTGGAAACCATCGAGCACTACGTCAAGGCCGGGGTCAGCTACGTGATCATCGGCACCAAGGCGGTGAAAGATCCGCAGTTCGTTACCGACGCCTGCAAGGCCTTTCCCGGCAAGGTGATCGTCGGGCTGGATGCCAAGGACGGTTTCGTCGCCACCGACGGCTGGGCCGAAGTCAGCTCGGTGCAGGTCATCGACCTGGCCAAGCGCTTCGAGGCCGATGGCGTGTCCGCCATCGTTTATACCGATATCGCCAAAGACGGCATGATGCAGGGCTGCAACGTGCCCTTCACCGTGGCCCTGGCCAACGCCACGCGGATTCCGGTGATCGCCTCCGGCGGCATCCACAATATCGGCGATATCCAGGCGCTGCTGGACACCAACACGCCGGGCATCATCGGCGCCATCACCGGCCGGGCCATCTACGAAGGCACCCTGGATGTGGCCGAAGCCCAGGCGCTTTGCGACCTGAAATATAAAGTTGAGTAGGGTGCGCTGCGCGCACCGCTGAAGGCTTACCGGTGCGCAGGGCGCACCCTACGAGAGAAGTCGCTATGGCACTGGCCAAACGCATCATCCCCTGCCTCGACGTGGACAATGGCCGCGTGGTCAAGGGCGTCCAGTTCGAGAACATCCGCGATGCCGGCGATCCGGTGGAAATCGCCCGCCGCTACGACGAGCAGGGTGCCGACGAGATCACCTTCCTCGATATCACCGCCAGCGTCGACGGTCGCGACACCACGCTGCATACCGTGGAACGCATGGCCAGCCAGGTGTTCATTCCGCTGACCGTGGGCGGCGGCGTGCGCACCGTGCAGGATATCCGCAACCTGCTCAACGCCGGTGCCGACAAGGTCTCGATCAACACCGCCGCGGTGTTCACCCCCGAGTTCGTCGGCGAAGCCGCTTCGCGTTTCGGCGCGCAATGCATAGTCGTGGCGATCGACGCCAAGCGCGTGTCCGGTCCCGGCGAAACGCCCCGTTGGGAGATTTTCACCCATGGCGGGCGCAAACCCACCGGTCTGGATGCCGTGCTCTGGGCGAAAAAAATGGAAGACTTTGGCGCTGGCGAAATCCTCCTGACCAGCATGGATCAGGACGGCGTGAAGAGCGGTTACGATCTTGGTGTCACTCGCGCCATCAGCGAAGCGGTGGGCATTCCGGTGATCGCCTCCGGCGGCGTCGGCAACCTCGAACACCTGGCTGCCGGGATTATCGAAGGCAAGGCCGCTGCGGTATTGGCGGCGAGCATCTTCCACTTCGGCGAATACACCGTACCGGAAGCCAAGGCGTATCTGGCCAGCCGCGGTATCGTCGTGCGCTGAACCACGGCGGCCGGCGGTGTGCCGGCCGAAGCTGGGAGCGAGTCGGCAGCATTCGCTCGCGCCCTGGGTTACCGTTGCGCCCGCGCCGCGTGGCTCAACCGTCCATCATTTTAAATACAGGAATGCGCCATTCCCGTTATTACAACGGACTCGGCGGGGCGCCTAGCCTTGGCCGAGGCTGGCGCTATTGGTCGGGCTGAGTATGCTGCGGCGACCTGCCACCACAAAAAAAGAGAATCCAACATGTGCAAACGCTTGCTGATTGCGTTGGCTGGCACCCTTATGGTGTTGGCCGGTAGCGCTCGCGCCGATGTAGCCGCCGGCAACTACCGGATGGTGCTGCTGACCGAGAACTTTCCGCCGTACAACATGGCGGTCAACGGCAAGAATTTCGCCCGCGACGACAAGATCGACGGGATTGCCGTGGATATCATCCGGGAAATGTTCAAGCGCGCCGGCATTCAGTACAACCTGACGCTGCGTTTTCCCTGGGATCGCATCTATAAACTGGCGCTGGAAAAACCCGGCTATGGCGTATTCGTCACGGCGCGCCTGCCTGAGCGCGAAGAGCTGTTCAAGTGGGTCGGCCCAATCGGTCCGGACGACTGGGTGCTGCTCGGCAAAGCCGACAGCGGCATCACCCTGAACAGTCTGGAAGAAGCCAAACGGTATAAGGTCGGCGCTTACAAGGGCGACGCGATTGCCGAGCACCTGGTCGAACAGGGTTTGCAGCCGATCACCGCGTTGCGCGATCAGCTCAATGCCACCAAGCTGATGGCCGGGCAGATCGATCTTTGGGCCACCGGCGATCCGGCGGGCCGTTATCTGGCCAAGCAGGAAGGTATTTCCGGGTTGAAAACCATTCTGCGCTTCGACAGCGCGCAACTGTATCTGGCGCTCAACAAGCAGGTGCCGGATGAGGTGGTACGGAAGCTGCAGGGTGAATTGGACAAGATGCGCGCCGAGGGTGTGGTGGACTCCATGACCAAGCGCTATCTGTAGAACCGAATGCAGCGAACCGCCCACGGGCCGGCCGCTGTTCTGGAAGGCGATTCGACTGGTACTCTTCGGGCTGAGTGCCACTAGCCATAACCACAACAACAAGCGGGATGACCTATGTTGAAATTTCTGAAATCCGGACTGATGTTCGGCCTGTTGTTCAGCACCTTTGCGGCCCAGGCCGAATTACCGTCTTACTACAAGGTGGTGTTGCTGACGGAGAATTTTCCACCATTCAACATGGCGGTGGACGACAAGAACTTCGCCCGCGACGACGGTATCGACGGCATCAGCACCGAGATCGTGCGCGAGATGTTCAAGCGTGCCGGCATCGGCTACACCCTGAGCCTGCGTTTTCCCTGGGATCGCCTGTACAAGCTGACCCTGGACAAGCCCAGCTACGGCCTGTTCTCCACCACCAGAACCCCGGAGCGCGAGCCTCTGTTCAAATGGGTCGGGCCGTTGGCCAAGACCGGTTGGGTGCTGCTCTCGGCGCCTGGCAATAACATCAGCGTGGCCAGCCTGGAGGAAGCGGGTAAATACCAGATCGGCGCCTACAAGAACGATGCGGTCAGCCAGCATCTGGAAAGCGTGGGGTTGAAACCGACCAATGCCCTGCGCGATCAGGAAAATATCAAGAAGCTGCTCAGCGGCAAGATCGACCTGTGGGCGACCACCGATCCGGTCGGCCGGTACCTGGCTAAGCAGGAGGGCGTGACCGGGCTCAATACGGTATTGCGCTTCAACGATGCCGAGTTGTACCTGGCAATGAACAAGGATACCCCGGACGAAGTGATCCAGCGCCTGCAAAAGGCCCTGGACGAACTGCGCGCCGAGGGCTTCGTCGACGAGATGACCAACAACTACCTGTAACAGATAGCTCTGTAACGGATGGAAACAAGCCCGCCCCCTTTTGTGACTGGGGGCGGGCTTTTTTGTGGCTATGCCTAAGTTACCTGCTGGGTTACAAGTGCAGAGGCGCCGACTCCGTAGGGTGACGCGGCCGCCGCAGACAGCAGCAGGGTCCGAGAGGACGCTGCCGCTATTCTCAATCGCCGCGGGTGACGTTCAGGCCCTTGAGCAGATTCAGCGCCTGGCTCAACTGGTAATCGTCGTCCTGCGGGCGCTCGGGGCGTGCGGTCTTGCTCGCGCTGGGTTTATCCGCGCCGCCGTTGCCGTTGTTCAAATGGCCGAGCAGGTCGGCTTCCTTGATCGTGCCGTCGTCCTGCTCACGGGTCAGCTTGGCGCGCGCCACTTCGATATCCGGGACTATGCCCTGGGCCTGGATCGAGCGCCCGTTGGGGGTGAAGTAGAGCGCGGTGGTGAGTTTCAGTGCGCGATCGTTGTTCAGCGGCAGCACTGTCTGCACCGAACCCTTGCCGAAGCTGTCGGTGCCCATCAGCACCCCGCGCTTGTGGTCCTGCAGGGCGCCGGCGACGATTTCCGACGCCGAGGCGCTGCCGCCGTTGATCAGCACGACCAGGGGCACGCCTTCGCTGGCATCGGCCGGGTCGGCGGAGAAGCGCAGTTGGGAGTTGGCGATACGCCCTTCGGTATAGACGATCAGGCCCTTGGTCAGGAAGTGATCGGTAACCTCGACCGCGGCCTGCAGCACGCCGCCGGGGTTGTTGCGCAGGTCGAGAACCAGGCCGTGCAGCTTGCCGCCGTTCTTGCTGCGCAACTTGGCCAGCGCCTTGCCGACTTCCTCGCCGGTGTTGACCTGGAACTGGGTGATCCGCAGGTAGCCGTAGTTGTTTTCCAGCAGTTGGCTCTTGACGCTTCTGACCTTGATCACCGCGCGGGTCAGGACCACGTCGAAAGGCTTGCCGCCTTCGCGCACCAGGCTCAATTCGATTTTGCTGCCGGCCTTGCCGCGCATCTTGTCCACGGCCTCGATCATCGACAGGCCCTTGGTCGGCTGGCCGTCGATCTTGACGATCAGGTCGCCGGGCTGGATGCCCGCGGCCGATGCCGGGGTGTCGTCGATCGGGGTGATGACCTTGATGAAGCCGTCCTCGGTGCCGACCTCGATGCCCAGGCCGCCGAATTCACCGCTGGTGCTTTCCTGCAGGTCGCGGAAGTCTTCGGGCTCGAGATAGGCGGAATGCGGGTCGAGGTTGCTGAGCATGCCCTTGATCGCGTTTTCCAGCAGGGTCTTGTCGCTGATCGGCTCGACATAGGCGGCCTTGATACGGTCCATCACCTCGGCGAAGGTGCGCAGCTCGTCGAGCGGCAAGGGCGCCTGTGGTGTTGCACTGGCGGCGGTTTCTGCCTGCGTCAGCGCGCTGCCGCCGAGCAGGGCGATAGTCAGGGCCAGAGAGGTGAGGCGAGACAAATACGGCATACGAACGAGCTCCTAACCGAAAAGGTATGTGTGCCGCCTATCCTTGCGTGCGGCACCATTGCGCCGGGTCGCTGGGGCGGCCCTGCTGACGAATCGCAAAATATAACGCCGGCATTTCCTGCCCGCCGCTGGTACCGACTGTGGCAATCGCCTCGCCTGCGGTGACCAGTTCGCCGGCATTTTTCAGCAGGCTCTGATTGTGCCCGTAAAGGCTCAGGTAGCCGTTGCCATGGTCGAGAATGACCAGCAGCCCGGCACCACGCAACCAGTCGGCAAACACCACGCGGCCGGCATGCACGGCGTGCACCTGGCTACCGGCAGAGGCGCCGATCAGTACGCCGTCCCACTTGGTACGAGCGTCGCCGCCACGCGGGGTTCCGTAAGCTGCCAGCAAACGGCCATCGACCGGCCAGGGCAGCTTGCCGCGGGCTTTGGCGAACGGGCCGCCGACACTGGCTCCGGCGCTGACCAGTGGGCCATTGTTGGCCGGGCTGCCAGAGGCTTTGGGTTTGGCTTGTTCGCGGGCCGCGAGCAACGCGCGCTGACGTGCCTGTTCGGCTTCGCGGGCCTGACGCGCGAGGGTTTCCTCGATGGTTTTCAGCACCCGGCTCAGCTGCACTTGATCCTGTTGGCGGGCTTTGAGCTTTTTATCGCGGGCGGAATATTCGTTGTTGAGCTTGGCCAGGGCCAGTTGCCGCTCTTTGCGCACCTGGGCCAATTGCGCATGGCGTTCGTCGAGCTGACCTTTCTGCTGTTGCAGCTGATCTTGCTGGGCGGTGATTTCCTCTTCGACATTGCTCAGTTGGCGCAGCGTTTCGTTGAAGGCGTCGAGTTGCGCCATGCGGGCTTCGCTGAGGTAGTCGTAGTAGGTTAGGGTGCGCGAGAATTTTTCCGGGTTTTGTTGGTTCAGCAGCAGTTTCAGGTATTCCTGGCGGCCGCTCTGATAGGCGGCGCGGGCCTGGATGCCGATCAGCCGCTGCTGCTCAAGGCGCGCGCCCTGGAGTTTTTTTTTCTCCTGATTGAGGCGCTGGATTTCCTCTTCGCTCTGCTTGAGCTCCTGCTGCAGGTCCTTGACCTGGTTTTCCAGCTGGCCCAGCTCGCTTTCGGTGGTTTTCAGCTCTTTCTGTACGCCGGATTTCTCCAGCTGCAGTTTATCCAGCAGCTTCTTCAGCTCGGCGACGTCGGCACGCGCGGCTTCCAGCTGTTGTTGGGCATCGGCCTTTTCGTCGGCAAAGGCCGGCGCGAGCAGGCAGGTCAGGCAGATAAGGACGAGGGCGCGAAACATGGGGCGGGCGACACCTGGGACAAGGACGGCTCTAGTATGCCTAAAAAACCAGCAGCAAGCTGCAAGTCGTAAGCGCCGGAAAGTGCGCTGTGCCACAGGCCGAAGTAGCGGGATCGCCGCGCACGCTGGAGCGTGGGAACGATCAACGCCGCGACTTCGTAGAGTGGATGACGCTTCACCCATCCACCAGCTGTGATGGTGGAAGATAAAAGCGTCTTCCACCCTACCCAGCATCCGTAGCCCGGATGCAATCCGGGGAAACTCCGCTCCAATCGCCCCAGGAGTGCATCCCGGCTATTCGCTGGGGAGTGGCAACAATATTGTCGCCTTCAGTCCAGTTCGACGATGCTGGTGCCGGTCATTTCCGCCGGCACCGGCAGGCCCATCAGGGTCAGCAGGGTCGGCGCCACATCGGCCAGCACGCCGCCTTCGCGGATGTGCGCCGGGCGCTTGCCGACGTAGATGAACGGCACCGGCTCGCAGGTATGCGCGGTGTGCGCCTGGCCAGTGCTTTCGTCGGCCATTTGTTCGACGTTGCCGTGGTCGGCGGTGATCAGGGCTTCGCCGCCGACCTTGTCGAGGGCTTCGACGATACGGCCGACGCAGCTGTCCAGGCACTCCACGGCCTTCACCGCAGCGCTGAACACGCCGGTATGACCGACCATGTCGCCGTTGGCGTAGTTGACCACGATCACGTCGTAACGCTGTTGCTCGATGGCTTCGACAATCTTGTCGGTGACTTGCGGCGCGCTCATTTCCGGCTGCAGGTCGTAGGTGGCGACGTTCGGCGAGGGGATCAGGATGCGTTCTTCGCCGGGGAAGGGTTCTTCGCGGCCACCGGAGAAGAAGAAGGTGACGTGGGCGTACTTCTCGGTTTCGGCGATGCGCAGTTGGGTCTTGCCGTTGTTCGCCAAATATTCGCCAAGCACATTGGTCAGGCTGGCGGGGGCGAAGGCGCAGGGCGCCGGAATGCTCGCGGCGTACTGGGTCAGGGTAACGAAGCCGGCCAGTTGCGGTACCCGGGCGCGGGGGAATTCCTTGAAGTCGGCCTCGACGAAGCAGCGGCTCAGTTCGCGGGCGCGGTCGGCGCGGAAGTTCATGAACACCACGGCGTCGCCGTCTTCGACTTTCACCGGCTCGCCGAGGGTGGTGGCCTTGACGAATTCGTCGTTCTCGCCGCGCGCATAGGCCGCGGCCAGACCGGCGCTGGCATCGGCGGCGTTGAATTCGCCCTGGCCGTCGACGATCAGCTGGTAGGCCTGCTCGACCCGGTCCCAGCGGTTGTCGCGGTCCATCGCGAAGTAGCGGCCGATCAGGCTGGCGATCCGCCCTTTGCCGAGCTTGGCGAAGGTCGCATCGAGGGTTTCGATAAAGCTTTGCGCGCTTCGCGGCGGGGTGTCGCGGCCATCGAGAAAGGCATGCAGGTAGATTTTCTCGGCGCCGCGCTGCGCCGCCAGTTCGGCCATGGCCGCCAGGTGATCCTGATGGCTGTGCACGCCGCCGTCGGACAGCAGGCCGAGGATGTGCACGGCCTTGCCGGCACCCACCGCCTGGTCCACCGCGCCGGTGATCACCGGGTTTTCGAAGAACTCGCCGTCGCGGATCGCCTTGGTCACCCGGGTGAAGTCCTGATACACCACGCGGCCGGCACCGAGGTTCATATGGCCGACCTCGGAGTTGCCCATCTGCCCGTCCGGCAGGCCGACGTCCATGCCGCTGCCGGAAATCAGGCCGTGCGGTAGGGTGGCGCGCAAACGGTCGTAGACCGGCGTGTTGGCCGCCATGATGGCGTTGGATTCCGGGTTTTCGCTGTGGCCGAAGCCGTCGAGGATGATCAGAACCAGGGGTTTTGGCGTGGCGCTCATAAAGCTGACTCGCTCTGTATGGGGCGAAAAGACAGGGTGGCGAAAAGGCAGGCATTTTAAGGCCAAGCGAGCAGCGGCGTCACGGCCGGCCGGCGTTGGCGGCGAAATCACCTTGGCTCCTATCTGTCCGTGTCGCGCGGAAAAGATTCCCTGGCCGCGGACTTTCAGGCTATGCCGGTCATCTGATGCATGCGGCTAGGTAGGTGGGAGCCAGCTTGCTGGCGATGCTGTGTTCGGATCGCCAGCAAGCTGGCTCCTACAGATGGGGGCGGCGAAAGTCGCGCCGGGCATGACGGCGCGGAGTTTTTTATCCAGACGCTCTACTCTGCGTTGCCTGCGGGCGCTTTCATCAGATGCGCGGCGAGGGTGCGCAACGAACCGAGTTGACGGCAGATCAGCGCCAACTGGGTTTGTACCAGGCGCTGGGCATCGTCGAGGTCGTCGGGCAGTTGTTCGAGTCGCTGGGCCAGTTGTTCTTCGGCATCGCTCTGCACCGCTACGGGGCGCTCGGCGAGCAGGTCGGCGGCGATCTCATCGAGGCTTTGGGCAAGGCGTTCGGCGGCATCCAGCAAAGGAGGCTGGCTCTCGCCCAGGAGCACCTCGCCGCGGTGCGCGCCAAGTCCGGACAGGTAGCTGAGCAAGGTGTGCGAGAGCACCAGAAAGCGCAGACCGAGGTCCGCCTGCTTACGAAAATGTCCCGGCTCCATCAGCATGTTGCTCAAGGTGGTGGACAGGCTGGCGTCGGCGTTATGCGCATTGCGCCGCGCCAGGCGGTAGGCCAGGTCGTCGCGTTTGCCGCTGGCGTATTGCTGGATGATCTGCCGCAGGTAGCTGCTGTTGCAGCTCAGGGTAGTGGCCAACATGTGATTGAGGCGTCGGCCTTGCCAGTCCGGCAGGATCAGGAACACCGCCAGGCCGGCGATCAGGCTGCCCAGCAGGGTATCGACCAGGCGCGGCAGGAACAGCCCGTAGCCGTCGCCGATCTGGTTGAAGCAGAACAGCACCAGCAAGGTCATCGCCGCCGTGGCCAGGGTGTAGCGGCTGCTGCGGGTAATGAAGAAGATCACCCCCGCGGTCACGGCGAAGAAGGCTTGCACCAGGGGGGCGGGGAATAGATCGAACAGCGCCCAGGCGAGTGCCAGGCCGAGAACGGTGCCGACGACGCGTTGCACCATCTTGTGTCGCGTGGCGCCGTAATTTGGCTGGCAGACGAAGATCGTGGTCAGCAGAATCCAGTAGCCCTGGGCTGGATGCACCCAGTGCAGCAGGCCGTAACCCGCCGCCAGGGCGATGGACAGGCGCAGGGCGTGGCGGAACAGCAGCGAGGTCGGCGTCAGTTGCAGGCGTAGCCGTTCCCAGGCGTCCTTCAGCGAATGCGGGGCGCGATCCAGCAGGCTGCTGTCCAGTTGCTCGACCAGCGCATCGGGGTTGCTCGCCTGGCCCAGCAGCCGGTCGAGGGCGTCGAGGTTGCCGGCCAGGGCGTTGAGCGAGCGCAGCAGGTAGCGCCAGGCCGGATTGCTTTGCACGCGCAGGTGATCCAGCGACTTGTGCAGGTCGTCCAGCGCCTGCTGGCAGAGCTCGCCATGGGTGAACGGCTGCCGCAACTCGATCGCCCGGGCCAGGCGCTGGCAGCCGTCGCCTTGCAGGCGCAACAGGCGTTGGCAGCGGAACAGTACGTCGCTGTGAAAGAACGCCTGGGCCAGATCGTTGTAGGGATAGTGCGAGGAGCTGGCGCGTTCGTGGATGTCCTGGGCGAGGAAGTACAGCTTCAGGTAACGGCTGACGTGTGGCCCCGGTCGGCCGTTATCGACGCGGTGCATGATGATTTCCTTGGTCGCGTTCAGTGCCGCCACCACCCGGCCGTTCTGCTGGGCCAGGGCCAGCCGCCGTTTCGCCACATCGAGATCGCGCAGCGGCTCGAACAGCGCGGCCTTGAGCTTGAGATAGTGGCCCAGTTCGCGGAATACCCTGGCCAGGCTATGTTGCAACGGCTGGTTGGCGAACAGCGCCTGCCAGATCACCGACAACAGGCCATACCAGGCGGCGCCGGCGACCAATAGCAGCGGTTGCAGGCTGAACCCGGCGCTGCCGCCGCGCTGTTCCACGCCGATCATGCTGTAGATCGCCAGAATCAAGGTGGCCCAACCGAGCGTGGCATAGCGCTCGCCGAGGGCGCCGAGCATGGTCAGGGCGAAACTCGACAGTGCCAGGGCGCTGACGAACAACCAGGGGTAGGGGAACAGCATTTCGACCGTATAGGCCGCGGCGCTGAAGCACAGCAGGGTCACCAGCAACGCGCCGAGACGGCCCTGCCAGCTGTCGTCGGTTTCCGCCAGGGCGCTGGCGATCACCCCGAGAAACAGCGGAATCAGCGCCAGCATCCAGCCCTGCGACCAGCACAGCGCCAGGCTCCCGCTGAGGGCGATGAACACCCGCAGGCTGTAGCTGAACTTATCCATGGCCCAGAGGCGGCGCAGGGAGTGGCTGAGCGAAGAGGTGGGCATCCGTACGACCTTTTGCGGTGACAGTGAGCAGACTAACGGAATACTGGGACGTTCAGCAGCTGCCTGCGGACACGCTGCTACGGGTTTCACCCAGACGGCACGCAAGCCTGGACAGGCTCTAGCAGGCCGTTGAAAAGCTGCCTGGATTGCCGAGCCTGGCCCAGATGTTTCAACGATCTGTTGGGCACGACTCGCTAGCGCCGTGGACGATCGTTCGGGCATTGTGCTTGCCGGCATTTACCATGCAGGGATTGCGCCGTATCCGCGGTCCTGATCAGTTACCTTGAACTTGCCGCGCCGTGTGTCGCCGCGCTCCAGCTTCACGCAGTCCACTCAGGCGCTTCAATCCGGTTGAGGGTTTCGCCGCTGTGCCGTCTGTTCTTCTTGCTGGCCTTGAGGTCCGCGTCAGCCACCGCGGCAATGCTCGGTCGCCAGTCCGGCGCCATGCAGCTGCGCTATGCAGACCTTGAGCAGTATCGCCAGGGGCAGCTAGCGCACCGCGACAGTGGTTTTCCCCATACCGATCGAGTTATTGCAGGGCATGACCTCGAAGCCTCGAGCGGATTACCCAGCTCGCCCCTGAAAAGCTCTGGGTTTCAGGGGGAATCTCCTGAAAGTGGCCAGCAATACAGGGCGACCCCGGGCGCGCGCGGGTTGAGCGTCTCCTAGACTTTCCAGTGTGCACACAGCCTGTCTGTCTGGAGACCGTTATGCGTATCGGCGTACCCAAGGAAATCAAGAATCACGAATACCGCGTTGGCCTGACCCCGCAGTCGGTGGCCGAGCTGAGCGCCCTCGGCCATGAACTCTGGGTCGAGACCCAGGCCGGTGCCGCCATTGGCTTCAGTGATGCCGATTACCAGGCGGCCGGCGCGCAGATCGCCGCCAATGGCGAAGCGTTGTTCGCGGCGGTGCAGATGATCGTCAAGGTCAAGGAACCGCTGGCCGTCGAGCGCGCCCGCTTGCGCCCCGAACATACCCTGTTCACCTACCTGCACCTGGCGCCGGATCGGCCGCAGACCGAGGAGCTGATGGCCAGCGGCGCCACCTGTATCGCCTATGAAACCGTTACCGACGCCCACGGCCGCCTGCCGTTGCTGGCACCGATGTCCGAAGTGGCCGGGCGCATGTCGATCCAGGCCGGCGCCAGTTGCCTGGAAAAAGCCCATGGCGGCCGCGGTGTGCTGCTCGGCGGCGTACCGGGAGTGGCGCCGGGTAAGGTGGTGATCCTCGGCGGCGGCGTGGTCGGCAGCCAGGCGTTGGCCATGGCGGTCGGTCTCGGTGCCGATGTCACCGTGCTGGACAAGAGCGTGGATGCCCTGCGCCGTCTGGATGCGCACTATGGCAACCGCATCACCACGCTCTACTCGACCCGCGCAGCGGTGCGCGAGCAGGTGCTGGCGGCCGACCTGGTGATCGGCGGCGTGCTGATTCCCGGCGCCGCAGCGCCCAAATTGATCAGCGCCGAGATGGTCCGGCAGATGTTGCCCGGTGCGGTGCTGGTGGATGTGGCAATCGACCAGGGCGGCTGCGCGGAAACCTCGAAAGCCACCACCCACGCCGAGCCCACCTATGTGGTCGACGACGTGGTGCACTACTGCGTCGCCAATATGCCCGGCGCGGTGGCACGTACCTCGACCCTGGCGTTGAACAACGCGACCCTGCCGTTCGTCGTCGCGCTGGCGGAAAAAGGCGTACGCCGCGCGCTGGAGGAAGACGCGCACCTGCGCAACGGCCTCAACGTGGGCAAAGGCGTGATCACCTGTGCCAGCGTGGCCGAGGCCCATGGCCTGGCGCATCAGCCGGCGGCCAGCATAATCGCGCAGCTATAGGCCGGCACCGGCCGCGCCGCAGTCGGCGACTGCGGCGCGGCTATGTCCATTGTCGCGCCGCTGGACTACTCTCATCCCCGACGCTCTGTCATTCCGGGGGTCGCTGGCCATGAAAACCATCCTGTACCGCAGGTCTTTCTGCCTGGCGCTGTGCATCTGTCTATTCGGCGCGTCACCGGCATACGCCCTGACGCTGTACACCGAGGAATATCCACCGCTGAATTTCACCCGCGATGGCAAGCCGACCGGGCTCGGCGTCGAGGTGGTACAGGAGATTCTGCAGCGCACTGGCCAGCGTGCGGATATCCAGGTGGTACCCTGGTCGCGGGGTTATCGCGCGGCGCAGACAGAGGCCGATACCGGTTTGTTCGTCACCATGCGCACTCAGGAGCGCGAGAAGCTGTTCAAGTGGGTCGGCCCGATTATCGTTGCGCTGACCAGCTTCTATGCGCTCGAAGGCTCCGGGCTGAGCATCGCCAGCCTGGAGGATGCGAAGGCCCTCGGCACCATCGCCGTGCCGCGCCAGTGGTACAGCTTTCAAACCCTCAAGGCCCAGGGTATGGACAATGTCTATGGGGTGTTGGGCCCTAGGCAGATGATGACCATGCTGCGCCATAGACGCGTGCCGCTGGTGGTGGCCGACAACATTACGTTGGCCAGCCTGCTCGCCCTCGCCGGCCTGAAACCGGCGGATGTCGAGCCGCTCTACACCTTCATGAGCACCCGCGCCTACATCGCCTTCTCGTTAAACACCGACGATGAGCTCGTCGGGCAATGGCAAACCACCCTCGATCAGATGAAAGCGGATGGGCGCTTCGAGGCCATCTATCACAAGTGGCTGCCCGGTTCGCCGCTGCCGGAATGATGCCGTAGGGCAGAGATGCCGAAGGCTTATCCGCCACCCGGGAGCCTCATGCAGCGCTCTTCAAAGCGGCCAGACCAGCAGTAACAGCGGCACGCTGACCAGCGTCACGAGAATTTCCAGGGGCAGGCCCAGGCGCCAATAATCGCCGAAGCGAAAGCCGCCGGGGGTGAGGATCAGGGTGTTGTTCTGGTGACCGATGGGCGTCAGGAACGAGCAGGAGGCGCCGATTGCCACGGCCATCAGCAGGGTGTCCTGATTGACCCCCAGCTGGCTCGCCGCGCTCAGGGCGATCTGGCACATCACCGCCGCGGTGGCGGCATTGTTCATGAAGTCGGACAGGCTCATGGTCACCACCAGCAGCAGGGTCAACACGATCACCGGGTTGCCCTGGGCGACATGCTCCAGCAGCGCCTGCGCGAGCAGGTCCGCCGCGCCTGTGCTGGACATGGCGTCCGCTACTGGAATCAGCGCGCCGAGCAGGACGATCACCGGCCAGTCGATAGCGTCGTAGACCGAGCGTAGCGGCACCACGCGCAGCAGCATGTAGACCAGCACGCCGAGCGCAAATGCCACGGCGGCCGACAACAGGCCGAACGCTGCCGCCAGAACCGCCAGCACCATAACGCCGAGGGCGACGCCGGCATTGCGCGGGTTGGGAATCGTAATCGCGCGGTCGGCCAGGGGCACGCAGGCCAGGTCCGTGGCGAACTCGGCGATATCGTCCGCCGCACCCTGCAGCAGCAACACGTCGCCGGGCTGAATGCTGGTCGAGCGCAAGCGCTTGAGCGAGCGATGACCCTGACGTGAGATCGCCAGCAGGTTGATCGCATAGCGGCTGCGCACCCGCGCCTCGCTGACGCTGCGGCCGATCAGCTGCGACTCCGGTAGCGCCAGCAGTTCCTGAAGCACGCTGGGTTCGGCTTCGGCATCCTTTCTGGTGCTGGGTTTGCTGTCGCTGTCCGCTGCGTCGTCCGCGACCGCGGGCGCCATGGCCTGCGGCTCGCTATCGCGCTGTTCGCGTTGCGCTTCGCTCAGCGGCGGCAGGTCGGCGGCCAGTTTCAGGCCCAGGTTGGCCAAGACCTCGCCGAGCGATTCCGGCTCCGCTTCGATCAGCAGAATGTCATGGGGCTGCAGCACGCGGCGTGGATTGGGTGCGGAGATACGAAACTTGTTGCGCACCATGCCGATCACCTGGGCGTCGGCCTCATCGAGCAAGGCCTCGACTTCGCGCAGGGTCATGCCGACCACCTTGGCGTCCTTTCTGACCCGCGCTTCGGTGAGGTAGGTGCCGGTGTCGAAGCTGGCGGCATTGCTCACCGTACGTTTGGGCACCAGGCGCCAGCCGATCAGGGCGATAAACACCACGCCGAGCAGCGCCACCGCGACGCCGACCGGGCTGAAATCGAACATGGCGAAGGGGCCGTCGCCGTTCTGCGCGCGAAAGCTCGAGACGATCAGGTTGGGCGGCGTGCCGATCAGGGTGGTCATGCCGCCGAGGATGGTGCCGAAGGCCAGCGGCATCAGCACCCGTCCGGGCGGCATAGCCTGCTTGTCGGCGATTTGCAGCGCTACCGGCATCAGCAGGGCAAGGGCGCCGACGTTGTTCATAAAGGCTGAAAGCAGCGCGCCGAGGCCGGTCAAGGTGGCGATGGCGAGCACCGGGCCGGGCTTTTCCGGCAGCAGGCGGCGCGCCAATGCATTCACCGCGCCGGTGATGCGCAGGCCATGGCTCAGCACCAGCACACAGGCGACGGTAATCACCGCGGGGTGGCCGAAGCCGGCGAAAGCCCGCTCGTCCGGCACCAGCCCGGCCAGCACGCAGGCGAGCAAGGCGCCGAGGGCGACCACGTCATGGCGCCAGCGGCCCCAGATGAACAGCGCTATCGTTGCCGCCAGGATGGCGAAGATCAGGCCTTGGTCTTGGCTCATACGAACAGAGGTTCCTTGCGCACTGGGCCGCAGAAACGCAGATGGCTCTCGCCTGAACTGCGCGGTAGCAGAAGCCTGGGGCCCGCTTGGGGCAATTGCAAATCGTATCGGCCTGCCATGAGGCCGCGACATTATCCGTTCGATCCCTTGTGCGCTTGAGAACTAGCTTGGGTTCGGCGGTCGCTGCCTTGGCCTGCTGGGCCACTCGCCTGGGTTTAGGTCGGCCGGCTAAGCTTGGGCTTCGCCCTTCGAGTGTCTGCGCCATGCCCAGCAAAACCGTTCTGATTCCGCTACCGAATCGCGATTTTGACCCGAGCGAGGTGGCTGTCAGCTGGCAGCTATTGCGCGCCGCCGGGCATCGAGTGCGCTTCGCCACACCGGACGGGCGGGTGGCCGAGGGCGATCCGCTGATGCTCACTGGAGAAGGGCTCGACCCCTGGGGCTGGCTGCCGGGGTTGCGTCGGCTCAAGGTGTTCGGCCTGCTGTTGCGGGCAACACGCAACGCCCGCGAGGCCTATGAGCTTATGCTGGCGGATAGCGAGTTCCGTCAGCCATTGTGCTACGAGCAACTCGCTGTGGCCGAGTTCGATGGCCTGCTGCTGCCCGGTGGGCACTGGGCGCGGGGGATGCGCGGCTATCTGGAGAGCCAGCCGCTGCAGGCGTTCGTCGGCGCCTTTTTCGCCAGCGGCCAACCGGTCGCGGCGATCTGCCACGGCGTATTGCTGGCGGCGCGCAGCCCGGGCGCGCAAGGGCGCTCGGCGCTCTATGGGCGCCAGACCACGGCGTTGACCTGGGCGATGGAGAAAAGCGCCTGGAACCTGACCCGCTACTTCGCCCGCTTCTGGGCGCCGGACTACTACCGTACCTACCTGGAAGCGCCGGGCGAGCCGGCCGGCCATATGAGCGTGCAGGCGGAGGTCAGCCGCGCCCTGGCCAGCCCGGAAGATTTTCTCGACGTGCCGCCAGATGCGCCCGATCACCTGCGCAAGACCAGCGGCCTGCACCGCGACAGCCCGAGCGACAGCCGCCCGGCCTGGGTGGTGCGCGACGGCAACTACATCTCCGCGCGCTGGCCGGGCGATGTGCACAGCTTCGCCCAGGGCTTTATCGAGCTATTGGCTAAGTAGGAGCGGCCTTGGCCGCGATAAGCGATGGAGATCGCGGCCAAGGCCGCTCCTACGCAATTTGCGCTATCGCGGCTGGCTTCGATTCTTTTGTTTGCGGCCCGCTTAAATGTATTGCGCCGCCGCATAGCCCGATGCCCAGGCCCACTGGAAGTTAAAGCCACCGAGGTGGCCGGTGACGTCCAGCACCTCGCCGACAAAGTACAAGCCGGGGCTTTTCAGCGATTCCAGGGTTTTCGACGACACCTCGCGGGTATCCACGCCGCCCAGGGTGACTTCGGCGGTGCGGTAGCCTTCGGTGCCGGCCGGCACCAATTGCCAGTCGGCGAGCTTGTCGGCAATCGCCTTGAGTTCGCCGGGGGTGTACTGCTTCATCGGTTTGGAGGCGAACCAGTTGTCGGCCAGCAGTCCGGCCATCTTCTTGGTGAACAGCTCGGCGAGCAGGGTTTTCAGCTCACTATTGGGGCGCTCGCTTTGCTGCTGGGCAAGCCACTCGGGTAAGTCGATATGCGGCAGCAGATCGATATGCACGGTATCGCCCGGTCGCCAGAACGAAGAAATCTGCAGAATCGCCGGCCCGCTCAGGCCGCGGTGGGTGAACAGGATGTTCTCGCGAAAGCTCTGGCCGTTGCAGCTCACCAGGCAGTCTTCCACCGAGGTGCCGGACAGCTCGCTGCATAGCGCCTTCAACTGCGGATCGGTGATGCTGAACGGCACCAGCCCGGCGCGGGTCGGCAGCAGGTTATGGCCGAACTGCTGGGCCACCTGATAGCCGAAGCCGGTGGCGCCCAGGGTCGGGATCGACAGGCCGCCGGTGGCGATCACCAGCGACTGGCAGCTCAATGCGCCGGCGCTGGTCTGCAGGCCATAGCCGCCTTCGCGCTTGTCGATCTGCGTTACCGAAGTATCCAGGCGCAGCTCGACGCCAGCGTCCGCGCACTCGCTTAGCAGCATCTCGAGGATGTCGCTGGCCTTGTTATCGCAGAACAGCTGGCCGAGTTTTTTCTCGTGGTAGGGCACGCCGTGCTTGCCGACCAGACCAATAAAGTCCCACTGGGTGTAGCGCGCCAGGGCGGATTTACAGAAGTGCGGGTTCTCGGAAAGAAAATTGCCCGGCTCGCAATACATATTGGTGAAGTTGCAACGCCCGCCGCCGGACATCAGGATCTTCTTGCCGGCCTTGTTGGCATGGTCCAGCAGCAATACCCGGCGTCCGCGTGCGGCGGCGGTCAGGGCGCACATCAGGCCTGCCGCGCCGGCCCCAATGATGATGACGTCTGTCGCGGACACCGCGGGCTCCTCACACTGAATGGAAACACCCGGATCTGCTCCGGATTGGCGCGCATCTTACCCGAAAGAGCGCCCGGGATTGGCGTTGTGGGCGCGCGAAACAGCACCTAAGCTGAAGGCTAGTTGCCAACTGTTTTGGGGTCGAAGTATGTGGCGTGTTGGTGGTGTGCTGCTGTTATGGGCCGCAGGCGGCATCGCTGCTGTCGCTGAGCCGCTGCGTCTGGCGGCTAACGCCTGGCCACCATATACCGACCAGCAGTTACCCAATGGCGGCCTGGCCAGCGACTTGGTGCGCAGCGCCTTTGAGCGCGCGGGCTATAACACGGTGCAGAGCGAGTTGCCTTGGGCTCGTGTGCTAAGGGGCTTGCGCACCGGGCGCTATGACGTGGCGGTCAGCGCCTGGTACAGCGAAGAACGCAGCGAATTCGCTGACTTTTCTCAACCCTATCTGATCAACCATGTGCGCCTGGTGCAGCGGCGCGGGCGGAGCATTCGCTTCGAGCAGTTGGCCGATCTCTACCCGTATCGGATTGCCGTAGCGCGCGGCTATGCCTATTCGCCGGAGTTCGACAACGATAGCCGCTTGAGCAAGGTCGTGGTGCTGGACTTTGCGGCGGGAGCGCGGATGGTTCAGATCCAGCGGCTGGACTTGGCCGTGGAGGACGAACTGGTGGCACGCTACCTGTTCAAGGGCGAACTGGCGAGCATCAGCGGCGATCTGGAGTTTCTGCCCCAGCCGATAAGCGAGAGCGGCCTGCATATTCTGGTCAGCCACCAGCACCCCGAGCATCGGCAGATCGTCGAAGCCTTCGACCAGGCGATCGCGGCGATGCGCAGCGATGGCAGTTATGCGCGGATCTTCCAGGAGCATGGCTACCCCGTGCAGCAGTGAGGCCGCCCGGGGTGGTCTGCGCTCGGCCTGCTAATGGGTCACAGGATAAGTGTCGAGGCCATGGGGCGCGGCGGCGAACGCGGGCAGCCGTTCGGCCGCCTCGGAAAACCGCCGCAGCGTCGGAAAGCGCGCGCCATCCAGTAGTTCGGGCAGCATCGTTTGGCTGAAACGCCAGGCCACGGCAGCGGTGATGCCGGCCTGATCGATGCTGTCGACGGCCCGCGGTCTGCGTAGCAGCTCGGCTTCGAGTGCGTCAAACGCGGCCAGCAACTGCCCGCTGACCCGCGTCAGCCAGGGCTCATGCTGCTTTTCCACAGGGCGCAACTCGCGTTCGTAGATGATCTGTACGCTCTTCTCGCACGCCGCCAGGCCCAGGCCGATCACCCGCAGGGCCTGCTGGCGCTCGGCGCTGCCAGTCGGCATCAGGCTTTGCTCCGGGGCGGCGAGGTATTCGGCGAGTTCGAGAATCAGCGTGGAATCCATCAGCACAGTGCCGTCGTCGCAGACCAGCGTGGGCGCCTTGACCAACGGATTGATCTGTTGAAATTGCGCGAAGTCGCGGAAGACCGAAAGCGCGCGGTGTTCGAACGGCAAACCGAGCAATTGCAGGGACACCGCCACGCGGCGGACATAGGGCGAATCAAGCATGCCGATCAGTTGCATAGAGAGCTCCATTGAGGCAACTAATTAGAGGGGGCGCCGCCGGGCAAAACGCCTTGGCGTTTCGCGGCACGCACGGTGTTCTTTGAGGTCCGGCGAAAAAGCGGCAGAACCGCCCAGGGCTTTGGCTGTCTATGAAGGTGTTGAGCGCATCGCCATAGCGAACAGCTTTTCCTGTGGTCAGTCGACCGGGAGTGACACCTATGAACCTTGCATTGACTCCGCTGATATCCCTTATCGCCGGCATCCTGATATTGGCCATGCCGCGGCTGTTGAACTATATCGTCGCCATCTACCTGATTGTTATCGGTCTGGTGGGAATCTTCGGCGGCGGTTTGAATATGCGGTTATAGCCCGGGTAACGACTCAGGTGCTGATTGCCGTAGTAAAGACGAGCCTGTTGCCGAATGGATCGATAACGCTCATGCCCCGCGTGCCCCATGGCATTTCCTGGATTTGCGGGATCGCGTGCTTGTACTGCTTGGCCGCCAAAGCCGCCTGAATTCATTCAGCCCGGTAGTGCGCATCATGCCGTGAAACCGCGCCCCGCGGATATTCGGGGCGCAATCGCTCCTCGCCAGTTGCAGCGTTATGGCCTCGCCGCTGGTGACTGTACGGGCTTGTGTTTGCGTAACGCCGCATAGGAGCCTCCCAACACCAGGCCGAACAGCGCATGGGCCAGCAGCGTCACCCAGTTTTGCGCCTGGGTGAACCAGGGGAAGACGATTGGGGCGATCAGATAGAAGTTGATGAAATAGATCACCAGGCCAGCCGCGAGTCCAATCAGGATGGCCGAGGTACCGCTCAATCGATGGACGATCCAGCCGACGATCAGGCCGATAGCAGCCGATAGCACGAAGTGGACCGCCATTGCCGCCAGCATCACGACCGCATCGAAGCCGGCCGCTGGCGTCAGTACATCCCTGCCAAGCAAGATGGCGGCGATCATGCGTAGCGGGCCCCAGGGGCTTTGCTGCAGAAACAGCATCACCAGCAGCATTTGCGCGATCATGAAAACCACACCGGCAATGATGCCGGCCCAAACGCTGGCGCTCCAGTCGGTTTTGTCCTGTTGGTACGATTGTGAAAATCGTTCCGAAGTCATTGTGCGTGCCATAACGTCCTCCTGTCAGGTTGACTGCTATTTGCAAGCAATGGTGTCGAGACACCGCGCTCAATGGTTTTTGAAGGCGGCAGGTACGCTGAAGTTTCGACAATAATTTGTCGGGGAAGGGCGCGCCGTTGCGTCTGGCTCGGGCCTTTCGGCTAACCAGCTGGTGGCGAATCGGGGGGTGCCCGGCGCTGGCCCCGGGCTACTGCCAGACGGTGCGGCCACGCCCCTGGGTCTTGGCCTGATACAGGCGCAGGTCGGCCTGGTGCAGCAGGCTTTCCAGGTCTTCAGGGGGACCATGGTAGATGCCGGCGCTGAAGGACAACGGCGGCGCATTCTCGGCATATTTCAAGGTCGCGCATTCCAGGCGTAACTGATCCAGCGCCTGGCCCAGTGTTGCGGCGTCCTGGCGGCTGACCATGGCAAATTCCTCGCCGCCCAGGCGGCCAATCAGCGCCTTGGGGAAGCTTGCCGAAAAAGCCTTGGCGAAGGCGATCAGCGCGGCATCGCCGGCGGCGTGACTGTGCTCGTCGTTGATTCGCTTGAAGAAATCCAGATCGAGCATCGCCACGCTGAGGTCCCCGCCGCTGCGTTGCGCCTGTTCGAACAACTGCTGGCCGTGCTCGTGGAACGCACGGCGATTGCGCAGGCCGGTGAGGGCGTCGAACTGCGCGGCCTGCTTCAGCGCGCGCATCAGATCGCGGCGCTCCAGAGTCGACATCACCCGGCAGTTGAGTTCTTCCGGGCAGAAGGGCTTGCGCAGGAAATCGTCGGCGCCGTGCTTGATGAATTTGGCGCTGAGCGAGCCTTTGGCATCGGCGGACAGGCCGATGATGATCAGCTCGTTGCGCTTCATCTGCTGGCGCAGCAGCTTGACCAGATCGAAGCCGCTGAGGCCCGGCATGCTGTGGTCGACCACGAACAGGTCGATGTCCGGCTGCTCCTTGAGCAGGCGCAGGGCTTCATCGCCGTCGCTGGCTTCGATGATCTGGTAGCGGTGCGGGGTGAGGATATGGCGGATGTAATGGCGGGTGGCTTCGGAGTCTTCGGCCACCAGGATCTTCACCTGGCTGTTGCTCTCCAGGCGATGGATCAGGCGGAAGGCGTATTCGTAGGAGTGCTGGTTGTCCTTCAGCACATAGTCGACCACGCCCTTGAGCAGCAACTCGTCGCGGCGCTGCTCGTTGTAGGAGCCGCTGAGGACGATGCACGGCAATTGGTATTGCATCACCAGATCGACGCTCTCGCCGTTCGGTGCATCGGGCAGGTGTAGGTCGACAATGGCGGCGAAGAACAGCTCGGCCGAGGTTTCCAGCATCACCTCGGCTTCCGCCAGGGACGCGCAGAACACCGGCTGCAGGGTGGTTTCCTGGCGGAACAGGTGCTCGAGAATTTTCAGCACCATGGGACTGTCTTCGATAACCAGAATATTGCGCACTTGAGGTTCCTCTGCCTCGGGCGGCCTCCTGGCTGCCAGTCTGCTTATTGCCATCCTCGACCTGTTAAAACACTACAACAACTATAGGGCACGTACGCGTAGCGAGCGGCCCTTGATCTTGCCTTCGGTCAAACGCTTGAGCGCGACCTTGGCCAGGCTGCGCTCCACCGCGACGAACGCCTGGAAATCGAAAATGGCGATCTTGCCGACCTTGTCGCCGGGAATCCCGGCATCGCCGGTCAGGGCGCCAAGGATATCGCCGGGACGCAGCTTGTCTTTGCGCCCGGCGCCGATGCACAGGGTGATCATCGGCGGCTGTAGCGGCTCGCCGGCCTTGGCCTTGAGGCTATTCAGCGGGTGCCAGTTCAGCGGGCTTTTTTGCAGCGCCTCGATGGCCTGGGCGCGGTGCCCTTCGGCCGGCGCGACCAGGCTCATCGCCAGACCTTTTTCGCCGGCGCGGCCGGTGCGGCCGACGCGGTGGATATGGATTTCCGAATCGCGCGCCAGCTCGACGTTGATCACCATGTCCAGGCCATCGATATCCAGGCCGCGGGCGGCGACATCGGTGGCCACCAGTACCGACAGGCTGCGGTTGGCGAACATTGCCAGGACCTGGTCGCGGTCGCGCTGTTCCAAGTCGCCATTCAGCGATGCGGCGGAGATGCCGTTGGCGGCGAGGTGATCGACCAGCTCCTGGCACTGCTGCTTGGTAAAGCAGAACGCCACGCAGGATTGCGGGCGGAAGCTGGCGAGCAGCTTGACCACCGCGTCCATGCGCTCTTCGGGGGCGATTTCGTAGAAACGCTGTTCGATCTGCGTATCGTCGTGCAGCGCCTCGGCCTTGACCTGCTGCGGGTCGCGCATAAAGGCCGCGGAAAGCTGCTTGATGCTCGCCGGGTAGGTGGCTGAGAACAGCAGGGTCTGGCGCTTGCTCGGGGTCTGGCCAATGATCTCGGCGATGCTGTCGTAGAAGCCCATGTCGAGCATGCGATCGGCTTCGTCGAGCACCAGGGTATTGAGCCCGTCGAGCTTCAGCGTGCCCTTGGCCAGGTGTTGCTGGATGCGCCCCGGTGTGCCGACGATAATCTGCGCGCCATGCTCCAGGGAGCCGATCTGCGGACCGAAAGGCACGCCGCCGCACAGCGTCAGCACCTTGATATTGTCGGCACCGCGGGCCAGGCGGCGGATTTCCTTGGCCACCTGGTCGGCCAACTCGCGGGTCGGACACAGCACCAGCGCCTGGCAGCCGAAATAACGCGGGTTCAGCGGGTTGAGCAGGCCGACACCGAAGGCCGCGGTCTTGCCGCTGCCGGTCTTGGCCTGGGCGATCAGGTCCATGCCCTTGAGCATCACCGGCAGGCTCTGCGCCTGGATCGGCGTCATCTCGGTGTAACCGAGGGACTCGAGGTTGGCCAGCATGGCGGCGGAAAGCGGCAGCGAAGCGAAAGCGGTGTTGGTCACGGTACAGGCCTGATAAGCGAAATGGCGCGCAGTGTAGCAGGCGCTCGACGCATACATACGATGATGCGACCGGCGCTCGTAGGGTGGTGTTGAGAACCGTAGCCCGGATGAAATCCGGGGATCGATGTTATGGCCACTACCGCTGCCCCGGATTGCATCCGGGCTACGGGGGCTTCGGTATGTCCGCCTTTTTATCTACCCGATCAACCGCCAAGGCCCTGGGGCCGGCTTTTCCATAACAGATAGCCGCCCCAGGCCAGGCTCAGCAGCATCAGGATGCGGCCGAGATTCAGGCACAGCAGCGCCAGGCCCTGGTCGTACTGCAACAGACCGGTTTCGTTCAGCAGGTATTGCCAGTCGTGGAAGCCATAGGGCGCGGAGTGGCCGAAGTTGCCGCCGATCAGCGGCAGCTGTCCGGCGCGGGCATCGGCCATGTAGGGGGCGATATCGAGGAAGTTCTGCCCGAACCACCACAGGCACAGGCTGGCGCCGAAGGTGTCGCGCTGGCGCAGCAGCGCGAGCAGGGCGATCAGCGGCATCAGCAGTTGGCCGAGGGTGCCGCCGAGCGAGCCGATGAACTGGCCGAAGATGCCGAAAACCACATGCCCGGCTTCGTGAAACGGCAGGTTGACGTTATGCAGGAAGCTCGGGGAATCGCCGAGGCTGGCGATGTCGCGGAGGATAAAGCTGAGGCCCCAGAGCACGAATAGCGCCCAGAGCAGCGCGCGGCCGTACCAGAACGCGCCGGTATCTGGCGGGGTCAGCAAGCGCTGGCGCAGCCTGACTGTCAGCGAGGGAACTGCTTGCGTCTCGGCGGCGGCGTCGCTAAGCGCCGCTTGGCGCTCGACATACTGCGCGTATTTGCTGAACACGATGCCGCAGTGCGGGCAGTCGAGCCGCTGCGTATCGCAGGGTTGATGGCATTTGGGGCAGAGCAACGGCGGGTTCCTTCTAGATTGACGGCCAGTAGCTGGCCATCAGTCTAGAAGCCAGCGCGGCGAGTGTCTGTGACCAGGCCGCGCTTAAGCGATGTCAGCGCTGCGGCGTGCCGCGTACCGGCGCGCCATTGGCCTTGTAGTAGGGCGCGGTGCTGCGCGGCAGTGGCGTGCGACCGCGGATCTGGTCGGCGATTTTCTCCGCCATCATGATGGTCGGCGCATTCAGGTTACCGGTGGTGATCAGCGGCATGATCGAGGCGTCGATCACGCGCAAACCTTGCATGCCGTGCACCCGGCCCTGGTCGTCGACCACCGCCATCTCGTCGAAGCCCATCTTGCAGGAACAGGACGGGTGATAGGCAGTTTCGCCGTGTTCGCGGATAAACGCGTCCAGCTCGGCATCGCTTTGCAGTTCGGCGCCAGGGCTGATTTCGCGGCCGCGGAAGGGTTCCAGCGCCGACTGCGCCATGATCTCGCGGGTGATCCGGATGCCGTCGCGGAACTCGCGCCAGTCCTGCTCGTGGGCCATGTAGTTGAACAGGATGCTCGGGTGCTGGCGCGGGTCTTTCGATTTGACCTGCACGCGCCCGCGGCTCGGTGAGCGCATGGAGCCGACGTGGGCCTGGAAGCCGTGCTCGTTGACCGCATTGCTGCCGTTGTAATTGATCGCCACCGGCAGGAAGTGATACTGGATATTCGGCCATTCGAACTCGGCGCTGGAACGGATAAAACCGCCGGCTTCGAACTGGTTGCTGGCGCCGATGCCCTTGCCGAGAAACAGCCAGTTGGCGCCGATCTGCGGCTGGTTCCACCATTTCAGCGCCGGGTACAGCGACACCGGCTGCTTGCAGGCGTATTGGATGTACACCTCCAGATGGTCCTGCAGGTTCTCGCCGACACCGGGCAGGTCATGCACCACGGGAATATCCAGATCGCGCAACAACGCCGCCGGTCCAACCCCGGAGCGCTGCAGAATCTGCGGGGAGGCGATGGCGCCGGAGCACAGCAGGACTTCGCGGCGGGCCTGCACGGTGGTGGGGGTATTGCTGTCGCCGTGCAGATAACTGACGCCAGTCGCGCGTTTGCCGCTGAACAGGATGCGGTCGGTGAGGGCGTGGGTGACGATGCTCAGGTTCGGGCGGCCCTTGGCTTGATCGAGATAGCCGCGTGCCGTGCTGGAACGCCGCCCTCGCGGGGTGACGGTGCGGTCCATCGGGCCGAAGCCTTCCTGCTGGTAACCGTTCAAATCGTCGGTGCGCGGGTAACCGGCCTGCACGCCGGCCTCGACCATGGCCTGGAACAGCGGGTTATTACCGTTTTTCGGCGTGGTTACGCTGACCGGGCCTTCGCCGCCGTGGTAGGCGTTGGCGCCGATATCGCGGCTCTCGGCCTTGCGAAAGTACGGCAGGCAGTCCAGGTAGCTCCAGTCCTCCAGGCCTTTCTCCTGGGCCCAGCCGTCGTAGTCCATGGCGTTGCCGCGGATATAGCACATGCCGTTGATCAGGGAGGAACCGCCCAAACCCTTGCCGCGCCCGCATTCCATGCGGCGGTTGTTCATGTGCGGTTCGGGTTCGGTCAGGTAGGCCCAGTTGTAGCGGCGGCCCTGCAGGGGGAAGGCCAGGGCGGCGGGCATCTGGGTGCGAAAATCCAGGCGATAGTCCGGGCCGCCGGCTTCCAGCAGCAGCACGCTGATATCCTGGTCCTCGCTCAGACGCGCGGCCAGCACGTTACCCGCAGAGCCGGCGCCGATGATGATGTAGTCGAATTCCTGGGACATAGAAGTTCCTGTAGCCCGGATGCAATCCGGGAAAACGCGGTGACTGTTCCCGGATTACATCCGGGCTACGGACGGCAATTGATCTGTGGGAGGGGCTTTAGCCGCGAAATGTGTCGCGGCTGAAGCGGAACGCCGCCCGGCCCCTCCCTCGTCGGGTGCAAGGGTCAGAACACCGAGGCGAAGGCGCCGAGTTCGACCTGCACGGATTTGATCCGGGTGTAGTGCTCCAGAGTGGTCAGGCCGTTCTCGCGGCCGACCCCGGATTGCTTGTAGCCGCCGACCGGCATCTGCGCCGGCGACTCGCCCCAGGTATTGATCCAGCAGATGCCGGCTTCGAGCAGGTGGATGACCCGGTGCGCACGGGCCAGGTCGCGGGTCACCAGACCGGCGGCCAGGCCGTAGTCGCTGTCGTTGGCGCGGCGGATCACTTCCTCTTCACTGTCGTAGACCAGGATGCTCATCACCGGGCCGAAGATCTCCTCGCGGACGATGGTCATCTTGTCCGTGCAATCGGTGAACACGGTCGGCGCAACATAGGCGCCCTTGGCGTACTCGCCGTCGGTAACCCGCGCACCGCCGACCAGTAGCCGCGCGCCTTCGCTGCGGCCTTTGTCGATATAGCCGAGCACGCTTTTCATATGGGCCGCGCTTACCAGTGGGCCGAAATTGGTGGCCTCGAGCAGCGGGTCGCCAAGGCGGATGCGCTTGACCCGTTCCAGCACCTTGTTTTCGAAGCGCGCCTGCAACATGCGCGGCACGAACACCCGGGTACCGTTGGTGCAGACCTGGCCGGAGCTGTAGAAGTTGGCCATGACCGCGATATCGGCGGCGCGGTCGAGGTCGGCGTCTTCGAAGATGATCAACGGCGACTTGCCGCCCAGCTCCATGGTCACTTCCTTGAGCGACGAACTGGAGGCGCTGGCCATGACTTTCTTGCCGGTGACGGTGCCGCCAGTGAAGGAAATCTTCTCGATGCCGGGGTGCTCGGTCAGCCACTGGCCGACTTCGCGGCCGCTGCCGGTGAGTACGTTGAACACACCATCCGGCAGGCCTGCCTCGGTGTAGATTTCGGCGAGTTTCAAGGTAGTCAGCGAGGTGACTTCGCTCGGCTTGAAAATCATCGCGTTGCCGGCAGCCAGGGCCGGGGCGGATTTCCACAGGGCGATCTGGATCGGGTAGTTCCAGGCGCCGATGCCGGCGACCACGCCGAGCGGCTCGCGGCGGGTGTAGACGAAGCTGCTGTCGCGCAGGGGGATCTGCTCACCCTCTATGGCCGGAACCAGGCCAGCGTAATACTCCAGCACGTCGGCGCCGGTGACGATATCGACATAGCGCGTCTCCGACAGCGGCTTGCCGGTGTCGAGGGTTTCCAGCTCGGCCAGTTCGTCGTTGCGCTCACGCAGGATATCCACGGCTTTGCGCAGAACGCGCGAACGCTGCATCGCGGTCATCGCCGCCCAGACCTTCTGCCCGGCAGTGGCGCTGGCCACCGCGCGCTCGACATCGGCCTGGCTGGCGCGCTGCACCTGGGCGAGCACTTCGCCGGTGGCCGGGTTGATCGATTCGAAGGTGGCGCCGCTGCTGGCGTCTACGTAGCGGCCGTCGATATAGAGTTTTTGTTCGGCGAAACGAGGCATTGCGCAGTCCTCTGGTTCGGTGCGCGGCAGTCGTGATGGTGCTGCCGGGCCCTGTGGAGCAGGGGCGAGAGTGACGGACAGGCTAGAATATTTTTATTGAACGTTCAATCAATAAAAACGACCAGGCCCAAGCCAAACGCGACATGCGACCGCGCTAGAGCGGCTGCCGGGCGAGCATGAATATCGGAGTTGGGATCTAGGAAACGGCACTCTCGCGCTGGCAGCCGGCCAATTGCACATCCAGATAGTCGTAGGCGATCTGCATGGCCTGCTGGGTGTCGAAAGCCTCGCCGGACAGCGCGCCGCGCAGCCATAGGCCGTCGATCAGCGCCGCCAGCCCGCGCGCCGCGGTGCGTGCCTGCTCCAGGGGCAGCAGGCGATGGAATTGCCCGCATAGGTTGGAATACAGGCGCAGGTCGTTGACCCGCTGCAGGCGGCGTAACGAGGGTTGGTGCATGCTGCTGGCCCAGAACGCCAGCCAGGTTTTCATCGCCGGACCATTGACCTGGCTGGCGTCGAAGTTGCCGTCGATGATCGCGCGCAGGTGGGTGCGCGGGCTGTCATCGCCAAGGGCCGCACGGCGCTCGCGCACGGCATTGGCCAGCGCCAGCATCAGGTGGCGCATGGTGGCCTCGAGCAGGCCGTTCTTGTCTTTGAAGTAATGGCTGATGATGCCGTTGGAGACCCCGGCCAGCCTGGCGATATAAGCGATGCTGGCATCGCCCATGCCGACCTGATCGACCGCAGCGAGAGTCGCCGCGATCAATTGCGAGCGGCGAATCGGTTGCATTCCAACCTTGGGCATCGGTGTCTCCGGCGGTACAGGGTGCCGGTAGCATAGGGCGTTTTTTATTGTTCGATCAATTAATAAAAACGCGCCATCTGACGCTTGCCGCTCAATCCAGCGGTTCGTCGTCGCGGATCAGGATATAGCGCCCACCCTCGGCATCCTCGTGGAAGTCGCAGACGAAATACATCACCACTTCGCCCAGCCCCGGCATGCTCGCCACATAGTCGCCGGGTTCGACACTGAAGTACTGCGCCGATCCCGGCTTGGCGTCGCAGGCGATGCGTGCGCTAAAAAACAGCGCCGGATCGCTGTCGGCAAAGAACTCCTCGCGCTCCAGCGCATCCCATTCAACGGGCGCTTCGAAGGGGCCGATAAAGACGATTTTAGCGTCGCCCAGGTCTGCTTCCTCGGCATCCGGATCCTTGGCGTCCGGCCGGTAGACATTGCAGTCCTGAGCCTCGGGGTGAGCCAGAATGGCCAGGTGGTATTCGGGGTTGGCGGTGGGCATGGGGCGCTTCCGTGGTAATGGGGCGGGCGGTTTGGCTGGATGCTGCCTGGGCGCGGCGACTTATTCTAGCGTCGCTGCAGAGCGAAAACTTGGGCTATGTACCAGTTATGTGTTGAGTCGTCCCGAACAGCTATATGGCATGGCGCA
>CBIHLF010000047.1:0-37875 GCA_966210435.1 uncultured Pseudomonas sp. | reverse complement strand
CGCTCAACCCGGGCTACCACGTGCCTTTGTCGGCGTATCCACCCATCTTCGGCTGGTGACGCGGAGCGTCACGGGCTGCGTGCCCACGCTGGAGCGTGGGCACGATCAACTAAAAAGCGTCAGCTACACGCCCCGATCCGGACTACAGCAGCCGCCGCAGAACGTAGCCTGGGTTGAGCGCAGCGATACCCAGGGCGACGATACCCGGGTATCGCTTCGCTCAACCCGGGCTACCATTTTGATCGTTCCCAGGTGGACGGTTCGACGGTTCGACGCCTCGACGTGGGAACGATCAGACAGCGGAAGCCGCTGCCGCCCTTACACCGCCTGGGCTTTGCCTGTAGGCGCTTGCTCCTTGATGGTTTCGCCGAGGGCGCAGATCAGGGCCCAGAGTCGGGGCGGCAGGTTGTCCGGGTCGAGGCTGTCGAGCAGGTTCTTGATGCCCAGGCCCAGGTCGGTATCGCCTTCGATGGTCAGGCGGCGGCGGAAAAACAGGGTGTCCGGATCTTCGTGGCGGCTGGCGAGCAAGAGGAACTCACGCCAGTTGCCGCGGATGCACACATCCACCCGCTCGTCAGCGGCGATACGCAGGCCGCAGGCGTCGCGGGTCAGGCACCAGGCCAAGTTCAGGTCGCTGACCTCCAGACGCAACCAGCGCCCTTGCAGCAAGTCGAACTCGCCGCTGGCGAGGGGCTCGGCAAACAGGCGCGCGATGACTTTCTCCAGCACCAGGCGCTGCAACACAAAGGGTACGTGCTGGCCCAACGGCAACAGCGGCTGGCCGGCGCGCATGGCGAAACGGGCGAAGGTTTTCATAGCGCAAGTTCCTCGGCGCCGAGCATGCCGGCGCGGCCATGCCAATAGCCGTTGCACCCCTCGACCGCCAGCGGCGGCAGTTCGCCGTTGCGTACCGCGT
The DNA here is from genome assembly GCA_966210435.1 of uncultured Pseudomonas sp. Taxonomy (GTDB): domain Bacteria; phylum Pseudomonadota; class Gammaproteobacteria; order Pseudomonadales; family Pseudomonadaceae; genus Aquipseudomonas. The sequence goes on along the minus strand of CBIHLF010000047.1, from coordinate 36,959 downwards.
CGAAGGCCTTGACCACGCCGCTCATGCCTTCGGCGCGCGGGCTCAGACGCAATAGATCGGCGCCGCTTGCGCGTAGCTGGGCATAGTCGGCCAGCAGGTTATTGACCTTGGCCGACATGGTCTGGATGCCGTTGAGGGTGAACAACGCCTCCTGCTCCTGACTTTGCAGAACGATGCCTTCCGGGTAGTTTTCGCAGCAGATCTGGCAGTCGTCCTTGGGCCGGTTTTCCGCACGCGCGGTAAAGCACCGCGCCGAGTAAGCCAGGGGTAGATGCCCATAGGCGAACACTTCCACTTCAGGCCGCGCGACGCCGAGGCTGTCGAGCTGCTGCAGAACGCTCAGCAGCAAGGCGCCGGAACATTCCACGGGCGGCACCCAGCGTTGCAAGCCGCAATCGATCAGTTCGGCCAGGGCATGGCCGTTATACAGGTTGAGCGCGGGGCCGGCGACGAAGGGCAGCTTGCGTTCGTGCAGGAGTTGCACCGCGCCCATGTCGTTGGCCTCCACCAGCAGTTCGCCGTTGTCGCACAGGCGCTTGAGGCTGGACAGTTCGGAGGCCGCCTCGACCAGCGCCAGACCGGACAGTACCAGTTCGGCGCGGGTGCATTCGCGCAATTCGCGGGCCAGGCCGAGCCAATCGTCCAGGCTCAAGGCGCGGCGTTTGGAGCACACGGTTTCGCCGAGGTAGATCACATCCAGGGCTTGCTCGGACATCTCGGCATAGAAATCCAACAGCTTTTCGCGGCGCCAATAAAACAGTACGGGGCCCAGGCTGAGTTTCATGATGGCCTCCTCATTGCCAGGATCGATGGTAGGCGCCCAGGGTGGTCTGGCTGCCTTCGGACAGTTCGTCCAGCGCGGTGCGCCACTGTGGTTGCACGGCGTAGCTCTGCGGCGCCCGGGCATGGGCATCCAGAGCGCTGCGCCAGACCCGGGTGACCTGCTCGACATAGGCCGGGCTGCGTTGCCGGCCTTCGACCTTCACCGCGCTGACGCCCATGGCGGCGAGCTGCGGGATCAGGTCCAGGGTGTTCAGGCTGGTGGGTTCTTCCAGCGCATGGAAACGTTGCCCGTCGACCAGAAAACGGCCTTTGCACAGGGTCGGGTAGCCGGCCGGTTCGTCCTTGCCGTAGCGGTCGATCAGCACGCCGTTGAGACGTGAGGTCAGTCCCTCGGCGTCCTCCTGCCAACGTACCGCCTTGGCCGGGGAGCAGACGCCGCAGAGGTTGGGCGACTCGCCGGTGAGGTAGGACGACAGATGGCAGCGCCCCTCGGCCATGATGCACAGGCTGCCGAAGGCGAAGACCTCGATCGGCACCGTGCTCTTGTCCGCCACCTGGCGCACCTGGGCCAGCGACAGTACCCGCGGCAGCACCGCGCGGCGGATGCCATAGCGCTGCTGGTAGAGCTTCAGCGCAGCGGCATTGGTCGCCGAGCCTTGCACCGACAGGTGCAGGTTGAGGTTCGGGTACTTGCGGCTGGCATAAGCCAGCACGCCCGGATCGGCGGCGATCAGCGCATCCACGCCGAGGTCCGCGGCCTGATCGACCGCGCGCTGCCAGCGAACCCAACCATCGGGCTGGGCATAGGTGTTGACCGCCACATACAGCTGTCGGCCCTGCTGACGGATCAGTTGCAAGCCGCTTTCCAGTTGCTTGTCGTCGAGGTTCAGGCCGGCGAAATGCCGCGCATTGGTGTCGTCGCGAAACCCCACGTAAACCGCGTCGGCGCCCTGCCGAACCGCGGCCTTGAGCGCAGGCAAGCTGCCTGCCGGGCAAATCAGTTGCATGGAAACTCCGTACCGGGGCAAAGAATTAGGACTCTAGGGATTTACCCGCGAGGCTGCCTTGATCGGGGTCAACAAGCCCCGCGGCCACGCCGTTTTACCTGTAGGAGCCAGGCTCGGCATCCCAGTGATATTTGTCGGAGGGGCCGGGCGGCGCTCCCGCAACACTCAGCGCAGCAACTCGCCAAACGGCAGGTAATCGAGCAGCTCGCCCTGCTCCAGCGTCTGGCCCACATCGACAACCGCCAGGCCATCGGCCCAACAGGCGGACGTGAGCATCGCCGAACCCTGCTGCGGGTGCAGGCACACGCGCAGTTGGCCGTCCTGCTCCTGCAACCGCGCGCGCAGGTATTGCCGGCGCGCATTGGGCTTGGTCCAGGCGAACCCGGCCGGCATGCGCAGCGGCTGGGGCAGCACACTCAGGCAACCCTGGGCGCGCAGCAAAAACGGTCGCGCCACCACCAGGGCGGTAATCAAGGCCGCCGCCGGGTTGCCCGGCAAGCCGATCCAGGGTTTGCCGCCCACCGAGCCGAAGGCCAGGGGTTTGCCCGGCTGAATCGCCAGGCGCCACAGGTGCAGCTCGCCGAGTTCGCGGATCGCCTGTTTGAGGTGATCCTCCTCGCCGACCGAAACCCCGCCCGAAGTGATCAGCAGGTCCCATTCGGACGCCGCCAGGCTCAGCGCATCGCGGCTGGCGGCCAACTCGTCGGCCATGATTTCGTAGTCGTGCACCTCCAGCCCCAGGCTCTGCAGCACGCCGGCCAGGCTGTAGCGATTGGCGTTATGGATCTGCCCGGGTTGCAGCGCTTCGCCCGGCTCGCGCAGCTCGTTGCCGCTGCTCAGCAAACCGACGCGCAAGCGCCGATAGACCGCCACCCGCGCGATGCCGAAACTCGCCAGCAACCCGAGTTCCTGAGCGCGCAGACGTTGCCCCGCGGCCAGCACCAAAGTGCCGGCGGCCACCTCCTCGCCCCGTTTGCGCACATGCTCGCCGCCTTTCACCGGCGGTAGCCACAGCTGTCCGCCTTCCAGCCGGCAGTGTTCCTGGGCCACCACGGTGTCGGCACCGGGTGGCAGCGGCGCGCCGGTGAAAATGCGTACGGCATGCCCGGCCGGCAGCGCCTGGCTCGCCGCATCGCCGGCGGCGATACGTCCGGCCAATGGCAGGTAGCCGCCCTCGGCGGGCAAGTCGGCGGCGCGCAGGGCGTAACCGTCCATGGCACTGTTATCCCAGGCCGGCACCTCGAATGGCGCACGCAACGACTCGGCCAGCACCCGGCCGAGCGCCTTGCCGACGGCGACGTATTCCACTGGTGGCGGAGCCGGCGCGCGCGCCAACAGCTCGGCAATCGCCTCATCGACCGGGCGCAGCGCGTCGCCAGCGCAATCGCAGGCACTCATGAGCGGGCTCCGCAGAGTTGCACCTGCGGCTGATCGGCCAGACGTTTTAGGTGAACGACGAAATTGCACGGGCCGGTACGGCTGTCCAACTGTTCGCAAAGGATCTTTTGCCAGGCCGTGCGGCAGGCGTTTGGCGAGCCGGGCAAGCAGCAGATCAATACGCCGTTGCTGATCCCGGCCAGGGCGCGCGATTGCAGGCTGGAGGTGCCGATCTCCACCAGGGAGACCTGGCGGAACAGCTCGCCGAAGCCATCGACCTGTTTGTCCAGCAATGGCGCCACCGCTTGCGGTGTATTGTCGCGGGCGGTGAAACCGGTGCCGCCGGTGATCAGCACCACCTGCACCAGAGGGTCGGCGATCCAGGCGCAGAGCTGGGCGCGGATCTGCCAGATGTCGTCGATTACCAGGGCACGCTCGACGAGGGCATGACCGGCGGCCTCCAGGCCGTCGATCAAGGTCTGCCCGGACGTATCGGTCGCCAGGCTGCGGGTGTCGCTAACGGTCAATACCGCGATACGCAACGATTGGAAATCGGCACTCGATAAATGAGCCATGCGCAAAGCCTCCATTGGGTGTGTCGGCAGACTGCATCGGCGCCCCGGCGCAGCCTATTCCTCGTTGGAGGTATGCCCTTGCGCCAAGAGGCCGCGAGCCCCGGCGCAGCGGGTTTAGCCGCTGCTGCGACGCAAGGTCGCGGGCGCCGACCGAAACGACGAGATCAACCGAAACCTGTGGGAAGCGCTTTGGCGGTGAGTTTTCAACGGTGGCAATCGCGGCTAAAGCCCCTCCCACGTCCGACAGCGGCATTCGCGGTGCGCCATGATGGGTTACGCCGCGCATGGATTGATGACCTACCTGAATACCAGGTTGGCGGCTAACCCATCCTACGGGCGGCGCGCCCCATCCGAGGGCGATCAGACGGAACCCGTGGGAGGCGCTTTAGCGGCGAGTTTCAATGGCGACAATCGCGGCTAAAGCCCCTCCCACGGGCCCACGATGGTATTCGCTGTCGCGCAGGCTCAGCGCTCGGGTTGCTGCAGGCCCGCGCGATGCGGCACGGCGAGCTGGTGTTCGAAGGCTTTGCACACCGCGCCCATGCTCAGCCGGCCGATGGCGGAAAGCTCGATGCGCTCGCGGCTGAGCGTCAGCAGGCCGTCGTGGGCCATCTGTTCGAGCAACGGCCAGGCCGAGGCGAAATAATCGTGCAGGCACACGCCGAAGCGCGCTTCGATGGCGCCGATGTCCACGGCAAAGTTACACATCAGGCTATCGACCAGCGCCCGCCGCAGGCGGTCGTCGAAACCACAACGCAAGCCACGGCTGGTCGCCAGCTGGCCCATTTCCAGTTGCCGCTGATAGCGCTGCAGGTCGCGGCTGTTCTGCGCGTAAAGGTCGCCGACCTGGCTGATCGCGGCCACGCCGAGGCCGATCTGGTCGCAGTCGAGGTGCTGGCTGAAGCCCTGACAGGTGCGCCGCAGGCGGCCGTTTTCCTGGGCAACTGCCAGGTCATCCTCGGGCAGCACGAACAGCCCGGTGCCGATATAGCGGTAACCGGCGAGACTCAGTTGCTCGACGCCAAGACGACGCATCGCCGCCTTATCCTCGCGACTGGACAAGCCCCGCGTGGAAAAGCGCCGCTGCGGCCGATAGCGCAGCGGCGGCTCGGCATAGTCGAACAGGGTCACCCTGCCCGGCTGCAACTCGACGATGGCGGCGACCTTGCGGGCGAAACTGGCCCTGGTTTGCCAGGCGCGGCCGTAGCCCAGTTCGATGTTCACCGAGCGATAGTGCAAGGCCCGCGCGGCATCGATCAGCGAACGGATCTGCCGAGGATTCTGCAACGCGATCGCCCCGTCGCCGCTGCTATCCGCGTCCGCCACGCCGATACTGACGTGGTTGAAACCCAGTTCGCGCAGCAGGCCCATGGTCGCCCAACTGGTGTGTGCCTGCTCAATCTCGATGGCGTAATCACCGGAGTCGTAATCCAGCAGGCTGAAGCGCTTGCGCAGATGCGCCATCAGCCGCCGCAGCGCGTCGGCGTCGAGCACATTGGCGCCAGCCAGATGAAACTGCTCGACGCGTTGCTGCGGCCCCAGGTGGCAACCAATCAGGTCGATTTCGCGCTGTAGTCGCTGCAAGTAAACGCCGACCGCATCGGCCAAGCCGTCCTCATGGCCGTGGCCGAGCGTACGCCGGCTGGGCAGGCGCACGGCCAGGGACAGCGGCCGCTGCGCCTGTCGACTGCTACGCAAGGCGCGCAGCAGATCCAGCGAACCGACCCGTTGATGGAAGGTACCGCTATCGGGATAGCCGCCGTAGCTGAAACCGCCATGGGCATAGCGGTTGAGCGGTTCGCTGTCCCAGTCGATGGTTTCGAACATCTACTCTCCCCCGGCATGAGCACATGGCTACAGTGTCCGGGGGTTCGCGCAAAAGCACCTTGACCTGCGTCAACTTGCCCTGGGGCCGGCCTACTTCAAGCCCAGGCGGCGCGCCAGCTTGTGCAGGTTGCTCGGGTCGAGGTCGAGCAGGCGCGCCGCGCTGGCCCAATTGTCGGCACAGGCTTCCAGGGCCTGAACGATGCTGCGCCGCTGGCAGGCCTCCACCGCTTCGCGCATCGAACAGACCGCGGCCGGTGCCGGGTCGAGGGCCGCTACAGCGTCCGCCGCCACACCCTGACGGGTTGAGCTGTCGAGGTCGAGCAGTTCCGGTTCCAGGCTGAGTATCTGCGTGCGGCTGGCGCCACGGCTGAGCAGCTTCAGCGCGGCGCGGCTGATCACATGCTCCAGTTCGCGCACGTTGCCCGGCCATGGGTAGGCCAGCAAGGCCCGCTCCGCCGCGGGCGACAGGCGCATGCTGCGCAGGCCCAGGCGCGCGCGATTGAGTTCGAGGAAGTGCCCGGCGAGCATCAGTACATCGTTGCCGCGCTCGCGCAATGGCGGAATCGGCACCGGATACACCGACAACCGGTGATAGAGATCGGCGCGGAAATGCCCGTCGCGAATGCTGTCCGGCAGGTGCCGGTTGGTCGCGGCGATGATCCGCACGTCGACGTGCAGCGGCTTGTCCGCGCCCAGGCGTTGAATTTCGCCGTTCTGCAAGGTGCGCAACAGCTTGGCCTGCACGCTCAGAGGCAATTCGCCGACTTCGTCGAGCAACAGGGTGCCACCGTTGGCCGCATCGAAACGTCCGGGGCGGTCGGTGGTGGCGCCGGAAAAGGCGCCTTTGACATGGCCGAACAGTTCGCTCTCGGCCAGGGACTCCGGCAGCGCCGCGCAATTCACCTGAATCAGCGGCTTGTTGCGCCGCCGCGACAGGCTGTGCAAATGGCGGGCGAACAGTTCTTTGCCGACCCCGGTTTCGCCCAGCAGCAGCACCGGCAGTTCCGAATCGGCGACCACTTCCAGCTCCCCCAGCAACTGGCGTATGGCCTGGCTCTGGCCGAGGATCTCGCTGTTCTCGAGCGGCATCGGGGCGCTTTGCAGGGCACTGCGCGACAGGCGCAGACCGCGATTTTCCTGCTCCAGACGCGTCACCCGGATCGCCGCTTCGACCATCAGGCTGTAGCGCTGCAGATCACGCCGGGCAGCGCTGCCGAAGGTATCGGCATGCAAGGCGTCGAGGGTCAGCGCGCCCCATAACTGGCCCTCGACATAGAGGCTCACGCCCATGCAATCGTGCACCGGCAAGGGCTCGCCGACATGGTTGTCGAGCAGGCCGTCGTAGGGGTCCGGCAGCCGGCTGTCCGGCTCGAACCAGGTGGGTTCGCGAGTCGCCATGATGGCCGCCAGTCGCGGGTGCTGGGCGATCACGAAACGCCGGCCGAGGGCCTCGTGCACCAGGCCGGACGCGGCCACCGGGCGCAGGCTGTCGCCGTCCAGGCGCAGCAGGCCAACCGCGCCGCAAGCGAAGTGCTCGCGCAGCGTATGCACCAGGCGCTGCAGGCGCACGGCATTGGCCAGTTCGACAGTCAGGTCGGCGAGAAGGCTGGCTTCCAGCATGGTATTTATCACCCCGAATTGGTGGTTAAAACCCTTTCAAATCAGGGTCTTATCAACCACGCCACAAAAATAATCACGCATTTTCAATAACTTGAGCATGGCACGAGTGCTGCTATCGACCAATGACACCGATCAACTCTCGGTCGATTAACCGATTTTCAACGCCCAAGGAACACCACCATGCACAATCATTTGCTGGAACAAACCCTCGGCAACCTCGCCTGCGACATTCCCGGCGCCACGCGCCTGTTCCACACCTTCAACCTGGACTTCTGCTGCGGCGGCCAGCAAAGCCTGCGCGAAGCCGCCACGCGCCGCGGCCTGGAGCCGGAAAAAATAGCCGCTGAACTGGATGCTTTGCACGTGCACAAAGGTGCGGCGCACGATTGGCGGCTGGAGCCCGACCATCTGCTGATCGCCCATATCCTCAGTCGCTACCATGCCGTACACCGCGAACAACTGCCGGAGCTGATTCGCCTGGCCAGCCGCGTAGAGCAGGTGCATGGCGAACGTCGTGATTGCCCCAATGGCCTGGCGGATCACCTGCGCGATATGCAGCAGGAACTCGAGAGCCATATGCTCAAGGAGGAGCAGATCCTCTTCCCCATGCTGCTGGAAGGGTTCGGCAGACAAGCCGCTGGGCCGATCTCGGTCATGCGCTTCGAACACGACCACCACGGCGCGGCCCTGGACCGCCTGCGCGGCCTTACCGCGCACATCACTCCGCCGGAGGATGCCTGCAATACCTGGCGCGCGCTGTACCGCGGGCTGCAGGAACTGCACAGCGACCTGATGCAACACATTCACCTGGAGAACAACGTGCTGTTCGTCAATGCGTTGAAGCCGCAGTCGAGTCCCGAATAGGCCTTTGGTGCAATCCGGGATGCAGGTTGTTCCCGGATTGCGGACTACGCAGCGCGCGTTGGTAGGGAAGAGATGGCAGAGCCTTGTCCGCCGCGGGCATGCAGATGGCGAAGCCCTGTCCAGCGCCCGACGCATCACTCCTCAGAGACAACCAACCCTAGGCCAAGCGCAGACGCAAAGGGTGTGGCCATCCCCAATTCACTGCCCGCTTGGCCCGCAATACTGTCCACTATGCCAAGTGAGCAGCATTTTTCTGTAGCCCGGATGAAATCCGGGGAATTCTGACGCCTGCATAATCGCTCCCGGATTGCATCCGGGCTACGCGGCTGAAGAAAGGCCCGGTTAGCCCGGGTGCCCATCGACCCGCGCACCGCACAGCATCGGGCCGTAGCGCCAGGCAAACAGGGCGAATGCCAACGCCCAGCAAACTGCCGCCAGCCACAGCCCCCAGAGCGGCCAGATCTCGATCAGTCCAACTCGGCTCAGCGCCCCCAGGTTCAGCAGGATAAACGCCAGGTTCATCCCTGCCGGTGGAGTGAGCGTACGTCCGGTGTGCCCCAGGCTGACCCGAGCGATCATCGCCAGAATCAACCCACCCATGGCGCCGACGGTCAACGCGTGAAGCGGCTGACTCGGGCTGCTCAATAACCCGAAGTGCCACAACGCCATGCCCAGGCAAGCAATGGCAAGCCAGGCGTATGCCAGGTGCAGCGACCAGAGCAACGGCACGCGCCAAATGCCGGCGTCGTACCAACGCCCCAGGCGCAGGCCATGACCGAGCGCCAGCAACGCGAAGAGAATGCCGACCACTGCGCCGGCCTGCAGCGCGATACCTGCCGCATAGAGCAACGCAACCGCCGCGGAGCCGAGCAGCAACAGCCAATCGAGCCACGGCCAGGGCTGCACGGCGTTGACCCGACCCAGGCCACGCTGGGTGAAGAAGGGAATCACCCGTCCGCCGATCAATCCCATCATCGCCGCCACCAGCCAGACGCCGGCCAAGACCGCCTGGCGTTGCAGTTCCTGATCGGCATTCGCCAGGCCGACCAACGACAAACCATCGACCGCAGTCAAAAGCAGCAACAGCGCCACCACCGGATAATTACGCTTTTGCCGCACCAGCCACAGCGTGCGTGCCATGACGGCCGCCAACGCCAGCGGGAAAGCCAGCTCCAGCACGCTCAGCAACGGCGGCGCCAGGTCGCTCAGCCAGGCCAGCCGCGCCAGCAGCCAGACGCCCCCCAATAGCAGCAGAGGACGACCCTGCAGCCCAGGCCGCCCGGTCCAGGTTTGCACCGCGGATAGCAGAAAGCCGGCGATTACGGCCAGGCCAAAACCGAACAGCAGCTCGTGCCGGTGCCACACCAACCAGCCACCTGCCGGCTCCCAGTTACCCAGCCAACCGCTAAAGGCCGCCAGCCACAGCGGCACAGCCAAGCAAGCGAACAGGCTGGCGCCGAGAAACAAAGGCCGGAACCCCAATCGCCATAGCGGATGAATCGATAGCGCCTTGCGGCGGTCAAGCACTTGCATGGGTGGCACTCCTTTTAGCGACCGGCTTAATGCAGCGTACGGGCCGAAGCACCCGAAGGATATCGGCACGGGACAGACCCAGCGGACTCGATCCAGCCTATTGATAGGTGATATCCACAAGTCGTGCCAACCCGAAAACCCTCGATTTATCAATCACCCAGGGCGCAACAGGGTATTTGGCACCCTGTATTCAGGGTATTTATGACCCCATCTTGTCCAAATAACACTCGCCCCGCCCCGCAGTCGGCGACGGCTGGCCAGCCATTGCCGAATGAAATCGGTAGTGCATATTAAAGTTAACTACTTATAAAAGAACTTTATATCCAGCAAACATATTGCCCGGCGGCCGAACTTTAGTGATGCATGTAGAACTCTCTATGTGCATACAATATAAACCCGGCAAGATAGCTGTACGGAAGCTGTACATGACCACTGCAATATATATACAGACTGCAGAATAGTGGCACTTTAATCATCATAAATGCCGTTTGTCGGCATGCTGTTTATCTCAGCTTTTTTACAGCTATTTTCAGGCTTACACAGCGTGAGGCAGGGACGAATGACAACAGAACTGGACGTTATCTTGAGCAACCTTTGCGATTGCGATGTGTCAAGCACGGGCCGGCCAGACGGTAGCCGGGTACTGGCCATCTCCCTGGCCAACGGCGCACAATTCAAGCGAGTAATTGATCTAAGTCTCACTTTGGAAGAGGTTGTGCGCTTAATAAAACTTGATCTATTCAGCGAAGATGGCGCATTGTCTAGCAGTGTGGCGATTCAGCCGCATAACAAGGAAGCGCTGCCCACATATTCGAAGAAGCCTCTGCTTAAAACCAAAGGCTCGCAACTATGGATCACCAGGGCGCAAGACAAATTCGATTGACATACCTGCCGTGTGGTTTATTGCAAGGGGTCGATTCACGGAAACACCGCTATCACGATGGATCACCGAAGTACTATCGGTACGCATTGGCTAGCTGCTCTCATGGCAGGAGAGAAATATGGACATTACCACTAGGCTTTTGTTTGGCTCATGGCACTGGAGCGATCAGGAACGACGCCTCAGCATCCTCCTCTGTGGCCTGGTCGCATTGATCAGCGCGACCACCCTGGCCGGCGCCATCACGCTGTATCACCAACGGCTTGCGAGCTCCGAACTCGAACAGCAGATCGGTCTGTTTCCCCATCTCAATAATTTCAGTGCGGGCTACCAGGCTACGCCTGGCTACGACAATTGCCGGACGCAGATGAGCGCCACCCATGGGGACTGCGCGGATGGCTGCGACAACCCCGCCGCACAACCCTCCGAGGCCGCCGGCATCACCTGGTTGGTGTTGGAATGCCAGCAAGCGGAAAGCTCGCTCTACACCGAATTCGCCCAGGAATTGTTTCATGGCATGGGTAGCGGATTGAGCATAGAGATCATCAAGCCTAACTGGTCGTTCTAATCGATTGATGGGCAGCGGTCGGTAGTCGGATGCTCCCGTTTCAACCGCTGATAGTAATGAGGCAGGCGCAACAGGGCGTGCTGCGCCGCTGCAGTCCTGACCTCGTTGCGCCCGCCGGGGAAACGATGCGTCTCGCAGACCACACGAACCTGCCCATCGATCCGCGCCGCACAGGCGAAACACATCACCCCATCCAGTTCGTTGTCCGCCGCAGCCATTCCGGTGTTGGCCAATGCGATATTCGCTCGACTCCGTTGTAGCGCGCCCTGCGCCATTTCGCTGGCCACCTGCTCGCTGGTCAAGCCAAAGTTCTCGATGATCTGCGCACCGACTCCCAGCATGGATTTCTTTGCGTCGACCGAATAGGTCACGAAGCCGCAGTCCAGCACCCTGGCGCAGCCGGGAACGTCGGCCAGCATGGCGGCGATAAGCCCCGCCGTAGCCGACTCCGCAGTGGTCAGCAGCAAGTCATGCCGTTGAAGAAAGTCGGCCACCTGATCGATGCCATGCATTCGCACCTGTTCACCACCTGTTTCAAACACCCTGAAATCACCCGCCGCCTTCTTAGAAGGGATTCACCGCGTTGGGTTCAAAGGCTTTTCCCAGAGCCGCGCAAACGGCGATCGCATGGCAAAAAGGTGAAACTTTCTAAATCCGCAACCGGTCTGGATTTTCGGAGGCTTCATCTGCGCAGCGTCTACATCAGCTTGCAAACCAGGGAGTCGCTTAATCGTTTGCACCGAATGTGCGGGGTCGTTTTGCCCTGCCAAAACGCATCACCGGAGGATGGTATGGGAAATCTTGGAGCTCCGGCTCAGTTGCACGACCTGGACGATGTCGCAGCGAGAACCCCGCTGTTGGAACTCAGCAGCAAATTCGGTAACGACAAGAAAAAAATCCTCTATGTAACGTCCGAATTCGCCGATCTGGTGAAGATCGGCGGGCTCGGCGATGTGTCCGCAGCCCTGCCCAGAGCGCTCTCCGCGCACCACGACATTCGCGTACTGATTCCCGGCTATCCCCAGGTGCTGGCAAGCGGTAATCCGATCCGTATCATCGGGCGCGTAGCCGGCCACGCCGCCTTGCCCGCGTGCCGCATCGGGCGGATGGACCTGAGCGATGGCCTGATCGTCTATGTGATTCTCTGCCCCGTACTCTACGAGCGTGAAGGCTCGCCATACACCAACGAAGAAAATCGCGACTGGCCGGACAACCATATCCGCTTCGCCCGCCTCGGGCTGGCGGCGGCGGAAATCGCCGCCGGCAATGCTGGAATGAGCTGGCGCCCGGAGCTGGTACACGCCAACGACTGGCCGAGCGGGCTGACTCCCGCCTATATGGCCTGGCGAGGCCTGCGCACACCGAGCGTTTTCACCATCCACAACCTGGCATACCAGGGCCTGTGCGCACCGCACTGTTCGCCCGAGCTGGGCTTGCCCCCCGAGGCCCTGAACGGCGCGGCAGCGAATATGGAGTTCTACGGCAAGCTGTCGTACATGAAAGCCGGCATCGCCTATGCCAGCCATATCACCACCGTCAGCCAGACCTACGCTCGCGAGATCACCACCCCGAGCTTCGGCTGCGGACTCGAGGGACTGTTGCGCCGGGCCGTCGCCGAAGGCCGCCTGAGCGGCATCGTCAACGGCATCGATGCCAGCTGGGACCCAGCCGTCGACCCGCACCTGGTCGAAGGCTTCAGCGCGCAGCACTGGTCAGGCAAGCGCGCCAACGCCGCCTATGTCGAGGGCTTCCTCGGTTTGCAGGCGGGCCCAGGTCCGCTGTTCGCGGTGGTTTCGCGTCTGGTGGAGCAAAAAGGTATCGACCTGACCCTGGAAGTTGCCGAAGCCATCGTCGAGGCCGGTGGCCGCCTGGCCGTCATCGGCCGCGGCGAACCGGCGCTGGAAGCGACCCTGAGTGCCCTGGCCCAGCGCCATTGCGGACGCATCGGCGTCCATATCGGCTTCAACGAGACCGATGCGCGACGTATCTTCGCCGCCAGCGACTTTTTGCTGATGCCCTCGCGATTCGAGCCGTGCGGTCTCAGTCAGATGTATGCGCAACGCTTCGGCTCGCTGCCGATTGCCCGGCGCACCGGCGGGCTGGCGGACTCGATCGAAGATGGGGTAAGCGGCTTTCTGTTTCAGGAGCCTGATCGCAGCAGCTACCTGCAGGCGATTCAGCGCGCATTCCAGGTGTTTCAACACCCTGAACTGCTCAACGCCATGCGCTGCCGGGCAATGGCCTCGCCACGCTACTGGCACCAGGCCGCGCAGCCCTATGACCAGCTCTACCGGGATCTCACGCTGCGCCATTCGGGCCTGGAGCCAACGCGGCTGCAGGCAGGGGGCGCAGCTTGATCCCCCCTGTAGAGTTCAAGCACGGCGCCCGTCTGGAACCAGACCGCAGCACCCGTTTTGCCCTGTGGGCGCCGGATGCCGAACAGGTCGCCGTGGTGCTCAGCGACGGGCTGCCCCAGCCTCTGCTGGCCGAGGATGACGGCTGGTTTAGCGTGCATATCGATTGTCCGCCGGGAACCCGCTACCGATTCCTTATCGATCAACACCTGCTGGTCCCGGACCCGGCATCACGCGCGCAGATCGAGGGGGTGCTGGGCCCCAGCCGGGTGACCGACCAGCAGGCATATCGCTGGCGGGTACCGCACTGGCGAGGTCGCCCCTGGCATGAGGCGGTGATCTACGAATTGCATGTGGGGCTGTTCGGCGGTTTCGCAGCCGTCGAAGCCTTTTTGCCGAGGCTGGTCGAGCTCGGCATCAGCGCGATCGAACTGATGCCTCTGGGCGAATTCCCCGGGCGACGCAATTGGGGCTACGACGGCGTGCTGCCCTTCGCCCCGTCCAGCGCCTACGGCACTCCCGACGAACTGAAACAGCTGATCGACAAGGCTCACTCGCTCGGTCTGATGGTGTTCGTCGATGTGGTCTACAACCACTTCGGCCCCGAGGGCAATTACCTGGGTGAATATGCGTCCGGGTTCTTCCGCGAGGATGTGCACACCCCATGGGGGCCGGCAATCGACTTTAGGCGCCAACCGGTGCGGGATTTCTTTATCGAAAACGCGCTGATGTGGGTACTCGACTACCGCATCGACGGCCTGCGCCTGGATGCCGTACACGCGATCAGCGAGCAGGATTTTCTGCTCGAACTGGCCGACCGCGTACACGCCGCTGTCAGCATCAACCGCCACGTGCACCTGATTCTGGAAAACGAAGACAACAGCGCAAACCTGCTGGACCAAGGCTTCGTCGCGCAATGGAACGACGACGGCCACAACGTCCTGCATGTGCTGCTCACCGGCGAGCGCCAAGGCTATTACGCGGACTTTGCCCAGGCCCCGACGCAGAAGCTGTTGCGCTGCCTCGCGGAAGGCTTCGTCTTCCAGGGCCAGATCGACCGGCGCGGCGAACCACGCGGACAGCTCAGCACGCACCTGCCCTCCACCGCCTTCGTGTTGTTTCTGCAGAACCACGACCAGGTCGGCAATCGCGCCTTCGGCGAGCGCCTGATCGAACTGGTCGACGAAGACACGCTGAAGACAGCGATCGCCTTGCTGCTGCTGTGCCCCATGGTGCCGCTGCTGTTCATGGGCGAGGACTGGGGCGCCAAGCAACCCTTTTTGTATTTCACCGACTACCGCGAGCCATTGGCCAGCGCCGTGCGCGAGGGGCGCCGCAACGAGTTCCGCGATTTCCGCGAATTCGCCGACCCGCAGCGCCGCGAGGAAATCCCCGATCCCAACGCGCTGAGCAGCTTCAGCGCCTCCCAGGTCGCCCTCAACCCTGAGCTGCAGCCCGCCCAGCAAGCCTGGCGCGACTATTACCGGGAACTGATCGAACTACGCCGCCAACACCTGACGCCACACCTGTCCGATGTGCATAGCGAACGTGTGAGTCTGTTCGCCGAAGGCGCGCTGGCGGCCGTCTGGCGCCTGGACGACAACAGCCTGCTGCGCATCGATCTGAACCTCAGCCAGGTGCCGGTCCAGGGCGAAGCGATCAGTCCCGAGGCCAGGTTGCTGTTCAGCCGAGGCCTGGACCCAGACACCTACCGCCAGGGCAATCTCGCCGCGCGCAGTATTGTCGTGAGCCTGGAGAGTCAACCGTGAGTGAGCGAATATTGGCCCGTTTGGCCCAGGCCGCGGGCCTCAACGTCGACTGGACCGACGCCGATGGTCGTGCCCAGCGGGTCGCCGAGCCCGCGCTGCGCGCCCTGCTCGAAGCCCTCGGTCATCCGGCCGCCAACGACCGGCTGGTGGCCGACAGCCTGGCACAGCTCGAAGAGACGCAACGCAATGCGCCCCTGCCACCGCTGTTGACGCTGGAGCATCGGCAAGCGCTGGATCTGAGCGCGCACTTTCAGGCCAACACGCCGTTCCTGCTGATCTACGAAGGCGACGAACGCATCGACGGGCGTCTCGATCACGCCGCCCGCCTGCCCCCGATCGATCGTTGCGGTTACCACAAACTGCTTGTCGGCGCTCAGCAGTTGACCCTGGCGGTCGCGCCGCCGACCTGCCCCAGCGTTGCCGAGATCACCGGCCGACCATGCGCCTGGGGGCTTACCGCGCAGCTCTATTCGTTGCGCCGCACAGGCGATGGCGGCCTGGGCGATACCCAGGCGCTGGAGATGCTCGTGCGCAGCGCCGCGGAGCAAGGCGCCGACGCCCTGGCCATCAGCCCGACCCACTCGATGTTCAGCGCCAACCCGCAGATCTACAGTCCCTACTCGCCGTCCAGTCGCCTGCTGTTCAATGCGCTGTATGCCGCCCCCGCGGCGATTCTCGGCGAACAGGCCGTGAACGCGGCACTCCAGGCCAGCGGCCTGCAAAGCGAATGGGCGCGGCTCGAGGCATTGCCGCTGATCGATTGGCCGGCGGTGGCACGCGCACGGCAAAAGCTGTTGCGCACGCTGTATGCGCAATTCGACGATTGCGCCGCATCGCTGCGCGAGGACTTCCAGCGCTTCGTTCAGGAGAGCGGCGAGGCGCTGCAGCAACATTGCCGCTTCGAAGCGCTGCAAACGCACATGCTCAACAGCGGTCTTTGCGGCGATTGGCGGCAGTGGCCGGAGCAGTACCGCGCCCCGGAGAACCCGGCTGTGCAGCAATTCGCCGGACTCCAGCGCGACGAGGTCGACTTTCATCTGTTCGGCCAATGGCTGATCAGCCGTTGCCTGGCCCGTGCCCACAACACGGCCTGCGCGGCGGGCATGCGAATCGGCCTGATTGCCGACCTGGCGGTCGGCGCGGATGGTGCCGGCAGCCAGAGTTGGGCGCGTCAGGAGGAGTTTCTGCACACCGTCAAGGTCGGCGCGCCACCAGATATCCTCAACCGCTCCGGGCAGGACTGGGGGCTTTCGGCATTGTCCCCGCAAGGCCTCAAACGCCAGGGTTACCGTGCCTTTATCGAAATGCTGCAGGCCAATCTCGCACATGCCGGCGGCCTGCGTATCGATCACATCATGGGCTTGCAGCGGCTCTGGGTGTTCCCCGAAGGCAGTTCATCGCGCGACGGTGCCTATCTCAACTATCCGTTCACCGAACTGCTGCGCCTGATTTGCCTGGAGTCCTGGCGCAAACAGGCGCTGATCATCGGCGAAGACCTCGGCACGGTGCCCGAAGGCCTGCATAAGGCCCTGGCGCAACGGCAGATCCTCGGCATGCGGGTACTGCAGTTCGAACAGCGCGACGAGCGTTTTATCCCCCCGGCGGCGTGGCCCGACGATGCCTTGGCGACCACCACCACGCACGACCTGCCGACCATGCACGGCTGGCTGACCGGCCGCGACATCGAATGGCGTCAGGCCGCAGGCCACGAGAGTATCGAGCAAAGCCTGATCGATCAGCATCAGCGCGAGCGCGATAAAACCGCCCTGTTCCAGGCGCTGCACCTCAACGGCCAATTGCCCGATGGCGAAAGCCGCGTGCAGCGACAGATCGATGCCTGCGTCGGCTATATCGCCAGCACCCCGGCGCCTTTGGTGCTGTTGCCGCTGGAAGATGCCCTCGGCGAACTGGAGCAGCCAAACCTCCCCGGCCCCGGCGACGAGCACCCTAACTGGCGCCGGCGCTGGACTGTCCCGGTGCAGGAAATGCTCCTCACGCCGACGACCAGCGAGCGGCTCAAACGCCTGCGTGAAACGCTGCAATGCCGCGAGGAGCAACAGCATGACTGAGCTTCTCGCCACCGCTCGTCTGCAGTTCCATCGTGGTTTCACCCTGGATGACGCGGTGCCCCTGGTGGACTACTTCTCGCGCATGGGCATCACCCATCTGTATGCCTCGCCGTTGCTCAGCGCGCGCACCGGCTCTATGCATGGCTACGATGTGGTCGACCCCACCAGCATCAACCCGGAGTTGGGCGGTGAGGCGGCGCTGGAGCGGTTGGTCGAGGCCCTGAGAAAGCGCAACATGCGCCTGATCCTCGACATCGTCTCCAATCACATGGCAGTGGGCGGCGATGCCAACCCCTGGTGGCTCGATGTACTGGAATGGGGCATGCAGAGCCCTTATGCGAACTTCTTCGATATCGATTGGCAGTCGCCCGATCCGCTGCTCCACGGCCAGTTACTGGTGCCATTTCTGCGCAGCGACTATGGCGACTGCCTGGCCAGCGGAGAAATCGAACTGCACTTCGATAAGCACAGCGGCCAGTTCTTCGCCAAGCACTACGAACATCGCTTCCCGCTGACGCCCAGCAGCTACGGGGAGATTCTCGGGTGTTGCGAATTCGCCGAGCTGAAAACCCTTGGCCAGCAGTTCGCCGCCCTGCAACAGGCGCCGGGCGCTCGCCAACAGGCCGAGGCGCTGCGCCAGAGGCTCAGCCAACTGAGCCAGGGCGCGCAGGCTTCCGAGGCGATCTTCCTGGCCCTGACGCTATTCCGGCCGGTCAGCCAGACCGGCCTGGACAACCTGCACCGGCTGCTCGAACGCCAGCACTATCGTCTGGCCAGTTGGCGCACCGCTGCCGATGACATCAACTGGCGGCGTTTTTTCGACATCACCGAGCTGGGTGGGTTACGCGTGGAGCGTACCGAGGTATTCGAGGCCACCCATGCAAAAATATTCGACCTGATCGAACGCGGGCTGATCGACGGCCTGCGTATCGACCACATCGATGGCCTGGCCAACCCGCGGGCCTATTGCCGCAAACTGCGCAGGCGGGTCGATGGCCTGCTCGACAAACGTCCTGAGATTCTGTCGGGCGAGCACTTTTTCATCTTCGTCGAGAAGATTCTTGGCGAGGAGGAACAGTTGCCTGTCGATTGGAACGTCGATGGCAGCACCGGTTACGAGTTCATGAACCAGGTCTCGCTGCTGCAGCACGATCCCCTCGGCGAGCTGCAGTTGTGCGCACTCTGGAGCGACATCAGCGGGCGTTCGGCGAGCTTTCACGACGAGGTCTACGAAGCCCGTCAGCAGATCCTGGGCAGCAGCCTGGCCGGCGACCTCGAAACCGTTGCCCAGGATCTGCTGCAGATTGCGCGCGACGACATCGCCACCCGCGACCTGACCCTGGGCGGGATTCGCCGTGCACTGTTCGAGTTGGTCGCGCATTTCCCGGTATATCGCACCTACGCCGGAGCCTGCGGGCGCTCCGAAGATGACCGGCGCTACTTCAACCAGGCAATGAGCGGTGCCCGCACCAGCTTGTCGGAAGCCGAGTGGCCGATCCTCGAACAGCTCGACCACTGGCTCGGCGGCCAACCCCTGCATGAATTGCCGCCGGGCCCCTACCGCCGCTTGCGTCAGAAAACCCTGGCGCGGTTCCAGCAATTGACCTCGCCCACAGCCGCCAAGTCCATCGAAGACACCGCCTTCTATCGCTCCGCGATACTCCTGTCGCGTAGCGATGTGGGTTTCGATCCCGGTTACTTCAGCATCTCGCCGGTGGCGTTTCACCGCTGCTGCAGCGAGCGTTTCGCACGCTTCCCGAATAACCTGCTGACCACCGCCACCCATGACCACAAGCGCGGCGAGGACGTGCGCGCGCGGCTCGCGGTGATAAGCGAGCGGGCGGACTGGTTCGGCCAACTGATCGAGCAATGGCGCGAGTTGGCCAAGGATTTTCGCAGCGACCTCGACGGCACATCTGCACCGTCCAGCGGCGACGAACTGATTCTCTACCAGACCCTGATCGGCAGCTGGCCGCCGACCCTCGGCCTGGACGATCAGCAGGGGCTGAACCACTACCTGCGCCGCATCAACCAATGGCAATGCAAGGCCCTACGCGAAGCCAAGCTACGCAGCAACTGGAGCCAGCCCGATACGGCTTATGAAAGCGCTTGCCAGGTGTTTGCCCAGCAGCTGCTCAGCTCCGCCGAGGGCCGCAAGCTGCGCGGCGAGATCGCCGCGGCGGCTCATCTGATCGCCCCGGCCGGGGCGCTCAACAGCCTTGGCCAATGCCTGCTGCGGATGACCACCCCCGGGGTTCCGGACCTTTACCAGGGCACCGAGTTCTGGGATTTGAGCCTGGTGGACCCGGACAACCGCAACGAGGTCGATTACTCCACACGGATCAACGCCCTCGCTCAGCCACGTGCGCACAGCGAGTTGATCCGCCAATGGAGCGACGGCCGCATCAAGCAGCACCTGATCAGCCGCGTGCTGGCGTTGCGCGCCGAGCACTCGGCATTGGTGCGCTTCGGCGATTACCTGCCGCTTGCGGTCAACGGCGAACATGCGGAGCGGGTGCTGGCATTCGCCAGGCATTTTCGCGGCGAGTACCTGATCGTCATCGTGCCGCGCCTGACCGTCGCCTTGCTCGGCAATCATCCCGCCCCCCACATACCACCGGAACGCTGGGGCGATACCCGCGTGGTGTTGCCCATCCCGCTCGACGGCCGCCTCAAGGGTTACTTCTCCAGCACCCATGTCACCTCCGTCGAGGGCCATATCTTACTCAGCGAGGTATTAGCGGATTTCCCCGTAAACCTCATTTTTGCCGCCAGCCCACACCAGGAGTCACCTCAATGAGCATCGACGAGCAGCGCATCCGCGATTTCGCCTATCAGATCTGGGAGGCCGAGGGCAAACCCGAGGGCCAGGCCGCACGGCATTGGTCGATGGCGTGCAAGCTGGCCGAATCGGAGGCCCAGGGCGAACGCCCGCCCAGCCCACCGGCGCGCAAGGTCAGCAAGCCTCGTGAGGTGCCATCCGTGACCCAGGGTAAAGCCGCGGCGGAAAAGCCGGCGCTGCTGAAGAAGCCGCGGGCGAGTACGCGCAAAGCCGACGCAAAACCGCCGAAACCCTCGGCATGAGTTTGCCCCGCCCCGGGGCTCGATAAGGAGTACGCCGCATGAGCAGAGCGCCTTCAAGCCCTACCACGCACATCCGACAGCGCTCGCGTATCAGCGAGGGGTATCCGTTTCCACTGGGCGCGACCTGGGATGGTCTGGGGGTCAATTTCGCCCTGTTTTCCGCCCATGCCACCATGGTCGAACTCTGCCTGTTCGACAGCACGGGCAAAACCGAAGTCGAACGCATCCAGTTGCCCGAATACACCGACGAGATCTGGCACGGCTACCTGCCCGACGCCCACCCGGGGCAGATCTACGGCTACCGCGTGCACGGCCCCTACGAGCCGGACGCCGGCCACCGCTTCAACCCCAACAAGCTGCTGATCGACCCCTATGCCAAGCAACTGGTCGGGCAGCTGCGCTGGTCGCCGGCGTTATATGGCTACACCATAGGGTCGGCGGATGCGGACCTGAGCTTCGATACGCGCGACAGTGCCGCCTTCGTGCCCAAATCGAAAGTCATCGACCCGGCCTTCACCTGGGGCCGACAGCAACTGCCGCGCATCCCCTGGGACAGCACCATCATCTACGAGGCGCACCTGCGTGGCACCAGCATGCGCCATCCGGCGGTACCCGAACATTTGCGCGGCACCTTCGCCGGGCTGATGAACAACGAGCTGCTGCAACACGTCAAATCGCTGGGCGTGTCCAGCATCGAACTGTTGCCCATTCATGGCTTTCTCGACGACCAGCACCTGCTGGAAAAAGGCATGAAGAACTACTGGGGCTACAACAGCATCGCCTTCTTCGCACCCCATGAACCCTACCTCGCCAGCGGCAACATCAACGAGTTCAAGGAAATGGTCGCGCACCTGCACGATGCCGGCCTCGAATTGATTCTCGACGTGGTCTACAACCATACCGCCGAAGGCAACGAGCTGGGCCCTACCCTGTGTATGCGTGGTATCGACAACGCCTCCTACTACCGCCTGGTGCCCGACGACAAACACCTCTATATCAACGACTCGGGCACCGGCAACACCCTCGACCTCAGCCACCCTTGCGTGTTGCAGATGGTCACCGACTCACTGCGCTACTGGGCCGAGGAAATGGGTGTCGACGGTTTCCGTTTCGACCTGGCGACCATTCTCGCGCGCCACGCGCATGGCTTCGACGAGCGTCACGGTTTTCTCGTGGCCTGCCGGCAGGACCCGGTACTGAGCAAGCTCAAGTTGATCGCCGAACCCTGGGACTGCGGCCCAGGCGGTTATCAGGTTGGCGGTTTCCCTCCGGGCTGGAAGGAGTGGAACGACCGCTTCCGGGACAACGTGCGGGCCTTCTGGCGCGGCGACGAGGGGCAACTGGCCGAACTGGCCAGCCGCCTCACCGCCTCGGGCGACCTGTTCAACCAGCGCGGCCGCCGGCCGTATGCCTCGGTGAATTTCGTCACCGCCCACGACGGCTTCACCCTGCGCGATGTGGTGTCCTACAACCACAAACACAACGAGGCCAACGACGAAGACAACCGTGACGGCAGCGACAACAACCTGGCCTGGAACCACGGCCACGAGGGGCCCAGCGACGACGCGGAAATCCGCACCCTGCGCCTGCGCCAAATGCGCAACCTGCTGAGTACCCTGCTGCTGTCCCAGGGCACGCCGATGCTGCTCGCCGGCGACGAATTCGGCCGCACCCAGCAAGGCAACAACAATGTCTACTGCCAGGACAACGAACTGAGTTGGATCGACTGGAACCTCGACGAAGAAGGCCGTGAGCTGCTGGCCTTCACGCGGCGCCTGATCAGCCTGCGCAAAGCCTATCCGATGCTGCGCCGCGGGCGTTTTCTGGTCGGTGTCTACAACGAGGAACTGGGCGTCAAGGACGTCACCTGGCTATCGCCCTGTGGCCGCGAAATGAACGAAGAGCAGTGGCGCGATGGCCACGCGCGCTGCCTCGGCATGCTTATGGATGGCCGCGCGCAACCCACCGGGATTCGCCGCAGCGGAGCCGACGCCACCTTGCTGTTGATCGTCAATGCGCACCACGACGTGGTCAACTTCCATTTACCGGAAGTAACCCAGGGCACTGGCTGGGTCTGCTTGATCGACACCAACCGGCCGCAGCTACGCGGCTCGGAACACATTGCCTTCGGCAGCGTGTTCACCGTCACCGGGCGCTCCCTGCTATTGTTCGAGCTGCAGCGCGAGGGTCAGCCATGACCCGCACCCAACAGCCTGCCTCGCTTCCGCCGCCACATTGGCAGCCGCCCACCCGGCGCAATCTGCCGCTGGGCCGCACCACCTCGCTGCAAGCCTGGAAGGCGTCCAGACAGTTGGCGGGCGTGCCGCCGATCAGTTGCCGGCAACTGGTGCCGACGGGCAAGCGCGCGGTAATAGTCGCCACCCACCCCGCCGATGAGGTACTCGGCTGTGGTGGCTTGCTCCAGTTGCTCTGCCAGGAGCAACGGCCGATGCTGCTGATCTCCGTGACCAACGGCAGCTCCGACCGAAACGCCGCCGCTCGCATCAGCCAGCGCCGTATGGGCATCATCCGTTCCCAGGAAAGCGCCGAAGCCCTGAGCCGCCTGGGGTTATCGCTGACCACCCTGAAGTGGGTCCACGGCGGCTTCTCGGATGCCGAGGTGGCGCTACACGAAGAGGAATTGCAGCGCTTTCTATCGATGTATCTGCAGCCCTCCGATGTCGTGGTAAGCACTTGGCGTTGCGACGGCCACAGCGATCACCACGCCGTGGCCCAGGCGTGCCTGCAAGCCTGCGAGGAGCTGGGCGCGACCTTTTACGAGATGCCCATATGGACCTGGCACTGGGCCAGCCCAGAAGACCCGAGAATCCCCTGGGAACGGGCGCGCAAACTGCCGCTCGACCGCAATGCCCAGGCGCGCAAACGCCACGCCATACAGGCCTTCGCCAGCCAGCTGTATGGCGATCCCCCATCGGCGTACACGCCCAAGCTGACACCGACCATGCTGCAGCGCTGGCAGCAGCCGTTCGAGCTGTTCTTTCTCTAGGGTCTGCTGCCGCGCGACGCCTGACCCGGCGTACGCGGAAAAAGTTCTGAACCGGCCCCGCCCACCCCAGTCTGATTTTTTGTAGGCGCGGTTACCGCGCCTTGGGTAACCGATAGAGGAATTCATCATGAAAATCAGCGACATCATGACTCGAGGAGTGCAAACCGTAACGCCCGATCAGAGTATTCACGAAGCTGCGGCACTCATGGCCCGAGTCGATTGCGGCGCCTTGATGGTCAACGATCAGGACCATTTGATCGGCGTGATCACCGACCGCGACATCACCATCCGTGCGGTTGCCGAAGGCCTTCCCGGCGACACCCCGGTCAGCGAAGTGATGAGCCAGGGCGTGCGCTACTGCTTCGACGACGAGGACGTGCAGCACGTGGCGCAAAACATGGCCGACAACCAAGTCCGCCGCCTGCCGGTGATGAACCACGACAAGCGCTTGGTCGGCGTGGTTTCCCTCGGCAATATTGCCGCCAGTGACAGCAACCGGGCCAGCGCCACCGTGCTGCATGGCGTGGCCAAAGCGCACTGAGCTGGCCGACACAGATTCCATGGGGTCGTTGGATGGCTCGCCAGGCAATGTTGCCAGCACCATTCGACCGCCCGCTACCGGGCTCGTGCATGCCCCTGCCGCCCCTTCACGGAGGATAGCCACATGAAAGCCGTGGTATTTCATGATGTTGGCGACATCCGTCTCGATGAAGTCGCCGATCCCGAGATACAAGCGCCCACCGATGCCATCGTCCGGCTGACCGCAACCGCCATCTGCGGCACCGATCTGCACATGGTCCGCGGTACCCTCAGCGGCATGGCCAAGGGCACTATCCTCGGCCACGAAGGCGTCGGCATCGTCGAAGCCCTGGGCGCGGACGTGCGCAACCTGCAACTTGGCGACCGCGTGGTGGTGTGCTCCACCATCGCCTGCGGCAACTGCGCCTACTGCCGCGCCGGTTACTACGCCCAGTGCGATGTCGCCAACCCGAACGGCAAACAAGCCGGCACCGCGTTCTTCGGCGGCCCGCAAGCGAGCGGCGGCTTCGATGGCCTGCAAGCCGAAAAAGCGCGCATCCCCTATGCCCACATCGGCCTGGTGAAATTGCCCAGTGAGATCAGCGACGACCAGGCGGTGCTGCTGTCCGATATTTTCCCCACCGGCTACTTCGGCGCGGAAATGGCCGAAATCACCCCTGGCGACACCGTCGCGGTGTTCGGCTGCGGCCCGGTCGGCCAGTTCGCCATCGCCAGCGCGCTGCTGCTAGGTGCCTCGCGGGTGCTGGCCATCGACCATTTGCCCGACCGCCTGCGTATGGCGCGCCAGCAAGGCGCCGAGGTGATCGACTTCGACCGCGAAGACCCGGTGCAAACCCTGTTGCGCCTGACCGGCGGCATCGGCGTGGACCGCGCCATCGATGCCGTCGGCGTGGATGCCGAACATCCCCGGGGCGAGCATGACGCCCCGCTGCAACAGGGGCGTTTTCGCGACGAGATGGCACGGGTAGCGCCGCACACCCATCCCGACGGCGCCAACTGGCACCCCGGCGACGCCCCGAGCCAGGCCCTTCACTGGGCCGTACAGGGGTTGGCCAAGGCCGGCACCCTGTCGATCATCGGCGTCTACCCGCCGCTGGCCGACGGTTTCCCGATCGGTTTGGCGATGAACAAGAACCTGACGATCAACATGGGCAACTGTCATCACCGCAAGTACATCCCCAAACTCATCGAGTTGATCCTCAGCCGCCGCATCGATCCGGCGAAAATCCTCACCCAAATCAAACCCATGAGCGATGCGATTGCCGCCTTCGAGGCGTTCGATCGCCGCGAAAGCGGCTGGATCAAGGTCGAGCTGCATCCACAACGCTTCGACAGCCCGGCCTCGGGCGACGAAGAGTTGCTACACGAACAGGCGCTGTTGGACGAAGCCATCGAAGAGTCGTTCCCGGCCAGCGATCCACCTTCCATATCGCCGGCCAAACGAACCTGAACGGTTTGGAGTAAGGCCCATGAGCGAGCTACGCATCGGTATTTCCGGCTGGCGCTACCCGCCCTGGCGTGGGGATTTCTACCCCAAGGGGTTGGTGCAAAAGAACGAACTGCGCTTCGCCTCGCGGACGGTGAACAGCATCGAGATCAACGGCTCGTTCTACGCGCTGCAATCCCCCGAGCGCTATGCCAGCTGGTACGCGGACACCCCAGAGGGGTTCGTCTTCAGCGTCAAGGCGCCGCGCCTGATCACCCATATATTGCGTCTGCGCGATGTGCAGACGCCGATCGCCAATTTCTTCGCTTCCGGCTTGTCCCATCTGCGCGAAAAGCTCGGGCCGGTTCTTTGGCAGTTCCCGCCCAGCTTCAAATTCGACGCCGCCCTGTTCGCCGAATTTCTCGCCTTGCTGCCGCAAGACCTGAACCAGGCCAAAGCCTGCGCGCAAGCCAGCGATGCACGCCTGCAAACCACGGGCTATTGGTGCGATACGGAC
Source organism: uncultured Pseudomonas sp. (assembly GCA_966210435.1). Lineage (GTDB taxonomy): Bacteria > Pseudomonadota > Gammaproteobacteria > Pseudomonadales > Pseudomonadaceae > Aquipseudomonas. The sequence continues at coordinate 11,159 of CBIHLF010000047.1, read as the reverse complement.
AACCGGACACTGCGTCATGTCGTGGAAATTCGCCATGAGAGCTTCCTCGACCCGGCATTCGTCGACTTGCTCGCGGAGTTCCACGTGGCTCTGGTGGTGGCCGACACCGCCGGTAAATGGCCGCATTGCGAGGATTTGACCAGCGATTTCGTCTACATCCGCCTGCATGGCGATAAGAAACTCTATGAAAGCGGTTATTCGGCGCACGCCCTGGATAACTGGCACGCGCGCATCGATGCCTGGCGTAACGGCAGGCAACCCGACGACGCACATTTGATCTGCCCGGCGCGCCACTACCGCAGTACCCCCCGTGACGTTTATTGCTACTTCGACAACGACGTCAAAGTCCGTGCGCCTTTCGACGCCCGCGCATTGCTGGAGAGGTTCGGCCTCGCCGATGAATTACCCGCGACACCGGGAACGCTGCAAGGAGTAAAGTTTTGACCCTTCTATCCCAGAACGAGCAGCACAAGACAGTGCTGCCCAATGCCGAACAGCCCACCGTGGTGCATTCGCTGCGTGTGCTGACACTCAACACGCACAAGGGCTTCAGTTTCCTCAACCGGCGCTTCATCCTGCCGGAGCTGCGCGAAGCGGTGCGCGCCTCGGCGGCCGATATCGTGTTTCTGCAAGAGGTGCACGGCAACCACGAGCGCCATGCGAAACGCTACAGCAACTGGCCCAGCACGCCGCATTACGAGTTTCTCGCCGACACCATCTGGCCGGACTTTTCCTATGGGCGCAATGCGGTCTACCCAGACGGCGACCATGGCAACGCCCTGCTCTCGAAGTTTCCGATCAGCGAGCACCGCAACCTCGATATTTCAGTCGACAGCCACGAACAGCGCGGCCTGCTGCACTCGCGGCTGAGCGTACCCGGGCACAGAGAAGTGCATGCGATCTGCGTACACCTGGGCCTGCGCGAGTCGCACCGCCTGGCGCAGTTGAGGTTGCTCGGCGAGCTGCTCGACGAACTGCCGGCGGACGCCCCGGTGATAGTCGCCGGCGATTTCAACGACTGGCGCCAACGTGCGCACGCCCTGCTCGCCCGCAATGGCATGCATGAAGCCTTCGTCGAGGCCTTCGGCGCGCCGGCGAAAAGTTTTCCGGCGCGCTGGCCAATGCTCTGCCTCGACCGCATCTATGTGCGCAACGCCACCACCCATGAGCCCCAGGCCCTCAGTCGGCGCCCATGGTCCCATTTATCCGACCATGCCCCGCTGGCTGTGGAGGTGCGTATATGAGTTACAACTGGAAAGACGGCAACGAGGTCGAGTTGCTGATCAACGGTGAGGAGTTTTTCCCCAGCGTCTTTGCGGCGATTCGCAGCGCGCGCCATGAGGTACTGCTGGAAACCTTCATCATCTACGAGGACAAGGTCGGCAGCGAACTGCAGCAGGCCCTGATCGACGCGGCCGAGCGTGGGGTCAACGTCGATGTGATGGTCGACGGTTACGGCACCTCCGACCTGACCCGCGAATTCATCGCCACCATGGCCAGCGCCGGGGTGAGGATTCGCGCCTTCGACCCCAGGCCGAAACTGTTGGGCATGCGCACCAACCTGTTTCGCCGGCTGCACCGCAAGATCGTGGTGGTCGACGCCGAAGTGGCGTTTATCGGCGGGATCAATTTCAGCGCCGACCACCTCAGCCTGTCCGGGCCGATGTCCAAGCAGGACTATGCGGTACGGGTCTACGGCCCGATAGTCGCGGATATTCACCAGGCCAGCCGACGCCTGCTCACCTACAGCCCTCAGGCGACCTTGGCACGTACCCGGCACACGGGCCTGGCCGGCGCGATCAACCGCTTTGCCGGCCAGGCGCGGATATTGCTGGCGATACGCGATAACGAAGAGCACCCCAAGGACATCGAAGAGCATTACCTGCACGCGATACGCTCGGCGAGCTTCCGCCTGCTGCTGGCCAATGCCTATTTCTTTCCCGGTTACCGCCTGCTGCGCGAGTTGCGCAATGCCGCCCGGCGCGGCGTGCATGTCACCCTGATTCTGCAGGGCCAATCGGATATGCCGCTGGTGCGCCTGTGTTCGCGCCTGCTGTACCACTACCTGCTGCGCGACGGTGTGACCATCTACGAATATTGCGAGCGGCCGCTGCATGGCAAGGTCGCACTGGTCGATCACGAATGGTCGACAGTGGGCTCGAGCAACCTCGACCCGCTGAGCCTGTCGTTGAATCTCGAAGCCAACCTGATCATCCGCGACGCCAGCTTCAACCATCGGCTTTACGAGCACCTGCAGCAACTGGCGCGCGAATCCTGCAAACGCATCACCCTCAAGCATGCCAAACGCGGCTATTGGTGGCGCGTCCCGCTGATCTTTCTCAGCTTTCACTTCCTGCGGCATTTCCCGGCGATCGCCGGTTGGCTGCCGGCGCACTCGCCACGGCTCAAGTTGCTCGCCCCGGTCGATGAGACGCCACCGAAGCAGGCCTTGCAGTTCGACCGGGAGAAGACTTCATGAACATCACCGGCAGTTCGCCTGGCAGCAAGGCGAGAAGAAAGAAATGGCTACGACGCGGTTTCAGCCTGGCGCTGTTCCTGCTGATGCCGGTGCTGCTGTTTATGCTGGTGAAAAACCTGCAATGGCAGGACCTGAAAAGCGCGCTGCAGTCCTACGACGCCATGACCCTGACCCTGGCGAGCTTGGCGAGCATCGCCGGTTATGCGACCTACTGCAGCTTCGACCTGCTCGCGCGCTTCTACACCCGGCATAACCTGCCGACGAGGCAGATCATCCCGGTGGTGTTCGTCTGCTACACCTTCAACCTGAACATCGGCGCCTGGCTCGGCGGCATCGCCCTGCGCTATCGCCTGTATTCGCGCCTTGGCCTGCGCACTTCGGTCATCACCAAGATATTCAGCTTCAGCTTCATCACCAACTGGCTGGGCTATATCGCAATATCCGGCGTGGTGTTTTCCATGCGCCTGATCGACCTGCCGCCGGATTGGTCGCTCGGCACCAGCAGCCTGCAGGTGATCGGCTTCGGCCTGCTGGTTGCCACGGCGGTTTACTTGCTCGCCTGCCGCCTGAGCAAGCGCCGGGTCTGGCACATAGGCAAGCACCCGCTGACCCTGCCGAGCCTGCGCCTTGCATTGATCCAGGCCCTGCTCGGCGCCCTCAACTGGGCGCTGATGGCGTTGCTGATCTACATTCTGCTGCCCGAGCAGGCGTATTTCCCATCGATCCTCAGCGTACTGCTGATCAGCAGCATGGCCAGCGCCATGGCGCATATCCCCGCGGGCCTGGGCGTGATCGAAGCCGTATTCCTAGCCCTGCTGCAACACCAGTTTTCCCAAAGTGCCCTGCTCGCAGCCTTGATCGGCTACCGCGTCCTCTACTTCCTGCTGCCCCTGGCGCTGGCCTGCGTGGTGTATCTGGTACTGGAGAAACGTGCGAAAAAACTGCGCAGCCAGCGCACGGCCGACAACGCCCATGCCGACGATCTAAATCACCTGCCGGCGCAGGAGCCACGCTGAGCACCGGGATTGGGCTGGCAGGCAACCGCTCAGAACCTGTCGGGCGATCGCGTGGTGAGGCCGCGACCGGCAAAGCAACCGAGCCGCATATCTCCAGCCGGCATACGCGCCCCATGCTGGGATGCCTGCAATGTATAGGCGGCAGCGAAAAGCTCACCCCGAGATCAAAAAACGGCGCCCGGTCTTTCCTACAGGAGAGCCGGGCGCCAGTTAACCTTTCGCTGGGGTGTTATGCCGATTATTCCAATACGGGACGCGCATTGACGGGCTGAACCGGGCGGTTGTTGTGATGATGAATCACATGCAAAAACTGATCGATCTGTTCCTTGGAGGCTGAAATCGGCTGCTTCATTACCAGCCAGCGCACGCCCTCGGAACACGGCGGTGTGGTCAGCGAGCCATTGAAGCGGTAGTAATCGCGATCGGACGGCAAGATTTCCAGCGGGGAAATGTCCGACGACAAGGCTGACTTCTCGCCTTTCTCCGGCAATTGCGCCCAGGCTTTTGCCAGTGCCTTGTTCTCCTTGCCCTCGGTAACCATGACCGCCACAACGGCCAGATGGCCATCCTTGTCGGCATGTACCAGATGCGCCTCCATGGGGTACGACTTGCCACGTATCTGGTTTTCACTCGGCACGTGGAAGTGGAATTGTTTCAGCTCGAACTTGATGCCATCGACCATGATGCTGCTGCCCGGCAGCGTGTTTATCTGCACGGTGTGGCCGTTATTGAGAATCTCCGAACTGCCCGCGTCATAGTTGAAAACGATGGGTTTCAGTTTGGCATCAATGAAGCCCGTCAGGTTGATAGGCGACTGATTGCTCCCGGCGCATGCGCCGTATTCGGGACTCAGCTTTGCCCAATTATCAGGCCCGGTGTCGCCCGAATAGTCCCAAGCAGCACCATCACTGGAAAATGCGAAACTTGAAAACAGCAACATACCAACCGCAGTCATTGTTCTTTTCATGGTTCTACCTCGTGAATGTCTGATCGATGGAGTCGGCACCATAAGAAGTCGGGCGTTAAGATCGCGTTAAGGTGCAGGCAGGATGCCAAACGCTTGAATCAGCAGGTGTTTGACTCGCGCAACGCGGGGGTACCGACTAGTCAACTGGCTGTTTACTGGCCATCAGTGCAGGCAACGCGCCCGACCTTAGGCGCATGCTCAAGCCCCAGTCGTGCCGGCCTGGGTTGGAAAGGTCAAAACGAAACGGGTTCCCCCGGTTTGCGGAACTTCCAGGCGCACCTCCCAGCCGACATGATCAGCGACACGTTTGACAATCGACAGGCCCAGACCAATGCCTTCGTGTGCGGGTACGTTGGCACCGTGGACGAATCGTTCGAAAAGTCGCTCACGCACTTTCGGGGGTATGCCCGACCCCGTGTCCTCAATCACCAACCGATCCGCGTCGAGCTGCACCAGAATCAAGCCCTGCTCGGTATGCCGGCAGGCGTTGTGCAGCAGATTGCCGATCATGATCCCGGCCAATTCGGGGTGTATTTGGGCCGACACTTGCTCAGTGCAGACCAACTTGAACTGGACCGGCTTGCCATACAGCAGCGGCCGGCAACGATCCATTTCCGACTCGATAACTGCATTGAGGACGATACTCGGCGCATTGCGGGATTCTGGAGCGCGCGCAAGCAGGAGTAGAGCGCTGACTCGCTGTGCGGTTTCGGCCGCCACGCGCCGTATGCGCTCAACAGTGACAAGTTGTGCCGGGTTGTTCGACAGCTGTGCAGCCAGTACCTCTGCTGCGCCCAACATAATGGTGAGCGGTGTGCGCAATTCATGACTGACGTCGCCCGTGAACAGCTGCTCGCGCTGCAAAAATTGCTGCAATTCGTCGGTGCGTTTGGCGAAGGCACGCGCCAGAACGCCGATTTCATCTTGCGCTGACAGGGAAGGCAAATCGCTTGGGTCAGCGTTCCGACCGACCGCATCGGCAAGCGCCGCTACCGGTTCGATCATCCGTTTGGCCCATAACACGCCGAGTACCGCAGCGAGCAAAACACTGGCGACAAAGCCAACGGCTAAATCCAGGACGATTACCAGTTCCGTATGCTCGAGCTCACCGATCTGCTGCACCACGGCGTAGTGGCGAGTACCCTGATCGCGCAACAGCACGCGAACCAGTTGATTGCCGAGCATCAGCTCGTGGAAACCGGCGGGTAATCTCTGCAGTTCAAGCGGGATATCGTCATCGACCAGCATGCGCATGTCGGGTGACATATCCGGCAGTTGGCCGCTCTGCTGGAAGTCGATCATCCTGCCTTCCAGCTGGGTTAACCGCGCGTTGATTATCTGCTCCTCGATAATCGCCACGGATATATAGGAAACCAGGCTGAAGGCGCCGGCCACTATGACCGCCAACAGGATGTAGGTGAGCGCAATGCGCTGTTTGAGCGAAAACCTAGGCCTCACCGGCTACCACCAGTCGATAGCCTACACCCGGTAGAGTCAGCAGCATTGGCTGGTGAAAGGGTTTATCAAGCACCTGGCGCAAGGTATGGATATGGGTTCGCAAGGCATCGCTATCCGGCGGGCAATCGCCCCATACCTCACGCGCGACAGCTTCGCGCGTCATCAGCGCTGGTGCGGCACGCATCAACGCAGCAAGAATTTTGTACCCCGTAGGCGTCAGATCGAGCAGCTGCCCGGCGCGCGAGGCCTGGCCGATACTCGCATCCAGCCACAGATCGCCGAAGGTCAGGGGCGCTTGCACATGCTCGTTACGCGAGCGACGCACCAAAGCCTTCAAACGGGCATCCAGTTCGGGGAGGGAATAGGGTTTGACCAGATAGTCGTCTGCACCCACTTCGAAACCAGTCACTTTGTCGCTCTCGGTATCACGTGCGCTCAGCATCAGAATCGGTGTTGCCAGCCGGTGCTCGCGGCGAAGCAGCCGGCATACCTCCACGCCATCCATGCCCGGCAACGATAAATCGAGAACGATCGCGTCATGCAAGGCCCCCGTCGCGCAGGTGACCCCAGCATTGCCGTTACGCGCCACGTCCAGCGTATAGCCGAGCGGTTCCAGATAGCCATACAGGTTCGCGATGATGTCCGGGTTGTCCTCAATAATCAGCACATGCATAAATTTCCCATCTATTTTCCGATGCCGTATTCGGCACCACAGCCATGAGAAAAATCATACCTAGAGAGCCGACGCCCTGCGGGCCAGCCTGCTGTCACTTCACTGCGCGGCGTCTGGCCTGTTACGGCGGACGCGCCTAGTCAGCGTATCGGCTGCCTCTCCTACATGCATCAACGGCGGGTTTGCGAAAGACCCAGTAGGTCACCATCAACGCCAATGTCGTCCACTTAAGCTCCTGCCCTATCTGGAACAAGTAAACCCCGGGCTTGAGCGTTCGGTGCAGTCGCAACCTTGCCGGCGCCCCAACCCTGGCCGATGCCGTCCTCGACCGCGCACACCGCCTACCGGATCAACCTGAAGCCAATTGCAATACAGTTGGCCTTCCCCATAAGCAACAGAACTTGCAACGACTAACATCAACAAGCCAAATAATCTACATAGAGATATTCCCGTCACTCCTCCAGATTATTAGTGTTGAGCAATAATAACGCGCATGCATGCGCCAACTCGGAACAACCAGCCCGATAGCAGACAAACAAATTATTACAATCCTCAGCCAATCTACCAGCGGCCGTTTTCGGAAACAACTTGGATAAGAAGGCGCCAAGTGAGATCGCTCACAGTTTGCGGCACACTTGATTTTCTAAAAAATAATATTTTTAAGACCCATGTCACAAATTGCAGCCGAAAACCCAAATAGATCACATCAACCGCAAGGCCTGACCCGCCTTCAATGAATTTCAATCAGCACGATAAATCGTCGGAACAAGGTCAAGTTAGATTGCCGCGGCCAGGTGCCCGAGCAGGGTCTCTAAACCGAACTTCATGCTGCATCGAATTTGGATTCGACCTCCGGCTCTCGCACAATATCCGGGCTCAGCTCTTTTGCGTTTTACATACGCCTCGAACCCATCAATTCGAAACCACAATAATGCTCACTGGTGAGCAACAGCACTGTCGGAACAAGCGAGTCCTGCAGCGGAACAAGGCCGATAACAACACTAATCAATCGTGATCGATGGCCCCCGCTACGCGATCTACAGAATGGCCAGGGCGAAAACCCAAAACGAAGCCGGATATACGAATGCAACCGCGCTGACGACAGGGCGGATGAAAAGCGTTACCCCCTAATTGAGGGGAGAGCCTATATATACTTATTAGGCGGCAGTAAATGCACGGATAACAAAAACAATAAATCCAGCAATACACGCGTATGTTACTATCGCAGGGTAGTTGAGATCCAAAATAAATCGTGGAAGTAAATCAGTATTCTTTACAGTCTCATGAAATTCCTCTACGTTGATTGGCTGCGCAGCAATATGCGATGGATCATCTAGTGCAATTACTGCATCGTGGTATTGTGAGTCGATAGCGACCCAGACGGAAACCAGACCAGTACTGAATAAGTTCCGGCTCCCCTCGCCGCTAACTATTACAGGTATTCCAGCACCTTCAATTCGGCTTTTGATTTTGGAAGCTTCCGAGTGCGTCAGTGTTTGCGCGATTTGCTTCATAGGCCTAACGCCAAGTTCATTGGCTCCGGATCGGAGCGGATTTTTCTGCCATGGCATTTGCAGCCGCACAAATATGCGCAGTGTAGGGATCCGCTGCAACGCTTGGTTATGCGCGGAGCTGCAAACTGACGACCTGCTATACAGGTGATAATGGCTGAAACCAATTTAGCTATTCCCAGGTATAAAATCTATGTTTATAAATACTCAGATCGACTTTGTAGGTGCCACCAACTTGCTCCGGCTTTAACCCAGGATGATCGCGATAGAGATCATTAAGAATATCGATCACGCGCCCCATAACCTGACCGGCCTTTCGCCTATACTCTACGAATTCCGCATCCGTGCCCTTATCTCGGGCGAAAGCGACGCTGTCATTTATCTGCGAATTTATTTGCATCATAAGAATGCTGATTTTTTCTGCGTCAACTTCTCGCATCGATGAGGATTCCATTTTGCGCATAGTGATTAAGCCAAGCGGCGAGGTTTAACCCCCCGGGCGAACGATTTTAATAACATTGGTTAGGATGTTGTTCAGCGAACCAGTTCAAATACGCGCTTGTTTGCGCTCTTTTCACTGAGGCGTTGAAGGATGATTTCGTATTCCTGAGCATGTATAACATTGGACTCCAGAAGATAGTCCAAGTGTCGTTTATACAATTCTGCCATTTCTTCGCGACTGATCCCAGCGGGGGAACTAAACGATTCTATTCTAGCCTTTAAATTTTTACAAAAATCATCCACTGCTAATTGTGACGGCTTACTTCTGAACATAGAAAAAATAATAGCTGAAGTATTTACATTGCGATAATGAATTGTGTTTCTTGACAATTTCATAGTATTAATGAGGCATGCTAGAAATATGCCTAACAAAAATACAATACCAAATTTTTCACCTAAGCCTTGAGTAATCCAGCCATCAATGACTGCAGCTATCAACCCAGCAAGAGGAACAATTGTAGCAATAACCCAACCGAGAGGAGTGGAGCGGTGGTAAATGGGTGAAGGATCGATAATTTGTAGAGGTATCGCTTCACGAGTTGAACGCAGCAGAGTGCTATGCGCTATAGATAATTCGCGATTACTCTCAACCGTAAATGTAAGCTTTGAAAACGGAAAGGTTCGTTGGATTATTTTAATTGGAGACATGTGCATACCTTATTCCCTAATGATAAGCTAAAGGACGGAGTTTAGTCTGCCCCGAGTGAGCGAAGCGAACGATTTGAATGCTGTAATGGACTCTCCCCGCGCCACCGTTCTATACCTAAAACCGGGTGACTGAACGTTGGGAGAGCCGTTATGAAATGTATTGCCGTTGATTTGGTCAAGTCCGTTTGCCAGGTTGCCGAGAGTGTCCGTTCCGGCCAGGTGATCCAGCGCAAACGGCTGAACCGGGAGGCGTTCAAGCGATATATACAGGAGCAGGTCAAGCCGGTCGAGTGGGGATGGAGGCTTGAGGCACCGCACATCACCTTACTGACGGCGCAGCGATGTCAGGCCCGCACGCCGGAGAAACTGACCCAGCTGCAGCGCTGGGCGGTGGAGACCGCGGCACGCATCGGCCACAACAAAGCGGCCGTGGCCCTGGCCAACAAACTGGTGCGGATCTGCTGGGCGGTGTGGTGCCATGAGCGTCGGTACAGTGGTGACTGGCAAAGCGTAAGGCCCGCCTGACGGTGGGGGTAATCAGTAAGGTGTGATGGTTTTCTAGTGGTTGTGGTGAGCAGCAGCACTGTTGAACAGGCGAGTCCTGCAGCGGAACAAGGCCGATAACAACACTGATCGATCGTGATCGATTGAACGCTTGGCCCCCGCTGCGCGAACTACAGAATGGCCAGGGCAAAAAGCCCAAGACAAGGCCGGATATACGAATGCAACCGCGCTGACGACAGGTGCAAAAGAAACGCTTTGCCCACTACTTGTGGGGAGAGTCCATATACCACTAGTTAGACGTATGCACTTCGTTCTGCAAAGCGATAGTCGTCATCGCCTAGTGTTTTGTGCTCTAGGAATGAAAGCTTCAGATTGACTGGTAGCATTGGGGCGAAGCTGTGGACAATATCTCCGTGCGGAGCTCCGTTGCGGTCGAAGCATGGGGCCTCAACCACTGCCACTAAGTTTTCTGATAGCTTCATTCTCTCTTGAGTCCAAATGGCTTTCACATACTCAGCATATTTGTAGTCGGAGAAATAGATTGCTGTTGCTGCAGAATGTATTTGTAGGCTGTTTATTGCGGAAACATCCCGCAGCTCTCTGACATGAATCACGTTTCCGGGGCGTAGTTTTTTGAGAAAATAATGCCGGGAATCTATAAGCAGCAGTACTCGGCTTTCGGAAAGGGGGAAGAAGATTTGCAGGCCAGGAGTGGTAAAACCCAAAACCCCTCGTAACTTCACATTCCCATAGTGTGCGTTGTGAAATACTGCGGGAGCGTCACTAAATATAAAGGGTCTATTGGTTCTATTGTCCAGCAACACTGGAGTCAGGTCGCCGAGTAAGTGAGCTTGTTCAAGAGAGATTTTTATCTGTTCAAGATGAAATCTTAAGGGGTCCACATCAAATAGCTCTAGGTCGGATATGTATTCAAGTTTTTGATCGTCTGAGAGATTTTCGTTTTTGTTGATCTCGGCTTCTAACCAGAGCTTTGTTAGGCGGTCGTTCATAGGCTGAGAACTATTTCTTGACGATAACGTGCGTGCCCTCTGGAACATTATTGCCTGTAGCGTTAAAAGCTGATCAACCTCCGATATTTCACGTAAATCCGTGCAACTCTTTAGGGTGCGGAGTGTGCTGCTAAAAATACCTTCGAGGTGTGAGAATGCATCTTCTATTTCCTGGCCTCCATAGAATTTATGCTTCGATGCTTGACCCTTTATTGGAGCTGCAGTGCACGATGTGCCATTTTTTCTGTTAAAGACACAAATAGACCTTCCGTCCTTCGAGAATAGTCGGAAGTAAAATTGCGGGACATAATGCTGATTGGATTTCTTGCTCATATGTCTAACGTTTGGTTAAGGGGCGGGCTTTAGCCCAATGTCATCAACTTAAGGAATTT
>CBIHLF010000046.1:0-39348 GCA_966210435.1 uncultured Pseudomonas sp. | reverse complement strand
GGTGGGTTAAGCGGTGCGGAGAACCAGGTCGATCGTTCCCGCGCTCCGCGTGGGAATGCAGCTGGCGACGCTCCGCGTCGCAGGGACGCAGAGCGTCCTGGGAGGGGTTACCACGCTGGAGCGTGGGAACGATCAGTGGTTGCGGGGCGATGGTGGGTTAAGCGGTGCGGAGAACCAGGTCGATCGTTCCCGCGCTCCGCGTGGGAATGCAGCTGGCGACGCTCCGCGTCGCAGGGACGCAGAGTGTCCCGGGATGGGTTACCACGCTGGAGCGCGGGAACGATCAGTGCGTGCCGCTAACCCGCCCTAGGGTTTGCGTCCGCCCTTGCTCGGTTTGCCGCCAAAGCTCGGCACCTTGCGCACGGCCTTGGCCGCTGGCATGGCCGGCTCGTCGCTTTCCATCCAGCGCCCCAGGCTGCCGCCTTTGCCGCCGCCGACCACTTTCGGTTTTTTGGCTTTCTTCGGCTTTTTCACCACCTGGCCGCCGGGCAGGGTCTGCGGTACGCGGTGGTCGGGGATGAAGTCCGGCTCATCGATACGCTGCAGCACCTGCTGGGTCAGGGTTTCGATAGCCGAGAGCAATTGCACCTCGTCGGCGCAGACCAGCGACACCGCCTGCCCAGTTGCGCCGGCACGGCCGGTACGGCCGATGCGGTGCACGTAGTCTTCGGCGACTATTGGCAGGTCGAAGTTGACCACCAACGGCATATCATCGATGTCCAGACCGCGGGCCGCCACGTCGGTGGCCACCAGCACCTTGACCTCGCCATCCTTGAACCGCTGCAGGGCACGCAGGCGGGTGGCCTGGGGCTTGTCGCCGTGGATCGCGTCGGCGCTGATGCCGTGGCGCTGCAATTCGCCTTCCAGCTCGTCGACGCCCTTGCGGGTCTTGACGAACACCAGGGCCTGGCTCCAGCGCTTGCTCTGATACAGGTGCAGGAACAGTTCACTCTTGCGCTTCTTGTCCACCGGGATCAGCCACTGCTTGACCGACTTGGCCGCGGCGTTGCGCGGGCTGACCGAGATACTCAGCGGGTCGTGCAGCATCTCGCCCGCCATGGTGCGGATGGCCTCGGAAAAGGTCGCGGAGAACAGCAGGGTCTGGCGCTTTTTCGGCAGCGCAGCGAATACGTCCTGCAGCTCGCGGGCGAAACCCAGGTCGAGCATGCGGTCGGCTTCATCCAGCACCAGCACCTGCAGCTGATTGAACTTGACCGCGTTCTGCCGATACAGATCGAGCAAGCGCCCAGGGGTGGCGACCAGCACGTCGAGGCCCTTGCGCAGCTTCATCATCTGCGGGTTGATGCTGACCCCGCCGTATACCGCGTAACTGCGCAGCGGCAGGTTTTGCCCGTAGGTCAGAAAGCTCTGCTGCACCTGCTCGGCCAACTCGCGAGTCGGCACCAGCACCAGGGCGCGCACCGAGTTGCTGGCAACCGTCGGGCCTTCCATCATCAGCCGTTGCAACAGCGGTAGGGCGAAGCCGGCGGTCTTGCCGGTGCCGGTCTGCGCCGCGGCCATCAGGTCTTGGCCCTTGAGGATCGGCGGGATGGCCTGGGCCTGGACCGCGGTTGGCGTGCGGTAATCGAGGCCATCCAGGGTGCGCAGCAGAGGGTCGATCAAACCGAGGGAAGCGAAGGTCATAGCGGTAACCACGGGAAACGAAGTGAAATGGCGCGCAGTTTACCCTGACCGGCGCCGACCATCCTGTTTCTGTTGCTACAACGCCCCTCGCCTGGTCAAGCCCGAGAAAGACCCGCCACGTCGAATGACGGACGCTGCGGCCACTGCGCTTGGCTTATCCGCCGCGCGCGCGTTAGGGTGGCGTTCTTTTTACCACTGAAACGGAAATCGACGACTCATGCAGATGCAGACCACCACCGGATATGGCTTTCGCCTGCGAATAGCCGCCTTGATCGCCATGGCAGCGCTACTCAGCGGCTGCGGCATCAACAACATTCCGACCTACGACGAGCAGGTCAAAGCCGCCTGGGCCCAGGTGGAGAACCAATACCAGCGGCGCGCCGACCTGACCCCCAACCTGGTTGAAACCGTCAAGGGCTTCGCCAAACAGGAGCAGGACACCCTGGTCGCGGTGGTCGAGGCACGGGCCAAGGCCACCTCGATTCAGGTAGACGCCAGCACCCTCAACCAGCCGGAAAAAATGCGCCAGTTCGAACAGGCCCAACAGCAGTTGAGTGGCGCCCTGAGCCGCTTGATGGTGGTGTCCGAGCGCTACCCGGAGCTGAAATCCAACCAGAACTTCCTCGCCCTGCAATCCCAGCTGGAGGGTACGGAGAACCGCATCGCGGTGGCCCGGCGCGACTTCATCACCGCGGTCGAGCGCTACAACACCGAGCTGCGCACTTTCCCCGGGCGCCTCTGGCATAGCCTGATGTACAGCGATATGCAGCCACGCGCGAACTTCGAAGCAACCACCCCGGCGGCGGACAAAGCCCCGGAAGTGAAATTCTGATGGCAGCCATGCTGCGCGTGCCGCTGCTCCTGCTGTTGTGCGCCACGGCCTGGCTGGCCCAGGCGCAACCGCAGTTCCCCGCACTGAGCGGGCGGGTGGTGGACCAGGCCGGGATGCTCGACGCACAAACCGAAGCGCGCCTGACGCAACAGCTCGCGGCCCACGAAAAAGCCAGCGGCGAGCAACTGGTGGTGGTCACCCTGGCGAACCTGCAAGGCATGCCGATCGAGGATTACGGCTACCAACTGGGGCGCCACTGGGGCATCGGCGAGAAAGGCAAGGACAACGGCGCCCTGCTGCTGGTGGCACGCGACGAGCGCAAGCTGCGTATCGAGGTCGGTTACGGCCTCGAGGGTCGCCTGACCGATGCGCAGGCCTCGGTGATCATCAATCAGGTGATCACCCCGGCGTTCAAGCGCGGCGATTACACCCAGGGCATCAGCGATGGGGTAGCGGCGATTCTGCAGGTGCTCGGCGGCGAGCCGATGGCGGTCGTCGAGCGCTCGAATGGCGGCAAAAGCGACCAACCGCCGGCACTGCTGTTTTTCATTCTGTTCGTGATCATCGTCAGCCTGCTCGGCGGCGGACGTGGCGGCCGCGGACGCCGTGGCGCACTGGCGGGCGGCCTGCTCGGCGGCAGCATTGGCCGCGGCGGCTTTGGTGGCGGTGGTGGAGGCGGCGGCTTTAGCGGTGGTGGCGGCGGCTTCGGTGGCGGCGGCGCATCCGGCGGCTGGTAATCAATTCGACGAGTACAAGACCTAATGGCTTTATTGAGTGAAGACGAACAGCGGCAGGTCGCCGAGGCGATCAGCGCGGTCGAGCGCGAAACCGACGCTGAGCTGGTGACGGTGCTGGCGGCGAGGGCCGACGATTACACCTATATCCCACTGCTCTGGGCCAGCGTGCTGGCCTTGCTGGTACCGGGCGCACTGAACTATTTCTATGCCTGGCTCAGCGCCCAGGAACTGCTGCTGGTGCAGTGGCTAAGCTTTGCCGGCTTGAGCCTGCTGCTACGCATCCCGGCCCTGACGACCCGCCTGATACCCCGCCGCGTGCGCCATTGGCGCGCGGCCAATCTGGCGCGTCGGCAGTTTCTCGAACACAACCTGCACCACACCGCAGGCGCCACCGGCATGCTGATCTTCGTTTCGGAGGCCGAGCATTATGTGGAGATTCTGGTGGACCGCGGCATCGCCGCCCAACTCCCCGACGCTACCTGGCAAGCCATAGTCGCCGACTTTACCCAGCGGGTGAAACAGGGCCAGACCCTGCAGGGCTTCCTCGGCTGCATTGAGGCCTGCGGTGTCCAGCTCAAGCAGCACGTGCCGGCGACCCACGAACGCAATGAGCTGCCCAACCATCTGGTGATTTTGTCCTGAAAGGCGGAGCGAACACGCATCGCTCTGGTAGCCGGGATGTAATCCGGGGGGAATGTACAGCCGCACAGATCGTTCCCGGATTGCATCCGGCTACGGGACTGAGGGGCGTTCAGCCTGCAAACTCGTAGGGCGGACATGCCGAAGGCTTGTCCGCCATCTCGGTTGCCAACGGTGGACAAGGCTTCGCCATGTCCACCCTACAAAAGCGATGCCTGGTAGCCCGCACGGGTTGCGGCGCCCTGTAGAAGCGGCCTTGGCCGCGATTGCGGTCACTCAAGACCAGCTAAAGCCCACGCACCCGCTGTAGCGCTTGTTCCATCTTGGCCGCGGGGACTTTCTGCAGACTGCACAGCAGCGCGTGGGAGACCTCGCCGATGCCGTGGCGTTCGCGCAATAGCTCGGCCATAAAGCAGGTCAGGTTGGCCGCCATTTCCGCATCGGCCAGCGCCCGGTGGGCCTGGCCGGTGTCCGGCAGGCGGGCCCAGCGGTTGAGGATGCCGAGCTTGTGGTTCGGTGCCTGCGGCAACAGGCGCCGCGCCAGCAGCAAGGAACAGGCGAACGGCTGTGCACGACGACGGCCGATCAGCGCCAGCTCGGCGTCCCAGAACTTCTGATCGAAGCTGGCGTTATGCGCCAACAGCGGCCGCTCGCCGACGAAATCCGCGACTTCCGCCATCACCTGGGCCGCTGGCGGCGCACTGCGCAGCATGGCATTGCTGATGCCGGTGAGCTGTTCGATAAAGGGCGGCACCCGGGCACCGCTGTTCATCAGGCTCTGGTAGCGCGCGACTATCTGCCCGCCCTCGACTATGACCACGCCGATCTCGGTGGCGCGGGCCTGTTGCGCCGGCGACATACCGGTGGTTTCGAAATCCAGTACGGCGATCGAATCGCTGGGCATCGTTCAGTTTCTCAATGATCAGTTTTTCAACATCAGTTTTTCAACAACAGCGCGCCGTCGATCGGCACGTAGCGGCTGGCGGCGCGCACCAGCGATTGCGCGGTCAGCCCCGGCACGCCATAGGCCACCGCCTCGACACCGTGGCTGCCGCGGATTTTCTCCAGCAACAGGTCGAAGTCGCCATCCCCGGAGGCCAGCACCACCTCGTCGACCCGCGGCGCGGCATCCATGATGTCGATGGTGATACCGACATCCCAGTCGCCCTTGGCCGAGCCATCGCTGCGCTGGATAAAGGGCTTGAGCTTCACGGTAAAACCGAGGTTGCGCAGGATCTGCTGGAACTGCTGCTGTTTCTGGTCGCCACGGTCGATGGCATAGGCATAGGCCTCGACAATCTGCCCGTGCTGGCCGACGTCGGCCCACAGGGCGGCGTAATTGAAATGGCAACCATAGGCCTGGCGCACCGTGTAATAGAGGTTTTGTACATCGGCGAACAGGGCGATCTTCTTCAACGGTGATCCTCGGCGGCTGGAGACGGAAAGCGCGGGCGATGCGCAGCGGCCTGCTAACAGGCCGTTGAGAAACGTAGGCGAGGCAGGCAAGACAAGGCAAAAATAGGCGAGGAAGCGGAGTTTACTACTGTAAATGAGCATTCCGAGCCTGTTTTTAACGCAGTATTGCCAACGCAGGTAGTTTTTCAGCGGCCTGCTAAAGTGGGCCGCCAGTATGCCAGCCAATAGCCAAGGACTGTCGATATGTCGCCCGCACTGCTGATCATCGATATGCAACAAGGCATCCAGCGTCTCGATCGCCCACGCAACAACCCCGAGGCGGAGAAGCGGATCGCCGACCTGCTCGAGCGCTGGCGCCAGGCCGACTGGCCGTTGGCACATATCCGCCATATCTCCCGCGAACCGGACTCGGTGTTCACCCCAGGACAGGACGGTGCGCTGTTCCAGGCGGAACTGGCGCCGCTGCCGAGCGAGCCGGTACTCGAGAAGAATGTCACCGACGCCTTCACCCACAGCAACCTGGAGCGCTGGCTGCATGTGCGCGGCATTCGCGCCCTGGTGATCGTCGGCGTGGCCAGCGAAAACTCGGTCGAAGCCACGGCCCGCAGCGCCAGCAACCTGGGCTTCACCACCCGGGTGGTGGCCGACGCCTGCTACACCTTCGGCAAAATCGATTATGCGGGCCGCCCGCGCAGCGCCGAGGAAGTGCATGACATGGCCATGGCCAACCTGCGCGACGAATATGCCGAGGTGGTGCAGAGCGCCGGCTTGATCGCCACGCTATTTGGCCGCCCGGATGGATCAGGTAAAGTGAGCGACCTGCCTCTGCGACCGTGATCCCTGCCCATGAATCCGCTCCACGTCCTGCGCGACGCCTGGTACTTCTTCAGCCATAACCTGCTGGCGATCGCCCGCCTGTGCTTGCCGCTGATCGTTCTCGAAGCCTTGCTGCAGCAGCAGGTAGTCGCCGCGGTGGCCCCCGAAGCGAGGACGCTTTACCGGATTCTCACCGGGTTGCTGTTCTATCCGCTGTACACCGGCGCATTGATCCTGTTTCTCGATGCGCGCAGCAGTGGCCAGGCGCCTGCGTTGCGCAACCTGCTGGCCGTGAGTCTGCGCCTGTGGCCGGCCTTCGCCCTGCTGGCGGGGCTGAGCACTCTGGCGATTCTGCTTGGCGCCTCACTGTTCGTGCTGCCCGGCCTGTGGCTGATGATCAAGCTGGCGTTCGCCGAATACCTCCTGGTACTGCGCGGCCTGGGCCCAATGCGGGCGCTGCATGAGAGCTTCGAAATGACCAGCGGCTACTTCTGGCCGATGCTGCTGTGCGTGCTCGGCGTGGCGCTGCCGCTCTGGCTGCTGGACGGCTGGCTGCAGGAGCACCAGGGCGAATCCGCGGACATGCTGCTCGACCTGGCGCTGAACAGCCTCAACGGCTTTTTGCAGCTGTTCAGCACCGTGGTGGTGTTTCGTCTGTTCATGCTGCGCAGCGCCTTGCCCGAGCGCGGGTGATCGAAGGCGAACCAATCGGAAGCGGATCAGTCGGTAACTGTGAACCCCAGGGAGGACCCCACATGACAGAGCAAAACCCGAGCATCATTTCCCATGTCTCGATCGGCACCAATCAATTCGACGAGGCCGTGGCCTTTTACGATCAGGTGCTACCGACTCTGGGTTGCAAGCGCATTCTGGCGTTTCCCGGCGCCGTTGCTTATGGCCGCGAACACCCGGAATTCTGGGTGCAGAAACCGATCGACGGGCAGGTGGCGAATACCGGCAACGGCACCCATTTCGGCTTTTTCGCCCACGATAAAGAGTCGGTGCGAGCCTTCTACCAGGCGGCGCTGGACGCCGGCGCGAGCGCCGATGGCGCCCCCGGACCGCGCGCCGAATATGGCGAGCCCTATTACGGCTGCTTCGTGCGCGACCTCGATGGCCACAAGATAGAAGCGGCGTATTGGGATATGGACCTGGTCAATAAGCTCTATGTCGAGCCGCACCAGCATTGAGAAATGCCGCATCGGTAGCCCGAGCGATGCTCGGCGCGAAACCGCTCCCGGATTGCGCTGGCGCTTATTCGGCGACGGGCCGCGCTTAATGGATCGCCATTAGCAGGCTGTTGAAACCTACGTTTTACGTTTTTCAACGGCCTGCTAGGGTCTGCCGGCCCGCTGCGGCTTCATCCCCGACAAACGCGGTAGCAATGCGCGCTCGAACAAGCGCGGGAAAAAGCGCGCCAGTATCCGCGCCCGCCAGTCGACATTCGACAACACCAGTAAACGGCGACGCTTCAAGGCGCCATGGTAGATGGCCTCGGCGACATCCTGCGGCGAGGCCACCTTGCCCATGGCCAGCGGCGGTTGCGCGGCCACCGAGCCATCGCCGACCAGGGCGTTCTTGCGCAGGTCGGTGGCGGTGAAGCCCGGGCACACCAGCATCACATTGACCCCCGAGCCTTTCAGTTCGTAGCGCAGGGTTTCGAACAAGCCGTGCAGGGCGTGCTTGCTGGAGTTATAGGCACTTCGATAGAGCAAGGGCGCGAAGCCCGACAGCGAGCTGAGCACGATGATCTGCCCGCCGCGGGCGATCAGGCTGGGCAATGCCGCCTTGGTACAGTGCAGCGCGCCGAAGTAGTTGACCGCCATGATCCGCTGGAAAACTTCCAGATCGGTATCGGCGAAGCTGCTGCGATGGGTGATGCCGGCGTTGTTGACCAGCACGTCGATGCCGCCGAAGCGCTCGATCGCCAGGGCCACGGCGCGCCCCACCGCGGCAGCATCGGCAACGTCGCAGAGCAACCCCAGGGCGTCGGCATTGTGATGATCGGCCAGGTGCTGCACCAGGCTGTCGAGGGCCTGTTGCTGCAAATCCAGAATCACCAAACGCGCCCCGGCCTGGGCCAGGCGCATGGCCAGGGCGCGCCCGATACCGGCGCAACCGCCGGTAATCAGCACCACCTTGCGATCGAAGACTTTATTGGCGAATACCTTGCGATACATAGCGACCTCGTTTCATCAGCGTCGAGCAGATTCGCTGCGCTAGAACTGCAATCGCTGTCAGCCTACTAGGAAGCCGCTGGCGCCGCCATCGCCACCGGGAGCGCGCGCCAGCAACGCATCCTGGCCGGCAGCCCCTGCCGCCAACTTACGCTGCCCGCCGCTCTCGGCCCCCAGGGCGGTGGCACTGCGCACGCCTGTCCCAGGCAGCATAGTTCAACCTCTGCCGCATCAGCCCGGACCGGCGGCGCGGCCGCAAGGTGCAACGCCAGCGAACCACGGCCGCGACCTTCGGTCGCCAATCGAGCTGCGCGACCGGGTAGCGGGCAAATCGCGCTGGACAAAGCCAGTGGCGTTTAGCCATGCTGGCGTCATATACCGCGGGAAACGGCCAAAGAGCTGCTAACCAATTGATACGACTACATTTCCTACTGCTGCTGATAGCTGCATCGCTGTCGGCCCCCGGCTACGCGCAAACCGCCGTGGACGAGACCGGCCCGGTGATCCAGGTGGGATTCTACGAATTCCCACCGCACTCCTATAGCGACAGCCAGGGTCGCCCGCGAGGCGCCATCCTCAAGTTGACCGAGCGTCTGCTGACCCATGCGGGTTATCGCTCGCAAATCCGTTCCTACCCCAGTGCGCGCCTGTACAGCGCCCTGCAGGACGGCAGCGTGCATATCTGGCCCGGCGCGCCGGGCAAGCCCGAACTGGCCAACCACACCCTGGAAACCCGCACCCAGGTCGGCGAGATCGCCCTCAATCTGTACTTCCGCCGCGACACCCAACTGCCGCGCCTGCCCGACGATCTCAAGGGCCGGGAAGTGATCATGATCACCGGCTACACCTACTGGCAGCCGATCAACGCATTGCTCAACGACCCCGCCCTGGCCATCGCACAGCACCACACCAGCACCCATACCGCAGCCCTGGAAATGCTCCAGCGGCACCGCGGCGACTATCTCCTCGACTACCAGACCCCGGTCGACCAGGCCCGGCGACGCCTGGGCATGAGCGAACTGCCGTTTCTGCAACTGCAGCGCATCCCCCTCAAGCTGATCATCTCGCGTAGCGCCCCGGGCGCCGAAGCCTTACGCGACGCCCTCGACCGCGCCTACGAAGAACTGCAAGCGGCCGGCGAGGACCTGCGCCTGCCCTGAACGCCGGACGTCGCACGGGCTGGACAGCTGAAGTAGCGCGGCTAGGCTCAAGCACAGACCTGCGCAAGGAGGGCAAAGCAGATGGCCGAACCAAGGCGCGCACGCACCGCAGCCCACCGTTGGCTGCCAATCCTGCTGCTCTCGACCGTTGCCCCCGCCCACGGCGACGAGCCCATCACCCTGCACTACAACGAACGGCCGCCCTACCTGCAGACCCTGGACAATGGCGACATCACCGGCCTCACCGCAACGCCGGCGGCGCAAGCCCTGCGCCGAGCCGGCATCGCCTTCAAGTGGGAAAAGACCCCGTCCAACCGGCAGATTCAAATCCTCCAGCGCGGTGCCGGCCAGGACTGCATGGTCGGCTGGTTCAAAAACCCGCAGCGCGAGCTGATCGGCAACTTTTCCCTGCCCCTGTATCAGGACAAACCGACGATCGGCCTCGCCCTGTTCAGCAATATCAACATCGACAGCGGCAACAGCCTGGAAGAGGTGATGCAGAACCGCGAACTGCGCCTGCTGGTCAAGGACGGATACTCCTACGGCGATACCATCGATGCGCTGATCCGCCAGCTCAAGCCGCGGATGCTCAAAACCACGGTGGAAAACAGCAATATGCTGCGAATGATCGCCCTGGATCGGGCCGACTACCTGTTTATCGCCGAGGAAGAGGCCAGCGGGCTGATCCACCAATCCGAGTTCAAACCGGGCGACTTCAAGTACATCCATTTCAGCGACAGCCCCGCCGGCGGCCAACGTCACCTGTGGTGCAGCAAGCAGGTGTCCCAACACAACCTGAACAAGATCAATCAGGCCATCTCCGAACTGGTCCATTCGGCCAACCCGTAGCCCTGAGCGCACCCGCTATTTGCGCGGCTTGGCCCGCGCGGTGGGTTCGGCGATCAGCGGGTCGTCCGGCCAATAATGCTTGGGGTAACGCCCCTTCAAATCCTTCTTCACCTCGGCGTAGGTGCTACGCCAGAAATTGGCCAGGTCCTGGGTCACCTGCACCGGCCGCCGCGCCGGCGACAGCAGATGCAACTTGACCACCTGGCGGCCGCCAGCGACGCGCGGGGTATCGGCCAGGCCGAACAATTCCTGCAAACGCACCGCCAGGACCGGCGGTTGTTCGCTGTAATCCAGGGTAATGCGCGAGCCGGACGGCACCTGCAGGCTGCGCGGCGCCAGCTCGTCCAGGCGCTGCGGCAGGGGCCAGGGCAGTAGGTTCGCCAGCAGGCCGGACAAATCCAGATTGGCGAAATGACTGAGGCGACTGACCTGGCCCAGATAGGGTTGCAGCCAGTACTCCAGCGATTGCAACAGCGCCGCATCGCCGACATCCGGCCAGTCGCTGCGGCCCTGAGCCTGGAGATCGAGACCGCGCAGCAAGGCCACCCGTGCCTGCCACTGGCGCAGTTCCGGAGTCCAGGGCAGCAGCGCCAGACCCTTGCGCCGCACCAGGCCGAGCAAGGCGCGGCTGCGTGTCGCTTCATCCAGCCCGCGCAGCGGTTCGCGACTGAGTACCAACTCGCCGAGGCGACGTTGACGCTCGGCACGCAGTACGCCTTCGCGCTCGTCCCAGTCCAATTCTTCGCAGCTGCTGATCTGCTCGGCCAGCACCGTTTCGAACAATTGCGGATCGAGATCGGCGGCCAGGTAGATACGCTCCTCGCGCTGGCCCTGGCGGCTGCCGAGGTCGGCGAGCACCAGCCATTCGTGCTTCATCAGCGCATCGGCTTCGGCGAACAGCGCGGCGCGACCGTTGGCCAGGCGGTATTCGGCGCCACCAGCACGGCGCTGCTGGGCGACCCGGTCCGGGTAGGCGAACGCGAGCAAGGCGCCGAGCCAGCGCGGATGCTCGGGATCGGCCACCGGCGCGCTCGCGGTTCCGCGCTTGAGCAAACCATGAAATTGCCGGGCCAGCTGCCGCGCCCGCTGAATACCGCCCTGGGCGGCGCGGCCGGCCTTGCTCTCGCCACTGAGCAAGGCGATGCGGCTGTGCAAATCGGCACCCGCGCCCTTGAGGATGTCACGCTCACCGAGCAGCGCCGCCAGATCGCAGGCCAGGGTCGCCAAGCCGAGGGCCTGGCCCCGCAGCAATAAATGGGCAATGCGCGGATGCGCCGGCAGTTCAGCCATGGCGCGGCCGTGCTCGCTGAGCGCACCGCGCTGATCCAGTGCGCCGAGGCGCGTCAGCAGATCGCGGGCCTGGGCGTAAGCCGCCGCGGGCGGCGGGTCGAGCCAGACCAGCTCATCCGGGCTGACGCCCCAACGCGCCAGCTGCAAGGCCAGACCGGCCAGATCGGCCTGGAGGATTTCCGCCGCGCCATAGGCCGCAAGCTGTTCGTGCTGCGCCTGGGACCACAGGCGGTAACAGGTGCCCGGCTGCAAACGTCCGGCCCGGCCGGCGCGCTGGGTGGCCGAGGCGCGGGAAATACGCTGCGTTTCCAGGCGAGTCATGCCGCTGCCCGGGTCGAAGCGCGGCACCCGCGCCAGACCGGCATCCACCACCACACGCACGCCATCGATGGTCAGGCTGGTCTCGGCGATGTTGGTCGCCAGCACTACCTTGCGCGCCCCCGCTGGCGCCGGCTCGATGGCCGCACGCTGGGCGGAGAGCTCCAGTTCGCCGTGCAACGGGCAGAGCAGGATATCGCTGCGCCCACCCAAGCGTTCGGCCAGCTGTTCGTTGACCCGGCGAATCTCCGCCTGCCCCGGTAGAAACACCAGCAGACTGCCCGGCTCGTCGTCCAGCGCCTGCAGCACCGTTTGCAGCACCCGCGGCTCCAGCCATTCACCCGGCTGGAACGGCGCGCCCCAGCGCTGTTCCACCGGGAACATGCGCCCTTCGCTGCGCAGTACCGGCGCATCGCCGAGCACCGCAGCCAGGCGTTCGCCTTCCAGGGTCGCGGACATCAGCAAAACCTTCAGCGGCGGCTCGCCGGAATCTTCATCGCGGAACATCGCCCGGCCATTCAGGCACAGGGCCAGGGCCAGGTCGGCATCCAGGCTGCGTTCGTGGAACTCGTCGAAAATCACCAGGCCGACGCCCTCCAGCGCCGGATCGTCCTGCAGGCGGCGGGCGAGAATGCCCTCGGTGACCACTTCGATGCGCGTACGCGGGCCGACCTTGCTGTCCAGGCGAATGCGGTAACCGACGGTTTCGCCGACCTTCTCGCCCAGCTCGCTGGCCAACCGCTCGGCCGCGGCGCGGGCGGCCAGGCGACGCGGTTCGAGCATGACGATGCGCTGCCCGGCCAACCAGGGTTCGCCGAGCAGGGCGAGCGGTACGCGGGTGGTCTTACCGGCACCGGGCGGCGCCTCCAGCACCGCTTCATGGCGGCAGGCCAGGGCCTCGCGCAAGGCGGGTAACTGGGCATCGATGGGCAGGGATAGCATGGTGTCTCCGGTTAACGGGGGAGCAACAGAAGCGCCCCGAACGATCGGCATTGCAGGTTACTTTCCCCCGGCAGGAAAAAGCCTCGGAAGGTCGTCGTTGCACGACTTTTACATCGAGGCCGGCGATTATAGCGGCGAACGGCCAGCCGACTTTACCGGTCTATACACAGGACCCGTTTTGGGCCTTGCAACTGCGCAACCTTTACCGCAGCCGAGCGGCTGCCGCCTTGCTATAGTTGCGCCAATTTCCAGCCATGAGGTGTCCAATGCGCATGCACACTCGCATCATTGGCGGCGTTCTCGCCGCCTCCCTGTTCACTCAACTGACCGCTTGCGGCACGCTGTTCTTCCCTGATCGCCGTGGTCAGATCGAAGGCCGTATCGATCCGGTGATCGCGGCGCTCGATGCGGTCGGCATTCTGTTCTATGTGATCCCCGGACTGATCGCCTTCGGCATCGACTTCGCCACCGGCGCCATCTACCTGCCCGGTGGCGTCAGCGCCCAGCTCGACCCGCAAGCGCTACACGACCTGGCGGACGCCGACGGCCGGATCGATAACGCCAAACTCAAGGCGCTGATCGAACAGAGCACCGGCTACAACCTGCCGCTGGATGATCCACGCCTGATTCAGCAACATGGCAACGTTCAGCAGCTGGCGGCTTACGGCTTGATCCCGGCGGCCTGATCACGGTGAAAATACCTCAACATCACGCGCGCCTTATGCGCCAGGCCACCGCCGCCGCGCTGGTGGTGGCCCTGAGTCTGGCGCTGGCCAAAGCCATCGCCTGGTGGTTGAGCGGCTCGGTCAGCCTGCTGGCCGGCCTTACCGACTCGCTACTGGATGGCGCCGCCTCGCTGCTCAACCTGCTCGCCGTGCACTATGCGCTACGCCCGGCGGACAACGATCACCGCTATGGTCATGGCAAAGCCGAAGCCCTGGCGGGGCTGGGCCAGGCGATGTTTATCGGCGCCAGTGCGGTGCTGGTCTGCGGCCATGGCGTCGAGCGCCTGCTGCACCCGCAACCCATTGGCGCGCCGGCCCTGGGTATCGCGGTGATGCTGTTGTCGCTGGCCATGACCGTGGCGCTGCTGCTGTTCCAGCGCCACGTGGTACGCCTGACCGGCTCCACGGCAATTCGCGCCGACTCGCTGCACTACCGCTCCGATCTCTTGCTCAACAGCAGCATCCTGGTCGCCATCGGCCTGGCCAGTTATGGCTGGGAGCGCCTGGATGCGTTATTCGGCATCGGCATCGCCTTCTACATTCTGTGGAGTGCCGTCAGCATTGCCCGTGAAGCCGCAGCGGTGTTGATGGATCAGGAGCTGGAGCCGGCGATCAGCGCACAGATGCATGACCTGGCCTGCGCCGTGCCCGGTGTGCTCGGTGCCCACGATCTGCGCACGCGGATCTCCGGCACCCACTGGTTCGTGCAGCTGCATATCGAATTGCCGAGCGATCTACGCCTGGCCCAGGCCCATCGTTTGTGCGATCAGGTCGAGGCGGCGATCCAGGCCGAGTTCCCGCGGGCGCAGGTGCTGGTGCATGCCGACCCGGCCGAGGTGGTCCAGCGCAGCGCTGCGCAGCCCCAGGCTTAATAAGCCGCGACCATGAAAAAAGGGAGGCCTGGCGGCCTCCCCTTGGAAAACTGTCCGGTGCTGGCAAAGCTCTTGCCGCTTTCGTCGCCCGCCTGGTTGGGTGGTGCGGACCCGGGTGCCGTGACGATCCGGTAGGATCGGCGGCTGCCGCTCACCTGATTGGGCGAGCCGGCTGGACATGTCGTCCGGGCCATGAAACTGTGGTAAAGCTTATCGCCACAGCCCGGAAAAAAGATTGCGAACATTGCTCAAATACCCTGCTATTGCGCAATAAATAGCTAAAGGCGCATTATCTTGCACAATAATTTAAAAAAGACCTGCAAGAATGAACAAACTCGACCGCTACGACCTGAACATCCTCGCCGAATTGCAGCGCGACGCCAGCCTGTCCAACCAGGACCTGGCTGAGCGCATCGGCCTGTCGCCTTCGCCCTGCTCGCGGCGGGTCAAGCAACTGCAAGACGACGGCTATATCGTCGGCCAGGTAGCGCTGCTCGACCGCAAACAACTGGGCCTGACCCTGACCGCCTACGTATTGATCGGCATGGACAAACACACTCCCGAACGCTTCGAACATTTCCAGGACGTCATCCGCCAGTGCCCCGAAGTGCTCGAATGCTGCCTGGTCACCGGCATGGATGCGGACTATCAGCTCAAGGTAGTGGTGCCGGACATGGATCACTACCAGAAATTCCTGCTCGGCACCCTGACCCGCATCGACGGCGTTTCCAGCGTGCGCTCCAGCTTCGTGCTGCAGCAAATCCTCTCCAGCACCCAACTGCCTCTGGAACACCTGCGCAGCTGAAGTCGACGGGATGGCGCTGACAAACCGGGGCGCGCGGGTATAATCGCCGGCGTTTCGCTGTGCCCCGTGCGACCCGCCATAAAGAGCCTTGCGCTCGCAGAATAACAATCGCCTCGCCAATGACCTGCCGTTCTGGCGGCACAGCCTCGCTTTGTCAAAGAGGTTGCGATGGAACCTGAAGTATTCGAAGAACTGATGATGACCGTGCTGGTCGGCGGCCTGGTGCTGTTTATGGCGTTTATCGTCTGGGACCTGGCGAAAAAGTCCAAGGCCGGCCGCTTCGGCACCATGATCCTGTTTCTCGCCCTGGGCCTGGGCGTATTGGGTTTCGTGATCAAGACCATCGTTATCGCCGGCATGGAAGGCGTCTGACAGCCCCACCGTCCCCCAGTGCTGACCCTCCGAAAGCCGTTACCGGCAGCTGCCCCGCATGCTGCCGGCTAGCGAAACGCCAGATCGAGGTCGGCAACTTAGCTATTCATAATCCGCCCCATATCCATGGGCCAGGGCAGCTTTTTTCAGGAGAAACCATGAACGCCAATGATCGCGTGATGCAGAGTTACGGACGCTGCTGCGCCAGCCCGGAGTTTTTCGACAGTTTCTATCGCCACTTCCTTGCCAGCTCGCCGGCTATTCGCGAGAAGTTCGCCAACACCGACATGAGCGGACAGAAGCTGCTGCTGCGCCAGGGCATCCTCAACCTGGTGATGCATGCGCGCGGCATGCCCGATACCAAGCTGCGCGCCCTCGGCGCCAGCCATTCGCGCGCGGGCTTTGATATCCGCCCGGAGCTTTACGACCTCTGGCAGCAGGCGCTGCTGCTGACCATTGGCGAGCATGACCCACAGTGCTGCGCCGAAACCCGCCTGGCCTGGAACGAGGTACTGAACAAGGGCATCAGCGTGATCAAGGCCGCCTACTGATCACTCCAGCAGGGCCGGCACTTCACGCCATTGCCCCGGCTGCAGATTCTCCAATCCCCAAGGTCCGATACGTACTCGCACCAGGCGCAAGGTCGGCAGACCGACCGCCGCGGTCATACGCCGGACCTGACGGTTACGCCCCTCGCGGATCACCAACTCCAGCCAGGCCGTGGGCACGCTCTTGCGAAAGCGCACCGGCGGGTTGCGCGGCCACAACGACGGCTCGTCCAGCAGGCGTGCTTCGGCCGGCAGGGTCGGGCCGTCGTTGAGCTGCACGCCGTCGCGCAATTGCTGCAACTGCTCGGCGCTCGGCTCGCCTTCCACCTGCACCCAGTAGGTTTTCGCCAGCTTGTGTTTGGGGTCGGCGATGCGCGCCTGCAAGCCGCCATCGTTGGTCAGCAACAACAGCCCTTCGCTGTCGCGATCCAGACGCCCGGCCGGGTACACCCCGGGCACCGCGACGAAATCCTTGAGGGTGGCGCGGCCTTGCTCGTCGTTGAACTGGGTCAGCACATCGAACGGCTTGTTCAGCAGCAACAGACGCGGCTCCGCTGGTGGCGCCTTGGCCACCCGGCGCACGGCGGGCTTGCCGGTTGAATGATGTGGCGAACGAGGACGAGGTGGACGGGACATGCGGGCTTCACTGAGAACGATCGGGGCGTCAGTGTAACCGAGGCCAACGTTGGACTATCAGCCAGGTCAATAGCGGTTACTAATGCCGGCCGGGCGACTATGCTGGCTGGGTTCCGATTCCCGCCCAGAGGCTATTGTCATGAGTGCATCCGAATCCATCGTCGACACCTTCACCGGCTGGGCCGCCAAAGCGCCCGGCGCGCCGCTCGAACCGCACAGCTACGACCCCGGCCCGCTGGGCAGCGAGGAGGTCGAAGTGGCGGTCGAATACTGCGGCATCTGCCATTCCGACCAGTCGATGATCGACAACGAGTGGGGCAATGCGCGCTACCCCTTCATCCCCGGTCACGAAGTGGTCGGCACCGTGGTGCGCCTGGGCGAGAACGCCCGCGGCCTGAAGCTCGGTCAGCGCGTGGGCATCGGCTGGTACAAGGGCAGTTGCATGCACTGCGGCTCCTGCATGGAGGGCTCGCATCAGTTGTGCAGCACGGTCAAGCCGACCATCGTCGGCAGCAACGGCGGCTTCGCCGACCGCCTGCGCAGCCACTGGGCCTGGGCCGTGCCGCTACCGGACGGGCTCGACCCGAGCGTGGTCGGCCCGCTGTTCTGCGCCGGCTCGACGGTGTTCAGCCCGCTGCTCGAATTCGATGTAAAGCCCACCGACAAGGTCGGCGTGGTCGGTATCGGCGGCCTCGGTCACCTGGCGCTGGGCTTCCTCAATGCCTGGGGTTGCGAAGTCACCGCCTTCACCTCGTCGCTGAGCAAGCAGGAAGAAGCCAAGCGCCTGGGCGCGCACAAGGTGGTCGCCTCCACTGACAGCGCCGCGCTCAAGGCGATCGCCGGCACCCTGGATTTCCTGCTGGTCACTGCCAGCGCGGACCTCGACTGGCCCGCGATGATCGGCACGCTGCGCGGCAAGGGCCGCCTGCACTTCGTCGGCATCGTGCCCAGCGCGATCCCGGTGCATGTGTTCAACCTGATCCCGAAGCAGAAGAGCCTGTCCGGTTCGCCGGTTGGTTCACCGGCCAACATGGCGACCATGCTCGAGTTCTGCGCACGCCATCAGATCGTGCCGCAGGTCGAACACTTCCCGATGAGCAAGGTCAACGACGCCATCGACCACCTGCGCGCCGGCAAAGCGCGTTATCGGGTGGTGTTGGACGCGAGCAAGTAAGCACTCCGCTCGCGGCCCGCGCCGGGCAGCGACTCGGCCTGGGCCGCGAGCCGACTCAACGCGAAGCTAGGCGAGCGCCTCCAGGGCGTTCGCCTCAGCCGGCGCGGCGGCAGGAATCTGCCGCAGATGACGCGACAACAGCAGTTCGCCGACCAATACTCCCAGCAGCAGCGCAAGCTGCATCAGCAGCGCCATGTAGAACGGCTTGAACACCTGGCCGATCTGCTGCTTGAGCAAACCCAAAAGAAATCCTGCATCGAACAACTGCTCGATGCGCGCATCCAGCACCCGCCCCAGGACTTTCTCGTCGATATGGCTGTATTCGGCGGTTTTTTCCACCGCCAGGCGACCCAGCGCCTGGCCGAGCAGGATGGCCCGCAGACGCCGCATAAGACTCATGGCGATGCGCTCGGCGGTAGATGCCTCGACCAACTGATCGGTGTCCGCCTCGGTCTGACTGTGCAAATAGTCCAGCGCCGCCTGATTGATCAGTTCCTGCACCGTTGACTCCGGCATCTCGGCCGCTAACGCCTGCATGTCCTGGGCCGCGAGATAGCCCTGAAAATCGACCCAGACGGCGTCGGCCACTGCCTGCACCGCCGGTGCGTAGCTGTCGAGATGGCTATTGATCTGCTTCTCGCTGCCATACAGCACGCCGCCCTGGAAGCCAAGAAAGCCGCCGGCCAGGGGCATCAGCACGAAGTAGAGTTTGAGCAGCAGATGATGCCCGCGCTTGACCCGGCTCAGCCAGCCGCGACGCTGCAGTTGCAGCACCAGCAGCAAGCCGAGCAAAGCACCGGCGAAAAGGCCGAGCCCGACGTAGCCGAACAACATGAAGAAACTGAAGGGTTCCCAGATAGCCTGGAGTAGAAACTGCGCCTGATCCATGTGCATTCACATCCCTGTTGATGATTACCGTTGCTGACTCTAAAGCAATTGCCGGCAGCGCTCCAAATATTTGCCAGACCGGGGCCGGTCATCCCGACCGCCCCCGGCAACTGTTGCGCCAGGGCTAGCGGAACGGCGGCTCGTCGAAGCTGCGCAGTTTGCGCGAATGCAACGAATTGAGCTGGCTGCGTAGCAGATCGAGGGCGGCGATACCGATATGCAGATGCTGGGTGACCGCCCGTTCGTAAAACGCGCCGGCCGCGCCTGGCAGCTTGATCTCGCTGTGCAAGGGTTTGTCCGAAACACACAGCAGGGTGCCATAGGGCACCCGCAAACGATAACCCTGGGCGGCAATGGTGCCGCTCTCCATATCCACCGCCACGGCCCGCGAGAGGTTGATCAATGGCCGCTCCTGCGCCCAGCGCAGCTCCCAGTTGCGATCGTCATAGGTCAGCACAGTGCCGGTGCGCAGGCGTTTCTTCAGCTCGTCGCCATGCTCGCCCGTGACCTGTTTGGCCGCCTCCTGCAATGCCTGCTGCACCTCGGCCAGGGCCGGTAGCGGAATATGCGGCGGCAATACCCGATCGAGAATGCCGTCGCGGCGCATATAGGCGTGGGCCAGCACGTAGTCGCCGATGGTCTGCGACTGACGCAGGCCGCCGCAGTGACCGATCATCAGCCAGCAATGCGGACGCAATACGGCCAGGTGGTCGGTAATGTTCTTCGCGTTGGATGGACCGACGCCGATGTTCACCAGGGTGATGCCATCGCCCTCCTGCTCACCTTGCAGGTGATAAGCCGGCATCTGATAACGGTGCCAGACCACCGTCTCGATGATCGCCTGCATTTCGCCCTCGGCCATGCCGCGTTCGATCACCACGTTACCCGGCAGCACCATGCGCACGAAACGCGAGTCGCCGACCAGCATGTCCAGGCCATGACGGATGAACTGATCGACATAACGGTGGTAGTTGGTCAGCAGGATCCACGGCTGCACATGGCGCCAGTCACTGCCGGTGTAATGCACCAGGCGACGCAGGGAAAAATCCACCCTCGCCGCATCGAACAACGCCAGCGGCAGCGGGTCGGTGTTTTCCCAGTCGTACAGCCCATCGGCCGTGCCGTCGGTGGCCGCCGACAGGTCGGTACTGGGGAACACCCGCGCCAGTTCGGCCGCGGTCACCCCGGAACCGGCCAGTTCATCGCCCTGCTCGACCACATAGGGATAGGGAATATTCTGCTGACTGAGACCCACCTCGACGCGCACCGTGAAATCGTTCATCAACGGGCGCAATTGCTCCAGCAAATACTTCCGAAACGCCTTCGGATGGGTGACGGTGATGCTGTAGGTACCTGGCACCTGCACCTTGGCGTAAGCGCGCACGGTGGCCGGCACCTCGCCCTGACCGCAATAGATCAGGCGCAGCTCGGGATAGCGGAACTGGCTATGCTGCTCGGCATCCGGCTTGACCCGCTCCTTGAGATAACGCTTGAGCGCCTGGCTCAAACCGGTGGTTGCCTGCAGGTGCAAGGCGGCGAGACGATCCACCGCCTCTTCAGCGGTGTTGGCAACAATGAAGTCTTCGGCACAAGGGTTCACGGTTCGCATTCCTGGCTAGACGGACAGGCTCTATCTTGCCTTGTACGCGGCGCCTAGGCATAGCGTCTTGCACAGCGAATGCGCCTCGCAAGCCAGGGCACCCGTAGTCCGAATAGGCGCCAAGGCTTATCTGGGCTACGCGACCCTGGCCGTGTCGGGTGCTTGAGGCAACCTCCGCCAGCGGGCGCTTCTCACAAGCCCTCAGCCAACAGGCGGGCAATATCCTCGGGCAATGGTTGCGGGACCAACGGCCCGACCCGACGAGTGCCGGGGTTACCCAGGGGATACAGCCCCAACAACGAACCCAGACTCCCCGGCAAACGCAGCAATTGCGCCAGACACTCGGCCCAGTCGCGCTGCCGCCAGGCCCAGGCCAGCAACCACAGATGGCTGCGCAGATGCTCACCGAACACCGGCTGGCCGAGAATATGCGCGCGCTCCAGATGCCGCAGCTCAGCAGCCGGATCAATGCCGAGCTGCGCGCGGGCCAATTGGTATTCGAGAAGAAAAGCTTGTCGCCGGGTCATTACGGTCGCTCCTGACTAAAATGCGCCGCCAGTCTGCAACCCCGGGGCGGCCCCCAGGTCAAGTAGGAGTCAGACGGATGATCGCCTGATACCCATCCGGTTCATCCCCGCTGGCGCGGGGAACACACAGATCCATTAGGTCGGCTCCACCACAACTTCGGTTCATCCCCGCTGGCGCGGGGAACACTTAGCGTAACCGACTGTTCTAAAAAGGAAAAAGCGGACGCTAAAAATCTACCGATTTTTATCTATAACTTTCCTTGTTAAAGAGCGCCGAACGCTTATCAAACCAGATGCGGCGTACTGCGCGCCAGCAGGGCTTCAACGTCGAGGCCGCGTGGCAGGGTGCCGTAGACTCGGCCGCCGGCGCCCAGACGGCTGGCGATAAAGGCATCGGAGACTGCGGCGTTGCCGGCTTCCAGCAGCAGTTTGGCTTGCAGGGCCAGGGCCACGTCTTCGGTCAGTTGGCGGGCGCGGTACTGGATGTCGTCGGTGTTGCGGAAGTCGGCCTGGAGCTTTTCGATATGCGCTTTCAGCCGCGTATCGCCATGGCCGTCGCCCAGTTCGGCGAAAAGGGCATCGAGCACCCCCGGTTCCTTCGACAACGCGCGCAGCACATCCAGGCATTGCACGTTGCCGGAGCCTTCCCAGGTGGAGTTGACCGGCGCTTCGCGGTACAGCCGCGGCAGGATGCTGTCTTCGACGTAGCCGGCGCCGCCCATGCATTCTGCGGCTTCGTTGATCATCGCCGGGGCGCGTTTGCAGATCCAGTATTTGCCCACGGCAGTGACCAGCCGGGCGAATTTGTCTTCCTGCGGGTCGTGCGGGTTGTCCAAGGCCTTGCCCATGCGCATGGTCAGCGCCAGCGCCGCTTCGCTCTCCAGCGCCAGGTCGGCGAGCACGTTCTGCATCAGCGGCAATTGCGCGAGCGGACGCCCGCCGACCTCGCGGTAAGCGCAATGGTGCATGGCCTGGGTCAGGGCCTGACGCATCAGGGCGCTGGAGCCGATCATGCAATCGAAGCGGGTCAGCGCGACCATCTCGATGATGGTCGGTACGCCACGCCCCTCCTCGCCGACCATCCAGGCCAGGGCGCCGCGGTATTCCACTTCGCTGGAGGCGTTCGACCAGTTGCCCAGTTTGTTTTTCAGCCGTTGGATATAGAACGCGTTGCGTGTGCCGTCCGGCCGGTGGCGCGGCAGCAGGAAGCAGGTCAGGCCTTTGTCGGTGTGGGCCAGGGTGAGGAAGGCGTCGCACATCGGCGCCGAGCAGAACCATTTATGGCCGACCAGCTCATAGGCCTGACCGGGACCGCCGACGCCCATCGGGTAGGCGCGGGTGGTGTTCGCGCGCACGTCGGTGCCGCCCTGTTTCTCGGTCATGGCCATGCCGATGGTGGCGCCGGTCTTCTGCTCGATCGGCAGGTTGCGCGGGTCGTACTGGGTCGAAAGGATCTTCGGCAACCAAGCCTCGGCGAGGTCCGGCTGCAGGCGCAATGCCGGCACGCTGGCGTAGGTCATGGTCAGCGGGCAGCCGCTGCCGGCTTCGGCCTGGCTGTGCAGGTAGCTCATGGCGGCGCGGGCGACCTGGGCGCCGTCGCGCGGATCGGTCCAGGGCATCGACGGCAGGCCATGGGCGATGGCCGCGCTCATCAGTTGGTGATAGGCCGGATGGTATTCGACCAGGTCAATGCGATGGCCGAAGCGGTCGTGGCTCTTGAATACCGGCTTGTTTTCGTTGGCGAGAAAGCCCGCGGCCATCAGCTCGCCGCCGGCCAGGGCGCCGTAGGTGTCGAGCTTCTGCTCGGCCCAACCGCCGCCGAAGCGTCGGGTCCATTCCTGCAGCGGCAGATCGATGCGGTAGAGGTTGGCGCCGTCGAGCGGCGGCGCCTGGTTGAACACTTCGTGGGTTTCGGCGTGCAGGCTGGCTTTCACGATTGTGACTCCTCTTCGGGCGATGGAGCGCCGACGGCGCGCAAACAAAAGGTGATCAGGCTGTGGCTGACGGCTTCCAGCGCCAGGGCCGGCCGTCCGGCTTCGCGGGCCGCGCGCGCCTGGGGCGAAAGTGGGCCGACCAGGGCTTCGGCAATGGCGCCGACCAGGCAGGCGGCGATCAGGTTGACCTGATCGAGATGGAAATCGCCGCTGGCGATGCCCTCTTCGAGCAACTCGGCGAACAGTTCGGCATAGGCCACGCGATACAGCAGGCGCTGTTCGTCGACTTCCGGTTCGACCGGTTCGGCGATCAGGGCGAAGGCCAGGCGCCGGCTATGCCAGGCGCGCTCGGCGAACTGGCGCAAGCCCTCGGCCAAGCGCGCCACCGGGCTGCCGGGGGCACGCAGAACGCAGGCCAGGGCATCCACCTCGCGTTGGCTGGCGAGGGCGAAGACTTCGGCGGCCAATTCGCCCTTGCCGCGAAAATGCCGATACAGGCTGCCGGTAGCGATGCCGACATCCTCGGCCAGGGCCTGCATGGTCAGGGCGACGAAACCGCCGGCGGCGACGCGCTGCAAGGCGCAAGCGAGGATGCGCTGGCGCAGTGCCTGGTCGCGGTCGATACGCAGTGGGCTGGTGCGATATGCCATGATCTGAATCCCAATTCACGATTTGATGAGTGAATCAGGATTCAGTTCTTGGCAAAAGGGGGATTCAGGGCACAACTGCGGGCATAAACGCCATGCTCCGACGCTTATCGCTTAGCCGGCCATCGAAACCCTTCGGGGTTTTCAACGGCCGCGCGCCATTGCCTGTTGGATGGCTCGCCTGGGCAAGCGTTGCTTGCGGCGGCGAAGGTAGGGGCGCCGTGCGCACCAGGAATCTGCACTGGCGCTGGTGCGCGGCGCCCCCTAGGAAGGCGAACGCAATGTGGCCTATTGGTACGCGTGGCACTCGTGGGACAGCACCCAGTCATGCAACAGAATGCGCAGCTCTTCGAACTTCACCGGCTTGGCCAGGTAGTCGCTCATGCCCGCCGCCAGGCATCGTTCGCGGTCACCGCTATGGCTATGGGCAGTGATCGCCAGCACCGGCAAGTCGGCGCAACCGGGCAGACCGCGCAAGGCGCGGCAGGTTGCGAAGCCGTCCATTACGGGCATCTGGCAATCCAGCAGCACGGCATCGACCCGTTCGTTGCGCAGCAACTCCAGCGCCTCCAGGCCGTTGTCGGCGGTACGCACGCGGTAGCCCAGCTTGAGTAGCATGCCGCGGGTGACCAACTGGTTGATCGCGTTATCCTCGACGACCAGGATCGTGCACTGCTCCGGCTGCCGACATGCCGGCCCGCCGACACGGCGCGAAGGCGCAACAAAGGTGCCATGTATCGGCAACGCCACCGGCAGGCACAGTTGGAAGCGACTGCCCTGCCCCGGTTGCGATTCATGGGTCAGTACGCCGCCGAGCAGTTCGACCAGTTGCCGACAGATCGCCAAGCCGATGCCCAGGCCGCCATATTCGCGGGTCAGGGAACCGTCCAGTTGATGGAACCGCTGATAGAGCGTCGCCTGCTGCGGGACTTCAAAACCGATACCGGTATCGGTCACCTCGATCTGCAGCGAGAGACTGTCGGTGATCGGTTTGGCCGCGGTGACACGCACGCCAATGCGTCCTTGCGCGGTGAATTTGATCGCGTTATCCAGCAGGTAACCGAGGCTTTGCGCCAGTTTGCCGGCGTCGCTCTCGAGGGTATCGGGCAGCGCCTCGTCGATCTCCAGTTCGAACATCAGGCCCTTTTCTTCGGCCCGCGGCGCGTACTGGGCGCGTAAGCCGTCGAACAACCCGCGCAAGCTGAATGGTTCGCGCCGCGGATAGAGCTTGCCGGACTGCAATTCGGTCAGCGAAAGAATGTCGTTGACCATGCGCATCATGTCCCGCGCCGAGCTGGCGGCGGTGAGCTGATACTGCTCGAGTTCGGCGTCAAGGGTGACGGTCTGCATCAGTTCCAGCGAGCCGATCACGCCGTTCATGGGCGTGCGCAGCTCGTGGGTGACAGTGGCGAGGAAGGCGTCCTTGAAGTGGTTGCTGTTGGCCAACTCCTGGTTCAACGCCTCGAGCTTGTTGCCGGCTTCCTGGAGAATCCGGGCGCGCTCTTCCTTCATCGCATTGATGCGGTCGGCGAGCGCCAGGGACAGCAGCCCGACTTCCAGCGCCGAGCCGATCTGGCTGGCGTACATGGTGAGGAATACGTTGGGCAGATAGCCAAGCACCATCAGCGTGTTGATCACCCCGCCGGCGAGGAACGAACTCCAGGCGATGATGAAGTAACGCGCCACGCGCATCCCGCGCAGCCAGGCGAGCACGCCAGCGGCGAACACCACGACGGTGAACAGCAACGCCAGGTAGGTCGCCAGGCGCAACGACAGCGCGTAGCTGGCGGTCAGCGCCAACAGCATCACCACGGCCCCGGAGGTCATCAGCAAGCGCAACGCCCGATCCATCCAGATGCTGTGTTCCGCGGTATGCAGGAAGCTGCGGGCGAACTGACAGCCGAACAGCGCCGCCGAACCGATCATGAACGGCGTAGCGGCATTGGCCCACCAGGGGCTGTTCGGCCAGAAATACTCGATGCCGGCGCCATTCACCGATACCTGATACAGGCCGAACGAGGCGATATAGAGGATGTAATACAGATAACTGGTGTCGCGTACGCTGAGGAAGATGAACAGGTTGTAGATCAGCATCACCAGCAGTACGCCATAGATGATGCCGAGCATGTATACGCGCGAGGGTTGTTCTTCCAGATAGGCGTTGGGCGACCAGAGCGTCAGCGGGGCCTGGATCGAGCCCTGGCTTTCGAGGCGCAGAAATACCCGCTGCGTTTTCTCCGGCTGCAGGCGCAACTCGAACAGGTAATTGTTCTGTTTGATCTGCCGGGTGGCGAATGGCAGGGCGTCGCCGGTACGCCGGACCAATTGGTAGCCGCCGTGGCCGTCCTCCTGGTACAGCTCGAGGTGGTCGAGCGGCGGGTAGGCCAGCTCCAGTAACCAGAGGCGGACATCGGACTCTTGCTGCGGTCGATATTCCAGATCCAGGCGAATCCAGAACACCGAACGCGAATAACCGGCGTTCAGCACTTCGCGTTCGTGTTGACGAAAACTCGCCTGCAGCGCCGGGGAGGCGACATCTTTGATGCTCGCATCGCCACGTACATCCTCGAACACGTACATGACCCGACCGAGCGGCAAGGACTGGGTGTGTTCATCGAATACGACAGCAGATACGGGACCCGACAATAAAACCAGAAGGCACAATAGGATGTAATGCATGCAGCCCGCCAAATCATCATTCCAGAAACATTAACAAGCCGTTCCCTCAACGGCAGGCTCACTGTGCAACACGAGGTTCAACGAGCTGAGCACTGTAGCATAGGCGTTTATGGCCAAGTGTCAGCATGACGTCATCCACAAATGACAAGCGGAAGCCTCTAGCGTGGCGTTTCTGCGAAGCCGGCGGGCGTTTCCTGCGCACGCGGGGCACCAGCCAGAAGCAATGCCGAGAGTCATGATCAAGCCCGCAGCGGCCCTCCTGCTGCAAGGCCTTCGCGCGCCTTCAACAGCCGCCAAAATCCGCGTTTGGTGATAAGCTCGCGCACCATGAAAACGCCTAACTCCCGCCCCGTAGTGCTTTGCCTGTCCGGCCATGACCCCAGTGGTGGCGCCGGCCTGCAAGCCGATATCGAAGCCCTGCTCGCCCAGGGTTGCCATGCTGCGCCGACGGTCACCGCGCTGACCGTGCAGGACACAGTGAACGTCAGCGATTTCCGCGTGCTCGACCGCGACTGGGTGCTGGCCCAGGCCAATGCGGTGATCGCCGACCTGCCGGTCGCCGCGATCAAGCTGGGCATGCTCGGCTCCGTCGAGATGGTCGAAACCGTGCTCGAGCTCAGGCACAAGCTGCCGGGCATCCCCCTGGTCTGCGACCCGGTGCTGCGCGCCGGCGGCGGCGGTGCGCTGGGCAAGGACGAAGTCGGTTACACGATGCGCGAACGGCTGTTCGCCGTCTCGACCATCGCCACGCCGAATCTGCCGGAAGCGCGCATCCTCGCCGAACTGCCGGACGGCACGGCCGATCAATGCGCGGAGAAGCTGCTGCCGTTTATCCCCTACCTGCTGATCACCGGCGGCCACGGCGACGAGCATGAAGTGCACAATCGCCTGTACGCGCGCGACGGCGCCCGCCACAGCTTCACCTGTCAGCGCCTGCCGGGCAGCTACCACGGCTCCGGCTGCACCCTGGCCAGCACCCTGGCCGGTCGTCTGGCCCTGGGCCAGGATCTGGTCGGCGCGGTGCGTTTCGCCCTCGACTACACCTGGCGCACCCTACGCGACGCCGAGCAACCCGGCCACGGCCAATTCATCCCGCGCCGCCTGCCGCTGGATGCTTATTAATACAAAGCAGCTGATGGAGCGCTTCCGATGAAACTGCATGGCCTGTACGCCATCACCGACAGCCAATTGCTGGCCGACGGCAAGCTGCTGCCCTATGTCGAGGCGGCACTGAAAGGCGGCGCCCGCGTGCTGCAATACCGCGACAAATCCACCGATGACGCACGTCGCCTGCGCCAGGCCGAAGCCTTGCGCGAGCTGTGCAACCGCTACGACGCCGCACTGATCATCAACGACGACGCAGAACTGGCCGCGCGCCTTGGCGTCGGCCTGCACCTGGGCCAGACTGACGGTTCGCTATCGGCTGCCCGCGCCCTGCTCGGGCGCAAGGCGATCATCGGCGGCACCTGCCACGCGCAACTCGAACTGGCCGAAGCCGCCGCCCGCGAAGGCGCCAGCTACGTGGCCTTCGGCCGCTTCTTCGACTCGACCACCAAGCCCGGCGCACCGACGGCCACGGTCGAACTGCTCGACGCGGCGAAAGGTCGCATCGGCCTGCCGATCGTTGCCATCGGCGGCGTGACCCTGGATAACGCTGCTGGGCTGATCGCTCGCGGCGCCAGCATGGTTGCAGTAATCCACGGACTGTTCGGCGCCGACTCGGCAGCCGAAGTCGAGCGCCGCGCCCGCGCCTTCAGCGCCCTGTTTGCCACCCACTGATTGCTTTCGGGGCTGAGCACGCTCAGCCCGACCCGATGACTGAGAGGCCCCTGCCATGTCCCGTTCCGAAACCCTGTTCGCCAACGCCCAGAAGCACATCCCCGGCGGCGTAAACTCGCCCGTGCGCGCGTTCAAAAGCGTCGGCGGCACACCGTTGTTCTTCAAGCACGCCGAAGGCGCCTATGTCACCGACGAGGACGACAAGCGCTATGTGGATTACGTCGGCTCCTGGGGCCCGATGATTCTCGGCCACAGCCACCCGGACGTGCTGGACGCGGTACGCCGCCAGCTCGAGCACGGCCTGTCCTACGGCGCGCCGACCGCCATGGAAACCGAAATGGCCGACCTGGTGTGCAGCCTGGTGCCGTCGATGGAAATGGTCCGCATGGTCAGCTCCGGCACCGAGGCGACCATGAGCGCGATCCGTCTGGCCCGCGGTTTCACCGGTCGCGACAGCATCATCAAGTTCGAAGGCTGCTACCACGGGCATTCCGACAGTTTGCTGGTCAAAGCCGGCTCTGGCCTGCTGACTCAGGGCGTGCCGAGTTCGGCCGGGGTGCCGGCGGCGTTCGCCAAACACACCCTGACCCTGCCGTTCAACGATATTCAAGCGGTCGAGCAGATGCTCGCCGAGGTCGGCCAGGAGGTCGCCTGCATCATCGTCGAGCCGGTGGCCGGCAATATGAACTGCGTACCGCCAGCGCCGGGCTTTCTCGAAGGCCTGCGCGAGCAGTGCGATAAACACGGCGTGGTGCTGATCTTCGACGAAGTGATGACTGGCTTCCGCGTCGCCCTCGGCGGCGCCCAGGCGCACTACGGCGTGACCCCGGACCTGACCACCTTCGGCAAGATCATCGGCGGCGGTATGCCGGTCGGCTGCTTCGGCGGCAAGCGCGAAATCATGCACTGCATCGCCCCGCTCGGCCCGGTCTACCAGGCCGGCACCCTGTCCGGCAACCCGCTGGCGATGGCAGCCGGCCTGACCACACTCAAGCTGATCGGCCGCCCCGGCTTCCACGCCGAACTGAGCGACTACACCAGCCGCCTGCTGCAGGGCCTGCAGGAGCGCGCCGACGCGGCCGGCATCCCCTTCGTCACCACCCAGGCCGGCGGCATGTTCGGCCTGTACTTCAGCGGCGCCGACGATATCGTCACCTTCGAGGACGTGATGGCCAGCGACGCCGAGCGCTTCAAGCGCTTCTTCCACCTGATGCTCGACGGCGGCGTCTACCTGGCGCCGAGCGCCTTCGAAGCCGGCTTCACCTCGATCGCCCATGGCGAAACCGAACTGAAGATCACCCTGGACGCCGCCGAGCGCGCCTTCGCCGAGCTGAAGAACGCCTGATGCATTACAGCACCGCACTGTCCGGCGCCGCGCTGGCCCTGGTCTGCCTGGCCTGCGTCGTCGCCCTCGGCAAAGCCCGCAAGGGCTACGGCGAAGGCGATCAAACGGCGCTGTACTGCGCCCAGCTCGGCTTCGCCCTGACCGCCGCGGCGGCCGCCATCGGCATCATGCGCTTCAGCATCGCGCCCAGCTGGCAGGCCGCACACCTGTGGCTGAGCCAGGCCAGCGACTTTCTCGCCCTGCCCTTGCTCGGCGCTGCCGCGCTGACGCTGGGCCGCGGCTGGATCTGGAGCAAGCCGACCTGGGGGCGGATTCTGCTGGGGCTGTGTGCGTTCTTCGAACTATTCCGGCAGATGAACCGGCTCGACGACTACCTCCTGCTGCTGCAGCTGAGCACCTTGTCCCTGCTGCTCTATGCGAGCGTCATGCAGTGGCCGCGGCGCGCCCCGGCGGCTGCGGCCGCAGGCACCTGCGCCCTGTTTGCGCTCGCCAGCCTGAGGTTCGGCACGGCGCAGCCTGTCGACCTGTTTCACCTGGCGCAGACACCGGCCTATGCCCTGCTCGCCTGGCTAATTCTGGCGTTACCGGGCAGCAGCCGGACGGAAAACCCGGCAAAGGCTTTGTAACAAAGGTGATGCTTATCCCATAATGAGCGGGCCGACGCCTTTCGTCGGCCGGATAGTCCACTCATCCCGCATTACGAGGCACTTGGAGTTTCATGATCCGCTCCGGCTGCACCCTGACTCTGGGCTGCCTGTTGCTTGTTCCGCTGCTCGCCCTGGCGGGCGGCAATACCCTGCTGATCCCCGCCCCCGGCAGCTGCTCGCTGAATACCGCGCCCGACGATCTGCCCGATGCGCTCGCCGCCTGCCAGCAGGCCGCGCAAAGCGGCGACCTGCAGGCGCAATTCGAACTGGGCGAGTTCTTCTACGATGGCAAGCACACCGCCCGCGATCTCGAGCAGGCATTGCACTGGTTCGAGAGCGCCTCGCTGCAGGGCCATGCCCAAGCGCAGTATCGCCTGGGCATGATGTTCTCCCGCGGCGAAGGCGTGCCGGCGAATAACGTACAGGCCTATATCGTGTTGAAGATGGCCGCAGTGAATGGCTCGGACGAAGCCATGGACAGCGCCGACATGGTGTCCGCGCAGATGTCGCGCGACGAACAGGAAATCGCCACCCAGGTACTCGGGCAGATCTTCCGCAATTACCTGATGGAACTGCAGGCCGCCGACGGCCTCTCGCCCTTCATGCCGCAGCCTTGATTCACCGTAGGATGGGTTGAGCGAAGCGATACCCATGCTGCTGGGTGGGCACAGCGGATTCGTCAATCGCAATCGCCAGCAAGCTGGCTCCTACGCCTACTTTTCCCGCTTTCCTCTACTTATCCGGCATCGGCATGGGGAACGGCATGATATTGCCGCCGCCCTTGGCCTCGCTGATTTTCGGCGTGCCCAGGCGCTCGACTTCATCGATACGGATGATCGCGTGCATCGGGATAAAGCTGCGCACTACCCCGTCGAACTGGGCCTTGAGCTTTTCCTCGCTGGGGTCGACCACCACCTGGGTGCGCTCGCCGAAAACGAATTCTTCGACTTCCAGAAAGCCCCACAGATCGCTTTGAAAGATCTGCTTGGCGTACATCTCGAACACCTGCCCCTGGTTAAGGAAAATCACCTTGTAGATAGGCTCGCGTTTGCTCATGGCTATGCAGTCAGGACCGATGGGTTGATCGAAAGGGCGCGGATA
This sequence comes from uncultured Pseudomonas sp., assembly GCA_966210435.1. Taxonomy (GTDB): domain Bacteria; phylum Pseudomonadota; class Gammaproteobacteria; order Pseudomonadales; family Pseudomonadaceae; genus Aquipseudomonas. The sequence goes on along the minus strand of CBIHLF010000046.1, from coordinate 8,249 downwards.
ATAGCATAGCTGCTGACGGCATTTGCCCCGCCTGGAGAGCCGCCAAATTTTTCCCCCGGCCATGCCGCCATCCGCGTCTTTTCGGCTATTGCGCCCACCGTCCGACCCGCAGCGCTTTTCTCGATCCTGGCGGCGCCCTATAATGCGCGGTTCTTCGAATCCCCCTTATTGAGCACGCATGACCAAGAAGCTCTATATCGAAACCCACGGTTGCCAGATGAACGAGTACGACAGCTCGCGCATGGTCGATCTGCTGGGCGAACATCAAGCCCTGGAAGTCACCCCGCGGGCGGAAGACGCCGATATCATCCTGCTCAACACCTGCTCGATCCGCGAGAGGGCCCAGGACAAGGTGTTCTCCCAGCTCGGCCGCTGGCGCGAGCTGAAGCTGAGCAACCCGCAGCTGGTGATTGGCGTTGGCGGCTGCGTGGCCAGCCAGGAAGGCGCGGCGATCCGCGACCGCGCGCCCTACGTCGACGTGGTGTTCGGCCCGCAGACCCTGCACCGCCTGCCGGAAATGATCGACGCCGCACGCACCACCAAGCTGCCGCAAGTGGATATTTCCTTCCCCGAGATCGAAAAATTCGACCGTCTGCCCGAGCCGCGGGTCGATGGCCCTAGCGCCTTCGTTTCGGTGATGGAAGGCTGCAGCAAGTACTGCACCTTCTGCGTGGTGCCCTACACCCGCGGCGAGGAAGTCAGCCGACCACTGGAAGATGTACTGGCCGAGGTCCTGCACCTGGCAGAGAACGGCGTGCGCGAAGTCACCCTGCTCGGGCAGAACGTCAATGGTTACCGCGGCGATACGCGCGACGGCCAGGTCGCCGATTTCGCCGAGCTGCTGTATGCCGTGGCAGCAATCGACGGCATCGACCGTATCCGCTATACCACCAGCCACCCGCTGGAGTTCTCCGATGCGCTGATCCAGGCCCACGCGGAGATTCCGGAACTGGTGAAATACCTGCACCTGCCGGTGCAGTCGGGCTCCGACCGCATCCTCGCGGCGATGAAGCGCAATCACACGGCCCTGGAATACAAGTCGCGGATCCGCAAGCTGAAGGCTGCGGTGCCGGACATCCTGATCAGCTCCGATTTCATCATCGGCTTCCCCGGCGAAACCGAGAAGGACTTCGAGCAGACCATGAAGCTGATCGAGGACGTCGGTTTCGACTTCTGCTACTCCTTCGTTTATAGCGCCCGTCCCGGCACCCCAGCGGCAGAGTTGCCCGACGAGACCCCGGACGAGCTGAAAAAGCAGCGCCTGGCGATCCTGCAAACCCGGGTCAACCAGCAAGGCTTCGAGAACAGCCGGCGCATGGTCGGCACGGTGCAGCGCATTCTGGTCAGCGACTACTCGAAGAAGGACCCGGGCATGCTTCAGGGCCGCACCGAGAGCAATCGCGTGGTCAATTTCCGCACCGACAATCCGCGCCTGATCGGCCAGTTCGTCGACGTACACATCGACGACGCCCTGCCCCATTCACTGCGCGGCACCCTGCTGGGCTAGCAGATGGTTGAAAAACCACCTGCCAGGCCACACGCCCGGCCGCGCCAATAGCGACGGCCAGGCGTTGCCGCAGTGCAATCAAATCCAAATCAGGCAATTCTAAAGTCGCAGCAACCCGAGCTTTCCCACACGGACTGCTAGCGCTATTCTTCGCCTCACCACCCAGCCGACTGGCGGCCATCAAACGACCTTGAACACACCCATAGAACCCCATCGTTTTATCCTGGAACCCTTTGAGGCCCGCCGCTTCGCTAATCTGTGCGGCCAATTCGACGAGCATTTGCGCCTGATCGAACAACGCCTGGGGATCGAAATCCGCAACCGCGGCAATCAGTTCGAGCTGATCGGCGCCGCCGAGCACACCGCCTCCGCGGAACAGCTGCTGCAGCGACTCTACCGCGAAAGCCAAAACACCGAGCTGACCCCTGACCTGGTGCACCTGTTCCTGCAGGAATCCGGCATCGAAGAGCTGAACAACCCCACGGCCGACGTCAGCGTCGCCCTGCGCACGCGCAAGGGCATGATTCGCCCACGCGGCGCCAACCAGCAGCGCTACGTCAAGGCCATCCTCGATCACGACATCAACTTCGGCATCGGCCCGGCCGGTACAGGCAAGACCTACCTGGCGGTGGCCTGTGCGGTGGACGCCCTGGAGCGCGAGCAGATCCGTCGCATCCTTTTGGTGCGCCCGGCCGTGGAGGCGGGGGAAAAACTCGGCTTCCTGCCCGGTGACCTGTCGCAGAAGATCGACCCCTACCTGCGCCCGCTGTACGACGCGCTCTACGAGATGCTCGGTTTCGAGCAGGTGGCCAAACTGATCGAGAAACAGGTGATCGAGGTCGCGCCGCTGGCCTATATGCGCGGCCGCACCCTGAACAACAGCTTCATCATCCTCGACGAAAGCCAGAACACCACCCTGGAACAGATGAAGATGTTCCTCACTCGCATCGGTTTCGGCTCGACCGCGGTGATCACTGGCGACATCACCCAGGTCGACCTGCCGCGCGGCACCAAAAGCGGCCTGACTCATGTGATCGACGTGCTGCGCGACGTGCCGGGCATCAGTTTCACCCACTTCAAGCCCAAGGACGTGGTACGCCACCCACTGGTGCAGCGCATCGTCGAAGCCTATGAGCGCTACGACGACCGCATGCACGGCAAGCTTGTCGACGAGCAAGACGACAATGCTTGAACTCGACCTGCAAATCGCCAGCGACGCCGGCAACCTGCCGAGCGAGGCGCAGTTCCGCGCCTGGTGCGAGCTCGCCCTGCGCCAGCGCAGCGCCGACTCCGAGCTGACCATTCGCCTGGTCGACGAAAGCGAGGGCCGCGAGCTCAATCACACCTATCGCCAGCGTGACTACGCCACCAATGTGCTGTCGTTCCCCGCCGATGTCCCCGATGGCTTATTGGATATCCCGCTGCTCGGCGACCTGGTTATCTGCGCGCCGGTGGTCGAACGCGAAGCGCTGGAGCAGAACAAGCCCGCGCACGCGCACTGGGCGCATATGGTGATCCACGGCTGCCTGCACCTGCTCGGTTACGACCATATCGAGGACGAGGAAGCCGAAGAAATGGAAGCACTGGAACGAGAATTGCTGGCTGAACTGGGTCATGCCGACCCTTACGCCGACCACGAATAAGAGGGCACTTACAAACTACTGCGCTCGGCCACGCTGCGTTGCACCCCGTCTCAAATGCTCATGTACAACTCGTACACTGCGCTTTTCGACTGAGTGCGCCTTGCCTGACCATCGCTCGCTACGTTTGTAAGCACCCTCTACAGCCCACACTGACACACAGAAGGTTCCTGAGTAACCACCATGAGCGAAGACCGATCGAGCAACGAGCAGAAGTCCTGGTTTAACAGACTGACCCAGGCTTTTGCTCATGAGCCGAAAAACCGCAAGGAACTGCTGGAAGTACTGCGCGAAGCGCATCAGAACAAACTCCTCGATAGCGAGGCCCTGGCCATCGTCGAGGGCGCGATTCAGGTCGCCGACCTGCAGGTGCGCGACATCATGGTGCCGCGCTCGCAAATGATCAGCATCAAAGCCAACCAGACGCCCCGGGAATTCCTCCCGGCGATCATCGAAGCCGCTCACTCGCGCTACCCGGTGGTCGGTGAAAGCCTCGACGACGTCGCCGGCATCCTCCTGGCCAAGGACCTGCTGCCGCTGATCCTGCAGGGCGAGCAGACCAATTTCAATATCAAGGACATGCTGCGCCCGGCCACCTTCGTGCCCGAATCCAAGCGCCTCAATGTGCTGCTGCGCGAATTCCGCGCCAACCATAACCACATGGCCGTGGTGATCGACGAATACGGCGGCGTCGCCGGTCTGGTAACCATCGAGGATGTGCTCGAACAGATCGTTGGCGACATCGAGGACGAGCACGACGTCGAGGAAGACAGCTACGTCAAGCCGCTGCCCAGCGGCGACTTCCTGGTCAAAGCCCTGACCCCGATCGACAGCTTCAACGAGTCTTTCGATACGCAGTTTTCCGATGACGAATTCGACACCGTCGGCGGCCTGGTGATGAGCGCCTTCGGCCACCTGCCCAAGCGCAATGAAGTGACCGAGATCGGCGACTTCCGCTTCCGCGTGATCAGCGCTGACAGCCGCCGCATCCACCTGCTGCGCCTGACCCCGAGCAAGCGCTAGGACCAGACGACACTGACATTCCTGTAGGAGCGGCCTTGGCCGCGATGCATAGGCTGCGATGGCTGAAGTATCGCAACCAAGGCCGCTCCCACGATGTCCAGCCCGCAGCGCGGGCCTTCCCCCCTGCGGTTTTCCCCTCTACCCTTGTGCCACCACAATCCAAGGATCTGCATAGCATGCACTGGATAACCCGACCCGGCTGGCCCGGCAACCTGATCGCCATGGTGGCCGGGGCCATTACCCCGCTGGCATTGGCGCCCGTCGGCCTGTGGCCACTGGCGCTGTTATCCATTGCGCTGTTCTACCTGGGCTTGCGCGACCTCGAACCGCGCCAGGCCGGAGGGCGCGGCTGGTGCTTCGGTTTCGGCCTGTTCGCCGCCGGCACCAGCTGGGTGTATGTGAGCATCCATGATTACGGCGCAGCTTCGCCGGCGCTGGCCGGCTTGCTGACACTGGCGTTCGTCGCCGGCCTCGGTCTGCTGTTCGCCCTGAGCGCCTGGGTCTGGGTGCGCTGGCTGCGCCGAACGGAAGCACCGCTGGCCGACAGCCTGGCGTTCGCCGCCTTATGGCTGGCTCAGGAAGCGTTTCGCAGCTGGTTTCTGACCGGTTTCCCCTGGCTGTATGCCGGCTACAGTCAACTCGACGGCCCACTGGCCGGGCTCGCACCGGTCGGCGGGGTCTGGCTGATCTCCTTCGTCCTCGCACTCAGCGCCGCCCTGCTGGTCAACCTGGCAAAACTGCGCGCCCGCAAGGCGTTTCTCGCGGCCGCCATCGTCCTGCTGCTGGGCCCCTGGCTCGCCGGGCTGACGCTCAAGAATCACGCCTGGACCGAGGCGGCCGGTGCGCCGCTGACGGTCGCGGCCGTGCAGGGCAATATCGAACAGAACCTGAAATGGGACCCGGTGCAGCTCAATGCGCAACTCACGCTGTATCACGACCTGACGGCGAGCGCGCGGCCGACGGATCTGATCGTCTGGCCGGAAACCGCGGTTCCGGTACTCAAGGACCGCGTCCAGGGTTATCTCGGCGCCATCGACCATCTGGCCAAGCAGCGCCAGGCGGCGCTGATCACCGGAGTACCGATTCGCCAAGCCAACGAACGCGGCGAAACACGCTATTACAACGGCATCACCGCGCTTGGCCAGGGCAGCGGCGACTACCTCAAGCAGAAACTGGTGCCGTTCGGCGAATACGTGCCGCTACAGGACCTGTTGCGCGGCCTGATCGCCTTCTTCGACCTGCCGATGTCGGACTTCGCCAGCGGCTCGGCCGAACAGCCGCTGCTGCAGGCCAAGGGCTACCCCATCGCCACCTACATCTGCTACGAAGTGGTCTACCCGGAATTCGCCGCCAGCCTCGCGGCGCAAAGCGCCCTGCTGCTGACGATCAGCAACGACACCTGGTTCGGCCGCTCCGCCGGCCCGCTGCAGCACCTGCAGATGGCGCAGATGCGCGCTCTGGAAGCCGGCCGCTGGATGATCCGCGCCACCAACAATGGCGTCACCGCACTGATCGACCCTCAGGGACGAATCACCGCGCAGCTGCCGCAGTTCGAACAAGGCGTGCTCTACGGTGAAGTGGTGCCCATGCAACAGCTGACGCCTTATCTGGTCTGGCGCGGCTGGCCGCTGCTGATCCTCTGCAGCCTGCTGTTCGCCTGGGCGCTGCTGGCCAATCGCATGGCCAAGACGGTGTAAGAACCGCAGCGTAGGTTGGGTTAGCGGCGACTATCTTGGTCCGAGCAACGGCATCGCCATCGGCCGCCGCGCAACCCAACAAGGCCGCCATGCGATATTTGTTGGTGATCGAAGATTGCTTACACCGCTTGCCAGGATGCGTACCACTCAGGCTCGGCCATATCCCAGGTTGGCCCTGAACGACACCGCGTAGACATTTTGCCGGGTTACGCGGCATTCATCTACGGCGTTGTCGATAACTCGGTGGCTCGCCGCCAACCCAACGGCTCTGTCGAACGACTCCGGATTTTGGGCGTTCACTTGCAGCTTAAAACTTGCAGCTTGCAGCCCCTTACCGCCTACTCCCGCCCGTAGACCCAGGGATACACCCACAAACCAACGGCTTCATTAAGCAGCAGCCCGCTCTGCCAGACCGCCTTGCTTTCCGGCAACCAGCCGCCCGTTGGACGGCCATTGGGCACGCCGAGAAATCCCATCGGCGCACTCACTACCTGAAGGCCGGCCTGTTCGAAACTCCAGCGCGCCCTTGGCATGTGCCAGGCCTGGGTCACCAACAGCACCCGCTCGACGCCTTCCTGCTTGAGCATTTCGGCGCTAAGCACCGCATTTTCCCAAGTGGTACGGCTCAAGCCCTCTTGCCAACGCACCGCCACCCCGTAATCGCGCGCCAGCACCTCGGCCATCATCTCCGCCTCGCTGGGCGGCTCGCCGTAATGCAAACCGCCGCTGGTCAGCACCGGCAAGCCCGAGGCCTTGGCCAGGCGAGCGGCATAACGCAGCCGCTCCAGCGCCATCAGGCTGGGTTGATCGCGACGCCAACCAGGGTCGGCCTGCTCGCGTCCGCCACCGAGCACCACGATCGCCTGCGCCTGGCCGGGCAACTCGGCCCACTGCAGTTCGCCCAAGGCCGGCTCGGTTTCCAGCTGCCGCGCCGACCACTCCACCACCACCGGCAAACTCATCAGCCACAGACCGCCGAGCCCCAGAACCAGGCAGGCCATGGCCATACGCGGGAAGCGCCGGCGCGCCCACCAGGCAACGAGCAACAGCAGCAGCAAGACACCGGGCGGCAGGAGCAATTGTTTGAGGATGTAGCGAATTGGCATCAGGTGGCTCTCCAGAATGCCGCGAAGCCTAACAGCCTCTTGCGTCATCGCGACATGCTGGAGTGCTCGAAAGCGATCGTGCGATTGCGCAATATCACCCGCTAGCGCGGGTTGCTCGCCCGAAACAACTGCGAACCGCACGCCGTGCAGGCCTGCACGGCACGCCCCGGCTGCCAGTCGATCAGCGTGTTGCACAGCGCGCAACACAACTGCAGGCGCCGTCGCAGCAGCGGCTTGACCTTGCTCGGGCGCGGCTCCGCATAACGCGTGCTCGGCCTCGGGCCTCGTGCAGGAAGCTGCTCGAGCAGGGCCAGTTCTTCGGCCGCCGCATGCCAACCACGCAGCCAGTCGATATCGCGGTCCAGGTAGGCGCGTATCAGCTCCAGTTCGGCGCAGGAAAGGTCACGTAATTCCAGCTCATAAGGCGGTTCGGCTGACGTACGATTCAAGTGATCGGCCTCATCCAGCGCCAGGGCGAGGCGCTGCAACAGGCGCTCGTACAAGCCGCCGCTGGCCTCTGTTCGTCGCGGTCCAACCATCCAGCACCTCACACTGGGCTCTAGTGTGCAGCCCATATCAGAAGCTTAGCGGTCGCCTTCGGGCCGGCGCTGCGCCGCGACAAACGGCGTGTACAGGGGGTTCGGCGTCAATTCGCCGACGCAATCAGGGTTTCCCTCAATAAGCGGGGGTCATGTATGCTACGGCGTTTCCCGAAAGCCCCCCTTTCCTCAGCGCAAGTAGCCATGCACGAACAGTATCAGCCACGCGAAATCGAAGCCGCCGCGCAGTCCCACTGGGACACGCAGAAATCCTTTGTAGTGAGCGAGCAACCAGGCAAGGAGACTTTCTACTGCCTGTCGATGTTCCCCTACCCGAGCGGCAAGCTGCACATGGGCCACGTGCGCAACTACACGATCGGCGACGTGATTGCCCGCTACCAGCGCATGCAGGGCAAGAACGTGCTGCAGCCAATGGGCTGGGACGCGTTCGGCATGCCGGCGGAAAACGCCGCGATGAAGAACAAGGTCGCACCGGCCAAGTGGACCTACGAGAACATCGACTACATGAAGACCCAGCTGAAAAGCCTGGGCCTGGCCATCGACTGGTCGCGCGAAGTCACCACCTGCAAGCCGGACTACTACCGCTGGGAACAATGGCTGTTCACCCGCCTGTTCGAAAAAGGCGTGATCTACCGCAAGAACGGCACCGTCAACTGGGACCCGGTCGACCAGACCGTGCTGGCCAACGAGCAGGTCATCGATGGCCGCGGCTGGCG
>CBIHLF010000045.1:0-39467 GCA_966210435.1 uncultured Pseudomonas sp. | reverse complement strand
TGACGCGGAGCGTCACGGGCTGCGTACCCACGCTGGAGCGTGGGCACGATCATTAAGCGGCTGGCTGATGAAAATATCTCCGCCCCGAGCGTCCGCGCCCAATCGTAGTCGGCTGGTGACGCGGAGCGTCACGGGCTGCGTACCCACGCTGGAGCGTGGGCACGATCATTACGGCCTACGACTGGTAGCCCGGACGCAATCCGGGGCGGTGTTGGGGTTGGCGGCAATTTCCCGGATTTCATCCGGGCTACAGCCCTGCTGTTGGCAAATCGCCCGGCAACGGCTCGCCGCGTTCGGCGCTGGCGGCGACCGCGGCGATCAACGGCGCCAGGTCGTAGCCCTGGGCGCTGAGCCAGGCGTCGTCGTAATAGCTACCGGCATAGCGTTCGCCGCCGTCGCAAAGAATCGCCACCACCGAACCGGATTCACCCGCCGCGACCATGCGCTCGGCGACCAGCAATGCGCCAATCAGGTTGGTCCCGCTGGAACCGCCGACGCGCCGGCCCAGGCGTTGCGCCAGGTAATGCATGGCGGCCAGGGACAGCGCATCGGGCACTTTGCACATGGCATCGATCACCGTGGGCAGAAAGGACGCCTCGACCCGTGGCCGGCCGATGCCTTCGATGCGCGAGCCGCAATCCAGGGTCAGGCTGGCATCGCCTGTGCGGTAGTAATCGAAAAATACCGAACGTTCGGCATCGGCGCAGAGCACCTGGGTGGCGTGGCGGCGGTAGCGTACGTAGCGTCCTAGGGTCGCCAGAGTGCCGCCGGTGCCGGGGCTGGAAACCAGCCAGCTCGGTTCAGGGAAACGCTCGCTGCGCAGCTGCTGGAAGATCGACTCGGCGATGTTGTTGTTGGCGCGCCAGTCGGTGGCGCGCTCGGCGTAGGTGAACTGATCCATAAAGTGCCCGCCGCTCTCGCGGGCCAGGCGTTCGGACTCGGCGTAGATCTGCGTCGGGTCGTCGACCAAGTGGCTCTGGCCGCCATAGAAGGCGATCTGCGCAATCTTCTCTTTTGAGGTGCTGGCCGGCATCACCGCGATAAAGCGCAGGCCAAGCAAACGGGCGAAGTAGGCCTCGGAAATCGCCGTGGAGCCGCTGGACGCCTCGATCACCGGCGCATCGGGCTTGAGCCAGCCGTTACACAGCGCATAGAGAAACAGCGAACGGGCCAGGCGATGCTTGAGGCTGCCGGTGGGGTGGCTGGACTCATCCTTGAAATACAGCTCGATACCCGGCAGGCCAGGCAACTCCAGGGGGATCAGGTGGGTATCGGCGCTGCGCTGGAAATCCGCTTCGATGATGCGGATGGCCTCGCGCGCCCAGTTTCTTGCATCGTTCATCTTATCTCCTCAATCGAGCACGCCAGCCGGCAGCGGCGGCGCCGCGCGCCATTGGCTCAATGCCACCCCAGCGAAGACCAATACGGCGGCGGGTATCTGTGGGTTGTTCAACCGCTCGCCCAGCAACAGCACGGCGAACAGTAAGGTGAATAGCGGAATCAGATTAGTAAAGCCCGAGGCCTGACTGGCCGGCAGGCGACTGACACCGAAGTTATAGAGCCCGTAAGCGCCGACAGTCACCAACACGCCCAAGTACGCGACCGCCGCCAACCCCGTCGGGCTGACCTCGTGCGGTAACGGATCGCCAAGCAACGCCAACGGCAGAAAAAACAGGGTGCCGGTGAACGCCATCATGGCCGTCAACAGAAACGGCGAATAACGCGCCGACAGGTGCTTGAGCATTAGGGTGTAGCCCATGGCGCAGAGCATCGCGAGCAGCTCGAAGAAATTGCCCAGCAAGGGATTCGCCGCATGCTCGTCGGCGCTACCGGCCAAGCTCAGCCAGACGGCGCCGATTATGGCGATCAGAAAACCCACCAAGGTGGTGCGGGTGATGCGCTCGCGCAAGAAGATAAAGGCGCCGACCGCGACCAGCAGCGGCAGCAACGCCGTGACCATGCCGGCCTGGGAGGCGCTGGTGTTCTGTAGCGCCAGGGCCTCGAACAGGAAGTACAGGCAGGGTTCACAGGTCGCGAGGCCGAGCAGGTATTTCCAGTCACCCCGGCAGTATTGCATGCGCCAGCGCCAGCGCCAGGCCAGCAGGAACACCAGGCTGCCCAGGGCCATGCGACCGAGGATCACCCACATCGCCGGCAACTCGGCGAAAGCCACTTTCAGGGCGATAAAGGAACTGCCCCATAGCGCCATCGCCACGACCAGACAGATCACCGCCACCCCTCTGCCCTGCCCACGCATATGCGACTCCATGCAAAACCGCAGTGTAGAGAGGCGCGCAGCGGGATAACAGATACAGTCGGGCGCGCGAACTGTGTGGCGGGTCGTGTAACGGGAAAAGAGCGTCCCATGCTCCCGGATTGCATCGAGGGTTACGAGATTGCGGCCGCACCGCTCCTACAGGGGTGGGCTGTTCTGTAGATCCTAGGTGCTCGGTTTACGCCCTCACGCATCTTGTAGTCAGGTAGGGTGGATGACGCTTCACCATCCACCAATTGCGGCGATGGATTAAAAAGGCGTCAGCGCACCCTGCGATTCCGCCCGGATAAGCCTTGGCGTAATCCGGACTACCGAGTTGCGCGCTCCGGTCAGCGACCTATTGCTCCCAAGGCTTGCCGCGGGTCTTTTCGCTGAGGCGCAGCTTCTGCTGCAGCGCGGCCTTGGCCAGCATATGCGCGCTGACCGGTGCGGTGATGAACAAAAACAGTGTGATCAGCAGCTCGTGCACGCTCAAACCGTTGTTCTGGGCGCTGAAATAGATCAACGAGGCGATGACCATGCCGCCAACCCCCAGGGTGGTCGATTTGGTCGGCCCGTGCAGGCGCATGAAGAAATCCGGCAGACGGTAGAGGCCGATAGCGCCGACCAGGGCGAATACGCTGCCGATCAACAGAAACAAGGCAACCAGCCCTTCGATCAAATTATCCATCGGTTCTCGATCCTCACTCGATGATGTCGCCGCGCAACAGGTACTTGGCCACCGCAACCGTGCCGACAAAGCCCATGGCCGCGATCAGCAGCGCTGCCTCCAGGTACAGGTCGCTGTCCAGCCAGATGCCCAGCAGAATGATCAACGCGATGATATTGATATACAGCGTGTCCAGCGCGAGGATCCGGTCCGGCATGTCCGGCCCCTTGATCAGGCGCGCCATGGTCAGTATCAAGGCCAGGCCGATGATCGCCGCACACAGCGGTATCACGTAGGCGAGCATGTGAACACCTCCAGCAAGGGCGCCTCGTAGCGGCTTTTGATTTCGGCGACCAGGGCAGCCTCGTCGGCCACATCCAGGCTGTGCACCAGCAGCACTCTACGGTCGTCGCTCAAATCGGCGGATACCGTGCCCGGGGTCAGCGACACCACACTGGCGAGCATGGTCAGGGCCAGGTCGTCCTGTAGCAGCATGGGCACCTCGACGAAGGCCGGTCGCAGTGTGTCGAGCGGCCCGAGAATCAGTTTGGCCACATGCAGGTTGGCGACGACGATATCGCCGAGCACACGCAGCAGAAACAGGCACAATTTGAGCGGCCGATAGACCCGCGGCGGATCGATCCAGAACACCTGGGTCAACAACGGGATCAACCAGCCGAGCAAGGCGCCAAGCAACCAGTGGCCGAGGCTCAGGCTGTTAACCAGCAACAGCCACACCAGCAGCAGACACAGACTGAGCATCGGCTGCGGCAACCAGCGACGGGGACTCATGGCGCACCTCCCGGTAGCAAAATCTGTCGGTAGGCCTGCAGGTCATGTAATTGCGCGACCGTGGCGTTGACGTAGTGCAACAGTGGTTCGGCCAACACCACCAGCAGCGGGCTCAACAACAACAGGCCGATGCACGCCGACAACCGCCCCGGATCCAGCTCCGCACTGTCCAACTGAGTGCGCCCGACCCGCCAGAACAGCGTGCTGCCGGCACGACTGAGAGCAACCAGGGTCAGCAGGCTGCTGACCAGCACCACCGGCCAGAGAAACAACGCCTGCCAGCCCGGCTCGACCGCGCGCAGCAGCAGCAACTTGCCGATGAACCCCGACAGCGGCGGCAACCCGGCCACGGCGATGGCGCCGAGGAAGAACAGCCCGCCGAGGGTTTTCGGGTTCTGCAGCGCCGGCCCCTGGATCAACTGGGTCAGCTTGACCCCGCGCTGCCGGGCGACCAGATCCGCCAAGAGAAACAGGCCGCCCGCCACCCAGGTGCTGTGGATCAGGTAGTACAGGGCTGCCGACAGCGCCTCGGGAGTGCCGACGGCGATACCCGCGAGCAAGGTGCCGACCGAGAGAATCACCAGATAAGTCAGCAACCCGTGCAAACTATTCGCGGCCGCTGCACCTATCGCGCCCAGGGCGATGGTCAACAGGGCCGCCGGCCAAAGCCAATCCTGGGCCATATCGGCGAGGCTGCCGGCGCCATCTCCAAAGATCAGCGTGTAGACCCGCACGATCGAATACAGCCCGACCTTGGTCATGATCGCGAACAGCGCCGCCACCGGCGCGGTGGCCGAGGCATAGGCCCTGGGCAGCCAGAAATACAGCGGCAAGAATGCCGCCTTCAAGCCGAACACCACCAGCAACAGCAGGCCGGCGGCGCCCAACAGCGGCGCCCGATCGGCGCTGGCCGCACTCACCCGCGCCGCCATGTCGGCCATGTTCAGGGTGCCGGTAACGCCATAGAGCACACCGACGGCGATCAGAAACAGGGCCGAACCGAGCAGGTTGAGCACCACGTAATGCAACCCCGCCCGCACCCGTTCGGCACCGCCACCGTGCAGCAGCAGCGAGTAGGAGGCGATCAGCAGGATCTCGAAGAACACGAACAGGTTGAACAGGTCGCCAGTGAGAAAGGCGCCGTTGATCCCCATCAGCTGAAACTGGAACAGCGCATGGAAGTTGCGCCCGCGCTCATCGTCGCCGCGCACCGCGTAGCCCAGGGCGAACAGCGCCAGCACCGCGGTCACCACGAGCATCAGCGCACTCAAGCGATCGAGCAGCAGGACGATGCCGAACGGCGCCTGCCAGTTGCCCGCCGCGTACACCAGCAGCGCCCCCTGGTCGGCCCGACTCATCAGCCACAGGCTCAGCGGCACCAGGGCCAGCGCGGCAAATAATGACAAAGCACGCTTGCTCGACAGGCTCATGCGCGCACCGAACAGCAACAGGCTGCCAGTGAACATCGGCAGCAGAATCGGCAGGATTACCGCATGATTCATCGGCTGGACTCCTGGCCGTCGACGTGGTCGGTGTGTGTCTCGCCGACGCTACGCAGCGCCAGGACGATGACGAAGGCGGTCATCGCAAAACCGATCACGATAGCCGTGAGCACCAGCGCCTGCGGCAGTGGATCGCCATATTCGGCGCTCTTGCCAATGACCGCGGGCACGCCGGTTTGCAGGCGGCCCATGGCGAACAGGAACAGGTTGACCGCATAGGAAATCAGGGTCAGGCCCATCACCACGGGAAAAGTGCGGGCACGCAACAGCAGGTACACCCCGCTGGCGGCGAGAATGCCCAAGGTCACAGCGAACAGAGCTTCCATCTCAGAGTACCTCCTGGCCGGATTTTTCCTGGGTCAACTTGCCCAGGTTGGCGAGAATCAGCAGCGTCGAACCGACCACCGTCAGGTAAACCCCAAGATCGAACAGCATGGCGCTGGCCAGTTCGATATCGCCCACCAGGGGAATCTCGAAGTGACCGAAAGTCGAGGTCAGGAACGGCTTGTCGAACCACCAGCTGCCCACTCCGGTCAGGCCGGCGAGCAACACGCCGGCGCCGGCCATGCGGTGGTAATTGAGCGGCAGCCGCGACTGGGTCCACTGCACACCACTGGCGACGTATTGCAGGATCAGCGCCACCGCGGTGATCAGGCCGGCGATAAAGCCGCCGCCCGGAAGGTTGTGGCCGCGCAGGAAGATGAACACCGAGACCAGCAAGGCGATCGGCAGCAGCACCCGCGACAGGGTCGAGAGAATCAGCGGATGGCGATCACGCGCCCAGCTGCGGCCTTCGGCGTCGGTGTTCGGCTGGGCCAGGCGCAAACCGTGGAGCATGGCGTAGATGCCCACCCCGGCGATCGCCAGCACGCTGATTTCACCGAGAGTATCGAAGCCACGAAAATCCACCAGGATCACGTTGACCACGTTACTGCCGCCACCACCCGGGACGCTGTTGGCGAGGAAGAAATGGGAAATGCTGTCGTAGGGCCGGGTCAGTACGGCGAACACCAGCATTGCTACCATCAGGCCACTGCCTACCGCCAGGACGAAGTCGCGCAGGCCGCGCATGCTGCTCGACTCGCCGCGGGTCTGCGCCGGCAGGAAGAACAGCGCGAGCATCAACAGGACGATGGTCACCACCTCCACCGCCAACTGAGTCAATGCCAGGTCCGGCGCCGAGTAGCGGGCGAACGCCAGGGCGACCATCAGGCCGACCACACTGAGCATTAGCAGCGCCACCAGACGCTGGCGATGGAACACCACACTGGCCAGGGCCGAAAGCGCGAGTATGCCCATGCAAAGGGCGCTGATACCGTCGACCGGGCTAAGCGCCAGCGGCCCGTCGATCTGCGGCAAACCACCCAGGCCGAAGGTCACCACCACCAGAGCGGCGCCCAGAAGCAGGGCCAGGTAGTGTTGCAGCGAGCCGTTCTCCAGACGCGCGGTGAGCGCCACGCAGCTGCGCACCAACATCTGCACGCCACGTTCGAAGGCCAGCTTGGCGTCGACCGCGGGCAGCCCGGCGTACCAGCGGAACAACGGCGTGCGGAAGGCGTACACCAGGATCCCGCCGACCAGCGCGATGACGCTCATCAACAACGGCAGGTTGAACCCGTGCCAGATCGACAGGCTGTAGTTCGGCAGGTCGCCACCCAGGGCCGCACCGGCCGCCACGGCCAACAGCGGCGCCACGGTGAACGCCGGCACTATGCCCACCAGCAGACAGAGGAATACCAGGATTTCCACCGGCACCTTCATGTAGCGCGGTGGCTCGTGTGGCGGGTACTTCGGCAGATTGATCGGCTCGCCGTTGAAGAACACGTCATGGATGAAACGCAACGAGTAGGCCACCGAGAACACCCCGGCCAGGGTCGCGGTCGCCGGGATCACCCAGTTGAAGCTACCCAGCAACTGCTGGTTGAGGGTCTCGCTGAAGAACATTTCCTTGCTCAGGAAGCCGTTGAGCAAAGGCACCCCGGCCATCGCCGAGGCGGCCACCATGGCCAGGATCGCGGTATGCGGCATGTACTTCCACATACCGTTGATGCGCCGCATGTCGCGGCTACCGGTCTCGTGGTCGATGATCCCCGCCGCCATGAACAGCGAAGCCTTGAAGGTGGCGTGGTTGATGATATGAAACACCGCCGCCACGGTTGCCAGGCGGCTGTCGAGGCCGAACAGCAGGGTTATCAAGCCCAGGTGGCTGATCGTCGAATAGGCCAGCAGCCCCTTCAGATCGTGCTGGAACAACGCCATGCACGCGCCGACCAGCACGGTCACCAGGCCGGTGAGGCTGACCAGGTAGAACCACCACTCCGTTCCCGCCAGGGCCGGATACAGGCGCGCCAGCAGAAACACCCCAGCCTTGACCATGGTTGCCGAGTGCAGGTAGGCCGAAACCGGCGTCGGGGCGGCCATCGCATGGGGCAGCCAGAAGTGGAAGGGAAACTGCGCCGACTTGGTGAAAACCCCGAGCAGCACCAGCACCAGGGCCACCGGGTAGAGCGCATGGGCGCGAATCTGGTCACCGGCCACCAGCACCTGCGACAGCTCGAAACTGCCCACGATATGGCCGATCACTAGAATGCCGGCGAACAACGCCAGACCGCCGCCGCCGGTTACCGCCAGGGCCATGCGCGCGCCCTTGCGCGCGTCCGAGCGGGAGCCCCAGAAACCGATCAGCAGGAACGACGACAGACTGGTCAGCTCCCAGAACATCAGCAGCAGCAACAGGTTTTCCGCGAGCACCACGCCGAGCATGGCGCCCATGAATAGCGACAGGAAGGCGAAGAAGCGCCCCATCGACTCCTGTTTCGACAGGTAGTAGCGAGCGTAGAGAATCACCAGCAGGCCGATCCCGAGGATCAGCAGTGCGAACA
This sequence comes from uncultured Pseudomonas sp., assembly GCA_966210435.1. GTDB lineage: Bacteria > Pseudomonadota > Gammaproteobacteria > Pseudomonadales > Pseudomonadaceae > Aquipseudomonas. The sequence continues at coordinate 31,367 of CBIHLF010000045.1, read as the reverse complement.
GGAAGCCCAAACCATCGAGGCGCAGGCTGAGGTTGAGCCCCAGCGCTGGCAACCAATCGAGTTGCCACCTGATCAGCTCGCCAGCGAATACCGCCGACTGTTGCGAAATCAGCAGCATCAAGGCGATCGACGGCGCAATGCTGGCCGCCACGGCACATGCCGATCGCCCCATGCGCTCAGCCACCAATGGCAGCAGCGCGCCGAAAAACGGCAAGGCGATGATCCACGCAAGTGTCATAGATGAAACCCCTTATGCAAGCCCGTCGGCCAATATCGAGCGACGGTGAGCGTCCCAGCTGGTGCCTCAGCTGTTTCTTCGGCAGGTCTGTGCCCGCTCTGATCCAGTGCCCGGGGCACTGAACGATTGCGCGATTATCCATACCCAGCGGGACGCCGTCATGGCAGAAGTATTAGGAAACATGCCATACCGACAGCGGCGGCGCGCCAATTCGCCAACGCGCGGGCTTGAAAAGGGTTGTTTTCCGGCATGTCGCGACGCGAGCAGCCGCCGGGTCGAACGCTCCTGCCTTGCGGGATAACGTGCCAGAACAGCCATGAGCCCCGAGTCGCGGATCATGCACGCAAGACGAAAACGCTCTGGGCAGGGCGCGACGGGTCGGCCCGCACCGGGGTGTTACCAAGCCCCGAGCGCGGCCGAATAATCAGACAGGACAGAGACAGCCTGTAGCGACGCAGGCGTGGCTGGCTGTCAGTGGGTCACACGACTGTTGCCGTTGACGCTCATGATGCGCACACGCTCGCCGACGCGGAAAATCTGGTTTTCTTCGACTTCCTGCACATAGGCGCGCATGTTGCCGTCGTCTTCACGGACGGTGATCTCCACGCCCTGGGTGCGCGTCAGACCTTCCTCGGCGGCACTGCCGAGCAGCCCGCCGGCCACCGCGCCGATCACTGCGGCCACGGCGCTGCCGCGCCCACCGCCGACACCGCTGCCGGCGACACCGCCGATTACCGCGCCGGCACCAGCACCGATCGGTGTTTTGGTGCCCTCGATCTTCACCGGCCGAAGCGCCTCGATGGTACCCATACGTACGGTTTGCACCGCGCGCGCATCGGCACGCGAATAGCTATCGCCGGTCAGGCTGGAGGCGCAGCCGCCGAGCGACAGGCTCAGCACGGCAAAGGTGGTGATCAACAAACCGGACTTGTGCATGAGAATTCCTCCAGAAAGAGCGTTGGACCGCGCCATTGGCGCGGTTGTTATCCGCAGATTAAACCAGAATCCGCAGGACCTCGCCCCCGCCGCAGAAACTGCGCGCGATCAGGGCGCCAGGCGCTCGCGCACCCAGGCGCCATCCTGCAAGCGGTAGTTCAGGCGATCATGCAGACGACTGGAGCGCCCCTGCCAGAACTCGATACGCTCGGGCTGCAGACGATAGCCGCCCCAGTGCGGAGGGCAATGCGGCGCCTGGTTGAGAAAGCGCTGCTCGGTTTGCGCCAGCAAGGCTTCGAGCTCGCTGCGGTCCTTGATCACCTGACTCTGCGGCGATGCCCAGGCGCCGAGCCGGCTACCCAGCGGACGCACCTGGAAATACGCATCGGACTCAACGCTGGTGACGCGCTCGACCAGTCCTTCGATGCGCACCTGGCGCTCCAGGCTGGGCCAGAAGAACGTCATGGCGGCATAGGGACGGGCCGCCATCTGCTCGCCTTTGGCGCTGTCATAGTTGCTGAAAAAGGTGAAGCCCTGATCGTCGACCCCCTTGAGCAGCAACACCCGGCAATGCGGGCGGCCCTCAGAGTCGACGGTGGCGAGCATCATCGCGTTCGGCTCCACCGGCAATTGCTCGGTCTTCACCGCATCGGCGAACCACAATTTGAACAGGGGCAAGGGTTCGAGCGGCGCCTGGGCCTCGTTCAAACCATCGCGGGTATAGTCACGGCGCATATCGGCCAGGGTCTGGGTCACGGCTAAGCCCTTCTATGTTCAGATGGAATAGTCGCGCTCGATTGGCGGCGGGGCATGCGAAAGGCGTGGATTGCCGCACGGCCGGACATGCGCCCGGCACCATCAGAAACGCGTGGGAGCTAGCTTACCCAGGCCTGACCTATTTGACTTGATCTGCGACAACAACCTGCTTCTCGGCGAGGACCGGCACAGCAGGGGTCGGCTGGCTGTACTTGGCCACCAGCGCCCTCATCGTCACCCGCGGGGTCACCAGGATTTCCACCCGGCGGTTGAGTGCCCGTCCCTCGACGCTGTCGTTGGCGGCACGCGGCATGTCCGAGCCCATGCCCTTGACCAGCAAACGATCCTGCTTCATTCCGCTCAAGCGGAAAATCGAGGTGAACGCCCGCGCACGCTGATAGCTGAGGTCGCGGTTGGCGTCGGCGGCACCGCTGCTGTCGGCATGGCCGAGCACCACGGCGGCGACGTTCTGATCATGCTCCACCAATTTGGCAATGCGGCTGATCGGGCCAAGGGTCACGGGCAGCAGCATGTGCGGGCGATCCGGGTTGAATGAGCCTTGCACCGGAGCGGTAACCACCAGCAGGTCATCCCGACGTTCGAGCTGAAAGTGACTGCCCTTGATCGCTTCGGCCAGCTGCGGTTCAAAATCGTCCAGCCAGGCCTGGCTCACCGCGGCTGGCGGTGCCGCCACGACCGGCGATGGTTTCGACGGTTCGGAAGCTGCGCAACCGGCAAGCGTCAGGAAAAGAATGAGCGAGAGCAATTTCGACTTGTTGTTGGCTAGCATCGGTTCATCCACACACGGAGCAATCAAAAGAAAATCAGCCGGCAGGCTGCATAAAACAGGTCCCAGACTCTGACATACCCCCGAGCCAAGGCGCTACTGAAGCTGCAATAGTGTAGCCGGGCTCACTAGCAACAAGCTGCTAACACCTGCGCAAGTTTTTGCGCACGAGGGTCCATTAAGACGAACGGTCCCAGATTATTGGTGACAAAGCCGAAAGCCAGCTCCCGTTGCGGGTCGGCGAAGCCAATACAGCCGCCCGCTCCCGGATGGCCAAAGGCCGAGGGGCTCATGCCGTAGGTGGCATTGGTGACATCGGCCTGATCGAGCATGCAGCCCAGGCCAAAACGCGTGGCGGTCAGCAACGTCTTGTCTTCCCCGCGCGCATGTTCGCGGGTCAGCTCGCCGAGCAACTCGCTCTCGAGCAAACGGCCATCGAGCAGGCCGCTGTAAAAACCGGCAAGACTGCGTGCATTGCCGTGGCCGTTGGCCGCAGGTTGCTGCATGCGCCGCCATTCCGGCTTGTTGGTGCTGGTCATGATCGATGGCGGGTTGGTGAAGGCGCGGGTACTCATGGCCGCCGGCTCGCTCATCATCACCTTGAGCAAGCGCTGGGCGGCGGCATCGCCGAAATTGCCCTTGCCGCGACTGATGGTCGCCACGCGGTGGAACTGGTCATCGGCCAGGCCCACGTGGAAATCCAGCCCCAGCGGCGCGGCGGTGCGCGCGACTATGCTCTCCCCCGGCCCGCGACCCTCGACCCGCCGCAGCACCTCGCCAACCAGCCAGCCAAAGGTAATGGGCGCATAACCATGGCCCTCGCCCAGGGCCCACCAGGGTTGCTCGGCGGCGAGTGCGGTGGTCATCGCCTGCCAATCGTACAAGGCTTCGGCCGGCAGCATCCGGCGCAGCGCCGGCAACCCGGCCTGATGGCTGAGCAGATGACGCAGGGTGATTTTTTCCTTGCCGGCGGCGGCGAATTCCGGCCAGTAGCGGGCGACCGGAACGTCCAGTTCGAGCTTGCCCTCGCCGACCAGTTGCAGGACGGTAACCGCGGTGAAGGTCTTGGTGCAGGAGAACAGATTGAGGATGGTGTCGCTGTGCCAGGCCTGCTGGCCATCCTTGTCGGCGCTGCCGGCCCAGAGGTCGAGCACGGTCTCGCCGCCGATCTGCACGCACAATGCCATGCCGCGCTCCTGCGGGTCGTCGAACAAGCCGGCGAACGCGTCCTTCACGCGTTCGAACTGGAGGTCGTAATAACCCTGTATATGCACCGCCCTGCTCCTCTGAAAATTGCTGCGCGGATCGTTCCAGCTCTGCCCGGCGCTGTAAACCCCGAGCGCCTCGACGGGCCGCCGAAAACCTCGGCCGGGAGCCGGTTATTTCGGCGCCGCGGAGGGCTGTTTCCCGGCCAGCGAAGCGATGGCCCGCAGGTTGGCGGCGCGCACCGCCTTCACGAACCCCGACCAGGGCCGATCGGTAATCGCGACCAGGCCCAGATGACCGTTTTCGCCGTCGAGCAAACGCCCGCTCACTGGCTGATCGAGGTACTGAAACCAATGCACGCCGACGATCTGCGGCGCTTCCAGGGCCTTTTCCAGGTAGTGCGCATAGGCCGGCCCGCGCTCCTCTTCCGTGTGCACCTCGGCGACCCCACCCCAGAACGGCCCGCGGTCGCGCGAGCCGAAGTGGAACTCGCTGACCAGCAGCGGCTTGTCGATCTGCTGCAGCAAGGCGAAGTCATAGCCGTGCTGCGGTTCGCGGGTATAGAAGTTGAAGCTCAGCACGTCGCATAACTCGGCGCAGGCGTTGACCGCCTCGGGAATGCTGCTGGAAAAGCGGCCGCCCAGTAACAGGTGGTTGGGCGCGTGCCAGTCGAGTGAGTCGGCAATGGTTTTGAAGTAGGTGGTGGCGAACAACCGCAGGAACGCCTGCATGTCCTGCTCGATCGCCGGAAACTCGGGGTTCGGCGGCGGCGCCTGGAAGCCGGGATCCTCCAGCAGCTCCCAGGCATCAAGTTTGATGCCCCAGGCCACCGACAAGCCATGCTGATTACGATACTTGTCACGCAACTGCTTGAGGAACGCCCGTTTCGCCGGCACGTCGGTGCTCAGGCGCAGGGTGGCATAGGCCAGCGCGTAGCGCCCCTGCGGATCCTCGGCCGGCCCGGCCCAGGCCAGTTCGTTGCCGGCGTAGTAACCGATCAGCCAGGGATCTTCGCGGTGATCGCGGGTGGCGATGGCGATGGCCCGCTCGGCGGCCATGGCGAAACGTGGATCGAAGGGGTCGGGCATCCCACCCCACCAGTCGAGTCCGGTACTGATGGTGGCGAAATCGCCCTGGATCGACAGCGGGATGCTGTAGGGCATACGCGCCTCGTTGGCGAACGCCGGGTCGCTCCAGTCGCCCAGGCTATTGAAGCCCCAGGCGCGCAGGCGCTCCAGGCTGTGCGCTCGCCAGAATTCGGGGTCTACCCGGCCGTAGCTGCGCTCGAGGTTGGCGCCATAGAAGTCGAACCAACGTCCATGGTCGAACGCCCGCCCCTTGTTCGCCCCGCTGTCGCTGCGGTTGTCGCCGCCACCGTAATGGCGCGCCAGGGCCTGATCATGCTCCGGCAAGGCGACGAACATCGCTTCGCGCCCTTCGACATAGGTAGCGCTCTGGTCGGCACTGACCGCATTGACCCCCAGGGAGAAAAACGGATTGCCCTCCGGGGTGACCAGAAACCAGCGACCGTCGCGCTTCTCGGTGCGAAAGAATCCGCTGGCCTCGAATTGCTGCGCACCCAGCCAACCGCCGAATTTATCCTGCTCGCGGGGCTCGGCGAGCCAGGTTTGCAATTGCTCCTGCTCTTGCGCGGCAGCCTGGGTGAGCTGGCTATCCTTGCTGATCTTTCCCGGCCAATTGCCGCGGCTGAACTGGCCATAGGCGTCGACGATGCCCTGGTAAGCCTGCGCCTGCAGATCATCGCCGCGCACGCCAAAGTGACCGACCAGGATGCTCTGCGCCACATCGGGCGCGGGAATCGACAGGGTCACAGCGGTCACCTGACTGGGATCCAGGCTGCCGCTCACCGTTTCCGCCAGCAGCAGGCGCTGGCCCTGATACAGCCAGGGCATCGGCACACCGGCACGCATGCCCTGGTCGCGCGGCGAGGTCGCATGCAGGGGCACCAGCAGGGTTTGCGCCGGCCCGGCCGGCAAGGCGATGCGGCTGTGCAAGCTGCTGCCATCGGCGCTGTCGATACGCACATCGAGGGTCAACGCCCAGTCCATGGCGTTCTGCAGGCGCAGGTCGATCGCCCCTTGCTGCGACCAATCCCAACGCCCCGCTTCCGGCGCCAGGCGCAGGACCGGGTGCGCGGCGGGATTGAAGGTCACCCGCCGCAGCACCTCGTTACCGACCGGCTCGGCGGTCAGGCTCGGCAGAAAAGCATCGTCCGTGGTTATCTGCACCGCATCCATGGGCCGGGCGAAATTGAACAACTGCTTATCTTCTGCCATCAAGCCATTGCAATAGCCCAGCAGTACCGATAGCAAAACGCATGCTTGCAGCCTGGCATTAACCTTCAAAAAACCTACTCCCAATGTGCTCCGATAACCCGGGGCGAAATACCCGGAGTGAACAGCAGACCGTGCTCCGGTCAGGCGCCATGGCACCACCACCAAGCACGCTCTCGAGTGCGCCCGCGATCGTCCGCCCTGGCCCTTGCAACAGCACCGGGAAAGGACAGCCTCGAAACGCGACCCAGCATGTCTGACGCAAGCGTGCGCCGCAGGGTTCCTTAGCGCGGCTTATCCGATCTCACGACGAAACGGCGGCAGCGCATTGAGAATCGCCTTGCCGTAGCGCTGAGTCACCACCCTGCGATCCAGCAGGGTGATGGTGCCGCGATCCGCTTCGGTACGCAGCAGACGACCGCAGGCCTGCACCAGACGCAGCGAGGCGTCGGGTACGGCGATTTCCATGAACGGATTGCCGCCACGTGCCTCGATCCATTCGGCCAACGCCGCCTCGACCGGGTCGTCCGGCACGGCGAAGGGAATCTTGGCAATCACCACATGTTCGCAATAGGCGCCGGGCAGGTCGACCCCTTCGGCGAAGCTGGCCAGACCGAAGAGCACGCTCTCCTCACCGCTGTCGATCCGCGCCTTGTGCTTGTTAAGGGTTTCCTGCTTGGACAGGTTGCCCTGGATGAACACCCGCTTGCGCCAGTCGCGATCGACACCCTCGAATACGTCCTGCATCTGCTTGCGCGAGGAAAACAGCACCAGGGTACCGCGCGAGCCGGCGACCAGCGCCGGTAGCTCGCGGACGATGGCCGCGGTGTGCAAGGCGGCGTCGCGCGGATCGGCTTGTAGATCCGGCACCCGCAACACGCCGGCATCGGCATGGTGGAAGGGACTCGGCACCACGGTGGTCACGGCGGTTTTCGGCAGGCCTGCGCGCATCCTGTAACGATCGAAGGTGCCCAGCGCGGTGAGCGTCGCCGAAGTCACCAGGGCGCCATAGGCGACATTCCATAAATTCCGCCGCAGGGTTTCGGCGGCGAGGATCGGGCTGGCGTTGACCTCGATATCGAACAAGGCGCCGCTCTCGGCCAGGGTCAGCCAGCGCGCCATCGGCGGGCTGTCTTCGGGGTCGTCGGCGGTAAACGCGAGCCACAATTCCCAGTTGCCCTGGGCTCGCGCCAACAGACTGCCGAACAGCGGATACCATTCCTCGGCCTGATGGCTGGCGATGCCGATGGCGGCCTCGCCATCCATCGCCTCCTTGAGCTTTTCCGCCACGCCGGTGAACAGATCGGTGAGTTTGGAAAAGCCCTTCTTCAACTCAGCGCCCAACTCGCGCAGGTGCTCGGGCACCACCCCGCCGACAAAGCGGTGGCGCGGCCGTTCGCGGCCCTGCATGTCTTCGCTGGGCTTGAATTCGGCCAACTGCTCGCAGGCGGCGAACATGAACTGCTGCTGGGTTTTGAGTTCCCGCGCCAACTCCGGCACCTGCTCGATCAGCCGACCGAGATCGCCGGGCAATGGATGCTGAGCGAGCAACTTGGTGAGGTTCTTTGCGGTTTGCTCCAGCCAATCGGCGGTCGAACGCAGGCGGGTGAAGTGGGCGAAATGACCGATCGCCTTATCCGGCAGGTGGTGGCCCTCGTCGAAGACATAGAGGGTCTCGCGCGGATCGGGCAAGACCGCGCCGCCGCCCAGGGCCAAATCGGCCAGGACCATGTCGTGATTGGTGACGATCACATCGACCTTGCCCATACCTTCGCGGGCCTTGTAGAACGCGCACTGCTGAAAGTTCGGACAATGACGACTGGTGCACTGGCTGTGGTCGGTGGTCAGCTGCGACCAGCGCGTGTCTTCGAGTTCCTCGGGCCAGCTGTCGCGGTCGCCGTCCCACTTGTTGCCGGCGAGCTTTTCCATCATGGCGACGAACAGCTTCTGGCTTTGCTCGTCGACATCGATCCTGAAGCCTTCCTCCTCGAACAGCTGGGCGGTGGCGCTTTGCGCCTGGCCTTCCTGCAGCAGCATGTCGAGCTTGGACAGGCACAGGTAGCGCCCGCGGCCCTTGGCCAGGGCGAAGCTGAAATTCAGGCCGCTGTTGCGCATCAGGTCGGGCAGGTCCTTGTGCACGATCTGCTCTTGCAGGGCCACGGTCGCGGTGGCGATCACCAGGCGTTTGCCGGCCGCCTTCGCCGTGGGAATCGCCGCCAGGCTGTAGGCCACGGTCTTGCCCGTACCGGTACCCGCCTCGACCGCCACCACCGCGGGCTCGCCTTCGCGCCGGCCCTCATCGTCGGCTTTGATCGCGCCCAGCACCTTGGCGATTTCGGCGATCATCAAACGCTGGCCATAGCGCGGCTTCAGCGATTTGGCTTCGAGAAAACGCGAGTAAGCGCCCTGGATCTGGGATTTGAGTTCGGTACTGAGCATGGGATTCGGGCGCGAGGTAACTGGATAAATTTTCAGTGTTTGCAAACGGCCGCTATCATAGCGCGCTAATCGATCCTGCGCAGAATCGCTTGTCCGGCCGCGGCAAAACTCCGCACCGGCTTTCACCCATTACGTCCTGATTATTCGGAGATTGGCATGACCCTATATGCTTTCGGCTACAGCCTGCACCTGCTCGCCGCACTGATCTGGGTGGGCGGGATGTTCTTCGCCTGGATGGTGCTGCGTCCCGCCGCCGTCGAGGCCCTGGAGGCACCAGCACGCCTGAAGCTGTGGGGGCAGGTATTCCCGCGGTTCTTCCGTTGGGTATGGGCGGCGGTAATCGTCCTGCCAGCGTCAGGCATCGGTCTGTTGCACCTGCGCTTCGCCGGTTTCGAAACGGCGCCACGCTATGTGCAGGTGATGATCGGCCTGTACCTGGTGATGCTTGCCCTGTTTCTGCGGATTCAGGCGCTGCAATTGCCGGAACTGCGCCGTGCCATCGAAGCCCAGGACTGGCCCACCGGCGGCGCGGTACTGGCACGCATTCGCCGCCTGGTCGGTACCAACCTACTGGTGGGCCTGGCCCTGGTCAGCATCGCCGCCGCCCGCCCGGGCTTCTGAGTCGCGACAGACAAACGCCGGCGGGCTATCGATAGCCGCCGGCGCCCGCCCGCGAGCGAATCGTCGTTAGAAGCGCACCACGTCGAGTGCGCCAGCGGCCCCATGCGGACCAGCCTGGCCGGCTTGTCCGGGCCGACCCTCGCCAGCGCCATCGGTGCTGTACAACCAACAGCCCTTGGTCGCGCCCCCCGAACCGGGCTTGCCTCCGGCACCGGCAGGACCGCCCTCGCCGCCCTCGACGCGCCCCTGCAGCAATTCGACGGGGAATGTCGCCGGCACTTCGACACGCACCATGCCGCCTGCGGCACCCGGCTGGCCATTGCCACCGTTCTGACCATCATGGCCCTTACTGGCCTGCCCCCAGGTGCAACCACCCGGTTTGCCGTCGGCGCCATCAAGCCCGGCGTAACCCGGCGCACCGTTGCCGCCGCGCGCATCGATCAGCAATATCGGCATCACTTCCTCAGGCCCGATTGCCTGCAAGCGAATATGCAGACTGCGCCCCGGCAGGGCCGGACTTTCGAACGTACCGGCGGCACCTCGGGCAATCAATTGCGCGCCTGCGGCAATCTGCGCACGCTCGATTTCCAGGCGCAGCACCCGATCGCTCGGCGCGATGGCTATCCGCGCTTGCGGTCCGAGGCTCAATTCGCTCACGCGAATTTCGCTGACCTGAGCCGGTACCAACAGGGTGCCATGTTCGGCGACATCCAGACGCTCGAGCACCAGAACATCGAGGTTCCCCGGCAGGCGCATGACGCCATGGGCATCCACCTGCACCTGGGTTTCGGCGACCACCCAGGTGCTGATCAACATCAGCGGTAGCAACAGGCTACGCATGGGCGACCTCCATCGGGCTGTCCTGTTGCGCTTGCGCCTCGGGTGCCGGTGCGAGTTGCATCGCGGACAGGTGGAACACGCCGAAGGCCATCACCTGCAGACGATCCAGCCAGGGCCTGTCGCGCCCAGCGAATGCGCCGCTGAACAGCCACAGTTCGATGCAATGAACCCCAATCAATACCAGGGCCAGGAGGCTCAGCAACTGGTCGAAGGGCTTTGCCAGCAGACCGCCCACCGCCCCCAACAGGCTTAACCAGAACAACCCGGCCAACGCCTTACCCGCAATCAACATCACCTTCATCTGCGCCCCGCCGTCGTATTTATTGTTGTGGCGCAACATAACGGCTTAAGGTCGTCGATTGCCAGCCCAAGGCGGAAAAAACACGGGGACCCTGAGGTCCCCGTTCGTTCCAGCGCTCAATGCTCACCGCACCACATGCAACTCGACACGGCGATTCTGTGCCCGGCCCGCATCGCTGGCGTTGTCCGCCACCGACTGACTTTCACCGAAGCCTTCCGTGGTGACCTTGCCGGCAGGTATGCCCTGACTGACCAGGAAATCCGCCACACTCTTCGCCCGGCGTTCGGACAGACCCTGGTTGTAAGCATCCGACCCGATACTGTCGGTATGCCCAACCACTTTGACGCTGACCAGGTCGGCCCCCATCAGACGGCTACCGATCTGCGTCAGGACATCCCGGGCAGCGGCAGTCAGTTCCGCGGAATCAAAAGCGAACAGCACATCGCCCAGATCACTGAGCACGATGACTTCGCTCTCAGGCATGGGTGCAGCTTCTGGTTCTTCAGGGGCAACTGCCGCAGGATAGGTCTTGAGCGGGCAGCCATTGTGATGGACCGGGGTACCGGCAGGCGTTCCGGGGCAACGATCGCGTCGATCGAATACACCGTCCTGATCTTCATCACCGTCCTGGGCATAACAAATCAGAGTCCCGATAACCGCACCGGCTACCGCGCCACCCGTTGCCCAGCTTGAACTTTCGAGAGCGCCAAGGCCGCCGCCGGCCAGACCGCCAATCGCACTGCACAGGGGCCAATTCCCTTGGTTTAACGGCGCGTCTCCCGTACTGGAAGTCGTGACGCAACCCGAGAGAACACTACTGGCCAAGAGAAAGGTAAAAATAGACCTCGAAATTCGAGCTCTCATGGTAGATCTCCTGTGTCACCGACGTAGATGCCGGTAACACAGAAGTAAAGACCTACCGCCAAGGCTTAACAAATCGAAACTGGCAGATTGCCTGCTCCGAATGAAAAGTCCGGGCTAGCCAGCCTTATGGGCGAGCTTCGACTTCCGCTTCCACACGACGGTTGATCGCGCGACCGCTGTCAGTGGCATTGTCGGCCACCGGGCGGGACTCGCCATAACCTACCGCGTTGACCCGATCACCGGATACGCCGTACTGATTAACCAGCACGTCGCGCACGGCATTGGCGCGGCGCTCCGACAGGCCCTGGTTGTAGGCATCGGTGCCGACGGAGTCGGTATGACCTTCAACCACGGTGGTGGTCTGCGGGTATTGGTTCATGAAATCGGCGAGGTTCTTGATATCGCCATAGCTGTTGTCCTTGACCTTGGCTTTATCGAAGTCGAATTTCACGTCCAACTCGACGCGAACCGCTTCGGCGGGCTCGGTCTGCATGGGCTCTTCAGCCATCACCTCTTCTTCGACCATGGCCACCTGCTCGTCGCCGGCACCATGCACCCAGCAATATGCCGCGGCCATGCCAGCACCGGCAACCGCGCCACCAGCGGCCCAAGTCGAGCTCTCGATCGCACCAAGCGCAGCGCCACCGACACCACCAACCGCCGCACAGGTTGGCCAATCGGTTTTCTGCAAACCGGCACAACCGGTCAGAAAACTGGTCGCCAAAATAAGGGGTACGGCTTTCCTTACGATACTCATATATATCTCTCCTATGGGGAAATCGGCGTAGAACCGACACTTAAGCATTAAAGACGTAGGCGGTTCAATGCGCCATAGCTATTTGACTCCATGGCCAGAAAAGATTCGCCCTATGCCTCGTCTACGGTGCACGTTAATCTTGCCCTCCACGTCGAGGACTCTCCATGACTGACAGCCTTTCATCCCGCACACCACAGCAGGCCATCGCCGCATTGTTGGCACGCTATGCGCCCAGACGGCTGCTGTTGATCGGCGCCAGCGAACTGCCTGCGGTGGCGGCCTATCAGGCAGCGCACCCCGAATGCGAAATCGCCCATGCTCCTGTAACCGCAATGCTACCCGCTGAACTCGCCGCACAACGCTTCGACCTCGCGCTGGTTGTCGATTGCCTGGAGCATTTGCCCAAGCGTGCCGGGCTGGAATTGCTCGGCGGCGTTCGCAATCTGAATGCCAGCCGCCTGGCGGTGCTGGTCGACCAGCAAGCCAGTACCTGGCAAGACGTCGACTTCTTTTCCCTGGCCTTGCAAGCCAGCGAGCGCTTTCAGCGTGCGGAACAGGTGCTCAGCTTGTTCACCTACGACCTTCTCGACTACAAGCAGGTTCCTGACTGGCTAAACGCCAAGTTCTGGGCCAACCCGGAAAACTATGGGAAGTATTGGTGGTAACGCCGTGACCGCGACTCAAGACTGCCCGTGCGGCAGCGGCCTGTCCTACGCTCAATGCTGTCAAATTTGCCACACCGGCCAACCCGCGGCGAGTGCGCAAGCCTTGATGCGTTCGCGTTACTGCGCGTACGTCCTGGGCCTGATCGACTACCTGGTATCGACCACCCTGCCCGCCCAGCAGGCAGCCCTTGATCGCACGGCGATCGACGACTGGAGCAAGCAAAGCCAGTGGCTCGGCCTCGAGGTCGAGAGCAGCGAAGCACCAAGCGGCCAACCGCCGCGGGCATTCGTCACCTTCACCGCCCACTGGCGCGACGCCGATGGCGAACACCGCCATCGCGAACGCTCGGCGTTCGTTCAGCGCGACGGTCGCTGGTATTTCATTGATCCCACCGTTGCCGTTAACGCAGGCCGAAACGATCCCTGCCCCTGCAAAAGTGGGCAGAAGTTCAAGAAGTGCTGCGCGACCTACTTCTAGCAACCTCCCTCGGCAACCCTGCAACCTCCCGCCTGGACCGAATCGCAATATTGGCTAGGCTTGCCTGCAACCAGGCCGGCCGGCTTGCGATAGGAACGCAGGGAGACGCATATGCAGCATCAGAAATGGTTGATCAGCACCCTCGGCTTGTTGATTCTCGCCGCCAACGCCCAGGCGGATGTCAGGATTGCCCTGGGCAGCCCCACCCGGGTCAGCCAGTTGTTCGCCTACCCCAATAACTGCAGCGCGATTTGTTACCGCAACTGGAGCCTGGCTGAGACGGTCGAGCACTACCTCGACCAAAGCGTACAACGCGACGGTTACCCGGCGGCCAAGGTCGATGTCAGCGACAAAAACGGGGAACTCTACGCGACCATCAGCGGGGTGCCGGACAACTATGGCAAACCGCTCGAACAACTGCTGGCAGCCGGCGATCTGGCCTACCAGGGTGCCAGCAAATTGAATGCCGACGGAAAGTGGCAGTACGACTGGTACTTCTTCCTGCCGCTTGGCATGGCCCTGGAAAACCGCCGCAGCGTCGAGCTGCTGCACTTCCCACCCGATTACTCGCTGACCCAGGCGCAGGACTACCTGGAGTCCAAGACCACCGACCGCTGGGCCGAACTGCTTGAGCAGAACGGCGTACCGCTGGCGCAGACCGCGGCCTACCAGACCATCATCGATATCGCCCCCATTGCCGCTCCCGCCAGCGCCGGCAGCACGCTGGCCGATACCTACAGCTACTTTCAGCCATACCAGACAAACATGGTGGCGCAACTGACCAGCCGCGCCGACAGCCAGGTTCCATCGCTACCGATGGTGGCCTTCGGCGGACCGGTACGCGACTGGGTCCATCAGCAGTACGGGGTGACTCTCGGAGTACTCGGCCTTGGCCAGATCACGCCGGTGGCCGGACGTAGCGTGGCGGTGCTGGGCAGCAATCATCCGAGCTATATCTGGTATGCCGCCGACCCGGAAAACTACGGCGGCGATCAACAGAAGGCCGATCAGGCCGGATTAAAAGTCATGGGCCAGGACATTACGGCGGCGTGCTGGCAGGCTGACATGGGACGCAATCCAGGGGCCGATGCAGCGGCGACGCTGAATAGTTGTACGCAGAAATGGCAGGTAAGCGATCAACTGCAGACCTGCGAACTGTTCTACACCTCGATCCGCGACCTGACTCCGGCCGAGGCCCAGGCCAAATGCACGGCAACCGAGCAGACCGCTGCCAGCAACTAAGCGCTGCGCCAATGTCCCCCACGGAAGCCCGCCGGTATCACTCCTGCAATTTCAGATGCGACACATCCGGAGGCGGCCCGGCGGGCGCGCCCTTGGCCTGCCCCATATCACTACCGACTGGCGCCAGGCTGAACTGCGATAGATCCAGTGTCGGGGCAGAGGGCGCCGGCTGGTCGTCCTGGAGGTCGTCGCCCAAAGGCGCGATGCCGAAATCAGGCGCGTCCACCGCGGCAAAAGCCGCCATGTACTCGTCCCGCGGGGCGACCTGCAAGCGTCCCGGCGCACCTTCCGAGCCCTGCGCCTGGACAACGGCCGGCGGCGCTACAGGCGTCGAAACAGGCTGCGGCGCAGCGACAGGCGGTGGCGCCAGCTCGATTTCTTCGATGTCCTCCGGCATGGCCTGCACGAGGGCCAAGGCCCCGGCCCGCTCCAGGGTGGCGCGATACTTCTCCGCCCCTGCCGCATCCAGGTTGTTCTTGATCACCATGCGCCGACCCGAAAACAGCAAGGCGATACGCTGCGCATCGGCCTGAAACAGCTTGGCCAGATTGGCCTTGACCAGCTCCAACTGGGCGCCGGGCACCAGCTGGCCGGCAAAGGCAATTTCATAACGGGCCATGGTCACACTCCTGTCCTATTCGGCCTTCAGTATGGCGCAGGTTTTTTTACCCTCACAACACGTTGCAGGTAAACAGTTGCTTGTTACACTGGGCCGTCATATCGGAGTATGAAATGTTTCTTCAGGCGCAAACGATAAAAATATTTAGCCTATTGATGTTTTTCGGCCTGTGCTCAGGCCTCGGCGGATGTTCCTCCTGGACCTCGGGCGGGTTCAAAGACCCGGAAGTCCGCCTGGTCAACGTCGACGTCATCAAAGCCAAGCTACTGGAACAGCAGTTCAACCTGCGCTTCCGCATCGACAACCCCAATCCCGTAAGCCTGCCCGTGCGCGGCCTCGATTACAGCGTGTACCTCAACGAGGTGAAGCTGGCCGAGGGCGAATCCAGCACCTGGTTCACCGTTCCGGCGCATGGCCACCATGAGTTCGACGTGCCTGTGCGCACTAACCTGTGGCGGCATCTAAGGCGCATCGTGAAGCTTCTGGAAAAACCCGAGGAGCCGATCCACTACAGCCTCAGCGGCCAGGTAAAAACCGGCTTTTTATTCGGCCGCAGCGTGCAGGTTACGCGCAATGGCGAGATAATCCCCGGCCATTTCCTCCCCAGGTAGGCAGCAATGAATCAACAACCACACGTCCACGGCCCAGATTGCAACCACGACGATCACACTCATGACCACGACCATGGCCATGTGCACGGCCCGCATTGCAATCACGCGCATCAGGAACCGGTCCGCAATGCACTCAAGGACGTAGGCCGCAACGACCCCTGCCCCTGCGGCAGCCAGAAGAAATTCAAGAAATGCCACGGCGCCTGATCCGCCCATGAGCACCTCTGGCCTGACGCTATTGCTTATCGCCGCCATTCTGGTCGCCGCCCTGGCGCTATACGCCCTGCATCTATGGCGAAGGGTATGGACGCAGCAGCGCAGGCAGCGCGAGCAAGCGGCGACACAACGCGAGCGTTTGGCCAATGACTTGCGGATACTTGCCGGCAGCCTGCTGGAAGGCCAGCTGCCGCTGATCGAGGGTGCGATCCGCATCAAGGTCCTGCTCGACAACTACGACATCGCCCTCAGTCAGGACACCCGTTGCCAGGTCTTCCACCTGCTGTTCGATGCCACCGCACAAGTACCCACCCATGCGCACTGGAAGGCGCTGGAAAAAAACCAGCGACGCCAGCACGAGAAGCGCTTCAGCGAGCTGGAGTTGCAGCACAAGGCCGCCGCACGGCAGGCCGCACGCTGGCTACTCGACGAGGGCCTGGCGCACCCATCGCGGGCCGCCTGACCCCAATATTCGACACCGCGCAGCCGGCGCCGCAGCTATACGGGCCTGATTGTGCGGCACCTTAATCACCAAACCGTTCGCCTCCTGCGAGGAGCTAGCAGCATGTCATCGCGTGCCGTCCGTTCTCTGAACCTATTCGCTCTTGCCGCCGCCCTGGCTGGCGCCGTGAGCCTGAGTGGCTGCCAATCCTTTCTCGATAGCCGCTACAGCAGCAGCCTGCACCCCGACCAAGGCATAGTGCGGGTACAGGGCCTGGCACAAAGCGTCGTGGTGCGACGCAACGCGCTCGGCATGCCGCTGATCGAAACCAACAGCTTTCACGACGCGCTGTTCACCCTGGGTTATGTGCATGCCAGCGACCGCCTCAGCCAGATGGTCGGCCTGCGCCTGATGGCCGAAGGCCGCCTGGCGGAAATGGCCGGCCCGGGCGTACTGGATATCGATCGATTCATGCGCGCGATCAACCTGAAGAAAAGTGCCGAGGTGCTGTACAGCCAGGCATCGCCGCGGATGAAGCGCTTCTTCGAGGTCTATGCCCGCGGCGTCAATGCCTACCTGTTCCGCTACCGCGACAAATTGCCGATGACCCTGGCCGAGTCGGGTTACCGTCCGGCGTACTGGAAAGCCGAAGATTCGGTGCTGGTGTTTTGCCTGATGAACTTCGGCCTGGCAGTCAATCTGCACGAAGAAATCGCCGCCCTGGTGCTCGCGCAGAAAGTCGGCAGCGAACAACTCGCCTGGCTGTTGCCGACCTACCCGGACGAACCGTTGCCGTTCGAGGAAGCGGAAAAGCTCAAAGGGCTTCAGTTGGCCGGACAAATCCCCGGGCTTGCCGCACTCGAACGAACGTCTCGTCAGTTCGCCGATAGCCACATGCTCGGGGTGGCGGCATCCAACAACTGGGCCATCGCACCGCAAAACAGTCGCAGCGGCAAAAGTCTCATGGCCAACGACACCCATTTGCCGCTGTCGATGCCCTCGGCCTGGAACTTCGTGCAGATCCGTTCGCCGAAATTCCAGGCCGCCGGTGTCTCGATTGCCGGTGTACCGGCGATCGTAGCCGGCTTCAACGGTAAACTCGGCTGGGGCATGACCATGGTCATGGGCGACAATCAGGACCTGTTCCTGGAAAAGCTCAAGCGCGAGGGCGATCGCCTGTACTACCAGGCAGACGGCAAGTGGCTGCCCACCCGGGAACGCCAGGAGACCTTTTTCATCAAGGGCCAGCGCCCGATCCGCGAAACCCTGCACGAGACTCGCCACGGGCCGTTGCTGAACACCCTGCTGGGCGAGCGCAAGCACCCGTTGCAACCGCTGCCCCTGCAAAGCAGCTATGGCTTGGCCCTGCAAACCACGCTATTCGAAGCCGACAAGACCCTGGATGCGTTCTTCGATCTGTCCCGCGCGCAGGACGTGGAGCAGGCATTCGAAGCCGGCCGCGAAATTCGCGCCACGCCGCTGAACCTGGTTTTTGCCGATGCCCAGCACATTGGCTGGCAGGTCACCGGACGCTTCCCCAACCGCCGCGCAGGCCTCGGTCTGGTGCCCTCGCCCGGCTGGGATGGCCGCTACGACTGGGACGGTTTCGCCGAACCGATGCTCCACCCCTACGACCAGGACCCCGCTCAGGGCTGGCTGGGCACCGCGAACAATCGGACGGTGCCGCGCGGCTACGGCATGCAGTTGTCCAATTCCTGGTACTACCCGGAACGGGCCGAACGCATCGCGCAACTGGCAGCCAGCGGCAAGCACGACAGCGCCAGCATGATCGCCATGCAGTACGACCAGACCTCACTGTTCGCCGGCAAGCTGCGAGCCATGTTCGAAGCCCCCGGGATGGCCCAAGCGCTTACCCAGGCGATCGCCGCACTGCCCGCGACCGAACGGGCGAAAGCACGGGAAGCCTACAGCCGCCTGATCGCCTTCGATGGCAAGCTGGCGGCCGACTCGGCGGATGCGGCGGTGTACAGCGCCTTTCTTCAGGAGAGCGCCAAGCAGATATTCGGCGATGAGCTCGATCAAGCCGCCTGGCAGGCGCTGGTGGAAACGGCCAACAGTTCTTACTCGGCCCAGGCCGACCACCTGCTTGGCCGTGAAGACAGCCCATTCTGGGATGACATCAGAACGCCCCAGCATGAAGACAAAGCGGCGATTCTCGCGCGCAGCCTGGCCGCATCCATCGGTTTCGTCGAAAGCAGCCTGGGCAATGATCGCAGCGCCTGGCAATGGGGCAAGTTGCATACCTATGAGTGGCGCACCGAAACCAGTCGCCTGGCGCCTTACATGAGCGCCAGCGAGCGTGCTGGAATCAACTCGCTGAAAGACTACCTGGACCGCGGCCCCTACCCCGCTGGCGGCGACCACAGCACGCTGAACGTCTCGGCCTACCGCTGGGGAGAGAATTTCGACACCTGGCTGATTCCCGCCATGCGCATCGTCATCGACTTCGGTCGGGAGGAACCCCTGATCGGCCTGAACAGCTCCGGCCAATCCGATAACCCGGTCAGCCCCCACTACGCCGACGGCATCGAAGCCTGGCGTCGGGGCCAGTACATGAGCTTTCCATTCCAGCAGAAGAATATGGACAAGGTCTACGGCAGCAAGCGGTTACTGCTGACGCCGGGAAAATAACGACCGTTCGTCGGCCAACTTGAACCAATGCGCCCCCCGCTACTCTGACTTTACGGACTTACTCCATAGAACATCACTTTCAGGCGCCTTATAGGCGCCTTTCTTTTGCCTGCAATTCACGCTTGCCTCAGCTCAGCACGCTGCGATCGAAAATAAAGGCAGCGCCCAATCGCGCCTGATGCTCCAGCAAATTCTGCGGACGCCCCATTTTCGGGTAATTCTTCTCGCCCGTTTCGGCAATCCAGCCCTGCTGCTTCATGCGCTCCAGCCGTCCGCGCAGCGTGGTGTGCTGCACCGCCTGACCCAGGCAAGCCTGAAAGGCACCCAGGGCTTCGGTCACGGTAAAGCGCGGTGCCAGCAGATAGAGCGGCAACGAGGTGTATACCGACTTGGCACCGAGTCGCTCGAAGGCCTGGGCGACCAATTGGGCGTGATCGAAAGGCAACGCCAGGCTCCCCTCGAGCACGCTGCTTAATGAGATAAAGCGCAGATCCTCGCCCTCAAGCCGTGTGTCGGGCTGTAGCAGCGCCAGGTAGAAGGTGCTGATCGACCAACCGCGCGGGTCACGCGTGCCATTGCCGACGGTAGCGACCTGCTCCAGATAACGCGGTTCTACCCGCGCCTTGGAAGCCAGCGCGCGACAAGCGGCAGCCTCCAGACTGAGATCCTGGCAGCGGCCATTGACCAGCACGCCAGGCAGCGCCCATTGCTGTTCGAACGGCGCCTGGGCACGACGAATCAGCAACAGCTCCAATTCGGCCTGTTCATTCAACCGCAGCGCGACTATGTCGACGCTGGCCAGCACTTCTGCCGTACTCATCGAACCTCCCGATAAACCATCCATTCCCCCCACTGACAAATCAGCGCGATGCAGATTAAGGCATTACTCACAAGCGACCGCGCAAAACCTGCTTCTACAAATAGCGCTTGACGACATATTACATCAGATGGAATATATAGCCACACACCACTGCAACGGAGATGCAGCATGACCATCGCCAGCTTCGACATCGATGCGCAAAAGGGTTTCACCCCGCTCTGCCCGGACGAGCTGCCCGTACCCGGCGGCGACCTGATCGCCCCGGCACTCAATCAACTGGCCAGCCGCGCTCAATTGCGCATCGGCAGCAAGGACGCGCACAGCCCGCAAGCCGTCTGGGTCGCCAAGAGTCACGGGGAAATGCTGCAACCCCTCGGGTTGGCCAATGCCGACCTGAGCTGGGTCAGCCATTGCGTACCCGGCACCCCGGGCTTCGAACTGCTCGACGAACTGCCGCAGCCGCTGGAGTACGACTATTTCGTCTGGAAAGGCGTGGAACCCGACCTGCACCCCTACGGTGCCTGCTACCACGACCTGGCCGAGAAGCGCAGCACAGGCGTTATCGAGTTTCTCCGGCACAATGGCGTGCGGCGTGTATTGCTCGGCGGCCTGGCCCTGGACTACTGCGTGAAAACCACCGCACTGCAACTGCGCAACGCCGGTTTCGCGGTTGGCGTATACCTGCCGGCCTGCCGAGCGATTGCCGAGGAAACCGCCGAGGCGGCGATCGCGCAGATGCGTGCAATGGATATCGAGCTGTACGCCAGCCTGGACGAGCTGGACGCAGCCCTCAACATGGATGAAAGGAATTGATCATGGGCGAAAGCGTATTTGCCGAACGTATCGTGCAGAACCTGCTGGATACCGACTTCTACAAGCTGACGATGATGCAGGCGGTGCTGCACAACTACCCCAACGTCGAGGTGGAGTGGGAGTTCCGCTGCCGCAACGCCGAGGACCTGACGCCTTACCTGGCGGAAATCCGCTACCAGATCGAGCGCCTGGCGGAGATATCCATCACCGCCGACCAACTGGCCTTCCTCGAACGCATCCCTTTTCTCAAGCCGGATTTCATCCGCTTCCTCAGCTTGTTCCGCTTCAACCTGCGCTACGTACAGACCAGCATCGAAGACGGCCAGCTGTGTATCCGTCTGCGCGGCCCCTGGCTGCATGTGATCCTTTACGAAATTCCGCTGCTGGCGATCATCAGCGAGGTGCGCAACCGCTATCGCTACCGCGAAGTGGTACTGGAACAGGCCAGCGAACAGCTCTACCGCAAACTCGACTGGCTCAAAGGCGAAGCCTCCAGCAGCGAGCTGGCGGGCTTCCAGGTCGCCGACTTCGGCACCCGTCGGCGCTTCTCCTACCGCGTGCAAGAGCAGATGGTGCATATCCTCAAGCGCGATTTCCCCGGGCGTTTCGTCGGCACCAGTAACGTGCACCTGGCTCGCGAGTTCGACTTGAAGCCCATAGGCACCATGGCCCATGAATGGCTGATGGCGCACCAGCAGCTCGGCCCACGACTGATCGACAGCCAGATCGCCGCGCTGGATTGCTGGGTCCGCGAATACCGCGGGCTGCTCGGTATCGCCCTGACCGACTGCATCACCACCGACGCCTTCCTCAGGGACTTCGATCTGTACTTCACCAAGCTGTTCGACGGCCTGCGTCACGACTCAGGTGATCCGCTGGTCTGGGCCGAGAAGGTCATCAGCCACTATGAAAAGCTCGGCATCAATCCGCAGACCAAAACCCTGGTGTTCTCCGACGGACTCAACCTGGAGAAGTCGCTGCGCCTCTACCGTGCACTTCACGGCCGTATCCAAGTAAGCTTTGGCATCGGCACCAACCTGACCTGCGACATCCCCGGCGTCGAGCCGATGAACATCGTGATCAAGATGACCGCCTGCAACGGCCAGCCCGTGGCGAAGATTTCCGATACCCCCGGCAAGACCCAGTGCCGCGACGACAATTTCGTCAATTACCTTAAACACGTTTTCCGCGTCAGCGACGCCCAGTGAGGACTTTGAGATGAGCAACCGTCAAGCCGAAATCGCCGCCGCCCTGGATGTGGTACCGCCCTTCGCGGACGACGCCGCACTGGTCGCAGAGATCGAACGGCGCAAAATCTTTATCAAGAATTGCCTGCGCAACTCGGGCCTGAAGGTTCTGGTGCTGGGAATCAGCGGCGGAGTCGACTCGCTGACCGCCGGACGCCTCGCGCAATTGAGCGTCGCAGAGCTGCGCAACGAGACAGGCGATAGCGACTACCGCTTTATCGCCGTACGCCTGCCCCATGGCACCCAGCACGACGAGCACGATGCTCAGGCCTCGCTGCAATTCATCCAGGCCGACGAGCAGGACACGGTGAATATCGCCGACAGCGTGCGCGGTCTCGGTGAACAGATCAGCCACCTGCATGGGCTCGGCGAGGCGCGCCGCGACTTCGTCGTCGGCAATATCAAGGCACGTATCCGCATGGTTGCCCAATTCGCCATCGCCAATGCCAACAACGGCCTGGTCATTGGCACCGACCATGCCGCCGAGGCGGTGATGGGGTTCTTCACCAAGTTCGGTGACGGCGCCTGCGATATCGCGCCGCTCAGCGGCTTGGTCAAAGGTCAGGTACGGGCCATCGCCAAACACCTCGGCGCCCCCCAGGAGCTGGTACTCAAGGTGCCGACCGCCGACCTGGAAGAACTGCGTCCCGGCAAACCGGACGAAGAAGCACATGGCGTCAGCTACAGCGAAATAGACGCCTTTCTCCATGGCCAGCCAGTGCGCGACGAGGCCTACCGGATCATCGTGCGCGCCTACGACAACACCCGCCACAAACGCGAACTGCCCCTGGTGCCCTGATCGCCGCCACGGCTTCAGTGACGGACGCTTTGCGCCGTGGGGATCGGCGGTGCCTGATCGGGCACCGTCGGTTCGCCTGGCTCGGTTGGCTGGTCCGGCAACACAGGTTCGCCGGGCGTATCGGGGTCCGGCTGTCCCGGAATACCGCCGGCAAGACGGACAGCCATCGAAACCTCATCGAAATACGGCCATAGCAGTGAGCGAAGCGGCGAAAGCGGTTGCGCGAACATGGCAAATTCCTCCAGCGAATATGACCCAGAACGGTAGAGCACAGCGCCGAGAGGGAATTCCCCGAATATTTACCGCCGCTCACACGGCCGGCAAAACGAGTTCGCCGGGCAACCCGGCTGCCGGATAACGCGCACAAAAAAGCCGGGCATCCCCGGCTTTCTGACGAAGGCTTGGGTCAGGCCCTCGGCAAGGTCACACCCTGCTGCCCCTGATACTTGCCGCCACGATCCTTGTAGGAAACCTCGCAGGCCTCATCGGATTCGAGGAAGAGCATTTGCGCAACGCCCTCGTTGGCATAGATTTTTGCCGGCAGCGTGGTGGTATTGGAGAACTCCAGCGTTACATGGCCTTCCCACTCGGGCTCGAGCGGCGTGACGTTGACGATGATGCCGCAGCGCGCATAAGTGCTTTTACCCAGGCAGATGGTCAGCACATTGCGTGGAATACGGAAATATTCGACGGTGCGCGCCAGGGCGAAGGAGTTTGGCGGAATGATGCAGACATCGCTTTTTACGTCGACGAAGCTTTTCTCGTCGAAATTCTTCGGGTCGACGGTGGCCGAGTTGATATTGGTGAAGACCTTGAACTCGTCGGCGCAGCGCACATCGTAGCCGTAGCTGGAAACCCCGTAAGAGATCAGCTGCTGCGTGCCCTCGGTGCGTACCTGACGCTCGACGAATGGCTCGATCATGCCCTGTTCCTGGGCCATGCGGCGAATCCACTTATCCGATTTGATGCTCATGGCGGGCGTCCTGAGTGGGCTAATAAGGTAAAAGTGAGCGCATCTTACCGGTGCTGGCCATGCGGTTCAAAGGCTGTTGATCAGCGAGCGGTTTCGTGCCAACAGTCGCTAAATAACATAAAGGTGCAGAGAGCATTCGCGCTTAGCGTTAAAAGCGGGTATGGTGCTACCACTGTGCTGCATGTGTCACCGCGAATCGCTACTTGATGCCTAGATTTCGATCCAAACATCGTCCGACTCCTAGTACTCGTTGCACTCAGTCCCGGCCTGGGCTTTTCCAGGGCTGTTAATATTTTTTGTTAGGAGACATAACATGTCGAATCGTCAGAATGGCACCGTTAAGTGGTTCAACGATGAAAAAGGCTACGGCTTCATCACTCCGCAATCCGGTGAC
This sequence comes from uncultured Pseudomonas sp., assembly GCA_966210435.1. GTDB lineage: Bacteria > Pseudomonadota > Gammaproteobacteria > Pseudomonadales > Pseudomonadaceae > Aquipseudomonas. The sequence continues at coordinate 7,357 of CBIHLF010000045.1, read as the reverse complement.
GACCTCTTCGTACACTTCAAAGCTATCCAGAGCGATGGCTTCAAGAGCCTGAAAGAAGGCCAGCAAGTGACTTTCGTGGCCACCCGTGGTCAGAAAGGCATGCAAGCTGAGGAAGTTCAGGTTGTATAACCTGATCTAACCCGCTTGAAGAAAAGCCCCGCCATGTGCGGGGCTTTTTTGTGGCCGGCCATCCCTGGCGGCCACCCTTCGGGCCGCGCAATGGCTGCGCGGCAGTGGTGCCTCAGTCCTCGGAGATCACAATGCTCGGCATCGCCTGCTGCTTGTCACCCTGGGCGATACGCGCCCCGACGCTCCGCGCGATTTCCTGATAGATCATCGCAATCTGGCTTTCCGGATCGGCCACTGTGGTCGGCTTGCCACCGTCGGCCTGCATGCGAATGGCCATCGACAGCGGCAACGAGGCCAGCAGATCGACGCCGAACTGCCCCGCCAGCTTCTCGCCGCCACCCTCACCGAATAGATGCTCGGCATGCCCGCAGTTCGAGCAGATATGCACGGCCATGTTCTCCACCACACCGAGCACCGGAATATTGACCTTGCGGAACATTTCCACGCCCTTCTTGGCATCGAGCAAGGCCAGGTCCTGGGGCGTGGTGACGATCACCGCACCGGCTACCGGCACCTTCTGCGCCAGGGTCAGATGGATATCGCCGGTACCCGGCGGCATGTCCACCACCAGATAATCGAGGTCGTCCCAGGCCGTCTGCGTAATCAGCTGGATCAGCGCACCCGAGACCATGGGCCCGCGCCAGACCATCGGCGTATTCTCATCGGTGAGGAAGGCCATGGACATGACCTCAACGCCATGGGCCTTGAGCGGCACAAACCACTTCTGCTCCTTGACCTCGGGCCGCGTTCCCTCGGCGATACCGAACATGATGCCCTGGCTCGGCCCGTAGATGTCCGCATCGAGAATGCCGACCTTGGCGCCTTCACGGGCCAGAGCCAGCGCCAGGTTAGCCGCGGTGGTCGATTTGCCCACACCGCCCTTGCCGGAAGCCACGGCGATCACGTTTTTCACATTGGCCAGCGCCGGCAGTTGTTCCTGCGCCTTGTGCGACTCGATCACACAGTCAACCTGCACATCCGCACGCTCAACGCCCCCAAGGTTTTCCAGGGCCATCTGCAGCATCTGCGCCCAGCCACTTTTGAACAGACCGGCGGCGTACCCGAGCTGCAAACGCACCCTGACCGTGGCGCCCTGGATATCGACCTCTTTCAGGCAGCCGGCACTGACCGGGTCCTGGTTCAAATGAGGATCGGTGTATTGCGACAGTGCAGCTTCGATTGCTGCGCGGGTAACGGACATAAAAGACTCCCAAGGAAAGACCGAGCAGAACAGGCGGGCATCATAACAGCAGCTGCATGCAACACGGGCCAGCCCCCGGAATGCAGGGCTTTTTCTTGTCGCTTCTGGCTTGTAGCTTGCCGCATCCTTTATAGTTACCGGCTTCCCAGTGTTACCAGTGCAGCCGATCACCATGACCGAAGCCCGCAAGATTCTCGTTACCAGCGCCCTGCCCTATGCCAACGGCTCTATCCACCTCGGCCATATGCTCGAGTACATCCAGACCGACATGTGGGTGCGCTTCCAGAAACTGCGTGGCAACCAGGCCATTTACGTCTGCGCCGACGACGCCCATGGTTCGGCGATCATGTTGCGGGCCGAGAAAGAAGGCATTACCCCGGAACAACTGATCGACAACGTCAAGGCCGAGCACACCGCCGACTTCGCCGACTTCCTGGTCGACTTCGACAATTATCATTCGACTCATTCGGATGAAAACCGCGAGCTGTCGTCCGCGATCTACCTGAAGCTGCGCGATGCCGGCCATATCGCCACCCGTTCGGTGACCCAGTACTTCGACCCCGAGAAGGGCATGTTCCTCGCCGACCGTTTCATCAAGGGCACCTGCCCGAAATGCGCGGCCGAAGACCAGTACGGCGACAACTGCGAAAAATGCGGCGCCACCTATGAGCCGACCGAGCTGAAGAACCCACGCTCGGCCATCTCCGGCGCCGTGCCGGAGCTGCGCGACTCCAAGCACTTCTTCTTCAAGCTGCCGGATTTCGAGGCCATGCTGAAAAGCTGGACCCGCGGCGGCGCCCTGCAAGACGCGGTGGCCAACAAGATCGCCGAATGGCTGGATTCCGGCCTGCAGGAATGGGATATCAGCCGCGATGCACCCTACTTCGGCTTCGAAATCCCGGATGAGCCGGGCAAGTATTTCTACGTCTGGCTGGACGCACCGATCGGCTACATGGCCAGTTTTAAAAACCTCTGTTCCAAGCGCCCGGAGCTGGATTTCGACGCATTCTGGGGCAAGGACTCCACCGCCGAGCTGTATCACTTTATCGGCAAGGACATCGTCAACTTCCACGCCCTGTTCTGGCCGGCGATGCTCGAAGGCGCAGGCCTGCGCAAGCCGACTGCGGTCGCCGTGCACGGCTACCTGACCGTCAATGGGCAGAAGATGTCCAAATCGCGCGGTACCTTTATCAAGGCGCGCACCTACCTGGACCACTTGAACCCGGAATATCTGCGTTACTACTACGCAGCCAAACTGGGCCGCGGCGTCGACGACCTCGATCTCAACCTCGAAGACTTCGTGCAGAAGGTCAATTCCGACCTGGTTGGCAAGGTGGTGAATATCGCCAGCCGTTGCGCTGGCTTTATTCACAAGGGCAACAACGGCTTATTGGTAGCGGGCAACGCAGCGCCTGAGCTGACCGAGGCCTTCACCACTGCCGCCCCAAGCATCGCCGAAGCCTATGAGGCCCGCGACTTCGCCCGCGCCATGCGCGAGATCATGGGCCTGGCGGACCGCGCCAACGCCTGGATCGCCGACAAGGCGCCCTGGTCGCTGGCCAAGCAGGAAGGCAAGCAGGCCGAAGTGCAGGAAATTTGCGCCTTGGGCATCAACCTGTTCCGCCAACTGGTGATCTTCCTCAAGCCGGTACTGCCGAAACTCGCCAGCGATGCCGAAGCCTTCCTCAATGTCGCGCCGCTGACCTGGGACGACCATCAGGCACTGCTGGCCAACCACCAATTGAACCCGTTCAGCGCCCTGCTGACCCGTATCGAGCCTGCGAAAATCGACGCCATGATCGAAGCCTCCAAAGAAGACCTCGCCGCCAGCGAAGCCGCACCAGCCGCTGCGGGCAATGGCGAACTGACCAAAGAGCCACTGGCCGCCGAAATCGCCTTCGACGCCTTCGCCGCCGTAGATCTGCGTATCGCCCTGATCGAGAAATGCGAATTCGTCGAAGGCGCCGACAAGCTGCTGCGCCTGACCCTGGATATCGGCGACGCCAAGCGCAACGTATTCAGCGGCATCAAAAGCGCCTACCCGGACCCGAGCAAACTGGAAGGCCGCCTGACCCTGTACGTCGCCAACCTGGCGGCGCGCAAGATGAAGTTCGGCGTATCCGAAGGCATGGTCCTGGCCGCCGGCCCCGGCGGCGAAGATATCTACCTGCTCAGCCCGGACAGCGGCGCCAAGCCGGGGCAGCGGGTCAAATAGCCCATTCTGGCTCGACGCCAGTAATTGGTAGCAGTGTTTGGAAGGCGAGCAAGGAGATTGCGGTGACTCGACGGGAACCAAGCATCGGTTCAATAGCATTGGATGATTTCAACTCCTATGCATCCCCGAAAGCGGAGCTGTTGGAGACGCCATCCATACTGCTCACACCCAAGCTTCTGGAGTTTTCCGGGCGGCTGTCGTTAACCCGATTCTGGCTCTTGCATCTGATCTTCTGCGCCATAATTCCCGACATTCTGCTTGTAGGGCTTTACATGGGGCTAAGGCACGAAATCTATGTTTTTATTGGTGCCGGGCTGGCCGTATTGATTCCAGTACTGTTCATTCAGCTTTCTTTGCTGATGCGTCGAGCCAGGGACCTGAATTTTGCCGCGGGCTGGGGCGTGGCCGCACTTTTTGTACCCGTGCTGGGAAATCTGATCTGGCTCGTTTTATGTGCACTACCAGGCAAGACGCAGAGCAATCGTTTCGGCCCGCCTAATAAGCCCGACAGCATATGGACCAAATTATTGGTCATCGCACTGTTTATTGGCATCGGTGGGGCCGGAGCACTGTTTGCGCTGTCTTTTTCAGATCAACTCGATGATCTGAAGCAATCGATTACAACCGCAGCCTTCTTAGAATAAGCGCTCGTTTTACACGACAAGTGTCGGTGCCAACGCCGGGCCACTGTGTTTACCAGGCAACCCCGAAGCCTTATGGAAACCACTCAACATCATTGATCCAGCTTGTACGGCCGGGTCGGCTTACCGATAATAAGCGCCCCTTTTCCTCGACCTACTTCAGAGCACAACGGTAATCCGATGACCGAACTCGCCTTGATCATGGTCAGCGCCATCCTGGTCAATAATTTCGTGCTGGTACAGTTCCTCGGCCTGTGCCCGTTTATGGGCGTGTCGAAGAAGATCGAGACGGCCATCGGCCTGTCGCTCGCCACCACCTTCGTGCTGACCCTCGCGGCGATGTGCAGCTACCTGATCCAGCAATACGTACTCAAGCCGCTGGATATCGAGTTCCTGCGCACCATCAGCTTTATCCTGGTGATCGCCGTGGTGGTGCAGTTCACCGAGATGGTGGTGAACAAGACCAGTCCGCTGCTGTATCGCGTGCTGGGCATCTTCCTGCCGTTGATCACCACCAACTGCATTGTTCTCGGCGTGGCTCTGCTCAATGCCAACAAGGCCGAGTTCACCTTTATCACTGCCACCGCCAACGGCTTCGCCGCCGGGCTGGGCTTCTCCCTGGTGCTGGTGCTGTTCGCCGCCATGCGCGAACGCATCGCCATCGCCGATGTGCCGAAATCGTTTCAGGGCGCCGCCATCGGCATGATTACCGCAGGTTTGATGTCCCTGGCCTTTATGGGCTTTACCGGGTTGATCAAGCTATGAGTGTGGTGCTGATCGCCGTACTGGCGTTGCTCGCGCTGTGCCTGGTGGGCGGGGCGATCCTCGGTTTCGCCGCGGTGCGTTTCAAGGTCGAGGGCGACCCGATTGCCGAGCAGGTCAATGCTCTGCTGCCGCAAACCCAGTGCGGCCAATGCGGCTACCCCGGCTGTAAACCCTATGCCGAGGCGATCGCCGCCGGCGACAAGATCAACAAGTGCCCGCCAGGCGGCGAAGCGACGATTCAGGCCCTGGCCGATCTGCTGGACGTCGAAGCCGAGCCGCTGGACGCTGTGGAAGGCGAGAAGCCGCAGATGGTCGCCTATATCCGCGAAGCCGAGTGCATCGGTTGCACCAAGTGCATCCAGGCCTGCCCGGTGGACGCCATCCTCGGCGCGGCCAAACAGATGCACACAGTGATCGTTTCCGAATGCACCGGCTGCGACCTGTGCGTCGAACCTTGCCCGGTGGACTGCATCGATATGATCGAAGTGGGCAGCAACGTACAGACCTGGAAGTGGAGCAAACCCTTGGCACCTGGACAATTGATCGCCAGCGATCGGGGGCAGGCGGCATGACGGCGATGCACAACCACGATGGCCAGGTATGGAACATTCCCGGCGGCATCCACCCGGCGGAACATAAAACCCTGTCGAATCGCACGCCGATCCAGCGTGCGCCGCTGCCCAAGCGCCTGGTGCTGCCGCTCAACCAGCATATAGGGGCGGCAGCGGAACCGGTGGTCGAACTCGGTGAACGGGTGCTCAAGGGGCAACTAATAGCAGCAGCCAACGGCTTCGTCAGCGTGCCGGTGCACGCGCCAACGTCGGGCACCGTCAGTTTTATCGGCCCGCAACCCTACCCGCACGTATCGGGCATGCTGGCCCCGGCCATCGTTATCGAGAGCGACGGTCTGGAACAATGGACCACGCTGACGCCGCACCCGAACTACCGCGAGCTCGACCCCGGCGCCGTGCTGGAAATCATCCGTCAAGCCGGTATCAGCGGCCTCGGCGGTGCGGGCTTCCCCACCGCGGTGAAGCTCACCGCACGGCCGACGCAGAAAATCCACACGCTGATCATCAACGGCACCGAGTGCGAGCCCTATATCACCGCTGACGATCTGCTGATGCGCGAGCTTGCCGACGAGCTGATCTCCGGCATCGATATCCTGGTGCAACTTATTCAGCCGGATCAGGTGCTGATCGGCATCGAAGACAACAAGCCAGAAGCCATCGCCGCCGTACGCAGCGCGCTGAACGAGCGCAGCTATCAGCTCAAGGTGTTCCCGACCAAATACCCATCCGGTGGCGAAAAACAGCTGATTCAGATTCTCACCGGCGTTGAAGTACCCTCGGGCGGCCTGCCGGCGGATATCGGCATTCTTTGCCAGAATGTCGGCACCTGCGTAGCCATCCATAATGCGGTGACCCAGGGTAAACCGCTGATTTCACGCATCACCACCCTTACCGGCGAGGCCCTGACACAGCCGATGAACGTCGAGGTGCTGCTTGGCACGCCGGTCGCCGAATTGCTCGAATTCGCCGGACTGCAGCGCGACCGGCTCAACCGCCTGATCATGGGCGGGCCGATGATGGGGTTCACCCTGCCCGATTTCGACGTGCCGCTGATCAAGACCACCAACTGCCTGCTCGCCGCCACCGAAGCTGAATTGCCGCCTCCGCCGCCAGCCATGCCGTGCATCCGTTGTGGCGAGTGCGCCGAGGCCTGCCCGGCCAGTTTGCTGCCGCAGCAGTTGCACTTCTTCGCCATCGGCCAGGAACACGAGCAACTCAAGGCGCATAACCTGTTCGATTGCATCGAATGCGGCGCGTGCGCCTATGTCTGCCCCTCGAGCATCCCGCTGGTGCAGTACTACCGGGCGGCCAAGGGCGAAATTCGCGAACTGGAACAGAAGCAGCTCAAGGCCGAACACTCCAAGCAGCGCTTCGAGTTGCGCCAGGAACGCCTGCGCCGCGCCGAAGAGCAGAAGGAAGCCGAACGCCAAGCCCGCGCCGAGCGCGCCGCCCGTGCCAAAGCCGCCCAAGCCGAAGCGCCGGCGGCCAACCAGGCCGCAAGCAGCGCAGCGCCAACGGCCACCTCGGGCGGACTCAGCGATGCGCAGAAAAAGCTGAAGATCGAGGCCAGCATGGCCCAGGTCGCGCTGAAGAAGGCCGAAAAGCAGCTGGCCGCCCATGCCACCGCGGAAATGCAGGCCCAGGTCGACGCACTGCGTAGCGCCGCGGCAGCCGCGCAGCAGGCCCTGGAGGCGGCCATGGCGCCCGCCCCTGCGCCGGCAGTCGACGACAGCGCCCTGAAGAAGGCCAAGATCGATGCCGCCATGCTGCGCGCTCAGGTGCGCAAACTGGAAAAGCTCGAAGCGCCCAGCGAGGAGCAGCAAAGCGAACTACA
>CBIHLF010000044.1:0-41786 GCA_966210435.1 uncultured Pseudomonas sp. | reverse complement strand
AATGCGTTACCTATGTCTCCCGACACCTGTTACCTATGTCTCCCGGCTGAACACCCTGTGCACCAGCCTAGGCGTAGATTTTTTGTGCGCACGGCGCACCCTACCTTTGCGGTGGCCTGCTGGCGCTGATCCTGTTCTGCCTCAAGCGCGACTGGTCGGTTTGGCCGCGCGCTTGCCGGCGGTGCCGCCCTTGGCTGTGGTTGCCTTGCCGGTGGCGGTCTTGCGCGGCCCCGCCTTGCGTTTCTTTTTCCAGGGCGCCGCTGCCGCCGGGCTCGCCGGCCCGCTGATGCTCATGTGCAGACCGGCGCAGCGCTGCACCTGCTTGCTCATCCACGCCGACTGTTTGGCGACGAATTCTTCCAGGCTCATTTCACCGCTCTGCACCATGTCCAGCGCCTGCTCCCAGATCGCTGTGGTGCCAGGGTCGGCGATGGCGCGCGGCACCGCATCGATCAGGCTGAAGGCCGCCGGGGTGGCTGCCAGCGCCTTGCCCTGTTTGAGCAGATAACCGCGGTCGAGCAGGCCCTGGATGATTCCGGCGCGGGTCGCCTCGGTGCCGATGCCGGTGGTGTCCTTGAGCTTCTGCTTGAGGCGTGGGTCGTCGACCAGCTTGGCGACGTTCTTCATCGCCTTGATCAGGTCGCCTTCGGTAAATGGCTTGGGCGGTTGGGTCCAGAGATCCTTGAGGGTGACATCCTCCACTGCACAATCCTGGCCTTCGCGTAGCGCCGGCAAGGGCTGCGGCGGCGCCGCTTCACGACCTTTGCCGGGCGTTAGGGCTTCGGGCAGGGCACGCCGCCAGCCGGGTTCGACTATGACTTTGCCCACCGCGCGCAGGGCCTGGCCGGCGCAGTCGAAGTCGGCCTGGGTGCGGTCGTACTCGTGGTTCGGCAGAAACTGCGCCAGATAGCGCGCGCGGATCAGCGTGTAAACGGCGCGCTGCTTGCCGACCAGTCGATCCAGATTCAGCGCCGCGGCCGTGGGAATAATGCCGTGGTGGGCGCTGACCTTGCCGTCGTTCCAGGCCCGCGAGCGGCGCTTGGCATCGAGATGTGGCAGCAGCTCGGCCAGGCCGGGATCGGCGCGGCCCAGGGCTGTGATAATCGCCGGCGCCTCGCCATGCTGGCTCAGCGGCAGGTAACCGCAATCGCTGCGCGGGTAGGTGATGACCTTGTGGGTTTCGTACAGCGCCTGGGCGATATCCAGGGTTTCCTGGGCGCCGAGGCCGAGCTTCTTCGAGCAGACTTCCTGCAGTGTGCCCAGGTCGAACGGCAGGGGAGCTGCCTCGCGCATGCGCTCGGTGCGCAGCTTCAGCACCCGCGCGCTGGCGGCATTGCCAATGGCCGCGGCGGCCTGTTGCGCCAGCGCCTGATTCAGGCAGCGACCTTGATCGTCGCAGGCGTCCTCAGGGGCGCGCCATTGCGCGCTGAAGCTGCTGCCGTCGGCCAGCAGCGCGACCTCGATGGCCCAATAAGCCACCGGCACGAAATCGGCGATGCTGCGGTCGCGGTCCACCACCAAGCGTAGCGTCGGCGTCTGCACCCGGCCCACCGGCAACACGCCCTGATAGCCGGATTGGCGACCGAGCAGGGTGAACAAACGGCTCATGTTCATGCCGATCAACCAGTCGGCGCGCGAACGGCCCAGTGCCGAATGATAGAGGCTGAACGTCTCCGCCCCCGGCTTGAGCGCCGCCAGGGCCTTGCGGATTGAAGCGTCGTCCAGGGCCGACAACCACAGGCGCTGGATCGGCCCACGGTAGCGGCAATGTTCGACCAGTTCGCGGGCGATCATCTCGCCCTCGCGGTCGGCGTCGGTGGCGATCACCAACTCCCGCGCTTCGCCGAGCAGGCGTTTCACCGCCTTGAACTGGCTGGCGGTCTTGGGTTTGACCAGCATCTTCCAGCGCTCGGGAATGATCGGCAGATCGGCCAGCACCCAACGCTTGTAGCGCGCGTCGTAGGCATCCGGCGGCGCGGTTTCCAACAAATGGCCAATGCACCAGGTCACGGTCACATCCGCGCCCAGCCAGCAGCCATCGCCACGCCGGTTGGCACCGAGCACCTTGGCGATGTCCTTGGCCTGGGAAGGTTTCTCGCAGAGGAAGAGCCGCATAACCGTCATCGTTCATCAGCCGGGAATGGCGTACAGCATGCGTAGTGGAGGGGAATCAGGCAAGTAAAAACTGTATGGATATCCAGTTTTATTGCTGGCATGATCTGCGTGGGATTGTGGCCCTTGACGCCCAAGCGTTTGCCGTGTGAATTATCACGCCAGCTGAATTAGTCGCGCTCAGATAACCTTTCATCGAACCAACAGGGAAGTACGCCGCTATGCAGAAAAACATCACCATCGGCTTGATTGGCGATTACGACGAAACCGTTCCGGCCCATCGAGCCATTCCGCTCGCACTGCGACTCGCGGCCGAGGCGTTGCACCTCGATGTCCAGTTCGAATGGGTTGCCACTGAAGAAATCACCTCCGTCTCGCGCATTGCCCGGTTTGATGGCCTGTGGTGCGTGCCAGCCAGCCCCTATAAAAATATGCAGGGCGCATTGCTCGCCATTGGTCATGCGCGCAGCAATTCCATTCCATTTTTGGGTACATGCGGCGGGTTTCAGCATGCGGTAATCGAGTACGCACGCAATGTTCTCGGCTGGCTCGACGCCGACCATGCGGAAACCGCACCGGATGCCCCGCGTGCGGTTATTTCCGCACTGGCCTGCTCACTCGTCGAGGTTACGAGCCCGGTCCGCTTGTGCGCCAACACGCGGATTGCATCGGCCTATGGCGTCAGTGAAATCACCGAGGGCTATCGCTGCAACTATGGGCTTAACCCCGAGTTTCAAACGGCGCTGGTCGCAGGCCCGCTTCGCGCAGCGGCCTACGATGAGTCGGGCGAAGTTCGCGCGGTGGAACTGGACGGACATCCGTTTTTCGTTGCGACCCTGTTTCAACCGGAACGCATTGCGCTCAAAGGCAACTCTGCGCCGCTGGTTGTTGCCTTTGTGCGGGCCTGCGCTGCATAAAGCCCGGTTTTAGGCCGCCATATTTATCTGAAGGACAAAGAGAAATGGCATTTCCATCGCTATCGCTAAACCATCTCGAGTTGTACGTAGGCGATATAAAAACGATCGAACAGTTCTACACGGGTTGTCTCGGTTTCGTTGTGACGGACCGGGGGGAGGGGGATGATGGAATGGTTTTTCTCAGTAGGAACCCGGCCGAGCACCATCAGCTTGTGCTAAATCCTCAACCGGCAAGCAAGGTATCAACGAGCCACGTGGATCATATTTCTTTTCGGGTTCAGACACTTTCTGATCTACGCCACTTCCATTTGTCGATATCCGCAGCTCAGATTCCGTTCGAATCAGTGTCCCACGGTACGACCTGGTCGTTATATGTGCGGGATCCAGAGGCTAACCGAATTGAAATATTTACAGACACGCCTTGGTACGTTCACCAGCCCTGTAAATTCAAAATCGACCTCGAGCTTTCTGATGAAGAGTTGCAGGCAGTTACCAAAAACAAGATATCCGGGATGCCAGGGTTTTGTTTAGCCGAGCATTGGCGAAGCATGCACAGCGTTAATGTTTGATCGTTTCCGCGCTCTGCATGGCAATGCAGCCCCCGACGCCACTACAGCGAATAACCAGCAGATGACCCGCCTTGTGATCCAGAAGATGACAAGGCGGGCATCTATGGGGTTGCGCTTGAGACCGCCATCATTTCCTCGGGATTTTCTCGGGGCGCCAGCCTGAGCCAGCCAAGCACGCGCGGCTCGTTGATAGACCAGCGGCCTTCGCTCTGGGCAAGCGGCAACTGCTCGCGCGAGCGGCCAAAAGGGCCGGGGTTCTGCTGGGCGATCTCCAGGGTGTTCTGGTCGACACGGGCAATGATGGCGACGTGGCCGTAGCGGTTGAACAGCGAGGGGCCGAACACCAGCAAGTCTTCGGCCTGGGGTTGCTCGGCGCCACCATTACTGAATTGCAGCATGGCCCGCTGGGCGTTAAAGACGCCGTCGCCGAGCTTGGGGTCGAAGAAATCCTTGGCATGACCGTAAGGGTCGGGCATGCGGTGGTCATAGCGCTCGAAGTAGTAGCGCTTGACGAACTCCACGCACTGATAGCGCAGGCCGAGGTTGTAGCCATCCACCGAGAGATTGCGGCCTTGGACGCTATTCACCCCGCCGTTGTAGTAGATGACGACACCGTTCAGCTCATCGAGTCGCTCGCCGACCTGATGCTGGCTATTGGGGTCGATGCGGGTGATACCCGCGTAGAGCGCAAGCGTGATCAGGGGCAGCAGCGCGCAGGCGGCCGCCAGGGCAAATCGGCGTTTGTTCATGGCGAGGTCTTTTATCGTCAGCAGAAGTGCACGGCCTGCTAGAGGCTGATCATCGGGCTCAGGCGTCGGCGTGCCCGGCGTTCGGCTCGAGCGGCATGTCCACAAAATGGGTGGGCTGTTGATCAGGACATCGGGCGAACCTCGGATGCCGAGGTTGCTGCCGTAACCATGACGGTGAATAGCTATTCAGACCGCTCAGGTAGGAGGCTGGTTTGGCCATCGGTGACTTCCTTGTGCATGAAAGGGCTAATCCTAAGGGGCATGGGATTTTGCAGGCGTGGTTAAGTTCATGTTTGGCGAAAAAAGGCCAGGGCTCACTATCGCGCTGTGCATTCGCTGCGGCTGCGGGCCCTACAAGCCCGCCGCCGCGAGCAATGATCCTCAGCTCTCCAAGATAAATAAGCCAACCTGCGGTTCCTCGCTGAGCCAGTAGCGGCCCAGTTGCCAGCCGGCTTCGGCGGCGAGGCGGGTGAGGGATTCGACGCTGTATTTGTGCGAACACTCGGTATGCAGGCGCTCGCCGCGCTTGAAGGCGAAGCGCTGGCCGGCTGCCTGCACCTGCTGGTCGTGGCGGCTGACCAGGTACATTTCCATGCAGTTCTCCTGCGGGTTCCATTGCGCCAGGTGGTCGAAGGCGTCCGGGTCGAAGTCGCCTTGCAGCTCGCGGTTGATGCGTACCAGCAGGTTCTTGTTGAAGCGCGCGGTGATGCCGTCGGCATCGTCGTAGGCGGCTTCCAGAGTGGCGATGTTCTTGAGCATGTCGACGCCGACGATAAAGCGCGCGTTCGGGCCGAGGAAGCTGCGCACCGAGTGCAGGAACTGCACCGCGTCGCCCTGGCTGAAGTTGCCCAGTGTCGAACCGGGAAAAAAGCCCACCCGCGCCTGCGCCGAAGTCGTCAGGCATAGCTGCGCCAGCTGGCTGAAGTCCGCCACCTGGGGGGCGATCTCCAATTGCGGGTAGTCGCGGCGCAAGCGTTCGGCCGCTTTATGCAGGGCCGCTTCGCTGATATCGATGGGCAGGTAGGCGGCCAGCTGCGGCGCGGCGTCGAGCAGCAGTCGAGTCTTTTCGCTGGCGCCGCTGCCGAATTCGATCAGCGCGGCGCCGGCCGGAATCTGCGCGGCGAGTTGCGGGGCGATGCTTTTGAGCAATGTGGTCTCGGCGCGAGTGGGGTAGTACTCCGGCGTACGGCAGATGGCCTCGAACAGCTCCGAGCCGGTGGCGTCGTAGAAGTATTTCGGCGCCAGCCACTTCTGTGCTGCGGACAGGCCGCTGATCACATCCTGGGCGAATTCCCCGGCAAAGGTGGCGGGCCGCGCGAGCGGCGCGCTATCGCCCGCCCGGCTATCGACCGTTGCGCTAGCGGTCGCTCCAGCGTCACGCGCCAGGCGCAGGCCGGAAAACATCCAGCGCTGCGCCGGGTAGAAAAAGTTGCGATAGCTCGGGCGCGAATGCCCGGTGGGTGTGACGCTGGCGCCGCCGCGCAAGACCATCTGGTTGATCATGAACTTGCCGTTGTACTCGCCGATGGCATTGCTCGCCGGGCGAAACCCCGGGTAGGCGGTGTAGGCGCTTTGCGTCCATTGCCAGGCCACGTCGTCGACCTGTTCGAGCAGGCCGCTGCGGGCGGCGTGCTCCCATTCCGCCTCGGTCGGCAGACGTGCATCGGCCCAGGTAGCATAGGCCGCGGCCTCGTAATAGCTGATATGGGTCACGGGCGCATCCGGGTCGAGCGGTTGCAAGCCGCGCAGGCTCATCGTCTGCCATTGGCCGCCGAGGCGCTGCCAGTACAAGGGCGCTTGCCATTGCTCGGCCTGGGCCAGTGCCCAGCCGTCCGCCAGCCACAGCTCGGCGCGCTGATAACCCTCCGCTTCGATAAAGCCCAGCCATTCGCCGTTGCTCACCAGTCGATCACCGATCTCGAACGGCTGCAGGTAGCAGCTATGGCGCGGGCCTTCGTTGTCGAAGGCGAAGCCGTCGCCGTCATGCCCCACCTCGATCAAACCGCCCGACACGGGCAGGAAACGTCCGCGCCGACCGGCCGTATCCGCCGGCCAACACTCGGCATACGCCGGCTTGAGCGGCGACAGGCTGAACAGGTGCAGCAGGTCCATCAGCAGCAATTCCTGGTGCTGCTGCTCGTGGGCCAGGCCCAGTTCAACCCGGGCGGTCAGTTCGGCATTCAGCGGCGCTTGCAGCAGCCAACTCATGTGTTCGTCGACGTGTTTGCGATAGGCCAGTACCCGAGCCAGCGACGGGCGCGTCAGCAAGCCGCGTTGCGGCCGCGGTTGACGCGGGCCGAGGGCTTCGTAATAGGAGTTGAACAGGTAGGCGAAGGTTGGATCGAAGGGGCGATAGTCCGGCGCATGCGGGGTGAGTAGAAAAGTCTCGAAGAACCAGCTGGTATGCGCCAGGTGCCATTTGCTCGGGCTGGCGTCGGCCATCGACTGGACGACCATGTCCTCCTCGCTGAGCGGCGCGATCAATTTCGCGGTGTGGAGGCGAACTTGCTTATAACGATCGAGAAGCGGGCTATTCATCGGTCTCTTCTCCCGAGGCACTGGGCTTCGCTGGCTGACGCCCGCTGCGCAAGCCCTGAGTCGGGCAGGCGTGTTTGGCGCCGAATGGCTCGATGTGCGGTATTTTTCTGGACGTTGAAGTCGGCTGCGACACAAGCCCTATCTGTGATGGCCCTGGCGGGGAAAAAGTTCGAGTCGATATCGGCGCAGGACGCCGTACAGATCCGGGGGGCAGGAGAGGCCTGTTAGTCGGCCGGTACCGGTAGAACGTCGTTCGGCAGCCACTGCCGATGCAGGCGGGTGAGGGTGCCGTCGCTGGTCATCTGGTTGAGGGCGGTTTGCCAGCGCTGTACCAGAGTGGGGTCGGTTTGCAGAGAAAACACGATGTAGCTGCTGCTCTGCATAAAGCTGTATTGGCGTTCGAGATCGGCCATCGAACTGCCGACTGCGGCCATCAGCCCGGGCAATAGCTGGTCCTCATAGACCATCAAGGGGATGCGCCCGTACAGCACCATCTTGAGCATGTTGTGTGGTTTGGCGACCAGGTGCAGGTTGGTGAAACCCTCGTGCTCGAGAAACTGCTGGGAATACCAGTCCCGCGGTACCCCGATCATTGCGGCGTGGCGGGCATCGTCCAGGCTGTCGATGTGCAGGCCACTGCCGCTGCGGGTATAGAAGCTGCTTGTGGTCGACAGCAGCGGTCCGACCCACTGGAACAGCGCCTCGCGCTCGGGCGTGCGCACGGCGACGAACAATCCGACATTGGCGGCGCTTTGCGCCCGCATGTAACCGCGGGCCCAGGGCTGGATCTGAATGGTCGCGCTGTCCCCGGTGCGCTTCAGCAGCTCGCGCACCGCGGCGACGGCCAGACCGTCAGGCTGCCCGCCGCGGCTGAAGTTGATGGGCGGATTTTCCTCGGTATACAGCTGTAGCTCGGTGGCGGTCACCGAGGAGCAGAGCACCCATGCTCCCAGCAGCCGTAGTAACCATACCGCCATGCGCAAAACCCTTACCCGCCATTGAATGATCCAACGATAGATCATGAGTGTAGTTGACCCGCCAGGGACGCCTTTCTCACCGATCTGCATAGCCAGCCAATACTCTGGCGAGGGGCAGAAAATGCCCCTCGCCGCTGGCTGCGCAAGTGAGCAGACTGGGACCGAGCAAAAGCATTCGCCTAAGGTGTATGAACAGTTCAAGGCCAATCGGGCTCTGATGGATGAGGTGAAACAAAACCGGCCATTTGCGGCCAGGCGAGCGAGGGCGCGAATGCAAGAACGGCAAGGCGCTCCTCGCCCTGATTCGCTGAATAAGCGCAGCGGGCCGCTGTCCGCGAAGCGTTGAACCACCCAGGCGGCCCAGTGCCGCCACCTGATACAACCATGATGTGGAGGCTACATGAACGTCTCTCGCGGGGTCCTGGCGACTGCTCTGTTGGCGATATCGGTGTCTGCTCAGGCCGCCACCCCGGCGGCTGTCTATACCGGAGGCGGGGCCAACCCCGCCGCAATGGCGTGCGTCAGCTGCCATGGCGCTGAGGGGGAGGGGATGGCCGCCGGCGGATTTCCGCGTCTTGCCGGGCTGTCCGCCGAGTACATGAGAAAACAGCTCGCCGACTTCGCTTCCGGCGAACGCGCCAATCCGATCATGCAACCCATTGCCACTGCCTTGAGTGCGGAGGAAGCGCAAGCCGTCACGACCATGCTGGCCGACAAGCCGCGACCCAAAGTCGAGCGGATCGGCCGCGCGGCTGCGGCACAAGGCGTTGGTGAAACACTGGCGCTGCGCGGCGCATGGGCGCGCAACATTCCCGAATGCGTGGCGTGCCACGGGCCAAGCGGAGTAGGGGTCGGCAAAACCTTTCCGCCGCTCGCAGGGCAATCCGCCCAGTACCTTGCCGCGCAGCTGAACGCCTGGCGCCAAGGCACCCGCAAGAACGACCCCAACGACCTGATGGGGCATATCGCCCGTAGCCTGAGCGATGACGAGATCAAGGCCGTCTCGGCGTATTTCGCCGGCTTGACTGACACAGGAGCAGGAAAATGAGCGCGCGCATGAGTTTGTTGCTGTTCGCATTCGCCCTACCTGCCTATGCGGACGAGATTGCGATGGAGGATCAATCCCAGCTGCTCGCCGGCGCCGGGCAGCCCGTCAGCCACACGTACTTTCAGCCCCCGCAGGAAAGCGAGCTCCCGGATAACGCCTTTGGCAAGCTGGTGCAGGAAGGCCGCGCCATCTTCGTCGACACCAAAAACCGCGCCCCGGAATTTGTAGGCAACGGCCTTTCCTGCACCAACTGTCACCTGGAGCAGGGCCGCAAGGCCAACTCCGCGCCGCTGTGGGCGGCGTACACCATGTACCCCGCGTACCGGAAGAAGAACGACAAGGTGAACAGCTACGCCGAGCGGCTGCAGGGGTGTTTTCAGTTCAGCATGAACGGCAAGGCGCCGGCAGCGGACGGCCCGGTCATTGCGGCCCTTACCGCCTACTCGTACTGGCTCGCGACCGGCGCACCCAGCGGTCAGGAACTGCCAGGTCGCGCCTATTCCGAAGTACCGCAACCCGAGGGCGGCTATGACCTTGCCAAAGGGCAGCGGGTGTATGCCGCGCAATGCGCGGTGTGCCATGGCGAGAATGGCGAAGGGCAGAAGTCGGGCGCAGACTACGTATTGCCGCCGCTGTGGGGTGCGGATTCGTTCAACTGGGGCGCAGGCATGCATCGGATCAACACCGCCGCAGCCTTCATCAAGGAGAACATGCCGTTGGGCAAAGGCGGCACCCTGTCGGACGCAGACGCCTGGCATGTGGCGGCGTTTATGAACAGCCACGAACGGCCGCAGGACCCGCGCTTGATCGATGGCTCGGTGGAAAAGACCCGCGACCGCTACCACGCCAACGATGGCGTAAACCTCTACGGCAAGACGGTTGACGGCAAGATCCTGGGCAAGGGCATCTAGCACGCTGAGCGGCCTGTGCGTGAGAGCGCAGCTATCCGTTGCGATTGTGCAAGTGGGCATAGCAACGGTTCAGGCCACCCACTCAAGAGAGGTCGCAGCTGGCCTGAACACCATGCGAAAAAACCGCGTGGGATCAATCAGCGACCCCACTGGTAACCACGGTGAATTTTCGGCTGAACTCGAAGACCTCGCAGACACCAGTATGGCCGGCAGGAATCGAGACGGCATCGCCCGGGCCCATCTCGAATCGCTCGCCGGTGTCCATGGTGATGGCGATACGCCCCTCGATCAGCACGAAGGCTTCGTCGTTGTCGAAGCGCCAGTCGAACTTCGATGGTTCCGAAGTGAAGAGCGCCACGGCTTTGTACGGGGTTTTCACGCCGACGGTGCGCAGCAACTTCATTCGGGTATTGGGGTTGCCTTCGATCACATCATCGCCCAGCGGGTAGTCGAGCCAGCCGTCGGGAGTGTTCAGCGATGCCAGGGCTACGGAATCAATTGGGTTGGGGAGCGTAGGGCGAGTGGTCATCTTTTTCGGTGCCTCGTAACGGATTAGATGGATGAATGACTATGACAAGTGGCATAGTCGAGGCTCGAGCCTACAGCAAAATATGACAGGTGGCATAATTTTTTCGATGAACATTTCAACTCGTGATCGGATGATCGTCGGCGCTGCCGATCTGCTGCGCCGCAAGGGCATGACCGCAACCAGCATGCGTGAGGTGGTGCGTTACTCGAACACGCCACGCGGCTCCATCGCTCATCACTTCCCAGGCGGCAAGCGCCAGCTACTCGAAGCCGCTGTTGAACATGCCGGTCGTGAGGTCAGCGAGCCGCTAACACTGCTGTTGAGTAAACATGGCCCCGTAAAAGGCATGCAGCTATTCGTTGCCTTATGGCGCAAAACCCTGGAAGAAACCGCCTTCCAGGCGGGCTGCGCGGTGCTGGCCGTGGCGGTTGAGCAGTATGTTTCCGACCAGCGTGGCGAAGCCGAACCTGAACTCGAAGCGCAGATCCAGCTGCAGCTGCTGGATCAGGCCAATGCAATTTTTGGCCAATGGCAGGCCATAGTCGCGCACTCGCTGCAGCAGGCGGGAGTGGCTGAGCAGCAGTCGCGCCGCCTGGCGATGCTGGCTATAGCATCCATCGAGGGCTCTGTCGCGCTATGCAGAGCCGCGCGCAGCGCGGAGCCGCTCGATCTGATTTGGCAAGAACTGCAACGGAGTTTCGAGCGAGAGCTGGCCTAGCGACCTGGCAGGTGTAGAGGCCGCAATGGGTAGGGTGCGATCCCCCTTAGGGTGGGTTAGGCGCACCCTGCCGATAGCAATAAACCAGCAAGATCCGTTGCGCCGTAACCCACCATCGGCGCAACGCAGGGAGATCGCCTGGTGGGTTACGCGGCGCTCTGCGAAGTCCAACATGCTGATTTTGTTGGGCTTCGTTCCTCAGCACCAACCTACAATTTGCGTCAGCTGCTGGTCTTGGACAGCTTGCTAGGCACCAGCGGCCATGGGCTCCAGCTGGCGCAGGCCGCGCTCGGTCACGGCGTCTATGTAGCTCGGGTCGCCATAGATTCGAGCGAGCAAGATGGCCCCCTCGAAATCAGCCACTAGTTGTCGCGCCAAACTGTGCGCCTCGGGTTGGCTGTAGCTGGCGCTAAAGAGCTGGGCAAACGCTGCGGCCCAGTCATCCATGAAGCGCCGAATCGGCTCCATCAGCTCGGCCTTGCCATAGGCCGCATCGACCGAAATCACTCCCATCAGGCAGCCAATCGAGTCGTCCTGAAACAGCTTCTTGGCCTTGCGTCCCATGCGGGCGAGTCGCTCCTGAGGCGTTTGGCTCTCGTCGGAAGCGATGCAGAACAGCGACTGCGCGAGCTGTTCATGCGTCCACGCCAGCACATCCCGCAGCAGAGCTTCCTTGTTGGGGTAGTGGTGATAGAAGGACGCCTTGGTCAGCCCGCAAGCAGCCGACAACGCATCCATGGTGGTGCCGTTGTAGCCGAGGCGCTTGAAGGTGTGGGCGCAGCGCAGCAGCAATTCATCGCGGGATACTTTCAGGGGGCGCACGGGCAAACCTGCTCTCGATAAGTCGGGCTGATTCTACGTCATAAGGCTTGGTGCCTCAATTTGACGGTTACCGAATGTTTGTTTAGTGTTTTTCAAACCGAACGTTCGGTAAGTAATTTGAGTGCGCCTGAAATCGCCAGGTAAGCACCTTATCCAGCCAGGAGAGTTCTTTCATGAGCGAAGCAAACAGCGGTTCGGGTCGCGTCACCCGAGAGCAGCGTGGTCATCTGTTTCTTATCGGCCTCGACCGGGCCGGCAAACGTAACGCCTTCGACAGCCACATGCTCAGCGATCTGGCCCTGGCCTTGGGCGAGTACGAGCGCAACGATGAGATGCGCTGCGCCGTGGTGTTCGCTCACGGCGAGCATTTCACCGCCGGCCTCGACCTGATGGAGCTGACGCCGAAACTGGCGTCGGGCGGCTTCAAGTACCCGGACGAGGGCATCGACCCCTGGGGCGTCTCCAAGCCGCGCCGCGCCAAGCCGGTCGTGGTTGCCGTGCAAGGCACCTGCTGGACCGCCGGCATCGAGCTGGTGCTCAACGCCGACATCGCCATCGCCGCCAGCAACACCCGCTTCGCCCACCTGGAAGTGCTGCGTGGCATTCCACCATCCGGCGGCTCCACCGTGCGCTTCACCCAGGCCGCGGGTTGGACCAACGCCATGCGCTACATGCTGACCGGCGAAGAGTTCGGTGCTACCGAGGCGCTGGCCATGCGTTTGCTGACCGAGGTAGTCGAGCCCGGCCAGGAACTGGCGCGCGCCATCGAATACGCCGAGCGTATTGCCAAGGCCGCCCCGCTGGCGATCAAGGCCACCTTGCAGTCGGCCTTCCAGGCACGTGACGAAGGTGACGATGCCGCGCTCTCCAAACTCAACGAACTGCTGTTCACGCTGATCAAGAGCGAAGACGTGCGTGAAGGCGTGATGGCGATGATGCAAAAACGCGAACCGGCGTTCAAAGGCCGTTAACTCTCAAGGGCAGGGGCAAAAGATGCTGCAATACCAAGCGCCATTGGCGGTATTCACCTTCCTCGCCGAGCAACGGGAGCGTCGCCAATGACGCGGCCCGCTTGCGGCAACGCCTTCTCGGTAATTGAACGGCTGACGCTGGTGGCCGACGACGGCTATCGCCTCGCCGCGACCCGCTATTCCGCCCAGGGACAGCTGCGCGGCAATCTGATCATGGCCGGGGCGACCGGTGTGCAACAGCGTTTCTATCGCCGCTTCGCCCAGCATGCCAGCGCCCAGGGCTTCAACGTGCTGACGCTCGACTACCGGGGCATCGGCGAGTCCGCCCCTCGGTCGCTGAAAGGCTTCGAGATGTCCTATCTGGATTGGGGCTTTCGCGACCTGGCAACGGCCGTCGACTTTATGGCCGATGGCGCAACGCCGCTGTTCTGGGTCGGTCACTCCTTCGGTGGGCATGCCCTCGGGCTGCTGCCCAATCATCACAAGATCAGCGCCGCCTATTGCTTCGGCACCGGTGCTGGATGGGCTGGGTGGATGCCCAAGCTGGAGGCGCTCAAGGTTCGCCTGCTGTGGTCCTGCGTCCTGCCGCTGATCGTCGCCCACAAGGGCTATATGGCTTGGAGCATGCTGGGCATGGGCGACGACCTGCCGCTGGGGGTCTACAAGGATTGGCGGCGCTGGTGTGCTCACCCGCATTACTTTTTCGACGATCCGGCAATGGCCCAGGTCGCCCGTCTTTACGCGGAAGTCCGCATGCCCTGCATTTTCGCCAACGCAGTGGACGACCCCTGGGCGCCACCTGCATCGCGGGATGCCTTTATCAAGGGCTACCGCAACGCCCAGTTGCTGGCGCGCGACCTCTATCCCGCGACTAAGCGGCAGCCCATCGGTCATATGGGCTATTTCCGCGCCTCGGCGACGGAGGTCTGGGATGAGCTACTCAACTGGTTCGCGATACAAAACGACAATGCTGCGGCGCAACACCGCACTGGCACGGAGCACGGGCGATGAACACGGCAGCGCCACGCCCACACCTTGCCGACTCCGCCGAGACCTTCCGCGCCTTGGTAGAGAGCCGACGCGCGGTGCGCCGATTCACCGCCGAAGCGGTACCGGAGGCGGTTATCCGCGAATGCCTGGCGCTGGCCATGTTGGCCCCCAGCTCCTGCAACCTGCAGCCCTGGTCTTTTCAGGTGGTGCGCGACCCCGCGTTGCTCCAGCAACTGCAACAGGTGTGCCTCGGCCAGAGCGCGGCGCAAGCGCCACTGATCATTGCCGTCCTGGCGCATAGCGACAGCTGGAAGCAGGCCTGTGCCGACGTGCTGCGCTTTTGGCCGGAGCCGAGCGTGCCCAAGGCCATTACGCACTTCTATGGCAAGACCGCGCCATTTCAATACAACCAGGGCTGGCTGGGTTGGCGTGGTTTGTTCAAGCGGCAGCTGGTCAGGCTGATGGGGCTGAGGCGCCCGGTCATGCGCAGCCCCAACAGCCTGCAGCAGATGCGCCTGTGGGCCGTGAAGTCGACGGCGCTGGCGGCGCAGAACCTGATGTTGGCGTTCCAGAGCCACGGCTACAGCACGTGCCCGATGGAGGGCTTCGATGAGCAGCGCCTCAGGCAATTGCTGCCCATTCCAAAGCGCGCCATTCCGATCATGTTGCTGGCGGTCGGAATGCCGGGAGAACGCGCGGTCTACAACCCACGCTTGCGCTTCCCGCTCGAGCAGAGCGTGTCCTGGTATTGATCATTCACACAGAACAACAAGAGGACTGCAGCTATGGCCTTTAGCCAAATCGACTACGAAACACACGGGCCGATCCGGATCATCCGCTTCAATCGCCCGAACAAACGCAACTGCATCGGGCCAACCACTCACCTGGAATTGATCGAAGCCTGGACCCGCTTTCGCGATGACCCGAACGCCCTGGTTGCGATCATCACCGGTGCCGGCGACAAGGCATTTTGTGCGGGCGGAGACCTGGAAGCAGGCTTCGATCTGGTGCCCACGACTCCGGACGAGATAGCAGCGCACGACCGCGGTGAGCGTCCCGGCATCCTCGGCCCGAGCCGCTGGACGGACATCTACAAACCGGTGATCGCCGCGGTGAACGGCGCAGCCTATGCCGGCGGCCTGGAGTGGGCCTGCTTTGCCGACATGCGCATCGCCGAAGAGCATGCCTCGTTCGGCGTGACCTGCCGGCGCTGGAACATCGGCCTGGCCGATGGCGGCAGCCAACGCCTGCCGCGCATCGTCGGCATGGGCCGGGCGATGGAGCTGATCCTCACGGGTAAAGTCATCTCCGCTGCGGAAGCGCTCAACATCGGCTTGGCCAATGAAGTCGTGCCCAAAGGGCGCTCACTGGCGCGGGCGATGGAACTGGCCCAGTTCCTCTGCACCCTGCCGCAACCGGCCATGCGCGCGGACAAGGAGGCCGCTGTCCGCGGCTACGGCCAGCCCCTGGCGGAAGGTTTGCGTATCGAGGCCGAGTGCTTCAATCGCTCCATTCATCAACCCGAAACCCGCGAAGGGCTGCGTCGCTTTCTTGAGCGCGACCACCCCGATCGGCGCGCCGATGCGCCAGCCAGGACGCCAGGCCTGGTCAGGGACTGAGGAGGCCAGCATGCGATATGAACTTCTGTTGCAGCTGCACCTTTTCGCCGTGGCCTTCTGGCTTGGGGTAGTGGCGGTCGAATACTTGATCGAGCAGGGCAGGGCGCAAAGCCGCAGCCAGGGTTTTACCGTTGCCCGCCTGCATCGGCGCATCGATATATTCTTCGAAATGCCGGCTTTCACAGTGGTGCTGGTCACCGGCGTACTGCTTATCGAACCCGCACGTTTCGACGGCATCTACGCCCTGAAAATTGTGGCCGGTGGTCTCGCCGTTCTCGGCAATCTGTTGTGCCTGGTTCCCGTGCTGAAGCGACACGCATCCGCCGAGGCGAACGACCTCGCCGAGGTCATCCATCAATCGAAGATGATCGACCGAATCTCCTTGCTAGCCATCCCGGCTGGGCTGCTGGCACTCGCCTGCGGTGTCTACCTGGCGGTGCTTCGCTGACACCTTGATAGCGTGCTTAAGGGTTCGCTTGTGGTTGATTGCTGGCTGTTACCAAAGGCAGCTTCGGGGCGGCTGTGGTCATTTATGACCGGCCGCTGTCGACTCTTGACGCCAGTGAGAGCCGGCTGAAATCGGCCTGGGACGGAAGGTCTGGTCTGATAATAAATCCGTCCCCGTTTTTCGCGTCCCCGTTTTTCGAATTATTTTTATGGCTAATAGCCATCCGCCTTTGGGCTTGCCCATCGCGCCTTGCCGGGCTAGAGTGCGTCCGTCACGGTCAATCCCGTGGCCGGGCGTCAGAACCCGTATTTGTTCGAGGCGCGACAGCGCCATAGCCGTGAAGCAGCAGGCGCTTTTTTCATGCCCGCTGTTTACGCGCATCTATGGTGGGCCGTGCGGGGCAGGCTTCGGCCTGGCCGGTTCCCTCGGACGCCGGTTTCTGACCCCCGTACGGTCCGCCTCCCAACCGCGTCAGAACGGCGGGGGCGGCTCCTTAAATAGTTCGAGGAGCATAAGGAAAATGCGCTATCCCCCTTTTACCCAAGGGCTCCGCCTTGGGGCCTGCTGTTACTCGTCCACCTCCGCCCTGGAGGTGCGTCATGACTAAATCCCACCCCGCTGTCATCCCCTTTCCGAAACGTATCGAACCGCTCGACTGCACCATTTCCGCGGTCTGCCACTTTCAAGCGGCGGCCGAGTTGCGGATGACGATGCTGCATAAGCTGTTCGACATCCTGGCGCGCACGGATGCGTCCACCGACAACGCCTGGCATTTGCGCGAGTGCTGCGACAACGCCCGCGAGCTGCTTAACGATGCGCAGGTGCTGTACCGCAGTGCATTGGCGCAAGGGAGGGTTGCCGATGACTAAGCTCTTCACCAGCTACCTGCCCAGCCACGACGGTCAACGCGGCGCGGTGATCGAGTGGACGCACAACTGTCAGCACTCCTTTGATCAGGGCGTGAGCTGCGCTCAAGCCTGGTTGAGCAACGACGACACCGGCTGGCTATGGGCCAACCTGATTGTCGAACGCGACGCCTTGCCAACCGGGGTGCAGCGCCGTGCGTTCGAGATTGGCTTTCTCAGCCGGGTGCACCAACGTTTGTGTTCGCCGTTCGGCGGTGGTCACCAGGCCCGGCAGACCTGTTTGCAGCTCTGAATAACGGCTGACCATAACGGATCGATATCTGCCGGTCGCGGCCGGCAGGTATCGGTCCATCGCTGAACCGTTAAGCCCCGAATATGTGCGCCATGGCATGCCTGCGTCATGTCCATGGCGGGTAGCATTCGGGGCTGGATACCTCGCAGGTCGTCTTTCAATGGCCTGCCAATCGAAGGATCGATGATATGAGTGGATATGTACCCAATGACCGGGGCAAGCGGCCCGCTCCGGTGAGCGAACCCTATAACGGGGATTTCGATCAGCAGCCCGCCAGGCCGCTGGTGCTCGCCGACACACAAGCACCTGCTCCCGCTCCAGCCCCCAAGCCTATTGGCTGCGTGTTCGCCAAATCCTGCAACCTGCCGGATGGGGTGATCGATCACAACAATCCCGGTGGCTTCGTACCGCTAGAACAACTGAAGGACTACGGCGACTGGGCCGTGTTGAGCACCGGTACGGCGATCAGGGCGGGCGGTACGCCCCTGCGGTTGATCGGTAGTTCGACTGCAGCGACCACAATAGCGAGCCGCCTGAGCGGTACCTTGTCGCTGGGCATACTCGAAGGCGCTGGTGTCGTGCTGATGGGTGTAGTGGTTGGCACCATCGCCATGCTGCTACCCAATACCACCTCGGCCGACAGCGCGCTCTACACCAACGAGCAATATCGCTCCCTGACCTTGGGCCGTACCCGTGTTCGCGTACACATCCAGCAACTGACCGCGGGCACCATCAATGCCTACGGTTTCTACACCGGCCGCAAACCGGAATGGGAAAACGCCCGGGTCGTGGCGGCCACCCAGCGTGGCGATCAGTTCGTCGCCGACCTGGGGCAAGGTATCGGGGTAATCTGGACGCCGGCAGCCGACCCCAACGAACTGGGCATCCCAGCACTGGAAGGCGCGCCGCAACTGCCAGCCATCTGGGTTTACCCGCCCACAGAACAATCCAACAAAGCCTTGGTCAATCCCGTACACCCACCCGACTACCAGGACGCCATAATCTGGTTCCCGGCGACCGATATTCCGCCGATCTATGTGGTGCTCAGCGTTCGCTATCAGCCTGGGGTTGTTACCGGCCAAGGTGAGGATGTGACAGGCATATGGCTGGCAGATGCGGGCAAGGCGCTGGGCGCTCCGATACCATCTCGGATCGCTGATCAACTCCGAGGACGGGAGTTCTCACGCTTCGATGATTTCAGAGAAGCCTTCTGGCAAGCCGTAGGGAGCGACTCTCAGCTCAGCAGCCAGTTCATAGTGAGTAACCGTGCTCGTATGCTGGCAGGTAAAGCGCCGAAAGTCAGGACGGCCGATGTAGCAGGTAAGTGAACTTCATTCGAACTCCACCATATCGAGAAAATTTCGGAAGGTGGTGAGGTCTACGACGTTGACAACCTCGGCGTTACGACGCCAAAACACCATATTGATCTTCACAAAGGCTTATAGGTACGGGCATGAAAGATAAGTTTTCCGACTATACAGAAGCAGAGTTCATCCAGTTCATGGAGGAAATTTTCAAAGAAAATCAGGCTGCAACAGATGACCAACTAGATCCTTTGCTAGAGCACTTTGCAAAGATCACTGAGCATCCCGACGGCACAGACCTAATTTATTACGCAGAGTCAGACGCCGAAGCTACCGCCGATAAGATTACCCAGAAGGTCAAGGCGTGGAGAAAGGCAAATGGTTTGCCAGGCTTTAAGATTTGACAGTTAAAGAGTCATTGGCGGACTACACCGAAGAAGAGTTCAAGTCTTTGATACAAGCTATTGATGATGCTGAGACTGAGAGCCAGCAGGCTGAACTGGTGGTGCACCTAAACAAAATTGTGCCTCACCCTACCGGATCAGATCTGCTGTTCTATCCAGAACCTGAAGTGGATGAGTCTGCGTTTATGGCTCATACATGACATCTCTTTCGGTGGATTTTTCAGCGGCGGAGGCGTCTAGCGAAATTAGACTACGCTTTGCAAGCGACGCCCAAATTGCGCATTCATCCGAGTTGACTATCCTTAAGGTGCGATAAAGGCAAACCCGTCGAAAGGCGGAGACGCAAAGTCACCGGTCTAAAGGGCCCTAAAGCCTCATGACAGCGGGATCGTCGACATTCAGTGTAGTTTTTCCGAGCTGCTTTCCCGGTGCTCAGGCTACATTGATCTGTTTTTCGGCCCCCTGATTGGCCTGTTTTCGGATCCCCTGTGATTGGTGTTTCAGTTCAGCTGCTGTCGACGGCAAGCACGCCTGCGGCATGGCTTAACAAGGGGATTTACCTATGAAATCCGTTCTTTCTAGCAAGCACTTCCGCCTGGCCGCATTGGCTTCGGTCGCTGCATTGGGCGCTTTTGGAGCTTCCAACAGTTTTGCTGCGGCAGTAAGCGACACCGCCGCTACCAGCGCTACGGTCGTTGTGCCCATTGCGATTGCACAGGCCCAGGATCTTTCTTTCGGCGAATTCGCTGCGGGCACAGGCGGCACCGTCGTATTGACTACCGGCGGTGCGGCTAGCCCGAGTGGCGATGTTGTACTGACGGGGGGCACTGCTGCCGCGGCGCAGTTCACGGTTACCGGCCAAGCCGACGCCAGCTTCAGCATCACCGTCACGGACAACAATCTGACTCATACGGATACCGTCACGACTATGGCCCTAGCGACCGTCCACGACCTCGATGGCGCTTCAGAGGATAGCCCGGCAAGCGGCATACTCACTAGTGGTACACAGACACTCTATGTCGGTGGGACTCTGACTGTAGGGAACGCTCAAACAACGGGAGTTTATTCTGGCACCATCACGGCAGAAGTGAACTATAACTAGCCGTTCACCGATGCGGGGTAAAGAGGCCGCTGGCCCGGTGGAAAGGGGGCGGAACTATGGAGCTATGAGGTTGGGTTTCGGCAGCTTCGCCCTTGCATTATCGCTGGCCTCGAGCATGGCCGGGGCCAGCGGCAGCACCTGCGCAAACCGGGCGACGGCGATGGCTGGCGCCAGGATAGTCGCTCCGGCCAAAATCAACGAAACACTCATGCCACGAGGTACGGACGTATTTGTCAGCGGCATCACAGGGGATCTGATAATTCGTCTTCCCAGCGAATTCACGGCCGAAACAAATGAAGATCGTTTTCGCTCCGTCATTACACGATTGCAGGAGAGAGTCGATACAGGTTGTGCCGATCGGGGCGATTGCTTCAGGCGGGCGGATCAGGAAGGGCTGCTTGATGGTGATCCGGTAAGCGGCATCATTCTGAAAGCTACCGACGACAGTCCCTCCGGCATGAACGGTATCAGTATCACCGTAACCTACAATTGATATCGGGCGCTGCAGCACTCTGGAATCACCCACCCGAGAGAGAGCCAATGAAGCAATACCTGCCGATCGCTGCGGTTAGTCTACTGGCCCTCATCACGGTTCCCGGTATCTGCGCGGAAATCGCCATCCAGAATACCCAACCCTTGGCCTTCGGCAGCTTCGTAGCTGGCCTCGGTGGTACCGTGGCGGTCGATACCAACGATATGCGCAGCGCCAGCGGGGACGTGATGCTGATGCCTTCGAGTTCAGGCCAGGCCGCCAAGTTCATGGTCACCGGCGATCCCAATGCCACCTTTACCATAGAGTTGCCAGCCAACGACTTTGTAAAGCTGGCTGGGCCGGGCGCCGACATGCTCATCAACGATTTCACCAGCACGCCGTCGGAAGCAGCCGGCCAATTGAGTGCGGGCGGCTCCCAGACATTATCGGTGGGTGCCGCTCTCCAGGTGGGCAGCGGTCAGGCTGCCGGCCAGTACTCGGGTAGTTTTATGGTTATCGTCAACTACAACTGAGGTAAACGGGACTCACAGGCGCCCCTCGTCGAAACGGCAAAAAGATGCCGCTCAATAAGGATCCACATTTCCTGCGCAGGCCGCAGGGAGCACGGAGTTAGAAGGACTTGGATATGAGCGTTACCACTTCGACTAGAGCTATTTGCCCCGGAACAGCCGGAGCCATGATGCATTCATCCTGTTTCTGGACTTCGGTCACGAGCCGGTTTCCGCGGCGGCTATCCGCAGTGGTGTGCGCTGTGCTCATGCTGTTCTGTACGAGCGAAGCACTGGCGGAGCTGATGCTTTATCCAACCCGCATAGTCTTCAAGGGCAACCAGCGGGCAGCCCAGCTTGAATTGATCAACAACGGTAGCCAAAGCGCGACTTACCGAATCAGTCTGGTTAATCGGCGCATGGACGAAACCGGAGGCTTTTCAGATATCGATACCCCCCGGCCAGGCGAGCAGTTTTCAGACACCATGCTGCGCTATTCCCCTCGTCAGGTGACGCTTGCTCCGGGGGCGGGACAGACCGTTCGCATTATGGTGCGCAAACCCGGCGATATTGCGGCGGGAGAATACCGTTCGCACTTGCTGTTTACCCAGTTGCCGGAAGCCAAGGGCAGATCCAGCATTGAAACCCGCAATGACAAAGGTATCGGGATCGTCCTGAATACACTGGTCGGCATCGCTATCCCAATTATTGTTCGCCATGGTAATACCGAGGCCAAGGTGGCGTTGACCCAACTCGAGCTTCAGCATCTGCCTCGCGGGCAGTCACTGCTGGCGCTACAGATGGAGCGCAGCGGCAATCAGTCCGTTTACGGCGATCTGGCTGCCAGTTTCACCCCCAGGGGGGGCACCGAACAGATCATCGGGCGTGCCAATGGTGTGGCCATCTATACCCCTAATGCGCTGCGACGCGCAAAGCTGAGGCTCGATCCTCCAAGCGGCCTGCAACTGGCCAATGGGGTGCTGCGGATTACTTACCGGGAACAGGCGGAGGACGGCGGCGACCTGCTGGCCGAGGCGGTTCTCCAGCTGCCCTGATCAGTACGTCTGCCATGGCATTTTTAGCAGCCTGTCAGAGGGCGGTGGGTAGGTGTGTTCGGCTGGCGTTATTGCCAGGGCTGCTGGGCTATGCCGGTATCCTGGCCGCCCAGGAACCTGGGCTTGAGTCTTCGGAGCCAAGCCTGCTGCTCGAGGTGCGTCTGGATCAATCGGTGCTGTCCGACGCCATTCCTGCCTTTGACATAGGTGAACACACCCTGTTGCCTCTGGGTGAGCTGGCCCGCCTGCTCACGATCGCGGTGCAGACCCAACCCGGGCAGGGTACCGCCAGCGGTTTCGTTCTGAACGAGGACCGCGGATTCAGCCTGAACCTGAAAGAGGCCCGCATTACCCTGGCCGGTGAAACGCAAGCCTTCGATCCTGAGCTGGTGCTGGAGGAGCCGGATGATCTGTACGTCGCGGAGTCATTGATCGAGCGTTGGCTACCGGTAGAGCTGGAGATCGATCGACCAAGACTGACATTGCGGGTCCATCCGCTCGAACCTTTGCCGCTGCAGGCTCGCTTGCTGCGCGAACGCGTCGGCGAGCGGACCGGGAGACATGGCGCCTACGAAGATCCCGGCTATCCACGTCATGACATGCCTTATCGGATATTGAGCACCCCCTTTATCGATCAG
This sequence comes from uncultured Pseudomonas sp., assembly GCA_966210435.1. Taxonomy (GTDB): domain Bacteria; phylum Pseudomonadota; class Gammaproteobacteria; order Pseudomonadales; family Pseudomonadaceae; genus Aquipseudomonas. The sequence continues at coordinate 19,226 of CBIHLF010000044.1, read as the reverse complement.
ACATTCGCGACGGAAGCCCGCCGCGACGACACCGGCACCCATACCGATAGCCGCTACACCGCGCTCTTGACCGGCGATCTGCTGGGTATGGAGTCCACCGTTTACCTCAATGGCAATACGGCGGGTGAGTCGCAGGAAATACGCGCGACCTTTGGCCGGCACGATCCGGATGGCGGCTTACTGGGTCCCCTGCAGGCGCGGTCCTTCCAATTCGGCAGCCTTTCCACTCCGAGCGTGGATAACGTCACCCTGGGCAGAGCCGGCGAGGGGATCACCCTGAGCAATCGGCCATTGACCCGGCCCACGCAGTTCGACCGCCAGACTTTCGAAGGCGACCTGTCACCGGGGTGGGATGTGGAACTCTTCTACAATGGCGCATTGTTGGACTTCCAGCAGCCCAATGCCGAGGGCCGCTATCGCTTTGCGGATCAGCCCCTGAGTTATGGTCGCAACGACTTTCAATTGGTTTTCCATGGCCCACTGGGGCAGACGCAGGTCGAGCAATACAGCTACTCCCTCGCCGAGTCCATGGTCCTGCCTGGCGAACTCGAGTACAGCCTAGTCGAGCACCGCGACGAGGATGGTCTGGCGCGCTCAATCGCCCAGTTCGATATGGGGTTGTCCCGAACGCTCTCCGCTACAGGTGGCTTCATCAGAGCGCCGGTGGATGGTGTCGAACATCAATATTCCAATATCGGGCTGCGGACCTTCTGGCAATCCCTGAGTCTTAACACCGATCTGATCAGAGACCAGGAGGGTGGCTCGCTAACGGAACTCGGTATGCAGACTCGTCTCGGCGGCGTTTCGGTAGATGCCAGTCGTCTGTTTCTCGACGACTTCAAAAGCGACTATTTCAGTTTTTACAACGATCCCATCAAGACCCGTGATGAGCTACGGTTGACCGGTTCCATTCCAATGGGCGCCCGCACACGGATACCGGTTACCGTTCAGGCAAGGCGTGATGAGTTCGAGTCCGGCCGGATCGATAACGACGTCAGTGCTCGCATCTCCGGGTATGCCTATCGCACTGCGTTGAGCAATACCCTCAATTGGCACTCTATCGCTGGCGACGAGTTCGCTTTCGGCAATCTACAGCTCAGCCAACGTGTACGCGATATGAGTTTTCGCGGCCAACTGAGCTACAATCTGGCCCCCCATACGGAGCTCTCCAGTGCGGCCGTGACGGCGGACAAGTACCTGGCGGACGGCTATCGGCTGACTCTGGGTATTGCGCATAGCTTTCAGTCGCCTGAAACACGATATACCGCCGGCTTCACCAAAAGCCTGGGTCGATTCGGTCTGGGGGTCAATGCCAGCTATCTGGACAGCGGCGACATCGCAGTCGGTATGCAGCTCTTTCTCGCTCTGGGCCGAGATCCACGCAAGGCCGACTGGCTGCTCGATGCCCAGCCCATGGCAAATACCGGTGTCGCCTCCGTGCGCATGTTTCTGGATGACAACAATAACGGCCTGATGGATCCCGGCGAGCAGCCGCTGGAGGGGGCGGGGTTCACTATCAATGGCGGCAGGCGGCAAGTCCGCACAGACGCGCAGGGCATCGCCCATATTAGGCAACTACCGATCAAGCAGCGTGTCGATATCGGCGTGGACACCAGCACCCTGAGCGATCCGCAATGGGCACCCGAAGTCGCAGGCCATAGCCTGGTGCCTCGTCCAGGTCGAGTGGCCGAGCTGGACTTTCCAGTGCGCATGACCACCGAAATCGATGGCACGGTTTATCTGTTCGAGCATGAGAACAAGCGAGGTATCGGCGATATGCAATTGGAGCTGTTGGACGAACAGATGGAGGTCGTTGGCCAGATAACCAGTAGCTGGGATGGCTTCTATATCATCCCTGGGGTAGTTGCCGGCGATTACCTGCTAAGGGTCTCACCCAAGCAACTACAGCGCCTCGGGCTTAACGATACGGGGACTAGGATGATAACGGTGTCAGGCGACGGCACCTTTATCTCAGGTATGGATCTACTGGTGGTACCGAATAAGGCAAAAGCCATAGCGCCTGGTTCTAATGCGCTGTGAGCTTACCACTACGCGAACATTGCACGCCCAGTGTTTCCGAATTTGATAGTGAAGAGGTAGACCTCATCAACTCCATCGTCTCCACGCTTGGTTGATAAGGCGTCAATGCCGACTTGCGTCGGGCCGATTTAGGGAAGACTCAGTACCGAGTGTCTCATAGCTTCTTTAAACAGCTTGGACAATAGACTGCCGGTTGTGATCGCTGCTCACGGGCACGGCCAAAAGCAGACATTTAGGTCTATCTACGAAACCAGGAGCGACTCAATCTTTAGTAATTGAACGATAACACTAGAAACTAGCCAAGTGGCCGATCATGCACGAGCCAATAATGACGAAAGGTTTCGCGGATATTGTCGCGTAGGGTATCGCTGTCCCAAGGCTTGGTGTAGAAGCGATAAATCGAGCCACGATTGATTGCCTCCAAGACGGAGTGCAGATCGGTGTAACCGGACAGGATGATTCTGAGGGTGTCGGGATATAGGCTCTTGATCCTGTCGAGGAACTCGGTGCCGTTCATGCCCGGCATGCGTTGGTCACAGAGAACGACTTGTACGGAATGCAGGGCCAGGAGTTCAAAACCCTCGGCTGCTGACCGCGCTGACAGCACCTGATAGCCGTCCTGCTGTAGCAGCCGCTGTAAAGAAGTCAGTATGTGGCTCTCATCATCCACCAGCAATAGGGTATTGGGCGGGCGTGCCTCCAGAGAGACAGTCGGTAGGTGCTTATTGTCACGCAGCAGCTGTTCCAGTTCGGCCACCGATAGTGGCGGGCTGAAATAGAACCCTTGGATATGATCACAGTGATTACGTCGTAAGTAAGCCAGCTGCGCCGCCGTTTCAACCCCTTCCGCGGTCACCTCCAATTTCAAATTGTGAGCCATGGAAATAATGGCCAAAGCGATGGCAGCATCGTCCGGATTACAGGTTATGTTGCGGACAAAGGCGATATCGATCTTCAGTTTGTCGACAGGGAACCGCTGCAAATAGGCCAGACTCGAATAGCCGGTACCGAAATCGTCGATAGAAATATGCACGCCTCGATTCTTCAGGCTCTGTAAACAGGCAATGGTTCGCGCGGTATTTGCCATCAGGGTGCTTTCAGTCAGCTCCAGTTCGAGCAGGTCGGCGTCGATAGCATTGTCGTCAAGGGCGCGGATGATGTCGCCCTCCAGATCGCCTTCGATGAATTGACGGCCGCAGACGTTCACTGCCACCTGCATAGGCCCGACCGAAGAACGCAGCCAAATGGCAATCTGCGCGCAGACCGTAGCGATCACCCAACTGCCCACGCGCACGATCAAACCTGTGTCTTCCAGAACCGGGATGAAGTCCTGGGGCGCTATCAGGCCGTATCCGGGGCGTTGCCAGCGCAGCAAGGCCTCGACGCCGGTCACCCGGCCGCTATTGAGCTGCACCTTGGGTTGGTAGAACAGCACGAATTCGCCCAGTTCGACTGCCTTGCGCAGAGCCATTTCCAGTTCTAGGCGGGCCAGCACCTCGGCGTTCATCTGCGCTGTGAAAAACCTGTAAGCGTCGCGCCCGGCCTGTTTGGCCCTGTACATGGCGGTGTCCGCGTACTTGATCAGGGTGTCGGCGTCCGCGGCATCGTCAGGGTATAGGGTTATGCCGATGCTGGCGGTCAACGTCACTTCGTGGCCTTGTAAGTCGAAGGGCGCGCGCAAGGTCTCGCGGATCTTTTTGGCCACCAGAGTTGCGCCCTGCTGGCTGTCCTGCATCATCAGGATCAAGGCGAATTCGTCGCCACCCAGGCGACCGACCGTGTCGCGCACGCGCACGCATTGCAACAGACGGTCACTGAACTGGCTGAGCAACTCGTCGCCGTTGGCATGGCCGAGGGTGTCGTTGATGTATTTGAAGTGATCCAGATCGATAAACAGGACGGCGACCATCCAGTAATTGCCTGCGGCCTGGAGCAGGGTTTTCATAAGGGTGTCATAGAACAGCGTACGATTGGGCAGGCCGGTGAGGGTGTCGTAATGGGCCAGGCGGTGCAGGCGCTGCTGAACCTCCTTGCGTTCGGTTATGTCACGCACCACACCGATGATGATCCAATCCGAGCCGGAGCGTTGGGCTTGCCGTTGCACTTCGACTTGTAGCAAGGAACCGTCCTTGCACCGTACTTGGCTTTCCGACAAGCCGCCGTTGCCATCGACGCTGCCACTAATCAGGGCATCGTACAGGTGTTCGAGTTGCTCACGCGTAGCCACGTCCAGTTGCACCGGGCCCATCTGCAGCAACTCTTCGCGGCTGTAGCCGAGCATGTTGCAGGCAGTCGCATTGACCTCGACAAAGAGCATGCTGGCGCGGCTCACCAGAAAAATCGCATCGGCGGTGGTGTCTAATGCCGAGCGGAAGCGCTGCAGTTCGGTAGTGCGCGCTTGCACCTGCTGTTCCAGCATCCAACTATGGTTTTGCATGGCTTTAAAGCGCAATAGATTGCGCACGCGAAACCACAATTCCTCGCAGTCAACCGGTTTTCTCAAGAATTCTTCCGCGCCAGCACTCAGAGCAGCCTGGCGGGTGGCTCGGTCGATTTGCGCGGAGACCATGATAATCGGGATATGCGAGGTGGCCGGGTTGGCCTTGAGGATGCCGGCTATCACGTAGCCGTCCATGTCCGGCAGCATGACATCTAGCAGAATCAAGTCCGGAGGGCACTGGGCGATCGAGGTCAGTGCCTCATCGCCGCTTGCAGCGCTCTGTGTAAGGTACCCCTCGGGCCGCAGCAATGCCTCCAGTAGCTTGCGGTTGTTCAGTTCGTCATCGACGATTAGCACTGTAGTGGCTACGGAGCTGGCCGTGGATTTGGTTACAGGCGAGATGGTAGTGGGGCTAATCATGGCGCTTAACCAAAAGGACTCGGGGCCTCGGTCGTGCTGAGCACCTTAATGGCTTGGGTGGCACAGCAGGGAGGTCAGTTTCATATTTGCCGGGTTATCTCCAATGGCGAGGATGCTTGACAATAGTCAGGCCCTTTGGAGGATAGGGGTTATGCGGTTGAGCACATCCAAAGCCTTATAGCCCAGCATGTGTTCAGCTCCGGCGCTGAGTATCTGGGTACTTTCCACGCGAGCAATTTCATATCAACCAGCGGTATACGTGGCACCACTGTAGAGCAGGCTTGCAGATTGCCGTTTCGAACTGCTTTTAAGAACCATAATCAAATAACGAAGAGGAGATGGGTATTCGTAAGGAGAACGTCCCCTGCATGAAGTGGAGCCTAGCAGAGGCTTCGCATTGATCAAGAAAGAATGAATCGCCGCTGATTTTGTAGGCGTTTCAAGCGCCCGCTATAGGCCAGACATGATCGGCAGGGCCGTTAGCTGACGATCACTAAGGGCAGCAATCGACCGATTCTGTTGAAAAAGTAGCTGAGTCCCCATGCCTTCGGCAGAATTGCTCTGTCAGCAAGCTCGGGGGGGCGAACAGCATGATGGGGCAGTTACCGGGAGGACAGCAGCGCCTGTTCTACTCGTTCAATCTGGAGGATCACTTCCCGGCCCAACACCTCCTGCGCAGCATTGACCAGTGCTTGGATCTCAGTGATCTGCGCGCCTATCTGGCCGATTTCTATAGCCCCATCGGGAGCCCCTCGATTGATCCGGAGTTAATGGTGCGCATGCTGGTCGTCGGCTACTGCTATGGCATCCGTTCCGAGCGGCGATTGTGCGAAGAGGTGCACTTAAACCTGGCCTATCGCTGATTCTGCCGACTGGGCCTGGAGGATGAAGTACCCAATCACTCGACCTTCTCGAAGAATCGCCACGGCCGTTTCCGTGACAGCGGTCTGTTCCGCTGGTTGTTCAATGAGGTGCTGCGGCGTTGCATGGCGGCCGGCCTGGTAAAGGGTGAAGGTTTCGCCGTCGACGCCAGCATCATCAAGGCTGATGCCAGCCGGCAACGTGGGGTGGCGGGTGATGAGGTCGATTGGAGCGATCCAAAGCTCAGCAGCCGCGCCGTGCGCGAGTACCTCGAAGCCCTTGATGAAGAGGCGTTGGCTGAAACCCTCCCCAAGAAGATTTCACTCACCGACCCGCTGTCTCGTTGGACAGCAACGCCAGGCGGCCCGGCTCACTTTGCCTACTCCACCAACTACCTGATCGATACCGAGCACGGTGTGATCATGGATGTGGAAGCGACTCCGGCGCATCGTACCGCTGAAGTCGACTCGACCAGAACGATGGTCGAGCGTGTCGAAGCGCAGTTCGACTTCACGCCAGAGCGCCTCATTGGCGATACCGCCTATGGCACTGCCCCGATGCTGGCCTGGATGGTCGAAGAAAAGGACATCGAGCCGCATGTGCCGGCGTGGGACAAGACCGAGCGCAAGGACGACAGCCTATCCAGTAACGACTTCCACTGGAATCAGGAGGCCGATGAATATCGCTGCCCAGCCGGCAAATCGCTACGCAGTGAATGGCGCGCCTTCACCCAGAAAAGATCGCGGGTGACCAAGGCCAATACCATCATCTACCGCTCCAGCCAAACCGACTGCGCCACCTGTCCTTTGAAAGCGAAATGCTGCCCCAACACGCCGAATCGGAAGATCGTCCGCAGCATCCATGAGGCTGTGCGCGATGTGGCCAGGCGCATCGCCAAGACACCGGAATATCTCGTCTTTCGTTGCGAACGAAAGAAGGTGGAAATGCTATTCGCCCACCTCAAACGGATCATGAAACTCGACCGTTTACGACTGCGTGGCCTGACGGGTGCGACTGACGAATTCACCTTGGCCGCGACCGTGCAAAACCCGTGACGCATGGCCAAGCTTTTGCCTCAAGGGCCACCGCTCACGGGATAGGTACGCCTGCTGCAAGCAGAAACCCTCAAATTAACCCTCAAGCCTGAGCAAGGACGCTCAGTGAAACGCCGAAAGGCAACTCGAAGTGGCTTGCAGCCACTTCGGCAGCAGGCACACCTGATTTGCTGACTGCTGCCGGAACCTACTTTTTCAACAGAATCGGCCGGTACCTGCCATTAGCCACCGGCCGCTCTGGGCCGCCAACCGCCCGCCACGAACGAGCAGGCGCCGCCCCGAAGCGGCCTGTCACTACACCACCACCCGGCCAGGGACGGCAAACAGCCTGATAAATCCATCCCCCTGTTTTCCGCAGGCGTGGTTTCACCGCTGTTCGTCGACCAGTAGCTCCATGCTCGCTCGAGCGACGGTTATGGCCAGGTCGTTCAGGCTTTCTCGCAGTACCGGCAGGGCGATATTCAAGCCTTGGCAGAGTTGTTCGAGTTCCTCCATGGCGAATTCGTCGCCATGTTCGATTTGTTCGGCGATGAGTTGCAGTGTCGGAATCAGGGTGCGCAGTAGCGAGGTGAGCTGGCGATCTTTGCAGGTCAAAAAGCATCGTCGGAGTGCCGAACCACAGCAAGCTGGCTCCTACAGAGTTTGCTGCGCGACAGCGCTCCGTCGAAGACGACGGGGGATCTCCCACTGACTGCGACAAATGATTCGTGTCGCGACACTAGTGATGTCTATCGTGTTTTTGTCTATTCGCTGCAGGGCCTTTCTTTGATCTCGATCAGAACCCGGCTTCGGCCCTTGCTCTACGCTGAAATCTCCCAGCCCACCGAGTCGAGGTCGGCGTGATCCGAGAGCACTCCGGGGAACCCCAGCGCCGCACCGCGGAGGTTGCCGCCGTGGCCGTTATCCTCATCGGCAGCCTGGTCTGTGCGCTGTGGATGCTCGGCATGCCCGACGCCACCAAGCTGGTGCCGGCGTCTTCCACGGTGCGCTTCAATACCGGGCTGTGCTTCATCCTGGGTGGGGCGGGCCTGCTACTGATTCTCGGACGTAATCCCCGCTGGGCGCTCGTCGCCATCGTGCCGATGCTGTTGCTGGCGGTGTTGACGCTGCTCGAGTACCTGCTCGGGCGGAGCATGGTGATCGACGAACTGTTTATCGCCGGCCGCTCACACCTGCATCCGGGGCGCATGGCACCGAACACTGCGGTCGGCCTGCTGTTGGTCGCAATGGGCTTGGCGATCCTGATGCCGGGCCGTTCGCGGATCTGGGCATTGAGCATTTCTGCGATGCTGGCCGCACTGAGCACGGCCCTCGCCCTGGTGGCGGCCCTCGGTTACGCCTTCGACCTGACCGCCGCTTTCGAGTGGGCCGGCCTCACGCGCATGGCCTTGCTGACCGCGATAACCCTGGCCGTGCTCGGCGTGGGAGTTATTCTGGCGACGCGCGAAGTTGGACGCATCGCCTCCTGGATCGAGCAGCCCTGGCTGGCGAGCAGCATCGGCGTCGGTGTCGCCGGGCTCGGCCTGCTGGCTTTACATGCGCTTAACTCCGAGGCGCTCAGGTTACCCACGCGAGTGCTAGAGGGTTTGTACGTCGCCGTGATCGTATCCGCGATTCTGCTCGCGGGCGCCATGGCCCAGGCGCGGCACATGCGCCTGCTCACACTGCAACTGGCTACCGCCAATCGCCGCCAGGCCGAACAATCGGCGGAAATCGCCGACCTCTATGAAAACGCGCCCTGCGGCTACCACTCGCTCGACGCCGAGGCACGGATCTTACGGATCAACCGCACCGAGCTCGAATGGCTCGGCTACGAAAGCGACGAAGTGGTCGGGCGCAGAACCCTGTTCGAGCTGCTTGCCCCGCATAGCCGGGAGGTCTTTCGGGCGCAGTTCTCGCGCTTCAAGGAATGCGGCGTCTTGCGCGACCTGCAGCTGGAGCTGCTGCGCAAGGACGGCAGCACCTTGCCGGTGGTGCTCAGCGAGACGGCGGTATACGACGCCCGCGGCGAGTTCCACCACAGCCGCAGTACCCTATCCGATGGTAGTGAACGCCGGCGCTTCGAACAGGCGCTACGCGACAGCGAACACCGATTGCAGATGCTGATCGATAACGTGCAGACGGCCGTCGTCGTGCATGCCGGCGATTCTTCGATCGAGTTTGCCAATCCCAGCGCGGCGAATCTGCTCGGGCTGACCCGTGAGCAAATGCTGGGACTTTCGGCGATCGACCCCGCGTGGCATTTCGTTCGCGAAGACGGCTCGCCGATGCCTGTCGAGGAGTATCCGGTCAGCCTCGTTATCCAGAGTGGGAGGGCGTTGCGCGACTACGTGACCGGCGTCCGCGTTGCCGAGTCGGAACCGATTCGCTGGCTACTGGTAAATGCGATACCGGCGAGCGGGGAGGACGGCCGCGTGCGGCAGGTCATAGTGTCGTTCATCGACATCAGCGAACGTCAGCGACAGAAGTTGCAGCTGGAGCAGCTGGCATCGACCGACACGCTGACCGGCTTGGCCACGCGCCGCCACCTGATCGAGCAGGCAGGCCACGAGTTGGCGCGCGCGCGTCGCAGCGGTCAGCCGCTGGCCCTGATTCTCTTCGATATCGACTATTTCAAGTCGGTCAACGACCGCTTCGGACACGAGACCGGCGACCAGGTGCTGCGGCGGGTCGGCGAGCTGCTGCGCGGGGAGTTGCGGGAGGTCGACATCGCCGCGCGTTGGGGCGGCGAAGAGTTCTGCGTGTTGCTGCCGGACACCGACTCACAGGCCGCAGTCGAGATTGCCGAGCGGCTGTGCGCGGTGGTGGAAAGCACACTTCTGACCTCACCAGACGGAAACCCACTACCGGTCACGGCGTCGTTCGGCGTGGCGCTGTCTCCGCCCGACGATGACGACTTCAACCTGCTGGTCAATGCGGCGGACCAAGCCATGTACCAGGCGAAGCGCGAGGGTCGTAACCGCGTTCGCGTAGCGCCGGCAGCCGCGCACGGTGCCCCCCGTGCGCCGGATGAGGAACAGCGCGAAGCGGACATCTGACGCGACGCCGGAAGCCCGGCCGTCTCGATCAACGGTTCCGCTTGTTTCTTTCAGGCGTGGGCATTCTCAGGCGCCGGACATACAAGCGCTGCCATGATCATCGCGTGCGGAAGAACTCAGGGCATTGCCCACCCGGATCATCGCCAAGCCTTGAAAAGGCTATTGAGTGATCGTCTTGCAACCGCGGCCCGAGTTACTAGGCTGAAGCAGTCATTGACGGGAATGCGAGGGAACGCCATGGAGTTCAGCAAAAATGCGAAAAATCTGGTGCTGCAAAACAATAATGGCACTTACTTTATCGACTGCGAAGATTTGCTGAAATGGCTTCAGGAGGAAACGATAGCGCGCATTGATTCTCTTAAAAACAATATACATCCCTCATATGTAGATGAATCCAGGCCCGAAGCAACCCTTCCTGGGTCAGGTGTCCGTCTACCGGCCATACGTGAAATAAAGATCGATAGTGCAGGCGACTTCATCGCATTCCAGTCCCTGTGGGCGGCGGGCGTGTTTGCTGGCGCCAATATCAAACTTAACGTTCCTCGCTGGAAGTCCTCGTATTTTATCTATCCAACCCAGCATGGTTTGAATACGACAGATTTGAAACTCGTCTCTAGTGGCACCTCAGTTGCAAACGGTACATACGAGGAGATCGTTGACACTATTAGATTCAATATTCCCGGGTTTTGGCAGAATGAAAAAATAGGCCAGGAACAAATAGCGCGAGAAGTCCGGCAGCTGCTTAAAATGAAGCAGAGCACTCAAGGTAGTTCAATGTGGGACCTTGAATTCATGGAGCTGATCGGCAAGGTGCTCAACATCACGCTGGCAGCTGAGGCCGTACGCTCCTACGTAATGTTACCGATAGGTATGATGGTCAATGATCTCGTCAAATTCGGTGTTATTGACTATGCCAGCTATGCCGGCCTTAACTTGACTAATAAAAAATATGCGTGGAAAGGTCCCGTAATTCCGTTTTACTGGGACAGCGTAAAAGAAGCGTCCGGGCTTCGAAGTGCCGCAGAATATCTTGCCACCGACCAGGTTACCGGCGGCAATAGTCTTGGTGATGCAGAAAGAATCATCAATAACATGATTGAAATAATAGCCATCTACTTCGAGGCGTATTTTACCCATGGCAAAGGGGCGCAAGGGGAGAATAAAAAATACGATGTGGAATCCATAAACTCCAATCAATCTTTGCTGGATATGGCAAAGGAACTTCTTTGGAAGAAATATCTTCTCAATCTTTCAATATATCAAGGGGTTTAGCAGGCCGTTTTTCCTGCCTGCCTCACCTCGATTTTTCAACGTCCCGCTAAAGATGCTGCAGCACATTGATGAGCTTGCCAAACGGGTCGCGCAGGTAAAACCGCTTTACGCCCCAGGGTTCATCGACAGGCCCGTACTCAATGGCCAAGCCGGCAGCCGCCACCCGTTGTAGCGCCTGCTCCAGATCATCCACCTCAATCGACAGATCGGGGACCGGCGTGTCCGAGCCGCCCTGGCTGGCGAAGCTCAGCTGCACGGACATCTTGGCGGGCGAGCCATAGGTGCGAATCCAGCCATGATCCATTATCAGGTCGAGGCCAAACACGTCCTGGTAAAAGGCATTGGCTGCGGCCACATCGGCCGTCGCGATATTGGCTACTATGCGTTTAACGTTCATCCGAGTCCTCCTGCGTTCCGTGAACAATCGCGGACAGGCTACGACTAATTTGGCTTTCTTTCGATCATTCGAGCCACGCCTTGCTCTGCCCTCAATGTTTCCTGGTCGCCAGAAATATAGGCGTCCCATCAGGTTTTGCAGGCGGCTTTTGGGCGGGGCGGGCAGGTTAGTGGCGGTAGCAAAAACGGGACGGATTTATTTATAGGGCCGGCTGCTGCTATTTCCCACAGGTCGCTTTGCGCGGAGAATCGTCCGTCTCTTAAAGATGAGAGAGTACTGGGGCCGTTTGGCTCACCCGCGAAACAAGGAGGTTGCATGCGCGCAATCCGTAGTACCCGTGGTTTTCTTGCTTGCTTAGAGTTCATTCTGGTTTTGCTCTGGCTACCGGCGACACCGGTCAGCGCAGCACAAGCGCCTGTTGGTTCCGTGGAGTTCCCCGTCTGGAGCCGCACCTGGGTCGGTACCCTGGGCAACAAACGGGTGGAAGTGGCTCTGAGGCGCGCTGCCGATGGCCTGTCGGGCAGCTACTGTTATCAGCCCTGCAGCGTCAAAACACGCATGCAGCTTATGTTGACGGGGCAAGTGCGGGGCGATGGAGCCGAGCTGACCGAGCGAGACAGCGGCCATGGAGCCGCCACAACGGGCACCTGGCATATCGAGTCGCTCAAGGACGGCATCACCGGCATCTGGGCCTCGCCCAACGGCAAGCGGCGACTTTCACTGGCCCTGCGCCAGAGCCAGGACGATCTGCAAGCGCGCTTCCCCTATGAGGTGCGCCTACTCGCGGATGCGCTACCCGAGGAAGAGGGCGATGGTTGCCCCACACCGCCGCTGGTGTCGGCTATCCGTCTGTACAAGGACGGCGCACTGTTCCAGACCTTGGAAACCGAGTCCCAGGGAACCTGCGGCATGTTCACGCCTGGCCTGATTGATGCGAACTTCGATGGCTGGCCGGATCTGAGCATCGCCCAGTTCCTCCCGGCCGGCCCCAACATTCCCCACCAGACTTGGCTGTACGACGCAACCACAGGTCATTTCGTCGATGCTCCAGCGGTTTTGCAGGACATCAGCTCGGCGGAATTCGATCCGCTCCACCGGATTATCTACTCCTACTGGCGAGCCAGTTGCTGTGAGCACGGCGTATCGACCTATCGCTGGAAGGGGAGCGATATCGAAGAAGTAGAGTCCCAAAGCAGCTATTTCCTGCCACTCCTGGATGGCAGCAAGCGACGTCTTTGCTACATCATGCCCAGCTATGGCGACGGTTACATCGAGTTCGCCAGCCGGGTCGAGCAAGCCGCCGATGGTCGGCTGAAACTACGCGAGATCGATCCGCAAACCTGCGAAATCGACGGCGGGGCCTTTTTCGAGCGTTCTTATATCGACATCTGGAAACCCGGCCTGCCTGGGCAAAAGCCGGTGCTCTTGCGAACTGAAGGGATAGCCTGGAAACCAGCGCAGACCTCAGCAGGCCAGCGCTACTGTCCCGAGGTGCCGTTTTTCGACAGTGGACGTATCCGACGCATAGTGCTCAGCGACAATCCCGACCTGTGCAGCGAGAAGGGCCCGCAGCAGGAGTAGTTTGTTAGGTAAAGCGAGTAATAGGCATGAGCAAACGGAGGTAACCGACCCAATGCGGACATCCCATTAGCTCGTGGTCTATAACCTGCTCATCGATGAGAGTCTTCAAGTTAGAACCCAGGGTCAGAGTCGATGTATTTGAAAGTCGGCTCTGACCCTCAAGGCTTCGCCTGCGCTGCGCTTGTGGAGTCACTGTCGTCGGGCAATTTTTCAGCTGTTTCGCGGCTTCAGAATTGCCGCAAAGCTTTGCGTTAGGCCCAGGTATCCGAGACCGGCGCAAGTGAAACCGTGAAGGGGAGGAAGAGGTGACGTTAACCACAACAATCCTGCTTGTGCTTGGGCTCTATATGCTGCAGCTGTTCCTGCAAGAGACCTCGCGCTTTGGTTTCGATCTGCGAGGCATTGTGGGCAACCGCGATAACGCGCCGCCGCTCTCAACTCTGGCGGGGCGGCTCGAACGTGCGAAGGGCAATATGCTCGAATCATTGCCGCTGTTCCTTGGCATCGCTTTGCTCGCGGTGGCCAAGGGGCGCGAGACGGCGCTGGTCAACAATGCGGCATCTGTCTTTCTCTTCGCACGCATCGCCTACGTTCCCGCATACGTGAGCGGTCTACCCATGCTGCGGTCCGCCGTCTGGCTGGTCGGCGTTGCAAGTCTCGTCGTCATGGCTTGCGCTATTGTTTGAGCGGCTGTCTGCGCTTAGCCCCTCCATCTTTTATATGGCCTGGGTGGGCGCTGCTATTTAGCAGCATCACTATCGTGGTCTGGCCCCGTTTGTTCTCACCACGGGGCCTGACCGCCGTGATAGCCAAGCCATGATGGAAATGACCAGGACTGACATCGCGCTGATCGAGGCGGCTCTAAAGGGATGGTCCGCGCGGCTTCGTGCTCGCTGGCGCACCGGCACTCCAGCAAATCAATGACTCGACACCAATAGCGTGGATGCCGCCGATTGCCATGTTTGGTCATCCGCCGCCCCGCCTTGCGCTTTATATACCTTTGGTCAAGGGCAGTAGCGCCGTCAGCAAGCCGAGCAACGGCAGGAACGAGCACAGGAAGAATACGTACTCGATGCCATGGATATCCGCCAGATGGCCGAGAAGCGCAGCGCCGATACCGCTGAACCCAAACATCAGGCCGAAGAATATCCCGGCGATCATGCCGACATTGCCAGGCACCAGCTCCTGGGCGAACACCACGATGGCGGAGAAGGCCGAGGCGAGGACGAAGCCGATGACCATGCTCAGCACGCCCGTCCAGAACAGGTCCATATGGGGCAACGCGAGGGTGAAGGGGGCAACACCGAGGATGGAAAACCAGATCACCTGTTTGCGGCCGATCCTGTCGCCGATCGGGCCGCCAAAGAAGGTACCCGCGGCGACGGCGCCGAGAAACAGGAACAGGTACAGCTGCGAGGTGGCCACCGACAGCTGGAACTTCTCGATCAGGTAGAAGGTGAAGTAGCTGGTGAAACTGGACATGTAGAAGTACTTGGAAAACACCAGCAGCGCCAACACTACCAGGGCGGCGGTCACGCGCCGTTTCGACAGGCCGTGGGTGGCGACGCTGCCCTGCTTGAGCCTGAACAGATTGAGGTGGTTGCGGTACCAGCGGCTCAGGCCGTAGAGCACGAAGATCGCAAATGTCGCGAACAGCCCGAACCAGGCGACATGGCCCTGGCCGTAAGGAACCACGATGGCGGCGGCGAGCAGCGGGCCGAAGGCGCTGCCGACGTTACCGCCGACCTGGAAGGTGGACTGCGCCAAGCCATAGCGGCCGCCCGAGGCCAGGCGCGCGATACGTGAAGTCTCCGGGTGGAAGGTCGATGAACCGATGCCGACCAGCGCCGAGGCCAGCAGGATCGCCGGGAAGGTCCCGACGAACGCCAGCATGAGAATGCCCACCAGCGTGCACAGCGAACCCAGCGGCAGTAGCCAGGGTTTGGGATGGCGATCGGTGTAGTAACCCACCCAGGGTTGCAGCAGCGAGGCCGTCAGTTGAAAGGTCAGGGTAATCAGGCCGATCTGGGCGAAGCTCAGGCCGTAATTGGCCTTGAGCATCGGGTAAATCGACGGCAGCACGGCCTGGATCAAATCATTGATCAGGTGCGCCAATGCGCAGGCGCCGAGCACGCGCATAACCAGGGGGCTGGCTTGATTGGCCATCGCAGGCGAAGCCAGGGGGGAGGCAGTGGTACTGAGGGACATGTTCGATCTTCCAGATAGAAACAACCTGAGCTGATACGTCTCCAGCAGAACGCGCTGCTGGATTTCAGCGTTCGCGGCTATCCTAGATTTTCGAGAAACTGCCTGTCTCGCGCAGTTCAGGCAATAACTATCGCAAAAGGGGCGATCTTCACGTGCGTCTGGGTAAATCGTTGGCGGAGATCGATGAAGGCAATTGGCTGGTCAGTGGCAACGCCGTTGACTACCCCGAGAACTGGCACATCGAAGCCCATAGCCACAACAAGCATCAGCTGATCTATGCCATTCAGGGCGTGATGGTGGTCAATGCCGCGCTCAACCAATGGACCGTTCCGCCCAGCCGCGGCATCTGGATGCCCAGCGGCCAGGTTCACGCCATTCGTTGCGTCGGCCAGGTGAAAATGCGCAGCGTATTTATCCGACCAGACGTCAAGCAGGGGCTCCCCGGCGAACCCAAAGCCGTGAGCATTTCGCCGCTGCTCAGTGAGCTGATTCAGGCCTCCATCGCGATCACCGAACCCTACGAACAGAACTCCCGCGAAGCCAGGGTGATGCACCTGATTCTGGACGAACTGAAAATTCTCCCGACCCTACCACTGCACCTGCCGCAACCCGCGGACCCACGCATCCAGGCCGTATGCAACACCCTGCAGCAAGACCCGGGCGACGGCTCAACCCTTGCCGAATGGAGCACGCGCCTGCACCTCGACGAAAAAACCATCCAGCGCCTATTCCAAAAAGGTACCGGCATGACCTTCGGCCAATGGCGCCAGCAGGCCCGGCTGTTACTGGCCCTGGAGCGTATCGCGGTGGGGGAGAAGATCATCGACGTGGCCGGGCAACTGGGCTACGAAAGCCCCAGTGCGTTTACCAGCATGTTTAAAAAGCAGTTCGGCATGACGCCTAGTAAATTTTTTAGGTGAGGCGGGGGCTTGGTCGGCCTGCGGTTTTTGCAGCGGTGGGTGCTCAGTTTTCGATAGCTACGCACCGGATTCAGGAGCGGACTTTTCAATAGGATCGGCACAAAGTGTTGGGTTGCGACAGGCGTAAATCAGCCAGGAGATGACGGAATCGCAGCGGCTGTGCAGACCTCTCGTGAAACCTGGAGGCCTCCACGAAAGCCGGGGCGATTCAGTCAGCAGAAAGCTGGCAATAGATAGGCACTGATCGCAAGCCTTCGATTGGCTTCAGTAAGCAACATGATTGAAGCCTCTCCTCGGATTTGTTCTTACTCTGGTAAGAGGCTAGCAGGCGCATCACGTAGCCGATCTTGAGCGCTGATGGGCCGAGAATGGTCAGCGTATGGGCCCCGACCAACTCACCGATGCTCAAGTGCAAATCGAGTACATAAGCAAACGCGATGCCGGCGATCAGCATGACCAGGCCGGCGGCCAGGGTCACGTTGGACAGGAAGAGCAGGTTCCGTTGTGGACGAATGAAGTCGATCATGATGGCTAGCTCCGATTAGTAGAGATTTCGTGCCAGGCTTCCAGCGCGCTTGGTGGCCGAAGAGCTCGAAGTTCCTCTGCTTCTTCCTCACTCCCAGTCCGTGCAGGATTTTTCACCTGAGCCATAAAGGATTGGGGGCGAGGAAATTTGCATTCAGGTCGTGCTCTGCCGGCAGCCATGCGCCCGGTCGGTCACATGTCAATGACGGGAATGGTGGATTCTTGAGGCGCCATAGGTGACCTCATCGCCGGCAGCAAAAGATGATTTTGGCGACCGAACTCTGTAGACCTCCCCGTTTTCCGCCGCAACTTCGTAGCCACGCTCTGACAGCCCTGCCGCATGCTGCGCGGCTGAACCCAAGAAGAACCCGGCGGCACCGCCCACCAGCGCACCGACTGGACCACCGGCCGCGCCCCCGGCCATTACACCGCTCAGCACACCTACGCCTTTACCTGCGGTGGTGTCCGGTACCTCGCGGATCACCTCATCAGCACTCGCCTGATGGCTGAGGACCAAAGCAACTAAAACGAACAACGATTGAATTTTCATACTGACCTCACGTAGGCATGATCGAATGGATCACCCAATACACTTCATCTATCGTGCCAGTTTTTAATTTATTTAGTATCAAGGTCTTAGGATTGATGTGAGTCATAAAGACACGATCATTTATGGTCATTAAGACAATCAAGGAGTCGTAATGACCATTTCGACATCGTCGGAGGGTGCCGGCATGTCTTCGAGCACACACCCTGCGTTCCCTGGTTGACGATCTGGCGAGCGGCATCAGTGATGCCGGAAAGACCGAAGCGCCTGGGGTGCATTTCGGAGCTGCTGCCGTGCGATGCCATCGCGCTGCTGCGCCCAGGCGGTGATCCGCTGGTGCCCATCGCCACTAAGGGCTTGAGTCAGGACATCTATGGCCGCCGCTTCAAGATGGAGGACCATTCGAGGCTAGCGGCGATCCTGTCCCAACGGGAGGGTGGGCTGCGATTTGAAGCCTAACGATAGGGGGACGGACCACAATATTGATTGCGCCTGTCAGCTTCGGGGCGTTTTCTGCCCGTCGCGGCACGAATAATTTGTCGCATCACGTGCGAGGGGCAGGGCGGCGCTCCATGCCAGCCTGGCATTTAACCGACGCCTGATGGTTAACGCGACACTACGACTGGAGAACCGCAACACTTTTCCGCCACGGCCAACCACAATCCAAATTTTTGCCATCCTTTCGCCATCTTGGCGGTGACGATGGCGGTAAAAGCCGATATAACGAACCACAATTCATGTCAGGACTCATGTGGTTCTGACCGAGCAATCGAGGCTTTCCGGCCTTGGTGTATAACCTCCCAAATCGGTCATCCCGGCCGCGTAAGCACCAACCTAGACAGGGAGCAGAGACATGACAAGGAAGGTTATCCCCCAATCCCGTCCGGCAGGTTATGCACCACTTGGTGTCTATTTATAGTTATGTTTCAGGAAAGAATTCGTGCCAACCCATGAATCCATAAACAAATTAATTGATGAGGCTTTGGAAAAGCTAAATAAAGCTTTAACCGACGCACTGAATATTTCGCGCGAAGTCGATAACGATCTATATAAAATTGGCACGCTTGGTCGCTCAATTGGCCTTCTTAGAGAATTTCAAGCTCCTATCTTAGAAAAATATCCAGAGTTAAAATCACCACCATCTTGGGCCGGAAAGCTTGAGCCGAGTCTCACAGAAGAACAGCAAGCTATTATCGCTACATTGCCGGAAACGCTCGTTCATGAAATCGACGAAGCGCTTTTGTCTTATGCATCCAGTCAATTTCAAAAGGTTGCAAAAATTGTAGGAGTTTTCATGACAGAATCGGCGCTACATTCGAGAGGAATTCCGGATATTTTTTACGCTCAGCGAATCGAAGAGTTAGCGAATGATGCCAGGCTTGAGTATCAAGGCAATTTAAAGCTCATGAGGTATAGCGAAGTTCGCGTGCCAAAAACATAACAATTGGTTCAAACCGTTCGCTTCGCTCACTGGGACGGGCTAAAGCCCGCCCCTTAACCAAACGTTAGGCGATTACATGCTTGATTTCGATGTTACTGAAATTCTCCAGATTGAAAACAGGATAACTATTTTTACTGGCAAGATTGTCGGCGGTGAAGTTCACATAGGCGACAATGTGGCCTTAGTCTCAGGTAGTGGAAAAATAAGTTTCACAGTGAAAAGGCTTGAGCCAAATGGCTTTCGGCATAGTGGAGCAAAAGCAGGCTGTAATGTAGCTATTGTCACCGAATATCTAGAGCTATCACCTTTTGCCGGCAGTATGCGCTGGACAGGAGGCCACTATGAATCTCAATCACTTAAAATACTTAGCGATAAAATAGATGGAGCCGCCTAACAATTGTATATGGACTCTCCCCACAAGTAGTAAGCAAAGCTTTTCTTTTGCACTTGTCGTCAGCGCGGTTGCATTCGTATATCCGGC
>CBIHLF010000043.1:0-42068 GCA_966210435.1 uncultured Pseudomonas sp. | reverse complement strand
GCGCCGGAAGAGGTGCGCATTATAGGCCCCCAAGTTTCTACGTCAACGCTTATTTTGACTCTATTCGAAATCAATTGCCCGAACGACCAGCGCCCCGGCAATAGCCCCGGCAGACACAGTGAAAGACAACGCATAGCCACCCCAGAAACAACAAAGCCGCTGATACTGATATCAGCGGCTTTGCAAACAGCAGCAGCGCTTTACTCGACGCTTTTGCGGCGACGCAACTGCAGAAGGTACTGGATGGGACCCGAAGCGGCATAGGCCAGGAAGATAATCAGCAGCACACGCGGCGGATCGCTGAATACCACGGCAAATATCAGCACCACGACCAGGATCGCCACGAACGGCACGCGCCCCTTGAGGTCCAGATCCTTGAAGCTGTGGTACTTGATATTGCTGACCATCAGCACGCCAGCCGCGGCCACCAGGATCGCCACTGCAAAGGCCATGTTCGAGCCCTTGATGCCAAAGTCGCTGAACGCCCATACGGTGCCCGCAACCACACCGGCGGCAGCCGGGCTGGCCAGGCCGATGAAGTAGCGTTTGTCGGCGCTGCCAATCTGCGTATTGAAACGCGCCAGGCGCAGCGCAGCACCGGCCACATAGATAAAGGCAACCATCCAACCGACTTTACCCATACTGCCAAGTGCCCATTCGAACGCCAGCAGCGCCGGCGCCACGCCAAACGCAACCATATCCGACAAGGAGTCGTATTCGGCACCAAATGCGCTCTGGGTATTGGTCAAGCGCGCGACACGCCCATCCAGTCCGTCGAGCACCATAGCGACAAACACCGCCGCAGCCGCGACGTAGAAGTTGCCGTTCATGGCGTTGATGATGGCGTAGAAGCCTGCGAACAGGTTAGCCGTGGTGAACAGATTGGGCAGGAGGTAGATACCACGATGACGGACCTTGCGACCCTCGGCGTCTTGCCCCTCCTCTATATGCTCGTCAATAGGCAACAAGCTTTCGGCATCGGCGGGAGACTGGGGCTCATCTGGACGTTCGTTCATGAACAACACCTTGCAACGGATTTGAAAATTTCGACAGGCTCAACCGATACATGTTCGGCATTCGACCCGGCCAGCACCCTGGCTTTATACCAGAAGCCTTGCGACACAATGAAAAAACGCGGCCTTAGCCGCGTTTTTTTACATCGGTAAAGCCTTAGTTCTTGGCTTTGTCGACGATTTTGTTAGCCGAGATCCATGGCATCATGGAGCGCAGCTTTTCACCAACCACTTCGATGCCATGCGCCGCGTTATTACGACGATAGGCAGTCATGGAAGCATAGTTGGTCGCCCCTTCCTGGATGAACATCTTCGCGTATTCGCCATCCTGAATGCGCTTCAGGGCGTTACGCATGGCTGCACGGGATTCGGCGTTGATCACTTCTGGGCCGGTCACGTACTCGCCGTACTCGGCGTTGTTGGAGATCGAGTAGTTCATGTTGGCGATACCGCCTTCGTACATGAGGTCGACGATCAGCTTCAACTCGTGCAGGCACTCGAAGTAGGCCATTTCCGGCGCGTAGCCAGCATCGACCAGGGTTTCGAAACCGGCTTTGACCAGTTCGACGCAACCGCCACAGAGAACGGCCTGCTCGCCGAACAGGTCGGTTTCGGTTTCGTCTTTGAAGGTGGTTTCGATGATACCGGTACGGCCGCCGCCAACGCCCGAAGCATAGGACAGTGCAACATTCTTGGCGTTGCCGGATGCGTCCTGATAGATCGCGATCAGGTCAGGGATACCGCCACCTTTGACGAACTCGGAGCGTACGGTATGACCCGGTGCTTTCGGCGCGATCATGATTACGTCAAGGTCAGCGCGCGGCACGACCTGATTGTAGTGAATGGCAAAGCCGTGGGAGAACGCCAGAGTCGCGCCCTTCTTCAGGTTCGGCTCGACTTCGTCCTTGTACAGCTTGGACTGGAACTCATCCGGAGTCAGGATCATGACCAGGTCGGCGGCAGCAACAGCGCTGGCGACGTCGGTCACTTTCAAACCATGGGCTTCTGCTTTGGCGACGGTAGCGGAGCCTTTACGCAGACCGACGGTGACGTCGACACCGGAATCTTTCAGGTTGCACGCCTGGGCATGGCCCTGGGAACCGTAACCGATGATGGCAACTTTCTTGCCCTGGATGATCGACAGGTCACAGTCTTTGTCGTAATACACTTTCATGGAGAATCCCCTATTTACTGGCCCAACGAGGCCGTTCGCTAAAGTTAGATGCTGAGTACTTTGTCGCCACGGGCGATGCCGGTGACGCCGCTGCGTACGGTTTCCAGGATCGCGGCCGTGCCTATCGCCTGAATGAAGCTGTCCAGCTTGTCGCTCGTGCCGGCCAACTGAATGGTGTAGACGCTGGTGTTCACATCGACGATCTGTCCACGGAAGATGTCGGTGGTGCGTTTGACCTCGGCGCGCTGGGCACCGGTGGCCTTGACCTTGACCAGCATCAGTTCACGCTCGACGTGAGCGCTTTCCGACAGGTCTACCAGCTTGACCACCTCCACCAGCTTGTTGAGGTTTTTGGTGATCTGCTCGATGACCTCATCATGACCAACGGTGGTCAGCGTCAGACGCGACAAAGTCGGGTCCTCGGTCGGCGCCACGGTCAGGCTTTCGATGTTGTAGTTGCGTTGCGAAAACAGACCAACCACGCGGGACAATGCGCCGGGTTCGTTTTCCAGCAGCAGGGAAATAATGTGTCGCATGATTAGGTACGCTCCGTCTTGCTCAGCCACATATCGCGCATCGCACCGTCTTTGATCTGCATCGGGTAAACGTGCTCACTGGTATCGACCTGGATATCGAGGAATACCAGACGGTCTTTCAGGGCGAATGCCTCTTCCATCTTCGGCTTGAGATCCTTCAGGTCGGTAATGCGCATACCGACATGACCATAGGCCTCGGCCAGCTTGACGAAGTCCGGCAGCGACTCCATGTAGGAGTGCGAATGACGGCTACCGTAGTTCATGTCCTGCCACTGACGCACCATGCCCAGCGCGCCATTGTTCAGGTTGACGATCTTCACCGGCAGGTCGTACTGCAGACAGGTGGACAGCTCCTGGATATTCATCTGGATACTGCCTTCGCCCGTCACGCAAGCGACATCCTGATCGGGGAAGCTCAACTTGACGCCCATGGCCGCCGGAAAACCGAAGCCCATGGTGCCCAGGCCGCCGGAGTTGATCCAGCGATTGGGCTTGTTGAAGCGGTAATACTGCGCCGCGAACATCTGGTGCTGACCCACATCGGAAGTGATGAAAGCATCGCCACCCGTCACTTCGGACAAGGTCTCGATCACCGTCTGTGGCTTGATGATGGTGCCGTCACCCTTCTCGTACGGGAACATACCGCGACTGCCGCGCCATTCCTCGATCTGCTTCCACCAGCTCGACAGCGCCTCTTTATTGAGGCTCTCACCGATCTCCTTGAGGATCGCAACCATCTCGGTCATTACGCTATCGACCGGACCAACGATCGGAACGTCGGCCTTGATGGTCTTAGAAATGGACGCCGGATCGATATCGATATGGATGATCTTGGCATTCGGACAGAACTTGCCGGCCCCATTGATCACCCGATCGTCAAACCGTGCGCCAACCGCGAGAATCACATCGGCGTGGTGCATTGCCAGGTTCGCGGTATAGCTGCCGTGCATGCCGAGCATGCCGAGGAATTGACGATCGGTGCCTGGGAAACCGCCCAAACCCATCAGGGTGTTGGTCACCGGCAGATTGAGCATCTGTGCCAGTTCGGTCAAAGGCGCAGCCGCCCCACCCATGATTACGCCGCCGCCGGAATAGACGACCGGACGCTTGGCACTCAACAACAGCTCGGCCGCCTTGCGGATCTGCCCGGAATGACCACGCAGCGCCGGGCTGTAGGAACGCAGCTTGACCTTCTTCGGATAAACGTACTCGAACTTCTCGGCCGGGTTGGTCATATCCTTGGGAATATCGACCACTACCGGCCCCGGACGCCCGGATTGCGCCAGGTAAAAGGCTTTTTTCATTACTTCCGGAATTTCCGAGGCATGCTTGATCATGAAGCTATGCTTCACGATAGGCCTGGAGATACCGATCATGTCGGTTTCCTGGAAGGCGTCGGTACCGACCATGTTGCTCGGCACCTGACCGGACAACACCACCATCGGGATAGAATCCATGTAGGCGGTGGCAATACCGGTGATGGCATTGGTTGCGCCAGGACCGGAAGTCACCAGCACCACGCCGGCTTTACCGGTCGCGCGGGCATAGCCATCGGCCATATGGGTCGCCGCTTGTTCGTGACGAACCAGAATATGGTTGACCTCTGGTTCTTTGAACAGGGCATCGTAGATATGCAGCAGAGCACCGCCCGGGTACCCGTATATATTTTTAACGCCTTCGTCACGCAAAAAGCGGACGACCATTTCAGCGCCGGATAAAAGCTCCACGTTGTTCACCTCTAAAACGCCAGAAAACCGCCCACAGCGGGACGGCCTAAGATAGGTTTACTGCCAAGCAGAGCATGAGCGACGGTGGTCGCCGACTACGTCAGCTACTACTGAGCAAGTATTGGGAGCACCCCAAAAGTGTTGCGGGGCATTCCCACCCAGCGCGAGGTAACGCGTTGCGGGTGTAACAGGTCGGCGCGGGTATGCACCTCATGTCTGCTGAGCTAAAGCCTGCTTGCGGCGGACTCCACTACAGCGAGCATGGAATTGTTCGGATTCACCGAGGGCAAGTCAAGTAATCCGTGATGGATTCTGCAATCTTCTTCGTTTACAGGCCCAAGGGTGACGATTACAGCATTTTGGTTATAGTAACCAACGGGTTTTGCAGCTCATAATTTGCCAGCCCCAAAAAAGGAAACAGCATGCGCCGTATTATCCTCACCAGCACCTTGTTAATGGCCTTGAGCGCAACCGCCATGGCCGGCCAGGTGTACAAATGGGTCGACGCTCAAGGCGTCACGCATTTCGGCTCGCAACCGCCACAAGATCAGTCGGCGACCAGCGTCAATACCTCTGCCGCACCACCCAAAGCCGCGGAGCAGGAAGCGGAGCCGACGCCAACCTTCGAAAGCATCGCCGATCCCGAGCAAGCCGAGTTCGACAAGAAGGCCAAGGCAGAAGTCGCCGCCAAGGAAGCCGAACGCAAGAAATATTGCGAAAACGTCCGCAGTAATCTGGCGCAGCTGGAAAACAACCCGCGAATCCGCGTGGAAGACAACGGTGAAATGCGCCGCCTGGGCGAAGATGAGCGCCAGAACCGTATTGCCGAAGCCAAGGCGGCGATTGCAGACAACTGCAAATAGTCGAATAAAACGCTTCGGTCGCCCAGCAGGACTAGCAGACGAACAGACTGGCTAAGTGCGAGTGCAAAACGCCTCGCACCGACCGGGACAACCGCATCGCGCCAAGCGTTTAAGGCGCAATACCGATCAAACGATCGAACTCGCCCAGCAAGCGTATCAATGCCCGAGCCTGGGCATTGCCCTGGCCATAAACCTGCTCGGCCATTGGCTGAATGCCTGAAATGCTTGGCAGAACGGCACTGCTTTCCAGCATGTGCTTCATGCGCGGCAAGAAAATCCACTGCAACCACTGCTCGAACGCCATGCTGTCCACACAGAATGGCTCCTGGCTCGCGAGCGCCTGAGCGCTGGGCGGCTCGACTTGCCACCACCCCAGCACGCGCAACTCACGCTCGATCAGCAGTAGCTGCTGGGCGATTACCGGTACCCGCCCATCCATCACAGGTTGACTCGCGCCTGTTCACGGGCTTGCGCCGCGCCTGCGCTATCGCCTTGCTGCTCACGCACCTGGGCGATCAATTGCCAAAGGCTGGCCTGCAGCGCCGGCCGCCCACTGGCGTAGCTCAACCCGCGACGGGCGAACTGCTCGGCCTGCGCCGCGTCGCCTTGCGCCAAGCGCACTTGCGCCAAATGGTAGAGAACCTGCGGTTCACGCGGAGCGATGCGCTGGGCCCGCTCCAGGCTGGAGGCCGCACCGTTCAGGTCGCCCGCACTCTGTTGCTGCTGCGCGGTACTGAGCAGCGCCAGCACCGGACCGTCCAACTGCTCGTCGGCGGCCAAGCCGCCACCGCTGGGAATGCCAGTGGGAGCACTTGGCCCGGGCGCGTTGTAGCCGCCGAAGTCGATCGGTTCGCTGCTGATAGCGCCATTCGGCGAGCCGCTCGGCGCCGGAAAGGTCTGAATCGGCGCCGAACTTCCACCGCCTTGAGGCACCATGACCACCACGCCTGAGTCTTCGGGAATGCTCTGCGCCGGCGCCGAAGCACCGCCATAGCCGCCCACCTCGTCTTGCTGCTGCTCATAAACCGACGAGCTGGAGTCGACTACCGGGATCGAACCGCGCTGCACCGAGGTGCACCCGCTCAACACCGCAGAAGCCGCTAGAACTGGAACAAACCACTTAGTCACGTCATACCCTCTCAATTAGTCCAGCCAGCCGCGTACCCAATCCATGACCGAGTCTACCGGCGCCTGCAACCCACAACCCTGGCCCGGTGCCGGTTCGCTGCCGCGAATATACGGCATCTGTACGGCCCCCGGGCAGCTGGGATCGGAGCCCAGGCCAGTGTTCGGATCCATCCACGCCTGCACGACATTATCAGGCTGCGGCATGTCCAACGGCAGCGGATCGGCCCGATACATGAATTCGGTCCATACCTGCAGCGCACCACTGGCGCCAGTGAAGGGGGTCGGCCCATTGTCGTCCCGGCCCATCCACACCACCGCCAACAGGTCCTGGCTGAAACCGGCGAACCAGCTGTCGCGCGAATCGTTGCTGGTGCCGGTTTTACCGGCGAGCTTCAAGGACGCCGGCAAGCGGTTGTAAACCGAGCGCCCGGTACCCTCGCGCATCGTACGCTGCATTGCGCTCTGCAATAGATAGACTGCGCCAGCATCGAAACGCTGCTGAATCTGGAATGGATAGCGTTTGAGCGGCTCGCCTTCGGCGGTCAGGACGCTACGGATACCTCGTAATGGCGTGTTGAAACCGCCGTTGGCCAAGGTTTGATACATATCCGCGACCTCCAGCGGGCTCAACGCTCCCGCCCCGAGCAGCATGGACGGGTACGCCGGCCACTTCTGCACAACGCCCAGCCGATCCATGGTTTTGAGCACGGTGGGAACGCCCAGTTCCATGCCCAACTTGACGCTGGAAAGGTTGTAGGAATGCGCCAGCCCCTGGTACAGGAAAATATTACCGTGGGCCTTGTGATCGTAGTTCTGCGGCGTCCAGACCTGACCATCCTGGCCCTTGATCGAGAAGGGCTGATCTTCCAGCACGCTGGTCAGCGTGTATTGGCTGGGGCGCTCGAGCGCTGTCAGGTAAATCGCCGGCTTGATCAGCGAGCCAATCGGCCGGATCGCGTCCAGCGCCCGGTTGAAGCCGGCGAAACGCGGCTGGCGGCTACCGATCAACGCCTGCACTTCCCCGGTCTCCGGGTTGGTCACGACCATGCCCGCCTCGATCTCGTCCGCGCCTTTGCGTCCGGACATGCGCTTCAGCGACTCAAGCAAGGCGTTCTCGGCCTTGAACTGCAGGATCGGATCGAAGCTGGTGAAGATCCGCAATCCCTCTTCGGTCAGGTCTTGCTCGCGGTAGTCCTCGCGCAGCTGGCGCTTGACCAGATCGAGAAAGGCCGGGAACGAACTGTCCGCCATACTGCCGCGCTGCGTGATGCCCAGCGGCTTGCGCTTGGCCTGTTCGGCCTGCTCGAGCGTGACCACGCCCTGCTCTACCAGCACATCGAGCACCAGATTGCGCCGCTCCAGCGCCCGCTCCGGATGCCGCCGCGGGTTGTAGTAGGTCGGTCCCTTGACCATGCCCACCAGCAAGGCCACCTGATCGAGTTTAAGTTCGGATATTGGCTGACTGAAGAAGTATTGACTGGCCAGACCGAAACCATGCACCGCGCGCTGACCATCCTGGCCGAGAAAAACCTCGTTCAGGTAGGCCTCGAGAATCTCCGACTTGTCATAATGCAGCTCCAACAGCACCGCCATCATCGCCTCGGTGGCCTTGCGGGTGAGGCTGCGCTCGTTGGTCAGATAGAAGTTCTTCACCAACTGCTGGGTCAAGGTACTACCGCCCTGGCGCAGTTGCCCGGCGGTGGCATTGATCCAGATGGCGCGCGCAATCCCCTTCGGCGAAACACCGAAGTGGTCGTAGAAATCACGGTCCTCGACAGCCACCAGGGTTTGCGCCAGATAAGGTGGCAACTGCTCCAGCTTGATCAGCAGGCGATCTTCCTGATGCGCCGGGTACAGGCCGCCGATCAGCATCGGTTCCAGGCGCGCCACGGCCAGATTGCCGCCATTGGCCTGACTCAGGCCCGCGACATAATCGCCGGAGAAACGCACGCGAATCCGCTGCGCCGGTTCGCTGCTCTCATAGAACTGAAAGCCACGGGTATGCAATTCGAGGTTATTGCCGGCAACCGATACCGCGCCAGGGCCACTGACCGCGGTTTCCCGGCGATAGCCCAGGGCATCCAGCTCCTGGAGAAAGTCGTTCTTGGCCAGTTTCTGCCCGACGAACAGTTCGAGGGGCCTGGCATAGACCTTGGCCGGCACGGTCCAGCGCTTGCCGGAAAACTTCTCCTGCACGACAGCATCGAGATAAACCGCAAACACGGCGAGCACCACCAAACCGACCAGGCCGAGTTTGATAGCCCAGCCGAGCAACGGGCGCATACCGCGCGAGCGCGGCTTGGAACGGGGACGAGAAGATCGGGAACGAGTCATGGCGCGGCATTATACGCATTTTGCCGGGCACTAGCAGGCACAGCCCGGCGGTTTGCAGAGCGCTCTGGAGCGGCCATAATGCCCACCTCTGAATTCGACTGAAAGCCAAGGATCGCCCGTGAGCCAAGCCCTGATCGCCGCCCTGCAGAACCCGGCCCTTTACCCTCATCCGGTGGATGGTTTCCAGGTTATCGAGACGCATATTTCCTGGGTAATCCTGACTGGCCCCTATGCTTACAAGATAAAGAAGCCGGTCAATTTCGGTTTTCTCGACTTTACCGAGCTGAGCGCACGCGAGCACTTCTGCCAGGAGGAGCTGCGCCTGAACCAGCGTCTGGCCCCCGACCTGTACCTCGAAGTCCTGCCGATCTGCGGCAGCATCGAGGCACCGCAACTGGCCGGCAGCGGGCCGGTCATCGAATACGCCCTGAAAATGCGCCAATTCCCCGCCGGCCAACTGCTCGACGAGCTGCAAGCACGCGGCGAGCTGAGCGAAGCCCACATCGACGGGCTGGCCAGGCAAATCGCCGAGTTCCACCTGCATGCACCGCGCGTGCCCCAGGAGCATGAGTTGGGCACACCGGAGGCGATCATGGCGCCGGTGACGCAAAATTTCGAACAGATCCGCCCGATGCTCAAGGAAAAAGCCGATCTGCAGCAGCTCGATGCGCTGCAAGCCTGGGCGGAAAGCAGCTTCGAGCGTCTGAAACCCTTGCTGGCTCAACGTAAGGCGGACGGTTTTATCCGCGAATGCCATGGCGATATTCACCTGGGCAACGCCACTCTGATGAATGATCAGGTGGTGCTCTTCGACTGCATCGAGTTCAACGAGCCATTCCGTCTGATCGATATCGCCTCGGATGCCGCTTTCCTCGCCATGGACCTGGAAGATCGCGGCCTGAAGGCGTTCGCCCGCCGCTTCATCAACAGCTGGCTGGAGCACACCGGCGACTACGCCGCCCTGGAGCTACTGAGCTTCTATAAAGCCTACCGGGCCATGGTCCGCGGCAAAGTCAGTCTGTTCCGCTTCGCCCAGGAACAGGACGCCGTGCAGCGCGCGGTGATTCTGCGCCAATACCGCCGCTACGCCACCCTGGCAGAAAGTTACAGCGCCATTCCCTCGCCCTTGCTGGCAATCACCCATGGCGTTTCCGCCGTGGGCAAGAGTCACGTCGCCATGCGCCTGGTCGAAGCCCTTGGCGCCATTCGCCTGCGCTCGGACGTCGAGCGCAAGCGCCTGTTCGGCGAACAACCCGCCGCGCAACAGCAACTGCATGCCGGCATCTACAGCCAGGAAGCGAGTAATGCGACCTACCAGCGCCTGCACCAACTTGCCGATGCCGCCCTGCATGCCGGCTACCCCGTGGTGATCGATGCCACCTACCTCAAACGCACCCAGCGCCAAGCTGCCGCTCAGGTAGCCGAAGCCTGCGGCGCCCCCTTCCTGATTCTCGATTGCCATGCCCCCGACGAAGTGATCGCCGCCTGGCTCGAACAACGCAGGAGTGCCGGAGGCGACCCCTCCGATGCGACCATGGAAGTAATCCAGGCGCAGCAGCTCAGCCGCGAGATGCTGAGCGACGAGGAGCTGACACTGAGCAAGCGGGTCAATACCCACGAGAGCGAAAGCCTGGACAGCCTGATCTCGCGCATACGCCAGCTCCTGCCAGGTCTGTAAGCCGGCGCGCATCCGGCAGGCAGGGCCTGCCGGGGCTTCTATACTGCCAGGGAACCCACCACAGGAACCCTGCCCATGAGCCAGCCGCGCCAGCTCGACACCGCCCTTTATCGCCTGTTACGCAGCGACGACGTAAAGGGGTTCAATGCGCAAAAACCCAAGGACGGAGAAGTCGACCTCAGCGGCGGCGATTTCCGCGGCATTGACCTGCGCATGCTCGACGCCGAACACATAAATTTCACCGACGCCTACTTTCGAGGCGCCGACCTGCGCGGCCTCGATTTGCGCAGCGCCAAGCTGGAAGGCGCCAGCCTGGCGCACGCCCAGATATCCGGCAGCTACTTCCCGGTACAACTGAGCGCCGATGAAATCCTCATGTCGGTCAATTTCGGCACACGTTTGCGCTATAACAGCAGGCCATGAGCGACGTCGCCCAACTGTTTGGCGCGCGCGCCGACAGTTATGCCCGCTTTCGTCCGCAATACCCGGACGCCCTGTTCGCCTGGCTGGCGCAACAGAGCCCGACACGCCAATGCGCGCTGGATATCGCCTGCGGCAATGGCCAGGCCGGCATTCCGCTCGCTCGCTACTTCACCCGGGTACTGGGCAGCGACAGCAGCATCGAACAGTTGCGCGCCGCCGATACCAGCAGAATCGCGGTCTTCGTTGCACGAGCCGAAGCGCAACCCCTGGCCGACGCCAGCCTGGATACCATAGTGGTCGCCCAGGCCTTGCACTGGTTTGCCACGCCGGCGTTCTTCCACGAAGCCGAACGCCTGCTCAAGCCACGAGGCTTGTTCTGTGCCTGGTGCTATGGCCTGCTGCGTATCGACAGCGAGCTGGATACACTGATCGACGACTTCTACTCGTGCACCCTGGCTGGCTACTGGCCTGCCGGTCGAGAAAGTGTGGACGCGGGCTATCGCGACATCCACTTGCCATTCGTCGCCCTCGAACCGCCACAGCTGGCAATCGAAGCGAACTGGAGCCTGGCGAATTTGCTCGGTTACCTGCGCACCTGGTCGGCGGTGCAACGTTGGGAGCGACAGCACGGCCACGATCCAGTTATGGAGCTTGCCCCGCGATTATCTGAAGCCTGGGGAGCTATCAATAGGCCACGTTTTATCCGTTGGCCGCTACACTTCCTGGCAGGCAGACAAAAATAAGCGGCTCCGACCCCGTTACCGGCTGCACGCAGCGAAGCCCAGCAGCGGGCGCGTATAGGCTTAGGCCGCTTCGCGGCATTGCTTTACAGCGGCACCGTATACAAGCGTTTTTGCTGCTCCGCACCCCATCCAGCCACGTCAGGAGGCTTGATGAACGATGAACTGCAACACTTGAAAAACCTGGGCAAAACCTCCGCACAATGGCTGCACGCCGCCGGCATCCATAGCGTCAACGACCTACGCCGACTGGGCGCCGTGAACGCATACAGCGCGGTGCGGGCACGAGGCTTCAGGGCATCCAAAGTATTGCTCTACGCTATCGAAGGAGCGTTGCTCGACGTCCACTGGAACGATTTGACGCCTGCACACAAAGCGCAATTGAATGAGCAACTCGAGAGCTGCTCATTGCGCAACAAGAGCTAGCTCACAACCTCCGGATAGAAAGATTTACCTGAGGCCCGCCGCCCCTTATTGTTTAGGGGACGTTACTGCGCCTTAGTCAGCCAAGCCCGTTCAAGGAATTACGCTCATGTATCTACTCGGGGAGCAACCGGCCTACGCCGACCAGCTGATCAACCGACTGCAAAGCATCCCCACGCAGCTACTCGATGGCTTAGCGCCCAGCGGCGAACCGCTGCAACTGGACAGCATCGACGATCTGGCCGCAGTACTGCCCGGCAACCAGCTGTTCATCATCGCCGATGGCTTGCTGCACGCGCTGATCGACGAGCGACCGCTGTTCTATTTGCAGGAGGGCGATCTGGTCGGGCTACGCCAAGGCATCGAGATGCCCAGTTGCCGCCTGAGCAGTGAAGAACCACTAAGCCTGATCCCCTACTCGCGCAGCGATGTGTTCAAGCATATTTACGCCAGCGAGCAACGCCAGGAACTGTTTATCCAGTACCTGATCGGTCATACCGCCCTGCTATCCGATGCCCTCGCGCGGATGAAACAGCCGGAAATCCGCCCAGCTACCGGATTTCAGCATTTCGCCGCCGGCGAGGAGCTTATTCATCAAGGCGATCCGGCCAACCATGTGTTCATCATCATCGAAGGCCATGCCGAAGCCTATGTCGACGGTCATCGGGTCGGCGATGTGCAGAAGGATGAAATTTTCGGCGCCATGGCTGTATTCACTCGCGAACGCCGCAGCGCGACCGTACTCGCCACCGAACCCTGCACGGTCATGGTCATTCCCAAGGAGCAATTCCTCAGCCTGATGCAAAGCAACCCACGCATCGCCCACAGCCTGATCGAGAGCATGGCGCGACGCATCGACCTGCTGAACAAGGAAGTGACCCAGCTGCGCCTGCCGGCCGCCACCGCGTAAACCTCGCGCCTCGCAACACCCGGAACCCGGCCATGTGCCGGGTTCTTCGTTTTCGCCGGCATTTTGCTCAGAGGTAAAAATACTTGGGTTACAGGCATTGACACACAAATGATAATCGTTATTATTAGCAACAGCTGGTCGCGAGATCGGTCGATAAGCTCAAGAGCCCTTCAGGCGGGCTCTTCTGGTTATCTCCTCATCAGGCTAATCACGGTTATTGACCCGGCTCTTGCCGGGTCTTTTTTTGCCTGTGATTCACGCCGAGAAAACCGCCTGCCAATACTGGCGTCTCCTGCCCGCTTACTGCTGGCTGGACCTGCCGAAATCAGCGCAGTGGTCCTGCTGCGGCAAGGCGGCGGTGTACCAGACCAGATCCGCCATGCTCGCATCGACCGGTTCGCCGACTTCGGCCAGCATCAGCACCAGATCGCCGGTCGGCGCGCCCAGATCCGCCAGGTGCAGGGGCACGCCCAGGTCACGGCGTACATGGTAAGCGCCGGCCAGCAACAGGCTGGGCGCAGGCGCGGCCAATAGCGCCTCGGCCATGCGCCGGTCGCGCTGCTGCTGAACCGCGAGCATGGCCGGCAACTGGCTCTCCGGCATCTGTCCGCAATGCGACAGGCGTATTTGCGCCAGCAGGGTTTCCCGTACCGCCGGGGTATTCGATAGCGCCCCCTGAAGGATGGGGCGCTGGCGATAGATGCGCGATATCTCGGCCTGCTGCAGATTGGCCGCCAGCAGCGGATAGCGCTGTGCCAGAGCGTGACGCACGATGGGCGAATAAAGGCTCCAGTCCCAACCCGGGTTCCAGTTCAGCAGTATCGCCAGGCCCTCGATCGGCAAGCCGTCGGCGATCCTCGCCCGCACCGCAGCAATCCGCGGTTGCTGGTCCGGGGTAAGCATTTCCAGCAGCACGCTGCCCTGCCTGCGCTGTGTCGCCAGGGCCTGCAACAGCCAGAGTTGCAGGGCATGGTGATCGGGATTGTCGTGCTGTTCGCCAACCAGCAGCCGTTGCGCAGTGGCCAGGCGCTGCACAAGCTGCTGTGGGCTGAGCTGCTCGCCGCTACGCAGGTCGACGATCCGTCCCAGGTCGGCATGCTCGCGCCCTTCCGGGCTCTGCCATGCCGGCAGCGGCGGCAAGGCGGTCTGGCAGCCGGCCAACAGGATCACGGCGAACAACAAAAGCATGCGCATACAAACATTCCTTCAAGTACCAGCAGGCGGGTGAAATCAGCGCGCCACGATCAGCGGATGGTTGCGTTCCGGGTGGCGCTGCACCAGCACTTCCAGGCCGAAGACCGTCTGCAAGGGTTCGGCTCGCAACACCTGTTCCGGGCTACCCAGCGCATGCGCTCGACCATGATCGAGCAACAATAGACGGTCACAATAACGCGCCGCCAGGTTCAGATCATGCAGGATCACCAACACCGCCGCGCCGCGCTCGGCGAACGTGCGCACCGCTTGCAACGTGGTGTGTTGATGCAGCGGGTCGAGCATCGAGGTGGGCTCGTCGAGTAACAGCACCTGCCCGGCCACGCCCGGCCACAATTGCGCCAGCACCCGGGCCAGATGCACACGCTGGCGCTCGCCGCCGGACAGCGCCAGATAGTTGCGCCCGGCCAGGTGCAGGGCGTCGGCAGCTTGCAGCGCCGCGCGCACGATCTGCTGGTCGCACAGTCGACCGCTGGCATGCGGCAAACGCCCCATGGCCACGACCTGGTCGACGCGGAAGGCGAAGTTCAGCGTCGAGCTCTGGGGCAATACCGCCAGACGCCGGGCACGCTCGTTGCCCGGCCAATCGTGCAAGCGTCGCTGGTCCAGCCAGACTTCACCGCGCGCAGGCGCCAGTTCGCCACTAAGTGCGCCGAGCAAGGTACTTTTGCCGGCGCCATTCGGCCCGAGCACGCCGAGCACCTCACCGGGCCGCAACGCCAGATCGATACCCGCCAGTACAGTCGCGCCGCCGCGCTCGACCGCCAGATCGTTCACGCTCAGCATCAGCTGCGCTCCCGCACTAACAGATAAAGGAAGAAAGGCGCGCCGATCAAGGCGGTGACGATACCGATCGGCAGCTCGGCCGGCGCCAGCAGCAGGCGCGCGGCCAAGTCGGCAAGCAACAACAGGGTGGCGCCAGCCAAGGCCGAGGCTGGCAATAGCACGCGATGATCCGGACCTACCAGCAAGCGCAACAAATGCGGCACCACCAGGCCGACAAAGCCGATCATCCCCGCCGCCGCCACCGCCGCACCGACGCCCAGGGCGGTGCAGAACACCAGCTCACGCTTGATCTGTTCGACGGCGAAGCCCAAATGACGCGCCTCGGATTCGCCGAGCAGCAATGCGTTCAACGCCTTGGCCCGGCGCGGCAACCACAGCGCCACCGTTGCGGTTACCAGCAACAACGGCCATAGGCGCGCATAACTGGCGCCATTGAGACTGCCGAGATTCCAGAACGTCAGGGTGCGCAAGGTGGAGTCGTCGGCCAGGTAGGTGAACATGCCGATCGCCGCGCCAGCAAGGGCGGTCAGCGCGATACCGGCCAGAAGCATGGTCGCCACGCTGGTTTCGCCGTCGCGCCGGCCCAGGCGGTAAACCAGCGCGGTAACGCCTAGGCCGCCGAGAAAAGCACTGAACGACAATAAATAGGGGGCGAACGCCTCGGGCATTCCTCCCAGCGCCGCGCCGCCCACTATTGCGATGGCGGCGCCCAATGCCGCGCCACTGGAGACCCCGACCAGGCCGGGATCGGCCAGCGGATTGCGAAACAGCCCCTGCATCGCCACACCGCACAACCCCAGCACCGCGCCCACCGTCAGCCCCAACAGGGCGCGCGGCAGACGAATCTGCCCGAGGATCAGCTCCGCCTGCTGCATCTGTTCGCCGTCCACCCTCAGGCCGACCAGGCGTAGCGCGGCCCGCAAGGTATCGGTCAACGGCAGGCTGACTGGCCCGAGAGCCAGGGACAACCAGAGTGCGAGCACTAGCAACAGGCCCAGCGCGATAAACAACGAGCGGGGCTGAATGACGGATTTCATGGGCGTGGGTGGGCTTCGCTAAGCGGATTGTGCCTGGCAGGATAAAAGCCTGTCGGCTGGGCCGCCAGTCCGGGATAATGCCGCTCCTGCCGAGGAGATAGAGATGTTGCGTTTATGTGCCCCCGAGGCGCTGGCCGAAAGCCAAAGCCTGGGTTTCGAAATCGACGGCGAGAAGCTGTTCGCCGTGCGCAAAGACGGCCAGGTCTACGTCTATCGCAACCGCTGCCCGCACAAAGGTATCTCCCTGGAATGGCTGCCCGACCAGTTTCTCGACGCCAGTGCCAGTCTTATCCAATGCGCGACCCACGGCGCCCTGTTTCTGATCGACAGCGGCGAATGCGTCGCAGGCCCCTGCGCGGGTCAATCGCTGGAAGCGCTGACTTGCACGGAAAACAGCGAAGGGATTTGGCTAACGCCGTAGCCCGGATGAAATCCGGGGAAATGCTTATGGCCGGACACCGCTCCCGGATTGCATCCGGGCTACAACTTAAACACCGGTGCGCACGGCGCACCCTACAAGTGCACGTCGAGCCGTCGCACCAGTTGAACCCCCTGCGGGCTGATCTCGGCGCCGTAGGCCAGGACCTCGACACCCGCCGCGACCGCGTCGCGCAGTGCCGCGGCATAGGCCGGGTCGATTTCCTCGGCGGGGCGCACCGCGTCGATATCGCTGAGGTTGACGCAATACAGCTGCACCGCGCGGACACCGGCGCGGGCCAGCGCGGCCAGTTCGCGCAGGTGCTTGGCGCCGCGTTCGGTGCGAGCATCGGGAAAGGCCGCGACACGCGTATCGGCAAAGCCCAGGGTCACGCTTTTCACCTCGACGAAGGCCGTGCCGCTCGGATACTCCAGGCAGAAATCCACCCGGCTGCGCTCCTGGCCGTAAGGCACCTCGCGTTTCAGCGCGGTGAAACCGGCCAACTCGGCGATCAGCCCGGCGCGCAATGCCTCCTCGACCAGGCCGTTGGCCCGCGCGGTATTGATCACCGCCAGGCGCCCGTGGGGCGTTTCGCCGATTTCCCAAGTGCCTGGCAACTTGCGCTTGGGGTCGTTGGAGCGGCTGAACCAGACCTGCGCGCCCTCACCCATGCAGTTGAGCATCGAGCCGGTGTTGGGACAGTGAATGGTCAACAGCTCGCCGCTGGCGGTCTCGATATCGGCGAGAAAGCGTTTGTAGCGACGCAGCAGCCTGGCCTGTTCCAGCGGCGGTTCAAAGCGCATCGGGATGCCAGCTTTTCAGACCGCGGGCGATGCGCTCGACCGCCTGTTGCAAGCGCGGCAGATCCTGGGTGTAGGCGAAGCGCACGTGTTGTGCGGCCAGATGGCGGCCGAAATCCAGGCCGGGGGTAAAGGCCACGTGCTCGGTTTCCAGGAAATGCTGGCAAAAGGCGAAGGCGTCGCCGCCAAAGGCACTGATATCGGCATACAGATAGAAAGCGCCTTCCGGCTCCACGGCGATCTTGAAGCCCAACTCGCGCAGCGCCGGCAATAGAAAGTCGCGACGTCGGGCGAACTCATGGCGGCGTTGTTCGAGTATTTCCAGGGTCTGCGGCTCGAAACAGGCCAGCGCGGCGTGCTGGGCCATGCTCGGCGCGCTGATATAGAGGTTCTGCGCCAATTTCTCCAGCTCCGGCACCGCTGCCGGCGGCGCCACCAGCCAGCCCAGGCGCCAGCCGGTCATGCCGAAATACTTGGAGAAGCTGTTGAGCACGAACGCCTCGTCGTCGACTTCCAGCACGCTGGCGGCGTCCACGCCATAAGTCAGGCCGTGGTAGATCTCGTCGACCACCAGATGCCCGCCGCGCTCTTTCAAGCCCTGGGACAGCCCAGCCAGTTCTTCACGTGCGAGCAAAGTACCGGTCGGGTTGGCCGGCGACGCGACCAGCGCACCGACGCTGTCCTGGTCCCAATGCCGTGCGACGAGTTCGGGCGTCAGTTGATAACGCACCTCAGGCCCGACGGGCACGAGCTGCGCCGCGCCTTCGACCAGGCGCAGAAAATGCCGGTTGCAGGGATAACCCGGATCGGCCAGCAGCCAGTGTTTACCGGGGTCGACAAGCAAGCTCGCGGCCAATAGCAGCGCGCCGGAACCGCCCGGGGTTATTAAAATCCGTTCAGGGTCTATGCTCAATCGATAACGTTGCGCGTAGAAGCCGGCAATCGCTTCGCGCAGGGCCGGCAAACCGCGGGCCGCGGTGTAGCGCGTATGGCCATTGGCGAGCGCCGCCTGGCCGGCCGCGACTATCGGCGCTGCGGTGGTGAAATCCGGTTCGCCGATTTCCAGGTGGATTACATCGTGGCCAGCGGCCTGCAACTGGTTGGCGCGCGCCAGCAAGGCCATCACGTGAAAGGGTTCGATGGCACGGCTGCGAGCACTGTAGGACTGGGCCATGGACCTGCCTTGAAAGAAATAGAGGGCGGATTCTACCCAACCGTCAGGCGAAACGGCAGCCACCACGACAGTCGGGAGTGGCGCGGCTTGAGTTGTTCTGGTAAGTTCGCCCGCTTGCAGCCGCAGGGCCGAATAAAATCGGCAAGGGACACCGTCCTGCGCAATGGATTAGTGAGAGTGAGAGGCGGTCATCCATGCCCACCAAAGCAAAAGCAACAGCTAAAAGCAGCAACCAGCTGACTCGTGGCTTCGAACCCTATCCAGAAATCAAGGGCGAAGAGTACATGAGCGAGCAGATGCGCGCCCACTTCACCGGCATCCTCAATAAGTGGAAGCTGGAATTGATGCAGGAAGTCGACCGCACTGTGCACCACATGCAGGACGAAGCGGCGAACTTCCCCGATCCAGCGGACCGCGCCAGCCAGGAAGAAGAATTCAGCCTGGAACTGCGCGCACGCGATCGCGAGCGCAAGCTGATCAAGAAGATCGACGAAACCCTGCAGTTGATCGAAGACAACGATTACGGCTGGTGCGATTCCTGCGGCGTCGAAATCGGCATCCGCCGGCTCGAAGCCCGCCCCACCGCCACCCTTTGCATCGATTGCAAAACCCTGGCGGAAATCAAGGAAAAGCAGATCGGTTCCTGATCTGACCCAAGGGGTGCTTCGGCACCCCTTGTTGTTTCTCCCTTCCCTGGCGGCTTCAGCCCGCGCTAGCCTGTATATTCGTTCGCATGAACACGCCCGCCTATATCGGTCGCTTCGCCCCCACCCCTAGCGGTTATCTGCATTTCGGTTCACTGGTCGCAGCGCTCGCCTCCTACCTCGACGCCCGTGCGGTGGGCGGCCGCTGGCTGCTGCGCATGGAGGATCTCGACCCGCCGCGTGAAGTGCCCGGGGCGCAACAGGGGATACTCGCCACCCTGGAAAACTACGGCCTGCATTGGGACGGCGAACTGGTACGGCAAAGCGCGCGCCATGACCAATATGCCGCGGTAGTCGATGCATTGCTGGCCAGCGGCCTGGCCTACGCCTGCACCTGCTCGCGCAAACGCCTGGAAGGCTACCAGGGCATTTATCCGGGGTTCTGTCGGGATGCCGGCCACCCGCGGGCCGACGCGGCGATCCGCCTGCGCGTGCCTGAACTGCGTTACAGCTTCGACGACCGGGTACAGGGCCGCTACAGCCAGGACCTGGGCCGCGAAGTCGGCGACTTCGTGATCCAGCGCCGCGATGGCCTTTATGCCTATCAGCTCGCGGTCGTGATCGACGATGCCTGGCAAGGCGTGACCGATGTGGTGCGCGGCGCCGACCTGCTCGACTCCACGCCCCGCCAGCTGTACCTGCAGGAGCTGCTCGGCGTGGCGCAGCCGCGCTATCTGCATGTGCCGCTGATCATCCAGCCCGATGGCCACAAGCTCGGCAAATCCTACCGCTCGCCGCCCTTGCCGGCCGACCAGGCCACGCCCTTGCTGATTCGCGCACTGCGCGCCCTCGGCCAGCCGTTGCCCGACGATGCCGCTTATGGCCGACCCGATGAGCTGCTCCTGTGGGCCAGCCGGCGCTGGAATGCCGACCTTATCCCGCGTACCCACACCCTTGCCGAGGCGCAGCTGCGCTGATAGCCGATGCCAGGGCATGCGGTATCGAGCGGAGCGCCGCTGATAGCACATTGCTATTGGGCGCATACAATGCCTATTCTGAATTCCGGGCGCGCGGAGTTCAGCCATGCAAGCCAACCAGCCACCCCAACAGCCAGAGCTGTTCGCGCTCTGGCGCGAAGCACGAGACTGCCGCAATCGCACCCGCCTGGGTGGTATCTACTACCTGCTGATCTGGCTGTTCAGCGACGTCCCCAGGCAACAGATACCCCTGGGGCTTTCGCTCAGCCTGCTGTTCGGTCTGCTGTTCGCCCTGCGCCTGGCCCATCGGCTGCCTAGCGCGGACAGCCTGCCCGCCCTGCGGCGATGGCTCCGCCGGCATTGGCTGCTACTCCATCTGACGGTATGCGCCTGGGGGCTGTTGCAAGCCTGGGTGCTGCTGCGCCCGGATCTACGGGATGCGCGCCTGATCGCGATATTCGGCACCGTCGCCTTCAGCACCGCCATCGTGTTCAACTTTCCGATGCGCAAGGCTCCGGTGCACCAGGCCATCGCGCTGATCCACCTGCCCGGCCTGCTGGTGTTGGCATTGGACTGGCAGGAACACCGCGCACTCCTGCTCGCCATGCTTATCTACCTCAGCCACCTGCTGCTGGCCCTGGCCCGCGGCAACCGCGAATACCACGCCAATCTGGCCATGGAGCACGAATTGGTGCTGCAGCGCGCCAACCTGGAATGGCTCAGCCGCACGGACAGCCTGACCCAGTTGGGCAACCGCTACCTGTTCAACAGCCTGTTCCCGAAGCTGGTCGCCAGCTGTAAACGTCAAGGCGGCCCACTGGCGCTGGTGCTGCTGGACATCGACTTCTTCAAGCAGATCAACGACCAGCATGGCCATGGCATGGGCGATGCCTGCCTGTTCGCTTTCGCCGAGCACATGCGCCAGGTGTTTCGCCGCGACAGCGATTGCCTGCTGCGCCTCGGCGGCGAAGAGTTTGGTGTGCTGATGTCGGGCACCAGCGAGGAACAGGCCCGGCAACTGGCCGAGGACTTTCGCCAGACCCTGGCCGAAAACGGCCTGAAAATCCAGGGCCAACACCTGCCCCTGACCGCCAGCCTCGGCGTCGGCTACTTCACGCCTGGTGTGGATGCCGACGCCGAGGCCTTCTTCAAACGGGTCGACAAGGCACTCTACCGGGCCAAACAGGAAGGCCGCGACCGCCTGGTAATCGCCTCGACCACTGATTGATATTGCGCATCGGGCAAGAAGCCACGCGCCAACTAAACTGATGGCAAAACGCCAATAGCTCCTTTGCGCCATGCGAGGCTCGCCGTGAATGCATTCTCGCCCCTCAGCGATTTCTGGGCTTTGCCTGGTGTCGCGGTCAATCTCACCCTGATCTTCAATATTCTCGGCGCCCTGCTGCTTGGCCTGCTGGTCGGATATGAGCGTTCCTACCATGGCCGCGCTGCAGGCATGCGCACCTATGGCATGGTGTGTATGGCCTCAGCTGCGCTCACGGTGCTGTGCATCTACCCTGAATATTGGTACGGCGGGCATTTCGCCGGGGCGGTCGACCCGACGCGGGTGATCCAGGGCGTCGTCACCGGCATCGGCTTTCTCGGCGCCGGGCTGATCATGAAAGACGGTATGAGCATCAGCGGCCTGACCACCGCAGCATCGATCTGGGCCTCGTCGGCCATCGGCGTACTGGTCGGCGTCGGTTTCTATGGTGCGGCGACGCTGCTCGCCCTGATCTCCGCCGCCCTGATGATGTGGGGCGCCAAGTTGGAATCCCGGCTGCCGGCGCGCCCGGCGATCGCCATCGTCCTGCGTTTCGCCCCCGGCTTCACCCGACCGCGCGAAGACGTATTGCGGCAAATCGCCCGCGACCGCGGCTATGTGATCGCCAACGGCTCGTTCTCCGTAAGCTTCGAGCAGGGCCAACTGGAATGGCGCTTCGTCGCCGTGGCCGTGGACGGCCAGCACAGCGCACGGATCAACGTCATGGCCGACGAATTGATGGGCTTCGAAGGCGTGGCGAAATTCCAGATGAGCCATGCGCGCAATTGACAGGCCGTCACAGCACCATGGAAGCCGCGACGGCGAGCATGCACAGACCGAACACATAACCCTGTATGCGCATCGCCCTTGGCGTTTTCAGGCGGCTGAATAACAACTGCCCGCCATAAATCCAGAAAAAGTGGCAGGCAAGGCCGAGCACCAGGAACACCGCCGTCATCTGCCACACCTGGCTGAACAGAGGCAGCGACGGGCTGAGGAACTGCGAGAACATCACCAGAATCATCGAGTGCACTTTTACGTTCAGTGACAGGGCGATGAAGCCATCGAGAAAGCCAAGTGGGCGCAGATCCTGCCGGTCCGCCAAGGCCGACGAACGAAAGAAGCCATACGCCAGATAGAGCAAATACAGGGTGCCGCCCCACTTCAGCACCTGGTAGGCAAAGGGGTAGTGTTGAAAGACCTGGGTCAGACCGAATCCATAGACCAGACACCAGAGCAGATTGCCGGCCTCGAAACCCATCCAGAACGGCACCGAACTCTTCACCCCGAAGCGCCCGCCCGATGCCGCCAGGATAGTATTGCCCGGCCCGGGGCTGGCGATCATCGGCAACGAAAACCCCAACATCAGAATCCATACATCCCACGCGATCATGCGCGTCTTCCTTTTTCGGCGTTGTCTTACCTGCGCCACCGGGTATTGCCCCAACCACGCAGACTGAGCGCCGATTACAGCCGACTTCAAGCGCCGGGCAAAACGACGTATTCTCGGCCAATTAATAAGAAAAACTAATCCAAGGCTCTGCCATGCCACGTCGTCTACCACCACTCAACGCCCTCAAAGCCTTCGAAGCCGCCGCCCGGCATCTGAGCTTTACCCGCGCAGC
This sequence comes from uncultured Pseudomonas sp., assembly GCA_966210435.1. Taxonomy (GTDB): domain Bacteria; phylum Pseudomonadota; class Gammaproteobacteria; order Pseudomonadales; family Pseudomonadaceae; genus Aquipseudomonas. The sequence continues at coordinate 19,182 of CBIHLF010000043.1, read as the reverse complement.
GCAGGAGCTGCACGTGACCCAGGCGGCGATCAGCCATCAGGTCAAGCACCTGGAGCAGTGGCTGGCGCTGACATTGTTCGAACGCAAGGGCCGCACGCTGTCACTCAGCCCGCACGGCAAGGCCTATCTACGCGATCTGTCCGGCTTGTTCGACGGGCTGGCGGCAGCCACCGCACGGCTCACCGACGACACCTCCGGTGGCCCGCTGCGCATCACCGTGCTGCCGTCATTCGCCAGTAAATGGTTGCTGCCTCGCTTGGGACGCTTCCACGCCGCGCACCCGCAAATCGATCTGCAGATAGCCACCAGCGCCGATCTCTGCGACCTGTCGCGCAGCGACTACGATCTGGGCATCCGCTCCGGGCTCGGACGCTGGCCCGGTCTGCAGGCCGAATTGATCGCCCATGAGTGGCTGACGCCGCTGTGCAGCCCGACCTTGCTGGCCAGCGCGCCGTTACGGAGCGTCGCCGACCTGGGCCGGCATACCCTGCTGCACGACCGGCCTGGCAATCAATGGCAACGCTGGCTGGAGTCGGTCGGTGCGCCCGGTGTCGAGGCGCGCTCGGGATCGGGCTTCAGCGATTCCGCCCTGGTATTGCAGGCGGCGATCGACGGCCGCGGCGTGGCAATGGGCCGACTGTTCCTGGCCGCCGACGACATCGCCGCCGGGCGTTTGCTGCAACCCTTCACGCAACAATTGGCCAACGACTTCGACTACTGGCTGGTGTACCCCAAGGCAGCGGCAGCCAAACCGAAAGTGTCCGCGTTCCGCGACTGGCTACTGACCGAGGCCAGGGCCGACTAAGCACGCCGGCGCGTTTCAGCTAGCGGCCGGGGCCGGCATCAAATGAATCGTCTCGCCGCGCAGGCGCACGTCGATCGCCTGCCCCACCGCCAGACCGTAACGCTGCGCCACATGGCGCGGCACGTTCATGCTCAGCTGGTCCGCGCCGGCCGATAAGCTCACGCGGAACTGCTCGCCAAGCGGCAGCAGGCGCTCGATGCGCACCGCGACGCGGTTATCCAGGGCGGTGCCCGGCCGTTCGTTAAGCGGCATCAGCAACACCCCCGAGGTCGGCATGGCCCAATCGACCGCCTGCCCCACGGCCAACTGCGGCTGGGCGCGGACTTTCAAAACATGCCCGCCCCAGGCCAACAGGCTGTGATCGGCGGCGTGCCCGACGAGGCGCCCGGCGAATAGGTTGCGCATGCCCAGCAAGCGCGCGACTTCGGCGCTGGCCGGGGCCTGCAACAGGCGGTCGGTGCTGTCGGCTTGCAATGTGGTGCCGGCGGAGAGGATGCACATGCGGTCGGCCAACAGCGTCGCCTCGTCCAGGTCATGGGTGACCAGCAGCACCGGCATGCGCAGCTCTTCGCGCAACTCGGTCAATTCGCCGTAGAGCGCCTCGCGGGTGCCGCGGTCGACCGCGGAAAACGGCTCGTCGAGCAGCAACACCTTGGGCTCGCGAGCCAGGGCACGGGCCACGGCGACGCGCTGCTGTTGGCCGCCGGACAGTTGATGAGGCAAACGCTCGCCCAGGCCATGCAGATGCACCCGCTCCAGCCACGCCTCGGCCCGCGCCATGCGCTCGGCCTCGGGGTAATCGCGCAGTGCCTCGGCGACGTTGTGGCGGGCGCTGAGATGGGGGAACAGGGCGAAATGCTGAAACACCATGCCGACTCGCCGGTTCATGGTCGGTTTGGCGATGCCGCGCCGGCTGTCGAACCAGGTCTCGCCATCGCAGCGGATGCTGCCGGCATGGGGTTGGTACAAGCCAGCGATACTGCGCAGCAGCGTGGACTTGCCGCTGCCGGATGGCCCGACCAATGCCAATACCTCGCCCGGCGCACAGCTGATCTGCGCATTCAGCGGGATCGGGCTGCTCTGCCGCAGGTCGAGTTGCAAGCCCTCAGTCATGCCGATAGCTCCGTCCCAGGCGCGCAGTGGCGAAGTACGACAGGCCGATGGCGCACAGCGAGATCAGCAGTAGCACCGCGGACATCACCCCGGCGGCGTGATCGTCGAAGGCTTGCACCCGGTCGTAGATAGCGATGGCGATGGTGCGGGTTTCCCCGGGAATGCTGCCGCCGACCATCAGCACCACGCCGAACTCGCCGAGGGTATGGGCGAACGTCAGCACCAGCGCCGAGATGATCCCCGGCCAGGCCAGCGGCAACTCGATACGCCGCAACACCCGCCACGGCGACATGCCGCAGCACCGCGCGGCCTCGCGCACATCCCGCGGGATCGCCTCGAAGGCGCGCTGCATCGGCTGGATGGCGAACGGCAGGTTGAACACCACCGAGGCGATCAGCAGGCCGGCAAAGGAGAAGGTCAACTGGCTGCCGAACAGCGTGTGGTAGGCCTGGCCGATCGGCGAGTTGGCCCCCATCGCCACCAGCAGGTAGAAGCCGAGCACGGTCGGCGGCAGCACCAGCGGCAGGGCCAGCAACGCCTCGACCGCGCTCTTGCCGGCGAAGCGGCTCCAGGCCAGCTGGCGCCCGACCCAAATGCCGACGGGCAGCAGAATCAGCATGGTGCACAGGGCCAACTCCAGGGACAACAGCAGCGCGGGCCAATCCACAGCGTTCTCCCTCTAGTTTTTCTCAGGTATATCGAAGCCGTATTTGCTCATGATCGCCTGGGCGGTCGGTTGCTGCAGATAGTGGTAGAACGCCTCGGCGGTAGCGTCGGCATGCTTGAGTAAAACCATGCGTTGGCGTAGCGGCTGATGCCAGTTCTGCGCGATCAGGGCGAATTCGCCGCGCTTGGCGACACCCGGCGCCAGGGCCAGAGAATAGGCGATGATACCGCCCTGGGCATTACCGGAGGTGGCGAACTGCGCCGCCTGGGCAATGTTCTCGCCGAGTACCAGTTTGTCCTGCAGGGCATCCCACAAACCGGCATGGCGCAGAGCCTGCTCGGCCAGGCGACCATAGGGCGCGTGCTGCGGATTGGCGATGGCGAACTTCTCGACCTGCCCCGCCGCCAGCGCGGCTTTCAGGCTCTGGAGCTGGCCGTCGACGGCCACCGGTGATCCCTTCGGCACCATCAGCACGATCCGCCCCAGGGCATAGAGCGCGCCCTCGTCGACGGTCTTGCCAGCGGCCACCAGTTGCTGCACGTAGTCCTCATCGGCGCTGAGAAACAGCTGGAAAGGCGCCCCCTCACTGATCTGCCGGTAAAGATTGCCGCTCGAACCGAATACCAGCTTCACCGAATCGCCGCTGTCGGCATGAAAGCGCGCGGCGATCTCCTCCAGGGCGAACTGCATGTTGGCCGCCGCGGCGACATTGCTGGCCTGTGCCATGCACAGGGCAGGAAACAGGCTGCAGATCAGCAGCAAGACATATAGCGGTTTACGGAACATCGGGGCGAACTCCTCGGCAAGCGCTATATCCTTCCATATATAACGAAATACCGTCCAGCAAAACCTGGCCAAACACTCAAACGCCTGGCAGGCAGCGGGAAAAGGTTAGCGAGGCAGTCGATACACGGCACATGGCCTTTATCTAAGGGGCTGGCGCAACGTCGGCAGCGAGCAGATCGCCGAGCTCGTCGAGGCCGTCCTGCACCGCGGCCAGCGCCTGCGCGCAGAGTTGCCGATAGCGCTGCAGCACCTGCTCGCCCATCGCGGTCAGCTGCGTACCACCGCCGTGCTTGCCGCCGGCCAGGGTGGTGACCAGCGGTTCCTTGAAGCTGCGGTTCATGGTTTCGACCAATAGCCAGGCGCGTCTGTAGGACATGCCCAGGCTGCGCGCGGCGGCGCTGATCGAGCCCTCCCGGGCGATGGCGTCGAGCAGGTCGGCCTTGCCTGGGCCGATGGCGATATCGGCACCGTTATGCAGGCGGATTTTCAAATCGAGACGGTACATGGCGGCGCGCTGCGCAAGGGTTCGCCGCGCAGACTAAACCCTGGCGGCGCGCGATAAAAGCAGCGCGTCGCCTGGCACAGCTACCTCCGCATAGGTGACGAAGCCGGCAAACGCCGGCTTCGCTTAGCAGGCCGCAGCCTGCGCAGAGGGCATTTGGGCCGGGCTACAACACGCCCAACAGCAGCAGGACGAGCACGATCACCAGCACCGCACCCAAACCACCAGAAGGCCCGTAACCCCAACCCCGGCTATATGGCCATGTGGGGATCGCACCGACAAGCAGCAGAATTACAACGATCAACAGTATGGTTCCCACGGTCATGTTTTTCTCCTCGATGAGTAGCTTCATGCATCCGCAGCGGTCGCGAACGACCCACCGGCCCGACAGCGCGCGATGGCCTGGACGTACGGGTTGAACGGCAGCCAATCCCCCGCTGAAGCGCGCGAATGGCGGGGTCGACATAGTTGTGACTGCCGGAGGAAATAGAAAGTGCAGGCTTTTCAATGGCTATGTAGCCATTGAAAAGCCTGGGTCACCATGGATAGGGTGCGCATCGAGAACCGGAGCCGGTGCGCGCGGCGCACCCTACGTTTAGGCACCGATACCTGACGACAACGCAGCGGGCGATGCCTTTGTGCTGTTTGTTGGCCCGGCGCGTTGCGCGCCGGGCAGGAGCAATGGTTCTAGGACGCCAATGCCGCGTCGACGATCTGCTGCGCCTCGCCGAGGATACGTTGCAGGTGCGCCTCATCGCGGTAGCTTTCGGCGTAGATCTTGTAGATGTCCTCGGTGCCCGATGGCCGCGCGGCGAACCAGCCGCCCTCGCTGACCACCTTGATGCCGCCAATGGCCGCGCCGTTGCCCGGCGCCTTGTCGAGCACCTGAACGATGGCATCGCCGGCCAGCCGATCGCTGTCCAGTTGCTCTGGCGACAGCTTGCCCAAGGCTTTTTTCTGCGCGGCATTGGCCGGCGCATCGACGCGGTCGGCGTAGATCGCGCCGAACTCATCGACCAGCCCGCGATACAGCTCGCCCGGATCGCGTCCACGGCTGGCGGTCATCTCCGCAGCCAGCAGGGCCAGCACCATGCCGTCCTTGTCGGTGGTCCAGACGCTGCCGTCGCGGCGCAGGCAGGTGGCGCCGGCGCTCTCTTCGCCGACGAAACCCAGGGAGCCATCGACCAAGCCGTCGACGAACCATTTGAAGCCCACCGGCACCTCGACCAGCTGGCGCCCCAAACGCGCGGCGACCCGGTCGATCATCGCGCTGCTGACCAGGGTTTTGCCCAGCGCGGTGCGCGCGCTCCACTGCGGACGCTGCTGGAACAGGTAATCGGCGGCGACGCTGAGAAAGTGGTTGGCCGGCAGCAGGCCGACGCTCGGCGCCACCACGCCATGGCGGTCGTAGTCGGTGTCGCAGGCGAAGGCGATGTCGTAACCGTCCTTGAGGCCGATCAGGCGCTGCATGGCATCGCGCGAGGACGGGTCCATGCGGATCTTGCCGTCCCAATCCAGGCTCATGAACGCGAATTGCGGATCGACGGTTTCGCTGACCACATGCAGATTGATCGCATAGCGCTCGGCGATCCGCGACCAGTAACGCACGCCCGCGCCGCCCAACGGATCGACGCCCAGACGCAGGCCGGCCGCACGAATCGGCTCGAAGTCGATGACGCTGCCCAGGTCCGCGACATAGGCGCCGAGGTAGTCGTGCCGGTGGGTGCTCGGCGCCTGCAGCGCCTCGGCCAGGGACATGCGCTTGACCTCGCGCAGCCCGCCTTCGAGCAGGCTATTGGCACGGTTCTGCACCCAGCCGGTGATATCGGTATCGGCCGGACCGCCGTTGCTGGCGTTGTACTTGAAGCCGCCGCTGTCCGGCGGATTGTGCGAAGGAGTAATCACGATGCCATCGGCCAGGCCACGGCTGCGGCCCTGCCCCCGATCATGGTTGTGCACCAGAATGGCGTGGGAAATCGCCGGTGTCGGGGTGAACTCGTCGTCTTGCGACAGCAGCGTCTGCACGCCGTTGGCGGCCAGCACCTGCAGCGCGGTCTCCAGCGCCGGCTGCGACAGCGCGTGGGTGTCGGCGCCGATGAACAACGGGCCGTCGATGCCCTGGCTGCTGCGGTAATCGCAAATCGCCTGGGTGATGGCCAGCACGTGCCATTCGTTGAAGCTGCATTGCAGCGAGCTGCCACGGTGCCCGGAGGTGCCGAACGCCACGCGCTGCGCCGGAACGCCGGAATCCGGGCGCTCATCGAAGTAGGCCGCCAGCAGGCGGGCGATATCGGTCAGCATCGATGCGGGCGCCGGTTTGCCGGCCAGGGGATGGATACGCGAACTCAAGGATAACTCCTGACATGAACGACGAGCGCAAATGGAAACGACCCTCGGGCCGCGGCGCAGTTTACCAAGGCGCGGACAACATCTGTTGCGTTCAGATATCGACACCCGTTACCCATGTCTCCCGACAGGCGTTACCCATGTATCCCGACTGAACACCATGCGCACCGACAGCCAATACCGACACCAACAACGATACCGATGCCGCCCCGGTGCGCGCGGCGCACCCTACGGATTCGACCCGTGCGGGGTACTCGCACTACCGCCGAAAAGCACCCACCTTATGGCCGGAAACGACCGTCGCAGAGGCTCTGCGCTGCGGTATACAGACACGGGCAATACCGTTGATCGGCCGCCTCCGGCAGGAGGAACCGTCACCGATGGGTTCGGTCGATATACCTCAGCACAGCATCTCCGCAGCACCGGCTCCATGCTCTGCGCCCATCGAAACCCGTCAGTCCGCATGCGTGCGCCGTACCCCGGCGCCAAGCGCGTCGCCAGTCTAAAAGCCGTTACCGGATCGCCCCGCCTGTGCATGCCCTCCGCAGCCAGCCAGGTTGCGGCGTGTTTCGCCCTGAACGTTGCTCAAACGGAGTCGCGCAACATGCCCCATCGAATCTTGATCATTACCGGCAACGCCCGCCATGCCGAAACGTTGCGCACTACTCTGGCCCGCTCCCAGGACGACGGTTTCATCAGTGAATGGCGGCGCAACCTGCACGATGCGCTGGTGCGTTTGGGCAGCGCCGGCCAGGATGCCGTGGCCGCCGTCCTGGTCGAGCTGAACCTGATCGACAGCCAGGGTCTCGATACCTTCGATCGGCTGTTCGCCCTGGCGCCCGGCATTCCGCTGATGATCCTCGACCAGGACGAAGACGAGCGACAGACCTGGCAAGCGATCCAGCTCGGCGCCCAGGGCAGGCTGTCCCAGGAATATTTCGGCAGCTATCTGGTGGCGCAGACCCTGCACATGCTGATTCAGCGCAGGAGCGCCGAGGACGCACTTTTCATCGAAAAGTCGCGAAATACCCTGACCCTGGCACTGATCGCGGACGCTGTGATCGACACCGATGTCAACGGCAGGGTCATCGGCCTGAATGATGCGGCGCATGCGCTTACCGGTTGGTCGGCCAATGAGGCCCATGGCCAACCCATCGAAAACGTCATGCGCCTGGTCAACGGCGAAACCCGCGAGCCGGTGGCCAACCCGGTTGTCGGGGCATTGCGCGAGGGGATTCACAAGCGCCTCGGCGGCGAGATCCAGCTGATCCGCCGCAACGGCAGCGAAGTGGCGATCGCAAACTCGGCGGCGCCATTCCGCGACGCCAAGGGACGCCTGCAGGGCGCGGTGCTGGTGTGCCACGGGACGTAGCAACGGATGCCCGCCACGCGGGCAAAGCCGCCTGGCAGCAACCTAGGCACCGTTTCAACGAACGGCCATGCGCCCGAGCGATGGATTTCAGGCTATCCTTGCCGGCCCGTTTTGCCACCCATGGAACACCTCGATGAAGGCTCAGCTCGAAGAACTGATCAGCAAAATAAGCTCGGGCTGCATGACCCCGGAAGAAGTCGCGCGCATCGCCGACGAAGCCGCCCAGGCCTACGCCGACCCGCAGGCCTTTCTCGCCGCCAACCCGGATATCAACTACGACGACAGCTTCCCCATTCCCCTCGGCGAATGGGTGGTGGTCGGCAGCCTGCCGGACACCGTGCTGTTCCAGGCCGACGACTATGAGCAGCTGTTCCAGCAGATCGTCGACTCCTTCGGCCCGCAGGTGAGCTTCGTGCTCAAGCCCAAGCAACTGGCGAAAACCGAAGCGCTGAAAGCGCTGAACCGCATTCAAGTGCAGCTCAGCAGCCTCTCGCCGGAAACCAAAGGTTATGTGCTGCTGGACTTCAGCGAACCGCTGGACGACGAACTGCAAGCGGTGCTGGTGTACACCAGCGACCTGCAACGGGTGATGGAACTGGCCGTGGCAGTCGGCATCTACGCCGCGCCGGCCTACGAAAGCCTCAAAGCCGCCCAGGCCGCGGAATAAATCGCAGCCCCGTAGCCCGGATGCAATCCGGGGAAATCTTCCAGATACTCGACTTCCCCGGATTGCGCCAAGGCTTATTCGGGCTACGCACGATCAACTGTGGGAGGGGCTTTAGCCGCGACAGCCGCCACTGGAAACTTGACGCTGAAGCGCCTCCCACAGCGCGCTTTCGTAGCCCGGATGCAATCCGGGGCCGGTTTCCGAGGTTAAAAAATTTCCCGGATTTCATCCGGGCCACATCCGGTCACCATTGGTCGCTCCCCCGCTCCGACGTGTGAATCAGCGAAACGGCTGTCGAACCCGGCGCAATAAGCCGACAACAATGGCAATACATTGGCCTGGGCCTCCTCTGCCGGCGCTCTCATCGCTCACCTAAACTGACGCACCTTTCCTGGAGTTTGCGCAATGAGCTTGATGATATGGGGCTACCTGATCGCCGGTTTGATCCTGCTGGTAGCCGGCGCTGAAGTATTGGTGCGCGGCGCCGCCAAGTTGGCGGCTCAGTTCGGCATACCGCCGCTGATCATCGGCCTCACGGTGGTGGCGTTCGGCACCAGCGCGCCTGAAACCGCGGTCAGCGTGCAGGCGGCGCTGAATGGCAGCGGCGACCTGGCGATCGGCAATGTGGTGGGCAGCAATATCGCCAACGTGCTGTTTATCCTCGGGCTTACCGCCCTGCTCGCGCCTCTGGTGGTATCGCGCCAACTGATCCGTCTGGACGTGCCGATCATGATCGGCGCCAGCCTGCTGACCTTCGCCCTGGCCTGGGATGGCAGCCTGGGTAAGCTCGATGGCCTGCTGCTGTTCGGCGGCATCCTGGCCTACACCGCCTTTCTGATCGTCAGCGCCCGTCGCGATAAAAGCGCGAACGCGGACGATGAATTCACCAAGGAGTTTGCCCTGGACGAGCCGGCCAAGCCCTATGCCTGGCTGCTCAACGCAGTACTGATAGTGGTCGGCCTGGTGCTGCTGATCAGCGGTTCGAACTTCCTGGTGGAGGGGGCGGTAAGCCTGGCCCGCGCCCTGGGGCTGTCGGAGCTGGTGATCGGCCTGACCGTGGTCGCGGTCGGCACCTCCCTGCCGGAACTGGCCACCTCGTTGCTGGCGGCCATTCGCGGCGAGCGCGATATCGCGGTGGGCAACATCGTCGGCAGCAATATTTTCAACCTGCTCTGCGTGCTCGGCTTGGCCTCGCTGGTAGCGCCCCTGCCCATCGCCGTGGCGGCCAACGCCCTGGCCTTCGACTTTCCGGTAATGATCGGTGTGGCCATCGTCTGCCTGCCGATCTTCTTCTCCGGCTATCGCATCAACCGTTGGGAGGGGCTGCTGTTCCTGGCCTACTACACGGCCTACACCCTGTACCTGGTGCTCAGTGCTTCCGGCCGGCCGTTGGCCGATCAGTTCGCCCACGCCATGCTCGGCTACGTCCTGCCGTTGACCGCCGTGACCCTGGCGGTGATTGCCGTGCAATCGTGGCGCAAGTCCGGCAGCTAGCGTGGCAACCAGCGGGTGGTGCTGCCATCCCGTAGGGCGGGTGAAACCCGCCAGGGCCATAACACACACAAGGCCCGGCGGGTTGCACCCGCCCTACCTCTGCCCCCCGCTACAACTCCCCGCGCAACGCCTTCTCGAACAACTGGCTGTACTGCGCCGCGCTGAAGGCGATCGGGTTGGTCCCCGCCGAGGGGTCGACTTCGGCCATTTTCCCGACCTGCTCGATGCGTTTGTCGTCGATACCGATCTCGCTGAGGCTATGGGGAATACCGACCTCATTACGCAGGTGCAACACCCAATCGAGCACGCCGACAAAACCGGGCTTGGCCAGGTTCAGGTAACGCGCCAGCTTTTCCATTTGCGGCTCGATGCTGGCGCGGTTGGCCGCCAGCACGAACGGCATCAGCACCGCGTTGAGCAGGCCATGATGCGCGTCGTAGAGCGCGCCGAGCGGGTGCGCCAACGCATGCATGGCGCCCAGGCCGCGCTGAAACGCGGTGGCGCCCATGCTCGACGCCACCAACATCTGCAAGCGCGCCTCAACATCCTCGCCATGGCTTACCGCCCGCGGCAAATACTGCTGCACCAGGCGCATGCCCTCCAGAGCGATGCCCTCGGCCATCGGGTGGAACAGCGGCGAGCAATAGGCTTCAAGGTTGTGCGACAGCGCGTCCATACCGGTGGCGGCGGTGATTTTCGGTGGCAACCCGAGCGTCAGTTCCGGGTCGAGGATCACCAGCGCCGGCAGCATCCTGGCGTGGAAGATGATGCGTTTGATCTGCGCCTCGTCATCGGTGATCACCGAGGCGCGGCCGACTTCCGAGCCGGTGCCGGCGGTGGTCGGCACCGCCACCACCGGCGCCATGCCGGCGACGTTGACGCGGTTGCAGTTGTCGCCAATATCCTCGAAATCCCACAGCGGCCGGTCCTGGCCGGCCATCAGGGCGATGGCCTTGCCGGCATCCAGCGCCGAGCCGCCGCCGAAGGCGATCACCCCGTCATGCTTGCCGGCCTTGTACGCCGCCACGCCATCCATCACGTTCTGCCCAGTGGGGTTGCCCTTGATGCCATGGAACAACCCGGCCTTGAGGCCGTCATCACGGCATTGCAGCAAGGCCCGATCGATCAACGGCAACGCCGCCAAACCGGGGTCGGTAACCAGCAAGGGTGCGCTCATGCCCAGCTGCCGGCAGGCTTCGGGCAATTCACGGATACGGCCGACACCGACGCGTACCGCGGTCGGGTAATTCCAGTTCATCCGGTAGCGATTCAGGTCCATGGCGCGCCTCACAGTTGGGTCTTGAAATGGAAGGACTTCGGCCGAGTCAGCGACTCGTAACCGACGCTCGACAGGGTGCAACCGCGCCCGGAGTTCTTCACCCCGGTCCAGGCCAGCGCCGGGTCGAGGTAATCGCAACGGTTGAGGAACACCGTACCGGCCTCCACCCGGTCCGCCAGGGCCAGGGCGCTGTCGACATCGGCGCTGAAGATCGCCGCGGTCAGGCCGAACTCGCTGTCGTTCATCAGCGCCAGGGCTTCTTCGTCGTCGCGTACTTTCTGGATGCCGACCACCGGGCCGAAGGATTCCTCGGTCATCACCCGCATGCCGTGGTGCACGCCGGTCAGCAGTTGCGGCGCCAGGTAAGGCGTGCCGCGCCGATCCAGGGGGAAGTCGGCCGGGTCGATATGCGCGGTCGCGCCCTGGGCCAACGCCTCGACGATCTGATCGCGGACGAAATCCGCCGCCTCGGCCTTTACCAGTGGGCCGAGGGTGGTTTCCTGGTCGTCGGAACGGCCCAGTTTGTATTGTTTGACCAAGGCCACCGCGCGCTCGACGAAGGTGTCGTACAGCGACTCATGCACATAGATGCGCTCGATGCCGCAGCAGGATTGCCCGGAGTTGAAAAAAGCCCCATCGATGGTGGTTTCCACCGCGTGATCGAGGTTGGCATCGGCGCGCACGTAGGCCGGGTCCTTGCCGCCCAGCTCCAGCCCCACGCCGATAAAACGCCCCGCCGCCGCCCGCTCGACCATCGCCCCGCCCGGCACCGAGCCGGTAAAGGCCACATGGCGAATGGCGGGTGCCTGGATCAGGCGTTCGGTTTCCGCGTGGCTCAGGTGCAGGTACTGGAACACGCCATCCGGCAAGCCGGCTTCGGCGAAGGCCTCGACCATCCGTTCGGCGCACAGCGGGGTTTGCGCCGAGTGTTTGAGCAGCACCGCGTTGCCGGCCAGCAGCGCCGGCAGCACCGCGTTCACCGCGGTCAGGTAGGGATAGTTCCAGGGCGCGATAACCAAGGCCACGCCCAAGGGTTCACGGCGGATAAAGCGGATAAAACCGGGTTTGTCCGGCAGCTGGATATCGGCCAGGGCGCTTTCGGCGATATCCGCCATATAGCTGGCGCGCTCGGCGAAACCACGAATTTCCCCGGCGGCATAGCGGATCGGCCGGCCCATCATCCAGCACAGCTCTTCGGCCAGCTGACTTTCCTTGGCGACGAAGGCGGCAATGGCCTTGCGGCCGATGGCCACACGCTCGCTCAGCGGCGTGCGTTTCCACGCCTGCTGCGCCTTCTCGGCCTTGGCCAGCGCGGCGGCGATCTGCTCGGCGCCGGCCAACTCGCGCTCGACGTACAACGAACCGTCGATGGGTGAAATGCAGTGCAATTTGCTCATTGCTCACTCCGTAGAATCTGTCGCGATCCCTTCGTAGCCCGGATGCAATCCGGGGATTTCGGGTCCGATTTCAAACCACCCCCGGATTGCATCCGGGCTACAACGGCGAGGCCTGGATCTCGTAGGGTGGATGACGCTTCACCCATCCACCAAAACGACGGTGGATGAAAACAGCGTCATCCACCCTACCCAGCCCATAGCGCATTCAAATGATTTCGAAATAACGATCCAGTTCCCAGTCACTGACATGGCGGCGGTACTCGCGTTCCTCCCATTCGCGGCTGGCGGCGAAGTGCTCGACGAACTCGTCGCCGAACAGCTCGCACGCGGCCGACGAGCCTTTCAAACGCTGCGCCGCATCCCACAACGTGCGCGGCAGGGCCAACTGCTCGGCGTGTTTTTGCGCATAGGCGTTGCCAACCACCGGGTCGGTCGGTTCCCACTGCTGCATCACCCCGTACAGGCCCGAGCCGATGGCCACCGACAACGCCAGAAACGGGTTGCCGTCCGCCGCGCCGAGGCGATATTCCTGGCGCTGGGATTTATCGCTACCCGGAATCACCCGCAGCGCCGCGGTGCGGTTTTCCACGCCCCAGGTGGCATCGGTCGGCGCCCAGAAACCGGGGATCATCCGCCGATAGCTATTCAGCGTCGGCGCCACCATGCAGAGGAATTCCGGCATCAAACGCTGCTGGCCGGCGAGAAAATGCCGCTGGATATCGCTCATGTTGTGCGCCTGGCTCGGGTCGTAAAACGCCGACTTGCCACTGGCCTTGTCGCGCAGCGAGACATGGATATGCCCGCTCTGCCCCGGATACTTGCCCGACCACTTGGCCATAAAGGTGGCCATCAAACCGTTGCGCTGGGCCAGCACCTTCATAAAGGTCTTGAACAATGCGCCCTTGTCCGCCGCAGCCTCCGCGCGGTCGTAGGCAATCGCCGCCTCGAGCACGCCGGGGCCGGTTTCGGTGTGCAGGCCCTCGATGGGGAAATCCATCTGCTCGGCCATTTCCAGAATCTCGTGGTACAGCTCGGCGTGCACCGAATTACGGATCATCGAATAGCCGAACCAGTCCGGGGTGAACGGCTTGAGATTGCGAAAGCCCTTCTCGCGCGCCGAATCGGGTGTCTCCTCGAACATGAAGAACTCGTATTCCAGGGCCGCGAACGCATCGAAGCCCATCGCCTCGCAACGCTGAATCACCCGGCGCAGCGTGCCGCGCGGGCAGACCTTCTCCGCCGCCTCAGCGAACTCGCAGATAAACAACAGCATGCCGTTCTCGAACGGAATATCGCGACAGGTGTGCGGCAACACGCGCACCGGCGCATCCGGGTAGCCGGTGTGCCAGCCGGTGTACTGGGCGTTGTCGTAGAGCTGGTCCTTGACGTCCCAGCCGAGCACCACATCGCAAAAGGCGAAGCCGTGCTCCAGAGCGGAAAAGAACTTGCTGCGGCTCAGGTACTTGCCGCGCATCACCCCATCGTTATCGAACACCCCGACCTTGACGTGGCTGAGGCCACGCTCCTCGACGATGCGTTTGGCATCCTCGACGGTTTTCACGTCACGCGGATTGAGCATATAGACACCCCCGTCTTTGTTGTTATTAACCGGCAAGCCTTGGGTAACGAACGCAGGGCAGGCACCCCCTCGATGCGCTCGACAGGCACACCCCGGCGAAAAGCCCATTGAGTGTGGTACAGGATTGACCAATTGGCTGATCGATTGGTTAAGAAAAATCTTCGCCCGCGACAGGCCGTTGCGCAGGCCCGTCGGCAGGGTTCTGGACAGCCTTGCGGCAAAACCTTAGCGTGCCGCTACCGCCCCCCGAGGAAACGACCATGGTTTGCCCGCATCTCGCCGAAGTGGAACGCGCGCTCCTGCTCAGCGGCGCCAAGGTCACCTTTCGCGGCCAGGCCTGGTCCGAGAACTGCCGGGAATGGCTATACGTCGACGCCTACCTCGACCTCGCGGCGATTCGCCAACGCTATCGGCTCGACAGCGTCGTCGAAGACCACCGCCACCGCGGCACCCACGACGGGCAGGAACAAGGGCTGGTGTGCAGCGCCTGCCACGACGCCCTGATCGGCCTGATCGAACCCCAGGCAGGCAAACCGGTATTTCCCGGCGCGGCCTGAGGTACGCGGCCAGCCCTGCGCTCGCTCTCAAACCAGTAGGGTGCGCCATGCGCACCAACAATCCGCGCCATCCTCAAATAGCCCCCTCAAGCCCCGCTACAGACTCAACCAGGCCGAGACGACCAGCAGCAGCGCCATCGCCTGATTGAAGCGCCGCATATGCGCCGCGCTACGCAGCACGCTGGCCGCGCCCCTGCCCAGCAGCGCCCAAGCAACCAGGCAGGGAATCGAGATCAGAAAGAACAGCAAGGCGTAGCTGGCATAACCAGCCGCGCCAGCATCGGCCCCGGCAAACAGACTGACCACGGCAAAGGCCATCATCCAGGTTTTCGGGTTGACCAGTTGCAGGCTCGCGGCGCCACTCAAGCCGAGGCGCTTGGCGGCGGAATCCGCAGCGATAGGGCCGACCGGGCTGCGGGCGATCTGCCAAGCCAGGTGCAGCAGCCACGCCAAGCCGAACCAGGCCATCGCCTGTTGTATCCGCGGATGGCCCAGCAACCACTCGCCAGCGCCCAGCCCGACCAACAGCACGATAGTCGCCGCAGCCGAACAGCCGCCCAGAATGATCGGCACGGCCGCCGCCAGGCCGAAGCGTGCGCTATTGCTCAGCACCAGAATATTGGTCGGCCCCGGCGTTATCGCGGCGACAAAGGCGAACAGGGCGAAGGGGAGGAATTGGTTCATCGCTGCGCCCTGCCGATAGCGCGCGTGCCTGGCGGTTGCCGGTAAGGGTCGTGATTGAAGGTGTGAAGCATGGGACGGGACTCCATTCGATTGCAGTGAATCGATTGTTGCCCCGGCCCGTTCAGGCGTCTGGAAGATTCGAGCAGCGCTTGCGGTAGAGCGCCGGCGTCAGCCCGTAGGCGCGGCGAAACCAGCGGCCCAGATGGCTTTGATCGGCGAAACCGAGATTCATCGCGACCAGCGCCGGGGCGTGCCCGGCCGCCAGCAGGCGCCGCGCCTTGGCCAACCGCAACTGGATCAGATAGGCATGCGGCGCCAGGCCGAACGCCGCCTTGAACGCCCGCGACAAACGAAAGCGATCCACCCCGCTCGCCCGCGCCAGGTCATCCAGCCCCAGGTCCTGATCCAGATGCGCATGCAGATAATCCCGCGCACGCAGGGCGACCGCCGGCAAACGCGGGTCAGCCTGATGCTTTGGCTGCCAGGCCAGGTGCCTGGACAACTCGCCGAGCAGCGCATCCAACGCCGCCTGCCGCACGATGCGCAGCTCCCGGCCCTGCAACGCGCGAATCGCATTGGCGATCACGCCCAACAGCGCCGGCTCCTCGCCCAGAATCCTGGCGAATGTCGGCTGGCAATGGCTCGGCGCATCCTCGAATAGCGCCCTGAGTTCGCCCTCGATCCACTGCGGTTCCAGATACAACATCGAATAGGTAAAGCCACCCACGGCCGGCGCGTGGCCGTCATGAATCTCGCCCGGTTCGAGCAGAAACACCTGCCCCGGCGTACTGCTGTGCAATTGCTTGCGGCAATGAAACTGCTGCACGCCCTGCTCGGTAAAACCGATCAGGTAGCTCTCGTGAAAATGCGGGTCGTAGGCGTGACCTTCGAAATGCGCACGGATCGTCTCGATGCCGGTTTCGGCATCCTTCCCCAGATCGACCCAGTTGTGCGTGCCCATGGCGACTCCGCAAAGTTCAGACAGCTAATGCGTTCAGGGCAATATTCTCGGCCAAGAGCAGATGGATTTCTGGAATATTTGTGCAAATGCCGCAGCGCGGCCGTTCAGCTCGGCATCTAGGTGGACGGTGCCGCAGGGCATCGCGCGCGGGGAAATATCTGCTCTTGTTCTGCGTACTGCAGAGAGGCTCCGCCAGGGGCAGCCACTCGAGCGGCCTTCGGCCAACGGCGGAGTGTCACCAAAGCTAAACGCGGCTAGCAGCCAGTTGACGGGGTGTACACAGCCTCAAAGGCTGCTGTTGCGAAAACTACCGGGCGTGACGCCGACCACTTTCTTGAACGCCCGAGTCATATGGCTTTGATCGAAGAAACCGCAAGAGGACGACGCTTCGGCGAGGCTGACTCCAGCGCGTAACAGTTTTTGCACCTGGGCGATTCTTTTCTGGATTTGATAGCTGTGCGGGGAGACTCCCACGCTCTTTTTGAACACCCGGATCAGATAGAGCGGATCAAGGTTCACCAGCTGCGCCAGCTCTTCCAGCGGTATATGTTTGTCGAACTCGTCTTCGAGTTTGCTCTTGATTCTTTTTACTGCGTGCTGCTCGGCGGCACTGGTCGGTGCGATAGGGGCGCCGCTGCGCTCGAAGAGCTGCGCCAGCAGATCCAACAGGATGATTTCCCGCTCAAGGCTGGGGTTGGATTTTTCAATGATTTGATGTTGATACAAAAAGACCTGGGCAAACTCAGGCGTCTGGCTCAGGGGCGATTGAAAAAGCTGAATGTGATCGGCCGGGAAGCGCCCCTGGAACACCATCCGATTGGCCCATTGCGGGTCGATGTAGAGCATGCGGTACATCCAGCCCGAGTCGTGTCCGGGCAACCCATCGTGGACTTCGCCGGGGCTGATGGTGACCACACTGCCCGCGCCCCCAAGGTGGTAACTGCCGCGATAGAACAGCTTCTCAACGCCGCCACTTATAACGCCGAACGCATAGCGGTCATGTGAGTGTCGACCAAACGATTGAGCGCTGTAACGCGCGGACAATAACTCGCAATCGCCTTCAGGTATACGCCAGAACCGGGCAAAGTCCTTGCCTGTAGAAGGGGTTGTATCGAATAGATGCCCATCCATGATTTGTCCAGTTTTGTGCAATACGATGGAAGCGAAGACGGCTAAGTTTAGCCTCCATTTCATTAAACAAGCTAGGGGCTAGCGATGTCGGCAAAATTAGTTATTGGGGATTTTGGTAAGTCTTCATGGTCATTACGCGCATGGCTGGTTCTGGTGACGGCCGATGTTTCATTTGAAACCCTGCAAATAAAACTGGAACAGCCCGAAACCCGTAAACGTATTCTTGAACTTTCACCGTCCGGCAAGTTGCCGGCGCTGTTGATTGACGACATCGTCATCAATGACAGCCTGGCCATTAGCGAATACATTGCCGACGCCTATCCGGCTGCCAACCTATGGCCTCAAGACGCGCGACTCAAGGCCATGGCCCGGTCCGCCGCCGCAGAAATGCATTCCGGCTTCACCCACCTGCGCACGCAGATGTCATTCGGCCTGAACACCGGCGATATTTCTGAACCTCTGTCAGCCAATACCGAAGAAGAAATCCAGCGGATCTTTGCCATCTGGAGCCACCTGCTCGATATAAGTGGTTCACAGCAATTCCTATGCGGCGACTTCGGGATTGTTGATGCCATGTTTGTTCCCGTGGTGTTTCGCTTCCGCCGTTATGGCATTGCCATACCAGTAGAACTACGGGGATATGTTGAAAGAATCCTGGCGTATCCACCTGTAGAGCGATGGTTGAAGTTGGCTGCACAGGAAGTTTAATAAGCCACATCCATTGCAGGCGAAACAAGTAACCAGTAGTTACGGGACTTTGGCCCCAACAGAAAAGACCTTTGGTCTTTTCTGTCTGGCCGATTGGTTTTTGTGAGAGGGAAGGAAATAGTTGTGAGCGCTCATACATTTAATGACAGCGGCACTTCGGCCTGCCTCAATGAGGTTTCCCATGTCGACGACTAACAATCGAGCGGTCGTCGAGTTGATCATCGGCGGGCTAATGCTCAGTCTGTCGGCTTTAGCTGTGGCATTCGCCCATATCGGCGCGGGTGGCGCGGGGTTCTATCGGATGCTGTTCGCCTCGATCCTGTTTTTTCTGCTGCTCAAAGTGCGCAAAACCCCGGTGCTGCTCCAAAGCTTCAGGGCGCAGCTGTACACCGCGTTGGCCGGAGCCTTCCTGGCCATCGACCTGGTGCTCTGGCACCAGAGCATTTATATCGTTGGCCCGGGAATCGGCTCGATCCTGACCAACTGCCAGGTATTCTTCATGACCCTATTGGGGATCTACCTGTTAAAGGAGCGACCTTCGCTCTACTTCCTGATTTCCATCACCCTGGCGTTCGCCGGGCTGTACTTGCTGCTGTTGCCCGAAATGCACAGCGCGGTGGGCGTTAAGGGCGTGATCTATGGCGTGCTGTCCGGGTTGGCGTATGCCATTTGCGTGTACTTCCTGAAAATCAATACACAGCTGCCTGACGGCGGTGGCGACAAGATCGCCCAGATGCTCAACCTGAGCCTGTGGGCAGCCCTGGTATTGCTGGTCTATGCCCTGGCAACCGGGGAAAGCCTGGCGATCATGGATGGGCAGACTCTGCTGATGCTGATTATCTATGGCGTGCTAGTGCAGTTCGTTGGCTGGCTGCTGGTCAATCGTTCCATCGGTGCTATCAGTCTGGGGCTGGCAGGTTTGATTCTGTTATTGGAACCCGTCATCACCTACTTCATTGATATCGCCTTTCTCGGCAAGGCCAGCTCCGCGCTGCAGATTGGTGGTGCGCTGCTGACCATCTTTGCGGTGTACGTCGGTTCGATCAAACCACCGGCGAAAGAGCAGCCCTTGCCCGAGGTTGATCTTGCCCAGCACTAGTGGACACCCCGTTAAGCTATAAACTGCAACGAGGT
>CBIHLF010000042.1:0-42605 GCA_966210435.1 uncultured Pseudomonas sp. | reverse complement strand
AACCCGTTACCCATGTCTCCCGACAGGCGTTACCCATGTATACCGGCTGAACACCATGCGCACCAGCGATGGCGCAGATTCCTGGTGCGCACGGCGCACCCTACGGAGTCAGCCCCCTAAACTTAAGGTCGACGCCTGAGCGCAACAGAGTACGGGGACATAGCCATAAAAAAGGCCACCCGAAGGTGGCCTCTTGTCTTGCGTACCGGCTTAGACGCTGTAGTACAGGTCGTATTCCAGCGGGTGTACGAAGGTGCGGACCTTGATTTCTTCTTCGCTCTTCAGTTCGAGGTAAGCGTCGATGAAGTCGTCGGAGAATACGCCGCCCTTGGTCAGGAACGCGCGGCCCTTGTCCAGCTCTTCCAGGGCTTCTTTCAGGCTGCCGCACACCTGCGGGATCAGCTTGCCTTCTTCCGGCGGCAGGTCATAGAGGTTCTTGTCGGCCGCATCGCCAGGGTGGATCTTGTTCTGGATACCGTCGATACCGGCCATCAGCAGGGCAGCGAAGGCCAAGTACGGGTTGGCAGCCGGATCCGGGAAACGCGCTTCGATGCGGCGGGCTTTCGGGCTGGAGACGTACGGGATACGGATCGAGGCGCTGCGGTTACGGGCCGAGTAGGCCAGCATTACCGGGGCTTCGAAGCCCGGGACCAGACGCTTGTAGGAGTTGGTCGACGGGTTGGTGAAGCCGTTCAGTGCTTTACCGTGCTTGATGATGCCGCCGATGAAGTACAGGGCGGTATCGGACAGGCCGGCATAGCCTTCGCCAGCGAAGGTGTTCTTGCCGTCTTTGCTGATCGACATGTGTACGTGCATGCCCGAGCCGTTGTCGCCATACAGCGGCTTCGGCATGAAGGTCGCGGTTTTGCCGTAGGCATCGGCCACGTTGTGCACGCAGTACTTCAGGGTCTGAACTTCGTCAGCCTTGGCGACCAGGGTGTTGAACTTCACGCCGATCTCGTTCTGGCCGGCAGTCGCCACTTCGTGGTGGTGAACTTCGATGACCAGGCCCATTTCTTCCATGGCATTACACATGGCGGTACGGATTTCGTGGTCGTGGTCGCACGGCGGAACCGGGAAGTAGCCGCCTTTGACGGCAGGGCGGTGGCCCTTGTTGCCGCCTTCGATGTCGCCATCGGTCATCCACGAGCCTTGTTCGGAGTAGATCTTGAACATCGAGCCAGAGATGTCGGACTTGAACTTCACTTCGTCGAAGATGAAGAACTCGGGCTCAGGGCCGACGAATACGGTGTCGCCGATGCCGGTGCCTTTGAGGAATTCTTCAGCGCGCTTGGCGATCGAGCGCGGGTCACGGTCGTAGCCCTGCATGGTGCTCGGCTCGACGATGTCGCAGACCAGAATCAGGGTCGGCTCTTCGGTGAACGGGTCCAGAACGGCGGTGTCGTCGACCGGCATCAGGATCATGTCGGAGGCTTCGATACCTTTCCAGCCATGGATGGAGGAACCGTCGAACATTTTGCCGTGTTCGAAGAATTCGTCGTCCAGGGCGTCGCGTGCCGGCATGGTCACGTGATGCTGTTTGCCCTTGGTATCAGTGAAGCGCAGGTCAACCCACTTCACGTCGTGTTCTTTGATCAATTGAATCGACTTCGACATGCTGTCCTCCAGGTGGATGGGGCTCGAATGGTGAGCCCTCAATAATGCGGTGCAGCCCGGCGGCATAGTCCTCCAGGGCAACCTGCCTCACAAGAGAGCAAATTGCATGCCAGTGCCCCGGAATGGGCTAGATGCCTGAAACACAGGCGTGGCGGGGGCTGACCGGAAATGCATGGTAAATATTTGCACCTATTTAGTGCGTATCAATCTGCCTGTGCGCTTTGTTGGTGCGTGCCGGAACTCCGAGAGGATTTTTGGTCAAAGCTTGAGCAATTTCCGCTATAATCCGCGCCCCTGTTTTTTTGGCCGGCATGGCGCCCCCTGTTTTCATGAAACTGATCGTTAAAGTCTTCCCGGAAATCACCATCAAGAGTCGGCCGGTGCGTAAGCACTTTATCCGGCAGCTGGCGAAGAATATTCGATCGGTTTTGCGTGAGCTCGATCCGCAGCTGCAAGTCAGCGGCGTGTGGGACAACCTCGAAGTCGAAACCCGCATCACTGACGAGAAGATTCTCCAGGTGATGATCGAACGACTCGCCTGCCTGCCGGGTATCACTCATTTCCTCCAGGTCGACGAATACCCGCTGGGCGATTTCGACGACGTGCTGGAGAAATGCAAACTGCACTTCGCCGAGCAACTGCCGGGCAAGATCTTCGCCGTGCGCTGCAAGCGCGCCGGCAAGCACGCCTTCAGCTCCATGGACATCGAGCGTTATGTCGGCAGCCAGTTGCGCCAGCAATGCGGCGCCGCCGGCATCGACCTGAAGCACCCGGAAGTGGAAGTGCGCATGGAGATCCGCGACCAGCGCCTGTTCGTCATCCACAACCAGCACCAGGGCCTGGGCGGTTATCCGCTGGGTTCGCTGGAGCAGACCCTGGTGCTGATGTCCGGCGGTTTCGATTCCACCGTCGCCGCTTATCAAATGATGCGCCGCGGACTGATCACCCATTTCTGCTTCTTCAACCTCGGCGGCCGCGCCCACGAGTTGGGGGTGATGGAAGTCGCGCATTACCTGTGGCAGAAGTTCGGCAGCTCCCAGCGCGTGCTGTTTATCAGCGTGCCGTTCGAGGAAGTGCTCGGCGAGATTCTCGGCAAGGTCGACAACAGCCAGATGGGCGTGATCCTCAAGCGCATGATGCTGCGCGCCTCGACGCGCATGGCCGAACGCTTGCAGATCCATGCGCTGGTCACCGGCGAGGCGATTTCCCAGGTCTCCAGCCAGACCCTGCCGAACCTCTCGGTAATCGACGCGGCCACCGACATGCTGGTGCTGCGCCCGCTGATCGCCAGCCACAAGCAGGACATCATCGACACCGCCACGCGCATCGGCACCGCCGAGTTCGCCAAACACATGCCGGAGTATTGCGGGGTGATTTCGGTCAACCCGACGACCAAGGCCAAGCCCGAGCGTATCGCCTACGAAGAGGCGCAGTTCGACATGGCGGTCCTCGAACGCGCCATCGAGCGCGCGACACTGCTGCCGATCGACAAGGTGATCGACGAGCTGGGCAAGGACCTGAAGATCGAGGAAGTCGGCGAAGCCCTGGCTGGCCATGTCATCATCGACATCCGCCACCCGGACAGCGCCGAAGAGCAGCCACTTGAGCTGCCCGGCATCGAAGTGCAGACGCTGCCGTTCTACGCGCTGAATAGCCGTTTCAAAGAGTTGGATGCCAATCGCCAGTACCTGCTGTATTGCGATAAAGGCGTGATGAGTCGTTTGCATGCCCACCATTTGCTCAGCGAGGGGCATGCCAATGTGCGCGTTTATCGTCCGACATAAGACGCCCGGGTTGAATGGCGGGAGCATCCGCCATCGCCCTCCCGACTGTCAGGCAGTCTGAAGCTGCCGCCATGCCCTTACACCGCCTGGCCGAATTCGCATTTAGTTAATACTCGCCGCCTAGACTTAGCGGCACACCGAATCCTCTGATCGAGATACACAAGTGATCGAAAATCTACGCAACATCGCCATCATCGCCCACGTCGACCACGGTAAGACCACCCTGGTAGACAAACTCCTGCGCCAGTCCGGCACCCTTGAGCGCAACGAGCTCAACGACGAGCGCGTGATGGACAGCAACGACCAGGAGAAAGAGCGCGGCATTACCATTCTCGCCAAGAACACCGCGATCAACTGGAACGGCTACCACATCAACATCGTCGACACCCCCGGCCACGCCGACTTCGGTGGCGAAGTTGAGCGCGTAATGTCGATGGTTGACTCCGTGCTGCTGCTGGTCGACGCCCAGGACGGCCCGATGCCGCAAACCCGCTTCGTGACCAAGAAGGCCTTCGAAGCCGGTCTGAAGCCAATCGTGGTGATCAACAAGGTTGACCGTCCGGGCGCGCGTCCGGACTGGGTTCTGGACCAGATCTTCGACCTGTTCGACAACCTCGGCGCCACCGAAGAACAGCTGGACTTCAAAGTCGTCTACGCCTCGGCCCTGAACGGCATCGCCGGTCTCGACCACACCGACATGGCCGAAGACATGACCCCGCTGTACCAGTCCATCGTCGACAACGTGCCGTCCCCGCAGGTTGATATCGACGGTCCGTTCCAGATGCAAATCTCCGCACTGGACTACAACAGCTTCCTCGGCATTATCGGCGTTGGCCGTATCGCCCGTGGTCGCGTCAAGCCGAACACTCCGGTGGTCGCCATCGACGCCGAGGGCAAGAAGCGTAACGGCCGTATCCTCAAGCTGATGGGTCACCACGGCCTGCACCGCATCGACGTGGAAGAAGCCACCGCCGGCGACATCGTCTGCATCAGCGGTATGGATCAGCTGTTCATCTCCGACACCCTGTGCGACATCAACAACGTCGAGGCGATGAAGCCGTTGACCGTCGACGAGCCGACCGTGTCCATGACCTTCCAGGTCAACGATTCGCCGTTCTGCGGTAAAGAAGGCAAGTTCGTCACCAGCCGCAACATCAAGGAGCGTCTGGACAAGGAGCTGCTGTACAACGTGGCCCTGCGTGTTGAAGAAGGCGACAGCGCCGACAAGTTCAAGGTCTCCGGCCGTGGCGAGCTGCACCTCTCGGTACTGATCGAAACCATGCGTCGCGAAGGCTTCGAAATGGGCGTCGGTCGTCCGGAAGTGATCATCCGTACGGTCAACGGCGTGAAGCAGGAACCCTTCGAGAACGTCACTATCGACACCCCGGAAGATTCCCAGGGCAAGGTCATGGAAGAGATGGGCCTGCGTAAGGGCGACCTGACCAACATGGTGCCGGATGGCAAGGGCCGCGTACGTCTGGAATACAACATCCCTGCTCGTGGTCTGATTGGTTTCCGTAACCAGTTCCTGACCCTGACCAACGGTGCTGGCATCCTGACCTCGATCTTCGATCGCTACGACACCATGAAGTCCGGCGACATGTCCGGCCGTCAGAACGGTGTTCTGGTATCGGTAGAAACCGGCAAGGCCCTGACCTACTCCCTGGAAACCCTGCAGGCGCGCGGCAAGCTGTTCGTCGAGCACGGCCAGGAAATCTACAACGGTCAGATCGTCGGTCTGAACAGCCGTGACAACGACATGGGCGTCAACCCAACCAAAGGCAAGAAGCTCGACAACATGCGTGCTTCCGGCAAGGACGAGACCATCGCCCTGGTTCCACCTGTTCGCTTCACCCTGGAGCAGGCACTGGAATTCATCCAGGACGACGAGCTGTGTGAAGTCACGCCGAAGTCGATCCGTCTGCGCAAGAAGATCCTCGACGAAGGCGAGCGTAGCCGCGCCGCGAAGAAATCCAAGGCCTGATCCTAAAGCCTGGTAACTGAAAAGCCCCCGTCAACGTGAGTTGGCGGGGGCTTTTTATTGCCTCGGATAAACCGCGCTAAGCATCGCCTCAGCTGCTGTCGTCGCAACCGTTGGCCCCAGAACCGGCCGGCAGCAGCGGCGTCGGCGGATTTTTCGCGGTGAGGGCGGGGTGTACTTCGATAAAGCAGCCGGGTACGCGCAAGGCGTCGAGCAATAGACTCTGCAGCGCCAGTAGATCGCCCGCGAGAATTTCCTGGTGCGGTGGCGTCAGGTGGAAATGGTTGTCGCCGAGGATCAGGCTGTCCTGGCCTTCGACCCGGATCAGTGCCTTGCCGGTTTGGCTCAGGCTATTGCCGATCAACACCAGGCGATCGCCGCCAGCGGCCGGATGGCGGAAGCTGATGGCGTATTCGGGGGTGCCGCTGATGTGATTCTCCGCGACATAGGCGCGTTTGACGTTGAGCGCGTCGATACCGCTGTAGCCGCTATTGAAGATGTGGTTGCGCAACAGCAGCAGGTTGCCTTCGCCGACGCTGTCGCGCAGCTGGATCGCATTGCCGGCCGAAGTACCGAGCAGGTTGCCGTCGATCAGCAGATCGCCGCGTTGTTCCACGACCTCGATACCGGCCTTGCCGGTGGCGCTGATCACGTTGTCCTGTACGCGGCCACTGCTGCGCCCGCGGATACGCATGCCGCTGTTGTTGCGCACCTGATCGATTCGGTTGCCCTGCACCTGCAGCTGGCTGTCGGAAATATCCAGGGCGTATTGCTGCAAGCGTTCGAAGCGGTTGTTGTCGACCCGCAACGTTGCGTCACTGGCGTCCAGCGCGGTGGACAGCTCATCGAACAGGCTGTCATGAATCCACAGCCGTGCCGGTGCTATATGACGGCCCTGTTCGATGCTGCGGGCGGCACCGAGCCCACGGGCCAGGTGCGCGTTGTAGCCGAGGCGGGACAGGGTCGAATGTTCGACCAGGGTGACGCTGCCGGCCCAGGACATGATGAAGGGGCGAAAACCCGCTTGCGCGGTTTCCGTATGCGCACCGCTCCAGCCCTGGACCAGGGCATGACTTAGGATCAGCTGGCCCTGATTGATCAGAGCGCTGCCGCTGTTGGCGTTCAGGTAGAGGCTGACGTTGTCGACCACCAGGGCGGCGTCGGCGTCGATCAGCAATGGATAGCTGAGCAGGTAGCCGTCCTTGTGCCGACGCAGGATCTGCGGGTTGTCGACGGCGCGAAACAGTTGCTCAAGGTCGATGCGCCCGCCACTGATGCGCAGCGTCTGCGGGTGCGCGGCCTGATAGCCGGCGATCACCTTGAACAGGCCGTTATGCACGAAGGGTTCGAACGGCCAGCTGCCGACCTGGGCGGAAAACATGGTGCGCAGGGATGTTTTGCCGCGTGCGCTCGGCAGCTTGGCGCTGACCTGCTCAGCCGTCGGGCCGTTCGCCATCGATTCGCGCAGGCTGTCCAGCTCGCTTTGCTGGGCGGCGCCGGGGAACAGGCTGATCGGCTCGGCGGCACTGGCCCATAGCGGTGCGCCGGCCAGCATGGCGAGCGCCAGCCAGCGCGCGAGTGTTGGGCCTGCGCAGCGGATGGCGCCGCATGGGGAGTGCGCGGCCTGGATTGGGGCGGTCGACATGGGTGTCACCTTTTCAGAGCCTGCAGGGAAGGGTAGAGCGGCTCGATACGTCCGCCGATCTGGCTGTAACCGTCGATCGAGCCGGCTTCCTCTCGATACAGGCGGTTGGCCAGTTGGTGTTTCGGTGCATGGCTGAGGAAGGGAATCAGCCAGGCCATCTTGTAGGGTTGCACCGGTTCCTGTTTCTGCCCTTTGAGCTCCGGCAGCTGTTTCGGGTCGAGCACCAGTTGCGCGGCGAAATTCGCCAGCAGTTCGAGCTTGTGCTCGTCGTCCTCGCTCAGGCGGTTGCCGTTGCGACGCAGCGCCTCGGCCACCAGGGTCAGCGGCACCAGGGCGTAATGGGTGTAGTTGGCGGCCAGCTTGCCGCGCGCCAGTTCGTTCGGCAGGTAGGCGTAGCGACCGTCCGCGCCGGGGGTGATTTGCTGCAGGGCGCGGCGCATGACGCGCTCGGCGATGTCCAGATAGCGCGGTTGATCGAGCACGATGCCGGTCGAGGCCAGCGCCCAGGCGGCCCAGTAGTCATGGTTGTTGAAATAGACGAAGTCGGGCTCGAGGCGTGGTGCGTAATCCTCCATCACCAGCGTGGCCAAATGGTTCAGCCATTTGCGCTGTGCGTCGCTCAGCTGCAGTTGGCCATGGCTGAGTGCCTGGGTCTTGAGGATCACCGAGGAGATCGCCACCAGGCTCCATTTGCGTATGGCGAGCCCGGTCTTGCTGGCGTCGCGGCTGCTCAGGGCATCGGCTTCGGCCCAGGTCTGCAGCCACTGATCGATGCAGGCCAGGGCCATGGCCGCATGGCCTGGGGTTTCCGCGCGCACATAGTAGTCGGCGAAACGCACCAGGTTCTTGGTGTACTCGGTGGCGCTGCGGTAGGCCAGCTGCGAGGCCGCCGACTGACTCTTGGTGCTAAGGGTGGATTTGCTCGGGTCGCTCTGGTCGTACTTGCTGTCGATCTGCAGGGGGCCGGTATAAGGGGGCGGCACCTGTTTGCGACAGGTCAGGCTGGTGTAGTCGAGCGGCGCTGGCGTGGCGGCGGCCCCCGCCTGCCAGATCGAGCGCAACGCCGCGTGTGCGGGGAGCGCGACACCAAGTGCCAGGGCAGCGCCTACGAGCGGAACGAACAGGCGACTTACAGGCACAGTTTCACCTCCACCTTGGTCGGGGTTTCCAGTGCGGCGACCGGCTCCATGAACACTGACAGCAGGTTGGCGTTGCGATGCTCGGGCGCGTGACTCAGCTCCAGGTAATAAAGGCCGCCGTCGACGATGCCTTCGCGGCGATACCAGACTTTGTCGCGGGTGCCGTTGTCGTAATAGGTGATGATGTAGAAGTCCTTGACGTTCAGATCGGCAATCCTGATTTCGAGAAAGCCCTGCAGGTTTTTCAGGTCCTGCCGCTGTTGTCCGGCGTTGCTTAGCAGCTCGATGCGTTCGGCGGTCTTCAGCCCGGGCAACTCATGGCTGGCGCTGGCCAGAACCTTCGGCGAGTGGCTGCAACCGCCATTGATCGCGGGGATCAACTGGCGATAGGTCAGCGGGGTTTCCAGGGCGAAACTCGCCGGCAACTCCCAGATGATCAGCTTGGGCGGGGCCTCGGGGTCATAGTCGCTGGAATGCAGGTACTGGATCAGCGAGCCGTCCTGGCCTGCGCCGGGCAGGGCGTAGTTGAGGATGTCGACGCTGAGGTATTCCTTGAGAAAACCTTCGAAGTTGTAATTCTTGGTTTCCTCTTCACGGTTGGCGGAGTTGCTGGTGCCGATCAGCACCACTTCGGCGGCGCTGTCATCGAACAGGGCGTCGGCGCCAGCGTCCACCGGAATGGTCTGGAAGCCGCGAACGTACTGGAAACCGAAGTTGTTGCCGCAGATGCGCTTGAGACCGCGGCTCATGGTGCCGTCCTTGGGGATCATCACCCCCGGGTCGGTGCGGAACTGCTTTTTGCTCAACTGCGGATAGACCGGGTCGGCGATGATGCGATCGGCGACGATGCGCGCGGTGGCCTCGGCGCCGGACGGCGTCCAGTGGTGGTCGCGGCGAAAGAAATATTCCTGCTCCGGCGGGTTGTCCACCAGCGGCATGATGTCCGGCACCAGGGCACCGCCCTGGCGCAGTTGTTCGATGTAGCCGGCGAGGTTGTGCCGGGCCACGGCGAAGTCGAAGCCATAGGCGGCGTCCGGGCGGATCTTGTCGCGGTGCATCAGGCCCCGGGTGGGTTGTACGGCAATGGCCACGCGGATGTTCTTCGCCGCGAAGGTGGCCATCAGGCGGGCGAACTCGGGGCGCATCGCCTGGGGCATGCCGAAGTCGTTGGCCAGATCCACGGCGGAGCGGAACAGCCACTTGTCTTTGCCGGGCGCCAGCGTGTCCAGCGACTTCATGATGCCTTCGGCATAGTTTTTCGGATCGGACAGGCCTGGGCACAGCAGGCACTCGAGGTCGCAGGCCTGCTCCTCGGCGCTGGCCGGTTGGGCCAGCGCGAGCAGCGCCATGACGACGGCGCACAGCAAGGGTGTTTTCATCGGCGAAAGCTCGTCAGGGGGCTATTCGAGGGTGTCCAGGCTGTTGGCCTGGCTGATTGCGCGATAGCTGCTGCCTTCGGGGATGACCAGGTAGCTGTAGGAACGGCCCTTTTTCAGCAGTTGCGGGTCGAAGGTGGCCACGCTCTGCTCGCCATTGAACGCGGCGAAACCGATCTTGACCTCGTTGACCGGGCGTACGCCGCTCTGGTTCTTCTCGATGCTGTTGACGATCGCGTGCTTGCCGTCCTGGGTTTTCAGGGCCAGAGCCTGGTCGGTCAGGTTGTAGAAGGCGATCAGGGCTTTTTTCGGATCCTCGGCGTAGGGGTCGACGATGCTCGCCAGGCTGCTGCCGTCGTACACGATGGTGTAGGCCGTGTTCGCCTGCAGGTCGATGTCCTGAGAGACCTGGTTGACCGTTACGCTGCGGCTGCCCGGGGCGCTGAACAGGTAGGCGCCGAGTTGGCCGTTATTGACCTTCTGGCTTTTGCTCTTGCTGCTTAGCGTTACCTGCGCCGGCGCGCCGCTGAGGTTGAGCACGCGTACATAGGCGGAGCCGGCGGGCGCGACCGGGCCGTAGAGGCCGGCATTGCCTTCCTGGGCCTGACTGGCCAGTGGCATGAGCAGCAGTAGGGTGGCGAGGCAGCGTTGTGCAAGGGTATTCATAAGGTTCTCCTGATGGTGGGGGCAATGTCGGTGGTTCAGAGCAGTTCGCTGAGCACCTGGGTGCTTTGCCTGCTGGCTTGGTTGGTGAGCAGCGTGCGCACCGGGAACTCCCAGATCACTGTCTTGATGTCCTGGTTGTCGAGGTTTTCGCCGGCGAGGAACTGATCCATCGCATGGAAGGGGCCGAGCGCTTCGGTGGCCATCGTCAGCATGTCGTTCTGCAGCGATTCCTTGAGAAAGCCGGGGAAGTTCCAGTCGTCGATCTTGGTGTAGCTGGAACCGACCAACATGATCGATTGCTGGTCGTCGCCGAATAGCTGGTCGTCATTGACCTGCTGTTTGGTGTTGACCGTTTCGTAAAGCGGGATGGAGTCGCCGGCGAATAGTGTCGGATTCAGCCATTTGCTGAAGCGCACGAAGCCGAGCAGATCGCCAGTGACGGTCTTCTCCGCAATCTGGCGCGACTGGTAGTGGGCCTGCCCGACGAGTTCGGGGTGCAGGCGCGCGAACTCCCTGGCTGCCAGGCTGGCGCCCTGGGGTGTCCAGTGGGTGTCGGTACGCAGAAACAGCGGTTGCTCCTGCTTGCCGCGCAGGAAGCTCTGACGCACCGGCGTCACCTCGATATGGCGTTGTCGCAACTGCGTGACGAAGTCGCCATACAGCTCAGGCGCGCGCGGGTCGAGGCCGACACGGGTCTGGTCGGCATAGATGTCCACCTTCATCGGCACCGGGATCATGATCAGGCGCTTGCCATGGGCGCGCAGCTGCTCGCCGACTTCGCTGATCCGTGCCAGATGCTGGGCGAGGACTTTCTCGTAGGCGCTCGGTATCTGGTATTCCTCGTTGGTGAACAGCCAGCCGTCCTTGCCCAGCACCACACCGCTGGAGCCTTCGTTGAACAGCAGGTACTGCACGTTGGCCCAGCCCTCCACCGAGAGGGCGCGTAATGGAAATTCGCGGTCGTAGATCTTTTCGAACTTGCGCACCAGCTCGCCGTCGAGGAACAGCGCGACGGCCTGCTCCTGGGTGCGCGCGAAATCGGCGACCTTGGGGATGGAATAAGCCAGCATCGCGGCCAGCAGGAGGATGAACAGAATGCCGTTGATGCGGCTGGCGGAGTTCATTACGGGGAACATGGCTACCTCCTCAGAATTGGAAATAAAGGAAAGGGGAGAAGGAGTTGGCGGCCAGCCGGGTCAGCGACAGGCCGAAACCGGCCCACAGCAGCAAGGCGCTGAGACCGCTGACGTTATCCATCAGGTAACCGCTTTTCTGCCCGACGTAGTAGCGCCGGTTGATGGTGCCGGCGATTACCAGCCAGGCCACGGCGACCAGGGTGAAGTACACGGTGAGGCTGGACGCACCGATGAAGTACAGGTCCATCGAGCCGAGGCCGTTGAGCCCGAACATCCCGGCGTAGAGACGCAATGCATGCTGCAGGTCGCCGGTGACGAACAGCGGCATGCAACAGACCACGCCGGTGACCGCGAGAATATTGCGCCAGAAGTTGTAAGGGTCGGTGATCTTGGTGGTCAGCCCGAACTTGCGCTCGAGCACCATGAGCACGCCGAAATACATGCCGAAGAAGATGAAGGCGAAACTCGCGCCGTGCCAGAACCCGGATAGCAGCATGGTCAGGAACAGCGCGCCGTTGGCGCCGACCTTGCGGCTGCGCACGATCGGCATATACACATAGTCGCGCAGGAAGTCGGCCAGGGTCAGGTGCCAACGGCGCCAGAACTCGGTGAGGCTCTGGCACAGGAACGGCTGGTTGAAGTTCTCCGGGAAGCGGAAGCCCATCATCATGCCCAGGCCGATCGCCATGTCGCTGTAGCCGGAGAAGTCGAAATACAGCTGGACCAGGGAAATGAACATGCCGAACCAGGCGTTGACCAGTTCCGGCTGCGACTCGCCCATCACCAACGAAACCATCGGCGCCAGGGAATCGGCGATCAGCACCTTTTTGATGAAGCCGAGCATGAAGCGGCAGGCGCCGAGGGAGAACAGCTCCAGCGAATGGGTGCGCTGACGCAGTTGCTGGTCGACCAGGCTGTAACGCAGGATCGGCCCGGCAATCAGCTGCGGGAACAGCGCGATATAGGCGGCGAAGTCGACGAAACGCTGGGTCGGTTCGGCCTGCTTGCGATAAATGTCGACGATGTAGCTGATCGCCTGGAACACATAGAAGGAGATCCCCAGGGGCAGGATGATGTGCTTCAGGGTGAAGGTATTGATGCCCATCGGCTCCAGCAGGTTGGTGATCACCTCGACACCGAAGTTGGTGTACTTGAAGTAGCCGAGGGTGAGCAGGTCGCCGACCACGCCGATCGTCAACAGGCGCTTCGCGCCTGGCTTGTCGCCATTGTTCAGGCGCTCCTTGATACGGATGCCGAACCAGTAGTTCCAGTAGGAAATGGCCACGAACAGCAGAAGGAAGTCCGGTCGCCACCAGGCATAGAAGGCATAGCTACCGACCACGATCACGTGGGACCGCCAGGAGTCCCTGACCAGGTAATAAACCAGCAGGAACAACGGTAGAAACAGAAAGACGAAAACATTCGATGTGAAAATCATGGCCGCACCTTGGCTAATCCGTTAGTAGCGCAGAACCGCGCCGAAAGAGAGTTGATAGTCGTCATCCAGGCCGAGTACGGCATCGCCGGCCATGAAATAGCCGCCGCTGATCAGCAGATCGACGTTGAGTTGCCTGCCATCCAGCGCGGTGGGGAACATTTCCCAGTAGTAATTGAGGTCGAGCACGCGGCCGAGCGACTTGTCGCCGGTGAGAGCCCCGGCCAGCTCGGGCGACACCCGCAGCGGCAGTTCGCCCTTGCCGTCGCGCAAGTACAGATCGGAAAAACGCAGGTCGAAGTAATGCCTGGGCCGGGGCCGGGTTTCCACGGCGATGCCGTAGAACGCCAGGTTGCGCAGGTTGATGCCGATGAATGAACCGAGCAGGCCGCTGGCATAGGTTTCTTCCCCGCTGACCCGGTCGGACTGCAGGTCGTTGAAGCCGAAACCGTCGAACTCATTGCTCGGTTTGTCGGTGATGCCGCCGCGCAGGGCTATCCGCGGCTGCCAGGGCCAGCTGTCGAAGCGCTTGCCGAGGTCGCCGAGCACGACCCAGCCACTGCTGTTGCGCCGCCGTTCGCTGGTACCGGCATCGATGGTGTCGTAGTGACCCTCGAGCAGCGCCAGCTCCATCCGGTAATCGCTGATCACCCCCCAGCGCAGGTCGTCGCCATGGGCGAACAGACCGGCGCGTTCGCCCTTGAAGTCGCTGGGGTCGTTCACGTCGTCGCCGGAGTGGTCGTACTCCAGCAGCGCGCGCACGCCGGCCCAGTGTTGCGGATGCCAGCGCCAGCTGTACTCGCCGAGGCCGTAGAGGATCGAACGATTACTGTCCTCCAGGCTGTTGGCGTCGCTGTTGTAGTTATAGAAACGCTGGCCGACGGCGAGAAAACCGCTGGCGAAGTCGTCGACGTAGTTGAAGCGCAGCGATTCCAGGCTGTCGTCCCACCAGATGCCGTAATAGTCGGCATAGCGTTGCCGACCGACACTCAGGGAAAAGCGCGGGTCGCCGCCGAGCAGGTTGCGTTTGAGATAGAACTCGCGCAGCTCGCTGTTGAAGTGTTCGACCTCGGGCAGCTCACGAGCCGGGTTCTGTTCCTGGAAGGGTGTGCTGGCCTGGCTGGAGTTGTAGTTGAACCACAGGCGCGCAAAGCCCTGCCAGGTCGGCCATTCGGCCTGTGGGCTGAACCAGGATAGCGAAGGCTCGTAGCGCACCCCGTAAAAGGGCTCGTAATCCAGACCGAGGGTCGAGTCCTGTGGACCGTAACCGCCTTGCACGCTGAATTTATGGTGGACTTCGAAGGCATCGAAAGCCGAACCGGAATCTTCGGCAGACGCGGGCTCGGCCGGCGCATCGGCCTCCTGGGCCTGGGCCAGTGCGCCGCTCAGCAGCAGGGCCAGGCCCAGGTAACGCAGCCTTCCCCCGCTCGTGTTGTGTGGCATACGGCTGCTTGGCATATGGATCGTCCCCATCGCTAGATCTTCACGTTCTTGAGAATGTCTTCACGCGCGTGCTGCGCCTCGGCCAGCTCCTGGGGGCTGATCTCGGTCTCCAGTTCACCAAGTAATTGGCGTGCGCCCAGTTCGCCGTAATCCACGGCGATGCGGGCGTAGGCATAGGCCTTGGCCTTGTCGTGGCAGATGCCCTTGCCGCGGTTGTAGATCCTGGCGATGCGGTAGAAGGCCGAGGCGACGCCCTGCTCGGTGAGCTGCTGGTAGGCCTGGATCGCCTGCAACTGATCGACTTCGTCGAGGCCGCCCATGCTGTAGAGTTCGCCGAGGTTGAGGTAGGCGTTCTGGTAGCCTTCATCGAGCAGGCCGCGAATCAGCTCGTAGGCCTTGTAAGGGTCGAGTGTCGATTGCCAGGCGCGCACCAGGTAGGCCGAGGCGCGCAGGGCTCGGCCCTGTTGCGGTTGCTGCGCCTCGATGCGGTCGAGCAGGGCGAACACGTCGGTCGGGTCGTACTCTGTGGCCAGGGCCATCATGTAACTGGCCTTGGACTGCATCGCCGCCACCGAACCATGCTCGACGGCATAGTTCAGCCAGGTCAGCGCACCGTTGTTTTCCTTTTCGCCGGCAATCCCGCTGAGCAGGCTGCCGATGCCCTGCACCACGCCTAGCGGGAGCTCGTCCATGCGCTCGCTCAGGCTCTTGGCGTAGGCCTGGAACACCTCGTCCTGGCGCTCGCCGAGAATCTGGTAATAGCGATCCACAGCGCGCGGATCCTCGAGCATCGCCCGCCGGTAATAACCTTCCGCCTTGCTCGGCTGGCCCTGCTTTTCGGCCAGTGCTCCGCGGTAGGTGAGGCTGATACAGTCTTTGACGCAGGCGCGCCGGTAGAGCTCGATCAGCTCTGCGACCTGGGCGGGCTGGAAGTCTTCGGGGTAGACCAGGAACACCTCCAGGGTGGTCGACAGGCTGTCGAAATCGCGCAGCTGCGGATAGCGCTGCACGGCATCCTGGAAGAACGCCTGGGTGCGCCTGCGATAGTGGTTGTTGTTCGCTACCACGCTGGCCAGGCGGCCCAGCGCGGCGAGTTCGCCGTGGCCCTGGTCGAACGCGCGCTGGTACAGCTCGATGGCTTCGCCGACCCGCTGTGCGCTGCTCGAGCCGGACAGGTGGTTGGCCAGCAGCAATTGCGCGGCGTGGTCGCCGCGGCTGGCGAGCTCGCGCAGTTGCGGTTCGACCTCTGCGGCCGGGTCCTGGAACAGCCGGTAGCGAATTTGCGCCAGGCTCTCGGCCTGCGCCGTGGTCGTCAGCAGACTGACCAGGGCGCAGGTGCACAGCAGCATGCGCAGTGATTTCGGCGGGTACATGGCTCGGCCCTAGAGACTGTCGACTTGCGCCGCGGTGAACGGCAGACCGAGATAGACATCGACCGCCAGCGGCTTGCGGTAGCTGTCTCGCGGCAGCGGCTGATCGGGGCGGATAGTCAATTCCAGCGCCTGATTCAGGGTGTTCAGCGCCGAGTCGACCACGGTGCCGGCAATCGGCGTATTGCTGCCGAACAGGCTGAGCTGGATCGAGTCGACGCGGCTGACATCCTTGAGCCGCTCGAAGGGGAAGCTGGCCTTGACGACCAGGTCCTCGTCGACCGGCAGCAGGTGCGCCAGTTCGTCGAACTTGTAGGCGTAGCCATCCATACGCTTGGTGGGGAAATACACTTCGCAATCGCAGGGGCTGGCGATCACCGTCTCGATCAGCGAACGGTTGAGCAGCGCCTGGCTGTCGGCCGGGGCCAGGCGTGTCAGGGCTTCGAGATCCGCCGGGGTGTTGATGCTGGTCGCCAGCTGGGTGGAGACGCTGGCGATCGGCTGGCCCACGGAGACCCGCTGATGTGGCTCGACCAGCAGCTTGACGTAGCCGTTCTCCGGCATGCTGACCACATAGGCATCGCTGCTGACCAGCGCCTGACTCGCGGCGACATGGAAGAACAGCAGGTACAGCTTGTGGAACAGCACGCCGGCCAGGAGCAGCCCGGCGCAGAGGAACATCAGGCTGCCGAGCCCGGCGCGCAAGCGTTCCCAGAGCGTGCGCGGAATGCTCAGCTTCTGCTTGCGCTGCTTGATGTAGTTTTCCCGCTGCAGCACATGCAGCAGGCCATTGATGTCGGCGATATCGCCGGCCATGTAGGCGCTGAGGATATAGCGCAGGATGTCTCGCTTCTGCTCGTCGAGTTCGACGAACTCGATCCCCAGCAGTTCTTCACGTTGCGACACCACTTTGACCTTGGCGTCGATATTCAGAACGATGGCGTTCAAGCGCAGATGAATCGAGGCGAACAGCAGGCTGCCGAGCTTGAGCGGCATGCCGCAGCGCAGGCCGGCGCCGCCGAGGGAAATGTCCTCGATCTGGCACTCGGTCGGGGGGATGCTGCCGCTCAGGGTGACCTTGGCGGGGATCTTGGTGCGCACATGCTGGCGCTCGTCGACCGCTTCGTGAACCATATTGGCGGACAGGTTACTGACTGTGTTCATGGGGGTTCGCCTCGCGATTTAAGATTGGTTGGCTTGTAGCAGCAGGGCGACGACGCCAAAAAACAGTGAAACGGCGGATGCCAGCATGGCTTTGGAAGTCCAGCGGTTGAGCGCCAGGTCGAGCCCGGCGGCGCCTCCGCTCAAGGTGGTCTTCTGCCGGGTCCAGCTCTGTTGATCCATATGGAACAGCGCGTAGACCTTCATCAGCGATCCGAGGATCTGGTTGTAATAGAGGACCAGCGGGTAGAGCGGGTCGACGTGGTGCTTGCTGAACAGCATGAGCAACGTGACCAGGGTGCGTGACAGCAGCACCCAGAACAGGTAGCCGAGCAGGATCTGCGCGCCGAACAGCAGGGCGCCGATCAGGGATGCGGTCAGGCCGAGCAGGCTGGTCCACATCGACACGCGTTGGTCGTACAGCACGTACATGGTGAACAATCCCAGTTGGCGAAAGCCGAGCAGGCGGGTGGCACGAAAATTCTGCCGTAGTGAATTGCCGTACCAGCGGAACATCAGTTGCCGGGTGGCGCGCAGGAAGTTGCTGTCTGGTGGATGCTCGACCGTGAGGGTGTTGCTGTCGGGAACGTAGAAGGTGTCCCAGCCGGCTCGCATCAGGCTGAACCAGGACGATTTGTCGTCCCCGGTGAGGAACTGGAAGCGCCCGA
Organism: uncultured Pseudomonas sp.; assembly: GCA_966210435.1. Classification (GTDB taxonomy): domain Bacteria; phylum Pseudomonadota; class Gammaproteobacteria; order Pseudomonadales; family Pseudomonadaceae; genus Aquipseudomonas. The sequence continues at coordinate 25,184 of CBIHLF010000042.1, read as the reverse complement.
GACGCCAGTGCTGGAGAAAGTCCGCTTCGACATCCTTGATGAAGTCCGGCTCGGTCACCACGCTGGCGCGGAAGAACGACAGCCGTCCGGTCATGGTCAGCACGCGTCGCGACAGGGCCATCGAGCACATATTGATGTGGCGCTGAACGAAGCGCAGCGAATGCCATTCGCGGATCAGCTTGCCGCCTTCGACTTCGCAGAATTCATTGGTGGTAATGCCGCCGACATTGGGCAGGAAGGCGAAAAACTTCACCGCGTTCTCCACGCAGCGCGGCAGCAGCATGGTATCGCCATCGACCACGCCGACCACCGCGTCGCTATCCGGCATCTGCCGCGACAACGCGCGGAACGCGTGAGCCAGGCCGTCGCGCTTGCCGGTGCCGCGGGCGCGGACGATAACCAGCTTGATGTCGCGGCGGTTCCGGACTTCGCGGCGCATGATCTGCTTGATCAGGTCTTCGTCGCCCTTTTCGACGATCGAAGCGATCACCGTGCAGGGCACCGGCAGCCGCTGGATTTCCTGGAATACCGACTGATAGACCTTGAACGTGGTTTGCGCGGGGATGCGGAAACTGGTGACCACCATGAACAGCTGCGATGGCAGCAGCGCCGGGCCCAGGCGTTCCACCGCCTTGCGCATCGCCGGAAAGCGCCAGTGCAGGAAATACATGCCGCGCAGGTAGTGATTGATGGCGTTGCCGTAGCGCCAGCTGCCGAGTGCACCGATCAGCAAGATGAACTTCTTGTGATGGGGGTCGAGCAGTGCGGGCTCGAGCAGTTCGCCGAGCAGCGTCAGGCAGGTGAACAGCAGGCACCAGGCGAACAGGCCGACGCAGAAATCATGCAGCGTCGGCGCCGAGCCGTTGCGAGGCGACTCATGCATGGTTGCGCTGCTCCTTGATGGCCGCGTACCCGGCCTGCGGTCCTCGACCTGAGGCCATGGCGTAGCCGCTCGAGCGTGCGGCGTTGGCGGGGCGTCCCGTTCCGAATTTCATAGCCTACCCCTCATCCCGAAAGGTTCGTTCAACATGATTGCCGTCAGCGCCAGGCGTGCGGCCAGGTTTTACCTAGAAGGTGTCATGCGCATGGCGTCGTTGGGCGGCGCCAGTGCTCACGCATCGCGTCAGGACTTCACCAGCACGCGCTCCGTATCGCGCCGTTCGCTGGTGCGCCCATAGACGTCTTCCAGCCGCTGGATGTCGTCCTCGCCGAGGTAACTGCCGGATTGCACTTCGATGATTTCCAGGGGAATCCTTCCCGGGTTGGCCAGACGATGCACCGAAGCGATAGGGATATAGGTCGACTGGTTTTCGGTAAGCAGAAAGGTTCTGTCGTCGCACGTCACCTGGGCGGTGCCCGAGACCACGATCCAGTGTTCGGCGCGATGGTGATGCATCTGCAGAGAGAGCTGCGCACCGGGCTTGACCGAGATGTGCTTGACCTGGAAGCGCGAGCCGACATCCACCGAGTCGTAAGCGCCCCAAGGCCGGTAAACCTGGCTGTGCTTCTGGGTTTCCGGGCGGCCTTGGGCGGTCAGGGTATTGACCAGCTGCTTGACTTCCTGGGCGCGTTCGCGCGGAGCGATCATCACCGCATCCTTGGTTTCCACCACCACGAGGTCGTCGAGGCCGATCAGGGTGACCAGTTTGTCGGTGCTGTGCACCAGACAGTTGCGGCAGTCCTCCATCAGCACGTCGCCTGTCGCTGCATTGCCCTGGGCGTCCTTGTCCTGCACATCCCACAGCGAAGACCAGCAGCCGATGTCGCTCCAGCCCGCATCCAGCGGTACCACGCAGGCACGCTCGGTTTTTTCCATTACCGCGTAGTCGATGGAGTTTTCCGGGCAGCAGGCGAACGTGGCCGAGTCGATCAGCACATAGGCGTCATCCTCGCTGCTGCGCTCCAGCGCCAGTACGCAGGTGTCATAGATATCCGGTTCGTGGCGTTTCAACTCTTCCAGGTAGCGGCTGCTGCGGAACAGGAACATGCCGCTGTTCCAGAAATAATCGCCGCTGGCGACGAATTCACAGGCTTTGCTCAGGCTTGGCTTCTCGACGAACCGTTCGACGGCCAACACTCCGTTGGGCAACCGCTCCGGGCTCGGATTGCTCTTGATGTAGCCGTAGCCGGTTTCCGGCTTGTTCGCCGGCACGCCGAACAGCACCATCTCGCCGCGTTCGGCGGCACTGCGGCCCAGCGTCAGCGCCGCATGCAGGGCATCTCGATCGCCGATCAGGTGATCGGCGGGCAGTACCAGCAGCAATTCATCGCGCCCTTCGGCCATCAGTTTCATCGCCGCAATGGCGATCGCCGGCGCGGTGTTGCGGCCGAAAGGTTCGAGCAATACCGCCTGGGCCTCGCAGCCAATTTCGGCGAGCTGCTCGCCGACGATGAAGCGATGCTCCTCGTTGCACACCACAATGGGCGCCGCCATCTGCTCGTCATTCAGCCGCAGCAGGGTTTGCTGAAACAGCGTGTGCGATCCGGACAGGGTCAGAAACTGCTTGGGATAAAGCTTGCGTGACAGCGGCCAGAGTCGGGAACCGCTGCCGCCCGAGAGAATGACTGGGATCATGGTCGTGCTCCTTGAATGTGTGATGCGTGCCGAGCGGTTACCAGCAAATGCCCTGGTGGTTCGCGCAGGCGGTACTGGACAGGAAGCCCACAAGGTCGATGACCTGTTTGTCACTACTGACCTTGTTCAGTACTTCGGCGAAACGGCGATCGCCGTTGCCGATAATCAGCACATCGGATGACTCGACTACCTCGTTCAGCTCGGAATGCAGAAGCGAGGAAACATGAGGGATTTTCGACTCGATGTATTCCTTGTTGGCGCCCATTACCCGGGCGTATTCGACGTTGCTGTCGAAAATGCGCAGGTCATAGCCCTTGCCGATCAGCATTTCCGCCAGCTCGACCAGGGGGCTTTCGCGCAGGTCGTCCGTGCCTGCCTTGAAACTCAGGCCAAGCAGGCCGATCTTGCGCTTGTCGCAACTGGATACCATGTCGAAGGCGCGCTGCACCTGAATCCGGTTGCTCGGCATGATGGCGCCGAGCAATGGGTGCTGCACGTCCATCTGTGCGGCGCGGTAGGTCAGCGCGCGCACATCCTTGGGCAGGCAGGAACCGCCGAAGGCGAAGCCAGGTGTCATGTAGTACTTGGACAGATTGAGTTTGTGATCCTGGCAGATCACGTCCATCACCTCGCGGCCGTCTACGCCCGCCGCCTTGGCGATATTGCCGATCTCGTTGGCGAAGGTCACCTTGGTGGCGTGCCACACATTGCAGGTGTACTTGATCATCTCGGCGACTTCGATCGACTTGCGAATAATCGGTGCGTCCAGCTCGCTGTACAGCTGCTCGAGCAAGTCACCCGATTGCGGATCCAGCTCGCCGATCACGGTCATCGCGGGGAAGTCGTAATCCTTGATCGCGGTGCTTTCACGAAGGAATTCGGGGTTGGTGGCGACGCCGAAATCGACGCCGGCGGTTTTCCCCGAAGCCGCCTCGATCAGCGGGATCACCACGTTCTTCACCGTGCCCGGCAGGACCGTGCTGCGCACCACCACGGTATGCCGGGCGCTCTTCTCGCGTAGCGCAGTGCCGATCTGCGTGCACACCGACTCCATGTAGCCGAGGTCGAGATCGCCATTGCGTTTGCTTGGCGTGCCGACCGCGATAAACGACAGTTCGCTGGCGAGGACGGCGGCCTCGACATCGGTGGTGCCGTATAGCCGCCCGGAATTGACGCCGCTTTGCAGCAGCTCGCCGAGGCCCGGCTCGACGATTGGCGATTTGCCCTGATTGATCAGAGCGATTTTGCTCGGCGAGATATCCACGCCGATCACATGATGGCCGCGCGCCGAAAGGCAACCTGCACACACGGCTCCGACATAACCCAACCCAAAGATACTGATACGCATTTGGCCCATCTCCCTACGGTTCCCATATGACGATCAATTTCGAGGCGAACGAAACCAGCTGTCGTGACACCAGTCGAAGATCAGTTTTGGGCAGATAATCGCCACTTTCGCGGTGGCGTAAGGCGAGCGGCTGCAGAGACTGCAGCTAAGTCCGTCGCCGTTCTGTTTGGATGCACTACTTGTTTTTTTGCTTTGATGACAGCGTCTGCTTCCCACTCGCGTCACTGCGTATGAGAGCGAATTAGACTGTGTCGCGTCAAGATTACGGCCTTAGGCTAACAGCGTGCAGGAAGTAGTCAATAACTTGACATAGATGGAATAGTGCTAAGAAAGATGGTACTTATTCCGTAAATAAAGTGGCAGTTTGACACCATCGCGTGCGCGTAAATAAAGCGCAATGGGCCTGAAAAAGGCCCAGATTGCCTGGGCAGACAGTGCTCTAGTTCGCGGTTTTTGGCTGGTAGGCGCAGTAGCCGGGACGGGGCCCGACCTTCGGATGATTACGACAAGTGTCCGGTCGTTTGTCGTAAATGGTACACAGTCGAGATTTTCGGTCGAGGTACAGGCAATCGTTATTGCTCATGCGCGTCAGGGTGAAGATTCCTGACTTTTGATTGAAGCGCTCGACGATGCCGTCTTTTTGTAGACGCTTGGCGATATTCCTTGGCGGTTCGCCGCGCTCGAATTCATCGACTACACCGATGCGGATCAGGTCGCCGATGCGCACCTCCACCGGCAGGGTGCAGCAGGTGGAGTTGCAGCTGTGGCACATATCGCCGGTGTATTTGGCCCAGGTTTCCAGGCGGTCGAGTTCGGCGGCGGCGATCAGGTTGTTTTTCATGGAAGTCGGCAAGAGTCAGTGGAACGGCGGGCGATAATAGCGGCCTTCAGCCACTTGTGAGCGACTATCCGCCGGTTGGTCGTGGTTTGCCCTTTGGCTTCCCGCTCAGTTCGGCTGAGTCGGTCGCAAAAACTATCTTCTGTGTCTGTGATAGGCCCAGCATCGTCTCTATGGGTAGTGGCGAGACGAGCCCTTATACTGCGTGCCGGTTCTGGCCAGTATCTGGCCACTAGCGCGGAATTGCTGGCCTGGAATTACCTGAGTAGGAACGCACTGCATGCAATGGATCTTCATGCTGGTAGGGTTGGTGTTGGGCGCCTTGGCCGACGAGTCGGTGATCGGGGCGATTCTCGGTGCCGTGGTCGGCTTGGCCATTGGCCAGGCGCTCAAACTGCAGCAACTGGAAAAGCGTAATACGGCGCTGATGGGCCAGCTCAAGGCCTTCTCCATGCGCTTCGAACAAGGCACCACGGCACTTTACGAACGTCTGCTCAAGCTGGAGCAGACCGCTGCGCCGGGTCCGGTCCAGGCTGCACCGAGCGCACCTGTCGAGGCCGTGACGCCACTCGCCGAGCCGCCAGTAACGGCGCAGTCGGCGCAAACCGCCGAGGCTCAACCGGAGCTGGACTGGACGCTCGATTTCCAATCGCCGCCGCTCGGTTCGTTCGACGCCCATTCGTCTGCGGCCGTTCCCTCAGAGACCGTTCAGTCCGAGGCAAGTCAGTCCGCAAGCGGTCAGCCCGAAATCGATCGGCGCGCTGAGCCGGTCGCGAACGCTGCAAAGGTGGCGACGCCGCCTCCAATCGCCCGTCCCGCCGCGCCGAAGAAGCCGCGCGAACCCTCGCCGATCGAGCGTGCCATCGATATGGCCAAGGCCTGGTTATTTGGCGGCAACACCGTGTTGCGTATCGGCGTGGTGTTGTTGTTCCTTGGCTTGGCCTTCCTTCTGCGCTACGCCACCGAAGGCATGGTTGTTCCAGTCGAAATGCGCTATGCCGGGGTTGCCGCCAGCGCCGTGGTCCTGCTCGGTCTGGGCTGGTGGCTGCGCTTGCGCAACCCGAACTACGGCTTGATGTTGCAAGGCGCCGGTATCGCGGTGATGTATTTGACGGTGTTCGCCGCCATGCGCCTGCATCCCTTGCTCGATCCAAAAGTCGCCCTTGGGCTGCTGGTGGCGGTTACGATTTGCTCGGCGATTCTCGCGGTGGCGCAGAACGCCCTGGGCCTGGCCGCGGCAGCGGCGCTCGGCGGTTTCGCTGCGCCTATCCTGACCTCGACCGGCAGCGGCAACCATGTCGCGCTGTTCTCCTATTTCATCCTGCTCAACAGCGGGATTTTCGCCATTGCCTGGTTCAAGGCCTGGCGTTTGCTCAATCTGATCGGCTTCGTCGGTACTTTCGGCATCGGTTTCGCCTGGGGGTTGCGTTCCTACACGCCGGAGTTGCTCTGGAGCACCGAGCCGTTCCTGGTGCTGTTCTTCCTCATGTACGTGGCCATCGGCCTGCTGTTCGCCCGACGCAAGCTGCGCGAGGCGGCGGATGCGCCGGCCGAGCGCGACGAGTTGCTGCGCTGGTCGGCGCGCCAGGGCGATTATGTCGACGGCACCGTGCTGTTCGGTCCACCGCTGATTGGCTTCGGCTTGCAATTCGCCATGGTTCAGCATCTTGAACTCGCTGCGGCGTTCAGCGCTCTGGCGCTGGGGCTGTTCTATATGGGCCTGGCGCGTCTGTTGGCCGGGCGCACCGCAGGGCGTGCCTTGTTGTTGGTGGAAACCTGCATGGCGCTGGGTGTGGTGTTCGGCACCTTGGCGATCCCCTTGGGCCTGGATGCACGCTGGACCTCCGCGGCCTGGGCGGTGGAGGGCGCCGGGATCTTCTGGATGGGGCTGCGTCAGCGGCGCAGTTTGGCCCGCGCCTTCGCCTTGTTGCTGCAGGCGGGGGCGGCGCTGGCGTTTATCGGCGAGCTGCGTCAAGGCGTCGACACCGTGCTCGCCGGCCCGGCGCTCGGTGCGCTGATGCTCGGCGTTGCTTTGCTGTTCAGTTTCCGCAATCTGCGCCAGGCCCGCGATGAGCAATCCTCGGCCTGGGAGCGTCGTGGCATGCCGGTGCTGGCCTGCGCGGGCCTGGCCTTTCTCTATCTGATCGCGCCGCTGTGCTTCGACACTGAGGCCACGGCGATCAGTTGGGCGCTGGCGGGGCTGGGCACGATCTTCGCCGGCCTGCGTCTGCAGTCGCGCAGCTTTCTGTTCAGCGCCTTTGCCGTGCAGCTGCTCGGCGGTGCGCTGTTCCTGTTGCAATTGGATGGCGCTTCGGGAATCGGTGCCGGAGCATTTGGTACCGGCTGGCGCAGCCTGATGACAGCCTCGCTGATCGGTCTGGCACTGATCGGCGGCATGCTTTTGGCGGCTCGCGACAAACAGGTCAGCAGCGACCGCAATCTAATGCGCGGCTTGTCGCTGGTGCTGCTGGTCGGCCTGGTATTCATCAATCTGGCGGTGCTGTTCGTCTTGCCCTGGCAGAGCGCCAGTGCAGTCTGGGGTGGCAGTGGCTTGCTGATCATCTGGCTCAGTTTGCATTTGCAGCAACGCGCCAGTTTCGCCTTCGGCTTGCTGCTGCAGGTGGTCGGCGGTGTGTCCTTCCTGTTCGCCAGCCCGCTGTTGTTCGCGCAGTTGAGCAGTGAAGGCTTGCGTCCGCTGGCTCATGCCGGCTTCTGGACCCCGGCGGTGTTGGCCATCGCCGCGTTGATCGGCGCCTGGCGTCTGCAGCAGGTCGCGAAGCGCGAGCAGCAGGGTGTATTGCCGAGTCTGAGCCTGCAACGCCTGTCGCAACTGCTGTTGGTATGGGGCGCTGGTTGGTGGGCGCTGGCCTTGATTGGTGAAATCCTGCGTTTTGCCCCGCAGGCGTTCGGCTCGCCGCTGTTGCTGCTGGCCGCCGCCGCGAGTGTGGCCGTTTGGATGTTGGTGGCGTTGCGCGCGCGATGGCGTGCCATGGCGTTGCTGTGCACGTTGCTGGTGCCGGTCGCCGCTGTAATCCTGTTGTATGCCGGGCACTCGACTTATCACCCAGCGGCGAATTTCGGCTGGCTGGCTTGGGGCGCGCTGTTCGCTGTGCACCTGCTGTCGTTGCGTCGCCTGAGCACACTGTTGCCGGCCGGCGCCTTGAGCGCCGCCCATGTGCTCGGCTGCTGGTTGATCCTCGGCGTGCTGGCGTTGGAATTGCGCTATCTGCTGTACGTGCTGTCCGAGCATTACAACGCCTGGCGCTGGCTGGGCTGGGCGTTGCTGCCGAGCCTGTATCTGCTGCTGATGTCGATGCCCCGCCAATGGCCTTGGCCGGTGTCGGCCTATCCGCGCGAGTACCGCCTGCTGGCCGCGGCGCCGTTGGCGCTGTTGATGCTCGGCTGGTTCTGGCTGGCCAATATGGCCAGCGACGGCGCGGCCGAACCCTTGCCCTATGTTCCGCTGATCAACCCGCTGGAGCTGGGCTTGCTGATTGTGCTGTTCGCGCTTTATGAGTGGCTGCGTAGCGCCTTGCCGACTCTGGGCATCGCCCATTGGTGCGGGGGGCAGCTGGCCCAGGTCATTGCCGGGGCCTCGCTGTTCGCCCTGTTGACCGCCGCTGTGTTCCGCACCGCCCACCATTGGGGTGGGGTGGCTTATCAGCTGGATGCGTTACTCGCATCGATGCTGGTGCAGGCGGGGCTGTCGATCGTCTGGACCCTGATCGCCCTGCCGCTGATGATCGTCGGCCACCTGCGCGAACGCCGTGAGCTGTGGTTGTTGGGTGCCGCGTTGATCGGCATCGTGGTGGCCAAGCTGTTCTTCGTCGAGCTGGGCAACCGGGGCGGTCTGGAGCGCATCATCTCGTTTATCGGGGTTGGCGTATTGCTGTTGGTGGTCGGGTATTTCGCGCCATTACCGCCGAAGCGGGCGGCGCATGAGACGGAGCAGGTGCAGGCATGAGCGGTATCAAGATAGTACGTGGAGCGGTCCTGGCGCTGATGGTCGCGTTGCCGCTGCTGGCGCCAGCGCAGGAAAACGTCGGCGACTACGCCCTGCAGACACCGCTGACGCTGAGCGGTGAGGGGCCCTGGTACCGCCTGGAATTGCCCATGGCATTGCACCTGGGCGCGCGCTATTCCGATCTGCGCGACCTGCGGGTATTCAATGCCGAGGGCCAGGCCCAGGCTTATGCGCTGACTCTGGGTAGCGCCCGGCAAAGCGAGACGCAGAACGACACAGCGGTCAAATGGTTCCCCCTGCGCGGCCCCTTGAATACCGAGCAGAGCCCCAGTGTGCGGGTGCAGCGCAGCAGCAGCGGCACTCTGGTCGAGGTGGTGCCCGAGACCGCGCAAGGCGGCAACGAACAGGTGCTGCGTGGTTGGTTGCTCGACACCAGTGCCGTCGACGCGCCGTTGCGCAAGCTGATCCTCGACTGGAGTGCCGAGAGCGAGGGCTTCCAGCGTTTCTCCATCGAGGCCAGCGACGATTTGCAGCAATGGCGCGCGTGGGGCGATGGGCAAATAGCCAGGCTGTCGTTTGCCGATGAGCGTATCGATCAGCGTGAAGTCGCCCTGCCGGGGCAAACCGCACGCTACCTGCGTCTGCTTTGGAGCGCCCCGCGGCAGGCGCCGCAGTTGCTTTCCGCGCGGGTGCTCAGCGCTACCAGCGACATGCTTCCCGCGCCCCTGACATGGTCGGCGGAGATACTGCCGAGTAGCGTCAAGGCCGGGCAGTACACCTGGGAATTGCCTCTGGCCTTGCCACTGCAGCGGGTGCGGATCGAGCTGCCCCAGGCCAACACCCTGGCGCCGGTAAGCCTGGCTGGTCGTTACGAGGGCAAGGTGCAATGGCAGCCATTGGCGCGCGGCCTGCTGTATCGTCTGCCTCAGGACGGCAAGGAAGTGCTGCACGACGAGCTGGAGTTGTATGGCGCCCCGGTGCAGCAACTCCAGTTGAAAGTGGACGAGCGGGGCGGCGGCCTGGGTAGTGAGGCACCGAGCATTCGCGTCGGCATCCGTTCCACTCAGGTGGTGTTTCTCGCCCGTGGCACGCCACCCTATGTGCTGGCCGTTGGCAACCCGGCGGGTAAGGCGGCGAGTCTGCCGCTAAGTACCCTGATTCCCGGCTATGACGAGCAGCGTCTGGCCAGCCTGGGCATCGCCCAGGCGGTCGAGACGCCTGTGGTTGAAGTCGCTGCCGCTGGCGCCGCACAGGCCGAACGCCTGGAGTGGAAGCGCCTGGGCTTGTGGGCGGTATTGCTGGTGGGGGTCGGTCTGCTCGTGCTGATGGCCCTGAGCCTGCTACGGGCCAAGCCTGCGGCGCCTTGAGTCAGAAAAAAACTTCCTTTCGTCGTGTCAAGACGCCTCACCCAAATGGGTGAGGCGCTGCGCCAGATAGTGCAAAGCGTCACAAATCGCACTACATTCTTGACCGGTCGAATAACAATAATTCTAGGGGTATCCAGTGAAACGACTTCTGACTCCGTTGGCAGCGGCTTGCCTGCTTGCATCTGCAACCTCCATAGCCGTTGCCTCGCCTTATTCCGGCCTGGTCGTTTTCGGTGACAGCCTGAGTGATGCCGGCCAGTTCGAGGATTTAGGCGGGCCTGCTGGTTCGACCAGGCGTTTCACCAACCGGGTAGGCCCAACCTTTCAATCCGGAAATGGGGAGATTTTTGCTGCTAATGCCACCATGTTGCTCAGTGAGCGTTTGGGCCTCGGTTCGCTCACAGGGTCCACCTCTCCAGTCAATTTGGCCTTGGGATTGCCCGATGGAACCAACTACGCAGTAGGCGGCAATACAACTGCGCAGATTTTTGATTCGATAACCGGCAGTGGCGAGGGCTCGGTCGTCGAACTGACCGATGGCACCAATTTGCGTACCCGCCCAGGCTATCTGGTTGAGCTGGCGAATAACGGTCAGTCTCTGGACCCCAATACGCTGTTCTACGTGAACGGCGGCGGCAATGACTTTCTCGATGGGCTGATCCTCAGCCTACCGCAGGCTCAGGCATCTGCCGTACGCCTGGGAGATAGCGTCCGTGCGCTACAGGCCGCTGGGGCGCGCTACATAATGGTGCCGTTACTGGGCGATGTGAGTCAGACTCCTTTTGCGCTAGGTGCAGGGTTGTCCGGTTTTATCGAGCCTCTCGCGGCAGAGTTCAACAACGAGCTCGTTCGCCAGCTGGCTGGCATTGATGCTGAGATAATTCCGTTAAACGTGCCTTTATTGGTGCGTGAAGCCATTGCCGACCCAACTGCTTTCGGGTTGGATCCTAATGAGAACTTATCTCTCGTTTGTTTCGATGGCTGTGCCAACGAAAGCGCGGCTAACGGCATCAATAGCGCCACACCTGATCCGACCCGTCTGATGTTCAACGATAGCGTGCATCCGACTATTACCGGGCAGCAGATAATTGCTGATTACGCCTATTCCTTGCTGGCTGCACCCTATGAAATAACCCTGCTGCCGGAAATGGCCCAAGGTGTATTGCGCGCTCATCAAGGGCAACTGCGTAGCCAATGGCTCGCGGATTGGGATGCCTGGCAGGACGTGGGTCAGGTTCGCTCCTTCGTAACCGCTGGCGGCCAACGCCAGGACTTCGATCGCCAAAGTGCTACGACTAGCGCAGACGGTGACGGTTATAGCCTGAATTTGGGGGCCAGCTATCGCCTGCATGAGGCTTGGCGCCTAGGGGTAGCCCTGGGGTTGGATAAGCAGGAGTTAGAAGCTGGTGCCTCGGATTACGATCTGCGCAGCTACCTGCTGAGTGCTTTTGCTCAGTATCAGCACAATCGCTGGTGGGGCGACGTCTCCGCGAGTGTGGGTAAGCTCGATTACGATGACCTGCAGCGCAGCTTCGATCTGGGCGTGGCGAAGCGCAGCGAGAAAGGCGATACCGATGGCGATCTTTGGGCGGTCAGTGGGCGCTTCGGTTACGACATCGCCCAACCCGGGAGCACTTGGCACCTGAGCCCCTTTATCAGCGCGGATTATGCCCGAACTGAGGTGGATGGTTATTCCGAGTCGGGCGCGCGTTCCACTGCGCTTACTTTCGATGACCAAACCCGCAAATCCAAGCGTCTTGGCGTAGGCTTTCAGGGGCGTTGGGCAATCACTGCCAATACTCAGGTGTTCGCCGAAATAGCCCGTGAAAAAGAATACGAGGACGGCACGAGTGAGGTGAAGATTGCCCTTAACAGCTTGCCGAGCCTCGATTTCACCTTGCAGGGCTACACCCCGGACGATCGCCTGGACCGCGCCAGCATCGGTTTCAGCCAACAGCTGACGGCTGATCTGGCATTGCGCGGCGCTTACAATCTGCGCAAAAGCGAAGACGATATGCAGCAGGGCGTAAACCTTTCCGTGGTTTTGGACTGGTAAATACCAGGGGCGGCAGTAGGAGGCGCTTATAGGCATCGGTTGCTGCCAACGGCCTTGAGTCTGCTGCTAGCTAAGCCTGGGGCGTCCTGAGTCCAGATAAGTCGACAGCCTCGCGAGTGGCGCTTAGCGCTGAACTCGCGAGGCCAGGGGCGGTCGATTTCAGTGAGCCACTAAACCGGCTCTGGCGCCAGGCACGCATCAAGCGCGGCGCCCTTCCATCCTGGGGCAGAGGCGCCGCTGCCCCGAACAGGTTAAACTGCGCGCGATTTTCCTTCCTTCTCGGAGCCTTCCATGTCCCGCGTTACCCTGAGTCGCTACCTTATCGAGCAGACCCGCAGCCATAACACCCCGGCAGATTTGCGTTTTCTTATCGAAGTCGTAGCGCGTGCCTGCAAGGCAATCAGCCATCAGGTCTCCAAGGGCGCGCTCGGCGGCGTGCTTGGCAGCATGGAAACCGAGAACGTGCAGGGCGAAGTTCAGAAGAAACTCGACGTGCTGTCCAACGAAATTCTCCTCGAAGCCAACGAGTGGGGCGGTCACCTGGCCGGCATGGCCTCCGAGGAAATGGACAACGCTTATCAGATTCCCGGTCGTTACCCGAAAGGCGCCTACCTGCTGGTATTCGACCCGCTCGACGGCTCCTCGAACATCGACGTCAACGTCTCCGTCGGCACCATCTTCTCGGTGCTGCGCTGTCCGGAGCGCAATGGCGAGAGCGGCGACCTCGGCGAGGAAGCCTTCCTTCAGCCGGGCACCGAGCAGGTTGCCGCCGGTTACGCGATCTACGGTCCGCAGACCATGCTCCTGCTGACCCTGGGCAATGGCGTCAAAGGCTTTACCCTGGACCGCGAGCTGGGCAGCTTCGTGCTTACCCACGACAACATCAGCGTGCCGGAAACCACCCAGGAATTCGCCATCAACATGTCCAACCAGCGTCACTGGGAAGCGCCGGTGCAACGTTACGTGAGCGAGTTGCTGGCCGGTGAAGAAGGGTCGCTGGAAAAGAACTACAACATGCGCTGGATCGCCTCGATGGTTGCCGATGTGCACCGTATCCTCACCCGTGGCGGCATCTTCATGTACCCGCGCGACAGCCGCGAGCCGGAGAAGCCCGGCAAGCTGCGCCTGATGTACGAAGCCAACCCGATGTCGTTCATCATCGAGCAGGCCGGCGGCGCCGCGACCAACGGCACTCAGCGCATCCTCGATATCCAGCCGACCTCGTTGCATCAGCGTGTCGCGGTCTTCCTCGGCTCCAAGCAGGAAGTCGAGCGCGTCACCGGGTATCACCAGGAATAACCCGTGACGGTATGGCGGGAGGTGCTCGATTGGTGGTTCGGCAGTGCCAGCGGCCCTGCCGAGATCGCCGCTACGCGCAGCAAACTCTGGTTCGGCAAGCAGGATAGCCAGGACGACGAAGCGCGCGAGCGTTTCGCCGAGCTGGTCGAGCAGGCCCTCGCTGGCGAATTGCAGGGCTGGGGTCAGCAACCTGAAGGCTGGCTGGCCCATGTGCTGTTGCTCGACCAGCTGCCGCGGATGATCTTTCGCGACACGCCCCGCGCCTTCGCCGGCGACGCTCGTGCCCAGGTGTTGGTGCGCGAGGGCATGGCGCAGCGCTGGGATGCCCGGTTGACGCCGATTCAGCGGGTATTCATCTATCTGGTACTGGAGCATGCCGAGGACCTGGCGATCCAGGATCAGGCGGTTGCCTGCTTCCGCGCATTGCGCGACGCTGCGGCGCAGAGCGAGCGCCCGCTGTTCGACGATTACCTCGATTATGCCGAGCGTCATCGGCGGGTGATTGCCCGCTTCGCGCGTTTTCCCCACCGCAATGCCATTCTCGGACGTGCCTCCAGCGCCGAGGAACTGGGCTTTTTGCTGGAGCCCGGTTCGCGCTTCTAGATCATCTCGGCTGGTCGGCCCGTGCGCGTTCTGTGCACGCAGCCCGCGCGAAGCCGCCGGGGCTGTGCCAAGCTCTGTATGTTCAATCCATCAGGAAGTTAACCATGTCGTTGCGAAATCTCGTGTTGCTGTGCGTCTGCCTGTTCCTCGCTGCGTGCAGCAAGGTCAGTCAGGAGAACTATTCGAAGCTCAAGAGCGGGATGGCCAAGAGCGAAGTGGAAAGCCTGCTCGGCAAGCCCAGCGAGTGCGCGGGCGCGATCGGCCTGACCAGCTGTACTTGGGGCGACGAGAAGACCTTTATCAGCGTGCAGTTCGCCGGCGACAAGGTAATGATGTTCTCCGGTCAGGGGCTCAAGTGAAACTCCCCGGGGCTGGCAGCGTCCGTCACGCACTGGTCGCGCTGGCTCTGTTTTGCGCTGCGGCGGCGAGTGCCGCCGAACCGCCGCAGACGGTGGCCTCCGTCGACCTGCAGCGCTATCAGGGGCGTTGGTACGAACTGGCGCGCCTGCCGATGTTCTTCCAGCGCAATTGCGCGCAGGCCGAGGCGCACTATGCACTGCAGGATGATGGTCGTCTGCGGGTGACCAATCGCTGTCGCACCGAGGAGGGCGAGTGGCAGGAGGTGCAAGGCGAGGCCGTGGCGCAGGTCGAAGGGCAAACCAACAAACTCTGGGTGCGTTTCGATAACTGGTTCAGCCGTCTGCTGCCGAGCGTGGCCCGCGGCGAATATTGGGTGCTCTACCTGGATGAGGACTATCGCACCGCGCTGGTCGGCCACCCGAATCGCAAATACCTTTGGCTGTTGGCGCGTGAACCCGAGGTTTCCGCCGAAACCCGCGCGTACTTGCTGGAACAGGCCGGGCAGCGCGGTTACGACACCAGCGAGTTGATCTGGCGTGCCGCGGATGTGCCGCCAACCCCTTAGCGATCTCACCCCTGCCTGCTGGAAGGGCGGAGGCGGCCCGTGTTTGTGCAGCCTGATGGCGGACGATCGGCTCAAGATGCCGGCCTTTGCCCTCAGCGCTTGGCCCGGGCGCTGTGTAATTCGATCTGCAATTCGGTGTCGCCATTGCCATGCTCGAACAGGCAGGCCAGCGGTTTCGGCTTACCCCGGGCTAGTGAGGGATTGGCGGAAAAGCCCACCGGCTCGAGCGGCACGCCGCGCGGGCTGAGGTCGAGTTGGCCGTTGCCGTTATCGTCGCGATACACCTGCAGCGCATAGCGCCCCGGCGGCACCTCGGCGAACAGCGCGACGCCATCCTGCACCTGTGTTTGCCTCAGTGGCGTTGCCGGCCATTGATCCTGGTCGGCTAGCGCCAGGGCGAGGTATACGGTGCCCGTGGCCTGTTCAGCGTCGATATTGACCAGAATGTCACCGGCATAGCTCGGCGCACAGAACGCCAGCAGGGTAAACAGGAGGCCGTAGCGCAGGCGGGTTACGGTTTGAAGAATTCGCTGTGGCATAATTCGTTCATTTTGCGGGTAGTTGCTAGGAATGCGACAGGTTCTGGTGGTTCATTATTCTCAAACGGGCCAGCTTGACCGGCTGATGCGCTCGGTCTGCGGACCATTATTGCAGCGCGCCGACATCCATGTGGATTTTCTTGCCCTGCAGCCCGCCCAGCCTTACCCCTTCCCCTGGCCGTTTCTCGGCTTCTTCCGGATTTTCCCGGAAACCGTACTGATGCGCCCGCAGCCCCTATTGCCCCTGGCCGTCGATCCGGCGCAACGTTACGACCTGGTGATCCTTGCCTATCAGGTCTGGTTTCTCTCGCCGTCACAGCCGATGACCAGTTTCCTCGCCTCGCCCGAAGCTGCGCAACTGCTCAAGGGCGCCCCGGTGGTGACGCTGATCGGCTGCCGCAACATGTGGCTGATGGCCCAGGAAAAACTCAAGCAACGCCTGCACGAGCTGGGTGCGCGGCTGGTGGACAATATCGCCCTGACCGATGCCTGCGGCACCGCCGCGAGCTTCCTGGCGACGCCGTTGTGGCTGTTCACCGGGCGGCAGAAACCCTACAGCTGGGTGCCGCGCGCCGGCATCGACGAGGCCGAGATTGTTGCCGCCAGCCGCTTCGGCGAGGCCATGGCGCAGCGTCTTGGTGCCGACGCGCTGCCGATCGAGCAGCCGATGCTGCGTGGGCTGGGCGCGGTGCGTGTCGACGAGAAGCTGATCGCCAGCGAAAAGGTCGGTAATCGCAGTTTCCAGCTCTGGAGTCGCCTGCTCGCCGCGCTCGGCCCGCCGCAGAGCCGGCGTCGCGGGGCGGGCTTGGTGCTGTATATCGTCTTTCTGTTGTGCCTGATCGTCACCGTGGTGCCGCTCAGCGCATTGCTGAAAAAGCTTATGGCGCCGCTGTTCAGGGCGCGCATAGCGCGTGAGAAGGCCTACTTCGCCGGCCCGTCCGGCGAGTAATGTTGAGGGATTGTCGTGGCACAACCGGTATTCATTAATCGCATCAGCGCTTTCCTGCCGCACGATCCGGTCGGCAACGAGCAGATGGAAGAGCGCCTCGGTCTGGTCGGCGGCAAACCCTCGCGGGCGCGCAAGCTGGTGCTCAAGCGCAACGGCATCCAGCAGCGGCATTACGCGATCGACCCGCAGACCGGCGCGCCGAGCATGAGCAATGCGCAGATCAGCGCCGCCGCCGTACGCGGTCTGCTCGGCCCCGGTTTCGAACTGGCCGAGCTGGATTGCCTGGTGGCCGGCACCGCTTCGCCGGACCAGGTGATGCCGGGCCATGCGGTGATGCTGCAAGGTGAGCTGGGCAATCCGCCGTGCGAGGTGGTGACCACCGCTGGCATTTGCCTGTGCGGCATGACCGCGCTGAAATACGCCTGGCTCAGCGTCGCCAGCGGCGAGAGCAAGAACGCTGTGGCCTGCGGCTCGGAGTTGGCCTCCAGCCTGATGCGCGCGGATAACTTCAATGCCGAGTACGAGAGCCGTGTCGAACAGCTGCAGACTCAGCCGGAAATCGCCTTCGAAAAGGATTTCCTGCGTTGGATGCTCTCCGACGGCGCTGGTGCGGTGTGGTTGCAGGGCCAGCCCAACGTCCGTGGTCTGAGCCTGCGCATCGACTGGATCGATGTGTTGTCCTTCGCCGACAGCATGCCGCCGTGCATGTACGCCGGCGCCGAGATGCAGAACGGCCGGTTGCAGGGCTGGAGTCGCTTCGATGGCGAGGCGCGTAACCGCCTGTCGGTGATGGCGATCAAGCAGGATGTGAAGCTGCTCAACGAAAACATCGTCAAGTACACCGTCGAGGAGACGCTCAAGCGGATCATGGCGCGCCGCGAACTGCGCGTTGCCGACATCGATTATTTCCTCCCGCACTACTCCTCGGAATACTTCCGCGAGCGCCTGGCCGAGGGCCTGGCCAATATCGACCTGCCGATCCCCCAGGAACGCTGGTTCACCAACCTGACCAGCAAGGGCAATACTGGCGCGGCGTCGATCTTCATCATGCTCGAAGAACTGTTCAACTCCGGCGCGCTGCGCAATGGCCAGCGGCTGTTGTGTTATGTCCCGGAAAGCGGGCGTTTCTCCAGTGCCTTTATGCAATTGACCGTGGTGGGCGACGCCGATGAAGCTTGATGAAGTGCCCCAGGATCACAGTTCCACCTACGGCGGCCACAGCAAACTGGTCTATGCGGTGGACGCCAGCGGCCACTACCAGGGCGCACAGAGCGATGGCTGGGAGCCGGAAGCCTACGCTACGCAGCTGGCCGTGGCCGAGTTGCAGGCGCAGGAAGCCGATGCGCTGGCGGCCTGGCAGCGCGGCGAGCAGTCGCCACTGCGATGCCTGATGTACCGCTACCGCCTCGATGAGCCGGCGCTTTCGCAGATCAGCGGTCTGTGGCAGTGGCGCATTCGCCGACACTTCCGCCCGTCGATCTATCGGCGTTTGTCGGCCGCCATCCTGGCCCGCTATGCCGAGGCCTTTGGCCTGCCCGTCGAGCAATTGATCGACTACCAACGGGATGGGGCGTGAGCCTGTCGTCACCTATCAATCTTCTTCCGCGAATCGTGCCCTGCGCACGGCGCTACGGGGCACCGACTTGAGCACATTCCCTGACTTCCAACACCGCCAGAGTGCCCACTGCGAAAGCGGCGTGATGGCCAGCCTGCTGACCCATGCCGGCCTGCCGATGAGCGAGCCCATGGCTTTCGGTCTGGCGTCCGGGCTGGCTTTCGCCTACCTGCCGATCGTCAAACTCAGCGGCATGCCGCTGATCGCCTACCGCATGCCGCCCAAGCACCTGATCAAGACCCTGAGCAAGCGCCTCGGTGCGCGCCTGCACAGCCGGACCTTTGGCAACCCCGAGCAGGGCCGCCTGGCTCTGGATGCGGCGCTTGATGGTGGGCGCCTGGCCGGTTTGCAAAGTTCGGTGTTCTGGTTGCCGTATTTTCCGCCGGAGATGCGTTTCCACTTCAACGCCCACAACCTCCTGGCATACGGACGCGAGGGTAATGACTACCTGCTCAGCGACCCGGTGTTGGAGGAGCCGGTGCGCTGCGCTTCGGAAGATTTGCAAAAAGCCCGTTTCGCCAAAGGCGCGCTGGCCGCCAAGGGCCTGATGTACTGGCTCGACGACGTACCGCTGGAACAGGACTGGGAACGCCTGATCCGCACCAGCGTGCTCTCCACCACGCGGATTCTCGACGGCATGCCGCTGCCCTGGATCGGTATCCGCGGCATCCAGCACCTGGCCCAGCGCATCGCCAAACTCGACCCGGCGCAGAGCAAATACAACCGCCTGTACCTGACCCATATCGTGCGCATGCAGGAAGAAATCGGCACCGGTGGCGCCGGCTTCCGCTTTATGTACGCCAGCTTCCTGCAGGAAGCCGGGGAGAAAATCGGTGCTGCCAGCCTGCGCGAAGCCTCGACGCAACTGACCGCAATCGGCGACGACTGGCGCCAATTCGCCTCGGCCTGCGTGCGCGCCAGCCGCAACAAGACCGCCACACCAGATTTCACCCCCATCGCCGAACGCCTGCGCGGCATTGCTCAGCAGGAGCGCACGTTGATGAAGGAACTGGGCGCCTGGGCCAAGCGTAAGGGGTGAGGCGGTTCGGGGCTCTAAAAGACTGGCAAATTTCACGTTTATACGCAGCCCCTGAATTGTCTCCCTATCTTGAAGGCATGAACCATGTAGGTCCTGTGGACGGGGCTGTAAGGGCTTGCCGAGGCGTTGTAAGTCCTTTGCCATTGCTGGCTGAAATGTGATCCAGTCGATATTTGGGGGTAAGGACACCCGGTGATTTGCGGGTAGTATGCCGCCCTCATTTATGGCGTTTTGCTATCTCGGTAGTGGCGCTCAGTCGTTGTACGTGCATGGACGCAGTAATGCCAAATGATCTCTCGCTCAACGGGCCCGATACCGCGCTCGACACCGGCCTGGCCTGCCTGGTCATGCTCGCCCGCTTCCATAACGTCGCTGCTTCCCCCGAACAACTCGCCCACGAGTACGCCGAAGACGGCCGCCAGTTCGGCCGTGCCGAAGTGTTGCTGGCCGCGAAGAAACTTGGCCTGAAAGCCAAGGCCGCGCGCAGCACGGTTGAGCGCCTGGATCGCACGCCACTCCCTGCGCTGGCCGCCGACCGAGACGGCGGCTTTTTCATCATCGCGCGCATCGACGACGGCAAGGCGCTGATCCATGATCCCAAGGCCCAGCGCCCCGAGGTGCTGAGCTTCGAGGAACTGCAGGCGCGCTGGAGCGGCGAGCTGATCCTGGTCCGCTCTGAAGCTTCGCTGGCCGGCGATCTGGCCCGTTTCGACTTCAGCTGGTTTATCCCGGCCATCGTCAAATACCGCAAGCTGCTCGGCGAAGTGCTGCTGGTGTCCTTCGTCCTGCAGATATTCGCCCTGCTGACGCCCTTATTCTTCCAGGTGGTGATGGACAAGGTGCTGGTGCACCGCGGCCTCAGCACCCTGGATGTGATCGCCATCGGCCTGCTCGGCATCATGATTTTTGAAACCCTGTTGTCGGGCTTGCGCAGCTATGTATTCGCCCACACCGCCAGCCGTATCGATGTCGAACTGGGCTCGCGGTTGTTCCGCCATCTGGTGACCCTGCCGCTGGCCTATTTCCAGGCCCGGCGGGTCGGTGATTCGGTGGCGCGGGTGCGCGAACTGGAAAACATCCGCAGTTTCCTCACCGGCAACGCCATCACCCTGTTGCTCGACGTACTGTTCTCGGTGGTGTTTATCGCCGTGATGTTCATGTACAGCGGCTGGCTGACCCTGGTGGTGATGCTGTCGCTGCCGCTGTACTTCGTCGTGTCGCTGTTGATCACCCCGGTATTGCGCGCGCGCCTTAATGAAAGCTTTAGCCGCGGCGCGGAAAACCAGGCGTTTCTGGTGGAAACCGTCAACGGCATCGACACCTTGAAATCCATGGCGGTGGAGCCGCAGATCACCCGCAAGTGGGACAACCAACTGGCCGGCTACGTGGCCGCCAGCTTCAAGACCCAGACCCTCTCGACCCTGGCCAACGAAAGCGTCGGCTTTATCGGCAAGCTGGTCACCGTCAGCACCCTGTGGCTGGGCGCGCGCCTGGTGATCGACGGCGACCTCAGCGTCGGCCAGTTGATTGCCTTCAATATGCTCGCCGGCCGCGTGTCGCAGCCGATCATGCGCCTGGCCCAGCTGTGGACCAACTTCCAGCAGACCGGCGTGTCGGTGCAGCGCCTCGGCGACATCCTCAACACCCGCACCGAACTGTCCCAGGACTCACGCAGCGCGCTGCCGCCGCTCAAAGGCGCCATCGAGTTCGACCAAGTGCAGTTCCGCTACCGCCCGGACGGCAGCGAGGTGCTGCGCGGCATCAGCCTGAGCATCCAGGCCGGCGAAGTGATCGGCGTGGTCGGCCGCTCCGGCTCCGGCAAAAGTACCCTGACGCGCTTGCTGCAACGCCTCTACACCCCCGAACGCGGTCGGGTGCTGGTCGACGGCATGGACCTGGCCCTGGCCGATGTCTCCTCCCTGCGCCGGCAGATCGGCGTGGTGCTGCAGGACAACATGCTGTTCGCCCGCAGCATCCGCGAGAACATCGCCCTGGTCGACCCCGGCACCCCGATCGAGCGGGTGATGGAAGTGGCCAAGCTGGCCGGCGCCCACGAATTTATCCTGGAACTGCCGGAAGGCTACGACACCGTCGTAGGCGAGCATGGCGCCTCGCTGTCCGGTGGCCAACGCCAACGCATCGCCATCGCCCGCGCACTGATCGGCAACCCGCGCATCCTGATCTTCGACGAAGCCACCAGCGCCCTGGACTACGAGTCCGAACGGATCATCCAGCAGAACATGCAGGCCATCTGCAAGGGCCGCACCGTGATCATCATCGCCCACCGCCTGAGCGCCGTGCGCGACGCCAATCGCATCCTGGTGATGGACCGCGGGCAAATAGTGGAGCAGGGCAGCCATAGCGAGTTGCTCGCCCACCAGGCCGGCCATTACTCGCGCCTGCATCGCCTGCAGCAAGGCGGTGCGGCATGAGCATGAGCATGAGCATGAAGGTGAAAGTTAACGCGCCGCAGAACAACCCCCTCTCCCCCCGGGAGAGGGCTGGGGTGAGGGCAGGGCTTCCCGCACTGATTTCAGCAGGAGGCCGCCTATGAGCGCCAAACGCGACCTCCTCAACCGCTACCGCCAAGCCTGGCGCCACTCCTGGCGTAACCGCAAAGCCATGGACGCGCCACCGCGCCTCAGCCACGAAGTGCACTTCCTGCCCGCCGCCCTGGCCCTGCAAGACGCCCCCGTGCACCCGGCGCCGCGGATCATCCAGTGGCTGATCATCGCCTTTGCCGTCCTGACCTTGCTCTGGGCCTGCATCGGCGAAATCGACGTGGTCGCCACCGCCAGCGGCAAGATCGTGCCCAGCGGCAAGAGCAAGATCATCCAGCCCAGCGAAGTGGCAGTGGTCAAAGCCATCCATGTGCAGGACGGGCAAACGGTCAAAGCCGGCGACCTGCTGGTCGAACTGGACGCCAGCATGACCGGCGCCGATGTCGAGCGCCTGCACAGCGACCTGCTCGCCGCCCAGGTCGACAGCGCCCGCGCCACCGCCTTGCTCGACGCCATACAGCACGACAGCGCACCCACCAGCCTCGCCACACTGATCCCCCAGGCCAGCGCCGAGCAGCAGCTGGCCGCGCAGCGCTGGCTGCAAGGCCAATACCTGGAACTGCAAAGCACCCTGGAGCAGAGCGCCGCCGCCATCGAACAACGCAGCGCGGAAATCCAGTCGGCGCAAAGCAGCGTCGACTCGCTACAACAGAGCCTGCCGATCACCCGCGAACTGGCCGCCGACTACAAACGCCTGCTCGACAAGCAATTCGTCGCCAAACACGCCTACCTGGAAAAGCAGCAGATCCTCCTCGATCAGGAGCGCGAACTGGCCCTCCAGCAATCGCGCGTGCGCGAACTCAGCGCGGCGAAAAAGGCCGCACAGAGCCAGCGCAGCAGCGTCATCGCCCAAACCCGCCGCGCCATGCTCGATTTGCAACACGAAGCCGATCAGCGCGCCGCCGCCCTGAGCCAGGAACTGAAAAAAGCCCAGCAACGCGACCGCCTGATGCACCTCACCGCCCCGGTCGACGGTACCGTGCAACAACTGGCCATCCACACCAATGGCGGTGTGGTCACCGAAGCCCAGCCGCTGATGGTCATCGTGCCCAGCGACCAACCGGTGGAAGTGGAGGCGATGCTGGAGAACAAAGACATCGGCTTTGTCCGCCCAGGCCAGGAAGTGGAGATCAAGGTCGAGACCTTCAGCTTCACCAAATACGGCGTGGTCGAAGGCACCGTGGTCAGCATCTCCAACGATGCCATCGAAGACGAGAAGCTCGGGCTGGTGTACAGCGCGCGGATACACCTGAAGCAGGACAGTATTCAAGTCGGCGAGAACCGAATCCCACTGTCGCCGGGTATGGCGGTACGGGCGGAAGTGAAGACGGATAAGCGGAAGGTGATCGATTATTTCTTGAGTCCGTTGAAGAAATATCAGAGCGAAAGTCTGAGTGAGCGCTAAATGAAAGGTGCGATGGATGATGGTTGAGAATCATGTTCATGGTGGCTGTAAGCCAACGAAGCATGAATGAATGTAGAAGTATATTGCCGATTTAGAGGTGCGATGAGTTATGGGTGTTGTTGGGTTTTTAAATTTTGAAAAGTCACTATTTAAAGTCTCTGTCGTCATATGGTTGGCAATGATGATCACTTATTATGCAGAGCTTGGAGGTGGGGTTGCAGTTTCTAGTATAAAATATTTATGCGGAGGGAGAGTCTGGATTGATGAGAGCTATGCATTTCCCATGTGGTCTGCGTTTGTTGTTTCTGTTTTGGCGATTTTTATTTTTACAAAATACGGAAATTTTGAACGCGAATTTCCAAGAGTTAATAATAGTGGAGCTAATGTTGTTGTGGCGGCTTCTTTATTGGCGGCATTAAGTATTTTTTTATGTTTCGCATTCGTGCCCTGCGGTCAAAGCTTTCAGGGAGGTGGAGGAATGGGGTTGGCAAAGTATGGAAGTGTATTTATTTCTCTTGGGCAGAAAAACTTTATTGTGTTTTCTCTCCTTCATTCGCTCATGCTGAATTATTTTTTTTATGCTGTAACAATCGCAATTAAAACGCACAGAGGAAGTGAAAATTGAGCACTGAAAATATTCAAGAAATTAGTGAGCTTGTGAGTGGTTCGGAGTTTTCTGCAGATCTTGCGAATTTGAATGAGAAGCTTGCTGCTCAATTTGCAGATTCAGTTGGTAATTCATTGGTTTCTGAAGCTGAGAGAATGCAACAGCTCGCAGGTTATATGCGTGATAACCTGCTTAGTCAGTCGGCTCTTGCCGAAAAATATGCTGCGAAGGCGCTTGCTGCCGGCGACGAAGGAAGGGCTAATCTATTTTATAAGGTCTCGGCGGACATCAATGATATCGCGGCAGAAGCGGGCTCAAAAATTGACAGCATTCAGACAAAGTCTCAATTCAAGAGCTATGTGGGTGATATAGCAAATCGGCTGCCGATAGGCGAGGCTATCGATGTTTATAGAATCGGTGTGGCAGTTGATGTGGGCGACTGGAGTAAAGTCGGAGAGCTGTCAACAGGGTTGTTATATTCAACTGCGCTTAGCTTTGCTGTCGCAGAAGCGGCCGCTGCACTCGGGGCAGCATCTAATCCTGTAACGCTTGCTGCTGCCACTGTTTTAACATTGGTGGCCGCGGTTTATGGTGATAAAACAGGTGGTTCTATCTGGAACATACTTAAGCCTGAAGTGAGCTTTGGTGGAGAAGATAGCACTGGGAGCACTGATGATGGTCAAAATACATCAGGTAGTAGTAGTTCCGGCTCTACATCTCCAAGTGGTTCTGATGATTATCTGGTAGTGGGCGATGATAGTGATGGAAATACAAATGCAGTGGTTTATTACCCTGTGGGTGGGGGGGCGGTCACTACAGTCAATGATAAAACTGTCACGGTTGACTCTGAGGGTGTCACGATTATCGAGTACCATCAAGGCGACATCTTAAAGGAAGTAATTGATTCGAGTGGTGATTTACAATACCGTGAATATTCCAATGGCGATGTCATGTCCTTTGGGTCTTCAGGTTGGCTGAAAGTTTCTGCGGACGGGACAAAGACTTATTACAGAATCAGCAACGATACTACTACGATAATATCTCCTGACGGGAAATTCACTACTTACGAAGGTTCTGGGCAGACTAATCCGAGTATCCAACCTGGAGGCATAATTAGAGAAGGTAACAGTTTTAGCGACGGCACCCCTCCGGGTAGCTATGGCCCCTATGAAAATAGTACGCCACCTGGTCAAGACGCGGATGGCAATGGAGTGGTTGACGGTGACACCACTGGTGGCGATACCAGCAATATTCCAAGCGATGGCAGCAGTTTCGGTAATGGTGGTTCCGCTGATGGCAGCTACAACCCACCGCCAAGTGGCGACGCGGACGGTAATGGGGTTCTCGACGGCGACATGACCGGCGGCGACACCAACAATATTCCAAGCGATGGCAGTAGCTTTGGGAATGGTGGCTCTGCTGACGGTAGCTACAACCCGCCGCCAAGTGGCGACGCGGACGGTAATGGGGTTCTCGACGGCGACATGACCGGCG
>CBIHLF010000041.1:0-44469 GCA_966210435.1 uncultured Pseudomonas sp. | reverse complement strand
CTGCCGCAGATGTGGCGCATCGCCCTGCCCGGCCTGGGCAACCTGTTCATGATTCTGATGAAGGACACCGCCCTGGTATCGGTGATCGGCCTGGAAGAAATCATGCGTCGCTCGCAAATCGCCGTGACATCGAGCAAGCAGGCCTTCACCTTCTATATGGTCGCCGCCTTTATCTACCTAGGCCTGACCGTGCTCGCCATGATTGGCATGCATTTCCTCGAGAAGCGCGCCTCACGCGGCTTTATCCGGAGCGCCTCATGAACTGGGAAATCATCATCAAGTGGCTGCCGCGCCTGGCCGAAGGTGCGCAGCTGACCCTGGAGCTGGTGGCCATTGCGGTAATCGCCGGGTTGGTTCTGGCGATCCCCATGGGCATCGCTCGCGCCTCCAGGCACTGGTACGTGCGCTCGCTACCCTACGGCTACATCTTCTTCTTCCGCGGCACGCCGCTGCTGGTGCAGCTGTTTCTGGTTTATTACGGCCTGGCGCAGTTCGAGGCCGTGCGCGAAGGGCCGCTGTGGCAGTACCTGCGCTCGCCCTACTGGTGCGCCGTACTGACCATGACCCTGCACACCGCGGCCTATATCGCCGAGATTCTCCGCGGTGCGATTCAGTCGGTCCCCCCGGGTGAAATCGAAGCCGCGCGGGCGCTGGGTATGTCGCGGGTGCAGACCATGTTCTACATCATCCTGCCGCGCGCCGCGCGCATTGGCCTGCCGGCCTACAGCAACGAAGTGATCCTGATGCTCAAGGCCAGCTCCCTGGCCAGCACCGTCACCTTGCTGGAGCTGACCGGCATGGCGCGCACCATCATCGCGCGCACCTACCTGCCGGTAGAAATCTTCTTCGCCGCCGGGCTGTTCTACCTGTTGATCGCATTCATTCTGGTACGTGGCTTCAAGCTGCTGGAAAGCTGGCTCAGGGTCGACGCCTGCCAGGGTCGTTAACAACCGCGACGCTCGTCGGCGCCCCCCCCGGCAGCCGGCGAGCCCATGGCTCCGCCTGCCCGCCGCAGACCAGCGACGATATACTCGGGCATCGCCCTTACGCGCCCATCAACCATGTCCATGCCCGATACCCTTGGCGGCCCGCAATTGCTCGCACGCTTCAAGGCGCTGGACGCCTTGCTTCTGGAACATCAGCAGCTCTGGCGGCCACGGCCTTTTACTCAGCGAAAACTACCGTGGGAAGCCGAGTGCCCGCAGCTGGCGACCTGGCTGCGCGGGCGCTCCCTGGCCGACGCCGAAGCCGTACACAATCAGCCCGAACTGCTACAGGCGCCTTGGCCCTATTCTGAGCTGGCTGCGCGAACCGCCGAGTTGAGCGCAGTCGGCGACTTGCCGCAAAGCGCGCTGGCGAAGCGGCCCTCGCGCCTCAACGTCGCGGTGCCGGGGCGTAAATGGCAGCAGATCGAAGCCTTCGCCAGTTGCCTGCAATTCGCCAAGCAACCGCAGCATTGGCTCGACTGGTGTGCCGGCAAGGGCCACCTGGGACGCCTGCTGGCGCATGGCGGCGGCGCACTGACCTGCCTGGAATACGACGGCGATCTGATCGAGGCCGGCCAGCGCTTGAGCGAACGCACGGACCTCAACGCCGCGCACCTCCAGCAGGATGTAATGGCCGACAGCGCCGCGACGCAGTTGCTTGGCGAACACACCCCGGTCGCCCTGCACGCCTGCGGCGATCTGCATGTGCGCCTGCTGCACCTGGCGAGCCAGGCCGGCTGCCAACAACTGGCCGTGGCGCCCTGCTGCTACAACCGCATCGGCACGCCGAGCTACCAGGGGCTCTCTGAAACCGCAAAAGCCTCGGCATTGCATTTATCGCTCGACGATCTCGGCCTGCCACTTAGCGAAACCGTCACCGCCGGTGCCCGTGTGCGCCGCCAGCGCGACCAGTCGATGGCCTGGCGCCTGGCATTCGACCTGCTACAACGGCAACTGCGCGGCATCGACGATTACCTGCCCACCCCCTCGCTATCCCCCACCTGGCTCAACACCAACCTCGCCGACTACTGCCGCCATCTGGCCGCCCTCAAACACCTGCCCAGCCCCGGCGAGCAGGACTGGCATGCCCTCGAAATCCAAGGCTGGCAACGCCTGGCCGAAGTGCGCAATCTGGAACTGGTGCGCGGCCTGTTTCGCCGCCCACTGGAACTCTGGCTGCTGCTCGACCGCGCGCTCTACCTGCAAGAACAGGGCTACAGCGTGCGACTGGGCCGCTTCTGCCCCAGCCAACTCACCCCACGCAATCTGCTATTGCTCGCCGAACGCCCGTAAACAACCCGAAACCTGTGGATAACTTTGTTGATAGATTTCTGAAAAGCCCAGGCAAAGCGACCGCTGCGCACCTGCATAACCGCTGGCAGCTTTTTAAACAGCCAATAAATGCCAAGCAGAACAGAGACTTATAAAAATACGTGACACGATTCACGCTTCCGAAACGAGCACCGGCTGGCAACCATCAAGTTGTGCATAAGGATTTTGCTGCTGATAGCCCGGCCAACGCAGAACTACGTTCAGACAGCTTTACTCGGGCACCCGAATAGATATAATGGCCGCCCTCAAATGCCGGTATAGCTCAGCTGGTAGAGCAACTGACTTGTAATCAGTAGGTCCCGGGTTCGACTCCTGGTGCCGGCACCATTTGAAGCTCCAGAGAAAGCCAACAAGCTCTCTGAAGCCCCCGAAAAACCTGCCTTATGGCAGGTTTTTTCGTTTTGGCATTCCATCGATTTCCCGATGGGCCCTATTGTTTTAAGGGTACAAAGCCAGTTCGATAAAAGGGCGCACACACAGGGCTGGTGAAGGCATATTCGAGATTGAAAGCTTTGCAGAGTAGTGTTCGGCCAGGGTGTCGCGAGCAAAACTTGCGGCATAACACGGCAAGCGACAAGCTACATCCAACAAACGATAGCCAGGCCTCTTACATGCGTATCCTTATCACCGGCGGTGCCGGCTTTATCGGCTCGGCGTTGATCCGTCATCTGCTGAACGACACCGAGCACAGCGTACTCAACCTGGACAAACTGACCTATGCCGGCAACCTCGAATCGCTGCAGGGCGTAGCGAGCAATCCACGTTACCGGTTCGTCCAGGCCGATATTGCCGATAGCGAGAACGTAAGCAGGGCTTTGGCCGAGTTCCAGCCGGAGGCGATCATGCATCTGGCTGCCGAGTCCCATGTCGATCGCTCGATCGACGGACCGGCGGCCTTTATCCAGACCAATATCGTCGGTACCTACGCCCTGCTGGAAGCTACCCGCGCCTATTGGCTGCAACTGGACGAGACGCGCAAGCAGGCATTTCGCTTTCACCATATTTCCACCGACGAGGTGTACGGCGACCTGCACGGAGTCGACGAGCTGTTCCGCGAAACCACACCTTATGCGCCCAGTTCCCCCTACTCGGCGAGCAAGGCGGCTTCCGATCATCTGGTCCGCGCCTGGCAGCGCACCTATGGTTTGCCGGTGTTGCTGACCAATTGCTCGAACAACTACGGCCCCTACCATTTTCCGGAAAAGCTGATCCCGCTGGTGATCCTCAATGCGCTGGATGGCAAACCACTGCCGGTGTATGGCAACGGCCAGCAGGTGCGCGATTGGTTGTATGTCGAGGATCATGCCCGCGCGCTGTTGAAGGTGGTGACGGAGGGCCGGGTCGGCGAAACCTACAATATTGGCGGGCACAACGAGCAGACCAACCTGCATGTGGTGCAGAGCATCTGCGCCCTGCTCGATGAGCTGGCGCCGCGCCGGGACGGTGGCATCTATGCCGAGCTGATTAGCTTCGTCACCGACCGCCCCGGCCATGACCTGCGTTACGCCATCGATGCCGGCAAGATTCAACGCGAGCTGGGCTGGACGCCGCGGGAAACCTTCACCAGCGGCCTGCGCAAGACAGTGCTCTGGTATCTGGAAAATCTCGACTGGTGCCGCCGCGTGCAGGATGGCAGCTATCAACGCGAACGCCTCGGCGCCCTATAAAGGAAAGCAACGCATGAAAGGAATAGTTCTCGCCGGCGGCTCAGGCTCGCGCCTGCACCCGATTACCCTGGGTGTGTCCAAGCAGCTGCTGCCGATCTACGACAAACCGATGATCTACTACCCGATTTCGGTACTGATGCTCGCCGGCATCCGCGAAATTCTGATCATTTCAACGCCGGTGGATTTACCCAACTTCCAGAAGATGCTCGGCAACGGCAGCCAGTTTGGCCTGCAATTGAGCTATGCCGAACAACCCTCGCCGGATGGACTGGCCCAGGCCTTCCTGATCGGCGAGTCATTTATTGGCAGCGATTCGGTGTGCCTGATCCTTGGCGACAATATCTTCCATGGCCAGCATTTCACCGAGAAGCTGCTGCACGCAGCCGCTGAACCCTGCGGCGCCACAGTATTCGGCTACTGGGTCAAGGACCCGCAGCGCTTCGGCGTGGTGGAGTTCGATGAAGACGGCCGCGCCATCTCCATCGAGGAAAAGCCGGCCAAGCCCAAATCCAGCTTTGCAGTCACCGGCCTGTATTTCTACGACAACCAGGTAATCGAGATCGCCAAGGCGGTGAAGCCCTCGGCACGCGGCGAGCTGGAAATCACCGACGTCAACAACGCCTACCTGCAGCGCGGAGATTTGCGCGTGGAGCGCTTCGGCCGCGGCTTCGCCTGGCTCGATACCGGCACCCACGACAGCCTGCTGGAGGCCTCCCAGTACGTGCAAACCATCGAGCACCGCCAGGGCCTGAAGGTAGCCTGCCTGGAAGAAATCGCCTACCAGCACGGCTGGATCGACAAACATCAATTGCTCGAACAAGCACAGCTGTTCGGCAAGACCGGCTACGGCCAGTACCTGTTCGGCCTGGCCGAGGAGTGACTATGCAGGTTATCCCCAGTGAATTACCGGGCGTACTGATACTCGAACCCAAGGTTTTCGGCGACGAACGCGGCTTTTTCTACGAGAGCTTCAACGCCCGCGCGTTCGCGCAGGCCACCGGCCTTGCTTGCCAGTTCGTCCAGGACAATCATTCGCGCTCGCAACGCGGCGTGTTGCGTGGCCTGCACTACCAGGTGCAGCAGGCCCAGGGCAAGCTGGTCCGGGTCACAGCTGGCGAGGTGTATGACGTGGCGGTGGATCTACGCCGCAGTTCGCCGAACTTCGGCCGCTGGGTTGGTGTGCACCTGTCGGCTGAAAACAAGCGCCAGCTATGGGTGCCGGAAGGCTTCGGCCATGGCTTTGTGGTACTCAGCGAAGTCGCCGAATTTCTCTACAAAACCACCGACTATTACGCCCCCGAGCATGAGCGCTGCATCCGCTGGAACGATCCGACGCTAGCCATCGACTGGCCACTCGAGGCGCCGCCGCAACTCTCGGCCAAGGATCAGGCTGGCCTCGCCTTCACTGAAGCTGACGTATTCCCATGAACATTCTTTTGCTCGGCCAGCACGGCCAGCTCAGCCGCGAGCTGCAATTGAGCCTCGGACAACAAGCCGAGCTGAACGTCGTTGGTCGGGCGCAACTGGACTTGGGCCAGCCTGAACAGCTGCGCCGAACGCTGCAAACCCTGCGCCCGGACCTGATCGTCAATGCCGCCGCGCATACCGCCGTCGACCGCGCCGAGAGCGAGCCGGAGCTGGCCTTTGCGATCAACGCCGTGGCGCCCGGTATCCTCGCCGAGCGCGCTGCCGAGCTGGGTGTACCGCTGATCCACTACTCCACCGATTACGTATTCGACGGCAGCAAGCCTGCGCCCTATACCGAGGAAGATGCGCCCAACCCGCTGAACGTTTACGGGCGCAGCAAACTGGCCGGCGAGCAGGCGATTCAGGCGGTCGGCGGCGCGCATCTGATCCTGCGCACCAGCTGGGTCTACTCGCGGCACGGCAGCAACTTCCTGCTGAGCATGCAGCGCCTGCTGCAGGAACGCGACAGCCTCAACGTGGTGGCCGACCAGGTCGGCGCGCCGACCTGGGCCGGCAGCATTGCCCGTACCACCGGCCAATTGATCGAGCACTGGCGCGCAGGCCGCCCCGGGCCCTGGGGCGTCTATCACCTGACAAGCCTGGGTGAAACCAGCTGGCAAGGCTTTGCCAGCGCCATCGCCGAACAGCTGCGCGCCCAAGGCAAAAGCGCCTGCGAGCCGACGCCGATTCCCAGCAGCGCCTACCCGACCCCGGCCCAACGCCCGCTCAATTCGCGCCTGGACTGCTCGCGCCTGCAACGCGATTGGGCGATTCAGTTGCCGGACTGGCGAGCGGCCCTGGCCGAGTGCCTCGCCGAGCGGTAACGCCCCTCAAGCCCTGAACCGCTGCACCTGCAGCTGCAGCTCGCTCGCCAGCTTGGCCAAGTCGCGGCTGGCGACCGAGCTTTGTTCGGCGCCGTTGACCACATCGCTGATGCTGTCGTTGAGGCTGCTGATGTTATGGCTGATTTCGCCAGTCACCGAGGTTTGCTGCTCGGTGGCCGTGGATATCTGCGCATTGCCGTCGGCGATGCCTTCGACCGCATGGGCGATATGGGTCAGCACCTCGCCGGCCTCGCGGGCATGGCTGACGCTGTTCTGCGCCTGTTCGCGGGAAGCCTGCATGGCGCTCACCGCGCTGCGTGCGCCGCCCTGCAGGGCATCGATCATGCTGCGAATCGACTCGGTGGCCTTCTGCGTATTGCTCGCCAGGCTGCGTACCTCGTCGGCCACAACGGCGAACCCACGCCCGGCGTCGCCGGCTCGCGCCGCCTCGATCGCGGCATTCAACGCGAGCAAGTTGGTTTGTTCGGCGATGCTTTGAATCACCCCCAACACCTTGCTGATCTCATCGCTCTGGCTATGCAGGGTATCGATCACCTCGCTGGCCTTTTCCACCGAAGCCGACAGCCCCTGAATCGCCCTGAGGTTGGATTGCACCAGCTCGTTCCCCTGGCGTGCCTCCTGATTGGCGTCGGTGGCGGTTTGCGCGGTGCTCAGCGCATTACGCGCAACCTCCTGAACCGCCACGCTCATCTGCTGGATCGCGGT
Source organism: uncultured Pseudomonas sp. (assembly GCA_966210435.1). Classification (GTDB taxonomy): domain Bacteria; phylum Pseudomonadota; class Gammaproteobacteria; order Pseudomonadales; family Pseudomonadaceae; genus Aquipseudomonas. The sequence continues at coordinate 37,467 of CBIHLF010000041.1, read as the reverse complement.
GGCGACCATATTGGTCTGATCGCCCTGGGCGGTCGCAGCATGGCTGACCTGGGTACTGATGGCGCTCATTTCCTCGGACGCGGTGGCCAACTGCGCGGCGGCACCGGCCAGATGCCGGATCAACTCCTGCAGATGGCCGAGCAGCGCATTGAATGCACGGGCTGTATCGGCGACCTCGTCGCGCCCGACGACATCGGCACGCAGAGTGAGGTCGGCGGACTGCTGAACATCGCTGATCACCCCGCACAACGCCGATAACGGACGAATGATCGATAGGCTGATCACTAGCGCCGCGGCCAGCACCAGCAGCAAGGCGATCGCGCCGATGACGATAAAGGTGCTTCTGATCGACTGATACTGGCTCGCCGTCTGCACCCCGAGCTTCTCGCCCTCGCTGAGCTGCAGGCTGATCAAATCGCCCAGCTCGCCGCCCAAAGGGTCGAAAGTATCGTAAAGGGTGCGGTTGAAGGTTTTCGCCTCCTGGGCCAGCAACTGACCGTTATCGATCTGCCCGAGGTATTGATCCGCCAGTTGCTGCACCCGCAGCAGATTGGTTTTGGTGCGCTCGACCCGGACCTTTTCGTCATCGGTCAGGTTGGTCGCCGTGAAGGCCGACCAAGCCTGATCGCCGCGCTGGCGGGCATCGGCGAACTCTTTACGCAAGCGGGCCGCGTCAAATACTCCGGCTCGGTATTTATGCAGCGCATCGACCATCGTCACAGCATAGGTATCGGACACCAGCTTGAGCTGGCTGATCGGCTGCATATGGTCGACGAACAGCTCATCGAAGCTGCGGTTCAGGCGACTGGCATTGATCAGAGCCATAGTGATCACGACGATCAATACCACCAATGGCAACACCGCCAATAACAACAACTTCGCACGCACGGTTAATTGGGACAGCATGGCAACCTCCGAAACCAACAAGCGCAGGCTGTCCATGCATCGCGCGACCGCTAGCTAAAGTGGCGAGAATCGGGCATCGCTGGCGTCAGCGTAGCGGTAATGCCAGCCCTGGGCAGGCCAAGGCACAGACACCGGGCACATCTCGCATACAAGCGCCCCGCCATTCGGAACGTTCAGTAAGTATTGTTCATAGCGGATGATTTGCCCGGTTATTGCATAGAATCTCTGCAGCGCTTCATCACGACGAGATCATCATGTCCCCGCTCCCCCATCCACGCCGCCCACGCTGGCGCAGCCTGATTCTGCTGGCGCTGCTGCTCACCCCCCTGCTCTGGCCCCTGCACCAGCTCGCCGAGCGCTACTATCACAACGAACTGATCGAGCAGAATCGTCAGACCCTCGACCTCTATGTCGCCAACCTGATTGGCACCCTCGGGCGCCATGAGGTACTGCCGCAGATACTGGGTGATCTACCGACACTGCGTAGTGCACTGCAGATGCCGGACAACAGCCGCGTCGTGGATAACGCCAACCGCCTGCTCGACCGGGTGCGCGCGCAGACCGGTGCCGATGTGATCTACCTGATGGCGCCCGACGGCACCACCCTGGCAGCCTCCAACTGGAATCAGGAAGGCTCCTTCATCGGCCGCAATTTCTCCTTTCGTCCCTATTTTCGCGAAGCTATCGCCGGACGACCGGGGCGTTTCTTCGGTCTCGGCACCACCTCGGGCAAGCGCGGGTACTACTTCGCCGCAGCGGTACGCGAAGGCGCGCGCAACCTCGGCGTGCTGGTGGTCAAGGTCGACCTGGATCACACCGAAACCCTCTGGGGCTCCACCCCGGAACAACTGTTGGTGACCGATGCCAACGGCGTCGTCATCCTCACCTCCAATAGCGCCTGGCGCTTTACCGCCAGCCGCGCGCTGGATGCCGCCGAGCGCGCTGCGATCGCCGCCAACCGGCCCTACCAGACGCTCTCGCCGCCGCCGCTGCAGCTCGATGAACAGAACTGGATCCGCCAGCAACGCGAACTGCCTGAAATCGGCTGGTCGGTCAGCATCCTCGCGCCGCGCAGCCTGATCGACCGCCCGGTGCGCACCGTCATGGCGGTTGGCGTGGGCGCCCTGTTGTTGCTGATCCTGCTGCTTGGCCTGCTGATGCAACGGCGCCGTCACTACCTCGAGCGTATCGCCCTGGATGCCCGTGCGCGCCAGATGCTCGAACGCCGCGTGCAGGAGCGCACCCAGGATCTGGAACTGCTCAACCGCTGCCTGAAGAAAGAGGTACTGGAACGCGAACAGGCCCAGCAGGAACTGGTGCGAGCCCAGGACGAACTGGTGCAGGCGAGCAAGCTCTCGGCCCTGGGCACCATGAGCGCGAGCATCAGCCACGAGCTCAACCAGCCGCTTGCGGCCATCCGCAGCTATGCCGAAAACGCCGGAGTTCTGCTCGACCATCAGCGCAACGAGGATGCCCGCGGCAACCTCAAGCTAATCAGCGAGCTGACCGAACGCATGGCTTCGATCATTTCCCACCTGCGCGCCTTCGCCCGTCGTGATCGCCACGCGCCGGAAAGCGTGGCGCTGCAACCGGCCATCGACGACGCCCTGGCGCTGCTGGCCAAGCGCCGGCGCAGCATGGAAGTAGAGCTGATCCGCGACCTGCCGGAGGCGACCCTGTGGGTCCAGGCCGGGGAAACCCGCCTGCGCCAGGTGCTTGGCAACCTGCTGGCCAACGCCCTCGATGCCCTGAGCGAGGTGCCGCAACCGCGGCGTATCTGGCTCAGCGCCCAGCGCCACGCCGAGGGTATCGACCTGCTGCTGCGCGACAGCGGTCCCGGCTTCTCCGCCGAGGCACTGCAACGCGCCCGCGAGCCGTTCTTCACCACCAAGACCAGCGCCCAGGGCCTCGGCCTCGGCCTGGCGATTTGCGATACCCTGATGCGTGCCCTCGGCGGCGAGTTGCTGTTCGCCAACCACCCCGAAGGCGGCGCCCTGCTGACTGTGCGCCTGCGCGCCGCCGAACATGGCGTGAATACCCAGGCGACGGAGGATTACCCGACATGACCAGCCTCGATACCCGCGCCCAGGTCCTGCTGATCGACGACGATCCACACCTGCGCCAAGCCCTGAGCCAGACCCTCGACCTCGCCGGTTTGCAGGTCACCAGCCTGGCCGACGCCCGTGGCCTGGCCGAGCGCATCAGCCACGACTGGCCCGGCGTGGTGGTCAGCGATATCCGCATGCCGGGTATCGACGGCCTGCAACTGCTCGAACAGCTGCACGCACAGGACCCGGATTTGCCGGTTCTGCTGATCACCGGCCACGGCGACGTACCGCTGGCCGTACAAGCCATGCGCGCCGGCGCCTATGACTTCCTGGAAAAACCCTTCGCCAGCGAAGACCTGCTCGACAGCGTGCGCCGGGCGCTGAACCTGCGCCGCCTGGTGCTGGACAATCGCAGCCTGCGCCTGGCCCTGGCCGACCGCCAGCAACTGAGTGCGCGGGTGATCGGCCAGTCGCCGTCGATGTTGCGCCTGCGCGAGCAGATCGGCGCCCTGGCGAGCATTGGCGCAGATGTGCTGCTGCTCGGCGAAACCGGTGCCGGCAAGGAGGTGGTCGCCCGCGCCCTGCATGACCTGTCGAGCCGCCGCAACGGGCCGTTCGTCGCGATCAACGCCGGCGCCCTGGCCGAGTCGGTGGTGGAAAGCGAGCTGTTCGGCCACGAAGCTGGAGCCTTTACCGGGGCGCAAAAGCGCCGGATCGGCAAATTCGAATTCGCCAACGGCGGCACCCTGTTTCTCGATGAAATCGAAAGCATGAGCCTTGAGGTCCAGGTCAAGCTGTTGCGCATGTTGCAGGAGCGGGTGGTCGAGCGGCTCGGCGGCAACCAATTGATTCCCCTGGATATCCGGGTAATCGCCGCGACCAAGGAAGACCTGCGCCAGGCCGCCGACCAGGGCCGCTTCCGCGCCGACCTGTATTACCGCCTGAATGTCGCGCCGCTGCGCATTCCCCCGTTACGCGAACGCGGCGAAGACGCCCTGCTGCTGTTCCAGCATTTCGCCGAAGCCGCGCGCGGCCGTCATGGCCTGCCCGAGCGGGCCTTGCAGGCGCAGCAGCGGGCTGCCTTGCTGCGCCATGCCTGGCCGGGCAATGTGCGCGAATTGCAGAATGCCGCCGAGCGCTTTGCCCTGGGTCTGGAGCTGGACCTCGACACCTCCCCGGCAGCCGAAACGCAGCCCGAGGTGGCGCCCTCGGCGACTGGCCTGAACGCCCGGGTCGAAGCCTATGAACGCAGCCTGATCAGCGCCGAGTTGAGCAACCCGCACAGCTCGCTGCGCAGCCTGGCCGAGGCCCTTGGCGTGCCGCGCAAGACCCTGCACGACAAGCTGCGCAAACACGGGCTCAACTTCGCAGAACCTGGCGGGTTTCCGCCAGAAGAATCCGGCTGACTGGCGGTTTCCCGCCACACCCTCTTCCATCCGCCACCTCTGGCCCGCATCGCGGGCCGTGATATCAACCGGCCAACCCCAGGCGCCAGCGCCTATCGCAAGCGCCGAGCGGGCTCTTTCGACGAACTGGCATGCCGGTTGCTCTAGTACCCGTGGCGACTCGACGAGTTCCGGTCCAGGCCATTGCGGCGCAAACCTGTCGTTTTCCGGCAGGCCACCTAGACTTGAGCTTGTTCACCTGTCCTGCGGCGCTACGGCGCATCACACGATAATCAAAATAAGAGGAAGCACTCCATGTTCAAAATGACTGCCAAGGCGCTCGCATGCGCCCTGTCACTGAGCATCGTCGGTATGGCCCAGGCCGCCGAGCCGATCGTGATCAAATTCTCCCACGTGGTTGCCGAGCACACCCCCAAGGGTCAAGGCGCGCTGCTGTTCAAGAAACTCGCCGAAGAGCGTCTGGGCGACAAGGTTCGCGTCGAGGTCTATCCGAACTCCTCGCTGTTCGGCGACGGCAAGGAAATGGAAGCGCTGCTGCTCGGTGACGTACAGCTGATCGCTCCGTCGCTGGCCAAGTTCGAGCAATACACCAAGCAGATCCAGGTATTCGACCTGCCGTTCCTGTTCAAGGACATGGCCGCGGTCGACCGCTTCCAGCAAAGCCCGGAAGGTCAGGGTCTGTTGAAGTCCATGGAATCCAAGAACATCACCGGCCTCGGCTACTGGCATAACGGCCTCAAGCAGCTGTCGGCGAACAAGCCCCTGCTCGAACCCAAGGACGCCCGCGGCCTGAAGTTCCGCGTCCAGGCTTCTGCGGTACTCGAAGAGCAGTTCAAGGCAGTCAAGGCCAACCCGCGCAAGATGAGCTTCGCCGAGGTTTATCAAGGCCTGCAGACCGGTGTGGTCAACGGTGCCGAGAACCCCTACTCGAATATCTACAGCCAGAAGATGCATGAAGTGCAGAAGTACATCACCGAATCCAACCACGGTGTTCTGGACTACATGCTGATCACCAACACCAAGTTCTGGAATGGTCTGCCGGAGGACGTGCGCAGCGAGCTGGACAAAATCATCGTCGAAGTCACCGCCGAAGTTAACAAGCAGGCCGGCGAGCTGAACGACGACGCCAAGCAGCAGATCCTCGATGCCAAAACCACCGAAATCCTTACCCTGACTCCAGAGCAGCGCGGCATGTGGCGCGACGCAATGAAGCCGGTATGGACCAAGTTCGAAGGCGAAATCGGCGCCGATCTGATCAAAGCAGCCGACGCGTCCAACCAGTAGGACTGCAATCACGGAGTCGACGGAGCCCTGAAAACCGCCGCCCAAGCAGCGGCGGTTCAGCGGCTCCGAGGCTACCGGCAAGAGCATTGCCAGTGTCATGCCCGGCGGGCATGACACTGATATCCCTTGATACTGGAGATTCTATCGATGAACGCCTTGCGGCGCGTCTGGAACCATTTCGAGGAAGGCTTCATTGCCTTTCTGTTGGCCGCCATGACGCTGGTGACCTTCGTCTACGTGATCCTCAACAACTTCTATACGCTGTTCTACGCCCTGGCGGACCGCTGGGAGGCTGGCAGCGAGTTTTTCTTCGCCATTGGCGACAGCATTCTGGCGATGGCCCAGTCGATGACCTGGAGCATCGCCCTGACCAAGGCGCTCTTTGCCTGGTTGATCTTTTTCGGCCTGGCCTACGGTGTGCGTACAGCCGGGCATATCGGCGTCGACGCCCTGGTCAAACTGGCCAGCAAACCGGTACAGCGCGGCATCGGCCTGATCGCCTGCCTGTGCTGCCTGGGCTATGCGGGCCTGATCACGGTCGCCAGCTTCGACTGGGTGAGCACGCTGTTCGACGCCGGAATCGGCGCCGAGGACCTCGGCCATTTCGGCATCATGCAATGGCACATCACCCTCATCGTGCCGTTCGGTTACACCATGGTGTTTATCCGCTTCCTGGAAATCTTCGTGCGCATTCTGCGCAATCAACAGACCGGCCTGGGCCTGGCCGATGAAGCCGCCGAAGCGATGAAGTTGACCGAGCATGAGGAACACAAGCAATGACCATCCTGTTCCTGTTTTTCCTGCTTTTCCTGCTGATGTTTATCGGCGTGCCGATCGCCGTGTCCCTCGGTCTGGCCGGATCGGTGACGATCATGCTGTTCAGCCCGGACTCGGTGCGCTCGCTGGCGATCAAGCTGTTCGAGACCAGCGAACACTACACCCTGCTGGCGATCCCGTTCTTCCTGCTGTCCGGCGCCTTCATGACCACCGGCGGCGTGGCGCAGCGCCTGATCGACTTCGCCAATGCCTGCGTCGGGCATATTCGCGGCGGCCTGGCAATTTCCGCGGTGATGGCCTGCATGCTGTTCGCCGCACTGTCCGGTTCCAGCCCGGCAACTGTCGCGGCGGTAGGTTCGATCGCCATCGCTGGTATGGTGCGTTCCGGTTACCCGCAGGCATTCGGCGCCGGCATCGTCTGTAACGCCGGCACCCTGGGCATCCTGATTCCACCGTCGATCGTCATGGTGGTGTACGCCGCGGCGACCGAGCAATCGGTCGGCAAGCTGTTCATGGCCGGGGTGGTCCCCGGTCTGCTGCTGGGCGTGGCGCTGATGCTGGCGATCTACATAGTGGCGCGCAAGATGAACCTGCCGGCCATGCCGCGGGCGAGCTTGCGCGAACTGCTGAGCACCGCACGCAAGGCCATCTGGGGCCTGCTGCTGATGGTGATCATCCTCGGCGGCATCTATTCGGGCATGTTCACCCCCACCGAAGCGGCTGCAGTGGCAGCGGTATACGCCGGTTTCGTGGCGCTGTTCGTGTACAAGGACATGTCTGTCCGCGAGTGCCCCAAGGTGCTGCTGGAGTCCGGCAAGCTGACCATCATGCTGATGTTCATCATTGCCAACGCCATGCTCTTCGCCCACGTGCTGACCACCGAGCAGATCCCCCAGACCATCACCGCCCTGGTGATCGAGATGGGCCTGCAGCCATGGCAGTTCCTCCTGGTGGTGAATATCGTACTGCTGGTTGCCGGCGCCTTTATGGAGCCCTCGGCGATCATCCTGATCCTCGCGCCCATCCTGTTCCCGATTGCGGTAGAACTGGGCATCGATCCGATTCACCTGGGCATCATCATGGTGGTGAACATGGAGATCGGCCTGATCACCCCGCCGGTGGGGCTGAACCTGTTCGTCACCTCGGCGGTGACCGGCATGCCGCTGACCGCGGTGATCCGCGCCGCCTGGCCGTGGCTGATGCTGCTGCTCGGTTTCCTGATGGTGATCACCTACATCCCGGCCGTGTCAATGGCCCTGCCGAACTGGCTGGGGATGAGCTGAGTCTCGACCATTTCCGTGTGCACTTCCCTGCACTATTCAGCCCGGCCTTGGCGCCGGGCTTTTTTTTGCATGAGGACTTTGTAGCCCGGATGCAATCCGGGAGCGGTGTCGGTCGTTAGACTTTCCCCGGCTTGCACCCGGGCTACCAGCCAAAACGCTTGGTCTTGATTCAAATCAGTCTTGCCCCGGGGATTGTGTGTGCTCAATAAGCACTCGCATTCCCCAGGAGATCTGCGCCATGTCCCAGGCTTCGACAAAACTGCGGCTGGCCGCGCTTATCGCGCTGGTCGTAGGTTCGATGATCGGCGGCGGGATCTTCTCCCTGCCGCAAAACATGGCGGCCAGCGCCAGCGCCGGCGCCATTCTGATTGGCTGGGCGATCACCGCCGTGGGCATGCTGGCCCTGGCCTTCGTCTTCCAGAACCTGGCCAATCGCAAGCCGGAACTGGACGCTGGGGTTTACGCCTATGCCAAGGCCGGCTTCGGCGATTACATGGGTTTCTCCTCTGCCTGGGGTTACTGGATCAGCGCCTGGATCGGCAACGTCAGCTACTTCGTGCTGCTGTTCAGCACCCTCGGCTACTTCCTCCCGGTATTCGGCGAGGGCAACACCCCGGCCGCCATCATTGCTGCCTCGTTGCTGCTCTGGGCCGTACATTTGCTAATTCTGCGCGGCATTCGCGAAGCGGCCTTTATCAACCTGATCACCACAGTGGCCAAGGTCGTGCCGTTGCTGCTGTTCGTGGTGATCACCGCGATCGCCTTCAAGCTCGATGTCTTCACCGCCGACTTCTGGGGCCGCGGCAACCTGGAACTGGGCAGCGTGATGGATCAGGTGCGCAACATGATGCTGGTCACCGTCTGGGTGTTTATCGGCATCGAGGGCGCCAGTGTCTATTCGGCCCGCGCGGCGAACCGCAGCGATGTCGGCAAGGCCACGGTGATCGGCTTTATCGGCGTGTTGCTGCTGTTGGTAATGGTCAACGTGCTGTCGATGGGCATCATGAGCCAGGCCGAACTGGCCGGGCTGAAGAACCCCTCGATGGCTGGGGTACTGCAGCAGGTGGTCGGCCCCTGGGGCGCGGCGCTGATCGGCATCGGCCTGATCGTCTCGCTACTCGGGGCGCTGCTGTCCTGGACCCTGCTCTGCGCGGAAATCCTCTTCGTCGGCGCGCGCGATAGCAGCATGCCGAGCTTTCTTGCGCGGGAGAACGCCAAGCATGCGCCGGTCAACGCGCTCTGGCTGTCCAACGGGCTGATCCAGCTGTTCCTGATCATCACCCTGTTCAACGACGCCACCTACCTCAAGCTGATTTACCTGGCTACCTCGATGATTCTGCTGCCGTATTTCTGGTCAGCCGCCTATGCGGTGCTGCTGGCGGTGCGCGGCGAAACCTACGCAGGCGAACCCGGCGCGCGGCGCAAGGATCTGCTGGTCGGTTTGATAGCGCTCGTCTATGCGGTGTGGCTGGTGTATGCCGGCGGCCTGCAATACGTGCTGCTGTCGGCGCTGTTGTATGCGCCGGGGGCGATCTTCTTCGCCATGGCCAAGCGCGAACAGGGCCAGGCGATCTTCACCAGGGTGGAACAACTGATCTTTATCGCCGTGCTGATCGGCGCGGGCGTCGCCGCCTACGGCCTGTACGCCGGTTCCCTAAGCCTCTGACTGGAGTATGCCCATGAGCACGGAAAAACTCGGCGTGCATTCCGAAGCCGGCAAACTGCGCAAGGTGCTGGTGTGCTCGCCGGGCCTGGCGCACCTGCGCCTGACACCGAACAACTGCGACGAGCTGCTGTTCGACGACGTGATCTGGGTCAGCCAGGCCAAGCGCGACCACTTCGACTTCGTCAGCAAGATGCGCGAGCGCGGCGTCGAGGTGCTGGAGATGCACAACCTGCTCAGCGAAACCGTGCAGAACAGCGCGGCGCTGAAGTGGATTCTCGACCGCAAGGTCACCGCCAACCTGGTCGGTATCGGCCTGCAGAACGAAGTGCGCGCCTGGCTGGAGAGCCTGAACCCGCGCACCCAGGCCGAGCACCTGATCGGCGGCGTATCGGTGGCAGAGCTGCTCAAGGGCCTGGGTGAAAGCCCCGCGCTGAAAATGCTCGGCGACTACAGCGGGCCGGCCAGCTTTGTCCTGCCGCCGCTGCCCAACGCGCTGTTCACCCGCGATACCAGCTGCTGGATCTACGACGGCGTCAGCCTCAACCCCATGCATTGGCCGGCGCGCCGCCAGGAAACCCTGCTGACCAGCGCCATCTACAAATTCCATCCCAGCTTCACCAATGCCGAATTCGACACCTGGTACGGCGACCCGGATATCGACCACGGCCAGGCCAGCCTGGAAGGCGGCGATGTGATGCCGATCGGCAACGGCGTACTGCTGATCGGCATGGGCGAACGCAGCACCCGCCAGGCCATCGGCCAACTGGCGAAAAACCTCTTCGCCAAGGGCGCGGTCGAGCGGGTGATAGTCGCCGGCCTGCCACCATCGCGAGCGGCCATGCACCTGGACACCGTATTCAGCTTCTGCGACCGCGATCTGGTCACCGTCTTCCCCGACGTGGTCGCGCAGATAGTGCCGTTCAGCCTGCGTCCGGACCCGAGCAAGCCCGGCGGCATCGATATCCGCCGCGAGACAAAGCCCTTCATCGAGGTGGTGGCCGAGGCACTCAAGCTGAAGCAGCTGCGCACCGTGCAAACCGGCGGCGATAGCTACGAAGCCGAGCGCGAGCAGTGGGATGACGGCAACAACGTGCTGGCCCTGGAGCCCGGTGTGGTGATCGGCTACGACCGCAATACCTACACCAACACCCAACTGCGCAAGGCCGGGGTGGAGGTCATCACCATCGACGCCAGCGAACTGGGTCGTGGCCGCGGTGGCGGGCATTGCATGAGCTGTCCGATCAGCCGTGAGCCCATCGACTACTAAAAAACCAGAGCACCGGCAATCCGGACCTGACGAGGAATTACCCATGGCCTTCAACCTGCACAACCGCAGCCTGCTCAGCCTGATCCATCACAGCCCCCAGGAGCTGCACTACCTGCTGGAGCTGGCCCGCGAGCTCAAGCGCGCCAAATACACCGGCACCGAGCAGCAGCACCTCAAGGGCAAGAACATTGCGCTGATCTTCGAGAAAAGCTCGACCCGCACCCGCTGTGCCTTCGAGGTGGCGGCCTATGACCAGGGCGCCAACGTCACCTATATCGACCCCAGTTCCTCGCAGATCGGCCACAAGGAAACCATGAAGGACACTGCCCGAGTGCTCGGCCGCATGTACGACGCCATCGAGTATCGCGGCTATCACCAGGAAGTCGTCGAGGAACTGGCCAAATTCGCCGGCGTGCCGGTATTCAACGGCCTGACCGACGAATACCACCCCACTCAGATGCTCGCCGATGTGCTGACCATGCGCGAACACAGCGACAAGCCCTTGCACGAGATCAGCTACGCCTACCTCGGCGATGCGCGTAACAATATGGGCAATTCACTATTGCTGATCGGTGCCAAACTCGGCATGGACGTGCGCATCGCCGCGCCCCCGGCACTCTGGCCCGATCCCGATCTGGTCGAGCAATGCCAGGTCTTCGCCGACGCCAGCGGCGCGCGCCTGACCCTGACCCTGACCCTGACCCTGACCGAGGATGCTCGGGCGGCGGTGCAGGGCGTCGACTTTATTCATACCGATGTCTGGGTTTCCATGGGCGAACCGGTGGAGGCCTGGGCCGAGCGCATCAAATTGCTGCTGCCCTACCAGGTCAACCAAGCGATGCTGCAGGCCAGCGGCAACCCACGAACCAAGTTCATGCACTGCCTGCCGGCGCTGCACAATGCCGAAACCAAGCTCGGCAAGCAGATAGCCGAGCAGTACCCGCACCTGGCCGGCGGCATCGAGGTGACCGACGAGGTCTTCGAATCCCCGGCCTGCATCGCCTTCGAACAGGCGGAAAACCGCATGCACACGATCAAGGCTGTGCTGGTCGCCACGCTCGGCGGTATCTGATAGCGGTCATGCGTACCCCGCTCCCGTAGCCCGGACGCAATCCGGGGAAGATCCAGGCAGTTAAAGGAGAATGGCTATGCGACTCGTAATAGCCCTGGGCGGCAATGCCCTGCTGCGCCGCGGCGAAGCGCTGAGCGCACAGAACCAGCGCGACAACGTGCGCAGCGCCTGCGCGCAGATCGCCCGTATCGCCCCCGGCAATCAGCTGGTTATCGCCCATGGCAACGGCCCGCAAGTCGGCCTGCTGGCGCTGCAGAACGCCGCCTACGGCGCCACCGACGCCTATCCTCTGGACGTGTTGGGCGCCGAAACCGAGGGCATGATCGGCTATATGATCGAGCAGGAACTGGGCAATCTGCTGCCGTTCGAGGTGCCGTTCGCCACCCTGCTGACCCAGGTTGAAGTCGACCCGACCGACCCGGCCTTTGCCCACCCGAGCAAGCCCATCGGCCCGGTCTACAGCAAGGCCGAGGCACAACGCCTGGCCCGTGAGAAAGGCTGGAGCATCGCCGCCGATGGCGACAACTTTCGCCGCGTGGTGGCCAGTCCCAGGCCCATGCGGATCTTCGAGATCCGCCCGATCCAATGGCTGCTGGAAAAAGGCACAGTGGTGATCTGCGCAGGTGGTGGCGGCATTCCCACGGTCTACGACCAGCATCGTCAGCTGCAAGGCGTCGAAGCGGTGATCGACAAGGACCTCTGTTCAGCGCTGCTGGCCGAGCAACTGGAAGCGGATCTGCTGCTGATCGCCACGGACGTCAACGCAGCCTTCGTCGATTGGGGCCTGCCGACACAGCAAGCCATCGCCCGGGCGCATCCGGATGCCGTCGAGCGACTGCCCTTTGCCGCCGGTTCCATGGGCCCCAAGGTACAAGCCGCCTGCGAATTCGCCCGGCATACCGGCAAGCCCGCGGTGATCGGCGCCCTCGCCGATATTGAGGCAATCGTCCAGGGCAGGGCCGGTACGCGGATCAGCACCCAGACCGAGGGCATCGAATACCGCTGACTCACCAGGCAGCGCACGAGCGCCATCAAGACGACCGGTTAGCGCGAACTCAGCGACTCGTAGCCGGCAATTACCTCGAACAGCTCGGCGTCGATGCTGCTCTGACGCAGGCTGTTGAAGCGGCTGTGCAATTGCGCCAGCAACTCCTCGATATTCTTGTCCGCCCGCTGCATCGCCGCCAGGCGGCTGGCATTCTCGCTGGCCAGGGACTCGGCGCAGGCGCGAAACAGCGAAATAAACAGGTACTCGCGAATCAGCGCGCGCAGGGTCTGCCCGGCATCGTGGAGAATTTCCGGCAACGCGCCGCTGGGCCAGGGAATGCTTGCCAGCGTCTGCTGCCACTGCCGGTCCAGGGGTAACAGCCGTTGCCTGAAGGGCGCGTAGCTCATGCCGATCTGCGGACGGTTGTGGAACAGATGGAAACGCGCCTGCTCGCTGCCAGCCAGATGCGCTTCGCTGTCCAGCTGAATCTGCCCCACCAACGGAGCGATGCCCATGACCGAACTGGGCACCCGGAACAATCCCTTGGGCCGCACACCGGCCTGCTCCAGGCAGCCATGCATGCGTTCGCCCACCGCCCAGACCTGCAAGTCGCCGGGCATATCGCCGAGGGCCCGGATGGTGAATGCAGCCAACTGTTCATTGAACTGGCCCACCAGGCCCTGATCGGAACCAAACACGACCACGCCGACAGGCGTCCTGGGGCCGGGCGTAGGCTCGAGTGCACTGACCAGGGCCGGAGATTGACGCAGACACAGGCTCAAGCCCAACTCGACGCTACGGTAGTACTCGGCCAAGGCCAGCACCGATTGCTCATATTGGCTGATGCTGGCGCCGGCCAGGGCTTTCATCGAACGCACCACCGCCTGCAGGTCACCGGCGCTGGCAATACTACGTCGCAGACTGGCCGGGGTATCGCTCATGGCCAGCTCTCGGCATGGTTATCCGGCTTGGTGACGGCTGCCACTTCGGCCTGAAACGTGCGCAACGCCTGACGGGCCGCCTCGATAATTACCTCGCGGTCTTCATCGCGCAGTTTGCCCGGTGCCTGCAGACGCTCACGCAGGTCCATGGGCAAGCGAGCCGCAGCTTCGGCCACCACTGCGCCAGCGCCGCGCATTTGCGCCAGGGCGATGCCATCGAACAGCTCGCTGCTCAGGGCCAGCAGCGTGGCGATCTGCGCCGGTACCGACACCGGGGCGGACTCCGCCTGTTTCAGGCAGGCGCGTATCCGCCGACCGTGATCGATCACCCGCAACGAGTCGTCGCCCAGGCGCGCACCGAAGCGGGCGAAGGTTTCCAGCTCCTCGAACTGCGCATACGCCAGTTTCAGATCGCCAGCCACCGCACGATACGCCGCCCGCTGCGCCTTGCCGCCGACCCTCGACACCGACTTGCTGACGTCCACCGCAGGCAATACGCCCAGTTCGAACAGGGCCGGCGACAGGTAGATTTGCCCGTCGGTAATCGAAATCAGATTGGTCGGAATATAGGCGGAAATGTCCTGGGCTTCGGTCTCGATGATTGGCAGCGCGGTCAGAGAGCCCGCCCCGCACGCCTCACTCAGATGAGTGGCGCGCTCCAGCAAACGGGAATGGATATAGAAGATGTCGCCGGGAAACGCCTCGCGCCCGGGCGGCCGGCGCAACAGCAGGGACAGCTCGCGATAGGCGCGGGCATGCTGGGTCAGGTCGTCGTAGACGATCAGCACATCGCGCCCGGCCTCCATGAAATGCTCGGCGATGCTGGTCGCCATATAGGGTGCGATATAGGCCAGGCCCGGCGCCGCATCGCCCTGGGCGACCACCACCACGGTATAGGCCAACGCGCCCTTCTCCCGCAGGATCGCCACGGCCTTGGCCACCGCCGACGCGCGCTGGCCGATGGCGCAATAGACACAGAGCACATTCTGGTCGTGCTGGTTGAGGATGGTATCCAGAGCGATGGCGGTCTTGCCGGTCTGCCGGTCGCCGAGAATCAATTCACGCTGGCCACGGCCAATCGGAATCAGCGCATCGATGACCTTGAGGCCGGTCTGCAGCGGCAGGCTGACCGGTGCCCGGTCCATGATCGGCGCCGCCGGCCGCTCGATCGGCAGGCGCGCGCCTTCGGGCAACGGGCCCAGACCATCCAGGGGCTGCCCCAGGGGATCGATGACCCGCCCGAGCAATGCCTCGCCGACCGCGACGTCCATCACCCGGCCGGTGCGCCGGACCTGATCGCCGGCCTGCAGCCCGGCGTGATCGCCGAGCAGCACCACGCCGATTTCCGCTTCGTCGAGATTGAAGACGATGCCGAAGATATCGCCGGGAAAACTCAGCAACTCCTCATAGCCGGCACCTGGCAGCCCGCTGACCGTGGCGATGCCGGTGGACACCTCGGTAATGGTGCCGATCTCGCACAGCTGCAGCGGCGGCTGAAAGTCCTTACGCGCCTGACCGATGCGCTCCAGCGTACGCTCGAACACCTGCTGCAGCCCTTCCAGCGGCGCGCTCATGGCTGGACCGCGATGCTGGTCTGGGTCTGCAACAGCTCGCCAACGCTCTGTTCCAGAGCCTGCAGATAGTCGTCGATGCTCCAGGCCAGGCGCTGGCCATGGCAGCTCAGCTCGATCCCGGCCAGCCGTTCGGCCTGGCACTCGAAGCGCAGGGCAACCTCACCGGTAAAACACTGATTCAACGCTTCTTGCAGCAGCTGCCGTTGCCCGGCCGGTAATTCGAAGGCGCTGCGCAGCAGCACTGGCTCGCTACCGCGACCAATGGCCTTGGCAAGACGCTGTTGCGCCGCGGCATCCAGGTGCTGCAACTGTTCGATAAATACCGCGACCAGGCGTTCCTCGAGGCGGCTGTCCGCCAGGTCGGCCAGGACCTTGCGGGCGATGGCGAACACCTCATGCTGGACGCGCTGGGCAAGCGCACGATTGAGGTTGTGGGCGTCATTACGCAATGCCTCCTGACGCCTGATGCTGATCGCCTCGGCCGCCTGCCGCGCAGTTTCCAGCAGGCGCTGGCGCTCGATCTGCACCTGCGCCACGGCCTCGCTCAGCAGGGAGGCGCGTTGCGCCTCGAATGCCTGGTTTTTCTCTTCGAATTCGGCGCGCTCGCGTTGCGCCTCGGCCTTTTGTCCGACGGCATCGGCCAACTGCGTGGCGATCAGCTGCTCGCGGGCGGCGATGGCACGCAGAATGGGCTGGTAGAGAAAGCGCTTCATCAGCCAGACCAGCACGATGAAGTTGAGCGCCTGGGCGGCGACGGTGAACCAGTCGATCAGCATGGCGCTACTGACCTGTCGCCCGGGCGATGGCGGTATTCCAGAACGGGTTGGCAAACAGCAGGATCATCGACACCACGAAGCAGTAGATGGCGGTGGACTCGATCATCGCCAGGCCGACAAACAAAGTGCGCGTGATGGTCGCCGAGGCATCCGGCTGCTGGGCCAGGGAGGTCATCGCCGTGGCCACCGCGCGACCTTCGGCCAGGGCCGGGCCCATGGTGCCGAAGCCGGTGGTGAGTCCCGCCATGACAATTGAAACCAGGGCAATGAGGGTCGCGCTGTCCATGATGAGTCCTTGCTGAAGTGGTGAAAGTTCACGCCGGCGACAGCGGTCGCGGCTTGCGGGTTCGGGTGGCGGCGGCGATATAGACCGCGGCGAGGATGCTGAAGATATAGGCCTGAACCATGCCGGTGAGCAGGCCGAGCAGGGTCATGACAATGGGAAACAGAAACGGCGTAATCGCCAGCAGAATGCCGAGAATCATCGCCCCGCTCATCATGTTGCCAAACAGCCGCACGGCCAGGGCCAGGGTGCGCGACACTTCGCTGATCAGGTTGAACGGCAGCATGATCCAGGTCGGTTCCAGGTAGGTTTCCAGATACCCGCGCAGGCCCTGGTCGCGGATTCCATACATGGGCACCGCCACCAGCACGCAGGCCGCCAGGGCAACGGTGGTGGAGAGCGAGCCAGTGGGCGGTTCGAAACCCGGAATCATGGTGCACAGAGCGGCCGCGGCGATGAACAGAAACAGCGTGCCGAGAAAGCCCAGGTAGCGCCGCGGCTGTGCCAGGCCGATCTCGGCAATCTGTGTTTCCATGCCGGTGACGATGATCTCCAACAGGTTCTGCCATGCCGAGCGCCGGTGATCGTTGGAGAGCCTGGCGGTGATCAGCCGCGAGCCCAGCACCAGGGCCAGCATCAGCGCCCAGGTGTAGACGATGGTGGCATTGAGCTTGAACAGGCCGAACTGCCAGAAGATGAGCTCATCCGGGCTAAGGTGCATGGCTGACTCCCTGCGCGGCTAGGGCCGCCGGCATTGGCGCCTGGCGGGTCAGCCGGGTCACCAGCAGGCGGGCCAGAAGGAAACCCAGCAGACACGCCAGCAAACGCCGCCAGTCTTCGCCGGCCACCCAGTAGAAGCCGGCCAGGGTCAGGCTCAGGCGCAGCACCAGGCTGACCAGGAACCACAGCGCCGGGCGGCGGGAGACCAGCCCCCGGCGTAGCGTCCACCACAGGCCGGCGAAAAACAGCACACCGAGCACGGCACCGGCCCCACCGGCCAGGGCTATGAAGAGGGCTTCATTCAGGTTCATCGTGCTTGTCCTCCTGTTCTTCGCGCATGGCGCGGTCTTCCTTGGCGACCCAATGCCAGGCATTGAAGCAGCCGAGCAGCAGGCCGGCGACCAGCAGCGCCAGGGTCCAGGAGCGCGTTCCCGGATAGCTGCGATCCAGCCACAGCCCCAGCGCCGCGCCCAGTAACGTCGGTACCGCCACAGACCAGCCGATCAGGCCCATCATGCCCAAACCGAACCAGATACCCGGTGTGGCATCGCGCCGCGCCTTGAGTTTGCGCGCGGCCTTGATCCCGACCTGCTCGGCGAGCTCAGCCGGCGGCTTGCGGGGCGGTGTTGTCGGTTTACGAGCTTCGGCCATGTTTTGCCGCCTGCATGTTTTGCCGCCTGGTTGTTCTGGGCTATTTATCCTGAAAGGTCGCAAAGCGGCGTAAAAAACCGCTTTCCAGCCTGGCCATCAAGGCCCGCGCCTCTTGCTCCTGTTCGTCCAGGGTCAGAAATTCCTGCTCCACTGCTTCGCGCAACTGCCCAAGATCACTGCCACGCAAGGCCCGGCGTACGGAAACCATAACCTGGCTGCCGGTCTTGACCAGTACCCCTTCGTCCACCGCGACGAAGACCTCGCCGTCAGCGGCGGTTTCGTAGATCAGAATGCCGGGGTCCAGCGCCGCCACACAGTCGAGACGCTGCGGCAGCAGGCCGAACGAGCCGCCGCGGGTTTCCACCACCAGGCGCAACACACCGCTGACGTCGGCAAAGATCCCGGACGGTAGCAGCAGCTTAAGCTTCATGCCCGTCAGTGCCATGGCCCACCTCCCCTGACGGCTGCGCCTGCGCTGCGCTTCTGGCGCCGCGTCGCTTGGCATAGGCTTCGTCGACCGCGCCGATCATATAGAGCGCACTTTCGGGAAAATCCTTGAATTCGTCGGCAAGAATTCGTTCGCAACCGTCCAGCGCCGCCTCCAGGCTGACCAGCTTGCCGGTAAGGCCGGTGAACTGCTCGGTGGTGAAAAACGGCTGAGTGAGAAACCGTTCCAGGCGCCGGGCTCTGGCGACCACGTTGCGGTCATCCTGGGATAGCTGCTCGATGCCGAGCATCGCAATGATGTCCTTCAGTTGCGCATATTGCGCCAGGGTGCGGCGGATCGCCTGGGCCAGCAGGTAATGACGCTCGCCAACGATACCCGGGGTGGCCATTTTCGAGCTGGATTGCAGCGGGTCGATGGCCGGATACAGGCCTTCGCTGGCACGCTTGCGCGACAGTACGATGGACGCCGAGAGGTGGCCGAAGGTGTGCACGGCGGCCGGATCGGTGAAGTCATCGGCCGGTACGTAGACCGCCTGAATCGAGGTAATGGCACCGTTGTCGGTGTTGGCGATGCGCTCTTCCAGGCCCGCCAGCTCGCTGCCCATGGTCGGCTGATAGCCGAGCCGCGAGGGCATCTGCCCCATCAGCCCGGAGACCTCGGCGCCGGCCTGGATAAAACGGAAGATATTGTCGACCAGCAGCAGCACGTCACGGTGCTGGTCGTCGCGAAAATACTCGGCCATGGTCAAGGCCGCGTGGCCGATGCGAAAGCGTGCGCCGGGTGGTTCGTTCATCTGCCCGAACAGCATCACCATATTGGGCAATACGCCGGCGGCTTTCATCTCGCGGTACAGCTCCT
This sequence comes from uncultured Pseudomonas sp., assembly GCA_966210435.1. Taxonomy (GTDB): domain Bacteria; phylum Pseudomonadota; class Gammaproteobacteria; order Pseudomonadales; family Pseudomonadaceae; genus Aquipseudomonas. Next base: position 18,519 of record CBIHLF010000041.1, on the reverse strand, counting down.
CGCCTTCGCGGGAGCGCTCGCCGATGCCACAGAAGATGCTGACACCCTCCTGATGGCCGACCATGTTGTGGATCATCTCCGTCAGCAGCACCGTCTTGCCTACCCCGGCGCCGCCAAACAGACCTGCCTTGCCGCCGCGCTCCAGGGGCGACAGCACATCGATGACCTTGATGCCGGTAACGAAGATTTCCGCACGGGTGGAACGCCGCACCAGGGCCGGCGGCGCCTGGTGCACCGAACGCCACTGCATGTCGCGCAGGGGCGCCTCACGGTCGATGGTGTCACCAAACACATTGAACATGCGCGACAGAATGGCTTTACCCACCGGGGCCTTGAGCGGCCCACCGGTGTTTTCCACCCGCATGCCGCGGGCCAGGCCCTCGGTCGGCGTCAGGGCGATCCCGCGTACATGCCGGGCATCGCGCTGCACCAGCACTTCAATAACGACCTGCCCCGTCGGCCCGCTACGCAGCAGTGAATAGATCGGCGGCAAACCGTCGGCAAAAAGCATGTCCACCACGCTGCCGCGCACAGCCACCACCACGCCGGATTGAGGATCGGGGGCGTTGGCACCAGGCGCTGAAAGCGGGCTGCTCATGGGTTCTACTCGACGGAACTGGAGGAACACTGACTAGCCGACGATAGCACAAGCAATCACGGCCTCCCGCGCCTGCGCATCGCCTTGATACGCAGGCACAGGCGGCGCTCGGCTAACGCGCCGCCAAAGCCCTGGCCTGCTCGCGCAGGACGAACTTCTGTACCTTGCCGGTGGAGGTTTTCGGCAGGCTGGTGAAGACCACGCAGCCCGGCACCTTGAAGCGCGCCATGCGCTGTTGGCAGAAGGCGATCACCTCGGCGGCACTCAGCTCGACGCCAGGTTTTGGAGTGACGAAGGCGCACGGGGTTTCGCCCCATTTGTCGTGGGCCATGGCCACCACCGCCGCTTCCAGAATAAGCGGATGGCGATACAGCACATCCTCCACCTCTATAGAGGAAATGTTTTCGCCGCCGGAGATGATGATGTCCTTGGACCTGTCCTTGATCTCGACATAGCCATCGGCGTGCCACACCGCCAGGTCGCCGGAGTGGAACCAGCCACCGGCGAAGGCTTCGGCGGTGGCCGTCGGGTTCTTCAGGTAGCCCTTCATCACCACGTTGCCGCGCATCATGATCTCGCCGATGGTCTCGCCATCCTTGGGCACTGGCTGCAGGGTATCCGGGTCGGCCACCATCAGGCCGTCGAGCAGCGGTGCACGCACGCCCTGGCGGGATTTCAGGCGGGCGCGCTGCTCCGCGGTTTCGCTGTCCCACTCGGCCTTCCATTCGCAGGCGACGCTGGGGCCGTAGGTTTCGGTCAGGCCATAGACATGAGTGACGCGGAATTCCAGTGCCTCCATCGCCTCGATCACCGCGGCGGGCGGCGCGGCACCGGCGGTCAGCACTTTGACCGGGCGGGTCTTCAACGCTTTCAGGGCGTCGTCGGCGTTAGCCAGCATGTTCAGCACGATAGGCGCGCCGCAGAAGTGGTCGACGCCGTGCTCGGCGATTGCCGGGTATATCGCTTCGGCGCGCACATGGCGCAGGCACACGTTGACCCCGACGTAAGCCGCCAGCGCCCAGGGGAAACACCAGCCGTTGCAATGGAACATCGGCAGCGTCCACAGGTACACCGGGAAGCGGCCCATGTCCCAGCACATGGCATTGGACAGCGCATTGAGGTGCGCGCCGCGGTGGTGATAGACCACGCCCTTGGGGTTGCCGGTGGTGCCCGAGGTGTAATTCAGGGCGATCGCCTGCCACTCGTCGGCGGGCATCTGCCAGGCATAGTCGGCGTCGCCATCGGCCAGCAGGGTTTCGTAGTCGTATTGGCCGATCAACTGACCGTCGGCATATTCCGGGTCGTCGATGCCGATCACCAGCGGCGGGCTGGGCAGATGGCCAACCGCGCGTTGAACCATTTCGCCGAACTCCTTGTCGACCAGCAGCACTTTGGCCTCGCCGTGCTGCAGGATAAAGGCGATCGTCTCGGCATCCAGGCGGGTGTTGATGGCGTTGAGCACCGCGCCGCACATGGGCACGCCGAAATGCGCCTCGAACATCGCCGGGCCGTTCGGGGCGATCACCGCCACCGTATCGCCCAGACCGACGCCACGCTTGGACAATGCCGAAGCCAGGCGAATACAGCGGTTATAGGTTTCGCCCCAGCTTTGCCGATGGCTGCCGTTGACCAGCGCCAGACGCTGTGGGTAGACGCTGGCGGCGCGCTCGAGAAAGCTCAGCGGGCTCAACGCCTGAAAATTCGCCGCATCGCGCGGCATGCCGTACTCATAAGGATTAATGCTGTGCATCGGTGTGCTCTCCAGCTGCATCTTGGGCTGCATAAACCCTAGCAGCTGTATGGTCTTGGCGAAGCGCGACCTTGGTCGAAGCAGTGACTCACAAGTCATTAATCACGTCAGCATAAGCATCCAAACATTCAAGCCGATGCCTGCGTAGCCGTTCTTATCCACGCCCGCAGTGTCGGTGACAGGTATGTGCCGCGTCGTAAGAGCCTGCCTTGCCCCCTTTTTGAAGGAGTTTCCGCGTGAAATCTCGCTTACCCGTGATCGTTGGTTTTGGTGGTTATAACGCAGCAGGCCGCAGTTCCTTTCACCATGGTTTCCGCCGTACCGTGATCGAGTCGATGGATACCCGCGCCCGCCAGGAGACCCTGGCCGGTCTGGCGGTGATGATGAAACTGCTGCATGTGGTCGATGGCGTTTACCAAAGTACCGACGGCACGGCTCTGAGCCTGGCGCAGATCGACCAGCAGTTCGCCGAGCAGATACTGGCGTCGACCCTGGTACGGCGTATCGAAGCACAGCACCTGGATGTCGACGCCGCCCACTGGCAGAAAAACCTCGGCATCAGCGGCGCGGACGGTGCGCCGCTGCGCTTTATCAGCCTGCGCAAACAACTGCCCGAACCGCTGCCGGCCAACTGGTCGGTCGAAGAGCTCAACGCCAGCGAAGTGCGGGTCACCCTGCACGACAACTGCGACTTCAAGGTAGACAGCTACCGTGCCCTGCCGGTGAAGTCCGCTGGGCAGTTGCCGAGCGGCTTCGAGCCGAGCGAACACTACAACTCGCGCTTCCACCCGCGCGGCCTGAGCATGGCGATTGTCGGGGTGACCGACGCCCTGCGCTCGATCGGCCTGCCGTGGCAGCGCATCGTCGATCAGGTCGCCCCGGACGAAATCGCGGTATTCGCCAGTTGCATCATGAGCCAGCTCGACGAAAACGGCTTCGGCGGCATGATGCAGTCGCGCCTCAAGGGCGGCCGGGTCACCGCCAAGCAGCTGGCCCTGGGCCTCAACAGCATGCCGGCGGACTTCATCAACGCCTATGTACTTGGCAGTGTCGGCACCACCGGCAGCATCACCGGCGCCTGCGCAACCTTCCTCTACAACCTGCAGAAAGGCATCGAACAGATCGCCGCCGGCAAAGCCCGGGTGGTGATCGTCGGCAGCAGCGAAGCACCGATCAACCAGGAATGCATTGAGGGCTACGGCGCCATGGGCGCCCTGGCCACCGAAGACGGCCTGCGCCAGATCGAAGGCAAGACCGAGATGGCCCAGGACCAGGTGGACTTCCGCCGCGCCAGCCGGCCATTCGGCGACAACTGCGGTTTCACCCTGGCCGAGGCCTGTCAGTTCGTGGTGTTGATGGACGACGAGCTGGCCTTGCAACTCGGCGCCGACATCCACGGCGCGGTGCCGGATGTGTTTATCAGCGCCGACGGCTTCAAGAAATCCATTTCCGCGCCCGGCCCGGGCAACTACCTGACCGTGGCCAAGGCCGTGGCCAGCGCCGTGCAGTTGCTCGGTGCCGAGGCCGTGCGCCAGCGTAGCTTCGTCCACGCCCACGGCTCCAGCACCCCGGCCAACCGGGTCACCGAGTCCGAACTGCTCGACCGCATCGCCGCCAGCTTCGCCATCGAACAATGGCCGGTGACCGCGGCCAAGGCCTTCGTAGGCCACTCCCTGGCGACCGCCAGCGGCGACCAGGTAATCTCCGCCCTGGGCAGCTTCAAGTACGGAGTGATCCCGGGAATCAAAACCATCGACGCGGTAGCCGAGGACGTGCACCAGCAGCACCTGAGCATCGCCACCAAGGACCGTCAGGTCGGCGAGCAGGCGCTGGACGTGTGCTTTATCAACTCCAAGGGCTTCGGCGGCAACAATGCCAGCGCCGTGGTACTGGCGCCCCACGTGGTCGAGCGGATGCTGCGCAAACGCCATGGCGAAGAGGCGTTCGCCGCCTATTGCGCACGCCGCGAACAGACCCGCGCCGCCGCCCGCCAGTACGACGAACAGGCGACCCAAGGCCAGTTGCAGATCATCTACAACTTCGGCAACGACCTGATCGACGATCAGCAGATCGAAATCAGCCAGGAGCGCATCAAGGTGCCGGGCTTCGCCCAACCGCTGGTGTACAAGACCGACGATCGCTACGCGGACATGCGCGACTAGCGATCAATCCTGAGCGCCGCGAAACTGATGGATCTGCCGCCGCTGCTTCTTGCTCGGCCGGCCGTCGGTCTGCACCCCAAGCGCGCCGGCCTTGCGCTGCGCCGCGGCCTTCTCCCGGCGCTCGATACTCTCGGCGGTTTCCGCATACAGCGCCTGCGCCTCGGGCGCGCCGCGGCGCACCGCCGATAGCGCCTGAATCACCACCGTGCGCTCATCGAATCCATTGCGGATCAGCAATTCATCGCCCACCCGCGGCTCCTTGCCCGGCTTGCAGCGCTCGCCACGGCAGTGCACCTTGCCGCCTTCGATCGCCGCTTTGGCCAGGGCGCGGGTCTTGTAAAAACGCGCGGCCCAGAGCCATTTGTCCAGGCGCACCTTGTCGTCGTCTTTGTCCTTCATCCATCCCCCCAAAAGCGCCACCAGGCTAGCGCACATTTTGCCTGATGCAGTTGTCATAAGGGCCAACTAGAATGCCCGCAAATACTGCGGACAGGTGTCTGTGAAAACTTTCGATCAACTCAACGTCACTGGCCTACGCGAATGGATCAATTTGCCGGAGCTAGGCATCGTCGGCCTGCGCGCGAAGATCGATACCGGCGCCCGAACCTCCTGCCTGCACGCCAGCGATATTCAGCCGTTCGAGCGCGATGGCGAGCAGTGGGTACGCTTCGATGCGCACCTGGGCACCCTGGTGCAACGGCGGCATCGCTGCGAAGCGCCGGTGGTATCGGTCAAGGTGATCAAGAGTTCCAACGGCCATGTGCAAACCCGCTATGTGATCCGCACACGCCTGACCCTGGGCGATCGCGAGTGGCCGGTGGAGTTCACCCTGACCTGCCGCAAGACCATGCGTTACCGCATTCTGCTCGGTTCCAAAGCGTTGATCGACGGGCAATTGCTGGTCAATCCGGCGCTCAATTACGTACAGAAGAAACCCATCCTCGCTGACCTTTCTGGTGCTCAATGAAAATCGCCGTGCTGTCGCGCAACCCGCGCCTGTATTCCACTCGCCGTCTGGTCGAAGCCGGACAGCAGCGCGGCCATGAGGTGGTGGTGATCGACACCCTGCGCGCCTATATGAATATCGCCAGCCACAAACCGCAGATCCACTACCGCGGCCGGCCGCTGGAGGGCTTCGACGCGGTGATCCCGCGGATTGGCGCCTCGGTGACCTTCTACGGCTGCGCGGTGCTGCGTCAGTTCGAGATGATGGGGGTGTTCCCGCTTAACGAGTCAGTGGCCATCGCCCGCTCGCGCGACAAGCTGCGCTCGCTGCAATTGTTATCGCGGCGCGGTGTCGGCCTGCCGGTGACCGGCTTCGCCCACTCGCCGGACGATATCCCCGACCTGATCCAGATGGTCAACGGCGCGCCACTGGTGATCAAGGTGCTGGAAGGCACCCAGGGCATCGGCGTGGTGCTCTGCGAAACGCAGCAGGCAGCCGAGTCGGTGATCGAGGCCTTTATGGGCCTCAAGCAGGACATCATGGTGCAGGAATACATCAAGGAAGCAGGCGGCGCGGACATCCGTTGTTTCGTCGTCGGCGACAAGGTGATCGCCTCGATGAAACGCCAGGCAAAACCCGGCGAGTTCCGCTCCAACCTGCATCGCGGGGGCTCAGCCAGCCTGATCAAGATCACCCCGGAAGAACGCATGACCGCGATCCGCGCCGCCAAGGTCATGGGCCTGTCGGTGGCGGGGGTGGATATCCTGCGCTCCAACCACGGCCCGCTGGTGATGGAGGTCAACTCCTCGCCGGGCCTGGAAGGCATCGAAACCACCACTGGCAAGGATGTCGCCAGCCTGGTCATCCAGTACCTGGAGAAAAACGGCGGCCCGCACCTGACTCGCACCAAGGGCAAGGGCTAGTCGGTAAGCCAAGCGCCCCGTAGCCCGAATGCAATCCGGGAGCGGTGTGTCAGACGCCAAAGCCCCCGGATTGCATCCGGGCTACGAGGTCGCTAAACCGCGTCGCGCGGCAGCAGCAACCCCAATGGCAGACATACCCGCGCCTCCAGGCCGCCACCTGAGCGGTTGCGCAACTCGATACTGCCACCATGCAGCGCGGCGATGCGTTTGACGATCGCCAGGCCCAGCCCCGCACCCTGGCCGCCGCGGGCGCGATCGCCGCGGATAAACGGATTGACGATGCTGCCCAGTTCGTTCGGGTCGATACCGGCACCGCGGTCGAGCACGCTGAGCACCACATAGGGTGCACTGCAATTGCCGGACACCGAAACCGCCACTTCCACCCCGTTGCCACCGTAGCGCAGGGCATTTTCGATCAGGTTGACCAGCAGACGCTTGATCGACACCCGGCGTAGCGGAAACGCCGGCACCGGTTCCAGGCACAGACGCACCAGAGTCTGCTGCTGGTTATAGGGCGCCACCACCTCGCGGATCACATCGAGCAGGTCGAGGGTTTCCAGCGGCTCGTCGCGACCGTCGCGGATAAAGGCGAGGAACTGGTCGAGAATCGCATCCATGTCCTCGATGTCGCGAACCATGTCCTCGGTCAGTTCCGAGTCGCTGTCGAGCAATTCCAGCGACAAACGCAGGCGGGTCAGCGGCGTGCGCAGGTCATGGGACACCCCGGCGAGCATCAATTCGCGCTCGCGTCCGGCCTGCTCGACGTCGTCGGCCATCTGGTTGAAGGCGCGGTAGACCTCGGTCATTTCGCTCGGCGTATCACTGACCGGCAGATGCACGCTGCGCCCCTGGCCGATCTGCCGCGCGGCGAACACCAGGCGCTTGAGCGGCGCGCTGAGTTGCCGGACGAAAATCCAGGCGGCCGCGGTGGACAGCAGTCCGATCCCCAGGAACCAGCCCAGCACGCTCCAGATCCGTTGACCACGCAACGGGTGCGGGTATAGCGGCACCCGTATCCACTCCTCGCCCAGTGCCGGTGCATACACCCAAAGCGCTGGCGGCGCCTGGGCGCGCACCCGCACTTCGGTATCGGGACCGAGTTCGGAGCGCATCTGTCGCTGGAATATTTCGCTATACGGCCAGTGCTGCTCGCTGGACGGCACCGCGTCACCCGGGGTGCGCTCCAGGCCCGCAGCGGTGGCAATGGTGGCGCGGTCTTCGGGATCGCTGGCCCAATAGGCACGCAGGGTCAAGGCCGCACCGTGGCTGTATTGGCGGTCAACCAGCACATCCTCGTTCATCATCAGATAAACCAGGGTCAGAGCCTTGGAGAACAGCACCACAACCAGCACCAGCCACAGCGTGCGGGCGAAGAAGCTTTGCGGGAACCAGATCGGTGTTTTCATGATTCAGGCCATAGCGGCATGGGAGAGGTGGCGATGCCGCCAGCGCAAGAACAGATGCTGGCCGGCCAGCGAGAGACAAACCCCGGCAGCGGTGCAGCACAGCAGGTAGAGATAACGGTAGGGGTGGCTCCAGTCACCGAGCGGGTCGCAGAGCAGCGTGAAGGGCACCGCAAACAGCGACCAGGCGGCGACGGCTATGTACCAACGCTTGTCCGGCCAGCGCAACGCCGCACAATTCTGCACCAAGGTCAGCAGAGCAAATACAGCTAGCGCCAAGCGCATCAAACCACCCCAGCCCACCCCACCACGCGGTGTGTGGCCAAGTTCGGCAGCCAGCGCATAGCCAAGATCGTGCAGCAACACAACCAACAGCCAGGCGACCGCACTCAACATCAGTACCTGCAACGACACTACCAGGCGTGAAATCACCCTCGCATCATCACTTATTGCCATCGGGCACAAATACATAACCCACGCCCCAGACCGTCTGGATATAGCGCGGCTTGGACGGGTCCGGCTCGATCAGCCGGCGCAGGCGCGATATCTGCACGTCGATGGAGCGCTCCAGGGCGTCCCATTCGCGGCCGCGGGCCAGGTTCATCAGCTTGTCGCGGGTCAGCGGTTCCCGGGCATGCTGCACCAGGGCCTTGAGCACGGCGAATTCGCCGGTGGTGAGCATATGCACTTCGTCACCCTTCTTCAGCTCGCGGGTGGCCAGCGACAGTTCGTACTCGCCGAAGCTCACGCTTTCGTCCTCGCTGCCCGGCGCGCCGGGCACCTGCGGGGTCTGGCGGCGCAGCACGGCCTTGATCCGCGCCAACAGTTCGCGCGGGTTGAAGGGCTTGGCCAGGTAGTCGTCGGCACCCAACTCCAGCCCCTGAATCCGGCTGGCCTCGTCGCCCTTGGCGGTGAGCATGATGATCGGCACCTGATTGTTCGCCGCGCGCAGCCGTCGACAGGCGGAAAGGCCGTCTTCGCCGGGCAGCATCAGGTCCAGCACCACCAGATGGAACAGCTCGCGGGACAGCAGGCGGTCCATTTGCTCGACATTCTCGACCGCGCGTACGCGGTAGCCTTGCTCGTCGAAGAAACGCTCGAGCAGGCGCCGCAAACGGGCATCGTCGTCGACCACCAGGATTTTTTCGCCTTCAGGCGCGGGTGCAGTGCTGTTCATAGGGGCTCCTTGACCGAGAATCCGCGGCGTTCAGCGCGCACCTACGGATTCCAACGCCGGCATTATGGCTCAGCCATCAGCGCTGGCGTGCGGTCCATTGTTAGCAGATTTGTCGTCGCGCGCCTCAAGCGGACGACGCCCAACTCAGGCAATGCAAGTGTTCTCGCGCGAACCAGCTACCGCTTGCCGCTTGCAACTCATGGTTATAATGCGCGCCTCTATCGTCTGGCCGCGGTCTGCGTGGCCGGTTTTTCGTTCCAGTGTGGATAGCGTCTTATGCTCAGCATCAACAACCGCATCGCCGAAGAACTGGGCGTGCGCCCGCAACAGGTCGCCGCTGCCGTAGCGCTGCTCGATGAAGGCTCCACCGTGCCGTTCATCGCCCGTTACCGTAAAGAAGTCACCGGCAGTCTGGATGACACCCAGTTGCGTAACCTGGAAGAGCGCCTGCGCTACCTGCGCGAACTGGACGATCGCCGCGCCAGCATCCTCGCCAGCATCGAGGAGCAGGGCAAGCTGACGCCCGAACTGACCCGCGAAATCAATCTGGCCGAGACCAAGACGCGCCTCGAAGACCTCTATCTGCCCTATAAGCAGAAGCGCCGTACCAAGGGCCAGATCGCCCTGGAAGCCGGCCTCGGTGAATTGGCCGACGCCCTGTTCGGTGACCCGAACCTGAACCCGGAAGCCGAGGCCGAGCGTTTTATCGATGCGGAAAAAGGCTTCGCCGATATCAAGGCCGTGCTCGAAGGCGCCAAATACATCCTGATGGAGCGCTTCGCCGAAGACGCCAGCCTGCTCAGCAACCTGCGCAGCTTTCTCAAGGACAACGCCACCCTCAGCGCCCGCCTGGTACCGGGCAAGGAGCAGGAAGGGGCGAAGTTCCGCGACTACTTCGAACACGACGAAATCTTCAAGAATGCCCCCTCGCACCGCGCCCTGGCGATTTTCCGCGGGCGCAACGAAGGCTTTCTCAGCGCCAGCCTGAAGGTCGGGGAAGAACTGCCGGGTACCATGCACCCCTGCGAGGGCATGATCGCCGAGCGCTTCGGCATCGCCAACCAGAACCGCGCCGCCGATAAATGGCTCGGCGAAGTGGTGCGCTGGACCTGGAAGGTCAAGCTCTACACCCACCTGGAAACCGACCTGCTCGGCGAGCTGCGCGAAGGCGCCGAAGACGAGGCCATCTCGGTATTCGCACGCAATATGCACGACCTGCTGCTCGCCGCCCCGGCCGGCCCGCGCGCCACCCTCGGCCTCGACCCCGGCCTGCGCACCGGTTGCAAGGTCGCGGTGGTGGATGCCACCGGCAAGCTGCTCGACACCGCAACCGTCTACCCGCACGTGCCGAAGAATCAGTGGGATCAGACCATCGCCGTGCTCGCCGCGCTGTGCGCCAAGCACTCGGTCGACCTGATCGCCATCGGCAACGGCACCGCCAGCCGCGAAACCGACAAGCTGGCCGCCGAGCTGATCAAGAAATACCCGGCGCTGAAGCTGACCAAGGTGATGGTCAGCGAAGCCGGTGCCTCGGTGTATTCGGCCTCGGAACTGGCGGCCAAGGAATTCCCCGATCTCGACGTATCCATCCGTGGTGCGGTGTCCATCGCCCGCCGCCTGCAGGATCCACTGGCCGAACTGGTAAAGATCGACCCGAAATCCATCGGCGTCGGTCAGTACCAGCATGACGTGTCCCAGCTCAAACTGGCGCGCTCGCTGGATGCCGTGGTCGAGGATTGCGTGAACGCCGTCGGTGTCGACGTCAACACCGCATCCGCCGCGCTGCTCGCGCGCATTTCCGGGCTCAACGCGACCCTGGCGCAAAATATCGTCGCCCACCGCGATGCCCATGGCGCGTTCAAGACCCGCGATGCCCTGAAGAAAGTACCGCGCCTGGGCGACAAGACCTTCGAACAGGCCGCCGGCTTCTTGCGCGTAATGAACGGCGACAATCCGCTGGACGCCTCCGCCGTGCACCCGGAAACCTACCCGCTGGTGCAGCGCATCGCCTTGGACACCGGCCGCGACATCCGCTCGCTGATCGGCGATGCGAGCTTCCTCAAGCGTCTCGATCCGAAGAAGTTCACTGACGAAACCTTCGGCCTGGTGACCATCGGCGACATCCTCGCCGAGTTGGAAAAACCCGGCCGCGACCCGCGTCCGGAGTTCAAGACCGCCGAATTCCAAGATGGCGTCGAAACGCTCAACGACCTCAAGCCGGGAATGATGCTCGAAGGCGTGGTCACCAACGTCACCAACTTCGGCGCCTTCGTCGATATCGGCGTACATCAGGATGGCCTGGTGCATATCTCGGCGTTGTCGGAGAAGTTCATCAAAGACCCACACGAGGCGGTCAAGGCCGGCGATGTGGTCAAGGTCAAGGTGATGGAAGTGGATATCCCGCGCAGCCGTATCGCACTGTCGATGCGCATGAGCGACACGCCCGGCGAGAAGATCGAAGGGGCGCGTGGCGGGCAATCCCGTGGTGGCCAAGCTCGCGGCGGCGCCAGGCCGCAGCAAAGCGCACCGCGCAACGAGCCGAAACCGGCCGCCGCCAATGGCGCCATGGCCGCGCTGTTCGCCAACGCCAAGCAATTGAAGAAATAATCGGTAATAGAAATCCCCCGCTCCCCGTCGCCTCAGCGGCGGGGGGCCGGGCCGCCCTGCGCGCTATTTGTCATGTCGCTCTGGCGCAAGCCCACTGCGCCCAGCTATAACAAACTTCCTCTGCCTCGGGTTATAAGGTTCGACCGACCGAGTGACCGTGCGTCCACGCCCGCCATCTCGCCCCCCCTTGTAGAGCAGGCTATCCACCCCCATATTGGGGCGACCGATGCGTGAAGGAATGCAACCTTGAGCGACCAGTTCTCCGCCCGCTTGGCCCTGATGGGCGAGCGCGCCAACCTTTCCCTGCTTGCTCAATGCCTGCACGGTATCGAGCGTGAATGCCTGCGGGTCGATGCCGACGGCCAGCTTGCGCTAACGCCGCACCCGGCAGCCCTGGGCGCCGCGCTGACCCATCCGCAGATCACCACGGATTATTCCGAGTCACTGCTGGAGTTCATCACGCCCGCCGAAGCCGACCCCGCGACCACCCTGGCCGACCTCGATGCGATCCATCGTTTCGCCTATAGCAAGCTAGACGGCGAATACCTGTGGAGCCCGTCGATGCCCGGCCGGCTGCCCGAGGAAGAGCGGATCCCCATCGCCCGCTACGGCAGCTCGCATATCGGCCAGCTCAAGTACGTCTACCGCAAGGGCCTGGCGCTGCGTTACGGCAAGACCATGCAATGCATCGCCGGCATCCATTACAACTTTTCCCTGCCCGAGCGGCTCTGGCAGCTGCAGCAACAGGCCGAGGGCGACGTCAGCAGCGCGCGCGATTATCAGTCGGCGCGCTATATTGCGACGATCCGTAATTTCCGCCGCTACAGCTGGCTGTTGATGTACCTGTTCGGCGCCTCGCCGGCGATCGATGCGGGTTTTCTGCGCGGTCGTGCGCACCAGTTGCAGCAATTGGACGCCGACACCCTGTACCTGCCCTACGCCACCAGCCTGCGCATGAGCGATCTGGGCTACCAGAGCGAAGCCCAGGCCGGCCTGACGCCTTGCTACAACGACCTCACCAGCTACACCGATAGCCTGCGCCAGGCCGTCGGCACGCCCTACCCGCCCTACGTCGATATCGGCAGCAAGCAGGACGGCGAGTGGCTGCAACTCAATACCCATATCCTGCAGATCGAGAACGAGTACTACTCGAATATCCGTCCCAAGCGCGTGACCTATAGCGGCGAACGGCCGATCCAGGCGCTGATGGCCCGCGGCGTGCAATACATCGAAGTGCGCTGTCTTGATATCAACCCGTTCCTGCCGCTGGGAATCGACCTGACGGAGGCGCGCTTCCTCGATGCCTTCCTGCTGTTCTGCGCGATGCAGGACAGCCCGCTGCTGGAAAGCGGCGAATGCCATGCCTGTACCGACAACTTCCTCAGTGTGGTCAAACAGGGCCGCCAGCCCGGCCTGCAGTTGCAGCGCAACGGCCAAGCCATCGCACTGCAAGCTTGGGCCGAGGAATTGCTCGAGCGCATCGAACCGCTGGCCGAGTTGCTCGACCAGAGCCAGGACAGCGAAGCCCATCGCCAAGCGTTGCGCGCACAACGCGACAAAGTCGCGGATGCCAGCCTGACCCCTTCAGCGCAGGTGCTGGCACAGCTACAGCAAGGCGAGAGCTTCAGCCAGTTCGCCTTGCGCCAGAGCAAAGCCCACGCCGAATATTTCCGCAGCCAGCCGCTAAGCGCGGAACAGCAGGCGGCTTTCGAGGAGGCAGCGGCTAAATCCCTGGCCGACCAGCTCGACCTTGAATCGCTCGACGAAGGAGACTTCGATAGTTTCGCCGCTGCCTATCAGGCCAGTATCCTGGCCATCGGCAATTCGTGAGGCACCTCACAAAAGCACTAGAAGGCCATATCGAAGCATCGGACATCGGGGCGAAGCGCAACTAGCATAGAAGCAAGGATCATCACGAGCGCGCGCCATGGACTCAGACGGCAGACCCGAAACCGATCAGCAATGGAGCCTGGAAAGCCTTAACAAGGCCTACCAGCAAGGCTACATGGCCGGCCTCACCGGGCAATCTAATAGCTCCCACAGTTACAGCGCGGATGTGCTGTCAGCCGCCTGGGAGGCGGGCTGGGACGATGGTCGCGAACAGCACCTGCTGCACAAACGAAAGACCGCTTAGCCCCCGACGAATAACGACTGGCCGTCATCCTCACGACGCCACCGCCGGCAGAGCACCTGGCAAGGAGCCAGCGGTTTCCGTGCCGGGCGGTAACGTCGCAAGCTTTCCGGCTCCGCCCTTGCTCCGGACCTGATGCCCGCGCAGGGCACCAATGCCGCCTCCGACCGAGCCCACTTCAGCATGCCAGTTGTGGCCCCGATGGCACAGCAACTGGAGCTTGGTGCGAGAGTTGCGGTAACTCTGCGACAGGTATCACAGATGCACTACAGGTTTCGATAAGCCGGGAAATTTGCCATCCAATAGTTGCCCTTGTGCGAGAGCGGAACTAACTGAACTTATTAGATGCCTATATTTAAGTATGTGCCATTCGGCTCTGCCGCTGATGATTCTGCGCACTTTAAACGCACGGCAAGCGCATCAGGCAATGCCACTGCTGCTGCTCGAACAGCGCGAAACAACCAGTGCCCAGATAGTCGCGATCAAACAGCGAAAAGTCGGTGATGGGCTCTTCCAGAACTTGGCGTTTTTGCCTTGGAGTGCAATCAATGACTTTGATCCTGCTGATTCATGCGAATACTAGCCGTCAATATCAATGGCTTTTGAGCGGATCCAGCCTGTGACAGTTTTCTTCCCGAGAAAGGTCACGTTGTAATAAAGACCGTCTCTAGTTTGCACATAATCACTTAGGTAAGCCTTGTCACCTTTTATCAAATATCCTTTTCGTTGCGAGAATTCTTCCTCGCCTACTCGGTCGTAGAAGAAAGTCTTTTTTTCGGTTATTATTCCAATAGCGTGATCTTGCGATCCGGCTTTGACTATATATGGGGTTGAACATAAGCGATCATCACATATTTCTAATTTTTCTAGACTGTTGTGAAATTGCTCTCTTCTTTCACAAACAAAGTAATCACCCAGACGTTCTGAGAAGCACAAGGTATCGTTGTGCACTAGTGAGGCATCTCGATAGTTGCTAAGTATCCGCCCTCCTGAAAAGTCAGGATTTGTAATAGTACTAATTTGAGAAGGTATAAATCTTCTACTCTCCTGCGAATACACAAAGAGGGAGTAACTTTCGTTAACGTCATTTTTTGCGTATGCTACAGCTAAAGTACAGCTCGACGATATAGAGCTATGACCCATAATCAATTCAGTATTTTCGGGGAGCCAATCGAGTAGCAACCTATAAGCTGATCCGACGTCTGAAGCAATAGTAATCCCTCCCTCGCTCAGCTTAAGTATTCCTGTATTGCCGGGACATTGCTTACTGATTGGAACACTAACTTTTTCATTGATTTCTATGTATGCGAATTCTGCATGAGAAATGGGGGAAAATAGAATAAAAAAAATAGCGTACAAATTAATAGCCCTCACCTCAATGCCTCCTTTATTTTCTTGAATAGTGCCTGCCTTTCGTGCAAGTGATTATCCCCACCATTTACAACTTTTGTAATTCTTCGGACTACTTCTTTATCTTTGTCTTCCGACGACATACTTCCCTCATCTAGCTCAGCATAATATCGGTCGATTTTTGAATTTAGATTTTCGCCTTTAAATTTAGTCCAGAACCAGAAAGAAACATCAACAGCATGACTTATGCTCTCACAAAGCATTTGTGGATTGGTAACGCAGTCTATGCCGCTATATACTTTATATTTCTCATACGCACTTTTCCAGGTTATTTGTATCAACCCTTTGCCTTTATATTTTGGCCCATCACCAATAGTAGTATTCCCTTCTGCCATTATCTGCCTATGCCTTTTGCATGTACGGCTAGTTTCAGTTAGTGGTGTACAGACAGTTGCAGGATGAGCTGATAGATCGTAATCATTCCCACTAGCGTACTCCATGGTTGTTTTGAAGTGGTCACTTTCATGGTAGCACTGAGCCAAGAAGTGAATTTTATAGATGCACTTTTTGAATTCGTACTTTTCGAATGATTTATTTAATAGTTCAATGAACTTTTTGCGATCAACATCATATGAGTCACATGTCACGGGCATGTTGTCAGCTGTAAACAGCCTACCTAATCCAAAAATGCTATCGAATTTTTCAATATCTAATTCGCAGCACGCCTTTTTATGGGAAAAAGCACTTAATATACCCACCGGCTGAAAATGCCAAGCCACCCCATCCGCCGCTATCCCTGGCTGGCCGGCCAATTCCTTCCACCAGGATAGAGTCTCAATTCTTTTCTTCTCCGCAACCCAAGCCGGATTGGGATCGGCTGGTGTGTGTTCCATCAGTTTGTCCAGCTGATTCCATTTGCCTTCGTTCCAGAACCACTCGCTTTCGTGCTGGCTAATCAGCAGGGAAAGTTGCTGCGCCAGCCAGGGTTTGCCGAGGGCGGTTTTCAGTTCGGCGGGGGTGAGTTTGTTGTCACGGATTCCCTGTTCGTTCGGCAGGTCGATGACCTTGTAGAGTGCGCCAAGAATCTCTCCGCGTTCCGCCTCTTCGATAAGCGCCGCGTAGCTTTGGGTTTCCTCTACCGTGGCGCGGCCGGTGGCATCCAGGGTTCTGGCCAGGGGGGCATCCAGGGGAAGTTTGTCTTGGATGGTACTGAAACCTGGCCACTCCCAGGGCGAGTGGCGAGTGACGATCAGGGGTTGTTCGGGGGCCCAGCCGGAGATGTCGTTACCGTTTTCGTCGCCGACGGTTACATACCACCATTGAATCTTGTCAGGGTCGATGGCTTTGCGTTCGTCGGGCAGGCCATTCCATGAACCTGCTGGCAGAATGCGCTCATAACTACAGGCTTGGCCATCGATGCCGGAATGCAAGGGGAACTCGCTCCAGGCGGCGAGTGCACCGGCGGTGCTGGTGCGCCGACCTTGGGCATCGAGTTTGCCGCGCTCGACCCAGAGCGGCTCGCCAACGACAGCGCCGACCTTACGCCATAGATGGGTAGATGGAACGCCGCTGCCCTGTACATAGGGCAATGGATCGCCGCCTTCTACGGAGCTGAAGGAAACTTTAAGAAAGTCCACTTTGTCTGGCATATCGGCAGCTTCGATGCCCATGCGGGTAGCCAAGGTGGTTTTCTGCGCAGCGTTTAGCGGGTAGGTGAAGTCAGTTGCGAAGCTGCCTAGCTCGGTGGTCTTTTGTGCGTTGCAGGTGACGTACTTCTGCACCTTGGCCCAGCGACCCGATTTAGGTGAATCACTGCAGATGCGCACGTCCGCGCCCGCTACGATCTGTGCATTGGCAGCGGCGGGCTGGATGATCTTTGAGCCTTTGTCCACCTTGATCAGGGTTTTCTGTTCGGCCGGTAGTTTCTCTGCGACTGCGCGGCTTTGCGCGAGAAACGCGGGGACGTCCTCGCTGGTGAATATTTCCAGATGCAACATCGTGCGGGGGCGGGCGTCATCGAAGTTCTGATACTTGCCGATATGCCCAACCAGCTCCCCGGCCTTGATGGGGTAGGGCTTGGGGAGAATATGCACGGAGTCCAGGGTGGGAACGGCTTTGCTTGCTTCGAGTGATGCGAAATGAACGAAGCCTCGAATGTTGTGCACGCTATTGGCCGATAGCGGGGCGATGTCTTGCCCTTCGACGATTTGCTGTAATTCGCGGTATGCAGCTGTACCCGCTTTGAGCGAGCACTTCGCCCCTACAGGCAATAGGCCGGTTATCGTGCTGCCGCTGTTGGCGGCTTTTCTGACATTCAGGCCCAGCTGTGGGACTAATGTCGGTTCCGCGTCCCTGGCATCGTCCGCAACCAAAAAGGTATCCGCTTCACCAGTCACTGCCTGCATTTCGCTGGTGTAGACCCAGCCCAACTCTGCGCCCGTCAACGCGGGGATAGCGCTGCCTTCGAGAATGCTAAGCAATCTGTGCCATGCGGGTGATTCGGTGTCCGCATCACCAACTTTGACCTTGGTGCCTTTCGGCAGCAATGCTGTAACCGCGCCATCCTTGGGCGCAGCACGCACCCGTAAACCAAGCACGCCGTCGCTAGCCTTATCGGCCTTTACGCCGTACAGCGTTTCGCCGAAGAAAGACGGCGGAGCCGGAGCATCCGCGTTGCTGTAGCTCGCCCAGTCCGACAGATGCATATAAAGGCTGTAAAACGTCAATGCCGTAGTCGTGGGGGCTGTGCTGGGCATAGTTGCAGCCGGTGCGGTGTCTGCGGTTTCGCCAGCATCCGCAGCAGCGCTAGGCGCAGGCACTGACGGCAGCTCCAACCTGTGTTTGACCAATACGAAACCCGTTGAGAACGGCAGGTGCATGACCGTTGGGCCTTCACCGTATTGAGTGGTGGGGTAGCGTTGATCGATGCGGTAGGCAATAACCTCGCCGTCCGCGATGCAGTGGATCGCGGACTGATCGAGGCTGCCGGCTGTGCCTTCGTCAAAATGCACACCGCCATGCCAGAGGCCATTGGCGCCCATGGGATAGAAGCCGTCTTTTGCGTTGGCCAGGGCCTCGTAGTACAGCTCGGGGGTTGCATTTCCGGGGGCGCTCTCGCCTTCAGCCGCGGCCTTGGCTTTGAATGGATAAGCCCAGTTGATCGGTTTGCTGTCTGCCATGGTGTAAATCCCTAATCCCTGTTTGCGGGTGTGATGACTGCCCGCACGTAATCCCTATTAACCGGAGAAATTGAGCATGCGTTTGCGTTTGGTTGGCGCGCTGGTCAGTTCGTTCCCTTGCGCCTGCTCCAACACATCCCCGGCCTTGTCGCTATCCGCCGCACCTGGCAATACCGGCGGTTTGATCTTGATTCCCGAGCCTTTGCCCGCGGCCCCGCCGGCATTGATCTTGGCCATTGGGCCGCTGAGGGTGATGCCGCCGGGGTCGAGTTTGATAAAGCTGCCGCCGGCTT
>CBIHLF010000040.1:0-45072 GCA_966210435.1 uncultured Pseudomonas sp. | reverse complement strand
GTCAAGCTTCTAAAACCAAACCCCCCATCCGTGCAAACGGGTGGGGGGTTTGTCTTTGCGCAGGAAAATAGAACCGCTCTGGCGCTGAACCAGCACTCGGAAGGGGGCTTCTAACAGACCAGGTTCCGTCGGGCATGGGTTATTTGTTGTTTCGTTTGTCTAGAATGGGCACAAATTTCTGAGGGCTGAGCGATGTCCGATTCTGCCGATGTTCGGGAGCTGCCGGAGCTTCCGCTGGAAGAGCTGATCGCCTGTCATGAATGCGATCTGCTGATGCGCAAGCCTTTCCTGCATAAGGGGCAGCGTGCCGACTGTCCGCGTTGCGGGTTTGAGTTGTATAGCTGTCGACATGACGTGGCTCGCCGCAGCCTGGCATTGGTGCTGGCGGCACTGCTGCTGTTCATCCCCGCGAATTTCCTGCCGATCATGCGATTACACCTGTTCGGCCAGGCAACGCAGGATACGGTATGGAGCGCTGTTCTCGGGCTCTATCGAAGCGACATGCAAGGCATCGCGGTGTTGGTATTCCTCTGCAGCATGGGGATACCGCTGCTCAAGTTACTTTGCCAACTGGCTGTGCTGCTGAGTATTCGCTGGAATACTTGTCGCGGCCATGGCCTGTTGCTTTATCGGATTTATCATCACTTGCGCGATTGGGGCATGTTGGAGGTTTACCTGATTGGCATCCTGGTGGCGATTGTGAAGTTAAGGGACACCGCTGAGCTGACCATCGGATTTGGATTGGCTTGCTTCGTCGCACTGCTGCTGGTTCAACTGGCGCTCGAGGCGGTGATGTCGCCGCACCAGGTATGGGAAGCGTTATCGAACGAGGATGTCCATGAGAGCGATTGATGCGGGCCTGCTGCTTTGCCCGGAATGCCATCAGCTGAACCGCAGGGAGCCAGGGCAGGATGGCCAGCGCTGTGTGCGTTGCGGAGGGCGGGTGCATGAACGCAGGCCGAACAGTTTGGCGCGTACTTGGGCATTGCTGATTACTGCCGCGATCCTCTATATCCCAGCCAATTTTCTGCCGGTCATGACGGTCAGTTCGTTTGGCAAGGGCAGCCCCGACACTATCATGTCCGGCGTCATCGCCTTGATTCAGCACGGCATGTTGCCGATCGCGGCAGTGGTGTTTGTCGCCAGCATTCTGGTGCCGACATTCAAGATGGTGGGCATCGCGCTGTTGCTTTACTCGGTGCAGCGTCACCAACCGCTGTCGGCGCGTCAGCGGGTCTTGATGTACCGCTTTATCGAATGGATCGGCCGTTGGTCGATGCTGGATATCTTTGTTATCGCGATCCTGGTGACAGCGGTGAATTTCGGCAAGCTGGCGACTATCCAGGCGGGTTTCGGTATCGTGGCCTTCGCTGGAGTCGTGGTGCTGACCATGCTTGCAGCAATTACTTTCGATCCCCGATTGATTTGGGATAACACGGAGTCGGACGACGACCATGACTGATCTGCCAATGGCGAAAATACGTCCTGCTTCCAACTGGTCGGCCATCTGGGTGTTGCCGCTGATCGCCTTGTTGATCGGCATCTGGCTGGTATGGCGAGCCTACAGTCAGGCCGGGATCGAGATTCAGGTGCGCTTTACCAGCGGCGAGGGCATCGAGGTCAACAAGACCGAGGTGTTCTACAAGGGTATGTCGATCGGCAAGGTGGTTGATCTTGGCCTGGACGATAAAGGCGAGCGTCGGGGTGTGATCGCCACACTGGAGATGGATAAGGACGTCGAGTCCTACCTGCGCAGCAACACGCGTTTCTGGCTGGTCAAGCCAAGCATCAGCCTGGCAGGTATCAGCGGCCTGGAGACCCTGGTTTCGGGCAATTACATCGAGGTCAGTCCTGGCGACGGTGAGCCGACGTTGAAGTTCACCGCACAGGAGGAAGCCCCGCCGTTGCCCGATACGCAACCGGGCTTGCACCTGACGCTCAAGGCCGAGCAACTCGGCTCGTTGAATCGCGACAGCCCGGTGTTCTATCGGCAGCTACAGGTAGGCCGGGTAAAGAGCTATGGCTTGGGCGCAGATCGGCGTACTGTGGAAATCAAAATCTATATCGAGCCGGCGTATGCCGATCTGGTGCGCAAACACACGCGCTTCTGGAATGCCAGCGGCTTCACTGTGGATGCCGGGCTGGGAGGGGTTAAGTTCCGCGCCGAGTCGCTGGCCAGCGTGGTGGCGGGCGGTATAGCCTTTGCCACGCCCGAGTACCGCAAGGATAGCCCGCCTACCGATCCGGCCCTACCGTTTCGGCTTTACGAAGATTTCGACGCGGCGCAGGCGGGCATCAAGGTCCAGGTCGAGATCGCTGATTTCGATGGACTGCAGGCCGGCCGCACCCCGGTGATGTACAAGGGCATCCAGGTCGGCATGCTGAAAGCGCTCAAGGTCGAATCGGATTTGTCCGGCGCGCTGGCCGAGCTGACGATCGATCCTCTGGTCGAGGATTATCTGGTCGAAGGGAGTGAGTTCTGGGTTGTGAAACCCTCTATCTCCCTCGCCGGCATTACCGGTTTGGAAGCGTTGGTGAAGGGCAACTACATCGCCGTACGCCCGGGTGAACGCGGCGCTCCAGCGAGTCGGACGTTCGTGGCAAGGCCCAAGGCGCCGCCCCTGGATATAAGTGCGCCGGGGCTGCATCTGGTGCTATTCAGCGATAGCCTAGGCTCACTGGATATCGGCAGTCCGATTCTCTATCGCCAGGTCAAGGTAGGCTCGGTGCAGAGCTATCAGTTTTCCAAGAATCACCAGCGTGTGGTCGTCGGTGCGCACATTGAGCCTGCATACGCCAACCTGGTGAACAGCTCGACGCGTTTCTGGAATGCCAGCGGCATTACCCTCTCTGGCGGGCTTTCCGGGATCGAGGTGAAGAGCGAGTCGTTGCAGAGCCTGCTGGCTGGCGGCATCGCTTTCGAAACACCGGATCCCAAGGCGCCGCTGGGCAAGCGCGTGCCCAGGTTCACGTTGCACGACAATCGCGATAGCGCCATGCAGGAAGGCACCGAGATCACCATCCGGGTCGACAGCGGCGAAGGCCTTGCTCCCGGAACGGCCATCAAGTTCAAGGGGATTGAAGTGGGCAAGGTCGAGCGCATCGACCTTGGCGACGATTTGCAGAATGTCTTTCTCACCGCGCGAATTACCGAGGCCGCCGAACGTATCGCCCGTGCGGGGACACGCTTCTGGGTCGTGCGTCCGGAGTTGGGGTTGGTGCGTACGGCTAATCTGCAGACCCTGGTCAGCGGTCAGTATCTTGAGGTGCAGCCCGCGAACAAGGGGGCGCCGAAACAGACCGAGTTTGTCGCGTTGCCGCAGGCGCCGACGGTGGGGCAGCGTGAGCAGGGTCTGGAACTCGTGCTCAGCGCGCCGCGGCGCGGTTCGATCAAGCCAGGCGTGCCCGTGACCTACCGCGAAGTGGCGGTCGGCAAGGTGATTGGTTCCGAGCTCGGCCTTACTGCGGATCGCGTGTTGATTCGCGTATTGATCGAACCACGCTATGCGGTTCTGGTGCGCGGCGGTAGCCGGTTTTGGAATGCCAGCGGTTTCGGCTTCGATTTCGGCCTGTTCAAGGGCGCATCGGTGCGGACAGAGTCCTTGGAGTCGCTGCTCGAAGGCGGTATCGCTTTCGCCACGCCGGAAGGGGAGCAGATGGGCGCCGCAGCGCTGCCCGGGCAAACCTTTGCATTGTTCAGCGAGCCGAAAGAAGAGTGGCTGCTGTGGGCGCCGAAGATCGCGCTGGGCGATTGAAAAACCCGGCTGTCGGGCCGGGTTTGATGGCGGGCTGTTCTACCCTCCCGCCGCTGCGCAAGCCGGTCGGGTGGGGCGTGGAAAGCTCAACCGTCAGGCGATGTCCATGGCGTGCTCTTCCTGCTTGGCGGTTTCCGGTGCCGTGGCCGCCGGCTCACGGCGCCTGATGTACTTCCAGTCCGCTTCGTCGATATAGATACCGTTCGGCCCGCTACCGCCTTCCAGGTCAATCGCCACATGGGCGGAGACCTGCGGTTTTACCGAGGCCAGAATCGGCACGAAACCCAGTTGCAGGCTGGTTTCGATCAGCGCCTGCTGATTCTTCTCGTCGATGTCCGCCGCTTCGTCCAGGTAGTACGGCAGGCGCACGCGGCCCGCATGTTCGCGGTCCATCAGGTGCAGTAACAGGTACATATTGGTCAGCGCCTTGATGGTCATGGTGGTGCCGTTCGACGCCGCGCCGTCGATGTCGGTATGGATCACCGGTTGGCCGTGCACCTTGGTGATCTCGAAGGCCAGCTCGAACAGGTCCTTCAAACCCAATTGGTTGTGGTTGGCGGCGACCAGACGCGCCAGGTATTCCTTGGCTTCTTCGTTCTTGCTGTCCTGATCGCTGCTTTGTTGCAGGTCGAATACCGACAAGGTCTCGCCTTGCTCGTACTGGCCGGCGCTGTGGATGATCTGGTCGATATGCTTGAGCGCGTCCTTGTTCGGCGCCAGGACGATACGGAAGCTTTCCAGGTTGGACACCTGCCGCTTGTTGATCTCGCGGTTGAACAGCGCCAACTGGTGTTCCAGGTTGTCGTAGTCGCTGCGGATATTGCGCAGGGTCCGGGCGATATCGGTGACCGCCGCGCGGCGCGCCTTGGCCAGGGTCAGCGCCTCGTCCTGGCGGTGCGCGTAGGCGTTGACCAGCAGGTGCAGGCGGCGCTCGACGTCTTCTTCGCTGTCGAACTTGGCCACGCCTTTGAGGCGCACCTGGGCATACAAGGCGTCGATCTGTCCGTCGATCCGTTGCAAGCCCTGCCAGGCATCCTGATAGTCGTTGAGTAGAGGCAGCAGGTTATCCAGCGAGTCGTCGACCGGGTCGGTGAACGGCGTACCGAATGGCAGGTCGGCCGGTAGCAACTGGCGACGGCGTAAGGCGTCTTCCAGGGTGCGCTGTTTGGCGTCGAGATCAGCCAACTGGCGGCCGACCAACTGCAGTTTGGCGGAGAGTTGCTGGACGCGTTCGGTGAAGGCGTCGCTGCTGCGTTTGAGTTCGTCCTGGGCCGCTTCCAGTTGGGCCAGTTGTTCCAGTTTCTGCGGCTCCTCCACGGCCAGGGTCTGGCTGCGACGGAAGTCCTCCAGGGCTTTCTGTGCGTCCAGTACGGCCTGGTAGAACTGCTCGGCCTGGGCCTTGCTCGCGGCACGGTCGGAAGCTACTGCCTGCTGGGTTTTCAGCTGTTTGTACTCGCGGTCGAGGCGGTCCTTCTGGTCGCGCAGGGCTGCACGGTCGGCCAGTGCTTGCAGGGCCGGCGGTTCGATATGCGAGAGGTCGATGGATAAGCCGGGTACTTCGAAGCGCTCGCCCTTGAAACCATCGAGCACGGCTTCCAGGGATTTCACCCAGGCATCGCCGTCGTCCACCTGGATACCTTTGTCGCCGAGCGGCAAGCTGAACAGCTGGCCGTTGAACAGGCGCATCAGACGGTCGACATCGGCCTGGGAGAATTCTTCGCGCAGGCGCGAGTAGCTGTTGTTGTCGGCATGATCGAGCTGCTGTTTCACCGACTTCAGGCGTTTCTCCAGATCGCGCAGGCGTTCGTCGAGGTCTTCGGCGGAGAATTGCCGCGACTGCGCCAGGGCGCCGGCCAATTCGTCGTGGGCGTCCTTGGCGGCGAGCAGTTGCGCCTCCAGCACCTGCACGTCGTCGACCAGGGCGAAACGGTTTTTCAGTACCGCCAACTCGCCGAGCCAGCGCTGGATTTCGCTGATTTCGCGCTCCATGCGCATCAGCTCGGCGGTGCCGCCGCGTTGCTCCTGTTGCAGGCCGTCCTGTTCGCCCTTGTAGTGTTCGGCCTGGATCACCAGCTCCTCGCGGCGCGCGCCGGCGTAGTCCTGCCAGGTGCCGAGCAGCGAATCGAGCAGCGGCGACAGGCGATGCAGCTTGCCGCGCAACTGTTCGCGCTGGGCCACGCCAGCGGCCAGCGCTTCGATCAGCGGGCCGGCGGTGACCAGCGCCTGGTAGTCCTGCTCCATGCGCCGCACGTCGCGGAACGCCTCTTCGGTGGCGGCGATGTAGTCGACGCTGCCGGAGCGCAGGCTGTGCTCGAAGGCATCGAGGAACAATTGCTTGAGCTTGGCCGCGGTGATTTCGCGCATGTGCAGCAGGTTGATGAAGAGCGCGCGGAAGGTCTTCAGGCTCTGCTCGCTGGTCGAGCGCAGTGGGATCAGTGTCAGGTCCAGGGGGATCGATGTGTGCCCGCCGACCAGCAGGCGGCGCAGCTCTTCGGGCTTCAGTTCATAGGCCTTGATGCCTTCGCGTTCCAGGGCGTTGAACAGCTCGCGCTGACGCAGGCAGGTGCCGTTCTTCTGGTAGTGCGCCAGATCCAGTTCGCCCTGGTAGGCGAAGAACTGGTGGCCGAAGCCGCCGCCCGGCCCGCGCCCGGCCACGCCGATCACATGGGGGCCGTGGGGTAGGGCGACTTCGACGAGGATGTAACTGGTGTCGGTGGCGAAGTAGAACTTGCGCGACTGCTCCAGGCTGTATTTGCCGAAACTCATGTCCGACATGCGCGCCAGAATCGGGAATTGCAGGGCATTGATCGAGGCGGATTTGCCGAGGTTGTTGGCGCCGTATACCGATAGCGGGTTTTCCAGCGGAAACAGGCCAAGACTGTAGCCGGCGGTGTTCAGCAGGGCGAAGCGGCGGATGCCGTAGCGTTCCTGGCTCATACGTCTATCTCCTGTGCGG
The DNA here is from genome assembly GCA_966210435.1 of uncultured Pseudomonas sp. Classification (GTDB taxonomy): domain Bacteria; phylum Pseudomonadota; class Gammaproteobacteria; order Pseudomonadales; family Pseudomonadaceae; genus Aquipseudomonas. Next base: position 38,361 of record CBIHLF010000040.1, on the reverse strand, counting down.
CGCGTTCTTCGGCCATGGCGCGGGCCAGGGCGTCCTCTTCGGGTTCGTCGATATCGTCTTCGTCAAGGCTGATGATCTCCTCCTCGGCCTCATCGTCGACCAGCTCCGGGGCCGGCAGTGGCAGGGCGCTGTGCAAGGTGGCGGCGAGATCGCGGTCCTGCTGCACGGAGAGGCAGACATCGAGGAAGCGGTGCATGGGCGCGAGGAAGCGGTAGATGCCGTTCTCTTCGCTGGCGAAGCCGAGTTGGGTCAGGCGGCGCATGACTTTCTCTTCCAGCTCCTCAACGGTGGTCACTTCGGCCTGGAGGAACAGGTCGCGGTACTTGTCGAGCAAGGCCGGCAGTTCGTCGCGGCCGAGGCTGCCGCCATCGAGCACCGCCAGGGGATCGCGGCCCTGGTCGGCTAAATGTTCAACGAGGATAAAGGTGAACAGCGCCAGGCGTTGCGCGGTCTTGTTGACCTGCGCGCCCATCTGCTCGGGGACGAAATAGTAGAAGCCGCGGCTGTCGCAGACCAGCTCGTAGCCCAGGGCCTTGAACAAGGCGCGGTACTGGTCCTGCAGATTGGACAGCTGGGCGTACAGCTCCGGATCGCGGCGGCTGACATGGTAGCCCTTGAACAGCTCGCGGAAGATGGCGGAGAGCTGGGTGAGTTCTTTCAGGTCGATGTTCATGGCGGTCCATTCGCTGCAGGTGCAGCGCGTTATGCGTAGGGTGCGCCGTGCGCACCATGAATTCGGTTGCGATGCGCTTAGCGCACCCTAGGTGGTTCGGAGCAAGGCGAACGAACTCAGGCTGACCCGATGTTCGGCCGTCAGGTACTCCTGTCGCTCCAGGCGCTCGCGCTGGAAGCGCGCATCGCGGGACAGGCGCGAGAACCAGTAGAGCAGTTCGTCGGTGGCGCCTTCGGGCTCCTGCTCCAGCAGCCAGACCATCAGGTCCGGCAGTGGCAGCGCCTGTTCGCAGCGTTCGAGCATCTCGCGGGCGGTGCGTGGCGCCCGCGGCGCTTCGCCCTTGCGCGTGGTATGGGCCTTGGGGAACTGCGCCGGCTTGGGCTGGAAGCGCGCCAGCGCGTAAACATAGGCCTCGACCTGTGAGGCGCTGCCGAGAAAGGTGCTCTGCGGGCGGCTGAACAGCGGCAGCGAAGCCTGGGGCACGGCGTCCAGGCCCTTGCGCCGGATCGCCGCCAGGGCCAGGGCCGCGCCGCGGGTCACGGCGTTGTGCCGGCGCGCTTCCTCACGCAGCGGCAGCAGCAGTTCACGGGCGCGGCGCAGGGTCAGCTGGGCGGTGGTCTGCATTTCCAGGATGCGCGCGTGGGTGCGCAACAACAAATCGTCGTCGACCAGTTGGCCGAGGCGCTGCTGCTCGCCGAGCAGGCGCAGCAGCACGTGTTCGACGCGGTACACGCCTTGCTCGAAGGCGCCGTCGGCGGCGACCAGCTGGATCATCGGTTCGACGTATTCGTCCCAGGTCGCTAGCACTTCGGCGTAACGCTGACGCAGCGGAATCTGCCGATCCGAGGTCTTGGCCCGTTCGGCCACGGCGACCAGTGCCTGTTCGTCGTTGGCCAGTTTTTTCAATACGTCGCGCACGCGCATATCGAGCAAACGTAGCTGTCGGGCCAGATCGGCGGCGTCGCGTACCTCGAAGGCGTCCTTTATATAGCCGGCCAGACGTTCGAGGTGACGCAGGTAGGCCTCGATCTCCAGGCACAAGCCCAGGCGGTGTTCGCGGCGCAGGTAGGCGAGGAAGTCGTGGATCTGCGCGTTGAGCTCGAAGCGGTTGGGGCTCTTGGCCACCGGCACCAGGATATCCAGGCGGATCCACTGGTCGAGCAGCGCGGTGATGTCAATCGGCGTGCTTTCCGGCAGCTGGACCACCAGCTGCTTGCGCAGCTCGATCAGGCTCAGGGTGCCGGCGTCGAAGCGCTCGCAGAGCGGTTCGAGCAACGTCCAGTGTTCGGCGAGGGCGCGCAATACGCGCTTGGGGTCGATCATCGCAGGGCCGGTCGCTCAATCGGAAAAAACGCCGATTGTACTGCATCGGCCGGCAATCGCTTACGCCCGAACCGATCGAAGGCGTCGAACCGCCGGAAAGTGACCCAAAGCGGCAGTTTAGGACGGCATGGGGGCGCGCAATCGGCCTGGCCTGCCGGAGAGTGCCACTCAGACACGCGGCTATGCCTTCTGCGCGAACTGGCATGGATTCTGCGATAGAGCATTAACTGCCTATGGATCAGGTCAACGTTATGCCATTTACCTGCACTGCCCATGTCGACGACCAATGGAGCGAGCTGCAACAGCAACGCGAGTTGGCGTGGGACCTCGATGCGATTTCCGATCGCGGCGAAGCGCTGGCCTTTCTGCGGCGCTTCGAGAGTTGCCTGTGCATCTATTCGGCCTATGCGCAGAAGCTCTATAGCGATTACAGCTTCGTGACCCCGCAGAGCGATCATGGCGATATCACCATCCTGCCGGGCGAGCAGGCTTGGCAAACCACCTATAGCGACATTCCAGCCCAGGCGGTGGAACCTACCGGGGTTTACATTCTGCCCGGCGAGGCCCTCGGCTACAGCGGTCTGTATCTGAAGGTGCCGAGCGAGAACCGTTTGGTCGCCTCCAAGGAGCTGCCTTTCCATGCCGGGTTGAAGCTGCTGATCGAGCGGTTTCAAGCCAGGGGCGAGCTTTTCCTTCCGGTGCTGGTCAAGGAAGAGCTGCGTGAGTTCGAGGGACGCATGCCTTCGCTGCACCTGCACCGTATTGTTCCGGCGCGCCTAGGCCCGCGCGCGCAGCCGGATATCGGCGCCATGCAAGAAGCGATTGCCGAGCACCTGCTCGGGCTGTTCCGGCGTACCTGAGCGATCCGGCCGTCTTGGCGCAACGCCATGCGAGTGGCCATTAAATAGACATCTAACGGGCGCATGCTCGGCAAAACGACCCTGTTGCCACTCTCGAACAGGCGGTTTTTGGCGCCTGCTGCGCCTGCATACCTGCGCTTCGGATGGGCGCGTACCTTGTCGCAATGCGTCGTCGACAGTCGAATATTGGTTAAAATTTCCACAATTTGCTTTCGATATGCGCCGGTTGTCGGCACAATTCGCCTCCACTTTTTGGGGAGGGGGTCAGTTTGGCTGATTTCCTGCCGGCAGAACGGGCACGGGCATATAGATGATCAAGACGCCGTATTACCTCATCGACAAACAAAAGCTGCTGGTCAACCTGCAGAAAATCGCCTACGTGCGCGAACAGTCCGGCGCCAAGGCGCTGCTGGCCCTCAAGTGCTTCGCCACCTGGTCGGTGTTCGATCTGATGCAGCAGTACATGGACGGCACCACCTCCAGCTCCTTGTATGAGCTCAAGCTCGGCCGGCAGAAGTTCGCCGGCGAGACCCACGCCTATAGCGTGGCCTGGGCCGACGACGAGATCGACGAGATGCTCGCCAACTGCGACAAGATCATCTTCAACTCGATCGGCCAGCTCGAACGCTTCGCCGAGGCTTCCGCCGGCAAGGTGCGCGGTCTGCGCGTCAACCCGCAGGTGAGCAGCTCCGATTACTTGCTGGCCGACCCGGCACGCCCGTTCAGCCGTCTGGGCGAGTGGGACCCGGAGAAGGTCGCCGCGGTGATGGATAAGATCAGCGGCTTCATGTTCCACAACAATTGCGAGAACGACAGCTTCGAGCTGTTCGACCAGATGCTCGGCACCATCGAAGAGCGTTTCGGTCATCTGCTGCATCAGGTGCAGTGGGTCAGCCTGGGCGGCGGCATTCATTTCACCGGTGAAGGCTATCCGCTGGATCGCTTCTGCGCGCGTTTGAAGGCGTTCGCCGATACCTACGGCGTGCAGGTCTACCTGGAACCGGGCGAGGCCGCGATCACCCTGAGCTCCTCCCTGGAAGTCACGGTGCTCGACACCCTGTTCAATGGCAAAAATCTGGCCGTGGTCGACAGCTCTATCGAAGCGCACATGCTCGATCTGTTGATCTACCGGCTCAACGCCAAGATGGCGCCCTGCGACGGCGAGCACACCTATATGGTGTGCGGCAAATCCTGCCTGGCCGGCGACATCTTCGGCGAGTACCAATTCGATCGTCCGCTGGCCATCGGCGATCGTTTGTCGTTCATCGACGCGGCAGGCTACACCATGGTCAAGAAGAACTGGTTCAACGGCCTGAAAATGCCGGCAATCGCAGTACGACAGCTCGACGGTAGCGTCGAGGTGGTTCGTGAATTTGGCTTTGACGACTACCTGTCCAGTCTCTCCTGAGACGGGCGGAGAAGGAGATAAATTGAAGAAGAATGTTCTTATCATTGGTGCAGGAGGTGTCGCCAAGGTGGTGGCCCACAAGTGCGCGCAGCACAACGACGAACTCGGTCGTATTGCTATCGCGTCGCGCAACATCTCCAAATGCCAGGCCATCATCGACAGCGTCCAGGCTAAAGGCAGCCTCAAGCAGCCGGCCGAGATCAAGGCCTATGCCCTGAATGCGCTGGATATAGAAGCAACCAAGGCGCTGATCCGCGAGACCGACTCGCAGATCGTCATCAATGTGGGTTCGGCCTTCCTCAATATGTCGGTGCTGCGCGCCTGCATGGATACCGGCGCCGCCTACCTCGATACCGCCATCCACGAAGAACCGGGCAAGGTTTGCGAAACGCCACCTTGGTACGGCAACTACGAGTGGAAACAACTGGCCGAGTGCCAGGAAAAGGGCGTGACCGCCATCCTCGGCGTCGGTTTCGATCCGGGCGTGGTCAATGCCTATGCCGCATTGGCGCAACAACAGTACTTCGACAGCATCGAGTCGATCGACATCCTCGACGTCAACGCCGGTTCCCACGGCAAGTACTTCGCCACCAATTTCGATCCGGAAATCAATTTCCGTGAATTCACCGGACAAGTCTGGAGCTGGCAGAACAGCCAGTGGACCAGCAATAAAATGTTCGAAGTCAAACGCACCGACGACCTGCCCGTGGTCGGCGAACAGAATTTATACCTGACCGGGCATGACGAAGTGCATTCCCTGTCGAAACACCTGAACGTGCCCAACGTGCGCTTCTGGATGAGCTTCGGTGAGCACTACATCAACGTGTTCACCGTACTGAAAAACCTCGGCCTGCTTTCCGAACAGCCGGTGAAAACCGCCGAAGGCCTCGAAGTGGTGCCGCTGAAAGTGGTCAAGGCCGTATTGCCCGACCCAGCCTCGCTGGCGCCGGGTTACAGCGGCAAGACCTGCATCGGCGACCTGGTCAAGGGCAGCAAGGATGGCAAGCCGGCCGAGTTGTTTATCTACAACGTCGCCGATCATGAAGAAGCCTACGCCGAGACCGACAGCCAGGGCATCTCCTACACCGCAGGCGTACCGCCAGTCGCCGCCGCGCTGCTGGTCGCCCGTGGCGATTGGGATGTCGGCCACATGGCCAACGTCGAACAGCTGCCGGCCAAGCCGTTCCTCAAGCTGCTGGACGTGATGGGCCTGCCCACCCGGATCAAGGACAAGGATGGTGATCGTCCTTGGGATCAAGCTCTCTGATCGGCTGCGTCTAGCTCGCTCAAACAGCACAACGCCCGCCATTTTGGTGGGCGTTTTGCGTTCTGGCCTGTGGAGGGGCTTTAGCCGCGACGGTAATTGAGAATGATGGCACCCACGCTCAAGCGTGGTAGCTGCTCCTTGGACGCTCCGCGTCCACGCAGGTACGCGAGCGCTCCGCAGGATGAATGCGGAGCGTGCCGCTGCTTTCCACGCTTCCCGCCCGCGACGTTTCACGCGACAATCGGCGGCACAAGCGTCGCCCCCAAGGTCGGGCGCCCACCCGCGACAGCCGTGAGGAATCCCAATGAGCAGTAACGACCGCGTCATTATCTTCGATACCACGTTGCGCGATGGCGAGCAGAGCCCCGGTGCGTCCATGACCGGCGAAGAGAAGCTGCGTATCGCCAAAGCCCTCGAGCGTTTGCGCGTCGACGTGATCGAAGCCGGCTTCGCCATCGCCAGCCCGGGTGACTTCGCTGCGGTCAAGGCGATTGCCGATACCATCAAGGACAGCACCGTGTGCAGCCTGTCGCGGGCCCTGGACGCCGATATCGACCGCGCCGCCGAGGCGCTGAAAGGCGCCAATTCCGGGCGTATCCATACCTTTATCGCCACCAGCCCGATCCACATGCAGCACAAGCTGCGCATGCAGCCGGACCAGGTGGTCGAGCAGGCGGTGCACGCGGTCAAGCGCGCGCGCAACCTGTGTGCCGACGTCGAGTTCTCCTGCGAGGACGCCGGCCGTTCGGAGATCGATTTCCTCTGCCGCATCATCGAAGCGGCGATCGATGCCGGCGCGCGCACCATCAATATTCCCGACACCGTCGGCTACGCGATTCCGCATCAGTACGCCGAGACCATCCGCCAGTTGCTCGAGCGCATTCCCAACGCCGACAAGGCGGTGTTCTCCGTGCATTGCCATAACGACCTGGGCCTGGCCGTGGCCAACTCCCTGGCCGCGGTGGTCGCTGGCGCACGCCAGGTCGAGTGCACGATCAACGGCCTCGGCGAGCGTGCCGGCAACGCCGCCCTGGAAGAGGTCGTCATGGCGATCAAAACCCGCCAGGACCTGCTCGGCGTCTACACCAACATCGACACCCCGCATATCCTCAGTACCTCGCGCATGGTCTCCGGCATCACCGGCTTCCCTGTGCAACCGAACAAGGCGATCGTCGGTGCCAACGCCTTCGCCCACGAATCCGGCATCCACCAGGATGGCGTGCTCAAGCACCGCGAGACCTACGAAATCATGTCCGCGCAGTCGGTCGGCTGGCACACCAACAAGCTGTCGCTGGGCAAGTTGTCCGGGCGCAATGCCTTCCGTTCGCGCCTCGAAGAGCTGGGCATTCAGTTGGCCGGCGAGAGTGAGCTGAACGCCGCCTTCGCCCGCTTCAAGGACCTGGCGGACAAGAAACACGAGATTTTCGACGAGGACCTGCAAGCGCTGGTCTCTGATACGCTCGCTGAAAAAGCCCCGGAGCACTTCAAACTGGTGACCCTGGAAGTGGCGAGCAAAACCGGTGAAGTGCCGGAGGCCAAGCTGGTGATCAGCGTCGACGGCAACGAGCAGGCGGCCAGCGCCCAGGGTTCCGGCCCGGTGGATGCGACCTTCAAGGCCATCGAATCGATTGCCGTCTCTGACTCCACGCTGCAGCTGTACTCGGTCAATGCGATCACCAAGGGCACCGACTCCCAGGGTGAGGTCACCGTACGCCTGGAGAAGGGCGGGCGCATCGTCAACGGCAATGGCGCCGACACCGATATCCTGGTGGCCTCGGCCAAGGCCTATATCAATGCCCTCAACCTGATGCAGGCCGGGCAGAAGGCGCACCCACAGGTAGCTGACGTTTGATCGAAGAGCTGCGCCGCCGTGCCTATCTAAGCGCCATGCAGGTGGTCACTTGGCTGCCGCGGGTCGAGTTGCCATTTGCCGCGCCGTCGCGGCCCGAGCTGTTGCAGGCCGAGCCGGAGCCTGCGCCAGTCGAGCCGGCCGCGCCCAAACCGGTCTCCGGTGAAGCGCCGGTAGAGCAGGCGCCGACCGCAGCCGAGGCGGCGCCGGTCGCGCGGGCGAAGATCGAAGTGCCGCGTCCCGGGGTGCAACCTCGCCAGGCGCCCGCCGCCAGCGCCGCCGAGACTGCCGAGCCGGTAGACGTCGCGGCGCCGGCCAAGGTCGCGCCCGTACCACCGCCACGTTTCGCCTTGCAGCTGCTGCGCGCCGGCGCCTGTGCGGTACTGGTCGAATTGCCCACCGGCGAGCCCTTGCAAGGCCGCGACCCGGCTTATTTGCTGCTCAAGGATCTGCTGCGCGCCGCCGGCCTGCCGGACAGCCCACAACTGATCGGCGAACCGGTGCGTTGGCCGTTGCTGGCCCGCGGCAATATCGACCAAGGCCCGCAGGCCGCGCTGGAGTATGTGCAGAGTTTCGTCGGCGCCCGCCTGGAACAGCAGGAGCCTTGCAGCTGCCTGTGGCTGGTGGGCTTGCCGGCGATCCGCTTTGCCGGCGAAGCCGATGCCGAGGCTTATAACCGCGAATTGCAGATCGACGGCTTGCCGACCGCCTGGGCGTTGCCCGGCCTGGAATTGTTGATGGACGAGCCCGAACGCAAGGCGCCGCTTTGGCAGGCGATGCGACGGGTGCGGCAACGCTGGCTGGAGTCGATGCAATGAACGATGCGATCAGCTTCCGCCCGATGACCGAGGCGGATCTCGACGAGGTGCTGAAAATCGAATTCGCCGCCTTCAGTCACCCCTGGACGCGCGGCATTTTCAGCGACAGCCTGAAGTCCTATCACTGCTGGCTGATGTTCGAGGGCCAGCAGCAGGTTGGCCACGGCGTGATCCAGGTGATTCTCGACGAAGCCCACTTGCTCAATATCACCGTGAAAGCGCAAAGCCAGGGCCGTGGCCTCGGCTTGAAATTGCTCGAACACCTGATGCGGCAGGCCCATGGCCTCGGCGCGAAGGACTGCTTCCTCGAAGTGCGGGCGAGCAATCAAGGCGCCTATCGCCTGTACGAGCGGTTCGGCTTCAACGAAGTCGGCCGCCGCCGCGACTACTACCCCGGCGTCGGTGGGCGGGAAGATGCCCTGGTGATGGTCTGCCCGCTGTTCGACTAGGTGCAAGCGCGCCATGCATTTTGGGGATATGCACGCTCCCGTAGCCCGGATGAAATCCGGGACGGTTCTCCAGACGTTAGATTTCCCCGGATTGCATCCGGGCTACAAAGGCCGCGCAATGGCCGATGGACCACGCGGGATTACAACCTGTAGCCTGGATAAGCCTTGGCGCAATCCGGGGATGGGAGTCCTCGAATTGCGGCTAGGAGTCGAGACCGCTCCCGGATTGCGCTGGTGCTTATTCGGGCTACGGGCTGCTCCTAGCTTTTCTTGTCCGGGGTTTCGCGCCCGCCGTGGGTGCGCTCGGCGGCGGAGTTGAGTGGGGCGTCGCCAGCCAGTTCGTCCTCGTCCAAGTCGGCCTCAAGGCTGTCTTCCTCGCCGTCCCAGGGCTTGCCGTCGAGCGGGTTGACGTGGGCCAGTTCGGCTTCGTCGAGCCCGTAGCCGCCGCCGATCCGCTTCGCGTCAACCGTATCCAGCGTCATGTCGGCCGGCTGCTCCGGTCCTTCCGGCCCGTCGGACGATTCCTCCGGGCCACGGGCGCCGCTCTCGTCGAACAGGGTTTCCGGGCTCAGGTCGTCCGCGCTCACACCATCCTCATGCACGCCGCTGCGCAGGGTTTCGCCGCCGCTCATGCCGGCCTCACGCACGCGTTCGGGCGAGTAGACATGCCCCGCCTGGCGGTCGCCGGCACGACCCACGGGGGCATCTTCGTTCTCGTCGAAGTCGAGCGGGTGGACAGCGCCCATACGGTCTTCGGTGTCGTCGATTTCCTGCGGCACATAGGTTTTTTGCCGGTCGGATCTTGAGTTGTTCATGGCTACCTCCTGAATCTCGCCGTTATCCCGTGTGACCGGTACAGAGGCTGAATAATTCAGCAGCAATGACAAGCGCTGTGGGGATGACCTGGCATCGTCGGCAGTTCGCCGCAAATCCCCGATATTCGCCGCCGGAATTTACCCGCGCAGAATTTTGTAGGAACGCGGACGAATATTTTTCACTCCTACGCAACATGAACGAACATTTCCCTAGCCTGCAGTTGGATCTCGCTCGATACGCGTTTTTCTTCGACTTCGATGGCACCCTGGCCGAGATCCAGCCAAGACCCGAACTGGTGTTTATTTCCGGCACGCTGCATGCGTCGCTCGACAAGCTTGCAGCACGCTGTCCGGTGGCGGTGATCTCCGGGCGGCCGCTGAGCCAGCTCGACCAGTTCCTCGATCCGCTGCAACTGCCCAGTGCCGGCGTGCATGGCGTCGAGCGGCGCACCGCGCAGGGCGAGGTGCGGCAGCTGCCCATCGACCAGGCGCTGTTCGGGCGGATCGAAGGCGAATTGCAAGCCGCCTGTGCGCCTTATCCCGAGCTGCTCCTGGAAAGCAAAGGGGTGTCCTTCGCCCTGCATTTTCGCCAGGCCCCGCAGTTGGCCGAGGTTGCCCGTGCACTGGCCAATGATTTCGTCGCGCGCTATTCGCACGCGCTGGCGCTGCAGCCGGGCAAGTGCGTGTACGAGCTGAAGCCGCTGGGTGCAAGCAAGGGGGAAGTTATTCGCCACTTTATGAATGAAGCGCCGTTCAGCGAGCGCCTGCCGGTGTTTCTTGGCGATGACCTGACCGATGAATCGGGGTTTGCCGCGGTCAACGCCATGGGCGGGCTGTCGATCAAGGTGGGCGAGGGGCAGAGTGTCGCGCAGGCGCGCCTGGCGTCGGTCAGCGACGTCGGCACCTGGCTTGCCGCGGTGCTGGAGGGCAAGGTCATGGGGCAGCCAAACCAACGCGATAATCAGGGAGATAGCCAATGAGTCGACTGGTGGTGGTATCCAATCGCGTCGCGCCGATCAAGGTGGGCAAGCCAGCTGCGGGTGGCCTGGCGATTGGCGTGTACGACGCGCTGCGGGCGTCCGGCGGTATCTGGTTCGGGTGGAGCGGCGACGTCAACGGCTCCGCCGACCTGCATAGCGAAACCCACGGCGGTATCACCTACGTCACGCGCGCACTGTCGCGCCGTCATTACGACATGTACTACCGCGGTTTCGCCAATGCCACGCTGTGGCCGATCTTCCATTACCGTATCGACCTGTCGCGTTATCGCCGCGAGGAGTATGAGGGCTATTGCGAGGTCAACCGTATGTTCGCCGAGCAACTACAGCCCCTGTTGCGCCCGGACGATGTGATCTGGGTACATGACTATCACCTGATTCCATTCGCCGACGAGTGTCGCCGCCTGGGCATCCGCAACCGCATCGGCTTCTTCCTGCACATCCCCTTTCCTGCTCCGGAAATACTCACCGCCATCCCGCCGCACAACGAGTTGTTCAAAACCCTCTGTGCCTATGATCTGATCGGTTTCCAGACCGAGGTGGACCGCCAGGCGTTCGAGGACTATATCCGCCGCGAGGTGCGCGGCAGGGTCGGCGATGACGGCAGCATGACCGCCTACGGCCACAACTTTCGCGCCAAGGTCTATCCGATCGGTGTATTACCCGATGAAATCCAGGAAACCGCCCGCCGCTACAAGGGGCGGCGCAACCTGATCGGCTGCAATACCGCCGGCGATCCCTGCCAGACCATCATCAGTGTCGATCGCCTGGATTACTCCAAGGGTCTGCTCGAGCGCTTTGGCGCCTACGACGAGCTGTTGCAGCGCTTCCCGGAACATCGCCACAACGTGCAGTTCGTGCAGATCGCTCCAACGTCGCGAACGGATGTGAAAACCTACCAGAACCTGCGCCACGAGTTGGAAACCCTGGCCGGGCATATCAACGGCCGCTACGCCGAACTGGATTGGATGCCCCTGCATTACCTCAATCGCAGCCACGAGCGACGTGTGCTGATGGGCCTGTTCCGTAGCGCCTGCGTGGGTCTGGTCACGCCGCTGCGCGATGGCATGAACCTGGTCGCCAAGGAATATGTCGCCGCGCAGAATCCGGAAAATCCCGGGGTGCTGGTGCTCTCGCGTTTTGCCGGCGCGGCGCGCGAGCTGGACGCGGCGTTGATCGTCAATCCCTATGACAGCGTTGGGATGGCCGAGGCGCTCGACCGCGCCTTGCGCATGCCGCTGGCCGAACGCCAGGAGCGTTATCAGAGCATGATGCGGGCGATTCGCGGGGCCGATCTGGACGCCTGGCGCGACAGTTTCTTGCACGATCTGCGTGGCCCGAGCTCGCGCACCGTCCGCGAAGAGCGATCGATTCGCGCCATTTGAAGGTGACTCGCTTGCCACTGGCTCTTGTCAAAGCCACGCCTGCTTTTTAATGTGCGGCACCTGACAGGAGAATGAACAAGCATGAGCGATCTGAAACAGCTGTTTGATAACAATGAACGCTGGGCCGCCTCGATCATCGAGGAAGATCCGGAATTCTTCGCCAAGCTGGCTCGCCAGCAAGTGCCGGAATACCTGTGGATCGGCTGCTCCGATGCGCGCGTGCCGGCCAACGAGATTGTCGGCCTGCTGCCGGGCGATCTGTTCGTCCACCGCAACGTCGCCAACGTGGTGCTGCATACCGACCTGAACTGCCTGTCGGTGGTCCAGTACGCGGTCGACGTGCTCAAGGTCAAACATATCCTGGTGACCGGCCACTATGGCTGCGGCGGCGTGCGCGCCTCCATGCAGGACGCCCAGTTCGGGCTGATCGACGGCTGGCTACGGAGCATCCGCGACCTCTATTACGAACACCGCGAGCACCTGGCACAGCTGCCGACCGAAGAAGAGCGGGTCGACCGCCTGTGCGAGCTGAATGTGATCCAGCAGGTGGCCAACGTCAGCCATACCACCATCGTGCAGAACGCCTGGCATCGCGGCCAGCCGCTGTCGGTGCATGGCTGCATCTACGGGATCAAGGACGGTCGCTGGAAGAACCTCAACGTCACCGTCAGCGGCCTGGAACAATTGCCGCCGCAATACCGCCTGCGTCCACTCGGTCAGCCCTGAGCATGACCCACTCGCGTGCGCTCGCCACCCTGGGGTTGCTGGTGGCGGTGCTGTGCTGGGCCGGTAACGCTCTGGTCGCCAGGGCCTTCGCCGGCGAAATACCGCCGTTTGCCCTGGCTTTCTGGCGCTGGACGCTGGCCCTGGGATTGTTGCTGCCGTTCGCCGCGCTGCCGCTGTGGCGTCATCGCGAGGCGGTGCGCCGCGCCGGTTGGCGCTTGCTGGTGCTCGGTGCGCTGGGCATCGCCGGCTACAACTCGTTGCTCTACAGTGCCGCGCAAACCACCGCGGCGATCAATATCACCCTGGTCAATACCTGCCTGCCGTTGATGATCTTTATCGGCGCCGGCCTGCTGCTCGGCGAATGGCCGCCGCGGCGCGCCTGGTGGGGGCTGGGGCTGGCCGCGCTGGGCTTGTCGATCCTGATCGGCCAGGGCAGTTGGACGAAGCTGGCGAGCCTGTCGTTCAACCGCGGCGATCTGATCATGCTCCTGGCCGTGGCCGACTGGGCGTTGTATTCGCTGCTGCTGCGGCGCTGGGCCAGCTACCTACTGCCGATTCCAGCGTTCTCGTTGCTTGCCGTGCTGGTGCTGATCGGCGTGCCGCTGGTGCTGCCGTTCTATCTCTACGAGTTGGCGGGGGGCGCCAGTTTCGCCGTTACCCCGGCGACCCTTGGCGCGATCGGCTATACGGCGCTATTCGCTTCGCTGGTAGCCTATCTGGCCTGGAACCACGGCATTCGCGTACTCGGCGCGGCCAAAGCCGCACTCAGCAATTACCTGATGCCGGTATTCACCGCCGTGCTCGGCTGGCTGCTGCTGGACGAGGGGCTACAGGCCTACCACTGGCTGGGCGGCGCGCTGATCCTCAGCGGTCTGCTACTCGGTACCCAGCTGGCGCAGCGCAGCAAATAGGAATGCGAGGGTGGCAAGCGCCACCGCGACTAGATCTTCTCCCCCTTGAGAGAGGGCTGGTGCGCGCGGCGCACCCTACGACGTCGGACTTCTGTCTATTCATCCGGCTGTTCCGGCTCCCGGCGAACGGGTCGGTACATATCCGGCTCTATCTCCGAGCCCGGATCTTCATTGCCGGGGTCGTTGATCGGGTCCGATTCCGGCTCCTGCTCCGGATCCTGAGCGTCTTGCGGATAAATACTCATCGCTATGCTCCTTCGGCAGACATCTATGTGTGGCGGCTGATGACATTTCATTTAGAGACGTCAACGCCAGGGGATGTTCCGAAGCGGCTCTATCGGGCATCGACAAGGTGCCCGGTAGCCGCAGCCGGTATGTTCAACGCCATAGCTGGCGCCGGCAAAAACGCCGCCGGTACTCGGCCAGCGACTGTTTGACCAGGCGCTGCCGGTGGGCGTGGCTCTGGTAACTATAACGCCAGTCGGTGATTTGCACTTATGCAACTGCGAAACAACTTGCCGTAGTGGTTTTTTAATTGCGGCCATGGTTTGTGGCGTTTTTATAGTTGTCGATACAGTCAGTTTTTATAGTTCTAAACCAACGAGCTCGCTATGTTTGAGTCTGTGCGCGGTATTGTCCGACAATTGGACTGTCTGATTAGTCAACAGCGCTCGCCAACATTTAGTTATGGTGTGCGATGTTTAGACCGCCTGTTTAATACGTCTAGGTAGTTGCGCTGTTCGTTCATCAGTCAGCGGATTTCCGGGTGCGATTAATTGCCATCTCGCTTGCATGCACCATTATAAATTTCTTCTCCGTTGCTCTGTGGGCAGTAACGCTTGATTGCGTCTACCGGCTTTTCATGCTTGGCGCTCTTCGTTTGCAGGTGTCTGGCTTGAAGGTTCTGTCGGGGGCGGTGCATGGGAGTTAGCCAGGATGGTTTCGAGCAGTGCGCCCGCCATGCAGTGACCGCAGTGTTATGAGCCTGTAACGCGCAGGCTCAATCAGAACAACGCAGTAGTTCACGTTAAACCTTTATTGATCTCAGTTGTGTTCTGAGGGCGATCGCCTGTGAGAGTGGGAAATGCAAACTATCAATCATCGATTCAATCGTGCGGTTAAGCAGAACAATGCGGTCTGGACATTTGCCAATAGCAACCGCAGTTACACACTCGAGGAAATAGCGGTGCAGGTCGACCGCTGTGCACAGAAGTTGTGCAATTACGGCTTGCAGGCGCAAGACAGTGTCGGCCTGGTGCTGAATAACAGTGTCGAGTTGGTGGCTTATCTGCTGGCTTGCTGGCGCTTGAATCTGGTGGCGGTGCCGTTGCGCACCAAGTCCGGCAAGTACCTGGACTACGCCGAGTTCCTCGAAGGCTGCAATGCGTCCTGCCAGTTCCGCCTGCTGCTCTGCGACAGCGCGATAGCCGAGGAAGATATCGCCGAGTGGCGCGCGCAAACCGGTCTGTGCATCCATTCCGAGCCGAGCTTCGAGCCGGCGCCTGGCAGCGCTGCTGTTGCGGCGATCGAAGCGCAGCCCGAGGACATGGCGATCATCCAGTTCTCTTCCGGCAGTACCGGCTTTCCCAAGGGCGTGGTGGTCACCCACCGCATGATCATGAATCAGCTGGGGCATATCGAGCGCGCGCATAACCTCAGCCGCGATGGCGTGCCGGTGTGCAGCAGCGCGTCCTGGACGCCGATCCACCACGACATGGGCCTGTTTACCGGCGTGCTGCTGCCGATCTACAGCGGCAACGACCATCTGCTGGCCAGCCCCGACTTCTTTATGCGCAACCCGGCGCGCTGGTTCCGTCTGCTCTCCGAGCATCAGGTGGATATCAGCTTTATCACCAACTCGGCGTTGGTGGCGGCGCTGCGCATGGTCAAGCGCCTACATGCGGACGAGAGCATCGATCTGTCGCGCCTGCACCTGTACATCTCTGCGGAGAAGGTCAGCCCCATAGTGCTGCGCCGCACCCGCGAGCAGTTCGCCCCGCTGAAGCTGGCGTCGAGCCATATCCATAGCGCTTACGGCATGGCGGAGAACAGCCTGGGCGCGAGCTGCAGCAAGAATGGCCAGCTGAATATAGTTGCCGTGCGTATCAGCGCTGCGGGCGAGGTGCAGCTGGCCGAGCCTGGCGAAGAGGGTGTGGTCGAGCTGGTGTCGTCCGGCGAGGCCAATGCGCAGCATGAGATCAGCGTGCGCGATGCCGACGACCAGGTACTGGGCGAGCTCCAACTGGGCGAGATCAATATCGAAAGCGATTGCCTGACCCCGGGCTACCTGAATCTGCCGGAGGCCACCGCGGCCAAGCTGCAGGGCGGCCGTTTGCGCACCGGCGACCTGGGTTTTTTCTACGGCTCGCAACTGTATTTCTACAGCCGCAAGGACGACCTGATCGTGGTCGGCGGCCGCAATATCGTGCCCGACGATGTGGAAGAAACCGTGGAGTCGTTCGCCTTCGTGCGCCCGTCCGGCAGCGCGCTGCTGTCGATCGAAAACAGCAACAGCGGCCTGATGGAACTGCACCTCGTGCTCGAAGGCGATGCCCATGACAGCAGCGAAGCGCTGGCCGAAAAGCACAAATCCCTGACCGCCGCGGTACTCAACGCCCATGACGTGGTGCTGAGCCGGATTCACGTCTGCGCGCGCGGCAGCATCGAGAAAACCTCGAGCGGCAAGAAACGCCGCAGCGTGATCCGCCGCCGCCTGATCGATAACCAGCTCGGCGTCCTGCTGCCGGCATAGGCGCAGCGCGGCTGAAGGCAAAGCCTGCGGGCTGCGTCCCCTTTTTCATACTTTCAAGGAAGTTAACAGCATGAACAGTTATGCGCGTTATTGCCGGCCGAAACTTGGCGATCTGCTGTCCAGCTTGAAGTTGGACAAGACCTATGACCGGGCCAGGGATCAGTACCTCTATGAGGGCGACACCGCTTACGTAGACTTCGTCGCCGGTTTCGGTTCGATTGTGCTCGGCCACAACGACCCTGACATGGCCAAGGCGCTACGCGACTTTCTCGACGGCGAGCGGCCGGTGCACGCGCAGGGCAGTATCCGGGGCCAATCGGCGCAGTTGGCCCAGTTGCTCAGCGAGCTGACGCCGGGCGGCCAGGAATACATCTCGCACTTCGCCAACACCGGCGCCGAGGGCGTCGAGGCGGCGATCAAGCATTCCTATAAGGTCATGCTAGATGCCGTGAACGACCTCTACGAAGACGTGAGCAAGCAGCTCAACAACTTCTTCCACGAGAACAACCTCAACGAAGACAACCTGGTCATTCCTAACGGCAAGTCGCTGATCGACTTCCGCGACTCGCTGGACGAATACAACCTCGCCGAGTTCGAAAAAGCCCAGAACCAGCCGGTGTATCTGGCGCTCAAGGGTTCCTACCACGGCAAGCTGACCTCGGCGCTCAAGGTCACCTCGAACAAGTCCTACCGCGAGGCCTTCGAAGGCTTGAGCGGGATCAAGCCGTACTTCCTCGACCGCCAGGGGCTGGACAATTTCGACGTGCTGCTCGACGACCTGGCCGTCACCTTCCTCAGCCCGGTGCTGGTCGACAACCGCATCGAGTTCAAGGAAAAACGCATCCTGCGCGTGGCCGGTTTCCTCTGCGAACTGGTGCAGGGCGAGGGCGGTATTCATGTCATCCCCGAGTCCACCCTGGCGAAGATCAAGGCGCTGCACGCCGAACAGCGCATCCCGCTGATCATCGACGAAGTGCAGACCGGTTGCGGCCGTCTGGGCAGCGTCTACCACTACGGGCAGACCGTGCTGGCCGATGCCGCGCCGGAATATGTGGTGGTGAGCAAGGCGCTGGGCGGTGGCCTGGTGAAGATTTCCGCGACCCTGATCCGCAGCGATATCTATGACCAGGATTTCGGCATCCTGCACACTTCGACCTTTTCCGAGGACGATCTGTCGGCGAGCGTGGCCCTGGCCTTCTTGCAGAAGATCACCGCGCCGACCACCTTCGAGCAGTTCCAGGCGAAAAGCGATTACGTCGCCAGTGGCTTGCAAGCTCTGCAGCAGCGCCACCCGACGGTGATCAAGGAAGTGCGCGGCACCGGCTTGATGTTTGGCATCGAATTCCATGGCCTCGATCGGTTCTCGCCGTTTTTCCGCACCGCGGGCAAGCAGGGCATCCTCTCGCTGATCATCGCCTCCTACCTGCTGCACTACCATCAGCTGCGCATCCTGGCGCCGATTTCGACGATTCTGAAGGGCAACCACGGGCGCAAACGCAGTTCGGTCATGCGCGTGCAGCCGCCGCTGTGCATCACCCAGGCCGATTGCGACCGCCTGTTCGTCGCCCTCGACGAAGTCTGCGCGGTCATCGAACAGCAGAACGAATACCTGATGGTCGCCCACCTGTTCGGCGCCCCCGCCAGCGCCGAGCAGCGCGCCGCGCCTCAGGGCTTCGCCAACAAATACCCGATTCGCCTGGCCGGCGAGAACTCGCATATCGATGCGCGCACCGGCTTCGTTCTGCACCCGACCGCGGTCAGCTACCTGGTCGATTACTTCTTCACCTCGTTCTGCGCCTACGACTGGGATCAGGCCGGCTTCACCACCTGGTGGAACCAGGTCAGCCGCTTCTTCGACCCGGCGCTGGTGCAGCAGGATTGCGTGTCCTCCAACGACTACATCGTGCAGAACAGCATGTTTATGGTGCCGTACCTGCCGGAGTACTTCAAAACCGCTCAGGGCTTCGCGCTGAAGGAAGTCCGCAACAAGATTCAGGATGCGGTGACCATGGCCAAGGAGATTGGCGACGACAATATTCCGGTGTCCATCGTCGGTCTCGGCGCTTACACCTCGATCTACACCGATAACGGCCAGTTTATCCGCGACTACGAAGTGCCGATCACCACTGGCAACAGCTATACCGCTGCGTTGATGGTGCAGGCGGTGATCAAGGCGGCCTCGCAGCTGAACCTCGACTTCAGCCAGGCGCGGGTCGCAGTAGTAGGGGCGGCGGGCAATATCGGCCTGGCCTCGACGGTGATGCTGTCGAGCCTGTTCGGCAACATGACCATCATCGGCCGCGACGAAAAAACCTCGCAACTGCGCCTCAACGCTTCGCGTCGGCAAATCATCAAGGACATGCTGGTATTACTCGGCGCCTTGCTCGCTGAAGGCGACCAGCCGGCGCCCGGCAGCGTGATGGCGGCGCTGCAGGATCTGCTGCTGGACAAAGGCTATATCGACGAAAACGGCTTGTCCGCCGATCTGCAAAATTCGGTCAGCTTGATCGACGAATTGCTCAGCGCCGACCTGGCGTTGCGGGTCGGGGGCTTCTCCGATCTGGCCCAGGCCGAAATCGTCATCGTCTCCACCAACTCGCCAGACCCCGAGCTGATCAAGCCGGCCATGGTGCAGCCCGACGCGATAGTCGCCTGCGTGTCCGTACCCTCCAACCTGAGCAGCCAGTTCAACCAGCTGCGCCAGGAGGGCCGTGGCTACCAGCACGTGTTCGACTCCGGCCTGGCCAAGCTGCCGGAAGGCTCGGTGATTCGCTTTGTCGGTTTCCCCGAGGGCACCAATGCGTTCGGCTGCCTTTCGGAAACCATCATGCTCGGCTTCGAAGGCACCAACTCGTCCTACAGCAAGGGCAACATCCAGCCGCGGCAGATCTACGAGCTGATCAGGATGCAGAACAGCCACGGCTTCCAGCTGGGCGACCTCGAACTTAACCATGAACTACTGAACGACTATTCGGCGGAATCCGCGCGGGAGCAAGAATATGCTGTCTAAATTGTTCGACTTCGGTAAAACCGAACACTTCAAAAGCCACGACAAGATTGCCGCGATCAAAGACGTGGTCGACCTCTGTTTCGAAAGCTATGCCGAGCGCCCGGCAATCGTCTTCGACGACGGTTCGGCCTACACCAAGATCTACTTTCGTGAGTACGCCTACGCGGTCAAGGCGGTTATCCGCTACCTGCAGGCCGAGCAGTGTTCGCAGCAGGTGCTGAGCACCTTCTGCAAGAACCGCTTCGAGTGGGACATGTACGCCCATGCCTCGTTCTACACCGCGAACCGCCTGTTCCCGATCGATACCAAGATCAACGAAGTCGAGCTGCTGCACATCCTCGCCGCCTCGCCGCCAGACCGCATCATGGTCAGCATGGTCGAGTACGAGCGCTGCAAGCGGGTCTGCGACAAGGCCGGCTTGAACCCGGTGTTCCTGATCGCCGATGTGGCGCCGACCTTCGAGGATCTGGGCGTCGATGCCGCGGACTTCAAGCGCCGCTACCCCGAGCTGATCTACCTGACCCAGGTGATCGAGCAGTACGGCAGCGAGCAGCCAGTCAGCGCCAGCCCCTTGCTGGAAGATCCCGCAGTGGTACTCGGCCTGTACCCGACCTCGGGCACCACCAGCCTGCCGAAGGTGGTGTGCATCACCCAGCAGAACATCGTGCATCAGGTCAACGAGTCGGTGGACGTGCTCAACCTGCGGCCCAACGAGGCGATTCTGAATATCGGGCCTTACACCCATATCGCCACCCTGGTGGAATTCCTGCTGACCAAGACCCGCGGTTTCACGGTGATCTACTTCACCCGCGAACCCGACGACGACGGCGTTCTCGAAGAAGAGATCAAACGCCTGAAGAACGCCGGCTTCCGTATCAAGGCGCTGATGGCGGTGCCGAAGTTCTGGATCTATGTGCTCAAGGAAGTGCTCGAAGAGATGCGCACCAAGGCGGTGATGAACACCGTCTACGACCACCTGACGCAGATCGAATTGAAAGGCGACACCTATGACCTGGGCACGCTCGACAAAGCCAAGCTGACCGCCGCCAGTACGCTGCTACGCAACAAGCTGGGTGGCTATTTCAGCTATGGCATTTCATCCTCGGTGAAGCTCGACCCGGCGATCGTCGAGATTTTCGGCAAGCTGGGTGTGACCGTCCTCGACATCTATGGCGCCACCGAGTGTTCCGGGATCATCTCGCGCAACAAGCTCAACGATATCGTCCTCGGCTCCACCGGCCGGGTGATCAGTTGCCTGGAGTTCAAACTCGACGGCCTCGAACAGATCCCCGGCGTGCCGCAGCCCGCGGGCAATCTGCTGCTCAAAGGGCCGACCATCAGCCAGGGCTACCTGGGCGTCGACCTGCGCATGACCAATGACGGCTACTACGACACCGGCGACATCGCCTATGTCGATGAAGGTCGTTCGCTGTACATCATCGGCCGCAAGAAGGAGCTGCTGCGCTGGCACGACGGCAGCTATGTCGACCCGCAGAAAATGTCCAACCTGATGGTGCGCAGCCTGTACATCAAGGACGCCATGGTGATCCACGCCAAGGAGCAGGACGACGTGCTGACGCCCTACGTGTTCCCGGACTTCGCGCGAATCAAGAAAGACCCGGAATACATCTACGCCATGCAGCAGGGCTTGCCCGAGGCGGATGTATTGCGGCGTCTGTTCGCCCGCGCGATCGACTTCGTCAACGCCACCTCTGGGATTACCGCCAAGGTCTCGAAAGAGCTGATCTACGTGTTGCCGCGCAAGCTGGAGCGCACGCCGACGCACAAGATCAAGTTCATCTTCGAACTGCAGCGCCTGCATGAATCCGCCGCGCTTTAACCATATGCGCGGTTAGGTGTTGCAGGCGGCTTTTGTAGGGTGGGTTAGGCGCATGAGCACGGACTATCCGTCGATGCTTATTCAGTTGCGCCGTAACCCACCAGCGGGGCCAGGCCGAAGATCGCTTGGTGGGTTACGTGGCGCCCAGATCTCGCAGTCGCTTCGCCATTCAGGTTCTGCGCCACTAACCCACCCTACGAAAAGCCGCGCGCAGCCATAACAGGTACATCGCCTTTTTTATCACCTTCGGGCCCGTATGCCCGCTGTTGCAGATCAATTCTTTGGGAGTTCTCGATATGAACACGACTCGACTGATCAATGAGCTGTCCGAAATCCTCGGCGAGCTGGAAATGACCGATGGCCAACCGCGCCAGGCGGAGTTCGACCTGCGGGCTTCGGATAATTTCGACTCCATCTCGCTATCGATGTTTGCCTGTGCGGTGGAAGACCGTTACTCGGTCGGCTTCTCCGTTGCCGAGCTGGCCGAGTCCGATACCCGGCTGGCGCACATCGCCCAGATGATCCTCGGCAAGCTCGAGCAGGCCGGCTACGAGGCGGCCGCATGAAGCTGGTTTTCAGGTACTGGCTGACCGCGGCGGTGGTGGCGTTTTTCGCCGCCGCCTGCGGGCATCTGCTGTTGGTCTCCGACAAGGCGAGCATCGATAACTCGGTGTCGATCTGGTTCGACAAGGCCGACCCCGAGCTGGCCAACTACGAGCAGTACAACCAGACCTTTGGCGACACCGAATGGACCTCGATTCTGCTGAAGACCCAGGACATCTACGCGCCGGGCTTTCTCCAGCAGCTCGATGCGCTGTCCCGCGACTTGGAACAGACCGCGGAAATCTTCCGCGTGGTGTCCATCGCCAACGCCGAAGAAAGCGTTAGCGTAGATGGCGAGCTGTCCTACCAGCGCCTGATCAGCGCAGCGGATATCGAGGCCGGGCTCAATAGCGCCCAGGTGCAGGCGTTCAAACAGCGCCTGCTGAACAACTCGATCCTCGCCGAGCTGCTGGTCAAGCCCGATAACGCGCAGTACAGCGTGGTGCTGGTGAAAAACGGCAACTACCTGGATCGCCAGGACGACTACCGCATCCGCCTCGAGGACAGCATCGCGGCGGCTATCGCGCGCTACGACAGCATCGACAGCTATTCGCTGGTCGGCACCACCATTCTCAATGCCAACCTCAATCGCACTTCGCTGCGCGATGTCTATGTGTATTACAGCGGCATCACCCTGATGCTCTGCCTGCTCGGCTGGCTGATCTTCAGAACCATCAGGGATGTGCTGGTGCTGGTGGCGGTGGTGGGCAGCAGCCTGGTGGTCAGCATGGGCGGGCTGGCGGTGCTGGGGATTCCCTACAACATGGTGACGGTGATGCTGCCGACCTGCGTGGTGGCGATCAGCACCAGCACGGTCATCCATGTCATCGATACCTTCCGCAACTTTACTCAAGGTCGCAGCCTGGCCGAAGCCCGGGTCGAAACCGTTGCGCATCTGCTGCGACCGACCCTGCTGGCCACCGCTACCACGGTGCTGGGCTTTATCTCGCTGTGCTTCAGCAGCGTACTGCCGATTCTCCAACTGGGCGCCTTCGTTTCCCTGGGATTGGCCTATGCCTGGCTGGTCAGCCTGTTCGTGGTGCCTCATGTGCTGGAAAAATTGCACAGTGGCGGCGCGGTCAAGCCCAAGCTTGGCGAGCGGCAGTTTCAGCGGGTGCTGAGCTTCTTTACGCCGCGACGTTCGCTGTTGCTGCTGTTGGTTCTGCTGTTGCCGATAGCCGCGATCAAAGACCTGCGGGTGGACACCGACTACAGCGAATTCTTTGGTTCCAGCCATCCGCTGTCCACGGCCTATGACGAGTTCGACCGCGTCGGCTTCGGCCAGAACCCCATCGCCCTGACCTACAGCTTCAGCGCCAATGGCGCCTATGAGCAGGCGCGCAACGCCGTGCGGATCGCCCAGTTCGAGCAGCGTTTGCTGCAGGACTCGCGGGTGGTTTCATCTCTGACGGTGGCCGGCATTCTGGGGCAGGCCCACGATGCCTTCGCCATGGCACCGGCGGGCAGCGCACGGGTCGCCGAGATGAGCGACGATGCCCTGGCGCAAACCCTCTTGCTGGCGCAATCGAGCGGCAACAAGGACCTGGAAGATCTGTACCGGCCGAGCGCGGTGCAGAGCATAGTGCTGACCCCCTATATGAGTTCGCAGCAGCTCAAGGCGTTTATCGGCGACATCCGCGCCATTGCGCGGGAGACCCTGGGTAGCGATGTGCAGCTGGGGATCAACGGCACCACGGTGTTGTGGGCGAACATGGACCAGGCCGTCAGCGAAACGCAGCTGAGTTCGTTGGCGTTTATGACCCTGGTGATCTTCGGCACCCTGCTGTGCCTGCGCTGCAGCCTGAAAGTGGCGATAGCCGGCACCCTGATCAATATGTTTCCGCTGCTGATCATCTTCGGTCTGATGGGGCTGCTCGGCATTCCGGTCAACCTGGCCACGGCGATCATCGCCGGGGTGCTGCTCGGGGTCATGGTCGACGACACCATCCATGTGATCAACAGCATCACGCGCCAGACCGAGCAGGGCGCAAACCCGGCCCAGGCCATCGAGCAAACCATCCACGACACCGGCCTGACGCTGTTCAAGACCACCCTGGTGCTGGGCGGGTGTTTCCTGATCCTGGCCACCTCGAACTTCGTGCCCACGCAGAACTTCGGCTGGCTGGTCAGCTTCGGTCTGCTGATGGCGGTGATCTTCGACTTGCTGTTCCTGCCCCGGTTGTTGCTGCGCCTGATGCCCAATGTCCGGCGTTTCAGTTACGGGCTGAGCAGCAAGTAGTCGGTTTTTTCGCAGGGCCTGGCAGATCAGGCCCTCCTCGCGTTTATCGGGCTGGTTAGCCGGCCCGGCATATGGAAAATGGAGTAGTTGTTGATGAAATGGATCAATGCATTGCTGTTGCCATTGCTGGTCGCGCTACCGGCGCTGGCCCAGGAAAGTGCGGCGGCTATCGCGCAAAAGGCCTCGGAAGTGAATCTGGGCTTCGTCGCCTCGCGCGCCGAGATGACCATGTCGATCTTCCGCGCAGCCGACGACGCCAACCCGACGGTTCGCCACTATGTGTTCAAGACGCGCGAAGGCAAGCGCGGTAACGACAAGGTCCTGATCGACTTCAAAAGCCCGTCGGCGATCAGCGGCACGCGCATGCTCGGCATCGGCCAGGCCGAGCGGGACAACGAGCAGTGGTTGTACCTGCCGGCCTTCAGCCGCACCCGCAAGATCGCGCAGAACACCACCTCGTCGGCCTTCGTCGGCTCCGACTTCAGCTTCGAAGACCTGTCGCCACTGTCGATCGACAAGTACGGCTACGCCGAGCAAGTCGAACAGCTGGATCATCTGGCGGCGGACGGCACGGCTCGGCCAGCCTACAAAATCACCCGCATGGCCCGTTACCCCAACAGCGCCTACGACCGCCAGCAAGTGTGGATCGAACAGGGCAGCTATCGGGTGTTGCAAGTCGACGCTTATCAGCAGGACAAGCTGCTCAAGTCGGCGACTTTTACCGGCTACCAGCTGTATGGCAGCTACTCCTGGCCGGACAAGATCACCATGACCAATGTGCTGAAGAACAGCCGCACCGAACTCAGCACCCAGGCGGTGCAGTTCGGCGCCGATCAGGCCCACGACCGCGAATTCAATTCTGAATTGCTGGGTGATTGAAGGTCGCCATGATCAAGCATTGTTACTTCGGCGCGCTGCTTAGCCTGGGCGCGGGCAGCGCCTGGGCGGACGTCTCGCTCAGCACCCTGGACCTCGGCCTGGGCATGGCTGTCGACGCCTATGAGCACACAGAGAAAGGCCGGCCGGAACAGCAGGTTGCCGCGCTCTACAGCATCAAGGCCAAGCTGCTCGCCGGCGATGCCTTCGCCGCGGCGCTGGAGGGCAAGGGCGCCTGCTGCGATGACGACTGGTTCAACCTGAAGCAACTCAACGCCAGCTATGCCACCGACAACCTGCGTTTTCTACTGGGCTACGATGTGCTGCGCTGGGGCAAGACCACGCTCCACTCGCCGGTGGATACGATCAACGCCATCGACTACCGCGAGGACATCACCGGTCAGCAGAAACGCGGACAATTTATCCTCTCGGCCAAGGCGCTCGACCTGTTCGGCGGCACCGCCGAGCTGGTGCTGGTGCCCCGCAGCAATGAAGACCAACTGCCCGAGTTCACCACCACCGGCATGCCGTTGCGCATGCTCCGGGCCGAGTCGAAAGGCAACAACAGCGGCGCTGCGCTGCGCTATTCGAGAAATATCGGCGGTTTCCATCTTGGCGTTTCCGCCCACGACATGCCGGCGCAGCAACGCCAGGTGCTGGGCGTACAGCTCAGGGCCAACTATCTGGGGCTGCTGAGCAGCCAGCCCAGGGCACGCTTTGCCGGGTTGGAGGTGCAGAAGGACCTCAGCTCCGCGCTGATCGTCTCCGCCGATGCCGCCGCCGGTACCTACCAGCTATTGCGCAGCGCATCCCGCGACGACTTTCACGCCTACAGCCTGGGGCTGGACTACTCCCTGCCAGTCGCCTTCAGCGACGAACACAGCGCCAACCTGCTGCTGGAAAAACACTACGACAGCCGCGACGCTCTGGCGCCGACCTTCTATCAGGACGACTGGTACCTGGGCGTCAACTACGCCCTCAACGACGTCGCCAATACCCTGCTGCGCGCCGGCTATATCGAGGACATGGAATACAACACCAGGATCTATACCGCCTCCGTGGCGCGGCAATTTTTCGAAGGCCGCGCACAGCTGACGCTCAGGTACTTCGCCGTTCACGGCGACGACCCCCTCGACAAGCTGTACCTGTTCGAGGAATTCAATGGCACGCGCCTGGAAGTGATGTACCTGTTCTAAGCGCCGCCTCATCTGCGTCGTGCAGCGGCCTCGTAGCCCGAATAAGCGCCAGCGCAATCCGGGAACGCTCTCCGCCGCACAGTCACCATGTTGTGTCCTTGTGAGTCTGTATACGTGCGTGCATGCCTACAGCTATGCTATCAATGATTGCTTTGATTTCATTGGGAGGGTTTATGGCCAGCATTACTATTCGAAACCTGGATGACGACCTCAAGGCTCAACTGCGTGTCGTAGCTGCGAGCCACGGCCGTTCGATGGAAGAGGAGGCCCGGGTGATCATTCGTCATGCACTTTTCAAAACAGAAAAAACGGGTGGTTTGGGTAGCCGAATCCATGCTCGTTTTGCTGCTGTGGGTGGTGCTGATCTTGAGATTCCTGCCCGCAAAGACAAGGCCCGGGCTGCGAGCTTTGACGAATGATTTTGCTTGATACCAATGTGCTGTCTGAGCTGATGAAAGCTAAACCGGCTCTCGACGTTGTGGCATGGATTGACGCCCAGCCGGCAAGCCAGTTCTATATCAGCTCTATCACTGTCGCCGAGATTCTTTACGGGATCGCACGCATGGCAGACGGCAAGCGCAAGCAAAGTTTGCTGGATCTCGCCACGCTAATGTTCGATGAGGATTTTGCCGGCCGAATTCTTTCGTTTGATGCAGAGGCGGCCGTTCAGTATGCGGGCCTAGCTGCTGAGAGTGAGGCTAAAGGGAAGGTGGTCGATATGGCTGATTGTCAGATTGCCGCCATTGCAGCTCTGCATGATGCGAAAGTGGCTACGCGCAATGTGCGGCACTTCGACTACCTGGGCGTTTCCATCGTCAATCCTTGGCAAGCCTGAAAATGCGGTAGTCACTTTGTAGTCACTGGCGCAAACAAAAAAGGGCTTAGCTTTCGCTAAACCCTTGTTTTGTTTGGTGGCTACGCAGGGACTTGAACCCCGGACCCCAGCATTATGAATGCTATGCTCTAACCAGCTGAGCTACGTAGCCGAGTGGCGCGCATTTTCCGCGCAGGGGCAGGGGCTGTCAAGCCTTGAGGGCGATAATTTTTACGAACTTTCAAATGCTTAGCCAGCGGCTCTCGGGGCGGCGCCGCTTGCGTTCGGTGATGGCTGCGGGCGCTAACCCTGCACGCAGGACGTGACTTAGGGCAGGGACCTGCCGCGATATGCAGGGCGGCTCTCTGCTGGGGCCCCGCCTTAAAGCTGAAAGCATCACGGCTACAGCGGAGCGCCGCCCGGCCCCTCCCACCCAGCCCGGGGGATTGGGCCGATAGCGGGATGGTGGCCACGAAGCCGGGACTTTCTGGCTTCTACAGCGCGCAATTCTGGGGCCGTCCGAGTATTTATATACGCGGCATGGGTTTTGGTGATTTTCTCTTCGTCGGCTTCTGGCCTAGACTGCTCCGATCATTACGCAAGGAGTGCCATATGCGGCGTCAGCCCAGCCATTTTTGTAGTTCGTTTTTGATGCTGGCCTTGCTGGTATGTGCCATGCCGCTACGGGCCGAAGACCCTCTCTTGACTGCCGTTACCGATACTCCTGCCGTTGCTTCCGAGCGTCAGGCGCGGGGGGTGTTGCGTGCGCGGGATCAGGCGGTGCTGGCCAGCGAGCTGGCGGGACGGATCGTCGAGATGCCATATGCCGAGGGTCAGCATTTTACCAAGGGCGAGGTGCTGGTGCGCTTCGACTGCAGCGCCTATCAGGCCCAGTTGAATGCGATGCAGGCCGCAGCGCGGGCGGCGAGCGAGGAGCTGGCGCACAAGAAGCAATTGGCGGCGCTGAATTCGGTCGGTCGTTTCGAGGTCAACCTGGCCGAGGCGCGTCGGGCGCAAGCCGAGGCCGAGGCGCAGGTGTACCGCGTACAGGTCAAGCGTTGCAGTATCACCGCGCCGTTCGACGGCCAGGTGGTGCAGCGTCGCGTGCAGCCCCATGAAAGCGTGGCCAGCGGGACGCCGATATTGGAAGTGGTGGATAACCGCACGCTGGAAATTCACCTGCTGGTGCCCTCGCGTTGGCTGGCCACGCTGAAGCCCGGCCAGCACTTTACCTTTGTGCCCGATGAGACCGGCCAGCCCTTGCAGGCCGAGGTCAAGCGCCTGGGTGCGCGCATCGATGAGGGCAGCCAGACGTTGTTGCTGATCGCCACGCTGCCGGCCGATGCCAGCGGTTTGCTGGCCGGGATGAGCGGCAGCGCGCAATTCGAGGATATGCCGTGAGCGCCGCCCAGCAGCATCCTGCCGATCGGATTTTTGCCCAGTTTCTCGGCCTTGAGCGCCAGGCCCGTGCGGCTCGCGATATCGATAGCCTCGCCTATGCCCTGGTCAACGATGCCCAGGTGCTGTTCGGTTATCGCCACGCGGCCTTGTTGATTGCCGGGCGGGTACGCGCGTTGACCGGCATCAGCGTGGTCGAGGCTCACGCGCCTTTCGTCGCTTTCGTCGAGATTGCCGCCGGCCAGTTACTTGCGCAGAAGCGTCTGGACAAGCCGCAGGTGGTCACCGCCGATTCCCTGAGCGCCCAAACCCAAAGCGATTGGCAGAGCCTGTCGACGGGCGCGGTGTTCTGGCTGCCGTTGCTCGATCATCAAAAAATACCCTACGGCGGTTTGTGGATCGCTCGCGAACAGCCCTGGAATAGTGCCGAACAGGCCCTGCTGGAGCAGCTCGGCGATTGTTACAGCCATGCCTGGCAAGCGCTGCAGCCGCGCAAGCCCTGGCGGCTGCGCTGGCCGATGCGCAAAGTGGCGGTTGTGCTGGCCGCGGCGCTGCTATTGCTGTTGCTACCGGTACGCCAGTCGGTATTGGCGCCGGCGGAGGTGGTGCCGCTGGATGGTCAGGTGGTGGCCGCGCCGCTGGATGGGGTGATCGCCGAGTTTCTGGTCAAACCGAATCAGAGCGTGAAACAGGGCGATGTGCTGGTGCGTTTCGATGCCACCAGCTTCAAGGCGCAGGCGGACGTCGCCGAGCGCAGTTTGCAGGTCGCCGAGGCCGAGTTGCGCGCCAATGCTCAGCGGGCGTTCAGTGACGCCGAGTCGGGTGCGCGCATCGATCTGTTCACCACTCGCGTGGCGCAGAAGCGCGCCGAACGCGACTATGCCCGCGAATTGCTGGCGCGTACCGAGGTCAAGGCCGAGCGCGATGGCATTGCGGTGTTCGCCGATGCCCAGCACTGGACCGGCCGGCCGGTGCAGACCGGCGAACGCCTGATGGTGGTGGCCGACCCGCATCAGGCGGAGCTGCGCATCGATCTGGCGGTGGCTGATGTGCTGGCCTTCGAGCCTGGTGGCGAAGTGGCGCTGTTTCTCGATAGCGATCCCTTGCATCGCCATAGCGCTCGGCTGCAGCGCCTGGCCTATGAGGCACAGGCCATCGCCAATGGCCACCTGGCTTATCGCTTGGACGCCGAGTTCGTTGACGCACCGCCGCGTATCGGCCTGCGTGGCACCGCCAAACTGTATGGCGAGCGTGGCCCGCTGGCGCTCTATCTATTGCGCCGGCCACTGGCGGCGCTGCGCCAGACGGTGGGACTGTAGATGCAGTTGCCGGCATTGCGCCCCGATCTGCAACTGTCCGTCGCCGCGCCGGCACTCGATGGCGCGCCGCAATGGACACTGGCCGATCCCTTGCGCGGGCGTTACTTCAAACTCGGTGTCGCGGCGATGCGCTTGTTGCGCCATTGGACGCTCGGCGATGCCGGGCAGGTGTTGCGCGCGGCCAATACGGAGCCCGGCCAACCCCTGGGTGAGGCGGACGTGGAACAGATGCTGCGCTTTCTGCGCGGCCACGATCTGATCGTCGCCCAGGATGCCGAGCAGCGCGACAGCTTCGCCTATAAGGCGGCGTCGCGGCGCCAGGGTTTCTGGAAAAGCCTGCTGCACCAGTACCTGTTCTTTCGTATTCCGCTGTGGCGGCCGGACGCCTTTCTCGACCGGACCTGGCCCTGGTTCAGGCGTTATGGCCCCCGTCTGCTGCGTTACGGCCTGCCGCTGTTGTTGGGCCTTGGCGTGTTTCTGGTGGCGCGCGACTGGCAGCGCTTTATCGCCACCTTTCCGAACCTGTTCAGCCTGGGCGGCATGCTGTCCTTCGGCGTTGCCCTGACGTTCGCCAAGCTCTGCCATGAGTTCGGCCATGCCTATATGGCCAAACGCGCCGGGTGTCGGGTGCAGAGCATGGGGCTGGCATTCATGGTGATGTTCCCGCTGTTCTATACCGATGTCAGCGATGCCTGGCGGGTCAATGACCGGCGCTCGCGGTTGCTGATCGGCGCCGGTGGTGTGCTGGCCGAGTTGCTGCTGGCCTGCGTCGCCTTGCTGGCCTGGTCGTTGTTGCCGGATGGGCCGCTACGCAGCGCCGCCTTTATGCTCGCCAGCGCCACCTGGATCACCACGGTGGTGATCAACCTCAACCCTTTTATGCGCTTCGACGGTTATTTCCTGCTCAGCGATCTATGGGGCGTGGACAACTTGCAGGCGCGCGCCTTTGCGTTGTGTCGCTGGCGCCTGCGCGAGGCGCTGTTCCGCTATGGCGAAGCCGCGCCGGAACCCTGGCCGCCGGCGATGCGCCGCAAACTGCTGATATGGGGTTATGGCGCCTGGTTATGGCGCGCGGCGTTATTCATGGGTATCGCCTTGGCGGTGTACCACATGTTCTTCAAGTTGCTCGGCGTATTTCTGATGCTGGTGGAACTGGCCTGGTTTCTCGGTTTGCCGATCGGACGCGAGATGAATGCCTGGTGGCAGCGGCGCGCACAGGCGCAGCCGGCGCGCGCCTTGCTGGTCGGCGCTGCGCTGTTGGGCATGCTGGCGGTATTGCTGGTGCCCTGGCGTAGCGCGGTGGAAGTCCCGGCGATGCTGGAGGCGAGTCGGGTCAGTGCACTGCATGCACCACTGGCGGCGCGGCTCAAGCAGCTGCACGTGCACAACGGCCAGACGGTGCACAGCGGTGACTTGCTGCTGGAGCTGGAGTCGCCTGATCTGGATTCACGCCAGCTGATCGTGCGCAGCGAAATTGCAATCCTGCAGTTGCAGCTGCGACGTCAGGCGGGGCGCAGTGAGACGGTGGCCGATAGCGCCATCCTCGAACAGAACCTGGCCGAATCGGTGGCCGAATATCACGGCCTGGCCGCACAGCGTGAGCGCCTGCAACTGCGCGCGCCCCATGACGGGGTGGTGCGCGACCTGCCGGCAGATCTGGCCGTCGGCCGTTGGTTGGCGCCGCAACAACCGCTGTTGCGGGTGATCGCAACGCAGGCGCGCTTGCGTGGTTACCTGGCCGAAGAGTCGCTGTGGCGGGTCGAGGCCGGTGCGCAGGGACTGTTTATCGCCAGTGCCGACCCCTGGTTGCCTGGCGTGCCGGTGCAGCTGACAGAGGTGGATGTCACCGGTACTGCCTATCTGGATCAACCGGCGCTGGCTTCGGATCAGGGCGGTCCTGTCGCGGTACGCCGCGACGCGCAGCAACGGCCCGAGCCGCAGCAGGGGCAGTATGGCGTACGTCTGGTGCCACGGGATGAACTGCAGGCGCCGCGGCAACCACTGGTGGGCGTGGTGGTGCTGCAGGGCAGGGGCGAGTCCATCCTCGGCGCCATCTGGCGGCGGGTGGCAGCGCTGGGAGTGAGGGAAAGCGGTTTTTAGCAGGTCGTTGAACAATGACCCGTAGGGGCGGCACGGGGATGGGGCGCTTGGGTAAGAGTGACACTGCTTGCAGAGGCCGCAATGCTAGGGTGCGCGCGGCGCACCCTACGAAGCTAGCCCCGTCACTTAATCGCTGGTGACTGAACGCAACATATTTCGGAGTAAGGAGCGGTTCCATGCAATCCGGTCCACTACCTGTCTACTCGCGTCTGCCCCTGGGCTGTGATCTGCCGCCGCTGCTCGAAGCGCTGCAGCGGATACCGGCGGATGCCTGGCAGGGTCATTTCAACAGTGCTTACTACCAAGGTGACTGGAGCGGAGTGGCGTTGATTTCCGCCGAGGATGCGCCACTGCCGCTCGCCCCCGGACGTGGCGCCCCTCGCCGCAGCGCCTGGTGGCAGGACGAGCCCGCCTGGCACGAGGTGCTCGGCAACTTTCAGAATTCGCTGCGCAGCGCGCGCCTGCTGCGCCTAGGCCCGGGGTCGAGTATCCAGGAGCATTGCGACCATGATCTCGGCCAGCCCGGCAGCGACCTGCGCCTGCATATCCCGTTGCTCAGTCCGCCGGGCGTCGAATTCCTGCTGGATGGCCTGCAGGTGCCGATGGGGCCAGGCGAGTGCTGGTTTCTCGATCTTTCCCGACCGCACCGGGTGAGCAACCCGAGCAGCTTGCCGCGCATTCATCTGGTGCTCGATTGTTTACCGCAAGAATGGCTGTTGCAGGCAATTGCCCAGGGCCAGGCGACGACCCCGGTACTGCAACCCAGCGCCGCGATGCAGGCATTCGAGCGCTTGCGCCAAAGCATCGCGCGGGATGCCGGTCTGGCGCAGCGCTTGCGTACGCTGACCGACAGCGGGGAATTTATCGAGGCGACGCTGAGGGTGGGCGAGGAACTAGGGCTGGAATTTTCCGCGGCGGACGTTCGTGCGGCGATGCGCCAGGGCAAGAGCGATTGGAGTGCGTTATGGCGAGCCTGATGGTTCATCCGCAGATGGTCGAAGAAGATCTGCGCGGCTGGCTGCCCATCAGGGTCTGGCTGCGTGACGGCGAATGGCGTGTCGACTGGTGCTGGTTCGGCGAGCGGCGGTTGACCCAGCCGTTCTATCGCGATGAGGTGGATCTGGCCCTGCGGCTGCCGTTCAACCAGGCGTTTCGCCGCGATACGCCATTGGCGACGCTGCTCGATTGGCAGGCCGCCAGCCCCGGGCCGAGCCCCAGCGTGTTTATCTTTCACGCCTCGCGCTGCGGCTCGACGCTGCTGGCGCAGATGCTGGCGCGGCTCGATACACATATAGTGCTGTCCGAACCGCCACCGCTGGATCAGCTGTTGCGCGCGCACTATGCCGGTTCGCTGGGTGGGGTCGGGCAGCAAGCCGCCATTGGCGCGATGCTCTCGGCGCTGGGCCAGCGCCGCGATGCTCAAGCGTCGCGTCTGGTGGTCAAGCTGGATGCCTGGAATATCTACGAGCTGCCGTTGTTGCGCCGCTGTTTTCCCGATACGCCCTGGTTGTTCCTCTACCGCGATCCGCTGGAAATTGCCGCCTCGCATCTGCAACAGTCCGGCATGCATATGGTGCCGGGCTTGATTGGCGAGTCGCCGCTGAACCTGGCGGACGAACCGTCGACGCCGCGCGAGGCATTTATCGCCCGTCGCCTCGGTCGGCTGTTGCAGACCGCTGCCGACCTGCATCGGCAATATGGCGGTCTGCTGCTCAACTACAGCGAATTGCCCATGGCGCTGGACGGCAGGTTGCGTACGCTGTTCGGGCTCGATGCCGAGCAGGTTGCCGCGGCTCTGGCAGGCAGTGGGCAAAACGCCAAACGGCCGGAGCAGGCCTTCGCCGCGGATACCCAAGGGAAGCGTGACGGGGCTTCTGCGCCGCTGCGCGAGGCGGTCAGCCGCTGGGCTGTGCAGCCATATGACGAATTAGAGGCGCTGCGTTTGCAGCAGTTGGGCTAGCAGGCCGTTGAAAAAACGTAGGCGAGGCAGCCGAGACAAGGCAAAAACAGGCGAAAAAGCGGAGTGTACGAGTTGTACATGAGCATTTTGAGCCTGTTTTTAACGCCGTATCGGCAACGTAGGTAGTTTTTCAACGGCCTGCTAGGCGCTGTTCATCATAAGGAGTGTTGCATGAGTAATTTTTCATCCCTGGCGGACGGTATCGCCATGCGCCCGGCCAAACCGAGCGACGAGCCTTTTCTACAGGGGTTGTATCAATCGAGCCGAGCGGATCTGCAATGGATCGATGGCGAAGCCGAGCTGATCGATACGGTGGTCGCCAACCAATATCAGGTGCAGCAGGCGGGGATGGGCAACCAATACCCCAATGCCATGCATTTGATTATCGAGAAAACCGGCTCGGCGATTGGCTCGGTGACGGTCGATTTCGGCCATAACGAGGTGCGCCTGATCTATCTCGCGCTGATTCCCGCCGTGCGCGGGCGCGGTTACGGCAAGATCGTTCTGCAGGGGGTGCAGCGCGCGGCGCAACAAGTCGCCAGTCCGGTTGCGGTCGTGGTGTGGCGCAACAACGTGGAGGCCAGGCGGCTGTATCTGGAGTTGGGCTTCCGCGTCGAGGAAACCCAGCCGGTAGCCGACCGCCTGGTGTGGTATCCCTCGGTTGCGTTCAGTTGAACAGGATCTGGAAATAGTGCTGCGTGGGGTCGCGATCCAGCGCCGCTTCGCGCAACACCATCAAGTGCGATACCTGGCCCAGTTGCGGTAGCTCCACCGTGCAGCCGCCGTCCATGAATCCGGTCGGTTGCACGGCGGTCAGCCCAACCGAGAACGGCACGCGCGTCTCTTCTGCAGCGTTGGGCATGCGGGCGTTGGGTTTCAGGTTGACCGAGTCTACCCGGAGCAAGAGTTTTTCCCCCGTATCCGCTGCGAACTCACAGACTTGGCCCTGCAACTGGCGAAAGTGATCCGCGCTGATGAGATTCAGCATCCCTTTGTTCCTTCAGATGTTCGATGGTAGTGGGCGGTGCGAAGCGCCGCCCGAATAGGTGGAGGCGAGTTAGCTTGGTCTGCTTAGTTGCGCGAAGGGAATATGCCCAGAATGGCGATGCTGAAGTTCAGCGCCAGGTAAGGGTTCATAAGATCCATCGGCTGGTTGCCGCCGGCCAGACCGGCCTGTGCTCCACCCATATTGACGGGGGTGGACAATGCATCCGACCAGACCGCCGCCGCGAGCGGACCGGTTGGATTGGATGCGGCGAGAAACTGATTGGTGGTGCTGGGGGCAACGGCTGGGTTGGATGGCGTGCCGCCAACTTGTACTTGCACTGCGTGGGTGTGTGTAGGCATCTGGTTACTGGTCAGCACCGTCGATGGCGAGCCTGCGGCTTCGCCGATGTCATAGAGTGGCAACCCCGGACCTTGGCCCATGCCGATGGGCATCCGTCCCTGCAGGTTGGGCAGGTTGAAGGTGGTTTGGCCATTGCCGCCATAGGTGGTGCCCAGTAGCGAGAACATCGCGGTGTTTTGGGCGATGGACATGGTCTGGCCGTTGCACAGGGCCCAGCCGCGTGGGGCGAAGTTGAAGGCGAAAGGTTGGATAGTGCCGATAAATACTTCCATGAATCTTACTCCTGGTTCTTGGATGGTCGACCCGCATCAGGGGGCGGCATCTTCAGCGGACCTCTTGGTGGGCATACTGAAGCGCCGCTCGGAAAGTTGTAGTCGAAAAGTTGCGGAAGTAAATGCTCGGCCATAGCTAAATTGTTTGTTGGCGGGAAAAACGCAGGGGTTGCGCCCGCCTCCTGTGCGAGAGCATCGTCGGGCTTCGCCACTGTGCTATTCAGCCCAGCCTGCGCAGACGCTGGTTACCTGAGCAATACGCGTCAGGAGCTGCGTTATCGGATGTTCTGCATAAGCGAGCCGAGCAGCCCTTCGCTGCTCATCCACTGCAGCAGCCGCTCGACGTTGTCCGCCACGCTGCAGCTGTCGCAATCGATTATCAGTGCCGGGGCTTGCGGCGCTTCGTAAGGGGCGGATATGCCGGTAAAACTGGCGAGTTTGCCGGCTCTGGCCAGGGCGTAGTGGCCCTTGGGGTCGCGACGCTCGCAGTTGTGCAGCGCGGCGCGGCACCAGACCTCGCGGTAATCGGTACCCAAGCGTTCGGCCAACAGCTGCCGATGCCGTGCCAGCGGAGCAATCATTGCCATGGCCACAACCACTCCCGCGTTAACCAACAGGGCGGCTACTTCTGCGGCGCGACGCAGGTTTTCTTCGCGTTCGTTTTCGCTGAAGCCCAGGTCGCGATTGAGCCCCGCGCGCAGCTGGTCGCCATCGAGTACCAGGCACTGTCCACCGAGTGCGAAAAGCCGCGCTTCCAAGGCGTGAGCCAGTGTCGACTTGCCGGCGGCGGGCAGTCCGGTCAGCAGGATGGCGACCCCGCGGTGGCCATGGCGTGCTTCGCGTTGTTGACGGTCGGGGGGCGTTAGCGGTCCATCCATTGACATAGCAAAAAGTCTCGTGCTGGAAGGGCGGTTGGCTGATTTTTCTAACGAGGGATTAGGGGCTCGCAATAGATTTATTTTGCCCGAGAGGGAACTTATCTCTGTGCGCTGGAAAGAATCAAATAGCGCGGCTACGATTAGGCGATTAATGGACTTAGAAAAGAGAGCAGGTAGTGCCGACGTTTCACTTTATTTCGGGTTTGCCCCGCTCAGGTTCAACGCTGCTGGCCGCCTTGCTGCGGCAGAACCCGCGTTTTCATGCCGGCATGACCAGCCCCGTCGGTGCGCTGTTCTCGGGGATGCTCAGCCAGTTCAGCGCCGGCAGCGAGTTCGGCCCGGTGATCACCCAGGAACAGCGCAAGCGACTGCTGACCGGATTGTTCAGCAACTACTACGCCGAACAGGCCGGTAAAGACATCGTCTTCGACACCAACCGGCAATGGTGCGCCAAGTTGCCTGCGCTTATGGATCTGTTCCCGCAGGCCAAGGTGATCGCCTGCGTACGCAATGTCGCCTGGGTGATGGACAGCATCGAGCGGCTTTACCGCGCCAACCCCTACGAGAACACCAAGCTGTTCGGCGACGATGTCGAGCGCAACACCGTTTACAGCCGCGTCGAAACCCTGGCCCAGCGCAATCGACTGGTCGGGTTCTCCTGGGCGGCATTGAAGGATGCCTATTACGGCGAACACGCCAAGTCGTTGCTGTTGGTGGAGTATGACCTGTTGGCGGCGACGCCTGAGAAGGTGCTGCGCCTGGTCTACGATTTCCTCGGTGAGCCCTGGTTCGAGCATGACTTCGAGCATATCGAGTACGACGCGCCCGAATTCGACCAGGCGCTTGGTTTGAAAGGATTGCACAAGGTGCGGCCCAAGGTGGAAGTGCAGGCGCGCCGCACCATCCTGCCGCCCGACCTGTTCGAGCAATACGCTGGGCTCAATTTCTGGAGGGACTCGCGCAGCAGCGAGGCCCATGTGATCAGGACTTCCCGTGAAGTCCAGGGCATCGATGGCGAGAACGCTTGACCCGCTAGCGGCTAGTTTTTCTACAGCCCGCCAAGGGTCGCGGTCAAGGCAGCATAACTTCGAGGGATAGAGTCATGTGGTGGGGAAAATCCAAGCAGGCAGATGCAAGCAACAACGCTCAGTTGCCCGAGTCGGCGCACGCCAGTCAGCTGTCGCGCCCGCAGCCGCTGATCAGTGCACTCGAACCCCGCATGATGTTCGACGGTGCCATTGCCGCCACCGTGGCCAGCGATATTCCGAATGCCGATGACGCCGCCGACAACACCCATGGCGACGTCGCCAGCGCGGAAACAAGCCAGGATGCCAGCGACAGCTCTCATGCCGGCCTGGTGTCGGATACCCAGGGTGGCGGCCGCAAGGAAATCGTCTTCGTCGACACGCGTGTGCCGGATTACCAGGCCCTGCTGCAGTCCGTTTCGCCGGATGCCGAAGTAGTATTGCTGAGCACGGATCAGAATGGTGTGCAGCAGATTGCCGATGCCTTGGCAGGCCGTAGCGGTATCGACGCCATCCATATCATTTCCCACGGCGATGCCGGGGTGCTGTTGCTGGGTAATGCGCCATTGTTCGAAGGCAATCTCGGCGATTACAGCAGCCAACTGCAGAGTATTGGCGAGGCCCTGACCACGGATGGCGACATCCTGCTTTACGGCTGCGAAGTGGGGGCGGGCAACGAAGGGCAGGCCTTTCTGTCGCAGCTGTCCATCATTACTGGCGCCGATATCGCCGCGTCCGATGACGGCACTGGTGGCAGCGCCAAAGGCGCAGATTGGGACCTGGAAATCACCACCGGCGACGTAGCGGCCAGTTATGCACTGAATCTCTCCCAGCTCGGCAGCTACGATCACGTACTGGTCACCACCAGTGTCAACAGCGTCGCCGGGCTCAAGGCAGCGATTGCCACGGGTAACACCGATGGCGTTGACGATGTGATCACTCTGACCGGCAATATCACCTTCGCTTCAGCGGCGGATGCCATTTCAATCAACGTCACCGACGGTCAGACCATGAGCATCGTCGGCGGTGGCTTTACCCTGAGCGGCAACAATCTGGCGCGCGTGCTTGATGTGTCCACCTCTGGTGCGGGCTCCGAGGTAGCCATCAGTAACCTGACAATCAGCAACGGTTTCTTGACTGGCGCGGGCGGCAATACGCCTGGCAACGCTGCTGGGCTCGCTGGCGGCGATGCACTGGGCGCCAATATCCGCAATGCGGGTACCCTGACTATTACCGGTAGTACCATCAC
>CBIHLF010000039.1:0-46065 GCA_966210435.1 uncultured Pseudomonas sp. | reverse complement strand
CCGATAGTCCCGCCCTACCCCCCGCACTACCTCCAGGCAACTCTGCGCGGCCGCCGATAACGGCAGCGTGGCGTTGCTGCAGATCCCCACCGAACCGCCCGGCTCCTGAGTGCCCAGCGCCAGTTCGACCAGTTCGCCCTTGCGCAGATCCAGGCGCACCGCATCCATCGGCGCGACCCAGATCGCCTCGCTGCACAGCACGTAACGCCGGCTGAGGGCCACAGAAAGAGTCTCCAGGCGCTGGCGCGATTGGGCGATGCCGCATTGCACGAACAGGCTGTCGGCGTACTGGCGGATGGTGGTGCCGGCCAGCGGCAGCACCAGCGGGTAATCCTCCAGCTGCCCACGCTGCAAGGTTGCCGCCAGCAGCGGATGGCCGGCGCGTACCACCAGAGTCATCGATTCGCTGTACAGGTGCTCGAAGCTCAAGCCCTGGATCTGCGGGCTGTCGGTCATGCGCCCGAGCACCAGATCCAGTTCGCCGACGCGCAGCTGCGACAGCAGATAGGCGCTCGGCCCGGTCACCACGCTGACCGCCAACGCCGGATGCCGCTCGTGCAGGCGCCGCACCACTTCCGGCACCAACAGGCTCTCGACCGTCGAGAGCACGCCGAGCCTGATCGTCTGCGCCGCGTAGTCGCCGCCGCGCAGACTATCGACTCCTTCGCGCAGGGCCTGCACGCAGGGGCCGGCATAACGCAGGAAGGCCACCCCGGCCTCGGTCAGGACGACGCCGCTTTTGCTGCGTTCGAACAGGCTGGCGGCGAGCAGCGTTTCCAATTCTTTGAGGGTCTTGGAGATCGCCGGCTGGCTCACCGCCAACTTGTCGGCCGCCCGCGCCAGGCTGCCCTGGCGCGCCACCTCGAGAAAACACAGCAGATGACGGAATTTGATGCGGGTGTCGATGTTCACCGGTACGTCCTTAACTTGATTGTCCTGTTAGCGCGCGCGGAAGGCTTTCGGCGACTGGCCGGTGCCGCGCTTGAAGAACCGGGAAAAATACGCCGGTTCGGAAAAGCCCAGGCTGTCCGATACCTGGTTGACGGTCATGGCGGTGTAGACCAGGCAGCGCTTGGCTTCCAGCAACAGACGCTGGTTGATCATCTGCAACGCCGACTGCCCGGCCAGGCGCCGGCACAGCGCATTCAGGTGCGCGGCGCTGATGCCCAGGGCGCCGGCATAGTGTTCGATCGGCAGGTGCTGGCGAAAGTGCGTCTCGAGCAACTGGGTGAAGCCCTGCAGATGCTCGCGGCCACGGTCCGGCTGGCTGGCGTCGGCCTGCGCCTGCCGCAACGCGCGACGGCCGATCCATACCAGCAACTGGCTGAGCAACGACTGCAGCATCAACTCGCGCCCCGGCGCCTGACCGTAGTACTCCTCGTCGATCGAGTCGAACAGGCGATCCAGGTCCGCCTTCGCCTCCCCCACCGGGTAACAGCCGGCGCGCTGCAACAGGCGCGCATCGAAGGCATTGGCCAACTGTTCGGCCAGCGGCAAGGCCAGGGTCAGCACCTGGCCCTGAATATCCCGCGAGAAGCGAAAGCCATGCACGCTGAGCGCCGGCACCACTTGCAGCACCGGCTCCGTCACCTGGTTGCTCTGCCCTTCCACCTGCAATTCCGCCTGGCCGCTGCGCACATACAGCAGCTGCACCAGATCGCCGTGGCGATGGGGCTTGATCTCCCAATCGTGCAGGCGGCTGCGCTCGGCGATCGACTCGCAGTGCAGCAGATCCGGCGTCGGCCAGGCGGCGGTTTCGCCATACAGCTTGAACACCGGTACGGCGACGCCAGCAGTCTTCAACATCGATCCCGACATGCGACAACCCACGAAAAGTCCATAAAACCTGTTGGATATTGCCTTCAAACGCGGGTGCCATCCACAAAAAATACAGGAGTGCCAATCAGACCGGCTGTCAACCATGGCGCCGGCACCAACCAGGACACTCACAATGACAACAAATATAAAAACCCGAGTCGCGATTATCGGCGCCGGCCCCTCCGGGCTGCTGCTCGGCCAGTTGCTGCATAACGCCGGCATCGACAACCTGATCGTCGAGCGCCAGAGCCCCGACTACGTGCTCGGGCGCATTCGCGCCGGGGTGCTGGAACAGGGCATGGTCGAGCTGCTGCGCGAGGCCGGCGTCGCCGCGCGTATGGACCGCGAAGGCCTGGTGCACGACGGCTTCGAGCTGGCCTTCGACGGCCGCTGCGAGCACATCGACCTGAAGGGCCTGACCGGCGGCAAGACGGTGATGGTCTATGGCCAGACCGAAGTCACCCGCGACCTGATGGAGGCCCGTGAGCGCTGCGGCGCGCAGACGTTCTACAGCGCCAGCCAGGTGCAGCCGCACGATATCGACAGCGCCCGGCCCTACCTCACTTTCGAGCACAACGGGCAGAGTCTGCGCCTGGATTGCGACTACATCGCCGGCTGCGACGGCTTCCACGGCGTCGCGCGCCAAGCCATCCCCGCCGGCGTGCTCAAGGAATTCGAGCGGGTCTATCCGTTCGGCTGGCTGGGCATCCTCGCCGACACCCCGCCGGTGGCCGACGAGCTGATCTACGCCAACCACGAACGCGGTTTCGCCCTGTGCAGCATGCGCTCGCCGACACGGACCCGCTATTACGTGCAGGTCGGTGCCGAGGAACGGGTCGAGGACTGGTCGGATGAGCGTTTCTGGGATGAGCTGAAGAGCCGCCTGCCGAGCGAGGTTGCCGAGCGCCTGGTGACCGGTCCATCGATCGAAAAGAGCATCGCCCCGCTACGCAGCTTCGTCGTCGAACCCATGCAGCATGGCCGTCTGTTCCTCCTCGGCGACGCCGCGCACATAGTCCCGCCGACCGGCGCCAAGGGCCTGAACCTGGCGGCCAGCGACGTCAGCACGCTGTATCGCATCCTGCTCAAGGTCTACCGCGAAGGCCGCGATGACTTGCTGGAGAAGTACTCGGAAATCTGCCTGCGGCGCATCTGGAAAGCCGAGCGCTTCTCCTGGTGGATGACCTCGATGCTGCACCGTTTCCCGGATACCGACGCTTTCAGCCGGCGCATGCAGCAAACCGAACTGGACTACTTCGTCGGTTCCGAGGCTGGGCGCAGGACCATCGCCGAGAACTACGTCGGCCTGCCTTACGAAGCGATCGAGTAGGCCATGGGCCTTGCATTGCAAGGCCCAAACATCACCTGCTGAGCAACAGGACGATGACCCCCGCCAGAACCAGGGAAACGCATTTCCAGAACAACACCGGATCGCGCTCCACCAGCGGTGGTCGGGCCTTGTTGAGAAATTCCCTGTTCGGATGGCGCAGTTCATGGATGAACTCGGATAGTTCCTGATAGCGCCGGTTGGGGTTTGGGTGCAGGGCCTTGCGCAGCACATCGTCTATCCACGCGGGGATCGCGCGTTCGCTGCCGCGGATCGGGCTGTATTTCAGTTTGTTCTGCGCTGCCCTGGTCCAGGATTTCGCCACCTGGGCGCCATAGGGCAACTGGCCGGTGAGCATCTGGTAGGTGATCACCGCCAGCGAAAACAGGTCCGAGCGCGTCGACCCGCTTTCCCCGAGAAAATATTCCGGCGCGGTGTATTGCGCGGTGCCGAGCAGGTTGCTGCGTTCCACCGGCATGCCGCTTTCGATGATGCCGGCGACCCGCGTGGAACCGAAGTCGACGATCTTCACCGTGCCGGTACCGTCGATCATGATGTTCTCCGGGCGCAGGTCCTGATGCAGCATTTCCAGGCGGTGGAAGGCGCGCAGGCCCTTGGCAATCTGCTCGACGATGCCGCGCACGGTTTCCAGGTCCGGCTGCGGGTTGTCGATCATCCATTGGGTCAGGGTCTGGCCCTCGATGAACTCGGTGACGATATAGAGAAAGTTGCGCTTGCGTGTCTGCGGGCAGGGTTTCACCACGTGCGCGTGATTGATGCGCCGGGCGATCCACTCCTCGGTGAGGAAACGCTCCAGCTGAACCGGGTCCTGTTGCAGCTCGGTCGAGGGCGCCTTGATGATCACCGACGCGCCGGTTTCGCCATCCACCGCCAGGTACACGTGGCTACGGCTGCTGGCATGCAGCTGGCGGACGATGGTGTAGCCATCGAACACCGCTCTGGCATCCAGGTGCGGCGGGAACGGCAACTCGCTTAATTGTTGATAGAGCCCGCTGGCGTCCTGTTCGGGCAGCTCGTCGATCCTGACGATCTGCGCCGTCAGGTTGTCGGTGCTACCGCGTTGGTAGGCCTCGTCGACGATCTGTTTCGCGGCGCCGGGCAGATCGTCGGCGTGGCGATTGATGGTCTCGGCGATATAGGTCGCGCTGGCGAATTCATAAACACCATCGGTGGCAAACAGAAAAATGTCGCCGCGCTCCAGCGGCAGTGCCTGGTAGTCGATTTCCAGCTGAGAATCGGCACCGAGCGCGCGGCTCAGGTAGCTTTTTTCTTCGGAAATCCACAAGCGATGGTCACGCGTCAGCTGCTCCAGCCGATTGTCGCGCAAGCGGTAGATGCGACTATCGCCGACATGGAACAGGTGCGCCGTGGTCGCCTTGATAACCATGGCGCTGAGCGTGCACACATAGCCCTTGTCCTTGTCGTAACGGTACTGGCTTTGCCGGGTTTGCGCGTGCAGCCAGGAATTGGTCGCGGCCAGCACCCGTTGCGCGGACTTTTTCACCGACCAGGCTTCCGAGGTGCAGAAGTAGTCCTGCAGAAAGCTGGTGACGGTCGCCTCGCTGGCGATCTGGCTGACCGTGCTGCTGCTGATACCGTCGGCCAGCGCAATGGCGATGCCCTTGGAACTCAACTGCGGCTCCAGGGGGATATAGGCCCCATGGAAATCCTGGTTGATCGGCTTGCGGCCCTTGTCCGAATGCTGCCCGAGGGCTATTTGCAATTGCTGGGACATTTTTCCTGGGTCTGCGTATTTGGTCGCGTCTGCGCCAAAGCCCCGGTCCACATAAGTGCGGCCGGGGCTTTGGCGTTGGGCGGATTAGTTGAACGCGCGCTTGGGCGCAGTCTTGACGTGGGTGGTGTACAGGGTCAGACCGGTGAAGGCCAGGCCGCCGACCAGGTTACCCAGTGCGGTGGGGATTTCGTTCCAGACCATGTAGTCCATGATCGAGAAGTCGCCGCCCATGATCATCGCCGCCGGGAACAGGAACATGTTCACCACCGAGTGCTCGAAGCCCATGAAGAAGAACAGCATGATCGGCATCCACATGGCGATGGTCTTGCCGCTCACCGTGGTCGAGATCATCGCGCCGACCACACCCATGGAGACCATCCAGTTGCACAGCATGCCGCGCAGGAAGATGGTGAACCAGCCGGCGATGCCGTATTGGGCGTAACCCAGAGTACGGGCTTCGCCGATGCCGGCGATCTTCTCGGCGACGGCGCCCGGCGCGGCGGAGAAGCCGTAGGTGAAGAC
The DNA here is from genome assembly GCA_966210435.1 of uncultured Pseudomonas sp. Taxonomy (GTDB): domain Bacteria; phylum Pseudomonadota; class Gammaproteobacteria; order Pseudomonadales; family Pseudomonadaceae; genus Aquipseudomonas. The sequence goes on along the minus strand of CBIHLF010000039.1, from coordinate 40,642 downwards.
GAACGCCATCATAAAGGCCACGGTCAGTGCGCCAGCGAAGTTGCCGACGAACACCAGGCCCCAGTTACGCAGCACACCGCCAGCGGTGACACCGGGGCGCTTGTCGAGCAGGGCCAGGGGGCTGAGCACGAACACCCCGGTGAGCAGGTCGAAGCCCATCAGATAGAGCATCACGAAGCCGACCGGGAACAGCATGGCGCCCACCAGAGGCGAGCCCGTCTGTACCGCGATGGTGATCGCGAATACCGCTGCCAGGGCCAGGATGGCGCCGGCCATAAAGGCGCGGATAAGGGTATCGCGGGTGGACATGAAGATTTTGGATTCGCCGGCATCCACCATCTTGGTGACGAATTCCGAGGGGATCAGATAGGACATGGCAATTTCTCTTTTCTATAGGTCAGGGAAAGTAACGGAGCTATCAAGGGTGAAGAACGTTTTGGCTTTGCTGCGCTGAATCCGCTACCCCGAGTTCCACGACATCGCCGTTGAGTCGCACCGGCCAGACGCGCAGTTGCTGTTCGGGGTATTCCAGGCAGCTGCCGTCTGCCAGGCGGAAATGCTGTTTGTACAGAGGCGAAGCGATCACCAGATCGCCCTTGAGCTGGCCGACGATGCCGCGGCCGATCACATTGGCGCCGGATTTCGGGTCGCGGTTGTCGATGGCGAAGACCTGTTCGCCATCGGCGCTATGCGGCAGGTGGAACAGCGCGACCTGCGTGCCCTCATGCCAGGCGACCACGCCTGAGTTGGCGACCAGATCGCTGCGGCTGCACAGCGCACGCCAGACGGTCGGGCTTGGCGCGACCTGGTGCAATTCGGTACGGGCGACATTCGACTGGCTCATCAGAGCACCTCCTCGGTGACAGGGATCAGGTGGAGTTCATGGGCATGCACCGGACGGCGCTGGCCACGTTCCTTGACGAAATGGATATCCGGATCGCCGCGCTCGTCGTTGACGAAGGTGCGGAAGCGCTTGAGCTTCTCCGGGTCTTTCAGGGCATTGGCCCACTCGCACTGGTAGCGATCGATCACCAGCTGCATCTGCGCTTCCAGCTCGGCGCCCAGATTCAGGCTGTCGTCGATGATCACCTCCTTGAGGTAATCCAGGCCGCCTTCCAGGCTTTCGCGCCACACCGATGTACGCTGCAGCTTGTCGGCGGTGCGCACGTAGAACATCAGGAAGCGGTCGATGTAGCGGATCAGGGTTTCGTCGTCGAGATCGGTGGCGAACAGTTCGGCATGCCGCGGGCGCATACCGCCGTTGCCGGCAACGTAGAGATTCCAGCCCTTGTCGGTGGCAATCACGCCGACGTCCTTGCTCTGCGCCTCGGCGCATTCGCGGGTGCAGCCGGAGACCGCGAACTTGATCTTGTGCGGCGAACGCAGGCCCTTGTAGCGGTCTTCCAGGCGCAGGGCCATGGCGACGCTGTCCTGCACGCCGTAACGGCACCACGTGCTGCCGACGCAGGATTTCACCGTGCGCAGCGACTTGCCGTAGGCGTGGCCGGTTTCGAAGCCGGCTGCGATCAGCTCGCCCCAGATATCCGGCAGCTGGTGCAATTGGGCGCCAAACAGGTCGATACGCTGGCCGCCGGTGATCTTGGTGTAGAGGTCGTATTTCTTCGCCACGGCGCCGAGGGCGATCAGCTTGTCCGGGGTGATCTCGCCGCCGGCGATGCGCGGCACTACCGAGTAGGTGCCGTTCTTCTGCATGTTGGCCATAAAGGTGTCGTTGGTGTCCTGCAGCGGCACCAGCAGCGGATCGGTGATCGGCTGGTTCCAGCAGGACGCGAGGATCGAACCGACCGCCGGCTTGCAAATATCGCAACCGGTGTGGCCGCGGCCATGCTTGGCCAGCAGTTCCTCGAAACTCAGAACGCCTTCCACCCGCACGATGGAATACAGCTCCTGGCGGGTGTGGGCGAAGTGCTCGCACAGGCTCTTGTCGACTGCGACGCCGCGGGCGGAAAGCTCGTGCTCGAAGACCTGCTTGAGCAGCGCACTGCAACCGCCGCAACCGGTGCCGGCCTTGGTCGCCGCCTTGAGCTCGCCGAGGTCGGTGAGGCCGGCCTCGACCTGGCAGCACACCGCGCCCTTGCTGACGTTATGGCAGGAGCAGATGGTCGCGCTGTCCGGCAGCGCATCGGCGCCCAGGGTCGGCGCGCCTTCGGACTGCGGCAGAATCAGGACGGACGGATCTTTCGGCAAGGCGATGCCGTTCTGCGCATATTGCAGCAGGGTGTCGTAGTAGCTGTTGTCGCCGACCAGTACCGCGCCCAGTACGTGTTTGCCATCGGCGGAAACGACTAAACGGCGATAGCTGGCGCTGGCCTCATCGATAAAGCGGTAGCTCTTGGCGCCCGGGGTGGCGGCATGCGCATCGCCGATCGAGCCGACGTCGACGCCGAGCAGCTTGAGCTTGGTCGACATGTCGGCGCCGGTGAAAGGCGTGTAATCGGCGCCGGCCAGTTGCGCGGCGACGCTGCGCGCCATGCTGTAGCCCGGCGCGACCAGGCCGAAGATGCTGCCGTTCCAGGAGGCGCACTCGCCAATGGCGAAAATCTGCGGGTCGTTGGTGCGGCAATCATTGTCCACCACCACGCCGCCGCGGGCGGCGATCTCCAGGCCGGCGCTGCGAGCAATGGCGTCCTGCGGGCGGATGCCGGCGGAGAACACGATCAGATCGGTTTCGAGGAATTCGCCATCGTTGAAGTTCATCCGGTAGGCATATTCCTCGCCGGGGACGATTTCCTGGGTGGCGCGCGACAGGTGCACGCCGACGCCCAGGGCTTCGATGCGCGCCTTGAGTGCCGCGCCGCCCTCGGCATCCAACTGCACCGGCATCAGCCGCGGGGCGAACTCGACCACATGGGCTTCGAGGCCCAGGGACTTCAGCGCGTTGGCCGCTTCCAGACCGAGCAGCCCACCACCGACCACCACGCCACGTTTGGCGTTGGCTGCGGCATCGCGGATCGCATCGAGGTCGTCGAGGGTGCGGTAAACCAGGCGCGAATTACCCTCGGCGCCGGGAATCGGCGGCACGAAGGGGTAGGAGCCGGTAGCCAGGACCAGACGGTCGTAGGCCTGGCGGCCACTGCTGGTGACCACTTCCTTGCGCGCGCGGTCGATCTCCAGCACCGCCACACCGAGATGCAGGCGCACGCCGTGCCGGGCATACAGGTCGGCTTCGCCGAGGGCCAGGGATTCGGCGTCGCGGCCGCCGAAATATTCCGAGAGATGCACACGATCGTAGGCGCGTTGGCGCTCTTCACCGAACACGTGCAGTTGATAGCGTTCCAGGGCGCCCTGTTCGATCAATTGCTCGACGCAATGATGACCGACCATGCCATTGCCGATGACGATCAATATTTCGCGCTTGATCGGGGTGACGAGAGAATTCATAGCCTTTCCTCGGACGAAGCCGTTGCCGAAGCACGGCCAGGCAAAAGTCGTCTGGAGTCGTCTAACGACTCCAGACCGCTTTGTCTGGTATTCATGGGGTTATGGGGGTGGCTTGTCTGGACCGCGTTGTCCGCTCACCCATCCCATGCCTCTAGAGGCCTCTGATCGCCGGTGACCAACTGGGATGCACTGCCAAGGGTCTTGGCAGGTGTTGACTGGTGCTGTGCAGGTTTTGTGCCTAAATCGGCAGGAGCTCATCGAACGCCATACGCCGGGCGCAAACGCCCGCACGCCAGGGGCTTGTGCCAATGGCGCGGCAAGCGTGGAGTGCGTTCGTGTCGATCAGCCACTCGCAGCACACTGAACCATAACGGTGCAGCGACACCTGCTCGTGCCTCTTTCCGGCGTTTTCGATTGTTTGCGCGAAGGTTTGTTTGCGCCGCGCGGCTCAGCTGAGGACACAACCGCGCGCCGCTGCCGATGGAGCCTCAGCCGCCCTTGCGCATACCGGCCCGGAAGTACCCCGGCGCCACCTCGAACAGCTCGCGAAAGCAGCGGCGGAAATGCGAAATGCTGACGAAGCCGCAGGCGACGGCGATATCGGCCAGGGATTTGTTGGTCTGCTGCAGCAACTGGCGTGCGCGGGTCAGGCGCAGCTCCAGGTAGTAGCGCGACGGCGAGGCATTCACGTGACGACAGAACTGGCGCTCGAGCTGGCGCGTGGAGATACCCACGCAGGTCGCCACCTCGTCGACCGTCAGCGGCTCCTCGATATTGTTGTGCATCAATTCGAGGGCCAGCTTCAGCGACTGCGGCAGAGTCGGGTCGCGATCCACGGTCACCGCGGACACGTCCATGACTTCCTGCAACTTGTCGCAGCTGAGAACCTCTTCGACCGCCTGTACCAGGCTGTCGCCGCAGTCGCGCTTGACCACCTCCAGCATCATGCCCAACGAACTGTTGGCGCCGGCGCAGCCGATCCGCTGGCGATCGAGCACGAAGGAATGCTTGGACACCTGCACCTTGGGAAACAGCTCGTTCATCATCGCCCGACCGTCGGGGTGAAAGGCGCATTCGTAGCCGTCCAGCAGCCCCGCCTCGGCGAGGAAATAGGCACCATTCCACAGCCCGCCGAGCATGGCGCCGGCCGCATCGGCCTGGCGCAATTTGCTTCGCAGCAGTGGGTCGGCCTGCAACTTGACGCGAAATCCGCCGCAGACGATGACCAGCTGCTGTTGCCGCTCAGGCAGGTCGGCGAGGCGGCAACCCGCCGAAATGGTGATTCCCAGATCGCTGACGACGACCTCCTGGCTGCCACCGACCACCAGAATTTCGTAAAGCGGCGTAACGCTCATCAGGTTGGCCGTGACCAGCGCGTCCACCGCGCCGGTGAAGGCCATCATCGAGAAATGATCCAGCAATACGAAGGCAACCTTGCGCACCGCTATCGGTGCGTCACTTCGCTCCCGCTCCAGGTGCAGTCGGTTCTTGTCCTTCAATACGCTTTCGAACGACGTTCTCATCTTGCAACTCTCAAGCGGTCAAACTCCAACCCATGATAGACAGCTATACAGCGCCGCAACGGCGACGGCGGCGCCAAGCGCAGCACCCTGCCACCTCTGCATCGCAACGGCAATAGCGGGCACGCCGCGCGCGACAGCGAGGGCAGTGCCCGGGAGCGGCCAGTATCCGGCAAACGGGATATGAATGGATGCTGCTGCGCGGCGAAACCTGTGCGGCAACGACAGCGTTGCGGTTTTTTCGCGCTATGTGCCGCCTCGGTCACAGGGCCTGCAGAGTCGGCAATGGATAGGCTGCGCCGACAAACGCGCAATCAGCGCGCATATCGACTGTTCAAACGCGGTTGCAAACGCGGTTGCAAACGCCTTTGCAATCACCGCTCATGTGCAGCGCTCAGTGCCTGCTGAAACGGTAGAAAAGATTGGGTTCGCTGACCACGTAGAGGTGCCCGTCGTTATCCAGGGTCAGGCCTTCGGGCTGCGGGGCACTCTGGCGCAAATCACTGATATGGCCGAGCAAGGTGCGGAAGCTGACCACCGCGCCTCGCTCGTTGAGCTCGATGATCAGCTTCGACTCATCGCTGAGGACCAGCAGATGCCCACTGCGCGGGTCAAAATACAGATCGGAGATGTCCCGGGCGAAAACGCTGCGCTCGATCCAGTCGCTGAGGTCTTCGACTTTCAACTGCAGCCTGCCGGCAAGACTCGCCTTGATGCCGCTGACGGCATAGAGCTGGCGCGGGTCGCGCTCCTTGGCGAGGTAAAGGCGATCGTTGCCGGCATCGTAGGCCACACCCTCGAAGCCCTTGTTGTGGGCGCTGGATTTCAGCGGCAGCGCCAGCGTCGATGCCGCCTGTTTGTCGATCGGCACGCCCGCTTGCGACGGCAGGCTGAAGATCACCAGTTGCTGCAGAATTTCCTCGGTCACTGCCACCAGGCCATTGCCCAGGTAGGCCAAACCCTCGACGTCATCGAAACCATTGAGTGGATTGCGCCCAGTGACGTTTCCCTCACGGTCCAACTCCAGCAACTCTATCGGCGGCGCATTGGTCACCGCGAGCAGAGACTGGCGATCCGCATCGAATGCGATAGCGGACAGGTCGCCCGCGACGCCCTGCACGGGTTTGGCGTCGATATCCACCCGATAGCCCGGCAGCCATACCCCCTGCCCCATCCGCTGCTCGGCATTGAGCTGGCAGGTCAGGTAATACCAGAGGCGCTCATGCCAGTGGAACCTAATCACTGCGACCAGCGCCAGGAGCAGGATCGCCAGCCCCAAGGCGTAAACGCCATATGCAGGTGACCAGGGTTTGAGCCGGTATTTACTGCGCTCGACAACACTTTTCATAAGGGATGTCCCCAATCGGGGTGGGTGCCGCGAGGCGTAACAGCCACCGGTTCAGAGCATCAGTCCAGCGCTGAGTTCCAGGAAAAACGATACGGCTGCCGAGAGGGGGCAGGACGTTGGCACTGGCCATTGTCGGCATCGGCCTGCACCAGGTACCAATCCTCGTCGTCGCCATCGCCAACACGGCGAGCGTTTTCTTCGCTGAAGCAGCGGGACAGCGCACTGGCGCGGATCAGCGCGTAGGCGTCGGGATGGCTGCGCAGCCAGACGGCAGCATCCTCGGCCTGCGCTGGCGCGCCCATGCCGAAATGCACCAGCGGCTGACGCGCATACAGCCAGTGCCCCTCGCGCCAGCCGGTCAGCATCAGCTCGGCGCCCCGGGTGATGTCGGCCACCTCGGTCATCAGGATTTTCCGCGGAGGCACCCCGTCCTTGAGCGGTTCGATAAAACCACGGAGAAACCAGGCGCCGAACCAGAACAGGGTCAGGCCGAGGAATATCGCGCGCGCCCGCGGGCGCCGGGCGAACCAGCGCCGCAGCAGCCACGGCAACAGCGGTGCCATGGCCAGAACCAACGCGGGGATCGCCGGGTAGATGTAGATCTTGCGCTTGCCACTGCTGAGGCTGAAGAACACCAATACCAGCACCACCCAGCCCAACAGCAGCAGATAGCGCGCATCCTGCTTGGCGAGTTGACGCCGCCAGGCGAGCAGCATCCAGGGTAATGCCAGGATCAGCGGCAGCCAGTTCTTCGGAATAACATTGGTGAAGAAGTACCAGAACGGCTCGCGGTGGTGCCAGGCATCGGCGTAGCGCCTGGCCGTCTGCTTCAGCAGAATTTCCTCCAGGTAGGCGCGGCTCGCCTCGTCACCGAACAGACCGATCTTGATCACCAGCGGCAGCAGCCAGGTCGCCATGGCCGCCAGCGCGACGAGCAGTCCCAGCGCCCAGGCCCGGGCTTCGCCGGGCATGTGCGCGACCTGGCGCCAGTTGTGGCGAACGGCATAGGCGTAAGGGATCAGCATCAATGCGGGGAGAAAACCCACGCCTTTGCTGATCACACCGAACCCCATGGCCGCGCAGGCGACATAGAACCAGCGCCAATCCGGCCCGAGCAGCAAATGGCGAACCATGCCGTAGAAGCCGATGGCGATCCACAGCATCAGGAAGCCATCGATCTGCCCGGCACGCAGGATGCTGTAGGTTTGATAGGTGGCGAGAAACAACAGGCCGGCAAGCATCCCGACGCGACTATTCCACAGCCTGCAGCCAAGGTCGTGCAGGCAGGCGGTCGCTATCACGCCCGCCAGCAGGGCCGGAAGGAACAGGGCGATCCTCGGCGCGATACCCAGCTCGATCAGAGCGGCGACCGCCCACATGAATAGCGGCGGCTTGTCCGGGTAAATTTCGCCGGCGCGATGGGGAATCAGCCAGCCGCCGCCCTGGAGCATTTCCAGGGCCACACCGAGGAAGCGCTCCTCGTCGACATTGGATGGCTGACGCAGGCCGAGCCCTGCGCCGAGCAACACTACCGCCAGCAACAGCAAAAACAGCAACGCGCCGGACCGGGAGCGGGACAGATGCCTGATCAGGTGGGCGATACGACCCATGCTAAGGCTCCAGTTCGCGCGGGATGGCATTGAAGCGCGTGCGGCGGATCAGCCACCAGACGCCGAACAGATCGAGAATGCCCACCAGCGCGCGGTCCAGATTGCCGTACTTGGACACCCCGGCGCCCCGCGGGCGGTGATTGACCGGATGGACCCGCATCGAACCCTGGTGACGCTGGATCAGCGCCGGGATAAAGCGGTGCATATGGTCGAAGTAAGGCAGGCTGAGAAAGGCATCGCGCTCGATCAGCTTCAACCCGCAGCCGGTATCCGGGCTGTTGTCCTTGAGCAGATACCCCCGCAGGCGATTGGCGAAACGCGAGGCCCAGCGTTTGCTGGCGGTATCGCGGCGGTTAACCCGGTGGCCGGCGATCAATTTCAGACCTTGCGGCGCATCCACCGCACGGACGATGGCGAGCATGCCGGGGATATCCGCCGGGTCGTTCTGCCCATCGCCATCCAGTGTGACCAGCCAGGCGCCCTGCGCGGCCCGCGCGGCGTGGTAGATCGAGGTGCTCTGGCCGAGCGAGCGCGCATGACTGAGGATGCGCAGTTGTGGGTAGCCGGCGTGCTTGAGTGCAAGCAATCGCGAGAGCGTGTCGTCGCTGCTGCCATCGTCGACCACGATCAACTCGAAGTTCTCACCGACCAGCGCCTGACGGACCTCCTCGAGCAGGGTCGGCAGGTTATCGGCTTCATTCTTCGCCGGGATCAATACGGAAAGCTCGGGTTTGGTCGGCATGCTGGATCCATGAGGTGTGTTCATTGCTGTCGCTCGAGTCGATCAGGGGATGGCCCTGGAAATGGTCATATACAGATTCAGGATTGCTCCGCCTCACCGAGCGCGGCATCGACCCGCTCGTCGATGCTGAGTCCGTGACGATAGCGGTGGTACAGGTAGGCGCCGAGCATGGCGGACCCCAGAAACAGCACGGAGGCGGCGCCGATGCGCCACACCGGCGCGACATTGATGCCACTGCCAACCAGCGTAAAAACCAGGGTCTGCGGTAGGTAACCGACCAAGCTGGCGGCCAGAAAAGGCCAAATGCGGACGCTGGAAACGCCGGCAGCGAGGTTGGTCAGGAGGTTGCTACCGATGGGTAACAGGCGAATCAGCAGGATCATCGCGAACGGATGGCGCTGCACGAAACGGTCGAAGCGCGCGGCGCGCCCGCCAAGTCGGTCGCGCAGCAAGCCCCTGCCGAACAGTCGGGCATAGAGAAATGTGACCAGGCAACCGAGCAACGCGGCCAGGATTCCGAGCAGCGTGCCGGCCAGCAGGCCAAAGGCATAGCCGGCGAGAAAGGCGATGATCTGCCGCGGCAGGCCCAGCGCGGTGAACAGCGCGCCCACGGCCAGGAACAGCAGCGCGCCCTGCAGGCCATGGCCACGAATATGGGCATCGATCCAGCTCGCGTTAATGGCTTTGCCAAGGTCGCTGCCATCGAACAGATAGCCGAGCAACGCCAGACTGAGGATGAACGCCAGGCCCTTGCCGAGCACGCGCGGGTTCAGCATCGCCAGATTCCTCTGTTGCCGCCGGCCGACGCAGGTTGATTGCTCGGGCTGCCCCATCGACTCAGGCTCCATAAGACTCAGACTCCATAAAAGCTGCGGTACCAGTCGACAAAGCGTGTCACCCCCTCGTGCAGTGGCGTGCCGGGACGAAAGCCGGTGCGCCGGGCCAGGGCGTCGGTATCGGCCCAGGTTTGCGGTACGTCTCCGGCCTGCATGGGCTGCATCCGCTTGATCGCCTGGCTGCCGGTAGCCGTTTCGATACAGCCGACGAAGTCGAGCAGGCGTACCGGCGATCCCAGGCCGATATTGAATAACCGCGCCGGCACGCCCAGCCGGACCGCTTCCGACTCGTCGGCATAGGGCGGCGGACAATCCTGGATGCGCACGATGCCTTCGACGACGTCGTCGATGTAGGTGAAATCCCGCGACATGTCGCCATGGTTGTAAATGTCGATCGGCTGGCCGTCGAGGATCGCCCTGGTGAACTTGAAGGGCGCCATGTCCGGCCGCCCCCAGGGACCATAAACGGTGAAGAAACGCAGGCCGGTGGTGGGGATCCGATAGAGATGGGCGTAGCTGTGGGCCATCAGTTCATTGGCACGCTTGGTCGCCGCGTACAGCGAGATCGGCTGGTCGACGGCGTCTTCGATGGCGAACGGTACCTTGCTGTTGAGGCCATAGACCGAGCTGCTGGAGGCGTAGACCAGATGCCCGACGGCGTTGTGCCGACAGCCTTCGAGGATATTCAGAAAGCCGCTCAGGTTGGCGTCGGCATAGGCGCGGGGATTTTCCAGCGAGTAACGCACGCCGGCCTGCGCAGCGAGGTGAATGACCCGTTCGAACCGATGCGTCTGGAATAGCGCCTGGATGTCCCCCGCGTCGGCGATATCGCAGCACTGGAAGGAAAAATTGGCCATCCCCGACAACTGCGACAGCCGGGCCTGTTTCAGCTCGACGCTGTAATAGTCGTTCAGGTTATCGAGCCCGATGACCTGATGGCCGGCCTGGCACAGGCGCCTGGCCGTATGAAAACCGATGAATCCAGCGGCGCCGGTCACGAGAAACCTCATGGCCGCCCCGCTCCACTGCTCGCACGGCCGATGGAGTAATAGGTCAGCCCTTCACGCGCCAACTGTTTCGGCTCGAAAATATTGCGCCCATCGAACACCGCCCCATCGATCAGGCGCTGGCGCAGCAGGCCGAAGTCGACGACGCGAAAGTTCAGCCACTCGGTGAGGATCACCAGCGCGTGCGCCCCCTCGAGAGCCTCCTCCTTGCTCTCGGCCAGGTACAGGCCGGGATGCTCGCCATAGATGCGCTGGGCCTCATGCATGGCCTTGGGATCGAAAGCGCGGACGCGTGCCCCCGCCGTCCAGAGAGCCTGCAACAGCACACGACTGGGTGCTTCGCGCATATCGTCGGTATTCGGTTTGAACGACAGGCCCCAGATGGCGAAGGTCTTGCCGCTGATGTCGTCGTTGTAGTGCTCTCGAATGCTGGCGAAGAGCTTCTGTTTCTGCCGCTGGTTGATCGCTTCGACGGCTTCCAACAGCTGCGGCTGGTAGCCGCTTGCCTGCGCAAGACGCTGCAGCGCCTGAATGTCTTTCGGGAAGCAGGAGCCGCCATAGCCGCAACCGGCATAGATGAAGTCGTACCCAATACGCGAGTCGGAGCCGATGCCCTTGCGCACCATCTCGATATCGGCGCCCAGACGCTCGGCGAGATTGGCCATTTCGTTGATAAAGGAGATTTTGGTGGCGAGCAGGCAGTTGGCCGCGTACTTGGTCAGTTCGGCACTGCGGCTGTCCATCACGATCAGCTTTTCGTGGCTGCGGCTGAAGGGTTTGTAAAGCTCGCGGACCAGTTCGACGTGGCGTTCGTCATCGGTGCCGACGATGATGCGCTCGGGGCGCATGCAGTCGTCGAGCGCCGAGCCTTCCTTGAGGAACTCCGGGTTGGCGAGCACCGCAATCGCCAAGTCGCGACCCTGCCGGGCCAAGCCAGCACGGATACGCCCTTGCAGGCGCCGGGCGGTGCCCACCGGCGAAGTGGATTTGTTGAGCACCACCTTGGGTTCCACGGCGTGCTCGGCAATTGCATCGGCGACGGCGAACACGTATTGCAGATCGGCAGCGCCATCTTCGGCCGCCGGGGTGCCGACGGCGATGAATATGACCTCGGCAAAGGCCACCCCGGCCGCCGCATCAGCCGTGAAGCTCAGACGCCCTGCGGCAAGGTTGCCTTGCAGCAAGGCTTCGACCCCCGGCTCGTAGATCGGCGATTGTCCCCGTTTGAGCAGCGCGACGCGGTCTTCGTCGGTGTCGACGCAACACACCTGGTGCCCCACCTGGGCCAGGCAAGCCGCTTGGGTCAGACCCACATAGCCGGTTCCAAAAATGCTGACTTTCACACTCGGCACCTTGTTGTCGTTGTGCGCTATCGCCCACTGCCGCTGACCGCCTGTAGCTTCGTCCCGGGGCTACGGCTACCCCAGGGCTCCCGCAAACGAGGGAGCATCCTAGCCGGACACATGTGAAGGAATGATTACTGGAGAAACCCGTCACCGCGGCGACCGTCGCGAGCAACGGACTACAGGTTCGAGGCGGCTACCCCGTGACAGTCGCCGTCACGCGGTCAAGATCACCGGTGTGGCAGGGGGTTGGATGACTGCGGCGCTAAAGCCGCAATCGCTTGCTCGGCCGGCGAGGAAGCTTCGATGACGTGAAAGTACTCCGGCACATTGTCTGCCTCCCCCTCTGGATCGGGCGTTGCAACGCGGTATGGAGCATCAGAGCGCAGGCGTAAAATTTGGTTCAGCGCGCGTTCCCGAGGGAAAGTCACGCGATAGCGCTCGACAGCCACAACGGCCGGGCTTTCCAATACGCCATCGGCCAAGCGCCGTTCCCCATCCAACCAGCGAGACCGCCCGTGGCCGTGATCTTCGAAATCCAACAATTGAACCCCGAGACATACCGCCGACAAACCCGTCGCAGCACCCTGATAGTCGCGCTGACGTTCATCGCCCTGGCGATGCTGCTCTCCACCGGAGCAGTCATGCTGTTCGGTACTCCGGGGGGCGACAACTTTCGCTGGAACATTGGCGCCGTGATCAGCGCATTGGTGCTGACCGTGGCGTTGGTGCGCATGCTCTTCTGGCCACAACCCTGGATGGCGGCGGCGGTCTATGGCTGGCTGCTCAAGCGCAGCCTGATGCGCATCACCAACGTCATGCACCACGTCAATGCCGGTGTCGCGGCCAGTGACCTCAATGCCATGCAGCTGCTGCGCTTCTACCACCTGGGCGTCAGCCAGATGCACGAGTTGGACGGTAACTCCAGCGCCCTCAGCGACATGCGTGGAGAGATCGAGCAACACCGGCAACACATGGACGACATGGGGCTCAATGGCGATCAGCCCCGCCTGGACTCCGCCTGGCTAGAGGCCGTCAAGAAGATCGGCGTTTGAGCGCAATGGTTCGGATAAGACCGACAACGACGAGCGCCACACCTGGCTGAGCTAGCCGCCGACAACGGCAACGAGGACGCCAAGCTGCAGCTGGATAATAGCGAACTGGTCTGGTACGCCCAGCTCGAATAATGACTACAGTAGAAAACCAACAGCGAAACAGCCCAGCGCCCTGACGAGGCGCTGGAGATCGAAAAATAACCACCCATGCCTACAACGAAAGGAATCGACTATGCGCCCCTACCTGATCGCTCCCCTGCTCTCACTGTGCCTGACGACACTTCAGGCGTCGGAAGCCGACAGCAATCGAATCGTCACCGCGGACCGCCAGGATCCCGCCATATCCGCGGCGGTACGCGAGGCCCAGGCCGGCCTGGACGGCTTTCTCCAGCTGGCCGCCAACCCACCCGCCAATACCAGTGGCTACAAGGTGCAAGTCATGGTGACTGATGCCTACGGCATCGAGACGTTCTGGGTCGTTCGTTTCCGGCCACTCGAGGATGGCTTTATCGGCGAACTGGCCAACGAGCCGCAAATCGTCAAGAGCGTGACCTGGGGCCAGCAACTGCGCTTTGGCCGAGAACAGATCACCGACTGGGGCTATCTGAAAAACGGACGTCAGGTGGGCAACTTCACCGTCTGCGCGCTGTTCAAGGAAATGCCCGCTGAAGAGGTCGAGTACTACCGCACTCAGCACGGCTTCGACTGCTAGAAGTTGGACGTGATAGAGACTGATCGCGCTGCTGATCCTGTAGCCTGACAGGCCAGCAGTGCCTTTACCGTAGAAGTGCTCATTAGGTTCACCCCTGCCCGGTCCATCTCGGAACATCGCGTCCATTGCAGGCGCTTCCTGGCGGGGTAATCCCCTCTGAAAACCCAGCGCAATCAGTTAGTACAACTTTATGGATCTTCGCTGTAAGCGCTCATATTGATATAAAAATATTCTATCTCCCGCCACAACTCCCGCGTTCTGATTGTCGTTTCCTCAGAGGCCATACCAACAAGGTATCCAACGCCACTGGATTTATCTCGAAAGAAATGGGGTGTGGAATCCCACGAACAGCAATAACGCTTCAGGTCTTCCATCCCGAAAGTTGTTTGCAGGTACCGCTCGGCATCAATTGCACTGGAACCAAGCACACGATAGGTAGCTGTCAGCGGAGCACCTTGCTTGTCAACTTCCTGCTTACAGCCGAGGTATTCGACAAATGCCGGTTTCTCACTGATAGATGCAAGGAAGTCGGTGCAAACTGGCTCTGCCAGCGAGGAGCAAGAAGACAACATTAGTACAAGCGGCAGCAGCCAGGAAAAACAATGACTTCGCTTCATTTACTTCTCCACCAGCAAAGTACCAATATATTTACCACCCTCACCTTTCACTCGCCTACTAATCAAATATTCATAGATGTCATTCCACTTAAGCAACTCATAAAAAGTAACGCAACCTTCGGACAAATGGCCGATATGAATATAACGACTGCTGTTACTAACTGTGCCTTCAAGCTCTATAGGAAACCACACATCCGTACAGCGTATCTGCCCTGGGTGAGCGGCGCGATATCCCGAGGTCGGTATATTCGCATGAGAAAAATCAGGAGCCATGATGCGATGTTTCCCAGGTGGGATAGGGGTATACCCCTGACCCCAGAGGCTATTGAGGGTGACTCGCGCCGTCTTTCCATTAAAGCGGGCTATTGCCCATTGCTGCTTGTTGCTATCGCCCCTTATATCTGAGCGGGTCAGCACAGGCGCACCGTCATATTTCAAATGGACAGTAGCTGGTTCGACAGGAGGCGCATCCGCCAAAAACTTGAGAGCATTTTCGTCCTTCAAGCTGGCTTCTTTACCTACATAACTACCGTTCCCATCGGAAATTCTGAAATAGGTACGACCTCCTACCTTGTTCAGAATAATGACCTTAGTATATTCACATATAAAAACCAGACTACCACTCGGCTCCAACCTTACACCAAGCCAGCCACTGTCATCGGCACGTCGCGTGTATTTTGTTGCCACTACAGCGGAGTGACGGCTTCCAGCTTGATTGTTAGACGTGGCCGTATTATTTGCAATTATCGTTTGAACCATCGAGAAGCACTCCAACTAGTATTAATTTCAAATCCTCACCAACTACGCCATATCATCTGGCTCTAATTTGAGTATTTCGCTAGCATGAGTATTAATACGCCGGGTTCGACCCAATGAGTCCGTTATCCCTCTGAAAACAGCGCCCGAAGCGCTCGTAATCTTGTATCGGAAATCAGTTACAGGTTCGCCTTCTGCATCCAGTAGCTCGAACTGCTCATCAAATGCGCTCTGCATTACAAGGGCCGGGATCGGGGTGAAGGGGGCCTGGCTCACATTGTCGCCAATAATGACAGTACCGGAGCCTCCGATAACCACGTTTCCATGGCTCCCGGTGCTTCCAACAGTTGCCGCATTAAGTCCATTAATGAAAACAGTAGACGCCAGGTTCCCAGAAAGGGCGCCACCGCAAGCGGAGGGGTCACTTAGGCGAGCTGCCGGTAGGCCATCGAACAGTACATCGGGTGATCCGACAACAATCGGATTGGTGCTGTGCCCAGGTACAGGACAGGCGGTGGGGTCGGTGAGGCGAGCTGCAGGTTTTCCACTCATTGGGATGCTCCTTGCACCAAAGAGATTGAGATATTGCAGTCAAGATTTCGCTTGAATGGTAAGCGCTCATACCCTAGCCGATCCTGAAGCATCAGGAAGCGGGCCATGGTGCCTAACCGACTCTATGGCATCACTTTTGCCTAGTAGTTCTCACGAATAAATCACATCCGCAGGCTTCGCGCCTGTAAGGCAACGGCGCCTGAAACGCCGCGCGAGGTATGCGCGGTGGATTCAGGCGTTTTTTTTGGATACCGGTCGGAGAGTCGGATTATGAAGTGGCTTACCTACCCTGCTTTTTTGCTACTGGGCGCCATGGGGATCGGCGGCATGCTGCGTCTGTTGTTCGGGGTGGCGTTGGTGGGTTTTGTGCTGGGGTGGTTCTTTCCGGCGCTGCCCGCACAGCCGCTCTGGGCAGTGCTGGCGTACTTGGCGATTGCCAGCCTATGGCTGCTGTCGCAGGCGCTTGGCCAGCTGCAGCGCTATTGCGAGGACGCCGCGCAGCCCATGGAGCCGGCGTCCACTGCTGAATGGCAGTTGTTGCGGCCGATCGGCAGCAGTTTGCAGCAGCTATTGAGCCGCGAGCAGCGTCAGCAGCAGCTGCTGCAGCAACGCCTGGATGAAATCTCCCACTCCTCCCATGAGCTGGAGCAAAGCGCCGTATTGGTGACCCGCAACGCCCACGGGCAAAGCGACGCGGCCAGCACCGCGGCGGCGGCCGTCGAGCAGTTGAATGTGAGCATCGTGCAGGTCGCGGCGCTGGCCGATGAGTCGCGGCAGACCAGTGTGCGGGCCAGCGAGCAATTGGAAGATGGCATCGAGCAGCTCACCAGTTTGGTGCGCCAGGTGTCCGAAATGGCGCAGCAGGCGATCGCCACCAACGAGCTGATCCTGCAGCTGAACAACAACTCGCACACCATCAACGAGATGTCCGGCACCATCCGCGGCATCGCCACCCAGACCAACCTGCTGGCATTGAATGCGGCCATCGAAGCGGCCCGTGCCGGCGAGAGCGGGCGCGGCTTTGCGGTGGTCGCCGATGAGGTGCGCCGGCTGGCATTGCACAGCCAGGAGTCGGCGGCGGAGATCAGCCGCAATATCGAATCGGTGCAACTGCATATCCAGGGTGCAACCGTGCAGGTCTCCGACCTGACCGCCCTTGCCCACCGCAGCGCCGACAGTTCCGAAGCGGTGCGCAGCCTGCTCGATCAGGTGCAGCAGCGTACCCGCCAGTTGACCGAGCAGGTCGATCAGGTGGCGGTCAGCACCGAGCAGCAGGGCAAGGCGGTGGCGGAAATTGCCGAGTTGGCCGACCGCGTCCGTCAGGGCAACGCCGACAACCTGAAGGCGGCCGATCAGGCGCGCGCCATCGCACACCATTTGGCTCATTTGACGGGGTAAGCGCCATGTCCGGATTATCGATAGTGTCCGCCGCCCTCGCCACGCTGGCGGCATTGGCCCTGCTGTTGTATGGCTTGCACCGGCGCGCCAGGCGGCAAAAGCAGCTACATATCCAATTGAATATCCGCCAGCTGAGCTTGCTGCGCACGCTGGTCGCCGGCTTTCAGCGCCACCGCGGCCTGAGCAATGGCGTGCTCTGCGGCGATGCCAGCCTGAGTCAGGAGCTTGCCACCACGCGCCAGGCGCTGGACCGGCATATCCGCGACGCGCAGGCCCTCGACAGCACCCACGCAGAGGCCTGGAACAGTCTGATCGATCACTGGTCGCGAATGCGCGAAGGTCGCGCTAGCGACCCGGCGAACAACCTGGCCCAGCACCACCTGATCATTCGCAACGGCATCTTTCTGATGGAGGACGTGGCCAACGAAGTCGACCTGAGCGGCGGCCGGTCAGCCCTGGCTTACCTGCCCTGCATCTGGCGTGAAGTGATGCAGGCGGCGGAATGGACCGGGCAGGCGCGTGCCCTGGGCACCGGAATCGCGGCGACCGGCCATAGCAGCGTAGAGCAACGCGTGCGCATGCGTTTTCTCTACCAGAAGATCGAGCTACTGGCGGGCAGCGCCTTCGCCACCCTGGAGCGCCATGTCACCGCACACCCGCAGGCCGACAACTTCCGTCTGGCGCAACGCGCCCAGGTGGTAAAAGCCTTTCTGCGTTGTATCGAACATGAATTGCTCGACGAAGGACAACCGGCGATCGCCGCCAAGGCTTACTTTCAGCAGGCGACCGGTGCCATCGATGAACTGCTCGCCTTGGTCGATACGGCCCTGGCTCAGTTGCAACCCGGGGGTGTTGAACATGCTCAATAGTACCCGGCAGCCGTCCGCGCCCATGGCCATCGCCTGCCCACCTCTTAGCGAGACAGGCCCCGGACAAAGGGTCGACACCCACTACCGAGGCCTGACGCTGAGCAGCCACTTCCAGCCGATCTTCAGCATCGCCCACGGCCGCGCGGTGGGCTATGAAGGGCTGATCCGCGCGCAGCACGACGACGGCAGCGCGCAATCGCCCGCCACCCTGCTGGCGATTCCGCGCAACAGCAAGGAAAGCCTGGAGCTGGACCGCACTTGCCGCACCTTGCATGTGCACAACTTTGCCCGCCAGACCACAGGCCAAGCCTGGTTGTTTCTTAACCTGAACTCGCAGTACCTGGTCAGCGAGCGGCCGGATATCGGCTTTACCGAAAAGCTGTTGCAGGCCACCGGCATTGCCGCGCACCGCCTGGTGATCGAGATCATCGAAAGCGAGGTCAGCGATCAAGCGCAGTTGAAACGTTTTATCGCCCATTTCCGCCAGTTGGGCTGCCTGATCGCGATCGACGACTTTGGCGCGGGACATTCCAATTTCGATCGCATCTGGGACCTGGAGCCCGATATCGTCAAGATCGACCGCCGCCTGATTCAGGATGCCGGCCGCTCGCCTCGCGTGGAACGGATTCTCACCGGCATCGTCAGCCTGCTGCACGAGGCCGGCAGCCTGGTGGTGATCGAAGGGGTGGAAACCGAGCAGGAGGCCCTGGTGGCGATCGCCGCCAACGCCGACATGGTGCAAGGCTTCTACTTCGCCAAGCCCCAGGAATGCATCGACGTTGGGCAGAATTTTTCCGGCACCTTCGACCGCCTGCTGCGCGGCCAGCAATGGAAAAGCGCCAAGCGCCGCGCGGATATGCAGCACTACCTGCGCAGCATAGAAGGCTTGTTCCAGCAGGCGGTGACGGACTTCGCCGAGCGCCGGCAATTCGAACAAAGCTGCAGCGGACTGTTCAACGACCCGCGCACGGCGCGCTGCTACCTGCTTAACGACGCAGGCTACCAGGTATCGCCCAACGTCTATACACCGCACTACCAGCAGCAACTGAATGCGCGCTTCATGCCGCTATTGTGCGGCGACAACGCCAACTGGTCGCACAAGCACTACCACTACCGCGCGCTGAAGCAACCGGATGTGATGCAGATCAGCCGGCCCTACCTCTCGGTAGCCGACTCGCGCATGTGCATCACCCTGTCGCAGACCGTCATGGTCGACGGCAGGCTGCATGTGTTTTGCTGCGACCTCGACTGGCAGGACGAGTGAGCGCTGACAACCCGGTTTCTTGCGTGAGATCAAGGGCCTGACGAAATCGCACGGGTAGCCTGTCAAGGGTCGTCAGGCATCCGAGGGCGCGAAACAATGGCCAAGAAATTTCCGCAGAACCCGCCTCATCCCGAACGCATCTGCTGGGGGTGCGACAGGTATTGCCCAGCCGATTCGCTGGCCTGCGGCAATGGCGCCGACCGCACCATGCACCCGGCTGAAGTATTCGGCGAAGACTGGCAGCAGTTCGACGGCTGTGCGGCCGACGCGGACGCGCCAAGCGACCAACCGGAAAACCAACCGGGCTGATTACTCGCCCTCAATCTTCCGGATGCAGCACCGCGTGGAGGAATTCCTTGGTGCGGGCATTCTTCGGCTCGCTGAATATCTGCTCAGGCGTACCCTCCTCGCGGATCGCGCCCTGATCGAAGAAACATACCCGGTCGGAAATACGCCGCGCGAAGTCCATCTCATGGGTCACCAGCAACATGGTCAGGTCGTGCTCCTCGGCCAGGCGCTGGATGACCTTGAGTACCTCGCCCACCAGCTCCGGGTCGAGCGCGCTGGTCGGCTCGTCGAACAGCATGACCTGCGGGCGCATGGCCAGGGCGCGGGCGATGCCGACCCGTTGTTGCTGGCCGCCGGAGAGTTGCGGCGGGAACTTGTCGGCCTGGTCGCTCAACCCGACCATTTCCAGCAGTTCCTCGGCGCGTTCGTTGGCTTCCTTGCGCGACATGCCGAGCACCCGGACCGGTGCTTCGGTGATGTTGCGCCGCACTGTCATGTGCGGGAACAGGTTGAACTGCTGGAACACCATACCCAGGTTGCTGCGCATCTGCCGCAGGTGGGCTTCGCTGGCCGGCACCAGCGTGCCGTTCTTCTCCTCGTGCCAGAGCGGTTTGCCGTCTACGTAGACAACGCCCGCGTTGATCGGCTCGAGGGTCATCAGCACCCGCAGCACGGTGGACTTGCCCGACCCGGAGGGGCCGATGATGGTGACCTTCTCGCCGCGTTTCACCTCGAAGTTGAGGTTGTCGAGGCAGGTGAAATCACCAAAGCGCTTGGTCACGTTCTCGAAGCGAACCAGGGTATCTGTCATTTCAGCGGTATCCCACGTTTAGGCAAGCGGACGTCGAGGGTCCGTACCAGGTAAGCGGCCAGAAGGGTCAGGATCAGGTAGAGCGCGCCGACCATGGTCAGCGGGATCAGGTACTGGAAGGTGCGGTCGCCGATGATCTTCGCCACGCTGAGCATCTCCAGCACCGTCACCACCGACAGCACCGGTACATCCTTCATGATCGAGATCAGGTAGTTGCCCAGGGCCGGCACGATGCGCGGCAACGCCTGCGGCAGAATCACCTTGATAAAGGTGTGCGCTGGCGGCAGGTTCAGCGCCCGCGCCGCCTCGCGTTGGCCGCGCGGCACGGCTTCCAGACCGGCTCGGTAGACCTCCGACATATAGGCGCTGTACTGCACGCCGAGCGCCACCGCGCCGGTCAGGAACGCCGGCAGTAGCAGACCGTATTCGGGCAGCACGAAGTAGAGGAAGTACAGCTGCACCAGCAGCGGCGTATCGCGGAAGAACTCGACGATAAGCGCGGTCGGCCAGGCGACCAACCGCGAACGCACGCCACGCAATGCCGCGAAGACCAGACCAAGAATGGCGGCGATGACGAAACCCAGCGCGGCAGCCTGCAGGGTGACGAGCATGCCGCGCAGGAGGATCGGCAGAATGGAGATGGCGAACGCCAGCGGCGAGCTGGTATCCCAGTGGTAACCGAACAGCATCAGCGGGCCCCCACTTTGCGCCAGCGACCGACCCAGCGCTCGAGGATCTTCATCAGTGCGCTGAGTGCCAGAGCGAGGCCGAAATAGATGAACAGCGTCATCCCGTAGATGGTCGTGCTGTCCTGGGTGAGGTTGCGCAGGTTCTCCGCGCGAAAGGCCAGGTCGCTGAGGGTGATCAGCGACACCAGCGCGGTGTCCTTGAGGTTCTGCACCGCCAGGTTGCCGAACGACGGCATCATCTCCGGCAGCGCCTGGGGCAAGGCGATGCGCCACAGGGTCTGGCGCGCGGTGAAGTTCAGCGCCTTGGCCGCTTCGAGCTGATTCTTCTGCACCGACTTCACCGCGCCGCGCACGACTTCGGCGCCATAGGCACCAATGTTCAGCGACAACGCAAGAATGCCGGCGGTGACCGGCGACAGGCGCACGCCCAGCAACGGCAAGGCGAAGAAAATCCAGAACATCTGCACCAGCAGCGAGGTGCCGCGAAAAATCTCGATATAGGAGACGGAAACGGACTTCAGCAGCGGGTTGGCGGAGAGCCGGCCCAGGCCGAAAACGAAGGAACAGAGCGCACCTAACAGCGTCGACCAGAATGTCAGCTGCACGGTGACCCATGCCCCCTGCATCAGGGTCGGCAGATAGTCCCACATAAACGGTTAACCTCCAGACGAACGCGGAGTTGCAGCAGGCGCCGCCTTGCTCTGGCGGCGCCGCTTATCCCTACTCGGCGTTACACAGCTGTTCGGTGGTTTTGGCGAACGAGCCCTGGATATCGGCGGGGGTGAAGCCGTATTTCTGCAGGATTTTCTTCCAGTCTTCGGTCTGCTTGAACTTGGTCAGTTCGGCATTGAAGGCGTCGCGGAATTCCTTCGAGCTGTTGGCGAAGGTAAAGCCACCCCAGCTGCGCACTTCATGGCCGTCGATAACCGGGTCTTCGAATGGATCGGCCAGGACCACCGCATCGCTCATTTCGGCGAGGTTGCTGGCGGTCAGACCGGTGCCGGCATAGGCTGCGGCGCGGCCGGTGGAGACCGTGGAGATGGCATCGGAATTACTGTTGATGGTGACCATGTTCGATTCCGGCACGCCCAGCTTCTGCAACATATCCAGCTGGTCGGCACCGGCCATGATGGCCACTTTCATATCGCCTTTGGCGAACTGCTTGTAGCCATGCAGATCGTGGGGGTTGCCCTTCTGCACCAGCAAGCCTTCGCCATAGCTGGAATTGGGTTCGGAGTAGATCACCGCCTTGCAGCGTGCGGGCAGAATCGCCATTTCCGCGGCCACCATGTCAAAACGTCCGGCCTTGAGCCCCGGGATCAAGGAGCCAAACTGCGTCACCACCCATTGCACTTCATCGATGCCCATGCGCTTGAGCACTTCGGCGGCGACGGCCGGCCCCGCGCCTTCGGCCTCACCCTTGGCGTTGACGAAGCCGTAGGGAATTTCATTGGCCACCGCGACGTTGATAAAGCCCTTTTCCTTTACCTCCTGCAAGGTAGTGGCGCTGGCGCTGACTGCAAACACGCCCCCGAACACGGCGGCCAATGCCCCGAGAATAAACTTTGATCTGGAATTAATTACTCGCATCTTTCTGCCCTTTTTCTTTTGTTTTCTCCAAAAAATCGGCCATAAATATGGCAAACACACGATCAACCGTGCAAAAGTCTTAGACAATAATGCTTTGATGTCAAACCACTATTGCAAATCAAAGACCATCAAGCGGGCTGAAAAGCGAAGAAAGGGAGAGGGATTCGGGGCGATCTGGTGGCGGTGAAATTCAGGAAGAAAGCGGGTCGGAAAGACCGTATCCCGGGCAGGCATCCGCAGGCCAGCGGCGGACAAGGCTGCGCCATGTCCGCCCTACAAAAGCGCGTTTTATCGCCCGGATGAAAGCCGGGGAAATGGCACTGCAGAGAGCCCTACCCGGATTTCATCCGGACTGCGGATCAGACTCTGGCGCAACCCGGAATCGCCTTTCCGGATTGCTTTGCGAGTGACGAAACCCTGGGGTTTCTATTCAACCAAGCATGGTCACGTGCTGCGGATGGCTGGCAACGCGATCCAGCCAGGCGCGGATCGCCGGGTAGTCGCTGAGGTCGAAGCCGCCTTCATCGGCCACATGGGTGTAGGCATAGAGCGCGATATCGGCGATCGAATAATTATCGCCGACCAGATAAGGCGTGCGCTGCAGTTGCTTCTCCATGACCTTGAGTGCCTTGTGGCCGCGGATATGGCAGGCCTCATATTCTTCCCGACGCTCCTCGGGCAAGCCTTGATACAGCTGGATAAAACGCGCCACTGCGACATAGGGCTCGTGGCTGTATTGCTCGAAGAACTGCCACTGCAACACCTGGGTGCGCAGGCGCGGCTCGCTGGGCAGAAACTCGCTGCCATCGGCGAGGAAATTGAGGATGGCGTTGGATTCCCACAGGCAGGTGCCGTCGTCCAACTCCAGCACCGGGATCTTGCCGTTGGGGTTTTTGGCCAGGAAGGCCTCTTTCTGCGTGTCGCCCCTGAGGATATCGATCGGCACCCATTCATAGGCCGCATCGAGCAGATGCAGCATCAGTTTGACCTTGTAGCAGTTGCCCGAACGGTAATCGCCGTAAACCTTGTACATCGCCCCGCCCTCCTCTGATTTTCTTTCGTATGTGCTGCCGATCAGGCTGCCTCTGCGGCCTGTGCCTGACGGATCACCTCGGCCAGGCGCTTAAGGCCCTCACCTAAACGCTCCGGCGCGACGTGACTGAAGTTAAGCCGCAAATGCCCGGGGTGTTGGTCGGGGTCGATAAAGAACGGCTCGCCCGGCATAAAGGCGACGTTCTGCGCCAGCGCTGGCGCCAGCAGCGTGCGGGTATCCAGCGGCTGCTTGAGGGTCAGCCAGAAGAACAGCCCGCCCTGAGGGATCTGCCAATTAGCCAGGTCGCTGAACTGTTCCTGCAGCACCGCTTGCATGGCATCGCGACGAACCCGGTAGAAGTCGCGCAGCTCGGCCAGGTGATTGCGGTACTGCTCGCTACCGAGCCACTGCAGCGCCTGCCACTGACCGATGCGGTTGGTGTGCAGATCCGCCGACTGCTTGAGGCGCAACAGATAGGGAAACAGATCTGGCGTGGCGATCAGATAGCCGACGCGCAGGCCCGGTAGCAGGGTCTTGGATACGGTGCCGGTGTAGATCCAGCTGGCCTTCCGCAAGCGGCTGACGATAGGCGTGGCGCCACCCTCGTCGAACACCAGCTCGCGGTAGGGTTCGTCTTCGATCAGGGTCACGCCGAACTCGTCGAGCAGCGCCGCCACGGCATCGCGCTTGGCCTCGCTGTAACGCACCGCCGAAGGATTCTGGAACGTCGGGATCAGGTAGGCGAAGGCCGGCTTGTGGTTTTCCAGACGCTGGCGCAAGGCGTCGATCTGCGGGCCATCGGCCTCTTGCGGCACGGCGATGCAGTCTGCGCCGAACAGCTGGAAGGCTTGCAACGCGGCCAGATAGGTCGGCGCTTCGAGCAGCACCTCGGTGCCCGGGTCGATAAACAGTTTGCTGGCCAGGTCCAGGGTCTGCTGCGAACCGCTGACGATCAACACCTGACTTGCCTCGCAAGGCACGCCCAGGGCACGGGCTTCGGCGGCGATCGCTTCGCGCAATGCCGGCTCGCCCTCGCTCATGCCGTACTGGCCCATGCTCACCGGCATATCCGCCCACTCGACCTTGGGCAGCATCGGCTCGGCGGGCAGACCGCCGGCGAAGGACATTACCTCCGGACGCTGCGCCGCGGCAAGGATTTCACGGATCAAGGAGCTTTTCAGGCGGGAGACGCGTTCGGAGAAGGCCATGCAGATCACCAGTGGCAAAGGCAATTGAAAATAGGTCAAACTGCTTGACCGAAATATTGTGTAGCCGAAGCTACGACACCCAGGGCAAATACGTCAATAGGCTTGACCTTAATGTTCAATCTGCAAAATATCGGCACTCAGCAAACCGCCATGGAGGCGTTCTTTTTCGGCTACCAGGCGTTTACCGCCAAGGCCGACGAAATGCTCGCGCGCCGCGGCCTGTCGCGGGTGCACCATCGGATTCTGTTTTTTATCGGCAAGTACCCGGGCCTGAGCATGAAGCAACTGCTCGGCTACCTGGGCGTGAGCAAGCAGGCCCTGAATATGCCGCTGCGTCAGTTGCTGGAAATGGATCTTGTGGAAAGCCTGGCGGCAGAGGACGACAAACGTAAACGCCTGTTGGGCCTGACCCGCGAAGGCGCGAAACTGGAACTGGCGCTGCGCCGCGAGCAGGCCAAGCTGCTGCAACGCGCCTTTGGCGAAGCCGGGGAAACGGCGGTCGAGGGCTGGCTGCGAGTCAACCAGGCACTGGGACATGCGCACCAGGCAACGATGGAACAGGAGTGACGGAGGTGACTCTCGCCCCACTCCGGTTAATCCCGCCCTCCTGCTAGGGAGAAAGGCAAACCGCGTCGCCGCCTTGAGCGCCTGAACCTTATGCGCCCTGGCGTTTTTGCTCGGCCGCCGCCTGAAAGAATACCCAGGCCGTGGCGATGCTCGCGCCGGTCAGCGGCAACATAGCCGGCAGCAGAAGAATCACGCTGGCCAGCATCAGCCCCCCGATCAGCTCCAGCCAGGCCATCAGCCGAAACGCGGGGTAGACATTCTGCACCTGACGCAAGCGCACTCCCCACCAGGCCAACAGGACACCATAGACGGCGAGTAGCGCGAGATAGCCGAACATCTGCCAGCCCAGTTCGCCGAGCTCATCTTTCCACAGAAGGTCAAGCGTCATCACCAGCAAACCCAAGCACACTACCGCCCAGGTCGATTTGCTCAGGTGCCGGGCAGCGAAGCGTTGCTCGGCGAACAGTTTCAGCTGGAGCATCAGGTAGCTGCTCAGCAGCGTCAGAGCCGGGCCGAGCCAAGCGCTAAGCGTCTCCAGCGCGGCATCGCCGAGAAAACCGGCCATTAGCGCCAAGCCCAACGCCACCAGCGAACCGAATGCCGATACCAGATTGAGGCAACCGAGCACTTGCAGGCGGCCAGGGCTCCAGCCATCGAGTTTTTTCGCTTCGGCGTTTTCCACCAGGCTGACCTGGGGCGCGGCGTAGGGGTTGTTATCGGCTTGATCCATCGCGAATCCCTGCGGGTTGTCGAGTCAGATGCGAGCCTACTCCGTAAGGCACCTGGCGCCAATCGACTGTATTGCTGGATGCGCGCCTGGCTGTACCGCGACGTCAGACAGCGCTGGCCTTAAGGTGCAAGCACTGCCACCGAGTGCCCGACCATGACCACCGAATTGCTGATCGCCTTTGTCGCCTTTGCCTTTGTCACCTCGGTGACGCCGGGGCCGAACAATATGATGCTGCTTGCCTCCGGGGTGAACTTCGGCCTGCGCCGCAGCCTGCCGCATATGCTCGGTATCAGCCTGGGCTTTATGGTGTTGGTGATGGCGGTTGGCCTGGGCTTGGGGCAATTGTTCGAACAACTGCCGATGCTCTACAGCGTGCTACGTTATCTGGGCGCGGCCTATTTGCTTTACCTGGCCTGGAAGATCGCCAATTCAGGCGCGCCCAACCAGGCGAACGAGCGCGGCAAGCCATTCAGCTTTCTCCAGGCGGCCGCTTTCCAGTGGGTCAACCCCAAAGCCTGGGTCATGGCCATTGGCGCCATCACCACCTACACGCCGCAGGAGAACTTCCTGGTCAATGTGCTGCTGATCGCCGCGCTGTTCGCCCTGGTCAACTGCCCTAGCGTCGGCCTGTGGACAGTGGCCGGCAGCCTGCTGCGCAACTGGCTGGGAAATCCGCGGGTGCTGCGCAACTTCAACATTGGCATGGCCCTGCTGCTGGTGGCCTCGCTCTACCCCATAGTCACGGATAGCGGATTGCTCTGATGCAGGAATTGACCCAACCCCGCCTTCGCCCACTGGCCGACACCTCGACCTCCGCGGTGGTCGCCGGTTTTATCGCCATGCTCACCGGCTATACCAGCTCGCTGGTGCTGATCTTCCAGGCGGGCCAGGCCGCGGGGCTTTCCAGCGGGCAAATTTCCTCGTGGATCTGGGCGCTGTCGATCGGCATGGCGGTGACCTGCATCGGCCTGTCGCTGCGTTACCGCGCACCGGTGATGATCGCCTGGTCGACGCCCGGTGCGGCGCTGCTGATCACCAGCCTGCCCGGCGCGCCCTACAGCGAAGCGATTGGCGCCTATATCCTCGCCTCGGGGCTGATCGTTCTGATCGGCCTGACCGGCACTTTCGACCGCATCATGCGGCGCATTCCCGGCTCGCTGGCGGCTGCGCTGCTGGCCGGGGTGCTGTTCAAGATCGGTCTGGAAATTTGCGTGGCCGCCGAGCAGCAACCGCTACTGGTGGTGGCGATGCTACTGGCCTATCTGTTCGGCAAACGCCTGCTGCCGCGCTATGCAGTGCTCGCGGCGC
Source organism: uncultured Pseudomonas sp. (assembly GCA_966210435.1). Taxonomy (GTDB): domain Bacteria; phylum Pseudomonadota; class Gammaproteobacteria; order Pseudomonadales; family Pseudomonadaceae; genus Aquipseudomonas. The sequence continues at coordinate 13,387 of CBIHLF010000039.1, read as the reverse complement.
TGATCGTCGGCTGCGTGCTGGCCGGGTTATTCGGCCTGCTGAACTTCGAGCATTTCGAGCTGCGAGTGGCTGTCCCGGAGTGGACCACGCCGAGCTTTTCCTTCGCGGCGGCGATCAGTATCGGCATTCCGTTGTTTATCGTTGCCATGGCTTCGCAGAACCTGCCGGGCATGGCCGTGCTGCGCGCCAACGGCTATCAGGTGCCGGCGTCGCCGCTGTTGAACGCCACCGGCCTGGCTTCGATGCTGCTGGCGCCCTTCGGCTCCCACGGCATTCATATGGCGGCGATCAGCGCGGCGATCTGCGCCGGCCCCGAAGCCCATGAAGACCCGCAAAAACGCTACACCGCAGCGGTCTGGTGCGGAGTGTTCTACGGCATCGCCGGGATATTTGGCGCTACCCTCGCCGCCCTGTTCGGTGCTCTGCCCAAGGCACTGATCCTGTCCATCGCCGCCCTGGCGCTGTTCGCCTCGATCATCGGCGGCCTGACCCAGGCCATGAGCGAAGCCAAGGAACGCGAGGCGGCGCTGATCACCTTTCTGGTAACCGCCTCGGGCATGACGCTGTTCTCGGTCGGTTCGGCATTCTGGGGGATAGTGGCGGGCATGCTGACCCTGGCGATTCTGAATTGGGGCAAGGATTGATTGGAGTGTCGGGCGCGCCTTGTTGAGCTTCGCCGCGCTCAGCACCAACCTACCACCCAATCCGTGGGAGGGGCTTTAGCCGCGAAGCGTTGGCCGCAATAATGAAAGGCGCCTGAGAATCGTAGCCCGGATGAAATCCGGGAAAATTACCGCCCGCCAACAGCTCCCCGGATTGCATCCGGGCTACGGGACTGCGCAAGTTTTTTGGCCGACCATGGTTGGGTCAAACGGTGTATTCGACCGCCCGCGCGGCACGTAGCCTAGGTTGAGCGCAGCGATACCCAGGGCGCCGATACCCGGGTATCGCTGCGCTCAACCCGAGCTACCATTGGGTGACTTTGACCGTTCCCACATCGAGGCGTCGAACCGTCCACGTGGGAACGACCAGCTGCTCCCGTAGCCCGGATGAAATCCGGGAAAATTGCAGCCCGCCAACGCCCTCACCCCTAGCCCCTCCCGATGGAGAGGGGAACAGTCCGCGCCTGGCGACACCCTGGGTACAGCAACGAAAAAGGCGCCTGGATAGGCGCCTTTGACTTGCAGCACGCGAACCTGATCAGATCGCGGTCGCTCCGCCATCCACCGCCAATGCATGGCCGGTGGTGAAAGCAGCGTTGTCGCAGCACAGGTAGAGCACCGCGGTGGCGATTTCCTCGACCTTGCCGATGCGCCCAACCGGGTGCATGGCCGCGGCGAACTCGCCCTTCTTCGGGTCGGACTCGTAGGCGCGGCGGAACATATCGGTGTCGATCACCGCTGGGCACACCGCGTTGACCCGCAATTTCTTCTTCGCGTACTCCACCGCGGCGGATTTGGTCAGGCCGATCACCGCGTGCTTGGAGGCGCTGTAGATGCTCATCTTCGGCGCCGCGCCCAAACCGGCGACCGAGGCGGTATTGACGATGGCGCCGCCGCCCTGGGCCAGAATCAGCGGGATCTGGTGCTTCATGCACAGCCACACGCCCTTGACGTTGACGCCCATGATCGCGTCGTACTCGGCTTCGCTGCCGTCGGCCAGCTTGCCCTTCTCGATCTCGATACCGGCGTTGTTGAAGGCGTAATCCAGGCGGCCGTAAGCGGTCAGGATACGCGCCATGAGATCCTGGACTTCGGCATCGCGGGTCACATCGCAGCGCACGAAGATCGCATCGCCGCCGGCTGCGCGAATCAGTTCGACGGTGCCTTCGCCACCTTGCACGTCGACATCGGAAACCACCACTTTAAGGCCTTCATTCGCGAACGCCTGTGCAGTGGCGCGGCCGATACCGGCGGCGCCGCCAGTTACCAGGGCGACCTGGCCAGAAAAAGTAAAACTCATCCGTGCATCCTCTAGTGGGCAGAAGTCTGCGATGAGTCTATTCAGGCAGATGCGAATGCGGCAGCACTATCAGCGGCCTGGTGATGGACTTATGCGAATTAATGATTAACCCATGCGGCCGCCATCACTCGAATCGATTGGCACTCATTCCGCAGCAGCACGGCGCTTGCCCGGCCAGCCGCTAAGGGCTATCAACAGGGTTTCCGCTTACCGAGTACCCATCGATGAATATGCCGCTCAACCGTCAATTCCTGCTCGCCCAACGCCCGGTCGGCCTGCCCAGCCGCGAAACCTTCAATTATGTGGAAACCCCGCTGGGCGAACCGGCCCAGGGGCAGATCCTGGTGAAGAACGCCTACCTGTCGCTCGACCCGGCCATGCGTGGCTGGATGAACGACGCCAAGTCCTATATCCCACCAGTCGGCATCGGCGAAGTGATGCGCGCCCTCGGGGTTGGCGAAGTGATCGCCTCGCAGCACCCGGATTATGCGGTCGGCGATTTCGTCAACGGCGCACTCGGCGTGCAGGACTACTTCCTCGGCGAGCCGAAGGGCTTCTACAAGGTCGACCCCAAGCGCGCGCCGCTGCCGATGTACCTGTCGGCGCTGGGCATGACCGGGATGACCGCCTACTTCGCCCTGCTCGACGTCGGCGCGCCCAAGGCTGGCGAAACCGTGGTGATCTCCGGCGCGGCTGGCGCGGTCGGCAGCATCGCCGGGCAGATCGCCAAGATCAAAGGCTGCCGCGTGGTCGGCATCGCCGGCGGCGCGGACAAGTGCAAGTTCCTGGTCGACGAACTGGGCTTCGATGGCGCCATCGACTACAAGAACGAAGACCTGCATGCGGCCTTGAAACGCGAGTGTCCGAAAGGCGTGGATGTGTATTTCGACAACGTCGGCGGCGACATCCTCGACGCGGTGCTCACTCGCCTGGCCTTCAAGGCGCGCGTGGTGATCTGCGGCGCGATCAGCCAATACAACAACAAGGAAGCGGTCAAAGGCCCGGCCAACTACCTGCAATTGCTGGTCAACAGCGCACGTATGGAAGGCATGGTGGTGATGACCTACGCCCCGCGCTTCGCCGAAGCGGCGCAGGAAATGGGCGGCTGGCTGGCCAGTGGCAAGCTGAAATCCAAGGAAGACATAGTGCCCGGCCTGCAAACCTTCCCGGAAACCCTGCTCAAGCTGTTCAGTGGCGAGAATTTCGGCAAGTTGGTGCTAAAGGTCAGCTGAGCCACACCAAGACCGTAGGATGGGTTAGCCGCCCACGCAATGTATGAGAAAGCCACATTGCCGGGCGGCGTAACCCATCATGGCCGCCCGGGCATCGCCCTGCTCCACCCATCCGGCCATAGCTGACGCGTCAGCCATTCAGCAATTGCGATGGTGGATGAAAAAAGCGTCATCCACCCTACGGGCGCCTCGTAGCCCGGATGAAATCCGGGGAAATCTGGCGCCTACAAAACCGCTCCCCGGATTGCATCCGGGCTACGGGTCTACATCCGCCCCTCCCCAGCTACACCGAGACCAATTCCTCTTCCTCCTGCTTAAGCGGCCGCCAGCGGCGCAGCAGCATATAGAGCGTGGGAATCACGAACAGGGTGAAGAAGGTGCCGACCAGCAGGCCGCCGACTATCACCAGCCCGATCTGCTGACGGCTTTCCGCGCCGGCGCCGCTGGCAATCGCCAACGGCAGCGAACCCAGGACCATGGCCCCGGTGGTCATCAGAATCGGCCGCAGGCGCTGCACCGCGGCGTCGATGATCGCGCTGCGCAGCTCATGCCCGTCGCGCAGCAGCACGTTGGCGAACTCGACGATCAGGATGCCGTGCTTGGTGATCAACCCGATCAGCGTCACCAGGCCGATCTGCGAGTAGATATTCAAAGTGCCGCCGAACAGGGTCAGCGCCAGCAAGGCGCCGGCCATCGACAGCGGCACGCTGAACAGGATGATCAAGGGGTCGCTGAAGCTTTCGAACTGCGCGGCCAGCACCAGGAAGATAAACACCAGGGCCAGGGCGAAGATCAAGGCAACGCCGGAGCTGGATTCCTTGAAATCCCGCGAGGTGCCGGTGTAGTCGTACTGCGTCTCGGGCGGAAAAACGCCACGGGCGGTGTTTTCCAGATGCGCCAGCACTTCGCCCAGGGTGTAACCAGCGCCGACGTTGGCGCTGACGGTCACCGCGCGCAGCTGATTGAAGTGGTTGAGCTCGCGCGGCGCCACGGTTTCGCGCACCTCGATCAGGTTGGACAGCTGCACCATGCGCTCGTCGCGCCCGCGCACATAGACCCGGTCGAGATCCTGCGGGTTGCTGCGGTCGACGTCCTGCAGCTGCACCATCACGTCGTATTGCTCGCCGTTCTGCTTGAAGCGCGTCACCTGGCGACTGCCGAACAGGCTTTCCAGGCTACGGCCGATGGTCGCCACATCGCTGCCGACCGCCACCGCCTGCTCACGGTTGACCGAAACCTTGAGTTGCGGCGCATTCAGCTTGAGGTCGCTATCGAGGCTTTCCAGCCCCGGGTAGTCGCGCAGCTCGTGCAACAGGCGCTCGACATAGCCCTGCAGATCGGCGTACTCCAGCGAGGAGCGGATCACGAAGTTGACCGGCTGGTTGCGCGCGCTCTGCCCGAGCGGCGGCCGGTTGACCGGGAAGGCGCGCATCCCGGCGATTTCCTGGAACTTGGGCAACAGCTCGTTGCGGATCTCGAACTGGCTGCGCGTGCGCTGATCCCAGTCCTTCAGCTTCATAAAGGAAATGCCTTGGGCGACCGTGGGGAAGCCGGCGATCACCATGTAGCGATTGGTTTCCGGGATGCTCGCGTACGCCGCCTCGATCTCCTGCGCGTAACGCCCGGTGTAGTCGATGGTGGCGCCATCCGGGCCGTTGAAAACGCCAATGATGGTGCTGGTGTCTTCGGTCGGTGCCAGCTCCGACTTCAGGCCGGTGAACAGCAATGCACAAGCCAGCATGATCAGCAGCAAGACGCCGACCACCAGCGCCCAGGCGCCCAGAGCGCGCGCCAGCAGGTGCTTGTAGCCGTAGGTCAGTTTGTTGAGGAAATCCTCGATCAGGTTGTACAGCCGGTTATGCCGCTCACCGGTCTGGTGTGGTTTGAGCAGCACCGCGCACATCATCGGGGTCAGGGTCAGGGCGACGAAACCCGAGACCAATACGGCGCCGGCCAGAGTCCAGGCGAACTCGGTGAACAATTTGCCGGTGGTGCCCTGCATAAAGCCGATAGGGGCGAAAACCGCGGCCAGGGTCAGGGTCATGGCGATCACCGCGAAGGCGATTTCGCGACTGCCCTTGAGCGCAGCCTGCACCGGGCGCATGCCCGTTTCGATGTGCCGGTGGATGTTCTCCAGCATGACGATGGCGTCGTCCACCACCAGACCGATGGCCAACACCATGGCCAACAGCGTCAGGGTATTGATGGTGAAGCCCATCAGACTCATCAGGGCGAAGGCGCCGATCAGCGACACCGGAATGGTCACCAAGGGGATGATGGTCGCGCGCAATGAGCGCAGGAAGATGAAGATGATCAGAATGACCAGCGCCACCGCTTCCCAGATGGTGATGAAGACATTGTCGATGGACTCGCGGATAAACAGCGAGTTGTCGTGGGCGATGGCCATTTCCATGCCTTCGGGCAGCAGCTCGCGCACCTCCGGCAGCGCCGCGTTGAGACCATCGGAGATTTCCAGCGGGTTGGCCGTGGCCTGCTTGATCACCCCCATGGACACCGCCGGCCGGCCCTTGTAACGCACGATGCTGCGCTCGTTCTGCGCGCCGATTTCGGCATGGCCGACGTCGGCCAGGCGCAGCAGGTAGCCGCGGGAATCGTCGAGGATCAACTGGTTGAATTGCTCCGGGGTATTCAAGTCGGTTTCGGCGAGCACGGTGAACTCGCGCTCGCGCGACTCGATGCGCCCCGCCGGGATTTCCACATTCTGCCGACGCAGGGCATCTTCCACGTCCTGTACGGTGAGGTTATGCGCGGCGAGCTTTTCCGGATCGAGCCAGATGCGCATAGCCAGGGTCTGCCCACCGCGGATCTGCACCTCGGACACGCCGGGAATGGTTTGCAGGCGGTCCTTGATCATCCGTTCGAGGACATCGGTGATTTCCATCGAGCTGTAGCGGTCGCTGTAAAAGGCGATCCACACCACCGGCTGCGCGTCGGCCTCGACCTTCTGCACGATGGGTTCCTTGATCTCCTCCGGCAGCAAGCCACGTACCCGGCCCAGGCGATCGCGTACGTCATTGGCAGCTTCGTCGGCATTGCTGCCGAGGGTGAACTGCGCGGTGATCTGGGTGTTTTCCGAGCGGCTGATGGAGCTGACGAAATCCAGCCCCTCGATGCCCGAGAGCACGTCTTCGATCGGTTGGGCGACCTGCGACTCCATGATCTCCGGGCTGGCGCCCGGATAGGTGACGTTGACCGTGACGATGGGCACGTCGACGTTCGGGTATTCGCGCACGCTCAGGCGCTGATAGGCCATCAGGCCGAGCAGCACCAGCACCAGCGACAACACCGTGGCGAACACCGGCCGGCGGATGCAGACATCCGACAGCGTCATCGGTTGGGCTCCGCGGTGCGGTCGGCCGCGACCTTGGTGCGCACCGACATACCGTCACGGACCTTCTGCCAGCCGGCGCTGATCACCGTCTCGTCGCCGTGCAGACCTTTGCGCACCTCCACCGTACCGTCCATGCGCTTGCCCAGCTCGACTTCACGCACCGCGACCTTGCCGTCCACCACCAGGTTGACCAGCAGGCGCTCGCCCACCGGCATCACCGCCTCCTCGGGAATGATCAGGGCATCGGCGCGTTCATCGAGAATCACCGCAACCTTGACGAACTGCCCCGGCCGCAGGCGCCGCTCGGCGTTGTCGATCCGTGCGCGAATCGCCTGGCTGCGCCCGATCTCGTCGAGCCGCGGGTTGATCGCGAATATCTCGCCGACGAAGCGCTCGCTGGGATAGGCGTCCAGGCTGATCTCGACCGCCTGGCCGACATGAATCTGGCTGACGTGCTTCTGCGGAATGCGGAAATCCACCTTGAGCGGGTCGAGCACCTCCAGATTGACGATATCCTGACCGGCGCTGAGGTAATCGCCGGGGCTGGCCTCGCGCAAACCCAGTACGCCGTCATGCGGCGCCTGGATCCGCGTCTTGTCCAGACGCGCCTGGGCCAGGGCCAGGCTGGCGCGGGCGGCCTGCTGCTGGGCGCTGGCTTCGTCCAGAGCCTGGGCATTGCTGGCACCGCGCTTGAACAGCATCTGCGCGCGCTGAAAGTTCTTTTCCGCCAGATTCAGGTTGGCCTGGGCCTGGGCCAGCTCGGCGCGGCTGATCGCATCGTCGAGGCTGACCAGCAAGGCACCGGCCTTGACGCTCTGGCCTTCGCGAAAGTGCAACTGGGCCAGACGCCCGTCGATTTCCGGGCGAATCATCACCGACTCGTCCGAGCGCAATGAGCCGAACGTGATCAACTCGTCGCGCACCAGGGCTTTAGCCACCGGCACCACTTCCACCATGGGGCCTTCGGCGGCCTGGGCCGCCAGCGAGAAGCCCACGAACAACAAAAAAGCGCCTGAAAGGGAACGGCTTAGAACGGACATAAACGACCTCTTGTCTTATAGGGCCGAAGTCTAACGACCTCGACGCAAGATTCGCCGAACTAAATGTTTCCCCCTATTTTTACTGACGCATACCGCGTCCGCTGATTAGCAAACGAATGCATACGCCATAGAGCAACGCGGTGGCCACCAGCATAAAACCGACTGCGACGCCGATACGGATGTCCGACACCCCAAGAATGCCGTAGCGAAAGGCATTGACCATGTGCAACACCGGATTGGCCAGCGACACCGTCTGCCAGAACGGCGGCAGCAGGCTGATCGAATAGAACACCCCGCCCAGGTAGGTCAAAGGCGTCAACACGAAGGTCGGGATGATCGAGATGTCGTCGAAATTGCGCGCGAACACCGCGTTGACGAAGCCGCCCAGGGAGAAAATCGTCGCAGTCAACAGCACCACCAGCACGGTGATACCGAGGTGATGTACCTGCAATTTGGTGAAGAACAGCGACAACAGGGTGACGATGAACCCCACCGCCAGACCGCGCAGCACGCCCCCGGTGACATAGCCGATCAGGATGATGTGCGGCGATACCGGCGAGACCATCAGCTCCTCGACCGAACGCTGGAACTTGCTGCCGAAGAAGCTCGACACCACGTTGCCATAGGCGTTGGTGATCACCGACATCATGATCAGCCCCGGCACTATGTATTCCATGTAACTGAAGCCACCCATATCGCCGATCTGCCGGCCGATCAGGTTGCCGAAGATGACGAAGTACAGAACCATGGTGATCGCCGGCGGCAGCAGGGTCTGCGGCCAGATGCGGGTGAAGCGACGGATTTCGCGATAGACGATGGTACGTAGCGCCACCATGTTGGCGGCGAACTCGGAATTCAGGTAAGCCGTACTCATTGCGCCGCCCCCTTCGCCAGGTTTTTCTCGACCAGGGACACGAACAATTCCTCCAGGCGGTTGGTTTTATTGCGCAAGCTGAGCACCTCGATGTTCTGCAAGGCCAACTGACGGAACAGCTCGGTGATGCCCTGTGCCTTGTCGACCTGCACTTCCAGGGTGTGATGGTCGAGCAGCTTGGCCGGGTAACCGAGCAATTGCGGCGCCACCAACTGGGAGTCCCTGAGATCGAGCAGGAAGGTCTCGACATGCAGTTTTTTCAGCAGACTCTTCATGCTGGTGTTTTCGACGATACGCCCGTGATCGATGATGCCGATGTTGCGGCACAGCTGTTCGGCCTCTTCCAGGTAATGGGTGGTGAGGATGATAGTGATGCCCTGCGCATTGAGCTCGGTGAGAAAGCCCCACATCGAGCGGCGCAGCTCGATGTCGACGCCCGCGGTGGGCTCGTCGAGAATCAACAGACGCGGCTGATGCACCAGGGCGCGGGCGATCATCAGCCGACGCTTCATGCCGCCGGACAGCTCGCGCGACGGCACATTGTGCTTGCCCCACAGGCCCAGTTGGTTGAGGTACTGCTCGGCGCGCTCCTTGGCGATGCGCGCGGGAATGCCGTAGTAGCCGGCCTGGGTCACGACGATGTCGAAGGCCTTTTCGAACTGGTTGAAATTGAATTCCTGCGGCACCACGCCGAGGCAGCGCTTGAGTGCCGAAGGTTCTTTATCCAGGTCATGACCGAACACATTGACCGTGCCGCTGGTCTTGGTCACCAGGGTGGAAAGAATGCCGATGGTGGTGGATTTACCGGCGCCGTTGGGGCCGAGCAAAGCAAAAAAATCCCCTTCGGCGACATCCAGATCGATACCGTGCAAGGCTTGAAAGCCGTTGCCGTAAGTCTTGCTCAATTGACGAATGGACAGAGCGGTACTCATAAAAATGCGCGCACCTGATTTGAGAAAAAGAAAGGTCCAGCGGAGGCGCGCCCACAACAGGGGCACGAGGTCGTTCAAGTCTAGCGTTTGCCGGAAGACCATCGCAGCACTTTTGTGGAAACGCACGATCAACCGGGTCGCATTGGCCAGGGCAGCAGCCTAACAGCGCCGGCAAAAGATGAAACCCCGCTACGCCGATGGTAGTCATCGAGGCTATCGATACCAGGCCGGCTGCAAGGGCGCCCGGTTGCACCGGCATACCGCCACGCGACGATTTCGGCGCCGCCGGCCGCGGCCATATGTCTGAGAGTCGCGGCGAAACCGGCACTGGTCGGCAATACCGCAGGTCGATTCGATCCGCGGGTCGCCGCTGACACCGCGCGAGCTTTTCCGCGAACTCAAACGTCGCCGGGTGGTCACTATCGGTGCAACGCCCGGCGCAGAAACTGCCGGGTTCGAGGCAATCATCAGCGTTTTCCCGCGCCCGATCGGCCTGCCCTGCGGCAGCCGTTCATACGCTTGCCCTGGCGAACAGTCCTGCGGCAAGCGCACGGCGACGCACTCCGACCCAGACCACCGCGCTTGTCGCCGTAGGTAACGGCTGCATTTGCTATGGTGGTGCAACGAACCGTCATCCTGGAGAAAAGCACATGCTCGTAGTTTGGATACTCGTGCTGGTACTCGGTACGGCTTATTTAGCCCACCTGCGCATCGCCCCACTGCCCCTGCTCGGCGCTGTCGCCATCTACCTGTTGCTGATGGGCGCTCTCAGCCATGCACCCGCCTGGCTGATGCTGGTGTTCTGGGTACTGCTGCTCGCCGCAGCCTTGCCGCTGGTATTGCCCGAACAACGGCGCCAGCTGTTCAGTGCGCCGATATTCGCCTGGTTCAGGCAGGTATTGCCGCCGATGTCGGAAACCGAACGCGACGCCATCGAAGCCGGCACCGTGTGGTGGGACGGCGAACTGTTCAGCGGTCGCCCGAACTGGGACACCCTGCTGGCCTACCCGAAAGCCAAATTGAGCGACGAAGAACAGGCCTTTATCGACGGTCCGACCGAAGAGCTGTGCACCCTGGTCAGCGACTGGCAGATCGGCCAACAGATGGACCTGCCGGCCGAGGCCTGGGCGCATATCAAGCAGCACGGCTTCTTCGCCCTGATCATTCCCAAGCAATACGGCGGCAAGGGCTTCTCCGCCTATGCCCACTCGCAAGTGGCGATGAAACTGGCGACCCGTAGCGGCGACCTGGCATCCACCGTGATGGTGCCCAACTCCCTGGGCCCGGCCGAACTGCTGCTGCATTACGGCACCGACGAGCAACGCAACCACTACCTGCCGCGCCTGGCCAGCGGCGAGGACATCCCCTGTTTCGCCCTCACCGGCCCGCTGGCCGGCTCCGATGCCGGCGCCATGCCCGATACCGGGATCATCTGCCGCGGCCAGTGGCAAGGCGCGGACGTCATCGGCCTACGCCTGAACTGGCAGAAGCGCTATATCACCCTGGGCCCGGTCGCCACCCTGCTCGGGCTGGCGTTCAAGGCCTATGACCCCGATCACCTGCTGGGCGACGAGGAAGACCTTGGCATCAGCCTGGCCCTGGTACCGACCGATACGCCGGGGGTGGAAATAGGCCGACGCCACCTGCCGCTGGGCGCGGCCTTTATGAACGGACCGAATTCGGGCACGGATGTGTTCATCCCGCTGGACTACCTGATCGGCGGCCAGGAAATGCTCGGCAAGGGCTGGATGATGCTGATGAACTGCCTGTCGGTCGGCCGCTCCATCTCCCTGCCCGCGGTGGGTACCGGTGCCGCCAAGTTCACCAGCCTGGTCACCGGCCAGTACAGCCAGGTACGCGAGCAGTTCAACGTTCCCCTGGCCGCCTTCGAAGGCATCCAGGAAGCGCTCGCGCGCATCGGCGGCAACGCCTGGCTGATGGACAGCGCCCGCATCCTCACCGCCAATGCGGTGGATTTGGGTGAAAAACCTTCCGTGCTCTCGGCGATTCTCAAATATCACCTGACCGAGCGCGGCCGCGAATGCATCAGCCACGCCATGGACGTGCACGGCGGCAAGGGCATCATCATGGGCCCGAACAACTACCTGGCGCGCTCCTGGCAAGGCGCGCCTATCTTCATCACCGTGGAAGGCGCCAATATCCTTTCGCGCAACCTGATGATCTTCGGCCAGGGCGCCATCCGCTGCCACCCTTACGTCCTCGAGGAAATGGCCCTGGCCAGTCGCCCGGATCAGGATCAGGCACTGCTGGAGTTCGACCAACTGCTGCTGCGGCACATAGGTTTTGCCATCAGCAACGCCGCCAGCACCCTGGTATTGAGTCTCGGCCTGGGCGTGTTCGACCGGGTACCTGGCGACGCTCTCGCTCGCCCTTACTTCCGCGCCCTCAACCGTCTGGCCGCAGCCTTCGCCCTGCTCGCCGACACCAGCATGATGCTGCTCGGCGGCGAGCTGAAGCGCCGTGAACGTCTGTCCGCACGCCTGGGCGATGTGCTCAGTTACCTGTATCTGGCCTCCGCGGCGCTCAAGCGCTATCACGACCAGGGCTATCCGGACTATTTACGTCCCCTGCTGAACTGGGCGATGGAAGAAAGCCTGGGACGGGCCGAATGCGCCCTGGAAGAGCTGCTCGGCAACTTCCCCAACCGCTTCCTCGGTTGCGCGCTATGGATGCTGGTCTTCCCCTTCGGTCGCAGACACAAGGGGCCAAGCGACGCGCTGGATGCACAGGTCGCGGAAATCATCGGACGCAACAGCGGCGACCCAGCGCTGGAAGAGATACTGCTCGGCTGCTATCGGCCGCAAGGCGAGCAAGATCCGGTCGGCGCGCTGCAGCAGGCCATGGACCTGCTGCAAAGCGTGAGACCACTGCAAGAAAAACTGGATGACGCTCTCAAGGCCGGCCAATTGCATGACGGCGCGCAGCACGATGTGATCAGCGCGGCCGTAGCCTCAGGGGTACTGAACGACGAGGAAGCGGCGCGTCTGCGACAAGCCGAAGCCGCGCGGCGCGCGGTGATCGATGTCGACGACTTCACCAAGGAGCAACTGACCCTGGCCGCCGGCAAGGTGCGCTGAGCCAGGGCGACAGCGGGCCGCGTGAGCCTTATACTTGCGCGCCCGTTTTACCTACAGGATCGCCCCATGGCCAACGCCCACATCGACCACCACCTCGCCCTGCTCAACCACCTGCGCACCATTCTGGTCGCCCTGGGCGAAGCCGAGCAGATCCTCGATGACAGCCACGCCATGTTCGTCGAGCGTTACGACGACTTGCTCGCCGAGCTGCCGAACGATCCGGACAACAGCCTGTACCTGGGCCAGGACCTGATCAGTCAGATTTTCCAGCGCTATCCACAGATCGCCCATCTGGTCCCGCGCGACCTGCTGTGGTTCTTCGGCGGCGATTGCCTGCACTTCATGCCCGACGAAGAAATCGAGATGTACCAGACCCTCGAAGAGCGCCGTTTTCACGCCGAGGAAAACGACGAACCCTTCGACTGGAACCAGGAAAAGCAGTTGTTGGCCATGCCCGCGCAAGGCAGCACGCACTGACCGACCGCTGAATGCAAAAAAGCCCGCACGGCAATACCGGCGGGCTTTTTTATTACTGGGCGAATCGCAGATACGAAAACGCCGCTCGATGAGCGGCGTTCTCGATACTGCGTTTCAAAATTTGGAGCGGGAAACGAGACTCGAACTCGCGACCCCGACCTTGGCAAGGTCGTGCTCTACCAACTGAGCTATTCCCGCGGTGCATCTACAACTGAAATGGCGTCCCCTAGGGGACTCGAACCCCTGTTACCGCCGTGAAAGGGCGGTGTCCTAGGCCACTAGACGAAGGGGACCTTGGAACTTCTTGCGTCGACCGACCGGAGCCGATTGACCGAAACGTCGCCACCACAGCGACGCTTCAAAATTTGGAGCGGGAAACGAGACTCGAACTCGCGACCCCGACCTTGGCAAGGTCGTGCT
>CBIHLF010000038.1:0-49305 GCA_966210435.1 uncultured Pseudomonas sp. | reverse complement strand
ACCTACGACCTTCGGGTTATGAGCCCGACGAGCTACCAGACTGCTCCATCCCGCGGCCGCCATTGTATAGCCAAAGCCTGGACTGTCAACCCAAAGCGCGGAAAAAACTACTTTTGCTTCAGATGCTTAGTATGGGCGCCGCCCGCGGATGGAGCCCAGGGCCTGCCAGATGGGCGTTGCAGCGGTTCGGGTCGAGCCTTTGAGCGTGCGCATGGTCACTCATCCGACGTAGCCCGTCGGCGGTCATTGAGCTAGAGTCCGCGGCTAATGAAGCGGAGCATGACGATGGGAAAGCAATGTACTGAATGCGGTGCCCAGGTAGCCGCGGACGCGGAGCGCTGCCCTGCCTGTGGTGCGACTTTGGCGAAAAAGACCAAGCTGCTGCCGATCGCGGCGTTCATGCTGATCGTTATCCTGGTGATTTCTTCCTATATGAAGGAAGGCGAGCAGAAAGCGGCGGAGCCTGCGCCGGCGGTCAAGGTGCAGGAGTCGCAGTAAGCGTCGGCCGACATGACAGCGAGAAAGATCATTCACGTCGATTGTGACTGCTTTTATGCGGCAATCGAGATGCGCGACGACCCGAGCCTGGCCAATAAGCCGTTGGCGGTAGGCGGGTCGGCGGATCGGCGCGGGGTGATCGCCACCTGCAACTACGAGGCGCGCGCCTATGGCGTGCGCTCGGCGATGGCATCCGGGCATGCGTTGAAATTGTGCCCGGACTTGGTGATCGTCAAGCCGCGGATGGATGTTTATAAAGCGGCGTCGCGGGAAATTCAGGCGATTTTTCGCGATTACACCGAGGTGATCGAGCCGCTGTCGCTGGACGAAGCCTATCTGGATGTCTCCCATAGCCCGCACTTCGCCGGCAGCGCCACGCGCATCGCCCAGGACATTCGTCGGCGCGTATCCCAGGAATTGCACATCACGGTGTCCGCCGGCGTGGCGCCGAACAAGTTTCTGGCGAAGATCGCCAGCGACTGGAAAAAGCCCAATGGTTTGTTCGTCATCACCCCGGACCAGGTCGAGGATTTCGTCGCGCAGCTACCGGTGGCGAAGCTGCACGGGGTCGGCAAGGTCACCGCTGACAAGCTTGGGCGGATGGGCATTCGCGATTGTGCGGACCTGCGCGAATGGAACAAGTTGCGCTTGGTAAAGGAGTTCGGCAGCTTCGGTGAGCGGCTCTGGGGGCTGGCGCATGGTATTGATGAGCGCGCGGTACAGACCGACAGCCGGCGGCAGACGGTGAGCGTGGAGACCACCTTCGATCAGGATCTGCCCGATCTGGCCGCCTGCCATGAACGCTTGCCGCAATTGCTCGACGAGCTGGCGACGCGCATGGCGCGTCTGGATGCCAGCTATCGAGCGGACAAACCGTTCGTCAAAATCAAATTCCATGATTTCACCCAGACCACCCTCGAGCAGGCGGGCGCGCGCCGGGATCTGGACAGCTACAAGTTACTGCTCAGCGCCGCCTTCGCCCGCGGCGACAAACCGGTGCGTTTGCTTGGTGTGGGGGTGCGCTTGCACGACCTGCGCAACCGGCACGAACAATTGGAGTTGTTCGCACCCTGAGCGTATGCGGGCTATTGCGCCCAGAGGCGGATCGGCTGGCCTGTGCTGGGCCACAGGCGCAATTGCTGTTGCGAGAAATCCCAGCGTTCGACCTGACCGAGGCTGTGCAAAAAGCGCGCTTCCTGTTCCATCAGGGCTGGCGCGCACAACTTGCGGGTAGTGCCCACTGCGCCAAAGCTGAGCCTTTCGCCCGCCTGCGTATAGCTGGCGAACCAGCTGTTGCAGCCGGCGCTGCCATGGGCACGACCGTCCGCGTCGAGGGTCAGGGTCAGGTGGCTGCGGTCGATCAGCGGATGCTCGCCGAGCCATTCGACCCTGTAGCCGCGTTCGCTTTGCAGTTGTGCTGCGTTACCCGCGCAGCCGCACAGGACGAGCGCAACTGCGACTGCCAGGCTGTGTTTCATACGGCTGCTGTTTGGCAGGCAGGGCACAGGTGGCGACCTTTTTCGCTGCGCCAGCCCAGTTCGTTGATCCGCGCTTCGGCGGCCGGGGCTTGGGCTTTCTTGCCGAGGGCGGCATCCACGGCGAACTCGAAGTCCAGGATGGCGGCGCAGCTGTCGCATTTTGCCTGCCAGTTGTGGATCGCCAATTCGCCGAACACCGGGCCGCGGGCCACCGCGACCCATTGGCCAGCCGGATTGATCAGGTGACGGACCTTGTCCACGTTCAAGCGCATGCTCAGATCGCGGCTGCCTTTGAGGGTGACCAGCAGGCTGTCGCCGTCGCGCATCGAGCCGCCGTTGCCGGTGACCTGATAGCGGCCCGGCGCCAGGGCGCGGCATTCAATAAGGGTGTGTTCGGGGTTGAGCAGGTTGTAGCGAAAGTCGTGTTCGGCCATGGTTCCTCCAGATCGGCGCGAATACTATCACGCGCCGGGCTGCACCTGATTACGCGGCGTTCCGGCGGCCCAGGATGCGATGTTGTCGAGGGTGGTGCGGGCGATCGCCGCCATTGCCTCCTGGGTGAGAAAGGCCTGGTGCGCGGTGACGATGACGTTGGGGAAGCTCAGCAGACGGGCCAGTACGTCGTCCTGCAGGGGCAGGTCGGAGCAGTCCTCGAAGAACAGCGCGGCTTCTTCCTCATAGACATCCAGGCCAAGATAGCCGAGTTGCCCGCTTTTCAGCGCGTCGATCAGCGCCGGAGTGTCGATCAGGGCGCCGCGGCTGGTGTTGATCAGCATCACGCCGCGTTTCATCTGCGCCAGGCTCTGGGCGTCGATCAGGTGTCTGCTGTGTTCGTTGAGTGGGCAGTGCAGGCTGATAATGTCGCTTTGTGCGAGCAGTTGCGGCAACGGTACTTGCGTCGCCCCGAGCGCCTCCAGATTGTTCACCGCCTGGGTGTCGAAGATCTGCACGCGGCAGCCGAAGCCGGCCATGATGCGGGCGAATACGCTGCCGATCTTGCCGGCGCCGATGACCCCGACCTGCTTGCCGTAGAGGTCGAAACCGGTCAGTCCATGCAGCGAAAAGTCACCTTCGCGGGTGCGGTTGAAGGCGCGGTGCACGCGGCGGTTGAGCGACAGGATTAGCGCCACCGCGTGTTCCGCCACGGCATGCGGCGAATACTCGGGCACCCTGACCACACAGAGCCCGAGGCGCTGCGCGGCGCCGAGGTCGACATGGTTGTAGCCCGCCGAGCGCAGGGCGATCAGGCGCGTGCCGCCCGCGGCCAGGCGTTCGAGTACCGCTGCCGAGAGGTCGTCGTTGATAAAGGCGCAGACCACCTCGTGGCCGGCCGCCAGGATCGCGCTGTCGAGGGTCAGGCGGGCTTGCTGGAAATGCAGTTGGTAGCCAGGCGCGACTTCGGCGGCAAGGAAGCTGGCACTGTCGTAGGGTTTGCTGCTGAAAAATAGAATATGCATACGGGCTCCTTGCGCTTGTTCGCGGGAAGGCGGGTGAATGGCGTAGCCCGGATGCAATCCGGGGAGCGATGCCGACCGCACAACCTGCCCCCGGATTGCATCAGGGCTACACATGCAGCCTGTAGCCCGGGTTGAGCACAGCGATACCCGGGGCACCCTTTCCCCGGGTGTCGCTTCGCTCGACCCAGGCTACGGATTACGCCTTTTTTAGCGCCGGGGCTTATTCGGGCCACAGCGTTTTTAGGCGCTGACTTCCGCTTCCTGGGCCAGACGTTCGATCGCCGCATCCAGCTCGTCGAGGGCCTGTTGTGCCGCTGGATCGTCCTGTTTCAGCAGGGTTTCGCTGCGTTGGCAGGCGGCGCGCAGCTGCGGCACACCGCAATAACGGGTGGCGCCGTGCAGGCGGTGGACGCGCTCGATCAGGGCGTTGCGTTCGCCGTTTTCGCGGGCCTGACGGATCGCCTGGCGATCGCTCGGCAAGCCGGCCAGCAGCATGCTCAGCATATCGGCGGCGAGGTCTGCTTTACCGGCGGCCAGGCGCAGACCTTCCTCGGCGTCCAGCACGCTCAGGCTATTGCTTTGCACCGTGCCAGCGCGGCTGCGTTCGGGGCCCTGGTTGCGCAGCGCCAGACCGGTCCATTTGAGGATGACTTGCGCCAGCTGCCGCTCGCTGATCGGCTTGGTCAGGTAGTCGTCAAGACCGCTTTGCAGCAGGGCGCGCTTTTCGTTGGCCAGGGCGTGGGCGGTGAGGGCGATGATCGGCACCGGTGCACGCTGCTGTTCGCTCTCCCAATGGCGGATCGCCTCGGTCGCCTGGCGCCCGTCCATGCCGGGCATCTGCACGTCCATGAAAATCAGATCGAAGTGGCTTCGCTGGGCTTTTTCCACCGCGACATAACCGCTTTCGGCGGTTTCCACCTGGGCGCCCATGTCGTCGAGCAAGGTCTGCACCAGGAGCAAATTCGCCGGGTTGTCGTCGACGCACAGCACCTGCGGCGCTCGGCTGGAGACCGGCGTGTGTTCCACCGGACGGGTTTGCCGCGGGCTGACCAGTTCGGCCAGGGCGCGCTGCAATTTACGCGTACAGGCCGGCTTGGCCTGCAGCTGGCTGTGCGCGTCCGGCAACGCTTCGTGATACAGCGACTGCTCGGTGGTGGGGCACAGCACCAGGGCTTTGCAGCTCAACCGGTCGAGGTCCCAGATGCGCTGACCGAGGCGCTCCGGCGGCATCAGTCGGGCAGTCACGCCGAGTACCGCGAGCTCGATCGGCTTGACGCCCTGTTGCGCGTCGGCAACCGCCTCCACCAGTGCATCGAGATCGGCGAAGGTGCTGACCTGCAAACCGCAGTCTTCCAGCTGGTGTTGCAGGGCCTGGCGCGACAGCTCGTTGCTTTCCAGGATCGCCGCATGGCGCCCGAGCAAAGGCGGGCGTGGCAGGTCTTCGGCGTCGTCGCGGGCTTTCGGCAGGTTGATCGTGATCCAGAATTCCGAGCCTTCGTCGGGGGTGCTGTCGACGCCGATCTCACCGCCCATTTGCTCGATCAGACGCTTGGAAATCACCAGGCCCAGGCCGGTGCCGCCGGCTTGCCGCGACAGTGAATTGTCAGCCTGGCTGAAGGCCTGGAACAACGCGCGCAGGTCTTCGTCGGACAGGCCGATGCCGGTGTCCTGCACGCTGATGCGCAGCTGGGCGTGGTCGGCGCTTTCGTCCTCGAGCATGGCGCGCATGATGATGCTGCCCTTGCCGGTGAATTTGATCGCGTTGCTGACCAGGTTGGTCAGCACCTGCTTGAGACGCAGGGGGTCGCCGATCAGCGACAACGGGGTGTCGCGGTAGACCAGGCTGAGCAGTTCCAGGTCTTTGGCATGGGCGGCCGGGGCGAGGATGGTCAGGGTATCCTGCAGCAGGTCGCGCAGGTTGAAGGGGATACTTTCCAGGACCAGTTTGCCAGCCTCGATCTTGGAAAAGTCGAGCACCTCGTTGATGATCCCGAGCAGGCTGTCGGCGGACTTCTCGATGGTGCTCAGGTAGTCCTGTTGGCGCGGCGTCAGCTCGCTTTTTTGCAGCAGGTTGGTGAAACCGAGAATGCCATTGAGCGGCGTGCGGATCTCATGGCTCATATTGGCCAGGAATTCGGATTTGATGCGGCTGGCCTCCAGGGCCTCCTTGCGGGCGAAATCCAGTTCGATATTCTGGATTTCGATGGTCTCCAGGTTCTGCCTTACGTCCTCGGTGGCCTGTTCGATATTGTGCTGCAACTCTTCCTGGGCATTTTGCAGCGCTTCGGCCATGCGGTTGATGCCGGAGGCCAGCTCGTCCAGCTCGTGGCTGCCCAGCGGCGGCAGGCGGGTTTGCAGGTTGCCATCCTTGAGCTGCGCGACGCTTTGTTTGATCTGCCGCAGCGGTTCGTTGATCGTGTGGCTCATGCGTGCGGCGAGCAAAGCGGTGACGCTGAGGCCGGCGGCGATCAGCATCAGGCTGGCGAACAGGCTGCGGTAGCCGCTGATCAGGGTGCTCTGGTGCGACAGCTCCAGCTCGACCCAGCCGAGCAATGTACTGCCGGGTGCCGCCACGTTCTGACCGGTCAGGCTCAGGTGCTGTTCGCGCACCGGTAACAGGAAGCGCGTCGCGTCCTGATTGGTCCGGCGCTCGCCTTGCAGAATATTGCCTTGCGGCGCCGGGTTGAGCATGCTCGGCCCAGCATGGGCCAGACGCTCGCGTTCGACGGAAAGAAAACTGATCGCGCGGACATCCGGTTGCTCCAGCGCCTGGGTGGCGATCCGCTGCAGCAATTGGGCGTCCTTGTGCTGCAGTGCGGGAGCGGCCAGCGGCGCCAGTTGCTCGGCGATCATTTCCCCGCGCTGCATCAGTTGGGCCTGCATGCCGGATAACTGCGCCCAGGTGAAGTAACCGCCAAGCAACAGCGCCAACAGGCTGGTCGGCAACAGGGTAAGCAGTAACACGCGGCCTTTGATGCCTAAATCCTTGAACACTTTCTTCCTCCCGCAGTCTGGTTGCGGCAGTGTAGCGATTCGACGGCGCAGAATCTGTAATCGCGTGATCGGGTCTGCCCATGTGTCCCGACCGGCGGCATGCCGCGTGCTGAGGTTCTTGCGCTTGAGGCCAAGCCCGTATGTGGTCAACGGCGATTATGGCCGTCGCCGGTTTGCCGTTATCATAGGCGTCTTTCCTGCCGTGTGGATTCGATCGACGCCATGCCCCTGCACTACCCCACTATCGCCGATTGCGTCGGCAACACTCCGCTGGTGCGTTTGCAGCGCCTGCCCGGAAATACCTCCAATACCTTGCTGGTCAAGCTCGAGGGTAACAACCCGGCGGGTTCGGTGAAGGACCGTCCGGCGCTGTCGATGATCGGTCGCGCCGAGCAGCGCGGCGATATTCGCCCGGGCGACATGCTGATCGAGGCCACCTCGGGCAATACCGGCATCGCCCTGGCGATGGCGGCGGCGATCAAGGGCTACCCGATGATCCTGATCATGCCGAGCAATTCCACCGCCGAGCGCAAGGCGGCGATGACCGCCTACGGCGCCGAGCTGATCCTGGTCGACAATATGGAAGACGCCCGCGACCTGGCGCTGCAGATGCAGGCGGAAGGCAAGGGCAAGGTGCTCGATCAGTTCGCCAACGGCGATAACCCCGAAGCCCACTACCGTGGCACCGGCCCGGAAATCTGGCAGCAGACCGGTGGGGAGATCACCCACTTCATCAGCTCCATGGGCACCACGGGCACCATCATGGGCGTTTCGCGTTTCCTCAAGGAGCAGTCGCCCGCTGTGCAGATCGTCGGCTTGCAGCCGATGGAAGGCTCGGCGATTCCGGGAATCCGCCGCTGGCCCGAGGAGTACTTGCCGAAGATCTACCAGGCCGAGCGCGTCGACCGGGTGATCGACATGGGCCAGCAGGAGGCCGAAGAAGTGATGCGGCGGCTGGCGCGTGAGGAAGGCATCTTCTGCGGCGTGTCCTCCGGCGGCGCGGTGGCGGCCATGCTGCGTTTGTCCCGGGAAGTTGAGAATGCGGTGATGGTGGCAATCATCTGCGACCGTGGCGACCGTTATCTGTCCAGTGGCGTGTACGACGCGCCGAGCAACTGATGGCCAGAAAAGACGGCGGTCTACGTTTTCAGCCCAGCGGCGGAACCCGTGCGCCCCAGGTGCCGGTCGGTAAAAAACACAAGCTGACGATCGAGCGGCTGGCCAACGACGGCCGCGGTATCGCCTTCAGCGACGGCCGTACCTGGTTCGTCAGCGGCGCCTTGCCCGGTGAGCAGATCGAAGCGCGGGTCCTGGCGGCCCATGCCAAGGTGGTCGAGGCGCGGGTCGAACGTATCCTCGTCGCCAGCCCCGAGCGGCTTGCCGAACCTTGCGCGCATGCCCGGGTATGCGGTGGTTGCAGCCTGCAGCACATGCGCCATGCCGATCAGCTTGCGCTGAAACAGCGCATGCTCACCGAGCAATTGAGCCGTTTGGCCGATATCCAGCCGGATGAGTGGGCGGCGCCCTTGTGCGGCCCGGCATTCGCCTATCGTCGTCGTGCGCGAATTGCCGTGCGTTGGGACGCCAAGACCAAACGCCTGGATGTCGGCTTTCGCGCCGCCGCCAGCCAGAACATCGTCGCCATCGACGAATGCCCGGTTCTGGTACAGCCCTTGCAATCTATTTTGAACGGCTTGCCGGCCGTGCTGGGCGAGCTGGAAAACCCGCGGGTCATCGGGCATGTCGAGCTGTTCCACGGCAGTGCCAGCGCGGTATTGGTGCGTCATACCGCGCCGCTACGCGAAACCGATCTGGCCCGTTTACAGGCATTTTGCAGCGAGCGGGATGCACAATTGTGGTTGCACGGCGAGAGCGAACCGCAGCCTTATGTCGAGGGTCATGCCCTGGGCTACCGCCTGGCGACCTGGGATTTGCAGCTGGCGTATCGGCCCGGCGATTTCGTCCAGGTCAATGCCCAGGTCAATGAAGCCATGGTTGCTCAGGCGCTAGACTGGTTGGCAGTGACGGCGGAAGAACGGGTGCTGGATCTGTTTTGCGGCCTGGGTAATTTCGCCTTGCCGCTGGCCCGTCAGGCGCGGGAAGTGGTGGCGGTGGAAGGGGTGCAAACGATGGTCGAACGGGCGGCGCAGAATGCCGCGAGCAACGGCATCGATAACGCGCACTTTGTTCAGGCCGATCTGTCCAACCCGCTGGTCGACGCCGGCTGGCTGGGCGAGGGCTTCGCCGCGGTGTTGCTCGACCCGCCGCGCGATGGCGCGTTGCAGGTGGTCAAGCAGATCGCGGCGCTGGGCGCCAAGCGTGTGCTTTATGTGTCCTGCAACCCGACCACGCTGGCACGTGATAGCGTCGAATTGCAGCGCCAAGGGTTTCGCTTGAAAAAGGCCGGAATCCTCGACATGTTTCCGCAGACCGCACATGTCGAGGCGATGGCGCTGTTCGAGCGGCCGTGAAGGCAGGATTCGGGCGAATGCGACCAGGCCCCTTGGTTTTGTCGCGTTCAGCCTCTATTTAAGTGGTGCAGGGGCGCACGGAATTGCGCCTTAAGTGGTTAAACCGACCGGCTCAAAGAAGCGGGCGACTTTACAGGTGTGCCAGTCGCACACCTTCTGGAAGGTAGCGAAATGGTTCAGGTTAGAGCGCATCAGCCGATCAACGACGACGGCAGCATCAACCTAGAGGCCTGGTTGGCCCATGTCCTGAGTATCGATCCGGCGCTCGACGGTGACGCCCTGCGTGAGGCCTGCGAATTTGCCCGCGAGGCCGAGCAGCAAGCCAACGCCGCGCAGAATCTATGGACCGAAGGCGCCTCCAGTTTCCGCGCCGGCCTGGAGATCGCGGAGATTCTCGCCGATCTCAAGCTCGATCAGGATTCTCTGGTCGCCGCGGTGCTTTACCGCGGTGTGCGGGAGGGCAAGATCACCCTGAGCGCAGTGCACCAGCGCTTCGGTGCGGTGGTGGCCAAGCTGGTCGACGGCGTACTGCGCATGGCAGCGATCAGCGCCAGCCTCAATCCGCGCGACTCTCTGGTGCTCGGCTCCCAGGCCCAGGTGGAAAACCTGCGCAAGATGCTGGTGGCGATGGTCGATGACGTGCGCGTCGCCCTGATCAAACTGGCCGAACGCACCTGTGCGATCCGTGCGGTCAAGCATGCCCCCGACGAAAAGCGCCAGCGTGTGGCCCGCGAGGTTTTCGACATCTACGCGCCCCTGGCTCATCGCCTGGGCATCGGCCATATCAAGTGGGAGCTCGAAGACCTTTCGTTTCGCTATCTGGAGCCGGAGCAGTACAAACAGATCGCCAAGTTGCTGCATGAGCGGCGCATGGATCGCGAGCAGTACATCAACGAAGTGATGAACCACCTGCGCGAAGAGCTCGAGGCCACTGGAATCAAGGCCGATATCAGCGGTCGGGCCAAGCACATCTATTCGATCTGGCGAAAAATGCAGAAGAAAGGTCTGCAATTCAGCCAGATCTACGACGTGCGCGCGGTGCGCGTGCTGGTGCCGGAAATGCGCGATTGCTATACCGCCCTCGGTATCGTGCACACCCTGTGGCGGCATATTCCCAAGGAGTTCGACGACTACATCGCCAACCCCAAGGAGAACGGCTATCGCTCGCTGCATACCGCGGTGTTGGGCCCGGAAGGCAAGGTGCTGGAGGTGCAGATCCGCACCCATGCGATGCACGAGGAGGCCGAGCTGGGCGTCTGCGCCCACTGGCGCTACAAGGGCACCGACGTCAAATCCGGCTCCAACCATTACGAAGAGAAAATCTCCTGGTTGCGTCAGGTGCTGGAATGGCACGAGGAACTCGGCGATATCGGCGGCCTGGCCGAACAGTTGCGGGTGGATATCGAGCCCGATCGGGTCTATGTGTTCACCCCGGACGGCCATGCGATCGACCTGCCCAAGGGCGCCACACCGCTGGATTTCGCCTACCGGGTACATACCGAAATCGGCCACAACTGCCGCGGTGCCAAGATCAACGGGCGTATCGTGCCGCTGACCTACAGTCTGCAGACCGGCGAGCAGGTGGAGATCATCACCAGCAAGCACGGCGTGCCGAGCCGTGATTGGCTGAACTCCAACCTGGGTTACGTCACCACCTCGCGGGCGCGGGCGAAGATCGTCCACTGGTTCAAGCTGCAGGATCGCGACCAGAACGTCGCTGCCGGTAAAGCGCTGCTCGAGCGCGAGCTGCTGCGCCTGGGCCTGCCGCATGTGGATTTCGACAAGCTGGCGGAAAAGGCCAACCTGAAAAACAGCGAAGACCTGTTCGCTTCCCTGGGTGCCGGCGACCTGCGCCTGGCGCACCTGGCCAACCTGGCGCAGCAGCTGGTCGAGCCCGAGCGCAGCAGCGAACAGCTCGAGCTGATCCCGCGCAAGGCCCTGGGTTTCAAGCCCGGCAAGCGCGGCGATATTCAGATTCAGGGGGTCGGCAACCTGCTCACGCAAATGGCCGGTTGCTGCCAGCCGTTGCCGGGCGACCCGATCGTCGGCTACATCACCCAGGGCCGCGGCGTCAGCATTCACCGCCAGGACTGCGCCTCGGTACTGCAACTGGCCGGCCGCGAGCCCGAGCGGATCATTCAGGTCAACTGGGGGCCGGTACCGGTGCAGACCTACCCGGTGGATCTGGTCATCCGCGCCTACGACCGTTCCGGCCTGCTGCGCGACGTGACCCAGGTGCTGCTCAACGAAAAGCTCAATGTGCTGGCGGTCAACACCCGTTCGAACAAGGACGACAACACCGCCTCGATGTCGATCACCGTGGAGATTCCGGGTTTGGATGCGTTGGGGCGGTTGTTGGGTCGTATCAGTCAGTTACCGAATATCATCGAAGCCCGCCGCCATCGGGCCAGTTGAGCGGCAAGCGGTTAGCTTCAAGCTGCAAGGACGTAGGATGGGTTAGGCGCATGTCACAGTCAGGGTAGCGAGCGCTGAGTCTGCTGCGCCGTAACCCATCATCGGTATTGGCGCTGCATCGGTTCGATGGGTTACGCGGCGCGCTGGTTTTATCATGGCTGCGGGATTCGTCCCCCGCGCCGCTAACCCATCCTACGACCGGAACTATCCATGTACCAACTCGACGACCTGCTGCACCTGATGGCCCGCCTGCGCGACCCGCAATATGGCTGCCCGTGGGATTTGAAACAGTCCTACGCGAGCATCGTGCCGCATACGATCGAAGAGGCCTACGAGGTGGCGGATGCCATCGAGCGCGGCGATTTCGAGCATCTGCCCGGCGAGCTCGGCGATCTGCTGTTTCAGGTCGTGTATTACAGCCAGCTGGCGCGCGAGGAGGGGCGTTTCGAGTTCGCCGAGGTGGTCGATGGCATTACCCGCAAACTGCTGCGTCGACATCCTCATGTGTTTGTCGACGGCGACCTGTATGGCGCCCCCGATGCGGCCAAGCTGAACGAGGCCGCGGTCAAGCAGCGCTGGGAAGAGATCAAGGCCGAGGAGCGCGCCGAGAAGGCTGCCGCGCCCGAACAGCTTTCGCTGCTCGACGACGTGCCCAATGCCTTGCCGTCACTCAGCCGGGCGATCAAGTTGCAGAAGCGTGCGGCTCAGGTCGGCTTCGATTGGCCCGAGGCCCTGCCGGTGGTGGACAAGGTGCGCGAGGAGCTGGACGAAGTGCTCGAGGCCATGAGCGAAAACGACCCCGAGGCGATTGCCGAGGAACTCGGCGATCTGCTGTTCGTCGTCAGCAACCTGGCCCGGCACCTCAAGGTCGATCCGGAAAGCGCATTGCGCGCCGCCAATGCCAAGTTCGAACGGCGCTTCCGCTTTATCGAACAGGCATTGCGCGAAGCCGGTCGCGCCATGGAAAATTGCGCCCTGGAAGAATTGGACGCGCTCTGGGGCGAAGCCAAGAAATTGGAAAAACAGCAGGCGCGGGATTGTTGAGTCCGCCGCTCGGTTGCTCCCTCCCAACATTCATGATTCGTCGGTAAAGGTAGGTTATGGCTCTCTCACTACGCGATCAGCTGCTCAAAGCCGGGCTGGTCAACGAAAAGCAGGCCAAGCAGGTCGGCAAGGAAAAGCAGAAGCAACAACGCCTGGAGAAAAAGGGCCATATCGAAAAGGACGAGTCGCAGAAACTCGCCGCTCAGCAGGCGATGGCCGAAAAGGCCGCGCGCGACCAGGAGCTGAACCGCCAGCAGCAGGAGAAGGCCGAGCAGAAGGCCCGCGCCGCGCAGATCAAGCAATTGATCGAAGTCTCCCGTCTGCCGAAATTGACCACCGAGGATTACTACAACTTCGTCGACGAGAAAAAGGTCAAGCGCCTGTCGGTGAACAAACTGATGCGCGACAAGCTTAGCAGCGGCTCGTTGGCCATAGTACGCAGCGGCGGCGGTTACGAAGTGCTGCCGCGCGAGGCTGCATTGAAGATCCAGGAGCGCGATCCACGCCGGGTCATTCTGCTCAATACCCCGACCGCAGCGCCGGACGCCGACGATCCTTATGCGGCCTACCAGGTGCCGGACGATTTGATGTGGTGACAGCCGGACGCCGCGCATAGACCCAATTTTCCGCGGTACAAAAAAACCGAGCCATTGGCTCGGTTTTTCATACCTGCTGCTCGATCAGTCGCGGCGGCCTTCGACCGGCTTGCCGTCGACGCTGCCGTCTTTAAGCATGATCTGGTATTCCTTGCCGTCTTTTTCCACCTGATGCAGGCGTACCAGCAGGAAATTCCAATCCTTGGCGAACCATAGCACCGTCTTGCGGCTGCTTTGCGTCGGATCGCGTACTCGCTCGACCTTGATCGCGTCGATCAGCCCGGCCTTGGTGCGCACCACATCATCGCCGAGCACGCGGAAGTCGTAGGTTTCCACCTCGTCGCCGTCGACCACCTGGTAGCTCATGCTTTTCTTGCCGGCGGCCACGTCGTATTGCAGCGCCAGCTGATAGGTCGATTTGTCCTGCAGGCCTCGATTCAGTGGCAGGCGTACGGGTGTGCCGCGGTCATTGCCGATGACCTGCTTTTCATTCCAGTCGAAATCCTGCTCGATTTCCTTGCTCTTGCCCAAGCCGCTACGTTGGTAGTGATAGGTCAGGGGCAGAAAGGCGGAATTCTCCACGCGGAAGGTGCTTTGTTCGGTCAGGCTGGCTACCAGCATCGAGGCTTCGAAGCTGAGTTGCCAATGATCGCCTTCGAGATGCTGCAGGCTGCGCTCGGCCGTGCCGCTGATCGGCAGCTGTTTCCAGTCGGCGGTATAGCTGGCGGAAAACGGTTTCGGCTCCACGGCCAGAGCCGGCAAGCTGAACAGGGCTACGGCGAGCAGTAGGACGGAACGCATAGAGTCTCCTAAAAAGAGAGGGTCAAGTCAGTTGCCCCGCGGGGGGGGGCGATAACCCTGGCAAACCATCTGTCGCACGGGCGGGTGCGATTTCTGGCAGGAGTGTAACGAACAATGCCCGGTCGATGCAGCCGTTGACGCCGCTGAATGTTGCCAAGTGGTGAGCGAGCGGGCGATCAGGTCAGGCGCGGATCAGGTGGCCGCTGTTCGGCAAAGGCTGTCCGTCGAGCGAGGCACCATGCTCATCCAGGCGCAGGCGACCCTCGGCGAACCAGTGCATGGCCAGCGGGTAGATCAGGTGTTCCTGCTCGTGCACGCGCTGCGCCAGGGTGGTTGGCGAGTCATCCGGTCGTACCGGGATCACTGCCTGTACGACCAGAGGGCCACCATCGAGTTCCTCGGTGACGAAATGCACGCTGCAGCCATGCTCGCGGTCGCCGGCGTCGAGTGCGCGCTGGTGGGTATGCAGGCCCTTGTACTTGGGCAGCAGCGAAGGGTGGATATTCAGCAGTCGCCCGGCATAGTGACGGACGAAGCCGGGACTGAGAATACGCATGAATCCGGCGAGTATCACCAGATGCGGCTCGTGCGCGTCTATGGCCTGCGCCAGGGCCGCATCGAAGGCTTCGCGGCCGTCGAACTGCTTGTGATCGAGTACCTGGGTGGCGATGCCGGCCTGCTCGGCGCGTTGCAGACCATAGGCATCGGCGCGGTTGGAAATCACCGCGCGGATGCGTGCCGGACAGCTTGGCGAGGCGTCCTTGATGCTGTCGATCAACGCCTGCAGGTTGCTGCCGGAGCCCGAGATCAGCACCACTACATTGCAGACGTTCGGCATCAGTGGCTTTTCAGGTTGTTCAATACGACCTGGGCGGCGCCCTCGGCTGCGGTGGCGATCTGGCCGATCACCCAAGGTTGTTCGCCAGCGTCGCGCAGGGTTTGCAGGGCAACTTCAACCTGGTCCTGGGCGACACAGATAACCATGCCGACGCCGCAGTTGAGGACGCGGTGCATTTCATGTTCGTCGACATTACCGGCCTGCTGCAGCCAGTCGAAGACCGCAGGGCGGGTCCAGCTGGCCACGTCGACCACCGCCTGGGCGCCGTGCGGCAGCACGCGCGGAATATTGTCGAGCAGACCGCCGCCAGTGATGTGGGCCATGGCCTTGACCGCGCCGGTGTCCTTGATCAGCTTGAGCAGCGGCTTGACGTAGATACGCGTCGGCGCCATCAGCAGGTCGGTCATCGGCTTGCCGTCGATCTGGGTGGCTTCGATGTCGGCACCGGAGACTTCGATGATCTTGCGGATCAGCGAGTAGCCATTGGAGTGTGGACCGGAAGACGGCAGGGCGATCAGCGCGTCGCCTGCGGCAACCTTGGAGCCGTCGATGATTTCGGCTTTTTCCACCACGCCGACGCAGAAGCCGGCCAGGTCGTAGTCTTCGCCTTCGTACATGCCCGGCATCTCGGCGGTTTCGCCGCCGACCAGGGAGCAGCCGGCCAGTTCGCAACCGGCGCCAATGCCGGTAACCACGGTGGCGGCCACGTCGACGTTAAGTTTGCCGGTGGCGTAGTAGTCGAGGAAGAACAGCGGCTCGGCGCCGCATACCACCAGGTCGTTGACGCACATGGCGACCAGATCCTGGCCGATGCTGTCGTGCTTGTTCAGGTTCAGCGCCAGGCGCAGCTTGGTGCCGACGCCGTCGGTGCCGGAGACCAGCACGGGTTGTTTGTAGCCGGCCGGGATCTCGCAAAGGGCGCCGAAGCCACCCAGGCCACCCATGACTTCCGGACGGGCGGTGCGCTTGGCCACGCTCTTGATGCGTTCGACCAAGGCTTCGCCGGCGTCGATATCTACACCTGCGTCCTTGTAGCTGATGGAGGGTTGCTTGCTCATAGATCCAGGCCTTTAAGGGGGAAGTCGGATGTGCAACGGCTCAGGCAAGGCGTCGCGGCTTTGGTCCAGTGCCAAATCCGGTAAGCTGCTTGTTGCCAGTCTGCGAAGGCGCGCGATTTTATCAGGCTTGCCGGGCAGCGGCCACCCAGCCCGAACGGAGGTTGCCGGCGAACCAGTGGCTGTTTAAGGTACGAGCTTGGCAAATCGTGCCGTTATGGCGCTCGGGGGAGTTTGCGAAGCTCCGCATACGCCCTGATTGCGCCTGTGATAAAAGGATCGCGAACCGCTGTACGGCGCGTTTTTTGTCGGCTTCATGCTTACCCCACTTTCGAGAATTTTCTATGCGCTTGCTCGCCCGTGTACTCCTTCTGTGCCTGCCCTTGTTCAGCTTGCCGAGCCTTGCGGCCACGCTGAGTGACCTTTATCAGGTACGCGAACCGGTCGCCAGCCAGGAGCCCGGCGAGCGGGATGCGGCCTTGCAGCGCGCGCTGGATACCTTGGTACTGCGCCTGACCGGCAACCCGGAGGTGCTGAAGGGGCCGGCGTTGGAGGCGCTGCGCAAAGACCCCCAGCAGATCATCAGCCAATACGGCTATGAGCAGGACAGCCTGTTGGTCGACTTCGACCCGATTACCACCGATCGCAGCCTGCGTCAGGCCGGATTGTCGCTATGGGGCGCCAACCGTCCGGCGATTCTACTGTGGTGGCTGAGCGACGCCGATGGCACTTACAGCCTGGTTGGCGATGGCCAGAGCGGCGCGGCGCCACTGACTGCGGCGGCGCAGCACCGCGGCTTGCCACTGCGCTTGCCGCTCGCCGATTTGAGCGAGCAGTTGCTCGCGACTCCGGAGAATCTGGCAGCTGCCGACCCCGCGGCATTGCGCACGGCGTCCGAGCGCTACGCTGGCGATGCGTTGCTGGTGGTGCAGGCGCATGAGCAGGGCGGCCAGTGGCAGGGTAAATGGCGCCTGTGGCTTGGCGACGAACGTGAGCAGGGTAGCGCTCAGGGCGGCGATCAGGCGGCGCTGGCCGACGCCATATTCCTGGCGATCGCCGAGCGTCTGGCACCGCGCTTTCTGGTGGCCCCCGGCGCATCGGCAAACCTGACGCTGGAGGTGCAGGGCGTGGATCTGGCCCGTTATGCGCAATTGCAAAGTGTGCTCGAACCCCTGGGCGCGCAATTGCGTGAGTCGCAGGGCGATCGCCTGGTCTACCAGGTTGCGGTCAGCGCCGAACAGTTGCGCGCTCAGCTCGCCTTGTTGCATCTGCAGGAAGTGGCCGGGCAAGCCCCGGCTGCCGATGCCAGTCAGGCACCGGTTGCGGCGGATCAGCATGCCGCCGCGCCGAAGCTGCTGCCCCGTAACGATGTTCTGCACTTTCGCTGGTAGACTGCGCAGCGCTGGAGATGAAACCGCTGCGCATCAGACAGCGGTTTTCTTTTTTTGGGAGATGCGGGGCGGTATTGCGCCGAGCGCCACGATCTCAACCGAGGACCGAGAATGATTGCTTCGAATCGCTGGCTATGGATGGCTGGGCTGTTGCTGCTCGGCTGGTTGCTGTATCTGCTGCACCCGATTCTCCCGCCTTTTCTGGTCGGCATATTGTTGGCCTATATGGGCGATCCGCTGGTCGATCGCCTGGAGCGCCACAGGTTTTCGCGCACCTGGGGTGTGGTCACGGTTTTCGCCCTGTTCAGCCTGATTCTGCTGGTGATGCTGCTGGTGCTGGTGCCCATGCTGGGCAAGCAGTTGATGCGCCTCTATGAACTGGCGCCACAGATGCTCGATTGGGCACAACACGACGCTCTGCCCTGGATTCAGCTGCAGCTGGGTTTGGCCGATGGCTTCTGGCGTTTCGACCAGCTCAAGGCGTCGCTCTCCGGGCAGCTTGGTAAAACCACCGATATCCTCGGCATGCTGCTGTCCCAGGCCGGCGCATCGAGCCTGGCGCTGCTGGCCTGGCTGGCCAATGTATTACTGGTGCCGGTGGTGAGCTTCTATCTGATGCGCGACTGGGACCTGTTGGTAGCCCGGCTGCGTATGCTTTTACCGCGTAGCCACGAAGGGCTGGTGGTGAAGTTGGTGCGCGAATGCCATGAGGTCTTGGGCGCCTTCCTTCAAGGGCAATTGCTGGTGATGCTGGCGTTGGGGGCGGTGTATTCGATTGGCTTGATGGTGGTCGGCCTGGAACTCGGTTTGTTGATCGGTCTGATCGCCGGCCTGGCCAGCATAGTTCCGTATCTCGGCATGGCGGTCGGGCTGGGCGCGGCACTGACCGCGGGTGTGTTCCAGTTCGGCGGCGACTTCTATCCTTTACTGGCGATTGCCGCTGTGTTCACGGTCGGTCAACTGCTCGAAGGCATGCTGCTGACGCCCTGGCTGGTCGGCGATCGTATCGGCCTGCACCCGGTGGCGGTAATCTTTGCAATCATGGCCGGCGGTCAGTTATTCGGCTTCACCGGTGTGTTGCTGGCCTTGCCGGTTGCCGCTGTGATCATGGTGCTAGTGCGTCATCTGCATGATTTCTATAAACTTTCCGCCCTTTACGGAGAACTGCCACCGAGCGGTTCGGATGAGCCCCCCAGCCCCGCATGACACCTATTCAACTGCCCTTGGGGGTACGTCTGCGCGACGATGCCACCTTCGCCAACTACTATCCAGGCGCCAATGCCGCGGCGCTTGGCTATGTCGAGTGCCTGTGCGAGGCGCAAGCCGGCTGGACGGAAAGCCTGATTTACCTGTGGGGCGCCGAAGGCGTAGGCCGCAGCCATCTGCTGCAGGCCGCCTGCCTGCGTTTCGAGCAGCGCGGCGAACAGGCGGTGTACCTGCCGCTGGGCGAGCTGGTCGACTATGGGCCGGCCTTGCTGGATAACCTCGAGCAGTGCGAGCTGGTCTGCCTCGACGATCTGAATGCGGTGGCCGGACGCAGCGACTGGGAAGAGGGACTGTTCCACCTGTTCAATCGCTTGCGCGATAGCGGTCGGCGCCTGCTCTTGGCGGCCGATGCCTCGCCGCGCGAGTTGCCGGTCAAACTGGCGGATCTGCAGTCGCGCTTGACCTTGGCGCTGGTGTTTCAACTGCAGTCACTGTCCGACGAGGACAAGCTGCGCGCCCTGCAGCTGCGCGCTTCACGGCGCGGCCTGCACCTGGGTGACGATGTCGGGCGATTCATTCTGACCCGTGGCGAGCGCAGCATGAGTTCGCTGTTCGAACTGCTCGAGCGCCTGGATCAAGCGTCGCTGCAAGCCCAGCGCAAGCTGACCATTCCCTTTCTCAAAGAGACCTTAGGTTGGTGACAGGCGATAGGTCGATATCGCTTGATGGCTTACGCCGCTTAGAACAGCCCTGTTCTGCCAAGGATCATCCTGGCGGCTAACCATCCTGCGGGCTACCGGCTGTCGCTTGTGTAGGAGGGGCTTTAGCCGCGAGGCTTTTAGCGCCTTCAAGGTCAATCGCGGTTAAAGCGGAATGCCGTCCGACCCCTCCTGCGGGCCGCTCGGAATTTTCCTTACAGTGCTTCGATAAAACCTTCGATAGCCCGTGCGCATGCCTGCGGTTGGCTTTGCAGAAGAAAGTGCGGGCCGTCGATGGTGACTCGTTGCAGCTGGCGGCAATGCTTCCGCAGGCTGGCGGCGGCATGCCGCGCGACCAGACGATCCCTGCTCGGCAGTAGCTGCAGTGCAGGCAAGCTTATACAGCCTGTAAGGGCTTGCAGATCGTTGAGGCTGGCCAGGCGTGCGCGCAGGAGTGACTGCGGCAGCGCATCTATTTCGCGCTGCAATAACTCCAGCAGTGCCGGGCTGGCCGAGTTGCCAAGGCAAAATAGGCGCAGCAGGCTGCTTCGCTTCAGCAACCCTTTCGGCAGCGGTAGGTATTTCGCCAGCGTCAGCAGCGACTGTGGTCGGCAGAGAAACGAAGCGGCGAATATCACCCCGCGCAACCCCGGCGGCTTTGCCATTGCCAGGCGATAGGACAGCGGCCCGGAGAACGATTCGCCGAGTAATACGCAAGGTCGATCGTCGAGTTCGCCGGCCAGTCTCTCGGCCAGGGTGCGGTAATCCTGAGCGCCATCTGCAGGCAGGTCGAGTATCTGCACTTCCAGTCCGGGATCCAGGTGTTCAAGCAGGGGCGCGAACAGGGCGCCGCTGCCATTCAGGCCGGGCAGCAGCACCAGGCGTGGGGTCAACTTTCCCCTGCCAACTTGCGATCGAATTGAAAGCGCCAGCGGGTATACATCAAGGCGCCGCAGAACAGGCTGAAGCTGAGCAGGGTGATCAGCCAGCCATAAAGCGCTTTGGACGGGTCGAATGCGGCCAGGATGCCCTGGATGAAATACAGGTTGACCACGAAACAGGTCCAGGCATGCGCGCGGGCGTTGCCCAGCAGCAGGCCGGGTGCGAGCAGGACCAGGGGCGCCAGCTGAAATCCGAGAATGACCCAGAGTAGGTTGCCGGGAATGTTCGCGTATAGCAGTGTCCATACCACCAGCGATACGGCCAGGGCGAAGAAGCTCAGTAAGGCGACGACACGGCTGAGCATCATGCGCGGTTTCAGCCAGTCGAGGGCCGGCAAGGGTTTCGCGGTTCTAGCCACGGCTGGGCTCCAGTTTCATGGCGATTTGCGCCAGGCGTTGGCCGAGTGCGCGGCAAAGGGCTATTTCATGTTCGTCGAGGGCGCGTTTGCTATCGGCGCCGGCGTGGTGGCTGGGGCCGTAAGGCGTGCCGCCACCGCGGGTTTCCAGCAGGGCGGACTCGCTGTAGGGCAGGCCGGCGATCAGCATGCCGTGGTGCAGCAGCGGCAGCATCATCGACAGCAAGGTGGTCTCCTGGCCGCCATGCAGGCTGGCGGTGGAGGTGAATACGCCAGCCGGTTTGCCGACCAGGCCGCCACTTAGCCACAGGCTGCTGGTGCCATCGAGAAAATACTTGAGCGGCGCGGCCATATTGCCGAAGCGGGTGGGGCTGCCGAGCGCCAGTGCGGCGCAATGCTTCAGGTCGTCGAGGCTGGCGTACAGCGCACCCTCGGTCGGGATCTCGGCGCTTACCGCTTCGCACTCGCTGGAAACCGCGGGCACGGTGCGCAGACGCGCCTCCAGGCCGGCCATCTCTACGCCGCGAGCGACCTGGCGGGCCATTTCCGCGGTGGCGCCGTGGCGGCTGTAATACAGAACCAGAATGTAAGGGGTATTCATGGCAGGAGCTCCAGGACTTTTTCCGGTGGGCGGCCCACGACAGCTTTGTCGCCGACGATCAGGATGGGCCGCTCGATCAGTTTCGGGTGCGTAACCATGGCTTCGATCAGCTGGGCGTCAGTCAGTTCGGGGTTGGCCAGGTTGAGCGCCTGGTATTCCTCTTCGCCACTGCGCAGCAGTTGCCTGGCGCCGAGGCCGAGCTTGCCGAGCAGCGCTTGCAGTTGCTCGGCACTGGGTGGGGTTTCCAGGTAGCGCACGATGCTCGGCGTCAGGCCGCGGTCCTCGAGCAATTGCAGGGCGCTGCGCGATTTCGAGCAGCGTGGATTGTGATAGAGCGTCAGATCAGTCATATGCGGGTCGCGTCTTGTCTCGGATGGCGGCTATTCTACCCGCGTCGCGGTCTGCGTCAGGTCTTTGTAAGAGAAAAGGGCCGCTGCTTGGTCATTAAGGAGAATGCATGCTACAGCGCGTCACTGATTGGCTGGACTTCTGGCGTTTTCTACTGCGCCGTTTTATCGCCGACCGCTGCGTCAACAATGCGGCGGCCTTGACCTATACCACCTTGTTCGCGGTAGTGCCGATGATGACGGTGACCTTCGCGATGCTTTCCGCGGTGCCGGCATTTCAGGGTACGGGCGAGCAGATCCAACACTTCATCTTCAGCAATTTCGTGCCCTCCGCTGGCGAGGTGGTCCAGCAGTATCTGGGTGAGTTCACCACCCAGGCGCGCCAGCTGACCTGGATCGGCGCGATAGTGCTGGCGGTTACCGCGTTTCTGATGCTGGTCACCATCGAGAAGGCGTTCAATACCATCTGGCGGGTCCGCCAGCCGCGTCGCGGGGTGTCGAGCTTTCTGCTGTATTGGGCAATCCTGAGTCTGGGGCCGATCCTCCTCGGCAGTGGCTTCGCCATCAGCACTTATATCGCTTCGCTGTCATTGATTTCCGGGCCGGATGCGCTGCTGGGATTGAAGACGCTGTTGAGTTTTATGCCGGTGCTGTCGAGCATTGCCGCCTTTACTCTGATTTACGCCACTGTGCCCAACGCCCAGGTGCGTTTGCGCCATGCATTGCTGGGTGGCTTGTTCACCGCCGTGCTGTTCGAAGTGGCGAAAAAGCTGTTCGGCCTCTATGTGCAGATGTTTCCCGGTTATCAGCTGATCTACGGCGCTTTTGCCACGGTGCCGCTGTTTCTTCTGTGGATCTACCTGTCCTGGCTGCTGGTGCTGTTGGGCGCCGAATTGGTCTGCAACCTGGGCACGCCTCATCAGTGGCGCAAGCGCGCCTTGCCCCGCCTGTTGGTGATGTTGGGGATATTGCGGGTGTTCTATACGCGCCAGCAGTCCGGGCTGAAAGTGCGCTATCGCGACGTGCAGCGCCATGGTTGGCTGCTGCCCGAGTTCGAGTGGGAAGAGATTCTCGAATTTCTCGAGCAGCAACACCTGATCGCACCGACCGGGGCCGGGTTCTGGGTGCTGAGCCGCGATCTCGGTCATTACAGCCTGCAGCAACTGCTGAGCCGCAGTCCCTGGCCGCTGCCGCAACTCGGTCAACTGCCGGAACATATGGATGAGCCCTGGTATCCGGCGCTGCGCGAGGCGCTGCAAACCTTGCACGATCAGCAGGAGGCATTGTTTGGCGAAAGCCTGGCGCAGTGGTTGCGTACACCAGAGGAGGAGTGACGAAAAACGTCAGTTTACGGCGTTGCAGCACGGTGGCGCAGGCTTGAGGGTAATGAGAGGGGCGCGGAAGTAGAGCACAAGGAGGCTGGCACGCTTTTGGCTATTGCTTAATGGCAGATTGCGATCAGGCTGCTGGCATGGCAGGGATTAGCGGAGTAAGGCGTTTTATGACAGCGAAAAGAAGTGCGGTTGTTCACCTCCATCGGCTCGATCCTGAAGAGGCTCTGGAGCGCCTCAACCGGATTACCGGGCTGCGCTTCGCGCAATGGCCCGAGTCTTTGGTTCAGCCTGCCGTCGACAGCGCCGCTGAGCAAGGCGGCGCGTGCGATGCCGATGTGTTTCAGATCATCGATACCGACTACGAGCATGCGCGCGGCTAGCAATTCGGCGCCTGGCCGCCCTTAACGCAAAACCCCACGGCAGGCGTGGGGTTTGATCATTCGCTGGTACCGCTCAAGCCAGCGCTTGTCGGCTTTCGCTTTGCGCCAGTTCTACCGCCTGGACGAACAGCTCTTCGACTATCAGGCCATGTGTCGGTACCGCTGTACGCAGGCGGACCTGCATATCCTGGATCTTCTGCTTGACCGGCAGGCGGGCGATGCCGGAAAGCAGGATTTTGCTATGGCTATTGACCTTGCCGTGGTCGATTGCTATTTCCCGGCGCTGGTCGCCATCGCGATAACAGATCAGCAGCGAGACGGGCAGGGTTGCCAGGCCCGGCAGCTGCAGCCAGGCGGCTACGTTGAACTCGGCGATGCGTCCCTCATAGCGAGTTACCAGAAGGCGGGCGGAGTCGACGATGCGCGAAGGCACGGGGCCGATCAACTTGTCGTGTGCTTGGGACATGGGCGCAATTCCAGGCTGATAGCGGGACGAATCAAACAGATGTGCGACCAAGTATAAGCGCGGCTTTGCCGGTGAAACTGTGCGCTCGGCCAATGCTTGACGTGACACCGCTCGCAGTTTTGCGTGTTCAACCCAAGCGCATGGCGTGTCGGCTGACTTCGGCGCTTCTCAGGTTGGCGGCAGGCAGGGGCATGGCGGTCTGGCTGTTGCTATTGACCAATTGCAGCCAGAAATTTTCACCTTCGACGAACTGCTCGTTAGGCAGCCACAAGCCGTGGTGCCAGCCATGGCCGGGGGTCGGGGTGCTCTGCAGAATTCCGGGGTGCGCCTGGGCGCTGGGCGCGCGGCGCAGCCATGCGGGGCGCGGCAAACCCTTCAGGTAGCGCAGGCCCAGATGCAGGCCTTCGGCGTTGATATGCCGCCAGCGCACCAGGGCCAGGGTCGGGGTGGCGCTGCCGGTCAGCAGCAGAACCAGCTGGCCGACCGACAACTGTTGGGCCTGATTCGGGTTGCATAGCAGGCGTGTGCCGCCGGGGCTGCTATCGAGCATCTGGACGGGGGTAGCAGCGGGGCGTTTTTCCAGCAACTGCGCATGAACCGCGGGCAGCCCGACGATCAGATTGCAGGCCTGTGCCTGTTCCGCGCGCTGGTGACGACGTTGCTTCTGGCCCTGCCAGTGTTGCTGGACGCGCTCGAGCAATTGGCGTTCGCCAGGGCTGCGCAATGGCGCCGGCTCATCCAGGGCGATCAGCAGTGCGCCAAGTTCGAAACGCCGCAGATTGAGCGGGTTGTTGTCGCGCAACTGGGTTGGATCCAGGCAGGGTTGTGCTTCGCTCAAATCAACAATTGGACCCTCGATCTCATCGTCCTGCTCCCAGGGCAGCAGTCGCGGCAGCTCGGCCAATTGCGCCAGGGCGCCAAACAGTTGCAGGCATTCGCCCTCGGCGAGGTGAAACGGATTACTCAGCGCCAGCAACAACACCTGTTGGTACAGGCCGCGCAGGGTGCAGGCCGGGAGTGGCTGAAACGCGGCGGCTACATGCTCGTCAAGGCATTGCTGGCGCTCGCCGATCCAGTACAGCAGATGGCTGTCGCGCCACAGCCCAGGCGCGGGTTCCTGATACAGCTGGTACTGGCGCAGCAGAGTTTGCGCAAGAAAGTGCTGGGCCATGTACAGGCACCAGGCCAGGTGCGGCTTCGAGGGTTGGCGGCCTTGGAACATCTGCAGGAGCAGACGTTTGAAGCCGACGGCCAATTCACTGCATAGGCGCACGAACAGGCTGGAAGGCGTGGCCCCCGGGGATATCGCCGCGTAGTGGCGATACTCATCGCAGAAGCTTTGCAGCGCGCGTTGCCTTTCGAGTAAGGTCGTGACGCTCCGGTTGAGATGAAACAGCAGGCTGAGGACTGCCTGCAATGCGTGCTCTTGGGGCAACAGGCGGGCTTGAAGCAACTGCTCGTTGAGATCGGCCAGGGGAAGCGCATTCTCCCCATGGGTCTCCGGCACCTCCAGGTGCAAGGCATCTAGCGTCATAACAACCCAGCGTGGGCGAGGATCGAAAGCATGGCAATACGGCTCCAGGCGGTGATGGGGAATATAGCGGGGATTTTCGCCGGTTTGCTGCTGGCTGGCTGCGCGCAAGACCTCGGCGTCGATCAGCATGGGCAAAAGGTAGCGGCTGAACGTGTGGATGGCCAGTGGTTGGTGATTAATTACTGGGCCGAGTGGTGCGCGCCTTGCCGCAGCGAGGTGCCGCAACTGAATGCCCTGGCCGAGGAGCTGCGTGGGCAGCCAGTAAGCGTGTTCGGGGTGAATTTCGATGGCTTGCAGGGCGCTGAGTTGAGCAAGGCTTCGCAGGCTTTGGGGATCGAGTTCACCGTGCTGGCGGAGGATCCTGCGACGCGCTTCGGTCTCTCCCGGGCCGAGGTGTTGCCGGTGACCTTTATCGTCGATCGGAACGGCAAGGTGCGGGAGCGTTTGCTCGGCGAACAGACGGCGGCCGGTCTCCGGGCACGCCTAACGACATTGCAGAAGCAGGAGTAGTCAGATGTCGCGACTTTGTATGCATGGGTATGTCAGCGGCCGTGTTCAGGGTGTGAGCTTTCGCCAGCATGTCCAGGACCACGCCGATCGTCTCGATCTCGACGGTTGGGTGCGCAATCTCGCGGACGGCCGTGTCGAGGTGCTGTTCGAAGGCGAGGAGGCCGCGGTGCGTGAGTTGGCTGCATGGCTGGAGCAGGGGCCGAGCAAGGCTCAGGTGTCCGCTGTCGAGCTGGAGAGCCAGCCATTGCAGGGGATCGCCGGTTTCGTGGTGCGTGGTTGAGCGGGCCGGCTTGCGGTCAGGGTTTGACGTACCAGAAGTCGTGCCAGAAGCCGATCACCTTGGCCGGGTAGGCCTGCTTGCCCAGGCTGCCGTTGTAGCGGGCCAGGGCGCGGCTGAGGTCGCCGTTTTCCTTGCGCAGATAGAAGCTGAGGATGGTGCAGCCGTAGCGCAGGTTGGTGGCGTTGTCGGTGAGGTTGTCTTGAGGGCGGCCGAGCTCGGCCTTCCAGAACGGCATCACCTGCATCATGCCTTGGGCGCCGACCGAGGAAATCGCGAAGCGATTGAAGTGGCTTTCGGTATGGATCAAGGCCATGACCAGGTCGGGGCGCAAGCCGGCCTTGCTCGCTTCTTGGTGCACCAGCCTGAGTAGTGTCAGGCGCTCCCGGGCATCGGGAATGTAGCGGGTCAGCCGGGTGGACATGTCCAGCAGCCAGACCTCGGCATCGAACCTGTCGACAAAGCTGTCCGCTTCGGCAACGGTGCGCTGCAGCAGGTCACGCAGCTCGGGCTCCGGCGCCTGGCGTATGCTGGCGTGAGCCGGCATGCAGAGCAGCAGGCCCAATAACGCCAGAGCGAAGCGCGCGGCCATGCCGGTTCAGCTAGCGCCGGGATCGGCAACCAGGCGCCCGGCATCCTGCATCAAGGCCTTGAGAAAGGCTTCCTGCAGTTCCGGGTCGTTGCGGGTCAGCTCGATCAGGCTCTGTTCCAGTTCGCTGGCTTCCTCTTCCAAACCCAGCTCGGACAGGCGTTTGACCCTGTGTACCCATTGCGCGATGTCGTCGTCTTCCAGGTCGTCGTAGATCAGCCCGTGGGCTTCCAGCAGCTTGCCGCGCAAGGTATGGCTGACCAGCAGGCTGGCCTCGGCGCGGGTATCGCTCTGCGGGTCTTCGACGCTCAACAGCAGAATGCCGATATGGCTGACGTCCTGTTCGGCGAAGGGCCCGTCGAGCAGGTTGAGGCGCAGCACGCCATTGCGGTCGGTAAGCAGCTCGTGAGCCTGTTCACCGGCTTTGACGCTGACCACGCGTTCGGCCCAGGGCAGGCTGGAGTATTCGGTACGCGCATCCTGGCGTTTTTCGTCCAGGCTGGCCAGATTCTGCTGCGAGCGGCCGTTGGATTCGACGTTCATCAGCGGGTTCAGGCCGGCGAAGCCGTAGCTGATCCAGTCCTTGGTCGCACTGTCTGGCAGGCTGCCGAGTAGCACCACATTGAGCACGTTGGCGCCGATGCCGGCAACCACCGCGACCGCACCCAATGGCACTTCATAGAGCTCGCGCCATGCCTGGTACGGGGTGTAGCGATCGTAACGGCGGGTGACCGCGAAGGCCATGACCTCGAAGGTCTTTTGCTCCTGTACGCGCACACGCCTTTGGGGCAATTCGAGAACGCCGGGTTCGCCGACGTCTATCTGCAGGTTGTGGTCGAGCAGTCGTCGCTCGATCCGCTCTTCATGCTCGCTGCGTTGCGGTAGCTGGTTGGCACAACCGCTGAGAAGCAGGACGGCGCCAAGTAAGGCGCCGACCAGGTGTACGGTGTTTCGCTTGAACATGATGACTCTTGCTAAAGGGCTGAAAATCAGCGGCTGATACGCGCCTGGATAAACGGCAGGATGTCGGCTAGGGGAACCGCCTGCGCATCGGTTTCGCGACGGCTCTTGTATTCCAGGTTGCCATCGGCCAGGCCGCGGTCGCTGACGACGATGCGATGCGGGATGCCGATCAATTCCATGTCAGCGAATTTGATGCCCGGACTGGTCTTTTTGTCACGGTCGTCGAGTAATACTTCGAAGCCGGCCGCGGTCAAATCCGCATACAGCTTGTCGGTAGCCTCGCGTACTGCGTCGGTCTCGTAGCGCAACGGTACCAGGGCGATCTGGAAGGGTGCCAGGGCATCGCTCCAGAGGATCCCGCGCTCGTCGTTGTTCTGCTCGATGGCCGCAGCCACCACGCGGGAAACGCCGATGCCGTAGCAGCCCATGGTCAGGGTCACCGGCTTGCCGGCTTCGCCCAGTACCTGGCAATTCAG
The DNA here is from genome assembly GCA_966210435.1 of uncultured Pseudomonas sp. GTDB lineage: Bacteria > Pseudomonadota > Gammaproteobacteria > Pseudomonadales > Pseudomonadaceae > Aquipseudomonas. The sequence goes on along the minus strand of CBIHLF010000038.1, from coordinate 21,589 downwards.
GGCTTCGCTGTATTTGGTGCCGAGTTGGAAGATGTGCCCGACCTCGATGCCGCGCTTGATCTCCAGGGTGCCCTGGCCGTCCGGGCTAGGGTCACCGGCGACGACGTTGCGCAGGTCTGCGACTTCGGGCAGCGGCAGATCGCGCTCCCAGTTGACGCCAAGGTAGTGCTTGTCGTCGATGTTGGCGCCGATGGCGAAATCGCTCATCAGGGCCACCGAACGATCGACGATGCACGGCAGCGGCAGGTTCAACGGGCCGAGGGAGCCGGCGCCGGCGCCGATGGCGGCGCGCAGTTCGGCTTCGCTGGCCATTGTCAGAGGGCTGGCGACCTGAGCCAGATTGGCGGCCTTGATCTCGTTCAGTTCGTGGTCGCCGCGGATGATCAGGGCGATCAACTTGCCCTCTTCGGCGCTATGCACGACCAGGGTCTTGATGGTTTTTTCGATGGGTAGGCCGCACTGGCTGACCAGATCGTCGATGGTTTTGCAGTTGGGCGTATCGACCAGGCGCAGTTCTTCGCTGGCGGCAGCACGGGCGCTTTCGCGAGGCACGGCTTCCGCTTTCTCGATGTTGGCGGCGTAATCGGAGCTGTCGCTGAAGGCGATATCGTCTTCGCCGGACTCGGCCAGAACGTGGAACTCATGGGAGCCGGTGCCGCCGATCGAGCCGGTGTCGGCCTGCACTGGGCGATAATTCAGGCCCAGGCGGCTGAACACGTTGCAGTAGGCCTGATGCATGCGGTCGTAGGTTTCCTGCAGCGAGGCCTGATCGATATGGAAGGAGTAGGCGTCCTTCATGATGAACTCGCGGCCGCGCATCAAACCGAAGCGCGGACGGATCTCGTCACGGAACTTGGTCTGGATCTGGTACAGGTTGATCGGCAGCTGCTTGTAGCTGTTCAGCTCGTTGCGCGCCAGATCGGTGATTACTTCCTCGTGGGTCGGACCGGCGCAGAAATCGCGACCGTGACGGTCCTTCATGCGTAGCAGCTCGGGGCCGTATTGCTCCCAGCGTCCGGACTCCTGCCAGAGTTCGGCCGGCTGAATACCAGGCATCAGCACTTCGAGGGCGCCCGCGGCATTCATTTCTTCGCGCACCACCTTCTCCACCTTGCGCAGCACGCGCAGGCCTATGGGTAGCCACGTATAGAGGCCGGAGGCGAGTTTGCGGATCATCCCGGCGCGCAGCATCAGCTGATGGCTGACCACGACGGCATCGGAAGGGGTTTCTTTGAGGGTGGAGAGCAGGAACTGACTGGTACGCATATTTGGCCGTTTTGTCGGTTGCGAAGGCTTTCGATAGGCCGGCATTGTACGGTGCCTGTACAGATGCGTACAGGTTGCCGGGCATGGCGGCGAGAACCAGTGGGAGGAGAGTGTGATGTCGGGACTGACGGCGGAACAAGTACAGGCGCTGATACGCGCCGGGTTGCCCATGGCGGAAGATATCGAGCTGTGTATCGATCGACTGGACGAAGGCGGCGTGCTGGCGCGGGTGCCGTTTCATAGCAAGTTGGTGCGGCCGGGTGGCACCCTGTCGGGGCCGACCATCATGGCGCTGGCCGATGCGGCCATGTATGCCGTAGTGTTGGGCCGCCTGGGGCGGGTGGAGATGGCGGTCACCTCGAATTTAAATATCAACTTTCTGGTCAAGCCCAAGCCGGTGGACCTGTTGGCTGAGGCACGGATACTACGCTTGAGCCGGCGTCAGGCGGTCTGCGAAGTGTCGTTGTATTCGGCGGGGAACGTGGATGAATTGGTCGCGCATGTAACGGGCACCTACGCCTTGCCGCTGTAATCGCAAAATACTCGCCCACAAAAAAGCCCGACCGAAGTCGGGCTTTTTTATGCAGCTATACCGCTAACTGAATGGCCCGAATTACAGGACGCTCAGCGGGTACTCGACGATCAGGCGGAAATCGTTAAGATCGCCGTCCAGGTCGTTATCGGCCCGGTAGAAGGCGTTACGAATACGGAAGGACAGATCCTTCGCTGCGCCTTCCTGGATCACGTACTTGGCTTCCATATCCAGCTCGCGCTCTTCAGCGCTGCCATCTGCCCCGGCGTCAATATTGTCGCCGATGGTGTAGCGGGTCATGAAGCTCAGGCCCGGTACGCCATAGGAGGCCATGTTGACGTCATAACGAACCTGCCAGGAGGTTTCGTCTTTGTTATTGAAGTCGGAGTACTGAACGGAGTTGTTCAGCCAGATGGTGCCATTACCATCGATATCGCCATAGCGGTAGCTGGTGTCACCGGTGGAGCGCTGGTGGCCCAGGGTGAATTTGTGGGCACCCATGGTGTAGGAACCTGCCAGGCTCCAGATGTTGTTGTCCATTTCGCCTTGGTCTTCATGACCGTCCCCGCGGGTGCGGTAGCCATTGAAGTCGAAGTTCAGCGATTGGTCGTCCGCCAGTGGCAGATTGTAGTTCAAGTTGACGTAAGTCTTATTGAAGTTGTCATCTGCGTCGGAGTAGTGCAGTGCGCCGCTGAAATTGTCATTGAACGCATAGCTTGCGCCGAAGATGTTGATATCGGGCACATTGAAGGTGTCACGATCGCTGCTGACTTGGCTGCTGATAGCGGTGAAGCGGCCGGCAGTCAGTTCCAGGCCTTCGATTTCGTTGCTGGTCAGCAAGGTGCCGGTAGCGACTTCAGGCAGGATGCGGCTGTCATCGGTGCTGAGTACAGGGCTGCCGACGAACATGTTGCCGTGCTTCAGGACGGTGTCGGAGATGCGGAACTTGATGGCGCCGCCCACTTCGGACTGAGTGTCTTCGCCGCGGCCATTGCTGTCACTGTCAAATTGGCCATGACCAGCACTGTGACGACCACGACCGCTATCCAGCTTGATGCTGCTAAGGCTGTGAGCGTCAAAGCCTACGCCTACGGTACCTTGAGTGAAGCCGGATTCCAGCAGCAGGCGGATGCCCAGGCCGGTTTCTTCACGATAGCTCTGAGCGTTACGCTGAGGGCCGCCAGTGCGGTAATCACGGTTGTGATAAAGAACACGGTTGAAGATGTTGAAGCTGGTGTCTTCAACGATACCCTTGGACTCGGATTGGCTCGAGGCGAATGCCATTTGGCTGGTGCCTGCTGCTACTGCGAGGGCGATTACGCTCCACTTCATCACTTGCATCGTGATTGCTCCTTGGTTTAGAAGAGTTGCGCTGTCCACTGTTTTATTGTATGGACAGCTCTTTCTTTTTGTGTCGGCGGTAACTTATAGCACGCAGCCTTTATTGGCGATAGTTGCAATCTATTCGTTGCGAATTCTTTTTCATCATGTCGCAAAGAGTGAAAAAGAATGTCGCAATTCTGTAGCTTTCACTTGCGGCCTGTTAACGCCAACGGCTTTTCGCTACGGGAATCCGCTTGTACTGACCTGCGCGCGGGGCATTCAGGTTGGTGCCTAGCATAAGGCAAGAACCGTGCTCAAAATGCACGCTGTCACGGATTTATCATTTTCTACCCTTGCCTCTAGTGTCCCGTGGATGTTGTATCCAGAGAGCATGCGCACTTCAAGCCCCTGGCTAAACATTTGAGCGTTGCTTCACGGGTATTTGAACAAGCGATTGATTGGGTTGTTGCCGGGCGTTTTCACTGCCATCAACGGCGCTGATTGTAACCGCTGTAATGGGGTTATTACGGTAGGAAACAAAAAGGTGCACGAACTGGTACGGCGGTGCATGGTTTTGGTGCGCGGGCTTCATCATAGTGTCGAGTTCTCGTAGGGGGGGACGATGCGGCGCTAGAATGGGCGATCGATTGCCTGGACGGAGATTTCATATGTTCACCCTGGATTCACGCTTGCAGCACGATACCTTGCTGGTGGGCGATTTTCCGCTGTGTCGCCTGCTGCTGATGAACGATGCCCACTATCCATGGTTCATTCTCGTGCCCAGGCGTGAGCCGGTCAGCGAGCTGTTTCAGTTGGATACCGAGGAGCAGCAGGCCTTGTGGCGGGAAACCACTTGGCTGGCAGAGAAACTCAAGGATGCCTTCGCCGCAGACAAGATGAATGTTGCGACCTTGGGCAATGTGGTCAGTCAGTTGCACATGCATGTGGTCGTGCGTCGTCGCGACGATATCGCCTGGCCTGCGCCTGTCTGGGGCAAGCATGCAGCACAGCCGTATGATGAGCAGCAGGTCGCCGCCATCAGGGAAAAGCTGCAGCTGATCCTGACTGAGAACTTTTGCTTTGCCGAGGTGTGAGTCTTGACGACGGAAGAACGAATTACCGAGTTGGAGAGTCGTCTGGCTTTTCAGGATGACACTATTCAGGCGCTCAATGATGTGCTGGTAGCCCAGCAGCGGGTTTTGGAGCGCTTGCAGTTGCAGCTTGCGGCTTTGGCCAAGCGGCAGCAGGAGTCGTCCAATCAGTTCGATATGCAACAGGACGAGGCGCCGCCGCCTCACTATTGATCGGTTTCATCCGGCGATTGGATTGCCCGGCCGAAATAAAAAGGCCCGCCTGCAGAACGTCTGCGGGCGGGCCTTTTGTTTTCTGCGGTTAACGGCGGGCGGGCATTGCCGCGATCACGTCTTCGGCTTGCAGGCCTTTATCGCGCTGCATGACCGAGAACTCGACGCGCTGGCCTTCGACCAGGACGCGGTGGCCTTCGCCGCGGATGGCGCGGAAGTGCACGAAGATGTCATCGCCAGAGTCGCGAGAAATAAAGCCGAAACCTTTGGATGTGTTGAACCACTTCACAGTACCGGTTTCGCGGTCGGTCATGTCGCGCGGTGCGCTGAGGGTGCGTGTTTGCAGGCGCAGGTTGGTGGCCAGATGCAGTACGACGGCCAGCAGTACGATCAACAGGCTGTATAGGCTCGCGGGTTGGTTGGCGATCACCGGCAGGGGGGCCAGCAACACAAGGGCCTGCAACAGGCTGGCGAGAACCAACAGTGCCGAAACCGAGTTTTGCAGTTGATGGCGTAGGCCGGCGTGCCAGATGGGTAGTTGTGGGGCGAGTATCAGGTTGATCAGGCCGAGCAGGGCAAGGGTCAATGCTTCAGGTCGTTGCAGAAATGGCTGGGTGTTTTCGTGGAGGCTGGGGACAAATGACAAGAGCAGAGCGGCTAGGCCTGTTACCAGGTGGACGATTTTCAGCATGTTCAATGAGCTCACTAAATTTATAAGGACGCCAGGAGGAGCTGGCCGCGCGGGCTGGGTGAAATGGAGGAAGTTGGGCCTTGCGCGAAAGCAGCCTATGCGTCAACCAGGGGGTGATTGACGGCACGGGGCGTATTTAACAGCAAACGGCAGGGCGACTCAAATCAAGCGGATAGCGCTGGCTCTGGCGCGGCAGGGTGGACCTGATTGCGGCCGTTGCGCTTGGCCTCGTAGAGGGCATCGTCGGCGCGGGTAAGCAGGCTTTCCAGATTGTCGCCGGCCTTGGCGAGCGAGTAGCCGAACGATGCGGTGATGCTGTCGAGTATCTGATCGGTGCTGCGCACCTTGATCCGCAGGGACTGAATCTTCAGGCGCAGTTTGTTGGCGAAGGCGTGAGCCTGGGCTTCGTCGTCGCATTCGCGAAGAATTACGCAGAACTCCTCGCCGCCATAGCGCGCGGCCATGGCGTTGGCCGGTAGCAGGTTGCGCATGAGTTGGCCGACATGCTGCAGCACCCGATCGCCGAGCGGGTGACCATATTGGTCGTTGAACTCCTTGAAGTGGTCGATATCCAGCATTATCAGCGCAATACCCTCGTGCCCCTTGTTCAGGGCCTGTTCAAGCAGCCGGGTAAAGGCGCTTCTGTTGAATACCTGCGTCAGGCTGTCCAGGGTTGCCGCCAGGTGGGCGCGTTCCAGCTGGCTGCGCAGGTTCTTGATCTCATCTTGCGCGGCGCGCAGGCGGTGCAGGAACTTTTCCTGCTGGCTCTGCATCTGCTGGGTGTTCTCCTGCAGCTCGATCAATACAGTGGGCAGGTCGTCGATGACCGGCTCCTGCAGGGCTGCAAGGCCATGCTGCAGGCTGATTTGATAGTTGCGGCTGCCAATGACGCTGGTCTCTATGTTGCCTTCGATATCATCGACCAATTCGATAACTTGCTGCTGGCCCGAGCGCGCATCTTCCAGTTCGCCGCGGATGATGTAGTCGCGAAACAATTTCACCGCGGTTTCCGGGGGGAAACTGTCGAAGTCACGCAAGGCTTTGTCCAGGCGCTGATTCAGCTCCGGTTCCTTGCCGCGGCTATAGGTGTACCAGAGTGCGTAATGCACGGGGTTGGGCGGAATATCATGGCGCACCATCAGTGGCACGGCCTGGCGCAGCAGCGCCGCCGCTTCGCGGGTCTCTTCGGGGTAAAGCTCCAGAATCGACGGAGGCTTGTTTGACTTGCTCATGCCTATCACTGAGGTGGGGGTGCGAATGTGCAAAGCATAGAACAGGCAAGTGTCAGGCGCATAGCAAAAGACCCGACAAGTCGGGCCTTTGTGAGTCATTGTTGATGTTATTCGGCGAGTAGGCTGCGCAGCATCCAGGCGGTTTTTTCATGCACCTGCATGCGCTGTGTCAGCAGGTCGGCGGTCGGTTCGTCACTCACCTTGTCCAGTAGCGGGAAAATACCGCGGGCGGTGCGGATCACGGCCTCCTGGCCTTGTACCAATTGTTTGATCATTTCCGCTGCGCTGGGTACGCCTTCTTCCTCCTTGATCGAGGACAGCCTGGCGTAGGCGGCGTAAGTGCCGGGGGCCGGGAAACCGAGTGCACGGATGCGCTCGGCGATCAAATCGACCGCCAGGGCCAGTTCGGTGTATTGCCCCTCGAACATCAGGTGCAAGGTGTTGAACATGGGGCCGGTGACGTTCCAGTGGAAGTTGTGGGTTTTCAGGTACAGGGTGTAAGTGTCCGCGAGCAGTCGGGACAGGCCTTCGGCGATGGCCGCTCGATCTTGTTCGGCGATTCCAATATTGATTTCCATAGATTTTTCTCCTCTCAAGTTGATTGGCAAACTATTGCACAGCCCTGTTGTTTTTGATCCTGGCTTATATCAATAGACATCATTGTTAGAGGTAATGGCTGGCTTGGCAGTTCAATTATCGGCGTAACAGCTTGCGCAGTACGCTCGCATAACCGGTCGGCAGCAGGCGTTGCAGGATATCCAGCAATCGCGCGTCGCCGCCGATCAGGATGCGCGGTCGCCTGGCCTTTATGCCTTCGACGATCAGGCTGGCTGCCCGCTCCGGGGTGGTGCGGGCGAGTCTGCCGAAGTCGGCCGCCGCGCGCGTGGCGTCGCGGTTGCCATCCATGCCCTGATAAAACCGGGCGGCCCGAGCGATATTGGTTCTTATGCCTCCCGGGTGGACGCAGCTCACGCCGACGTTACTCGAGTCGAGCTCCTGGCGGAGCGCTTCGGTAAAACCGCGTACGGCAAATTTACTGGCGTTATAGGCGGCCTGGGTGGGCAGCGCGATGATCCCGAACAGGCTGGAGATGTTGACGATATGCCCCTGGTTGGCCTTCAGCAGATGGGGCAGAAAAGCTTTGGTGCCATGCACCACGCCCCAGAAGTTGATGTTCATCAACCATTCGAAATCGTCGAAACTCAGTTCAGCGACGGTTTGCGAGACCGATACGCCGGCATTGTTGATGACCAACTCGACGCGCCCGTGCTGGCTCAATACCTCGTCGGCAAATGCGAACACGGCGGAGCGGTCGGCGACGTCGAGGATATGGCTGCTCACCTGGTGACCGCGTTCGCGCAGCTCGGTGGCGACGTTTTGCAGATTTTCCGGGTGGTTGTCGGCGAGGGCCAGATGACAGCCCTCGCTGGCGAGTCGATGTGCGAGCGAGCGTCCAATGCCGGAGCCTGCGCCGGTGATTACGGCTACCTTGCCTGTGAGTGATCGCATAAATGTGTGGCGCGCGCCTCGGTTCGGTTGATGGACGCCGGTCTGGCGTGTGGGGGTTCTACTGGTGAGCCAGTTCCGGATGCTGGTTGAGCGCGTGGTTGAACTGCTCGACCCAGTATGCGCTGAACTGGCTGCCGGCAAGCCCGTTGATTTCAAGTATGGCGCGCAGCAGTGGGCGTTTGCTCAGGGTCTGATGGGCGCGCTCATGGGTGCGTGCATCGAAGGTGTCGACGATGGCCAGAATCAGTGCGCCGGCGCTGATTTCCACTTCCTGCAGGCCTTTCGGATAGCCACTGCCGTCGGCATGCTCCTGGTGTTGCAGGGCTATTTCGGCAGCAGCCTGCCAATTGGGCATGCGCTTGAGCAGGTCGTAGGCCAAGCGCGGGTGGGATTGCATATGGCGACGTTCTTCGCGATTGAAGCTGGCGTCCTTGTGCAGCATTTCCAGTGGCAGAAACGCCATGCCGAGGTCGTGCAGGCAAACGGCTGCGGCGAGTTGATCCGGTGGCTCGGGTGTGCCACCGATGCGGTTGATCATCAGCGCCAGGTCCAGTTGTCGCATGCCGCGGCCCTGCCAGTAGCGGGAGCGGCGTTCGCTGGCTTGCATCAGCTCGACGAAGAACAGCAGGTCGGCATCCAGTGCAATGCCGTGGCGTTCCAGCAGCTGTTCCGCCTGAGGCGCGCCCAAGGTGGGCGGGTTGACCAGTTGGGTATTGGGGTCGAGCTTGAGCAACAGCGCACGGCGCGCATCCATCTGGCGATTGCTCGGTGTCGTCGCCAAGGCGCTGAGGGCTTTGCAGAGCGCATCGACCTGTGCGGCATCCAGTCGTGCGGGTGCGCCGCCGAGATCCTGGGCGATCAATTCCTTGAGGTTGTCGAGGCTGAGCAGAAGGATATCGCCCAGCAGGCTGTCGAAGCTCAATTGCGCCTCGCGCAGGCATGAGAGGACGTCTTCCAGTGCTTGCGGCAGCGGCATGCGCGCGTTGAGGCCGATGTAGCCCAGGTTGCCTTTGAGGCTGTGGATCTGGCGGAACAGCTTATGTAAGCGCTCGGGATCGTCCGGCGCTTGCTCCAGTTCGATCAGCAGCTGTTCGCTGCGCTGGAATTGCTCGGCGGTTTCCTGGCGGAAGTCGTCCAGCAGATCGCGGGGTATTTCGGCGAGGGTTGGCTTGGCCATGGCCGCTCTCCTGTAGTGAGAACCCTCAGTATAGAAAGCCTTGACGAAAGCGCGTGGGCGGGCGGCTGCAAGTAGCGACTTAACCATATATAATCCTGCGCTTTGCCGCGAAATGCGGGTTGCGGAAAGCGTTGCGCAACCCCTCTGGCGGGCATGATCCGGACACGCGCGCCGCCCTGCGGCCCAACGAATTCAAGACTCAAGAGAAGCGATTACCCCATGATGCGCAGCCACTATTGCGGCCAACTGAACGAGAGCCTGGAAGGTCAGGAAGTCACCCTTTGCGGTTGGGTCCATCGCCGTCGCGATCACGGCGGGGTGATCTTCCTCGATATCCGCGACCGTGAAGGCCTGGCCCAGGTGGTATTCGACCCCGATCGCGCCGAAACCTTTGCCGCGGCAGACAAAGTGCGCAGCGAGTACGTAGTCAAAATCACCGGCAAGGTGCGGCTGCGACCGGCGGGTGCCGGTAACGCCAATATAGCTTCCGGCGCTATCGAAGTGCTGGGCTACGAACTGGAAGTGCTGAACGAGGCGGAAACTCCGCCGTTCCCGCTCAATGAATACACCGACGTGGGCGAAGAAACCCGTCTGCGTTATCGCTTCATCGACCTGCGTCGCCCGGAGATGGCCGAGAAGCTCAAGCTGCGCTCGCGCATCACCTCGAGCATCCGCCGCTACCTCGACGACAACGGCTTCCTCGACGTGGAAACCCCGATCCTCACCCGCGCCACCCCGGAAGGCGCGCGCGACTATCTGGTGCCGAGCCGCACCCACGCCGGTAGCTTCTTCGCCCTGCCGCAGTCGCCGCAGCTGTTCAAGCAGCTGCTGATGGTGGCCGGCTTCGACCGCTACTACCAGATCGCCAAGTGCTTCCGTGACGAAGACCTGCGCGCCGACCGCCAGCCGGAATTCACCCAGATCGACATCGAGACCAGCTTCCTCGATGAAAAAGACATCATGGGCATCACCGAGACCATGGTGCGCAACCTGTTCAAGGAAGTGCTGGATGTCGAGTTCGGCGAGCTGCCGCACATGACCCTGGCCGAGGCCATGCGCCGCTTCGGTTCGGACAAGCCGGACCTGCGCAACCCGTTGGAACTGGTGGACGTCGAAGATCAGCTCAAGGACGTCGACTTCAAGGTCTTCGCCGGTCCGGCCAACGACCCCAAGTGCCGCGTCACCGCGCTGCGCGTACCGGGCGGGGCGAGCATGCCGCGCAAGCAGATCGACGACTACACCAAGTTCGTCGGCATCTACGGCGCCAAGGGCCTGGCCTATATCAAGGTCAACGAGCGCGCCAATGGCGTCGATGGCCTGCAGTCGCCGATCGTTAAGAACATCCCGCTGGACAACATCAATGTGATCCTCGATCGCGTTGGTGCGGTCGATGGCGACATCGTGTTCTTCGGTGCCGACAAGGCCAAGATCGTCAGCGAGGCCCTGGGCGCGCTGCGCATCAAGCTGGGTCATGATCTGAATCTGCTCACCTGCGAGTGGGCACCGCTGTGGGTCGTAGACTTCCCGATGTTCGAGGAAAACGACGACGGCAGCCTGACTGCCATGCACCACCCGTTCACCGCACCGAGCTGCAGCCCGACCGAGCTGGAAGCCAACCCGGCCGCCGCGCTGTCGCGTGCCTACGACATGGTGCTTAACGGTACTGAGCTGGGCGGCGGTTCGATCCGTATCCACGACAAGGCCATGCAGCAGACCGTGTTCCGCGTACTGGGCATCAGCGAAGAGGAGCAGCAGGAGAAGTTCGGCTTCCTCCTCGACGCCCTGAAGTTCGGTGCGCCGCCTCATGGTGGCCTGGCCTTCGGTCTGGACCGTCTGGTGATGCTGATGACCGGCGCCCAGTCGATCCGCGAAGTGATCGCCTTCCCGAAAACCCAGAGCGCGGCCTGTGTCATGACCCAGGCGCCGGGTTTGGTGGATAACAAGGCTCTACGCGAACTGCATATTCGCCTGCGTGAGCAGCCGAAGGCGGAGTAAAGCGTCAAAAGAAGCCTGGTTTTCCAGGCTTCTTCTTTATAGCTGGACGGAGAGGCTCGAACTCTTACGCCTCGTTATCGAACTTGCAACAACCGGAGTGAGTTATGGCTGGTCATTCCAAATGGGCCAATATCAAGCACCGCAAGGGGCGCCAAGACGCCAAGCGCGGCAAGATTTTCACCAAGCTTATTCGTGAGCTGACCGTTGCTGCCAAGCATGGCGGGCCGGTCCCGGCAGACAACCCGCGCCTGCGTCTGGCCGTGGACAAGGCGTTGACGGCCAACATGTCGCGTGACGTCATCGATCGTGCCATCGCCCGGGGTGCTGGTAACGACGAAGCCGACAACATGATCGAGCTGAGTTATGAAGGTTATGCGCCAAGCGGCGTGGCGATCTTCGTCGAGGCCATGACCGACAATCGCAACCGCACTGCCGCCGAGGTACGCCACGCCTTTACCAAGTGCGCCGGCAACCTGGGCACCGATGGTTCGGTGGCCTATATGTTCGAGCGCAAGGGGCATATCAGTTACGCCCCCGGGGTCGATGAAGAAGCCTTGATGGACGCCGCCCTAGAGGCGGGTGCCGACGATATCGTCAGCAACGACGACGGTTCGGTGGATGTCTACACCGCCTTCGCCGGCTTCCATGCGGTGAACGAGGCGCTCGGCGCCGCCGGGTTCAAGGGCGACGAGGCCGAGATATCGATGATCCCGTCGATCGCCGCGCCCATCGCCGATCTGGAAACCGCGCAGAAAGTCATCAAGCTGATCGACATGCTGGAAGACCTCGACGACGTGCAGAACGTCTACCACAACGCCGAGATCCCCGACGAGATCATGGAGCAGCTGGGCTGATCGCGATTGTCGCTCGCCAAGCCGGAAGTCGCCCCAGGCCCTTCCGGCTTTTTTCATGGTGAGTGCGCAGGCGTATTCGGGGTGACGCCGGCATGGGCTGCCCCTATACTCGGCAACTGGATAAATAGACAGTGCGGCCGGTCAGTGAGTATCGGCGGTTCGAGTGGGCGGCATTAAATGACCTTGATTCTCGGCATCGACCCCGGTTCGCGCATTACCGGCTATGGCGTGGTGCGCGACACCGGGCGCAGTTGCGAATATGTCGCCTCGGGCTGCATCCGCACGGGTAGCGGCTCCATGGCCGAGCGCCTGCAGATCGTGTTTCGCGGGGTGCGTGAGGTCATCGAAACCTACGGGCCGGTGACCATGGGCATCGAACAGGTGTTTATGGCGCGCAATCCGGACTCGGCGCTCAAGCTTGGCCAGGCGCGGGGCGTGGCCATAGTCGCGGGGATCGAAGCGGGCCTGGATGTCGCCGAATACACCGCGACCCAGGTCAAGCAGGCGATTTCCGGCAGCGGTGGGGCGAACAAGGAGCAGGTGCAGCTGATGGTCATGCACCTGCTCAAGTTGGTGCAGAAACCGCAGATCGACGCCTCCGACGCCCTGGCGGTCGCGCTTTGCCATGCCCACCATCGGCAGAGCCTGATACCCCATGGTCTGGTCGGCGCCAAGCGGCGTGCCGGTCGTCTTCGTTTATAAGCATATTCAAGGAAGCAGCGGTGATCGGACGTTTGCGCGGTACCCTGGCGGAGAAACACCCGCCCCATGTAATTCTGGATGTGAATGGTCTGGGTTATGAGCTGGAAGTCCCCATGACGACCTTGTACCGTTTACCGGCGGTGGGCGAACCCCTGACATTGCATACCCATCTGGTGGTGCGCGAGGATGCGCACCTGTTGTATGGCTTTTTTGAGAAGCGCGAGCGCGAGCTGTTCCGCGAGTTGATCCGCCTCAATGGCGTCGGCCCTAAATTGGCCCTGGCCTTGATGTCGGGGCTTGAGGTCGACGAGCTGGTGCGTTGCGTGCAAGCGCAGGACACCTCGGTGCTGGTGAAGATACCCGGCGTCGGCAAGAAAACCGCCGAGCGCTTGCTGGTTGAACTGAAGGACCGCTTCAAGGCCTGGGAAACCGTGCCGGGTCTGACCCCGTTGGCGGTTGAACCTCGTGGCAAGGGCGCAGTCATAAGCGCGGAGAATGATGCGGTCAGTGCACTTATTTCTCTCGGTTATAAACCCCAGGAAGCCAGTCGCGCCGTCTCAGCCATCAAGGAAGAAGGCTTGAGTAGTGAAGATCTGATTCGTCGTGCCCTGAAGGGAATGCTGTAGTGCTAGAAGCCGATCGCCTGATTACCTCGACCACGCTCGACCGCGACGAGCAGGTCGACCGTGCTATCCGTCCGCTCAAGCTGGCCGATTACATCGGTCAGCCGAATGTGCGCGAACAGATGGAGCTGTTTATCCAGGCCGCCCGTGGGCGCAGCGAAGCCCTGGACCACACACTGATCTTCGGCCCGCCCGGTCTGGGCAAAACCACCCTGGCCAATATCATCGCCCAGGAAATGAACGTCTCGATCAAAAGCACCTCGGGTCCGGTACTCGAACGTCCGGGCGATCTGGCTGCTCTGCTGACCAATCTGGAGCCGGGCGATCTGTTGTTCATCGATGAAATCCATCGCCTGTCGCCCATCGTCGAGGAAGTGCTATACCCGGCCATGGAGGATTTCCAGCTCGACATCATGATCGGCGAAGGTCCGGCGGCGCGCTCGATCAAGCTCGACTTGCCGCCGTTCACCCTGGTCGGTGCCACCACTCGCGCCGGCATGCTGACCAATCCGCTGCGCGACCGCTTCGGTATCGTCCAGCGTCTGGAGTTCTATAACGTCGACGATCTGACGACCATCGTCATGCGTTCGGCGGGGATTCTCGGCTTGCCGATCGAGCAGCAGGGCGCCTTCGAGATCGCCCGGCGCGCCCGTGGCACCCCGCGTATCGCCAACCGCCTACTGCGCCGTGTGCGCGACTTCGCCGAAGTGCGCGGCCAGGGCCAGATCACCCAGGCCATCGCCGACAAGGCGTTGAACCTGCTGGATGTCGACGAGCGCGGTTTCGACCATCAGGATCGTCGGCTGTTGTTGACCATGATCGAGAAATTCGACGGCGGCCCGGTCGGGGTCGACAACCTGGCGGCGGCGATCAGCGAAGAGCGCCACACCATCGAAGACGTATTGGAGCCCTACCTGATTCAGCAGGGTTACATCATGCGCACCCCGCGTGGGCGCGTGGTCACTCGTCATGCCTACTTGCACTTTGGTCTGAATACGCCCAAGCGTATGGGCGAATTGCCAAGTGCCGATCTATTTGCGGACGACAATGAATAGAAAAAAATACTTACCTCAGGCGATTGGCAAGATCGGGAGCCGGCACTAGAGTATGCGCGCATCAAACGGAGTTCAGCCTTTCGCCCATCGTTGTCGGGTTTATTACGAAGACACCGATGCGGGCGGCATCGTCTACTACGTCAACTACCTCAAATTTATGGAACGGGCTCGCACCGAGCGGCTGCGTGATCTGGGTTTTGCCCAGTCGGCGCTGGCAGGTGAGGGCCTGTTATTCGTCGTGCATTCGGCAGAGGCGCGCTATCACGCGCCGGCCCGTCTGGACGACGAGTTGCTGGTAACGGCCGAAGTGATCGAGTTGAACCGTGTCAGCCTGCGTTTTCGTCAACAGGTCAGGCGCGTGGCGGATGATGTGCTGCTCTGTGAGGGGCAGTTTTTGGTGGCCTGTGTCGGCGCCAGTAGTTTGAAACCCCGGGCTATTCCCCCAGTTCTGCGTGCGGCCTTTGCCGAGCAGGGCGGCGCGGGTACATCTAGTAGAGCAGGAGAGTAAGCGTGGAAGCCAACGCCGTTGACCATATGTCGATGTGGAGTTTGATCAGCAACGCCAGCCTGGTGGTGCAATTGGTGATGTTGACGCTAGTGGCTGCGTCCGTCACCTCCTGGGTCATGATCTTTCAGCGCACCACCTTGCTGCGCGCGGCCAAGCGCGCCCTGGATAATTTCGAAGAGCGCTTCTGGTCCGGTATCGACCTGTCCAAGCTGTATCGTCAAGCGGGCAGCAACCCGGATCCGGATTCCGGGCTGGAGCAGATTTTCCGCGCCGGCTTTAAGGAGTTCTCGCGCTTGCGTCAGCAGCAGGGCGTCGACCCTGACGCGGTGATGGACGCTGTGGCGCGCGCCATGCGCGTGGCCATTTCGCGCGAAGAAGAGAAGCTCGAGCAGAGCCTGCCGTTTCTCGCCACCGTCGGTTCCACCAGTCCTTATATCGGTCTGTTCGGCACCGTTTGGGGGATCATGAACTCGTTCCGCGGCTTGGCCCAGGTGCAACAGGCAACTCTCGCCACAGTCGCGCCGGGTATCGCCGAGGCGTTGATCGCCACGGCCATCGGTTTGTTCGCCGCCATCCCGGCGGTCATTGCCTATAACCGTTTTTCCTCGCGCGGCGAGATGCTGATCGGCCGTTATTACACCTTCGCCGACGAGTTCCAGGCGATTCTGCATCGCAAAGTGCACACCAGCGACGACTAAGCCCTCGGCATTTTCAATACAGGTTTTCTAAGCCATGGCGAGAATTCGCAACAGACGCAAGCCGGTCGCCGAGATGAACGTGGTGCCCTACATCGATGTGATGTTGGTGCTGCTGGTGATCTTTATGGTGACTGCGCCGATGCTCAATCAAGGGGTCAAGGTCGATCTGCCGAAAGTCAGCAGCGAGGTCTTGCCGCAGGACAACAACGCCCAGGTGCTGACCATATCGATCAAGGCCGACAAGACCTATTACTGGAATATGGGTACCGAGGTCGATGTCGATACTGTGCAGGACCAGGCGATGACCTTGGAAGAAATGACCCGCGCGGTGACCGCGATCATCAACCAGAGCCGTACCCAGGGTAAGCAGGTGCAGGTATTCGTGCGCGGTGACAAGGCGGTCGATTACGGCACCGTAATGGCGGCCATGGGCGGCCTGCAGCAGGCCGACGTCGGTAACGTCGGGCTGATTACCGAGGCCCCCTGATGCAGCAGCGCGAGCGTTCCCCTTCGGAAAGCCTGTTCTGGCCGGTGCTTTGGGCCGTGGCGCTGCATGTGCTGATGTTCGCCATGCTGTTCGTCAGCTTCGCCTTCGCCCCGGATCTTCCGCCGGCGAGGCCGGTGGTGCAGGCGACCTTATATAAGTTGCAGTCGCAGAGTCAGGCCACCACCCAGACCAATCAGAAAATCGCCGGGGAAATCAAGAAAACCACCGCGCCTATCTATGAGACCGAACAGCTCGAGCAGAAAAAAGCCGAGCAGGAAAAGCAGGCGGTTGCAGCCAAGGCTGCGGAGCAGAAAAAGGCCGAAGAGGCCAAGAAGGCCGAAGCGGCGAAAAAAGCCGATGCCGAGAAAAAGGCCGCCGAACAGAAGAAGCTAGCGGATATCGCCAAGAAGAAAGCCGCGGATGAGGCGGCGAAGAAGAAAGCCGCCGAGGACGCGAAGAAGAAGGCGGCAGAAGAAGCGAAGAAAAAGGCAGCAGCCGAAGCAGCTAAAAAGAAAGCTGCTGAGGATGCCAAGAAGAAGGCCGCTGAGGCTGCGCAGCGCAAAGCATTGGAAGACAAGAAGGCCGCGGCTTTGGCCGAGTTGCTCTCCGAAGACGTGGGGCGTCAGCAAGCGATGGCTGAGACTCAGGGCGATGAGGTGGCGGGTAATTTGGATGATTTAATTACCAGGCTGATTACAGAAAGCTGGCAGAAGCCGATGTCAGCCCGTCCTGGAATGAGTGTTCAGCTGCAGATTCAGATGCTGCCGGACGGGACTATTACTAATGTTAGTGTCACTCGCTCCAGTGGTGATGGGGCGTTCGATAGCTCGTCTGTGGCGGCGGTGCGCAATGTCGGCCGTATTCCCCAGATGCAAGATCTAGATAGAGCTACCTTTGACCGGCTGTATAGGCAACGCGACATTATTTTCCAACCGAGGGAATGAATTCTGTGAATACCTTGATACGTATCGCCCTACTGGGGCTTACTCTTCTCGTTGGCGTTGCGCAGGCTGCTAACCCGTTGATGATTGTTGATGGTACCGACCGCGCCACCCCCATCGCCGTCGTCCCCTTTGGCTGGCAAAGCGGCAGCGTATTGCCGGACGACATGGCGGACATCATTGGCAAGGACCTGCGCAATTCCGGCGTGTTCGAGCCCATTGCCCGGCAGAACATGATCAGCCTGCCGACCCAGGCCAGTGAAGTGATCTATCGCGACTGGAAAGCGCTGGGCGCCCAGTACGTGCTCGTCGGCAATATGGTGCCCAACGGTGGACGTCTGCAGGTGCAGTTCGCCCTGTTCAACGTCGCCACCGAGCAACAGGTGTTGGCCGGCAGCGTCGGTGGTGGTGTCGATCAAATACGCGATATGGCCCACCATATCGCTGACCAGTCATTCGAGAAGCTGACCGGGGTCAAGGGCGCGTTTTCCACCCGCTTGCTCTATGTGACCGCCGAGCGCTTTTCGGTCAACAACACCCGCTACACCCTGCAGCGCTCCGATTACGACGGCGCCCGCGCGGTGACCTTGTTGCAATCGCGCGAGCCGATCCTGTCGCCATCCTTTGCGCCGGACGGTAAACGCATCGCCTATGTCTCTTTCGAGCAGAAGCGTCCGCGAATTTTCGTGCAGCACATCGACACCGGTCGTCGTGAGCAGATCACCAACTTCGAAGGCCTCAACGGCGCGCCAGCCTGGTCGCCGGACGGCAATCGCCTGGCCTTCGTGCTGTCGAAGGACGGCAATCCGGAAATCTATGTAATGGACATGGGCAGTCGCCAATTGCGGCGGGTGACCAACCAGGGTTCGATCGATACCGAACCTTTCTGGGGGAAGGATGGTCAGACGCTATATTTCACGTCCGACCGCTCGGGAAAACCACAGATTTACAAAACCAATATCAACAGCGGCGCAGTGGAGCGTGTGACCTTTGTAGGCAACTACAACGCCAACCCGAAACTGTCCGCTGATGAAAAAACCCTGGTGATGATTCATCGTCAGGATGGTTACACCGTGTTCAAGGTGGCGGCGATGGACCTGCAGCGCGGCAATTTGCGCATCTTGTCGGACACCAGTCTGGACGAGTCGCCCACTGTTGCGCCAAATGGCGTCATGCTAATCTACGCCACCCGCCAGCAGGGTCGGGGAGTCTTGATGTTAGCGTCCACCAATGGTCGCGTAAGGCTCCCTCTTCCTACCGCTCAAGGCGAAGTTCGAGAGCCTTCCTGGTCCCCCTTCCTGAACTGATGCGGTGCTTCACCTTTGCTTCACAATTTGCTTAACACACTGGGGTTCATTAGGAGCTACATGATGGAAATGTTGAAATTTGGTAAGTTCGCTGCGCTGGGTTTGGCTCTCGCCGTGGCAGTTGGTTGTTCCTCCAAGGGCGGCGATGCTGCTGGCGAAGGCGCTACCGATCCTAACGCCGGTTACGGCGCCAACACTGGCGACGTCGATGGCAGCCTGAGCGAAGAAGCGGCTCTGCGCGCTATCACCACCTTCTACTTCGAATACGACAGCTCGGACCTGAAACCGGAAGCCATGCGCGCTCTGGACGTTCATGCCAAGGACCTGAAAGGCAACGGCGCTCGCGTCGTTCTGGAAGGCCACGCTGACGAGCGCGGCACCCGTGAGTACAACATGGCTCTGGGCGAGCGTCGCGCCAAGGCCGTTCAGCGCTACCTGGTTCTGCAGGGCGTTTCCCCGGCTCAGCTGGAGCTGGTTTCCTACGGTGAAGAGCGTCCGGTTGCCACTGGCAACGACGAGCAATCCTGGGCGCAAAACCGCCGCGTCGAACTGCGTAAGTAATTCGATATGCAGACCTGCCGACGTGCTTTAGCCGTTTTACTCCTCAGTCTGCCGTTCGCGGCGATGGCCGAGGTTCCCGTGGTGGACAACAACGCCGAATATGGCGGTAGTTACCCACCCGAAGGTTACGGCACGTCCGGCGCCTACGTCGGGGGAGGGGCCACGGCCCCTGCCTCGGCGCAAGGCATGCTGTTCAGCCAGTTGCAGCAGATGCAGCAGGAAATCGCGCAACTGCGCGGCATGCTCGAAGAGCAGCAGAACGAAATCCAACACCTCAAGCAAGAGAGCCTGGAGCGTTATCAGGAGCTCGATAGACGCATGAGTGGTGCGGCAGCCGGTGCTGCGACCAACCAGAATTCTCCAGCCGATGGCGCCATTGACGCCAGCGGCGCGCCGGTCCCTCCTGTAGGGCAGGCACAACAAACCGCAGGTGGCGAGCAGTCGGCCGATCCAGCGAAGGAAAAGCTGTTCTACGATGCCGCTTTCGACCTGATCAAGGCCAAGGACTTCGATAAGGCCAATCAGGCTTTCAGCGCTTTCCTGCGTAAGTATCCGAACAGTCAATACGCCGGCAACGCGCAGTATTGGCTGGGCGAAGTGAACCTGGCGCAGGGCAATCTGCAAGGCGCCGGTCAGGCGTTCGCCAAGGTCAGCCAGGCTTACCCGAGCCATGCCAAGGTACCCGATTCCTTGTTCAAGCTCGCCGATGTCGAGCAGCGTCTGGGCAATACCGACAAAGCCAAGGGCATCCTGCGCCAAGTGGTCGCCCAGTATCCGGGCAGTTCGGCCGCGCAATTGGCCCAGCGGGACTTGCAGCGCTTGCAGTAAAGGCTGAGCTGAGGATCGACGAACCCGCGCTTTGCGCGGGTTTTTTATTAGCTATATCCCCGTCCTCAGGCATCGGCGCTTAAGTGGGGACTGGCTTCGTGGGGGGGCGCCGTGCGCACCAAGAATCTGCGCTGACGCTGGTGCGCATGGCGCGCCCTACGCATTGCGGCCTCTGCAAGCAGTGTCACTTTTCCCCGGGTAACCCATGCCGCATGTAATGGGTACATGGTCATTTTGTTACCTGCCATCCCTGGCGGCGGTTGTTCGACTCGTTGCTACGCGGCGCTAAGAATTCTCCCGGGGCGTTTTTATGGCCTGCCATCCCTGGCGGCCACCCTTCTGGCCGTCGCTGCGCGACGTTAAAAATTTCTCCCGGAAATTTTTTCGTATACAATTCGCGCCCCTTTTCCCGCAACGGAGGCGGATGGCCTGTTTAGCCGTCACGCCCGTGGCTGATATGCAAGAAACCCTGCGCATTACCGAGATTTTCTACTCGCTGCAGGGCGAGACGCGCACCGCCGGCTTGCCGACTGTGTTCGTTCGCCTGACCGGCTGTCCTTTGCGTTGCCAATACTGCGACACCGCTTACGCATTCAGCGGCGGCGAGATCCAGTCACTGGATGCCATCGTCGAGCAGGTGGCCGGCTATAAGCCGCGCTACGTCTGCGTGACTGGCGGCGAGCCGTTGGCTCAACCCAATTGCATTCCCTTGCTCGAGCGCCTGTGCGACGCCGGCTATGAGGTGTCGCTGGAAACCAGCGGCGCCCTGGATGTTTCGGCGGTCGATCCGCGGGTGAGCAAGGTGCTGGACCTGAAAACGCCGGGCTCGGCGGAAGTGGGGCGCAACCGCTACGAGAATATCGAGTTGTTGACGCCCAACGACCAGGTCAAGTTCGTCATCTGCTCGCGCGAAGACTATGACTGGGCGGTAAGCAAACTGATCCAGTACCGATTGGACAAGCGCGCCGGCGAAGTGCTGATGTCGCCCAGTCATCACGAGCTGGATGCGCGTTCCCTAGCCAACTGGATAGTCGCCGACAATCTGCCTGTGCGCCTGCAGATGCAGTTGCACAAGATTCTCTGGAACGACGAGCCAGGTCATTGAGCCATTGCGCGAAAGCGCTGCAGGGTTCGACCAAGTAAACATTTGCGATCTGAGCGGAGCCCCGGGGCACCCTGGCTGCCCCGCAGGTTCGAAAAAACGGGGTGTTATCGATGAGCGATAAAAAAGCGCTGATTCTTCTGTCCGGTGGCCTGGATTCGGCCACCGTGGTGGCGTTGGCCAAGGCGCAGGGTTACAGCTGCTACAGCATGAGCTTCGACTACGGCCAGCGGCATCGCGCCGAGTTACAGGCCGCTGAGCGCGTGGCGCAGCAATTGGGCGTGGTCGAGCACAAGGTGGTCGGGATTAACCTCAACGGCATTGGCGGTTCCGCGCTGACCGACAGCAGCATCGATGTGCCGGAAACGCCGACCGAGGGTATTCCGATTACCTACGTGCCGGCGCGCAATACGGTGTTTCTGGCGCTGGCTCTGGGTTGGGCCGAGGTGTTGGGCGCGCGGGATATTTTTATCGGCGTCAACGCGGTGGATTACTCCGGCTACCCGGATTGCCGCGCGGAATTCATCGAGGCTTTCGAGCGCATGGCCAATCTGGCGACCCGTGCCGGTGTCGAGGGGCAGGGCTTTCGCATCCAGGCGCCGTTGCAGTACATGAGCAAGGCCGAGATCATTCAGGCGGGCATACAGCGCGGCGTCGACTATGGGTTGACGGTGTCTTGCTATCAGGCCGATGCGGACGGCCGCGCATGCGGCAAGTGCGAGAGTTGCCGGCTGCGCGCAGCGGGATTCGCCAGCGCCGGTGTGGTCGATCCAACCCGCTATCGCTAAAAGTTTGTCGTTTTTTGTTGATTTAATGAATTAAATCAGTATCATGCGCAGCGCGTTGGGTCGTTAGCTCAGTTGGTAGAGCAGTTGGCTTTTAACCAATTGGTCG
>CBIHLF010000037.1:0-53754 GCA_966210435.1 uncultured Pseudomonas sp. | reverse complement strand
TGCTACGCCAAGTGCATCGACCTGTCCGAGAAGAACGAGCCGGTGATCTGGAAAGCCATCCAGTTCGGCACCGTGCTGGAAAACGTCGTGCTCGACAGCGAGCGCGTACCGGACTACACCGACGACAGCCTGACCCAGAACAGCCGCGCCGCTTACCCGCTGGAGTTCGTCGAGAAGCGCTCCGAGAAGAACCTCGGTGGTGAGCCGAACGCGGTGATCTTCCTGACCTGCGACCTCACCGGCGTACTGCCGCCGGTATCGATCCTCAACGAGGAGCAAGCGGCTTACCACTTCCTCTCGGGCTACACCGCGCTGGTCGGCTCCACCGAAATGGGCAGCGGCAGCGGCATCAAGTCGACCTTCTCCACCTGCTTCGGCGCCCCCTTCTTCCCGCGCCCGGCCGGCGAATATGCCGAACTGCTGATCAAGCGCATCCGCGGCTTCGGCTCCAAGGTCTACCTGGTCAACACCGGCTGGACCGGCGGTGGCTACGGCGTCGGTAAGCGTTTCAACATTCCGACCACCCGCGGCGTGATCGCGGCAATCCAGAGCGGCGCGCTGATCGGTACCGAAACCGAGCAACTGCCGATCATTAACCTCAGCGTACCGACCTCGGTACCGGGCGTCGAAACCAATCTGCTCAACCCGCGCAACACCTGGGCCGACCAGAACGCCTACGACGAAGCCGCGAAAGGCCTGGCCAAGCTGTTCATCGAAAACTTCAAGAAGTTCGATGTCAGCGACGCGATCAAAAACGCCGGCCCGCAGCTCTAAGCCGCAGCGCATAAAAAACCGCCTTCGGGCGGTTTTTTTTGCCCGGGGTTTACCGAAGCGATGGGCCGGACAGATGCTGCAAGCCCGGAGGTTGCCTAGTGCCTGGGCCTTTAGCCGCCGCGTTCAGAAATCGCCAAGCCCTGACCAGAGCAGGCCGTGCAACAAACGCATCTGGCGCGCAAAGCAGATGGGGAAAATAAAAACATCGGCCCGATCCCGTCCATCAGGAACATCATTCATTGCAGGGCCTGGTAGCGAGCAGCAGCATTAGCGGGCTACAGATGCGCGGTTTTCAGCCAAACACAGCAGAATCGCACCGGACTCAAACAGCGCCAGCGGCCAATCATTCCGCCCGTCGGGATCGAGGATCGCGGGAATCTTCTTGTTCGGGTTGAGCGATAGGGAAGCTGCTGATAGCTGGGCTGCGTCACAAATGGGCGAGGCTGTTCGTCTGGTTAGACCTTATCCATGGAGGCCAACCATGTCGTTACCCATCTTGATTCTAGGCGGCAGCTACGCAGGTCTGCTGGCCGCGGCTCGGCTGCGCAAACACGCTCCGCAGGCGCACATCGTGCTGATCGCCAGCCAGGCGCATTTTCAACAACGGGTGCGCTGGCATGAGCTGCTGGCGGGACGCAAGGTCAGACGCGCCAGGCTCGCGCCTTTGCTGGCCAGGGCGCGCATTGAGTTCATCCAGGCTGAAGTATTGGAATGGGATGCGCAGCGGCGAGAGGTGCTGATCGATGACGGCACCAGCCAGCGCACGCTGGTCTATCACGCACTGATCTGCGCCCTGGGCAGCGTCAGCGCACCGCCGCAATTGCCGGGCGCGCAGCACCTTTGGCAGTTGGCGTTCGACCAGCCCTTGAAGCAGCGTGCTGCCGAGCTGCGCAGCCTGGCCGATCAGCGCGGCCACCTGGCGGTAATAGGTAGCGGGCTAGCCGGCGTCGAATGCGCTAGCGAGCTGGCCGAGCGCTATCCCGGGCTACGCGTCAGCCTGATCGGCCCACAGCCCTTAGCCGATTTCTGCGACAGCAGCCGCCGCCATGCCTGCCGTGTACTGCAGCATCAAGGCGTGCAATTGTTACTGGCGCGGGTGGTACGCGCCGAACCCCATGGTCTATGGCTCGACGACGGACGCTTTATCGCCTTTAACCGCATGCTCTGGTGTGGTGGCCTACGCGCCAACCCGGTGCTGGCCAGCAGCGGCTTGCCGCTGAGCGCCGACGGCCGCCTGCGAGTGGGCCCGGACCTGCGCATCGAAGGCTGTGAACAGGCCTGGGCGGCGGGCGATTGCGCTGCGGTGATTCTTGGCGATGGCCGCAGCCAGCGGCTGTCCTGCGCCACCGCGTTGCCCACTGGCGGCCATGCCGGAGCGGAATTGGCGGCCTGGCTGAACGGCCAACCGAGCCAACCGTTCAGCTTCGCCTACGTGCTGCGTTGTCTCAGCCTGGGGCGGCGCGACGGTATCTGGCAACTCACCGATGGCGACGACAACGCCCAATCCCGCTGGCTGGGTGGCTGGCGCGCAGCGCTGATCAAGCGGATGCTATGCGCGCTGGTCTGGATAGCCCCGCGCTGGGAGCTGAGCTATGGCTGGCGCATCTACCGCTGGCCCAGCGCTTTGCAGATAAGGACAAGACATGAGTGACCTGCAGGTGTTTCTTGGCGAGCGCCCGCGCCTGCTGGCATTGGCTTACCGCATGCTTGGCAGTCACAGCGAGGCGGAAGATATAGCCCAGGAAGTCTGGCTGCGCTGGCAAGCACTGAAATGGCTACCGGACAACCCCCAGGCCTACCTGACCAGAATGCTCAGCAACCTGTGCCTGGATCAACTGCGCAGCCGGCGCAGACAGAACTACGCCGGTCCCTGGGTGCCGGAGCCGCTGATTGAAGACGAGGCATCCTCCGCCCCGGAGGCGCTGCACGGGCGCTGGCAAACCCTGTCGCTGGCATTCCTGCTGGTACTCGAACAGCTGACGCCGTCGCAGCGGGTGGTGTGGGTGCTGCGCGAAGTGTTCGGCTATGCCTATGACGAACTGGCTACCCTGCTGGAGCGTAGCCCGGCCTCTTGCCGCAAACTATTCGAGCGGGCCGGACAACGCCTCGAAGGGCAAACTGCCTCGCCAACCAACGCCAGCGATATGCAACTGGCGCAGCAATGCCTGCTTGCGTGCCTGAGCGGCGATACCCGGACCTTGACCCGACTGCTGGCCGAAGACGTTCAGCTGCACTCTGACGGCGGCGGCCTGGTGCTGGCCGCACTACGGCCAATCTTCGGCGCCGAGAAAACCCTGCGCTTTTTCGCCGGTTTGCAACGCAAGAACAAGGCCCGCCTGGGCGCACAGTTTCTGCGCTGCAATGGCGCCCCTGCGCTGGTCCTGTTTGACGAAGGCAGGGTGCAAACCCTGCTGTGCTGTGAAGTGCGCGACGGTCGGGTGACCCGGCTGCTGATGCAGCGCAACCCGAATAAGTTGGCAGCTCTACAACAATGGCTCGACCAGGCGACGCAATAGCCGACCGCGGGATACAGCGCGCCGATCCGATGCCTACAATGGCGGCCCGCCCTCGACCCAACGGACCGTCCGATGCTCCAGCAAACCCTCGCCCAGACCTTCGGCTTCACCCACTTGCGCCCCGGTCAGGAGGCGGTGGTCAGCGCGGTGCTGGCCGGGCGTTCGGCGGCGGCGATCTTTCCCACCGGTTCGGGCAAGTCGCTGTGCTATCAGCTGCCGGCCCTGCACTTGCCGCACCTGACCTTGGTGATCTCGCCTCTACTGGCCTTGATGCAGGACCAGTTGGCCTTTCTGCACCAGCGCGGCATCAGCGCGGCGAGCATCGATTCCGCGCAGAGCCGCGACGACGCCAACGCGGTGATGGCCCGGGCCAAGGCCGGCGAGCTGAAGATTCTGATGATTTCGGTGGAGCGCCTGAAGAACGAGCGCTTTCGCAACTTTATCGCCCAGGTGCCGATTTCCCTGCTGGTGATCGACGAGGCCCACTGCATCTCCGAATGGGGCCATAACTTCCGCCCCGATTACCTCAAGCTGCCGGACTACCAGCGCCAATTTGATATTCCCCAGGTACTGCTGCTCACCGCCACGGCGACGCCGCCGGTGATCGCCGATATGCAGGCCAAATTCGCCATCGCCCCCGCCGATGTGGTTACCACCGGCTTCTACCGGGCGAACCTCAACCTGCTGGTCGAGCCGGTCGGCGGTGCCGACAAGCAGCGCCGTCTTGTCGAATGGCTGGGCTCCAAGGCCGAGCAGCCGAGCATCGTCTACGTCACCCAGCAGAAAACCGCCGAGCAGGTGGCCGAGCGCCTGAGTCAGCGCGGCATTGCCGCCAGCGCCTACCACGCCGGCATGGCCCATGAAGCGCGCGAGGCGATCCAGCGTCAATTCATGGCAGGGCAAATCAACTGCATCGTCGCCACCATCGCCTTCGGCATGGGCATCGACAAGGCGGATATCCGCAATGTGGTGCACTACGACCTGCCGAAATCGGTCGAGAACTACAGCCAGGAAATCGGTCGGGCCGGGCGCGACGGCCAACCGTCGGACTGCCTGGTGCTGGCCAATCGCGATAGCCTCAACGTGCTGGAGAACTTCGTCTACGGCGATACCCCGGAGCTGGACGGCATCCGCTGCGTGCTCGACGAGCTGCTGGCGGGCAGCCAGGGCGGGCAATGGGAGTTGATGCTCAATGCCTTGAGCGAGCAGAGCAATATCCGCCAGCTACCGCTGAAAACCCTGCTGGTGCAGCTGGAGTTGCGCGGCATCATCGCCCCGCGCTACGCCTATTTCGCCGAGTACCGCTTCAAATACCTGATCGAGCCCGAGGCCCTGGCGGCCAAGTTCGAGGGCGAGCGGCGGCAGTTCATCGAGGCGGTGATGAACAGTGCGCAGCGTGCTCGCACCTGGTGCACCCTGGATTTCGACGCGCTCTATCAGCAACATCAGGCCGAACGCGGGCGGGTGATCAAGGCCCTGGATTACCTCCAGGAAAAAGGCTGGATCGAACTGGAAAGCAAGCAGATGACCGAGGTCTACGCCCTGCTCGACCCCGCCTTCGACCCCGCCGCGCTGAGCGCCGAACTGCACGCCTATTTCTGCCAGCACGAAGCCAGCGAGATCGCCCGCATCCATGCCATGCTCGCGCTGTTCGCCAGCGAGCAATGCCTGAGCCAGCGCCTCGCCGCCTATTTCGGTGATGCCAATGCGCCGCAGCGCTGCGGTCATTGCTCGGTGTGCCACGGTCAGGTCGCCCACCTGCCCGCGCCGCCCAGCTTGCGGCCCTTGGCGGAGCAGGAGTTGCACAGCCTGTGCGGCGGCTTTCTGGACAAGCATCAGCAGGCCAAAGGCCAGGCGCCCAGCGCCGAATGCCTGACGCGCTTTCTCTGCGGCATCAGCGTGCCGCTGTTCACCAAGCTGAAAGCCCGGCAAATCGCCGGCTTTGCCGTCTTGGAGAATTACCCTTATGCCGAAGTCCGGGCCTGGGTGGCGGCGCAGGCGTAGGCGTCGCCGAGGCAACGCAAATCGCGGCCAAGGCCGCGCCTACGGGAACGCGTGCTTTTGTAGATCTTATGTTCATGTGCAGCTCTACGGCCTCGTAGGGTGGACATGCCGAAGGCTTGTCCACCATCCGGATGCCAGCGGCGGACAAGGCTGCGCCATGTCCGCCCTACCAACGCGTGGCTTTGTAGCCCGGATGCAATCCGGGAACGGTTTTGGGTCGAACCCCATCCCCGGATTCCATCCGGGCTACGACCCTCGAATCGCGATAGTCGCGGCTAATCCAACCTACTTCGCGGCAATGCCCAGTGGGTCTGCCCCAGCCAGTCGGCGAAGGCCGCGGGCGGCAGGGGTTTGCTGAGCAGGTAACCCTGGGCGATGTCGCAGCCGAATTCGCCAAGGCGCGCCAGCACCGCCTCGGTTTCCACGCCCTCGGCGACGACCTTGAGGTTCATGTTATGGCCGAGTTCGATGGTCGAACGCACGATGATTTCGTCGTCGCGGTTGCTCAGCAGGTCGAGCACGAAGGATTTGTCGATCTTCAGTTCATGCACCGGCAGGCGCTTGAGTTGCGCCATGGAGGAGTAGCCGGTGCCGTAGTCGTCGATCGACAGGCGCACGCCCAGGTCGCACAGCTGGGTCAGTTGCCCCATGGCCAGCTCCGGGTCGGCCATCACCGCGCTTTCGGTGATTTCCACCACCAGGCTGTCAGGCGCGACACCGTATTCCCGCAACTGCGCAGCGATAAAGCCGGCGAACTTGGGGTCGGCCAGGTCCAGCGCGGAGATATTGATCGCGGTCTTCAGCGCCAGCCCTTCGGCTTGCCAGGCCCCCATCTGCGCCAGGGCGGTGCGCACCACCCAGCGGGTCAGGGCGCAGACATTGCCGGTCTGTTCGGCCAGGGGAATAAATTCGTCCGGCGGGATAAAGCCGTGGGCCGGATGGATCCAGCGCACCAGGCACTCGACCCCATATAGCCGGGCATTGGCGATATCCAGCTTGGGCTGGAAGTACAAACTCAGCTGGCCGCCGTCGATCGCGCTTTTCAATTCGCTCATCAAAGCCAGGCGCATCAGGCTGTAGCGGTCCAGTTCCGGGCGATACAGGGCGTAGGACAAGCGCTGCGCCTTGCCCGTGTACATCGCCACTTCGGCGTGCTGCAGCAGGGTGCCGGCGCTTTCGCCGTGCTCCGGGTAGAGGGCGATGCCGAGCGTGGCATTGAGGGTCATGCTGATGCCGCGCACATCGAACGGCTCACTCAGCGCCGTGCGGTAATGTTGCGCGGCGTGGATCGCCGTACCGGGGTTGCAGCGCGGCACCAGCAGGGCGAATTCGTCGCCGCCCAGGCGCGCCAGCTGCTCGCCATCGCGCAGCAGCTGACTCAGGCGTGCGGCCAGCTGGCACAGCAGGTTGTCGCCGGCATCGTGGCCGAGGGTGTCGTTGAGGTCCTTGAAGTTATCCAGGTCCATCAGCAGTACCGCGGCATTATCGCCACTGGGCACCTGCGCCAGGGTCTGCTGCAGTTCGGCGAGAAAGCGGTTGCGGTTCGGTAGCTCGGTCAGCGGGTCGCGGTAGGCGAGAAAACCGATGGTGGTTTCACGCTCGGCGATACCCTCTTGCATGGCGACGAATTCGCGCGCCAGCAAACCGATTTCACCGGATGCGCGGGTCGCCATCGGCGCCTGGTAATCGCCGCTGGCGATACGCCGAACGCTCTCGACCATCTGCGTCAATGGCCGGCTGACGGTATTGGCGATCCATAGCGCGCCCAGCCCGGCAAGCAGCAGGGCAACTGTGAAGATGCCCGCCAGTTGCCATTGCAGAGGCTTATAGGCGGCCAGTTCGCTGGACAGCGAGCGTAACAGCAACACCTGCAACTCGCCGCCGGTGCTGGCCAGCGGCGCCCGGTAAGCCAACTGCCGTTCGCCCTGCAGCTCGAGGACGAACGCGCCCTCGGCTTCGGGCAGTCGGGCCCCGGTCAACTCGGCCCGAGGCAAGGCCGCCAGGTTGCTCGCCGGTATCCGGTAGGCGCCTGGCGACCCGGCCAGCAGCGCCACGTCGGCGCCGCTCAAGCGGGCCAGGTGCGCGGCCGCGGAGTCATCGAGGACGAAGGCCATGACCAACCAGCCGAGCAGGTTCGGCCGGGGCGCGAAGATCGGCGCGACATTCACATGCAGCACCCGATCGCCGAACAGCACCAGCCGATCAGCGTTCTGCGGCTCGTCGAGGGCCAGCAGATCCGCCCAGGGCAAAGCCTGGCCCGGCACCAGGGCGGCGCTGGTGCCGGCGAGAATACGTCCATCCGGCGCGGCGACCAGGGCGAAACTGGCCTGGCTGCGCGAGGCGAAAGACTCCAGCGCGGCGGATAGCGATTGCGGCTGCTGCTCCGGTTCCGGGCTGGCCAGCAGGTCGGCGATTTCGCCGAGCAGGGTGAAATCCTTGGCGATCAGCTCGGCCAGGGCGCTTTGCGACTGACGCCGGCCCTGTAGCTCATTGGCCAGCACCACATGGGCAAACCCCAGCTGCTCGCGCACTTGCCCGAGGGTGTGCAGATAGGTAGAGCGCGACACCAGCGCCAGCATCAGGCCCATGATGGTCAGCAACAGCAGCAGGAAGAACCCGAGAATCTTGCTGCGCAGGCTCATGGCACGTAGCCGCCCTTGCCTTGGGGCCGGTCGATCGGCGGTTTAGGTCGCGGATCGCGCTTGAGCCCCTCGCTGAGCTGGATGCGTACGGCGCCAGGCTGCTCGAGCGGCCGCACCAGGCTCTCCAGGGAGTCGGCGATACGCGGGTGCCACACATGCAGGCGCTGCCCGGCCGCCGGGGCGTAGGTCAGCAGGGCCCGGCCCTGGGCATCGGTTTGGGCGAACCAGGGGCTGTCGAGCACCAGGATGAAGCCGAGCATCCAGTCGTGGATATTGCAGCCCAGGGTCACCAATCCCGGTTTGTCGAAACGCACTTCCTGGGCACTGTCGCCCTGGTGGTGAAGGCGCAATTCGAAACGCTTGGCCGGCGAGAAGGAATAGACGTGGTGGTTGATCGGATCGGAGTTGGGGAAGATCACCCGCGTGCCGCGTTGCACTGGCAGGATATAAGGGGTGAACAGGCGCTTTTGCTGGTCCATGACCAGTGGTTGATCGGCTGCCACCGCCGACGACGGATCGCCCACCGCAGGCTCGATCCACACCACCGCCTCGCTCAGCGGCTTGCCCTTGTTGTCGAGCAGTTCGACGGTCAGGCTGGCGGCTTGCGCCGCGCCACCCAGGATAAAGGCCGCGAACGCCACATAGCGCCTGAGCGTGCCATGCCGAGAGCGCTTGGCGAAGCGCATGGCGCCCTCCTTTTCAGTACCACCGCTGCGCAGACCGAACATTGGCGACTCCTATCGCAAACCCGAAAAACAGCATGCAGCCCCCATCAAAGTAGCACGCTGCCAGCACTCCTGGTGTACCCGTCTCTGGTTCGCGGGGACGCGACAACGACCGAACGGAAGGCGGGCTGTTACCGGGCGACCATCCTCCGTAAGCTGGCGGCTCGCCACATCGAGGAATACCCAAATGCCCTACAGCCTTTACGCCGCCGCCCTGCTGTCGCTGCTACTGATGGCGCTGTCGCTGAATGTTTCGCGCCTGCGCATGCGTTATCGCATCGCATTCGGCGATGGCGGCAAGCCGGCGCTGAACGCCGCCATCCGCGCCCACGGCAACAGCCTGGAGCAATCGCTGCTGTTCATCATCCTGCTGTATTTTCTGGAAACCGCCACGGCGGTGCAGCCGGCCTGGGTGATCGGCCTTGGGGCGGCGTTTATCGGCCTGCGCCTGCTGTACTGCGGAGCACTGTTCCGACGCCACCTGAAACTACGCCAGCTCAGCCATGCGTTGACCCTGCTGGTCGTGCTCGTGACCACGCTGCTGCTGTTACTGAGCGGGCTATAGCGCTCGGGACTGGCGATTGTTCTGGATGATTCGCTCGATCGCGCCGCTTTCGCGCATGTCCCGGATGATGCGATCGAACGCCGGCAGGATCGCGACATAGGGCGAGTCCTTGTTGATCATCAAGGTGAAACGCATAGAGTCGAAGACTTCCGGCAGTACCTGAAGTTTCTCCTGCATACCGAGGTCGCGGATCAGTTGCAGACCCACTTCGGTCGCGCCCATGCTCAGGTCGCAGTTGCCGTGCTGCAGCTGCTCCATGACGATCTGGCTGTTGCGAAACCAGGCCACCTTGATCCGATTGCCGTCATACAGGCGCTTGGCCCAGCCATTGCCGTAGATGTCACAGACGCGAAATTCGGCGAACTGGGCGATATTGCGCAGCTTGAGCAGGGCGCCATGGCGCGGCGAAGCGCTGGCGGTGAAGGCACGCATCTCCACGACGAACGCGGTCTCCCGGGAGGACACCGCATAGGCCAGACGCTCTGCGGTGGGCACCGTGATAAAAGCATCCTGGGTGCCCTGCTGGACATTCCGTTGCACCCGGTTCCACGGGTAGCTGTAGTGCTCGACTTCGAGCCCCATGCGCACGGCCAGGGCCTCCTGCAACACATCCACCAGAATGCCGCGCGCCTGATTACCACGGGCCTGATAGCTGTAGGGACGCCAGTCGTCGTTATAGGCGATGCGTAGCGGCTGGGCGAACGACTGGCGCTCGGTCGCTTCAGCGGCATACCCATTGAAGGCGAAAATCACCAGCACCAGCGCCCTGCTTAGCCCGAAGCCCTTCATCTAACATCCAACCCCATCACCTACACTCAATTAGCCGAAACCCGGTATCACGCCGCCGGCCCGCGATCTTAACGGAGTAACCAGCCGCGGGTCGTGACCGATGAAGCAACTGCCACGCATTGCGCGACCAACGTGCTTGGCCGCATCGGAACCCGTCTTCCGGCACCGCAGTCAACACTGCAGCCCCCGGATTGGAGATGCGCCATGCCTACGCCATCGTCCCATGCGGCGCCACACGACGACGCCACCTTGCAACAGTTGATTCTGCAATATGCCGAACCGCTGCCCGACCCGCATGACAGTGCCTTCGGCGAACGCTTCGACCGTTACGGCGACGCCCGCGTGGTGCTGATCGGCGAAGCCAGCCACGGCACCCACGAGTTCTACCGCACCCGTGCGGCGATCACCCAATGCCTGATCGAACGCCATGGCTTCAACATAGTCGCGGTCGAGGCGGACTGGCCGGACGCCGCACAGCTCGATCGCTTCGCCCGTCAGCGCACGGCCTCGGCCTGGATGCAAACCGCGTTCACCCGCTTTCCCACCTGGATGTGGCGCAATACCGACGTTTCGCGTTTCATCCATTGGCTGCACCACCACAACCGCTCGCTGGACCAGGCGCAACGCGTCGAATTCCGCGGCCTGGACGTCTACAGCCTGCGCAACTCGATCGCCGAGGTGTTGCATTACCTCGATCAGGTCGACCCGCAGCAGGCGCAACGGGCACGCCAGCGCTACGGCTGCCTGTCGCCGTGGCAGGATGAACCCTCGCAATATGGTTATTACGTCGAGCACGGCAAGCTAGGCGCCTGCGAAGACGCCGTGGTCGCGCAACTCAACAGCCTGCTGAGCGAGCGTCTCGCCACTTTTGCCCGCGACGACGAGGCCTTCTTCGACGCCGCGCAGAATGCCCGCGTGGTGCGCGCGGCGGAACAGTACTACCGCGTGATGTACCGTGGCTCGGCGGACTCCTGGAACCTGCGCGACCGGCACATGTTCGAGACCCTGCAACGTCTGCTGAAACACCGTGGTGACAACGCCAAGGCGGTGGTCTGGGCGCACAATTCGCACATCGGCAATGCCAACGCCACAGCCATGGGCTGGCGCGGCGAGTTCAATATCGGCCAGCTCAGCCGCGTCGCCTGGGAACGCGACGCGGTGCTGATCGGCATGGGCACCGACCACGGCCAGGTCGCTGCGGCCGACGACTGGGACGGTGAGATGCGTATCAAGGATGTGCGCCCTTCGCGGCCGGACAGCTGGGAATATCAATTCCACCGCAGCGGCCTCGGTGCCGCCCTGCTCGATTGGCGCGAGCCAGGCCGGCAAGCGCTCCGCGACGTGCTGTCGGAGCCATTACTGGAACGTGCCATCGGGGTGATCTACCGCCCGCAAACCGAGCTGCAGAGCCACTACTTCCCGGCGGTGCTCGCCGAGCAGTTCGACGCCTATATCTGGCTCGACGAGACCCGAGCGGTGAAGCCCCTGGCCACGCCCGGCAGCCTGAGCCACGACGACGAAACCTACCCGTTCGGCCTGTAGCGAAGCGGAGTCAGGCCCGCAGTCAGCCTGAAAAAAACGGTAACCGTCGCCGGGCGGGGCTATTCAGCCCAGGGAGCGTCGGCTATCGCCCTCTACGTTCACCGAACGCAGATGCACCTCTTCGATCGCCACAGCGCGCGCTGGCGGCTCCCCGGACAGCTTGCCGATCAACCCCCATTGCCGATCGAGTTCCTTGCTCACCGCTTCCATTCTGCTGATCATCCGCGCCGCTGCCGCGCGCGTTTCCGGCTCAGAGCTGCGCAGCAGATCAAACGACATAGAGGTGATGGCCGCAGTCAGGTGGGTGACGCTACGCGCCGATAGCGCGAGGAGTTCAGTGAGCTGCTGTTCATTGTCGGTCATTGGCCGGCCGTCCTTGCAAATGCACAGATGTTAGGAAGGGATACAGCTAATCCGTTTGGATAGCCGCCGGCACGATTGGTTCGCCGCCGCTGGCCGAGCGGTCGGGGGGCCTGAGCCATGGTCTGAAGACAGCGCAACCAGCTATTTGCGCCAGCGAGTCGCTCGGACCGGTCCTGGCCCGAGCGACTCATGGGGAGAACGACTCGACGGGAATCAGCCGCCGCAACAACCGCAGACGGACATCTTGCCCGGCTCGGTGGTGGTCCAGTTGCCGTTCCAGCCGCCATTGGTTTTACAGGTCTGCGGGCATTTCTGCTCGGCGTCGGCATCGTTCCAGATCGGTCCGGCCTGCACATCGGTAGGCGTGGCGCACTGCCCTCCCATGATGTCGTCGAAGATATGGCTCAGGCCCGACGACGGCAGGGTGTTACTGACTTTCGAACCGTCGAAGTTATGGCAGCCGAAGCAGTTGGAGACGAACGACGAGGTAAGGTCGACGTTCTGGTGGGTGGTTTCCATCACCGTGTTGGCCAGGCGCATCGAACCGCGCTGGTTGGAGACGATGGCGGACGGCTGGGTAACGTCGTTTTCCCAGAGCGCGCCGACCATCTTGTAGTTCTGCCACACCGACATCGGGCTGTCGCTGCCCAGGGCGGTGAGGAAGCCCTGAATTTGCGTATTCATGGAGTCGATAATGGCGATATTGTCGGCACCTTCATGGTCGCTCGGGTCCGTACCATCGTGGAACACCTGGCAGATTTCCGAGGCGGGGCCAGTGATGCTGGTGGCGGGCGTGGCGGCGTTGAATTTGCAGGCACCGGTGATGGTCGGCAGCTGGGCGACGCAGGTCGAGCTGGCGAACGACCAGCCGGACGCCGGCGCGGTGCCCGGGTTCGAACACTCAGGGGCGTTGCTGCGATGTTCGAAGGTGACCCAGATGAATTCCGGATGCAGGGCGGTGGCGATCACCATGTGGAAGCCGATCATGCCGAGCAATTCGGTGCCGGGCACACCATCGATATCCGCTTCCATCCAGTAGTAATTGGCCTTTTCCGCATCGGTGATGACGCGCCAGGCGGTCTTCATCTCGGTGGTACCGGAGGGAAATTGTGGCGCCGACTGGATCTGCCCGACGTCGCAAAGGTTGCGACTGAAGCGCACGTCATAAAACACCACGCTGCCGTTCTGGTCGTAGATTGTGTCCTCGCCGCCGGCCTGGCCGATGCGCTCGGGAATGATAAATGGCGTATTGGCCTCCTGGGGCTTCTCGACGCGCACGAACATGACTTTCTGTGGGGCATTGGCCGCGCAGGAATCTCCCTCGAGCTGCAGCACCGGGTAGTTGGCCGCGACTTCGAAGTTGCGCAGGCTGGCGTCACTCTTCGACGGACTCACCAGGTCGAAGAACCATTGCCAGCTGAATTGGTAGAAGTCGCAGAACTGCGCGTTGCTGCCGTTGGGAATTTCGCTTGGCGGGTTGGGGCTGGTAATCCAGCTCGAACTGGCCTCGCAGACGGGCGTAGCAGCCATGACACCTCGCGCGCTGAGCGAGGCGAATAGCAGCAATAGCGATAGAAGTACGAACCTGATCAGGCTTGGGTTAAGTGTGCGGATCATTATTGTTATCTCCATGTATGAACAAAGCATCCGATCGGCAAAGCACTGTGGCGGATTTCAGCTGCGTGGGTACGCCTCCTGGGCGTGGGCGTGTGGTTGTGGATGGCATGGGCGCCGAAGAAAGCAGGAAGCAGCGCGGCTACGACCCGTCGATAGCTGACGGGGTGGTGGCTCAAGCGATGCGGATCGAGGCGAGACGGTAGGCGGCTGAGTGGCTCCTGCCTGCGGATGCTCCCTGCTCTGAATTGACGCTAGAAGAGCACCGGGCGCTTGGCAAGGAGAGATGTAAAGGCGCCAGTGGAAATTTTTCGGATGGCGATCGGAGGCGGAATCTGCGGCCGACCGCGGCGGGCAAAAATGCGCGGCTATGCCGGCGCCAGTTCGAATACCAGAGCCTTGAGACCGCCCTGCGGGTCGCGGTCGGCAAACTCCGGCGGGTTGTCCAGGCGCTGGACGAAGCGCAGGCCCGGTGCATGCTCGGCGACGCCCTCGATGAGAAATTCCGCCCTGGTCTGGGGGTCGTTGACACAGGCCAGCACCTGGCCGCCGACGCTGAGCAGCTCGGGCAGGCGTCGGAGGATTTTCTGGTAATCCTGGCTCAGCACGAAGCTGCCCTTCTGGAACGACGGCGGGTCGATGATGATCAGGTCATAGGGCCCGTACTTGCGCACCTTGCTCCACGATTTGAACAACTCGTGTCCAAGAAAGCTCACCCGGCTCAAGTCATGGCCGTTGAGTCGATGGTTGTCGCGGCCGCGGCTGAGGGCGGCCTTGGCCATGTCCAGGTTGACCACCTGCTGCGCACCGCCGGCAATCGCCGCCACGGAAAAGCCGCAGGTATAGGCGAACAGGTTGAGCACCCGCCGACCATGGGCGTTGGCCTGCACCCATTGGCGGCCGTAGCGCATGTCCAGAAACAGCCCGCTGTTCTGGTTTTTGCCCAGGTCCAGGGTGAAATGCAGGCCGTGCTCACTGATCGGCCAGGCGCCCACGGGTTCGCCGAGCAGCCACTCGCCGGGACTGTCCGGCAGATAACGATGTTGCAGCAACAAGCCACGGGCTCCGCTCAAACGCCAAGGTGACGACTGGCCGAGCGTCGTCAGCATCAGTTTCAACGCCTGCAATTCGGCGGCGTCCGGAGCGCGGAACAGCACCACCAGCAGCACACCCTGCAGCCAGTCGACGGTAATCTGTTCGAGGCCCGGCCAGCATTGCCCGCGGCCATGCAATAGCCGGCGGGTTTCCTCGGGCGCGGGGTTCAGGGCGCAAAGCAGGTGCTGTTGCAGAGTGGCGATGGCGCTGCTGTTCATCGGTCGACGGCGGTTCCGGAGGGTGACGGCCCGGCAGTTTAAGCCCAATGGCGATGCAAGGGGCGCCTGCGACGCGCCGGGCTCTGATCACCTGAATCGATAGGTTCGATCAGGAATGCTCGATGGAAGTGATCATGCGCAAGCCCTAGCATGATCGGCTTTCCAATCACCGTTCCAGGAACCGCCATGCATATTGAAGAAGCTATCCGCAGTCGCCGTGCCGTCAAGGGTTATGACCCGGCATTCGTCCTCAGCCAGGAAACCAAGGACGAGCTGCTGCAGCTCGCGCAGCTCGCGCCGTCGGCGTTCAACCTGCAGCATGTGCGCTTCGTCGAGGTCAGCGACCCGGCGCTGCGTCAGCAGCTCCGCGAAGTGGCGTGGGGTCAGGCACAGGTCACCGATGCCTCGATGCTGGTGGTGGTGTGCGCCAAGCTCGACAGCTGGGAGCAGGATGTCATCCGGGTCTGGGACGGCGCCCCTGCGGAAGTGCAGGCGTTCATGGCCGGCGCCATCGACAACTACTACCGCGACAAACCGCAGGTGCAGCGTGACGAGACCATGCGTAGCTGTGGCCTGATGGCGCAAACCCTGATGCTCGCCGCACGTGGCAAGGGTCTCGATTCCTGCCCCATGGACGGTTTCGATTTCGACGCCGTAGGCAAGCTGATCAACCTGCCCGACAACCATGTGATCGCATTGATGGTCGCGGTAGGGAAAAAGACCGTGGAACCGAAGCCACGTATCGGCAAACTGCCGTTCGATGAAGTGGTGATCCGCAACCGTTTCTAGCGTCCGGCCATGCGTCAACCGGCAGTTTTTTACTGTCGCACCTGCACTTTTCGTCGATCTGGGCCATAACTAAGGGTCGGCGCCAGTATCTGGCGGGATCATCGAGTACAGGCCCATGGTCAACACCCTGGGCACGGACGAATGGCGCGGGGAGCGGGTATGGCGACGGAACACCTGGATGTACTGATCATCGGCGCCGGGCTGTCCGGGATCGGTGCCGCCTGCCATTTACTGCAGCAGTGTCCGAACAAAAGCTACGCGGTTCTCGAAAGCCGCGAGGCTCTGGGCGGTACCTGGGACCTGTTCCGTTATCCGGGCATCCGCTCCGACTCGGACATGTACACGCTCGGCTACAACTTCAAACCCTGGAGCGACCCGCAGGCCATCGCCGACGGCCCGTCGATTCGCGCCTATATCGAGCAGACCGCCCGCGAATACGGCATCGAGGCGAAGATCCGCTATCGCCACAAGGTACTCAAGGCCGACTGGTGCAGCGCATCGGCACGCTGGACCCTGCAGGTCGCGCGCGGCGAAGACGCCGAGGCGCTGACGCTGAGCTGCAATCACCTGATGCTGTGCACCGGCTACTACCGCTACGACGCCGGCTACACCCCGGACTACCCCGGTCACGAGCTGTTCCGCGGCGTATTCATCCATCCCCAGCACTGGCCTCAGGGCTTCGATTACCGCGGCAAGAACATCGTGGTGATCGGCAGCGGTGCCACCGCCGTGACCCTGGTGCCGGCGCTCGCCGAACAGGCCCAACACGTGACCATGCTGCAGCGCTCGCCGAGCTACGTGGTGGCGCTGCCCAAACGCGACAAGGTGGCCAACTTCCTGCGCCGCTTTCTCCCGGAAAAACTCGTCTATCGCCTGGCCCGCACGCGCAATGTCGCCTTCCAGATGCTCTTCTACAAACTGGCCAAGGCCAGGCCCGCCCTGGTGCGCAAGCTGTTGCTCGGCCAGGCCCGGCGCCAGCTGGGTGAAGATTTCGACATGCGCCACTTCAGCCCGCGCTACAAGCCTTGGGACGAGCGCCTGTGCGTAGTGCCCGATGGCGATCTGTTCCAGGTGCTGCGCGCTGGCAAGGCATCGATCGTGACGGCGCAGATCGAGCGCTTTACCGAGCACGGCATCCGCCTGCAGTCCGGCGAAGAACTGGCGGCCGATGTGATCGTCAGCGCCACCGGCCTGGAGTTGCTGCTGTTCGGCGGCATGCAGATGGCGGTGGATGGCCAAGCGTTCGACGCCGCACAAAGCATGGGTTACCGCGGCATCATGCTGCGCGACCTGCCCAACGTCGCCACTGTGATGGGCTATACCAATGCCAGCTGGACGCTCAAGGCCGACCTCTCCAGCGAGTACTTCTGTCGCCTGATCAACCATATGGATGCGCTCGGCATGCGCCAGTGCACCCCGCGCGACCCTGCTCGCCAGGCCAAAGAGGCTCCCTTCATCGACCTGGATTCCGGCTATATCCGCCGCGCCGCCTACAAGCTGCCCAAGCAAGGCGACCGCTCGCCGTGGAAGCTGTATCAGAACTACCTGCTGGACCTCGCGCTGCTGCGCTACGGCAAGGTGGAGGACGGCTATCTGGAATTCAGCTCGCCAAGGCTCGAAGGTGAAGGTGAAGGTGAAGGTGAAGGCGACAAATATGACCGACCGGTCATAAAAACAACGCTGTAAGCCAAACGCTATAGATGTTTAGCGCAAATCACCTACAAGCCAATAGCAGATCGCCACTTTTTGACAGGTCAAAGTGCCACTACTCTATGTGACATCACTCACGGATGAGCCGTATCTACGTACTCCTCCCCCTTTTTGTCATAGGTAGTAGAAGGGACTCCACCATGAAAGAACAACGCTATCTCCCCGAACTTCGTATCCACATCGAAAAATTGCTCGGCAACGGCTGGGTCATTACCTCGCGCAGCCCGCTGAGATTGCAAAACGGCCACCGCAGCCTGCTGGTCACGCATGGCATGCTGATCTGCGAAGGCCTGGCCGCCTGATTCACCGTCGACGCTGACCCTCCCCGCCTCCAGGCCGGCAGACCTCGCACTGCCGGCTATTCAGTGCGCCCAGCCAACGCCACTATTCGCTCGATCAACCACTGCAAGGCCGCATCGCGCTGGCGTTGCGCGAGGCTGACGATACTCAGATGGAAAGGCCCGAGTTCGAACGGCAGATCGAACAACTGCAGCGGCAACAAAGCCGCGAAATAGCGCGCCAACTGGCTGGGCAGTACCGCCGCCAGCTCGCTGCTGGCCACGATATGCGCGGCCTGCAGGTAATTCGGCGTGGTGTAGATGATTTCCCGGCTCAGTCCCTGTTCTCCCAGCCACTGGTCGACCATGCCGCGGGTCTGACCACCATGCACCCACAAATGCCGCAAGCGTAGAAAGGTCTGCAAATCCAGCTCGCCCGCCACTTGCGGGTGCCCACGACGCAGCGCCAATTGCAGGGTTTCGCTCATCCAGTGACGGCGGGCGAAGCGTGTCGGCAGCGTCTCGAAGCGCCCCACCACCAGATCCAGCTCGCCTTTATCCAGCGCCTCCGCGGGCAGGGTCGAACCCAGATGATGGATATCGAGGCGGATACCCGGCGCCAGTTCGCTGAGCTGCTGCACCAGGCGCGGCATGCAAATCAGTTCGACGTAGTCGGTGACCGCAATGCTGAAATGCTGGTGGCTGCTGGAAGGGTCGAATACCTCGGCACCGCTCAAACTCTGCTCGACCAGCTGCAAGGCAGCGCGTATCGGGGCCTCCAGGGCCAGCGCCCGCGGCGTCGGTTGCATGCTGCGGCCGACCCGCACCAGCAACGGGTCGTCGAGCAACTCGCGCAGCCGACCAAGCGCGTTACTGACCGCCGGCTGGCTCAGCGCCAGGCGTTCGGCCGCGCGCGAGACATTGTGCTCGCGCATCAGGGCATCGAATATCCGCAGCAGGTTCAGATCGAAATTCGGCAGCACGTTAAGGCCTGAGGTTTTATGGCGCGAACGCCGACATGGGTGAAATCCGGCAACTGCGCCATGCGGGCTGGAGCACAGGTGCAAATATATTCAGTAAACGAATAGCACATATCACAAGACTAAATTTCAAAAATACTACCGTCTTGCTTATGGTGATGCGAATTTTCTTCGGCATATGAGGCATGACCATGAGCCACGCTGTTTTCTCCATCACCCAGGCGGCCGTGATCGGTGCTGGCACCATGGGCCGCGGCATCGTCATGAGTTTGGCCAACGCCGGCATCCCGGTGCTGTGGCTGGACAACAACCCGCAGATGCTCGAACAGGCGCTGAAAGCCGTGGCCGAGACTCAGGCGCATAACCTCAAACTCGGGCGCATCGATCAGGCCGAGGCCGACGCCCGCCTGGCCCGTATCGTCCCGGTGAGCGACTATGCGGCGCTGGGCACGGCCGATCTGGTGATCGAGGCGGTGTACGAGAATCTCGAACTCAAGCAGCAGATCTTTCGCACGCTGGATGCTCTGCTCAAACCCTCTGCGATTCTCGCCAGCAACACCTCGGCGCTGGATATCGACGCCATTGCCGCCGTTACCCAGCGCCCGCAGCAGGTGCTCGGCCTGCACTTTTTCAGCCCGGCGCACATCATGAAGCTGCTGGAAATCGTCCGCGGCGCGCGCACCAGCCAGGCCGTGCTCGACACCGCTTTGGCACTCGGCCAGCGCATCGGCAAGGTCAGCGTGGTAGCCGGCAACTGCGACGGTTTTATCGGCAACCGCATGCTGCACACCTATGTACGCGAGGCGCGGATGATGCTGCTGGAGGGCGCCTATCCGCATCAGGTGGACGCGGCGCTGCAGGGCTTCGGCTTCGCCATGGGCCCGTTCCGCATGTACGACGTAGTGGGGATCGATCTGGAATGGCGCGCCCGCGAACTCGCCGGCCGCGGCCAGGACGAGCCGACGGTGCAGGTGGACAACCGCCTCTGCGAACTCGGCCGTTTCGGCCAGAAGGCCGGCATGGGCTACTACCGCTACGCCGAGGGCAGCCGCCAGGCCGAGCACGACCCCGAAGTCGACGCCTTGGTGCAGCGGGTCGCCGAGCAGCTGGGCTTTGTCCGGCGCGATATCGACACCACGGAAATCCTCGAACGCTGCCTGCTCGCCCTGGTCAACGAAGGGGCAAAGATTCTCGAAGAAAATATCGCCGCCAGCAGTCATGACATCGACCTGGTGTACCTCAACGGCTACGGCTTCCCAGCCGACAAGGGCGGGCCCATGGCCTGGGCCGACAGCCAGGGCGTGGCGGCGATCGAGCAGCGCTTGAAAGCCTTGCAGCCGCTGTTCGGCGACCACTGGCAGCCGGCCAAATTGATCGGGCTTCTGGCGGCTGACGGCAAGCGTTTCGCCGACGTACGCGAGGGCCAGCTATGAGCTACCAGGCCCCGCTGCGCGACATGCGCTTCGTCCTCCATGAGCTGTTCGATGTCAGCGAGCACTGCGCACGCCTGAATAACGGCCTGGACCGCGAGCTGATCGATGGCGTTTTGGAGGAAGCCGGCGCATTCGCCAGCCAGGTAATCGCCCCGCTCAACCGCAACAGCGACGAGCAAGGCTGCCAACTGATCGACGGCGCCGTCACCACTCCCGACGGCTTCCGCGATGCCTACCAGCATTATGTGAACAACGGCTGGGCCGGCATGACCGGGCCGCAAGCGTTCGGCGGTCAGGGTTTCCCGCAGCTGGTGGCCTTTGCCTTCCATGAAATGCTGATGGCCGCCTCGCTGTCGTTCCGCGTCTATTCCGGCCTCACCGAGGGCGCGGTGCTGGCCCTGCACAAGCATGGCAGCGATGAACTGAAAAGCCGCTACCTGGCGAAAATGGTCAGCGGCCAGTGGACCGGCACCATGTGCCTCACCGAACCCCAGGCCGGCACCGATCTCGCGCTGCTGCGCACCAAGGCCGAGCCCCAGGCAGACGGCAGCTACAAGATCAGCGGCAGCAAGATTTTCATCAGCGGCGGCGAGCAGGATTTTTCCGAGAACATCGTCCACCTGGTGCTGGCCCGCCTGCCTGACGCACCAGCCGGCGTGAAAGGCATCAGCCTGTTTCTGGTGCCCAAGTTCGCCGTCGACGCCGGCGGCGTACTGGCGGCGAAAAATGCGCTGTCGTGCGGCGCCATCGAACACAAGATGGGTATCAAGGGCGCCTCCACCTGCGTGATGAACTTCGACGGCGCAACCGGCTGGCTGGTCGGCGAAGCCAACCAGGGCCTGGCCTGCATGTTCACCATGATGAATGACGCGCGCTTTCAGGTCGGCCTGCAAGGCTTGGGTATTGGCGAAGCGGCCTTCCAGGGCGCCCTGCGTTATGCCCGCGAACGTCTGCAATCGCGCGCCCTGAGCGGCGCCGCCGAGCCGCACAAAGCCGCAGACCCGATCATCGTCCATCCGGATGTGCGGCGCATGCTGCTGACCCAGAAAACCCTGGTCGAAGGCTGTCGCATGCTCGCCGCCTACACCGCGCGCCAGCTCGATCTGGAACACGGCGCCGAAGCTGTCGCCGAGCGCAAGGCCGCCGGCAAGCGCGCGGCACTGCTGATCCCGATCGTCAAAGCCTTCTTTACCGATATGGGCCAGGAAGTCGCCAGCCATGGCGTGCAGATTTACGGCGGCCACGGCTTTATCCGCGAGTGGGGCATGGAACAGCTGATGCGCGACAGTCGCATCACTCAGCTGTACGAAGGCACCAACGGCATCCAGGCGCTGGACTATATCCGCCGCAAGCTGCTCGGCGACGGCGGCGCGGAGCTCTCGGCTCTGCAGGCCGAATTCAGCCAGCTGTGCGATCAGCAGGCCGCTCGCCCGGCGCTCGCCGAACTGGCCAGCACCGTGCAGGCGCGTCTCGGCGAATGGCGCGAGCTGAGCACCGAGGTATTGGCCATGAGCCAACGCGACGTACAGGAAATCGGCGCCACTTCGGTCGACTTCCTGCAGTATTCGGCTTATGTGTTGCTCGCCGGCTTCTGGCTGCAGGCGGCGGCGCGGGCCCAGGATGCGCTGGAGGCGGGCACTGGCGAGGCGGCGTTCTACCAGGCCAAGCTGCACAGCGCGCAATTCTATCTGCGCCGTGTGCTGCCGCGGGCCAGCGGCCATCGCGAGGCGTTGCTCGGCGGTGCGGATTGCTTGATGGCGATGCCCGAGCAGAGCTTTGCGTTCTGACCCGCCGCAGCGCCTTGGTAGGTTGGTGTGCTTTGGTAGGTTGGCGTTGAGCGCAGCGAAACCCAACAATCGGCATGGGTATCGCTGCCTATGCCGAAGTGACCCGCGGCGGGCTCGCGCATATTCCCCGGATTGCATCCGGGCTACATAGAACAAGAGGATCGGTACATGCATCCGTTCAGTTTCGCCACCACCGCACAGATCATCTGCGAAGTCGGCTCCGCGCGCCGCCTGGGCGCCTTGTGCCAGGAGCGCGGGGCGCGTTCGGTGTTGATCGTCACCGATCCTGGCATCAGCAAGCTCGGTCTGCTGGACGAGGTATTCCCCGGTTTCGCCGCAGCCGGCGTGGCGATTGAGGTATTCGATCAGGTGCTCGCCGATCCGCCCGAAGCCATAGTGCTGAGCGCGGTGGCCCAGGCCAAGGCGCTGGGCGCCGAGCTGATCGTCGGCTTTGGCGGCGGCAGTTCGATGGACGTGGCCAAACTGGTCGCCCTGCTCGCCCATCCTGATTGCGCGCAGGCCCTGGCGGATATCTATGGCGTCGGTAACGCCCGTGGCCAGCGCCTGCCGCTGATCCAGGTGCCGACCACCGCCGGCACCGGCTCGGAAGTCACCCAGATCGCCATCATCACCACCGGCGAAACCACCAAGATGGGCGTGGTTTCGCCGCTGCTGCTGCCGGATCTGGCGCTGCTGGATGCCGAGCTGACCCTCGGTCTGCCAGCGGCTGTGACCGCCGCCACAGGCATCGACGCCATGGTCCATGCGATCGA
Organism: uncultured Pseudomonas sp.; assembly: GCA_966210435.1. Lineage (GTDB taxonomy): Bacteria > Pseudomonadota > Gammaproteobacteria > Pseudomonadales > Pseudomonadaceae > Aquipseudomonas. The sequence continues at coordinate 31,157 of CBIHLF010000037.1, read as the reverse complement.
GGCCTACACCAGCGCGCTGAAGAAGAATCCGCTGTCCGACTTGCTGGCCCGCGAGGCCCTGCGATTGCTCGCCGCGAACCTCGACGAGGCGGTGCACAACGGCGGCAACCGCGAGGCGCGCCAGGCCATGCTGCTCGGCGCCTGCCTGGCCGGCCAGGCGTTCGCCAATGCGCCGGTGGCGGCGGTGCATGCGCTGGCCTATCCGTTAGGCGGGCATTTCCATATTCCTCATGGCCTTAGCAACGCTCTGGTGCTGCCCCATGTACTCGGTTTTAACGCCGAAGCGGCCGCGCCGCTGTATGCCGAACTGGCGCCACTGGTGCTCGGCGAGCGCTTGCGCCCCGGCGATGCGCTGAGTCAAACCGAGCAATTTATCGGCGCGCTGGCCGATTTCAGCACGCGCAGCGGCCTGCCCACACGCCTGCGCGATGCCGGCGTGCCTGAAAACATGCTCGCGCAATTGGCGGCCGACGCCATGCTGCAACAACGCCTGCTGGTGAATAATCCACGTGAGATCAACGAGGCTCAGGCATTGGCCATCTATCAGGCAGCCTATTGAGGCACGCTCGATGAGCTTTTGTTGTAGGGCGGGAACCCATGATTCTTGCAATCAAGACAAGCAATACGTAGCCCGGATGCAATCCGGGGAAATATAGCGTGGCTAATACCGCTCCCCGGATTGCATCTGGGCTACAAGAGCGATGTAGGGTGGACATAGCGAAGCTTTGTCCACCGCGAGCCCCCAAGCCTGCGGCATGTCCGCCCTACTCGTTCAGCACCAGGTTCTCTCCGTATGGCCGGCGATCCCCAGAACCGAAGAACCACAAGGACATATATGAGCCAACCCCAGCACCTGCGCAGCGACTACCTGCACTTCCAACCGATCACCACGCGCTGGCACGACAATGATCTCTATGGTCATGTGAATAACGTGACCTACTACAGCTACTTCGACAGCGCGGTGAACGCCTACCTGATCGAGGTCGGTGGCCTGGATATCCATGACGGCAGCGTGGTCGGTTTTGTGGTCAGTTCCAGCTGCGACTATTTCGCCTCCATCGCCTTTCCCGAGCGCATCGAGATTGGCCTGCGGGTCGGCAAGCTGGGCAACAGTTCGGTGCAATACGAGCTGGCGGTGTTCAAGGCCGGAGAGGATGAGGCCTGTGCGGCAGGGCGCTTCGTGCATGTCTTCGTCGAGCGCCAGAGCAATCGCCCGGTGAGCATTCCCGAGCCCCTGCGCGCAGCACTTACGGCTTTGCTGGTAAACGAGCGATAAGCGACAAAGGCGACCTTTAGCGACATGAATAGCAAAGAAACGACCTCGGTTCATAAAACTGGCACATCTGATGCTTAGTATCAGGTAACTCCAGTTTTGGGGGCCTTGGTACAGGCAGGCCGGGGATTCCCCTCTTTTACACCCGCAGCAGAAAGGCCACCTCTCGAGGTGGCCTTTTTCGTTTGTAGCCCACGGAATACAGGGCCTCCAGGCCCTAGCCAGGATGCCCATGGGTGGCAAAGCAACCTCGAACCCCGTACAGCGCCCTTGCGTCCGCATGTATCGTTCTGGTGCAGCATGCCCCAATCGGGCTCATCTATTGGCCATAGACTTCACGGCGGAAGATCAGAGGCGCGGCGCCGCGGTAGATGCCGAAAGTCGCCAGGCCGCTCGGATCGTCGAGTACGCCATCGCCATTCCAATCGAACCTGAGCCAGGCCGGCGCCGCATAGGTCAGCGGCAGGCTGCCCGAGCTATCGGCGCCCGGCGCGCTCAACAGGTAGTTGCCAAGACCGGTCAACGCAACATAAGGGCCACTGCCCAGCGTCGGCACGCCGCTACCGCTGTCGCTGCGTTGATAGGTGCCCAATGTGACCGCCGCGAAGTCGCTGCAACTGTCCAAAGGGTTCGGCGCATAGCCGCTGCCAGTGAAATAGGCGGCGGTAAAGGGCACAGCCAAATCCTGCAACTCGGAACCATGAGCATTGCCGATCCGTGCCTGGCCGAGGCGGAAGTCGCTGGTTTCCGAGTCGAGGACGCTACCGGTCACGCCATCGCTGTCGGTCGCGGTAGTGAGAATCGCCAAGTCATAAGGCGCGCGCGGCGTATTGAGCAGGAAGCCCGCGTCATTGGCGCTGTAATCGAAGTAGCCGTTGCCCGCACTACCTGCGCTCAAGTCGCTGCCGCTGACGGCGATTATGCCCATGCCGCCTGGATCGCTGTAGACGATATCGGCGCCGCTCAATTTGGCGAAATCGCCGGTGTAGTTTCGCGTCACCGCACCGGCACGGTTGCGCGCCGATAGCGACCCGCTGAAGGCGAAGCCTTGCCCGGCCTTTTCCGCCTGTACGGGCGGCCCGGGCTGAGCGATCAGGCCGGCATAGGTCGAGATGCCACAAGCCGGCGTCAAACTGGGGTCTACGAGATCAAAGCTGGCCGGGTAGAAGCGGCCGAGATTGGCGCTGATACCGGCAGCGACGGTCTCAGCGAAATAGCCACCGGCCGCCGGCGTGGCACTGATAGTGAACACGCCAACCTCTGAGACGCTTTGGCTGGTCAGAATCGCCTCCCCCGCATCGGCCGCGGCTATATCCAGGCTCTCCGTGCCCAACACGGCGGCAGCCCCACCCACCGGCGCAACCAGGCTACTGGCGAGAGCGATGTCGCCTTGGCGATAGTTCGGCGTGCTGCCGTTGTCGCAGAAATCCGCGTCCCCGTCCGCCTCCCAGCTGGCGCCGCGCACGCCCAAGCGGAAGCCATCGCCGGCGGCGACAAATGCCGAACAAGCGGCATCACCGGCGGCGCAGTCGCTATTCGGTGAGTCGCTGTAAACGCAGAGACCCGCGGGCTTGCTGACGAACTGATCGGCCCCGCTCATCACCAGCCCGGCCTCATCTCCGGCGGTTGGCGCATAACGCGCGTTCAGGGTCATCAGGCCGGCATCGGCGTAGTGCACACGGATAGTCGCTCGTGCGCCTGCGGAGAAGTCCAGGTCGACAGCGCTACCCGGCGCGCTGCCGGCGATCGGCGTACCGTTGACCCGCACCGTACGCGTGCCGCTGTTCGGATCGTCGTAAGCGGACCAGAACCGCAAGGTGCGCGTGCCCGATTCGAAAGCCGGCACGCAAGCCGAGGTGCTGTCGTCCTTGCGCACCGCGAACAGCCCGATATCGGCCGACTCCTTGTTGGCGAGCAGCGTGGGCACATCGAAGATAAAGCCGCTGTCGAGGAAATCGATCAGGCAATTCGCCGTCGAGCAGGTCGTCTGGCTGTTCGGCTTAGCTGTGGGTGTCGAGGCCAGCGCGCCAACCGCAACCTGGCCGACCGTGGTGTTGCGCAGCTGCAGGACGGCGCTGCCGCCGCTGAAGCTGAGAACATTGCCGCTGACGCTGGCGGGCGTGCTGGCGGTCCAACCGCCGGTGGGGGCCAGGCTCACTGTGACCGGATCGATATAGAGCGAGCTGCAGTCGGCGTTCAGGCAGGCGCGAACGATTACCTGCTGCGGGCTACAGGTCAGGGCGGGGCTGGCATAGGCGAAGTCGAAATGGTCGATCTGTTCGGCGATCGGATTGATCGTAGTGGCGCAAACCTGCAGGTCGTCCAGCTCGTGGATATTGGTCGAGCCGCCGGTCGAGCCGGTCAGCGAGAGGAAGAGGTTGGCCGGCAGCGCGGCCTGACCAAAAGAGGCCAGAACATCCACCGCATCGAGGTTGGGCAACACCACGAAGCCAGCGCCGCTGTCGCGCTCGACGGTCACCAGGGCTTGGCCGTCGACGCGGCCATCCAGGGTGATGCGGTAAGTGTGCCCCGGTGCTGCGCTGGTGCTGGCCGCCGCGTCGATAGCCGGGTTGAGGTTGGCCGGGGTGCCGGCGATATAGTGGTAACCGGTCGCCTCCGAGCCAGAGCCGCGGATGGCCACAGAATCGTTGAGCTGCCCCGGCCCGTCATCGGGGCTACCGCCCTCGGTGGAGAAATTGCCGTATTCGTCGATGCCCACGCCCAGCCAGCCGCCGGCGAAACCGGGGTTGGCCGCATCGCCACGGGTGCCGTAACCCAAGGGCCCGCCAAAGGCGCCCGGCTGCGGGGTAATGCTGGCATCTGAGAGCACCACGGCGATGCCGTCGGCGCCGCTGCCGTTGTAGGCGTAGTGTTTGAACTGCAGCTGGATATAGTTGCCCGCGGCGGGGAACAGGCGCTGCAAGGTCGAGGAAGTGGCGACGTTGCCCTGGTTGCTGGTCAGGCGCATGCGCGCGCTGTCGATGGTCGGCGTGAAGGTGGTGGCGCCGCGGCTGGCGACAGCCCAATCGCTACCCAGGCTGGTGCGAGCGAAGTCGTCATTGAAACATTGTAGGGCCAGTTCGCATTGATGGCGCTCGCTCGCCAGAGCGCTGATCGCCGCCTCGGAGAGCGCGCCGCTGTAGATGCGCAACTCGTCCAACTGGCCATTGAAGTAGCGGCCGGAGAAATTCTGATCCGTCGCCAACTGCAACGGATCGCTATTGGCCAGCGGCGTACCGCTGAAGCTGGCCTGGCCGGCCAGGCTGCCGTTGATATAGATGCGCTGATCGTTCGGGGCGAAGCGAATCAGCACATGACTCCACTGCCCCGGGGTCAGCGCGACGTTGCTGTCGAATTCGCGGGTGGCGTTGGGCCCGGTGGTCTGCCACCACCAGTTGACCGTGCCATTGGGCTTGAGGTGGAACTCGTAGTTCTCGTCCTTGGACAGAATGCTCATCAACCCCGAGGCCGGCAACGTGCTCGGTTTGACCCATAGACCGATGGTGAAACTGTCCTGCAGTGTCAGCAGACTGTTATGAACGTGCTGCACATACTGGTTGGCCGCGCTGTTGAAAGTGCCGTAAGCGCAAGTGCCGAGGGAGTTCTGTGCCGGCAATGCCGGGGCGCTGTCGGCCGTATCGGCGCCATTGAACACCGTGCCATTAAGAGCATTACCCGAGCTGTCGACCACCTCGTCGGCCGCTCCGGTCCAGGCGGACTCATCCAGCGACCAGCTCAAGCGCAGCTCGGTTGCCGGGCTGCACAGGCCGCCGAAGCCGGCCAGGTCGATGGCCGCATCGTTATAGTTCAGACTGGTGCTACCGCCGGGGCTATTAGTCGAGCCCGCGGCGGTAATAGCGCCATCGAGTTGCAGGTTATTGCCAAATCCAATGCTACCCGTGACATAGACAAAACCGTTGATCACAACATTGTTGCCCAGGCTCAGCGATCCGTTGACCACCAGAATCAGATCTTCCGGGTTACCGCCCGCATTCAGCACACTGTTATTGGCAATGCTCAGGCTGCCATTGACAAAGACCCGAGTACTGGCGCCGCCGGTAGCCGCCAGGGTCCAATCATTGAAAGTGCCGCCACCGCCGAAATAATGATCCCCCGCGCCCAAACTGCGGTTGCTCGCGCCGAGCGCCGGAGTGTTTTGCCAGGCTACGCTACTCAGATCGAACTGATTGGCGCTGCTGCCGGTGATACTGGCGGGAAATACCGAACTGCAGGTTGCAGCCCACAGCTGGGGGCTGCAAAGACTGGCCAGTAGAACCAACATCAGTCCGATCAGGCTCATGGTTAAAGACCGCGGGGCAACGGCGTCCGACCGACTGGCAATATTTATGCGGCTCATGGCTTCTCCACCACGGCGGTCAGCTTGCGATAGGCGTAATCGGGGCTTGCGGGCGAGCCAAAGGTCGCCGTGGCTTCGACCGTATAGAAGAGGGTCGCGCTGCTCTTGCCCTCCTCATCCAGCACCGGCGTGCTGCTGGACGTGCAGTTCATCAGCACCGCGAAGCCATCCAGGGTGAAATTGCCGCACGCCGCATCGGCGAGAACCCGAGCAATACCGTATTCCAACCCCGCGCGGGCGACTTGATAAGCCCGTGCCTGCTGGATCGCCAGACTGGTCGTGGCATTCTGGGTCACCGCCAGGCGGGCCATGGTGGCGATGACCACCGCGACTATGATGATCAGAAACATCGCCGCCACCAGGCCGAAGCCCCGCTCGCTTGATTCAAGGCGCATTGTCGACATGGACCTGTTGCAAGAGGGTGATGGTTTCGCCGTCCTGGCGCAACGTCAGCCTGATTGTCACCAACCCGCTGCGGGTATTGGTACCGGGATCGTAAGTAAAGCCGCTGTTAACGCAATCGACATGATCGACCACAGTGCTGGCACTGCTGTAATCGTAGGCACCAGGCGCCGCCAGGGTATCGAACTCGCCACGTACTATCGCAGTGCCCGTACAGCGATAGCCGACGACTTTATCCACGAGAAAGAAACGATGCTGCGGCGAGGCATATTTGAAGCGGAAGTTCTCGATGCCGCCGCCAGCCAGGCTCAGGTCACCGGCGACATAGCTCATGGCGACCGTGGGGCTGATCACCGCCAGCGTTCCATCCAGCGGCGGCCAGGTATTGTCGCCGCTCGCCGTACTGCCGATGTTGTACACCACCATCCAGTTCATCGCCGCCCAATCGTCGACGCCGATCAGTGGACCGAGCACCTCGATAACGCAGGGGTCGCTGACGCATTGCGGCGGGTCCTGGCGCACGCCATTGACGAGAGTGGCCCGGTAGCGGCCGCCGCCGGGGCTGCGTAAAAATTCCAGGCGCGTGCCGCCGGCAACCCGCACCGAGTTCGGCACGGCCAGGCGAATATCCCGGGTCATGCGCTGCAAGGCGCTGGACGCCAGATCCACCAGCTCCGCACGGCGGCTTTGGTCGACGAAGCCCTGCATGGGTCGCGACATCACCGTGCTGATCATCACTGCGATCAGCCCCGCCAGGGCGATCACCATTACCAGCTCGACCAGGGTAAAGGCCGCCTGGCGTAGGCGTGGGCCGCTCAGCATCCGGCCTCTCCATAACAGGTACGCCAGCCGCTGAGTTCGAGGGTTTGTCCTTGCGGGTCGGTAACCGTGACATCGATGCGGGTGGCGGCGACGCCGTTCAGAGCGGAAGCATCGTCGACTTCGACCGCCACCCGGTAGTCGCTGAGGATGGGGTTGCCTTCGACGTCTTCTGGCGCCGACGCGCTCTGGGCCGCCGCGGGCAACTCGGCATAGGGGCGCGTACTGATCGCCTCGAGATAGGCCTCGGCCAGCGCCAGGCTTTGCTGGCGCAGCATCGGGTCGGCCGAGCGCCCGGTAATCGCCGCCATCGCAGAAAACAGCGCGGCAGCGGCGATGCCGATAATCACAATAGTGATAACCAGCTCGACCAGGGTCATGCCGCGTTGTGTCTGATAAGTGGTGTGGCAGGCAGGTAGGTTGGTGTTGAGCGCAGCGATACCCAACGAGGCTTTCCTTGGCGCACCGGTTTGACGGTGCGGCCTCGGGAGCTGCGTTGCAGCTCGTGTTGGGTTTCGCAGGCTCAACGCCAACCTACGGAATAGCGTGCTGACCCGACTCATGGCGTGGTCTCGATAAAGCCGGTGGCCAGATGCACGTTCAGGGTAAAAGCGCCGCCGAAGGTGACGGTATTGGCCGCCCCGCTGGCCGCGCCAAGGGAATCGAAGGTGACGTCCAAGGCGGGCGCCACCGTAACGGCTTGAGGATTGCCCGCGGCATAGTCGCCACCGGACGGATGCCCTACCGCGGCGCCGGCGGCCACACCGCCGCACGCAGAAGCGTAGGACAGTGCATAGCCAGCGGTATCGACCCGGGCTCGTATCCGGCAACCGCTGGCCACCGCCAGTTTTTGCCCATAGCGCACAGCGGTCAGGCTTTCCTCAAAAAACAGGCGCTCATCGAACACCTGCCGATCGAAAAAGCGCGGCCCCGCCACGGCAGCGAGGGTACCCATGATCACGATGACCATCAGCAGCTCGATGAGAGTGAAGCCGCGATGGATCGGCATCTAACTAACTCAGCAACCTGAATCAGTAACCGTTACAACAGCTGCCGTTGGAGGGGTAGCACCGGCATTAGCAGCCGTATAGGTAACCTGGCAAGTCGCACCACCGCCATCTGGCGTAAAAGTGATGGTTGCGCCTGCAGTAGCACCACCGCCAGAAGAGGTGATTCCATCAACCTGCGCAGCGCTCTCAATGCCAGTAGCGTCGGCAGTGGGATACCCGTCAATCATGGTGATAGTCTCATTTTCTAGAGTGACGCTAGTACTACCGCTAGCGCCAGCAGCAAGCTGTGCTGCGTGCGCAATAGCCGACGCGGAGCGCAGGCTCCCCGCTAGGCCATTTACCGTCGCATCACGCGCCTGACCACTAAAATCCGCAAACCTCGGCAACGCAAATGCCGCCAGAATTCCCAGGATCACAATCACCATAATCAGCTCGATCAGGGTGAAACCGCTTTGTTGTTTTTTCATGGGTCTCTCTCTTCGCCCGTGGCGATCACTTGAAGGTAAAGGCTACATCGCCGGTATTGGCATTGTAGGTAATGAAGTCATCAGCACCATCGGCCTGGTAGGTAAAGGTGCAGGTGGTGCCAGCCGCAGTGGCAACGTAATCATTGGTTGCAGCGGAGCCGACGCTAGGTGCGGAGCCTTGCAGCACGTTCTGAAAAATTTCAATGCAGGCGGCAGCGTCCACGGTGGCCGTTGCGGCGGGCGTGCCAGTGGCGTTGGTTCCGATTGGAAAGCCGTTGGCATTTACATCGACAGTCTCATTACCGAAGCCCTGAACATCGATCTGGCAATTGGCAGGAGTGCCCGCGCAGCCCTCGGTACCGCCATTGCGGTTCAGCTCGTACTGTGAGCGCACCAGCATGACAGCCGAAGCCAGCGCGCCGGAAACCCCATTAACAGCGGCCTGGTGGGCGTCTTTGGTGGCATTCATAAACCGCGGCAATGCCACTGCGGCGAGAATGCCGAGGATGACGATCACCACTACCAGTTCGATCAGGGTAAAACCTTTATTGCTCTTCATGCCGTTTCCTCAGTTGCTTAACCAACCCTGTGCGGATAACTCCGTTGCAGGTACCGCTTCAAGCTCAAGGGCAAACATGGGCTGCAGTAAGTGTGACCCAGTTAACACTCTGTCGGGGAGTACCAGAAGCCGATATGCATACAGCTCGCCCTGCCCTAATGTCCATCCGTCGCTAAACCGCGCCTGGTAAAGCACCCAGGCGTGGGCCGGCAACCAGTACCAGCAGCCGGCTCGCGGTTTGTCGCCGGCGGCCAGTTCGCCGCAGTAGTTGTCCTGCTGCCAACGCAGCAGGACGAACGGATTCGTCTTGCTCCAGGCCGGGTCCAGTACCTGGTCTTTCGCGATGTGTTCGGCCGCCAGGCTGTTGAGGCTGGCAGCCAGGTGTTCGAGCGTGGCCTGCCTGGCCCGCGCTTCGCTGACCTGCATGATCTTCCAGGCCATGGCCAATGCCAGACCGAGCAGAATCAGGCCGCAGACCGCCCGCCCCCAGCGCCGTGCCAGGCGTACCTGGCCGTCGACGCCATAGTCCGGGCTCAACGCCCGCCCTTGGCCGCCGAGGCCAGTTCCCACATCGGTAGAAAGACCCCCAGAGCCAAAATCAGCACGAGAATGCCCATGGCCACGATCAGGATCGGTTCTATGGCATCCGCTAATTGTTTGAGGTCGTAGTCGACCTCCTGTTCGTAGAAATCCGCCACTTCGATAAACAGGTCGTCGAGGGCGCCGGTTTCCTCGCCGACGGCGACCATTTGCAGCACCAGCGGGGTGAACAGGCCGCTGGCCGAAGCGGTGCTGGTCAGCGCCTCGCCGCGCTCCACGCCCTCGCGCATACCGAGGATGGCGGTTCCGATATAACGGTTGCCGACCGTGGCGCTGTTGATCGACAAGGTCTGCAGCAATGGCACGCCGGCGCGGTACATCATCGCGAAGGTGCGGGTGAAGCGGGCCAGGGCGATGCGCTCGAACACCCCGCCGACGATCGGCAGGCGCAACTTGATCTGGTCCCACTTGAGTTCGCCGGCCTCGGTCTTCTTCCATTTCGCGAAGGCGTAAATCGCGCCAACCACGCCGATCAACATCAGCCACCAGTAATCCTGAAAGAACTGCGAAGTGCCGATCAGAATGCGCGTAGGCAGCGGCAGCTCGGCGCGGAACTGCTCGAACACTTTGGCGAACGCCGGGATCACGAACATATTGATCACCACCAGCGCCACCGCCATTGCCGACATCACGAACAGCGGGTAACGGGTGGCCTGCTTGATCCGCTTGCGCGTCTCGCGCTCCATCTCCAGGTAGCCGGACAGTTGCTTGAACGCCTGATCGAGTTGGCCGGTGTTTTCGCCGACGCTGATCATGCTGATAAACAGGGTGTTGAACACCTTGGGGTGAGCGTGGAGCGAGACCGCCATGCTCATGCCGCCTTCCAGATCGCCGCGCACCTCTTGCAGCACTTCGCGGAAATACTGGTTGCGGTGCGACTCGGCGAGGCCGCCGATGGCGCGGATGATCGGCACCCCGGCCTTGCTCAGGCTGAACATCTGCCGGCAGAAGATAATCAGCTCGTCGAGCTCGACCTTCTTGCTGCGCAGGGCCTCCTTGAGCGTGGCGAGGACATCATCGCCCTGTTGCGCGGCCTGTTCCTCGATCTGCAATGGAGTAATTCTTTCCGCCAGCAGTTCGCTGGCCAGGCTGTCGGCCGAAACGCTTTCGCGGCTGCCGCTGATCTTGCCGCCTTGGGCGTCGCGGCCGGTGTAATGGAACTGGCTCATGGCAATCGCGCCCCCGCAGCAACGTAGGGTGGATGACGCTTCACCCATCCACCGACTGCGATGGTGGATGAAAAAGGCGTCATCCACCCTACACAGATCCCGTAGCCCGGATGCAATCCGGGATGGAGGATTTCCCGGATTGCATCCGGGCTACGGGAAGGCACCTGCATCAGGCCACCGCCTCATCGGTCAGGGTGGCGCAGACTTTCAGCACTTCCTCGATGCTGGTGATCCCGGCCAGGGCATAGTCCAAAGCGCAGGCGGCCAGCGGTCGGTAGTGCGCGCTGACCTGGGCGGCCACGGCGAAGCCTTGGGGGTCGTTACGCCGTAGTGCGGCGATCATTTCTTCGTCGAGTTCCAGCAGCTCGTAGACACCGAGGCGCCCGGAATAGCCGGTGTTGTGGCAACGGTGACAGCCGCGACCACGCTTGAAGCTGCGCCCAGCCAGCGAGCTGCCGTACAGCGATTCCAGCCACACCAGCTGCCGCGGCTCGGCGTCGTGTTCTTCCATGCAGTTTTCGCAGACCCGTCGCACCAGGCGCTGGGCCAACACGGCATTCAAGGCGGTGGCTACCAGGAAGGGTTCGGCGCCCATGTCGACCAGGCGCATGGCCGAGGTCAGGGCGTCGTTGGTGTGCAGGGTGGAGAGCACCAGGTGACCGGTCAGCGCCGCGCGCAGGCCGATTTCCGCAGTTTCCTGGTCACGCATCTCGCCTATCAGCACGATGTCCGGGTCCTGGCGCAGGGCGGCGCGCAGCACGCGGGCGAAGCTCAGGTCGATCTTGGCGTTGACCTGCACCTGGTTGACCCGCGGTAGGCGGTATTCCACCGGGTCTTCCACTGTGATGATCTTCTTTTCCGGGCTGTTCAATTCGGCCAAGCCGGCATACAGCGTGGTGGTCTTACCCGAGCCGGTGGGGCCGGTAACCAGCACCAGGCCGAACGGCCGCTGCAGCAGACGGCGGAAGCGCACCAGCATGTCCGGCGGCATACCGCTGACGTCGAGGCTGGAAACGCCGCCACTCTGATCGAGCAAGCGCATCACCACCGACTCGCCGAACTGCACCGGCATGGTCGAGACCCGCACGTCGATATTGCGGCCCTTGACCCGGATATTGAAGCGGCCGTCCTGGGGCAGGCGTTTCTCCGAGATATCCAGGCCGGACATGATCTTCAGGCGCATGACCAGCGCCGAGGCGACCCGCGCCTCCTTCATCACCTGCTCGTTGAGCACCCCGTCGATGCGCTGGCGAATGCGCACCACGCCTTCGTCGGGTTCGATATGGATGTCCGAGGCCTTCATCTGCACCGCGTCTTCGAACAGCGTTTGCAGCAGGCGCACCACCGGCGCCTCGGTGTTGTTGTCGGCACCGAGCTTGGACAGGTCGAAGTCGCTGTCCTTGAGTTCGCCTTCCAGCTCGCCGGCGATCGAAGCGATTTCGCTGGTGCGCCGGTAGACGGTGTCCAGAGTCGCCAGCAGCTCGGCCTCGCGCACCACCGCCGGCTGCACCCGGACCTTGAGGATGCGTTCCATCTCGTCGAGGGCGAACAGGTCGAGGGGGTCGGACATACCGACCAGCAGGCCGCCGCCCTCGCGCGACAGCACTATCACGCGGAAACGCCGCGCCACCGCCTCGGGCAGGGTCTGCACCAGGGCGTTGTCGAACTTGAAGTGTTTGAGGTCGATAAACGGAATCTTCAGCTGCTCGGACAACGCCGTGAGCAGGCGCACCTCGTCGACGAAGCCGAGGTCGACCACCGTGCGGCCGAGTTTCGAGCCGCTGCGCTTCTGCTCCTGCAGCGCCTGCTGCAACTGGTTGTCGTCGATCAGACCGGCCTGAATCAGCAAATCGCCGAGGCGCAGTTTGTTCTGCCGCACGTCTCCCTGAGCCATCAACGGCCTCCTAGCGCTGCTGCGCGTTCACTGGCGAAACGTCGGCTGCTGTCGTCCAGCCCCGCGCCTTGCTGGGCCAAACGGTAATGACTGACGGCCGCCGCTGGCTGGTCGAGTTGTTCCAGGGCAATGGCCAGGCCCAGTTGCCAGGTGGCTTGCCGCGGTTGCAGTTCGCTCAGGCGTTGATAGAGCGCGGCGCTCTCGCGCCATTGCCCGGTCTGCTGATAGGCCGCCGCGAGCAAGGCATGGTAGGTCGGCTCACGGACTATGGGCGGCGCGTTGCGCTCCAGGGTGGCGATCGCGCCCTGATTGTCACCGGCCTGCAACTGCGCGCGACCAAGCAGCAAACGCAGTTCGCTGTCGTCGGGCATCAGCGCCAGGCGGCCCGGCAACCACTCGAGCAGGCGCGCCTGTTCGCCGCCGCCCAGGTAGGCGCGGGCCAACCAGCGGATCACTTGCGGGTCGTCGCCGCGGCTGGCCTGTAAGGCTTCCAGCTGGCGAATCGCGCCTGGGTAGTCGCCGTCCTGCAGGGCCTGGCGCGCCAGGGTCAGGGGATCTGCCTGGTAGGGTTCGATCTTCACCTGCGGCGGCCCGGGAATCCGTTCAGGGGCGGCCGCTGCGGGCGCAGCGGCGATCGCCTGGGCTGGCGGCGCATCGGCGCGGGCCACGGGCTGGTTGAGCCAAGCCGGCACCTCGACCTCGGGATCGAAAGGCGTGGTCGCCACCGGCAGCGGCTCCTGCGGCGCTTCGACCTCGGCCTGCCCTGCACCCAGAGGCACTTCGATCCAGAGTACCCAGCGATCGCCGGCCGGTTCCAGGCGGTCATGTACCACCAGGCTATCGGCCAGCCCGACAAGCAGAATCTGTACATCGTCGCCACGTGGTTCGACACGCCAGGACAGGCTATTGCCGTCGCGACGCATCTGCCCGCGCTGGGCCTCGCCATCCATGCGCACGCCATTGAGGCGCAAGCTGACCGCGCCGCTTTCCTCGGTGCGCTGGTAGCCGACCGCGCGGTCCAACAGCAACTGCAGGACCAGACCGCGGCTGTCGTGTTGCGGCAGCACTTCGAGCAATTGCGCGGGCGCAGGCACTGGCGCGGGCACCGGCGCTTGAGCCGGCACGGCCGTTACCGACTCAGACGCGACGACGGCGTCAGGCTTCAACGGCCCGTAGGTTCTCACCACCTTGCCGATCATCAGGCCGACCAGCACGGCGATCAGCATCACCGCCATAAACCAGATCGAACCGCGGCGAATCCGTTCGATGCGCTCGCGGCGCGCGGCCGCGGCTTCGTCGACCGCGTACAGGCCATCCAGGTGCAGGCGCTCGGTCGGCGCGGCGCGGCGTTGCTCGAGGTCACGCAGCATGTCGTTGACCAGGCTCATGGCAGCAACTCCTGCAAGGCCGGCGACCAGGACCAGACGCCCACCAGCGCCAGCACGCAGAGGCTCCCGGCGACCAGACTCCAGCCCAGCCATCCGGGGCTGCGTCGCAGAAACGGCTCGGCGCCTTCGGTGTCCAGTTGCGCGCGACGGATATGGCGGCTGCCGACCTGCCGCCGGCCTTCGCCGTAGGCCGCCATCAACGCCTTGTGCGCGAGGATATTGAGCAACCGCGGAATACCGCCGCTGCCGCGCACCAGGCGGCGCACCGCCGCCGGCGAAAACAGCGGTTCGCCGCGATAACCGGCCACGGCCAGACGCTCTTGCAGATAACGGGTGGTGTCTTTGACATCCAGCGGACGTAGCCGATAGGAAAAGGTGATGCGCTGGCGCAACTGGCGGAACTCGTTACGCGCCAGGGTCTCGTCCAACTCCGGCTGGCCGAACAGCACCACCTGCAACAGCTTGGCTTGCTGGGTTTCCAGGTTGGTTAGCAGGCGCAGCGCCTCCAGGGTTTCCGGCGGCAGCGCCTGGGCTTCGTCGATCAGCACCACGGTGCTTTTGCCGGCGGCGGCCAGTTCGATCAGGCGGCGCTGCAGGGCATCGAGCACGGTGGCGCCGTCGGTACTGGTAATGTGCAGTTCGCGCGCCAGGGCCTGACGCAGGCCGGCTGGGGTCAGGCCGGGGTTGGGCAGGTAGGCGATCTGATAGCGCTGATAGTCGAGTTCATTGAGCAAGGTGCGGCACAGCAGGGTTTTGCCGGTGCCGACTTCACCGGTGATCTTGATAAAGCCCTCGCCCTCGGCAAGCGCCACGCGCAACAGATTCAGGCAAGCCTGGTACGGCGCCAGCTGCACCAGAAAGCCGGTGTTGGGGGTCAGCGCGAATGGCTTCTCAGCCAGACCGAAGAAGGCTTGATACATCGCCTTATCTCAGCTCTTTGAAGGTTTCGGCGCTCTTGCGCAACTCGTCGAGCCAAACGTCCTCGGCGATCACCTGGGGCCGTACAAGAATCACCAGCTCGCTTTTCAGCAGCGATTTGCGCTGCTGCTTGAACAGGTTGCCGACCAGCGGCAGTTTGCCGGCCCAGGGAATTTCCGCGTCGGTGTTGTCGCTGCTGTTCTGCAACAGGCCGCCGATCACCACCACCTGGCCGCTGCGGGCGCGCACGATGGAGTCGGACTGGCGGGTGGTGGACAGCGCCAGCGGTAGGTTGAAGACATTGTCTTGGCCCAGGGTGATGACCTTGTTCTGGTCACGCACGCGGCTCACCGTGGGGCGTATATGCAGGGTGACGTAGTCGTTCTGGTCGATCTGCGGCGTCACGTCCAGGGAAATGCCGGAGAAGAATGGCGTCAGGGTGATGTCCTGGCTCGGCTCGGTGACTCCGGCGGCGGTGGTGGTGCTGCTGCTCGACGAGACTTCGGTGACGAAGAATTCGTCGGTGCCGACCTTGATCACCGCCTTCTGATTGTTCAGCGTGGAAATCCGCGGGCTGGACAGCACCCGAACTTCGCCCTGGGTTTCCAGCAACTGGATCAAGCCGGTGAAGTCGCCGAGGCTGAGCACGCTGCTGAATACCCCGTCGATCCCGCTCGGCCCGCTCAATGCCGCCCCGTCCAGCGCGGTGCTGACATCGCCGCCCAACTGGTCCCAACTGATCCCGGCCTGGAAGCCGTCGGACAGTTCCACCTCAAGAATCTTGGTTTCCAGAATTACCTGGCGTTGCAGGTTGTGTTGCGCCTGTTCGAGGAAGCGCGCGACGTTCTCCTGAGCGGCGCTGTTGGCACGCACCACCAGCATGCTGGCCTGGGGATTGACCACCACGCTGCTGCCTTCGGCATTGCCGACGATCATGCTCACCACCTGCTGCACTTCGCGCCAGAAGTCGACATCACTGGAGGTGCTGACCTGGCTGGCATTGAGGGTGGTCACCGAGCGCCCGCTGCTGCCGTTGTTGTTGCTGGTGCTGTTGCTGTTGCTGCCATTGCTACCTGAGTCGCCGTTATCGCTGCTTTCGACCTGCCCGGAGCTGACCCGGGTATCGGTCTGACCGATGCGCTGCAGGTTCAGGTAGTTGAGGTCGTAGCTGCGGGTGATCGGCCGGTTGGGCAGGATCTGATAGCCATAGCTGGTACGGCGGAAGTCATAGCCATAGCTGTCGCGCACCGCGGCCAGCACTTCGTCGAGGGTCACACGGCGCAGGCTGAAGGTGATATTGCCGGACACCTCGGGATGCACCACCAGGTTCTGCCCGGCGCCCTCCATCAGGCTGAGAAAGAATTCCTGGGCCGGCATGTCCTTGGCCGCCACGTCGAAGCGCGGCCCCTCGCCGAGGCGGCTATCGCTCAACGGCGGGATCAGCGCGGCTTGCACCGAGGGCGGCGGCGTCACTTTGCCCTGGCTCTGCTGCAGGCTTTCATTGAGCAGCTTGCCGCTTTGCGTGTACAGCTGCTGGTCGCCGTCTTTAAAGCTCTGGCAGGCGCTCAGCAATGCGGTGAGGCCCAACAGCAGGCCGAGGCGTGGCGGAAGTTTCAGCATCATGGGCATCATCGGCTCGGTTGCAAAACGGGTTCGGCCAGGCGCAACAGTTGGCGTTGCTCCCGACGTTCGATCAATACGGCTTGCGGATAGATCGCCAGCACGCGGATGCCGGCGTATTCGTCGCCGACCTGTAGGTTCTGCCCGTCGATAACCGCGCGGCTACTCTTGGCGGTGCGCAGCACCGACTGCAGCGTGGGCATGGTTTCGCTCTGCGCTGCATCGCCGGGCACGGGCAACAGATCGGCGGGCGGCTGGGTCGGGTCGACGCCCTGGGCCGCGACCAGGCCAGTGCCAAACAGCAGGCTCAGACATAAGGTTCTAAACACCGACCCACCCCGCATGCCGACTCAAGGTATACAGCTGCAAGCTGATCGAGGCCCGCGCCGGACCGGCTTCGCCGACCTGATAGTCGAGGCTGTCCCAGTTGAGTGACCAGGCACTGCCCTGGATCGCTTGTAGATAGGCTAGCAAATCGAAATAACCGCCCTCGAGCTGCAGGCGCACGCCATGTCGGTAGAGCGTCACCGGCGCGGTGGTTGGCGCGATGCTGCCGGCAGCGCTCGCAGCAGGTGCGGCAGCGGGAAGCTGCACCGGCTCGCTGAAACTGTTGAGGCCGACCAGGCGCAACCCTGGCTGGGCGCGCAGCAGATCTTCGAGCAGGGCTTTCATCTTCTCGGGGGTGATCAGCTCCTCGGTGTGCGCATCGATCTGCCGGATCAATTCTTCGCGACTCGCGGCGGCGGCCAGCAGCGCACTGCGGTATTGCATGCCGGGGTCGGCGGCGAGTTGCGCCTGCAAGGTGGCGATGCCGCTCTCGGCTTCCAGGCGGCGCGCCTCAGCGAGTTTGTAGTTGGTCGTTTGCTTGGCCAGCCGCGCCGCCAGCGGATCGCCGAGCAGTAGCAGATAGACGACCCCGGCCAGCACCAGGGCAATGCCATAACCCAGCCATTGTTCGCGCGGGGCCATGCCCTGCCAGCGTAACAACCACTTATTCATCGGCCTTCTCCAGTGCCTCGACCCGCGAGGACAGGTCGAACCGCAGCAACTGGTCGTCGCCGCGCTGCACGTCGAAACGGGCGAACTCGCGCCCTTTGAATACCGGGCTCTGGCCCAGGCGCTGCAAGTATTCGGGTAACAGCTCCTGGTTCTGGCTGCGCCCGCGCAAGCGCATCTGCGTACCGCCGGCCTCCAGGTTGATCGCGGTCAGCCACAGGCCGCTCGGCGGATGCTGGTCGGCCAGCGCCTGCAACGGGGCGACGAAACCGATATTGCGCTGGCTGGCGAGCACTTGCAGGTAGCCGATCATCTGTTGCAACTGACGATTGTCCGCCTCGCGGGCCGACAGTTCGGCCGGCAGACGGCTGTCCAGTTGCGGCGCGACGAAACTCGCCTTGGCCGCGGCCAGCAGGTCTTCCTGGTGCTTCGCCTGGTTTTCCGCCTGCGCCAAGCGTGCCGCGCCCTTGTGCAATTGCCAGCCGTACCAGCCGGCATGCAGGCCGCACAACAGCGCCAGAACCAGCAGGCCGAGGAGCATCTGCGAGCGGCGCGGCCCGCCGCGGCGTTTGCGTTCGACCTGATAGAGGTTGATGTTCTGCATCAGGGCGCCTCCTGGCGCAGCGCGGCGCCAACCGCCGTGATGCAATAAGCCTGCTGCTGTTCGTCTAGATCGGCGGCCGGCTGCTCGACGAACAGCTCGCGCAAATCCAGAGCTTGCAGCTTGACCGCCAAACCGCTGCCCAGCGCCTGCAACGCCGCGCTGCCATCGCGCTTCATCGGCAATAGCAGCAGGCGGTTGATATAGCCCTTGCCGAGCTGGCTTTCGAAGTAGTCGAGGGAGCGCTGGATTTCCAGGGTGACGGTGGAGAATTCCTGGCCGGCCTGTTCCAGACCGTGCTCGATGCGCCGCGCCATATAGAGGTCGGCGCCATGCTGCACACAGATCAGCCCCTCAGTGGAGCGTAGGCGCAGCAACGCCAGGTTCATGCCATCGGCGCCGGCCAGCAAGCCGAGATTGCGAAAGGCCATTTCGGTGACGTCGATGCTGCCGAGGCGCAGCCCGGCGTGCCGGATCATCTCGCCCCACCGCTGCATCTCGGCCTTGCCGAGCACCGCGCAATAGGCCATGCGCGAGCGGCCGCGATAGGCATCGGCAGGCAGAGGAAAGGCGTCGACGACGACCTGATCGAGCGGCTCGCTGATCAGCTCCTTGACCCGCCAGCGCATCGCATCGCGCAACTCTTCGGGCGCAACTTCAGGGCTGTCGAGCAAAAGCATCTGGTAAGTAGCGGGGTGCAGCACCAGGTTGACCGGCAGACCGTCGAGGCCCAGTTCGGCAACCATGGCTTTGAGCAAGGCGGGTTGTTCGGATGCAGGGGCGGCGCGGAACTCGCAATGATTCAGCCGGGGTACTTCGCCGGGCGTACGCAGTACGTTCGCCAGGGCGATGCCCTCAGGTCCGAATTCGATGCCCAACAGTCCTTCATTTCTTATTTTTTTTCTAGTGAACCACACTAACTGCATTCCCCTGTGTCACCCGAATTCCACTTCATCCATCGCCATGGCGACGGCCGATAAACGGCGGCACACTGTAGACTGTATCCCTTGGCCCTCTCCCTGAGCTCGATCAATGTTCCATGTCGTTCTGTTTCAGCCAGAAATCCCACCGAACACTGGCAATATCATTCGCCTATGCGCCAACACCGGTTGCCAGCTGCACCTGATCGAGCCCTTGGGCTTCGAGCTGGACGATAAACGCTTACGCCGCGCCGGGCTGGATTATCACGAGTACGCGACATTAAAACGCCATCATTCTTTGGCGGAATGTATCACAGATACCGCTAGTGACAGGATATTGGCATTTACCACAAAAGCCAGTAACAGCTATGCCGAAATGCAATTTCGTCGGGGTGACTTATTGCTGTTCGGTCCGGAAAGTCGCGGCTTGCCGGCCGATCTGCTCGCGCAAATTCCCGACCAACAGCGCCTACGCATGCCCATGCGCCCGGAAAGCCGTAGCCTGAATCTGTCCAACGCCGTCGCCGTGGTGGTGTTCGAAGCCTGGCGCCAGCAAGGCTTTGCCATGGAGTAAGGCGTTGAAGGTGGGGGCTGAGTAAGCAGGTTGGGTTAACTGCAATCAACAGATCCTTGCCGCCTCGCAATCCAAGTCGCCGCGTAACCCAACAGCGGTATCACGGCTTCGCCAATAAACAACAACCCCAGCCCAACAAAAAAGCGCCCGCAGGCGCTTTTTGTCTTACAGATCCAGCATCGCGCTTTAGTGCGTCGGTGCTGCTTCGGCAGCTTGCTGAATACGCTGCAGTTCCTGCGCGTACAGGGCGTCGAAGTTTACCGGGGCCAGCATCAGCGCCGGGAACGAGCCGCGCACCACCAGGCTGTCGAGGGTTTCGCGGGCATACGGGAACAGGATGTTCGGGCAGAAGGCGCCCAGGGTGTGGCTCATGGAGGCGGCGTCCAGGCCCTTGATCAGGAAGATGCCGGCCTGCTGCACTTCGGCGATAAAGGCGGTTTCTTCGCCGTTTTTCACGGTCACGGAAAGTGTCAGCACCACTTCATAAAAATCGCCATCGAGATTCTTCTGGCGGGTGTTGAGGTCCATGGCGACGCTCGGCGACCACTCCTGACGGAAGATTTCCGGGCTCTTCGGCGCTTCGAACGACAGGTCGCGCACATAGATGCGCTGCAGGGAAAACTGTGGGTTCTGTTCGTCTTGCGCGGCGCCGTTGCTGGTTTGTTCGGTCATGGCAAAGCCTTCTTAATCGAATGTAGAGAGAGGGTTAAGCCTTGAGCAGCGCATCGAGCTTGCCGGCGCGCTCCAGGGCATAGAGATCGTCGCAACCGCCCACATGGTGGTCGCCGATCCAGATTTGCGGCACGGATGTCTGCCGCGCTTTGCGGGTCATTTCGGCGCGCACGTCGGGCTTGCCGTCGACCTTGATTTCCTCGAATGCCACGCCCTTGCCGACCAACAATTGCTTGGCGCGGATGCAGTAGGGGCACCAGTCGCTGGAATAGATGACGATATGCGGCATGTTACTTGACCAGCGGCAGGTTTTCGCCGCGCCAGCTGGCAATCCCGCCGCCCAGTTTGGCGGCGTTGTAACCGGCCTTCTTCAGGTCACGGCTGACGGCGCCGGCATGCTGGCCCATGGCATCGACCACGATGATGGTCCTGGCCTTGTATTTCTCGAGCTCGGCCATGCGCGCGGCGATTTTTTCAAAAGGAATATGCAGCGCACCGACGATATGCCCGGCGGAGAAATCCTTCTGCGCGCGGATATCCAGCACCACGCCCTCGTCACGGTTGATCAGCGCGGTGAGCTCGCGGCTACCCAGGCTCTGGCCGCCCTTGCGCATCTCGGTAAAGGCCAGCAGCGCCAGGAGGGTGACGAAGATGCCGCTCAGGACAAAATGGGTCGTAACAAATTCAATCAGGTTGGCAAGCATTACGCGGTTCCGGGACTAATGTAAGTCGACATAGGCGGAAAAAACCGTGCGTACGGCTGCTGTTTACAGCCCGCAGACGCCAATCATATCGACCGGCCACGCACGAAAAGTTGCGCGCGACTTTACCACTATCAGCCGCGATGGGGCAGGTTTGTCTCGCACCACGAACGGCAATGCAAGTGCGATCGACGATCAGGCTGCGGCGCGGGCCTGGGCACGGCGGCGCAGGGTCAGATCGATTTTCAGGCAGACCACGGTCAGCAGCAGGAAGCCAGCCGCCAGATTGCCGCGGGTTACCGCGACGCCGAACAACGCACTCAACCCATCGGCGATCGCCACGGGATAGCTGACCAGCAAGGCGCCCAGCGGTACCAGAAAAAACAGGAAAAGCAGCCCGATAGAACGCAGAAAATCCATACCCCATAGCCTCAGTTTGAATGATGACCCGTCCAGAGTGCCGCGATCCGCGGCACCGGCGACACTATACTTTGGTGCAAAGCCCCGGTTCTGTCGCGATAATCCAGCCACTTTCACCCCAACGAGCCCGCCGTGAATAAAGCTCCGCTGCTGCAGTTGATCCTCGAACAATTGCGTACCACCCTGAGGCAAACCGAGCAGGCCGCCCTGACGGCCTACGAGACGGCCACCCACGAAGAAAACATCGCCGAGAACAAATACGACACCCTCGGCCTGGAGGCCTCCTACCTCGCCGCCGGGCAAGCGCGCCGCGTGGAGGAAATCCGCCTGTGCCTGAGTGCCTGGCAGAAGCTGCAGCTGCAGCCTTACGATCCCGACCAAGGTATTCAGCTCGGCGCCCTGGTGTGGCTGGCCGACGCCTCGGGCGCCGAACAGTGCGTGCTGCTGGTGGCCGAAGGGGCCGGCCTCAAACTGCAGTGGAATATGCAACAAATACTGCTGATCAGTCCGCGGGCGCCGCTCGGCCGCGCCCTGATCGGCTGCACCGAGGGCGACGGCGTGGACATTCAGGTGGGTGCACTGAAACAGCACTACCAGGTTTTACGCGTCGCTTGAGCAGAGCACTGCAGCACTCAGGGAACCTCAACCTGCCAGCGCTTGGCCAGGCGCGCCAACTCGCCTCGCTCGACCATGCCCTCCAGCGCGCCATCGACATCCTCACGCAGGGCGTCATGGCTGGCACGCTTGGGAAAGGCAAAGTAGCCATCCTCCAGCGAGATCGGCGACTCCAGCTGAACGATCTCATCGCGCAGGCCAAGCTTCAGGATGATCGGGAGGCTGTTGCGCTGGTTGCTCGCGAGCAGCAGCAAACGCCCCATTCTGAGCATTCTCAGGCCATTTTCCACCGACTCAACCTTGACCAGATCAAGGATAGGCCGCGCCTGGTCGAACCGGGCTCCATAAGCCCAGCCGCGCACCACACCGATAGGTTCGCGGGGCAGCGTCTGGTAATCGCCATACCAAGTCGGTAGTCGGTCGCGACGCCCGTAAAAGACTATGAGATCGCGGTAGAAGGCCCGTGCCGAGAAGGCGAAACGCGCTTCGCGCTCGGCAGTCTTGTAGGGGCCGATGAGGATATCCGCCTGCCCCTGCTCGACCATGTATTGCGCCCGTGCCCAGGGATGCAGTTCGAAGCGCACGCTATCACCGAGCGTGGCGAGCGCCTGGCGCAATACGCTAACGCTCAGGCCGCGATACTCGCCCTCGGCACTCCGTTCGAAGACCCGAGGGAAGTTGGTACCTACCGCCAGCCATTCGCGCGCGAGCGCCACTTCGCTACCCAAACACAGACTCCAGACCAACAGGTTACGCAAGAGGGTAGCGACCATGCAGCTCCTCGGCTACGCAGGTGAGTCCCAGCAGATTAGCAAACAGCGTAGCGCCTGCCGACCCGAGTAGCCTGATCAGGTGCACACCCGAGTTGGCCCGCCCGCGGTGAACTGCGCTAGGCTGAAAACACGCCCGGCGGCGTCCCCCTCGCCCACAGCCAAGAGGAGTCCATCATGGAAAACCCCATGCATTCGCTACCATCGCTGTTCAAACAACTCGGCCTGCCGAACGATCAGGCCGCCATTGACGCCTTTATTGCGGAACATGCCCCGCTGCCGCCCACCTGCCCGCTCGCCGCCGCCCCCTTCTGGAGCAACGCCCAGGCGGCGTTCCTGCGTGAGGAAATTCTCGAAGACGCCGATTGGGCGGAAGTGGTCGACCAGCTCAACCTGGCGCTGCGCCGCTGACCGGCAGCTCGCGCCAGGTCAGGTACACGCGCAGGTCGAATTCGACTTGGTGGTAGCCGGGCAGCATGTATTCGCACAGTTTGTAGAACGCCTTGTTGTGCTCGGCTTCCTTCAGGTGCGCCAGCTCGTGCACCACGATCATCTGCAGAAATGCCGGCGCCGCCTCCCTGAACAGTGAGGCCACGCGGATTTCCTTTTTCGCCTTGAGCTTGCCGCCCTGTACCCGCGAAATCGCGGTATGCAGGCCCAGGGCGCGATGGGTCAGGTCCAGACGATTGTCGAACAGCACCTTGTCGATCGCCGGCGCATCGCGCAGGTGTTCCTGCTTGAGGTTCTGGACATAGACATACAAGGCCTTGTCGCTCTGTATAGCGTGGCGCCCCGGATAGCGCTGACTCAGGTAATCGCCCAGGCGCTGCTGCGCAATCAATTGACGGATCTGCTCTTGCAGGTTGGCGGGATACGCCTGGAGGTACTTGAGCGGCGTCATGGAGCGGTTTCTGCCTCGTATGTTTTGGTCACCGGCCGGGTTCTCGATGTGAAATTGCCGAGCGGCATGTCTGGCAGTGTACCGAATCCCTCGCTGGACAGTGGGTAGCCCAATTCACCCAAGGCGCCAGTTTCCATCTGCTTTAAATCCCCTTCTCACGCTACCACTCATCGGATTTCCCCGAAGTTTTCTCTCGCCTTTCTGCACGCCTCGCCAGGTAAAAACAACAAATAAATGGCGCCAATAAAACATTTACGGCGCATCAACATCGATTTTTCCCCGTTTAGCAAATATGGCGCGACGCCACCAATTAATGGCGTTTGGCTGGCCAGCGGCATAATCACCAAAATATTGACGCCAACATCTCGTCGAAAACCGCTTACGTATTCGAAAATCCCCCTATATAACGGCGCCAGGAGACACCACGACGGTGCGCTCCGCCCATTAACCGACATCGCGCCACCCGCTTCATGTTCGTCTGCCACTGGCTGGATGCCGAGTAAGGGTTACTGACTCGAGGATGAGATGTGCACCGACTGAAACAGCCGCGCCACACTTTGGAGTCAGTCATGATCGACCTCGCCACCTGGAACCTGAGCATCCCTGTTGGAGTCCCCGCCACCGTCATCGAGACCCCGGTCTTGGCAGGCGGTTTTCAGGACTACTACTTCAAGAATGCGAACGGAACCATCATCTTCTGGGCCCCGGTCAACGGCACCACCACGGAAAACGCCTCGTACCCCCGCAGCGAACTGCGCGAAACCTATGCCGACGGCAGCCTGCGCAACTGGCTATATCCCGAGGCGGATAACAGCCTGGGCGCCGCCTTGCGGGTCGACCAGGTACCTTCGACCGGCAAGATCGTCATCGGTCAGATTCATGCGAAAAACAGCACCAGCCCCCTGCTCAAACTGGAGTACCAGTACAAGGCCTGGCGGGGCGACGGCAACATAGTGGCCAAGGTGCGGATGAACCCCAGCGACGCCAGCGGCCAGGTCATCACCATCGCCAGCGGCGTGCCGATGAACCAGCGTTTCACCTACTACATTCACCTGACGCCCAACGGCACGCTGAGCATCACCTCCTACGGCCACAACTGGAACGCCCGAATCAGCTCCGACTGGGCCGTCAAACCGCTGTATTTCAAGGCCGGCGTCTACACCCAGGACAATACCGGCTATGAAACCGAGGCGGGCCAGGCCACTTTCGATCGACTGGAGATCAAGCACCTGTAAGCGCCTACCCTGCGCCCACAAAAAAGCCCGCATCGCTGCGGGCTTTTTTGTGCCTGGCGGCCTTAGTTGATCTTGGCGGCCAGCTCGCCCTTGGCGTAGCGCTGGAACATGCCTTCCAGGGAGATCGGCTTGATCTTCGAGGCGTTGCCGGCGGTGCCGAAGGCTTCGTAGCGGGCGATGCACACGTCGCGCATGGCCTTGACCGTTTCGCCGAAGAATTTACGCGGGTCGAACTCGCTCGGGTGCTGCGCCATGAAACGGCGCATGGCGCCGGTGGAGGCCAGACGCAGGTCGGTGTCGATATTCACTTTGCGCACGCCGTGCTTGATGCCTTCGACGATTTCCTCGACCGGCACGCCGTAGGTTTCCTTGATGTCGCCACCGAACTCGTTGATGATCGCCAGCCACTCCTGCGGCACCGAGCTGGAGCCGTGCATCACCAGATGGGTGTTGGGGATGCGCTTGTGGATTTCCTTGATGCGGTCGATGGCGAGGATGTCGCCGGTTGGCGGCTTGGTGAACTTGTAGGCGCCGTGGCTGGTGCCGATGGCGATGGCCAGCGCATCGACCTGGGTGCGCTTGACGAAGTCGGCAGCCTCTTCCGGGTCGGTGAGCATCTGGCTGTGATCGAGCACGCCTTCGGCGCCGACGCCATCTTCTTCACCGGCCATACCGGTTTCCAGGCTACCGAGGCAACCCAGCTCACCTTCCACCGACACACCGCAGGCATGGGCGAAGGCCACGGTCTGCTGGGTGACGCGGACGTTGTAGTCGTAGTCGGCCGGGGTTTTGCCGTCTTCTTTCAGCGAGCCGTCCATCATCACCGAGGAAAAGCCCAGCTGGATCGAGCGCTGGCACACATCGGGGCTGGTGCCGTGGTCCTGGTGCATGCACACCGGGATATGCGGAAATTCTTCGATGGCGGCAAGAATCAGGTGACGCAGGAAAGGCGCGCCGGCGTATTTGCGCGCGCCGGCGGAGGCCTGGACGATAACCGGCGAATCGGTCTTGTCGGCGGCTTCCATGATGGCGCGCATCTGCTCGAGGTTGTTGACGTTGAAGGCCGGCACGCCGTAGCCGTATTCGGCGGCGTGGTCGAGCATCTGGCGCATGCTGATAAGTGCCATGGTTTTCCTGTCTCCCAATAAGGGTCGTTAATCGTGCAAGCCTGCCGCAACGGCGGACCCTATTCAAATATTCGGGCAAGCCGTTCGACCCACCCACCACCCCGCGAAGGGGTCAATATATAGCCCGGAGCTAGCCGGGAGAGTAACCGGGCCTGGCCCGGTCACCGCATCAGGGCGCCTTGCAGCCGCGCCCGATCAAATCATCGTCGGCCGTCCAGTAGACCAACCCGTCCTCACCCCTGAGGTGCAAGGATAGTCGGCCATCGCTGTACAGCGCGCCGGAACCGGCGGGTTCCTGCTGCAACCGGTGGATCGCCTGATCATTCGCCAAACGCACCTCGACCTGATCACGGTCGCCGGCGAAACGCCAGAACACTTCGGCGCCGCTGTCGCAGACCCAGTGCGTCCATTGATCCGGCGCTGCGCGACCGGCACAGCCGGCCACCAGTATTAGCAGTGCGATGACAATCGTCGCCTTGTGCATCGGTTGTCCTCACAGTGTTCCGGCATCCCGGTCTTTCGGTGCCAGTTGAATACTGACCTACGGCTCGCGCCAAGGTTTTATCGCCCGGCACTTCTTCTTATTTATTGCTTGGCGCGCTGCTCCAGCACTTCGACCGCCGGCAGCACCTTGCCCTCGACGAATTCGAGGAAGGCGCCGCCACCGGTGGAGATGTAACCGATCTTCTCGGCCACGCCGTACTTGTCGATAGCCGCCAGGGTGTCGCCGCCGCCGGCGATCGAGAATGCCGGGCTTTCGGCGATGGCCTGGGCCAGCACCTTGGTGCCATTGCCGAACTGGTCGAACTCGAACACCCCGACCGGACCGTTCCACAGAATGGTCTTCGAGGATTTCAGCAGCTCGGCGAACTGCGCCGCGGTTTGCGGGCCGATGTCGAGGATCATGTCGTCCGCAGCCACGTCGGCCACCAGCTTGACGGTGGCGGCGGCGCTTTCGGCGAATTCCTTGGCCACCACCACATCCACCGGCAGCGGCACGCTGACCTTGGCCGCGATGGCTTTGGCGGTGTCGATCAGATCGGCCTCGTACAGCGACTTGCCGACCGGGAAGCCGGCTGCAGCTAGGAAGGTGTTGGCAATGCCACCGCCGACGATCAGCTGATCGCAGATCTGGCTCAGGCTGTTGAGCACATCGAGCTTGGTCGACACTTTGGAGCCGGCGACTATCGCCGCCATCGGCTTGGCCGGGTTACCCAGGGCCTTGCCCAGCGCCTCCAGCTCAGCGGCCAGCAGCGGACCGGCGCAGGCGACTTTGGCGAACTTGGCCACGCCATGGGTGGAACCCTGGGCGCGGTGGGCGGTGCCGAAGGCGTCCATGACGAACACATCGCACAGCGCGGCGTATTGCCGGGCCAGCTCGTCGGTGTTTTTCTTCTCGCCATTGTTGAAGCGCACGTTCTCCAGCAGCACCAGCTCGCCGGGCTTGACCTCGACGCCGCCGAGGTAATCCTTGAGCAGCGGCACTTCGCGACCCAATGCCTGGGACAGGTAATCGGCGACCGGCTTGAGACTGTCTTCTTCGCTGTACTGGCCCTCGGTCGGACGACCGAGGTGCGAGCAAACCATGACCGCAGCACCCTTCTCCAGGGCCAGCTTGATGGTCGGCAGGGAAGCGAGGATGCGCGCGTCGCTCTTCACCACACCGTCTTTTACCGGCACGTTGAGGTCTTCGCGAATCAATACGCGCTGACCCTGGAGGTCGAGGTCGATCATCTTCAGAACGGTCATAGATCAGTCCTTCAAGGGGGCTGGTGGTACGGAATTAGTGGATACAGCAAGAAAGTGTTCAGCGACATCGAGCATGCGGTTGGCGAACCCCCACTCGTTGTCGAACCAGGCCAGCAGGTTGACCAGGCGCGGGCCGGAGACCCGGGTCTGGCTGCCATCGACGATCGCCGAGTGCGGGTCATGGTTGAAGTCGCAACTGGCGTGGGGCAGCTCGGTGTAAGCCAGCAAGCCCCGCAGCGGACCGCTTGCGGCGGCCTCGCGCAACAGCCGATTGACTTCCTCGGCGCTGGTGTCGCGGGCGGTTTGCAGCGTTATGTCCAGGCAGGAGACGTTCACCGTCGGCACCCGAATGGCTTTGGCCTGAATCCGTCCGCTTAGTTCCGGAAGCAGGCGCTCGATGCCGCGCGCCAGGCCGGTGGACACCGGAATCACCGATTGGAACGCCGAACGCGTGCGACGTAGATCCTCGTGGTGATAGGCGTCGATCACCGGCTGGTCGTTCATCGCCGAGTGGATGGTGGTGATGGAGACATACTCCAGGCCAACCGCCTCGTTGAGCAGCTTGAGCAGCGGCACGCCGCAGTTGGTCGTGCAGGAGGCGTTGGACACCAGCGTTTCCGCACCACTCAGGCAGGCCTGATTGACCCCGAAGACCACGGTGGCATCGATATCCGCCTCGCTGGCCATCGGCTGGGAGAACAGCACCCGCGGTGCCCCCGCCGCGATGAAACGCTCGGCCTCGGCGCGCGTGGTGTACTGACCGGAACACTCCAGCAATAGATCGATATCCAACGCGGCCCAGTCGATAGCTTCCGGAGTGGCCTGGCGCAGAACCTTCACGCAATCGCCATTGATATGCAGGCAATCGCCCTCGACCCGCACCTCGCCGGGAAAACGCCCGTGGGTGGAGTCGAAGCGGGTCAGGTATTCGATACTGGCCTGATCGGCCAGATCGTTCAGCGCGACTATCTCCAGGCCGGCGCTGGCGCCGCGCTCATGCAGCGCGCGCAGCACACAGCGACCGATACGGCCGTAACCGTTAAGGGCGATTCGATAGGGACGATTGGGCATAGCGATCTCGAATGGATGGCGACCGTAGGATGGCGTTGAGCGAAGCGATACCCATCAATCGGCAGCGATGGGTATCGCAAGCTCAACCCATCCTATGGGTTCAGGCGTCCAACAACTCGGCGGCGGTTTCCAGAACATTGTCGACGGTGAAGCCGAAGTGCTCGAACAGCGCCGGCGCAGGGGCCGATTCGCCGAAGCTGGTCATGCCGATGATGCGGCCTTCGAGACCGACGTATTTGTACCAGTAGTCCGCATGGGAAGCCTCGATGGCGATCCGCGCACCGACCTGCACCGGCAGCACCGACTGCTTGTAGCCGGCATCCTGCTGATCGAACACGCTGGTCGATGGCATCGACACCACGCGCACCTTACGGCCCTGCTCGCTGAGCTTGTCGTATGCGGCAACCGCAAGGCCGATTTCCGAGCCGGTGGAGATCAGGATCAGTTCCGGCTCGCCGGCGCAGTCCTTGAGCACATAGGCACCACGGACGATATCGCCCAGCTGCTGGGCATCGCGGCTCTGGTGCGGCAAGTTCTGGCGGCTGAAGATCAGCGCACTTGGGCCGTCGTTACGCTCGATCGCGTATTTCCAGGCCACCGCCGACTCCACGGCGTCGCACGGGCGCCAGGTGTCCAGGTTCGGCGTGCCGCGCAGGCTGGCCAGTTGCTCGATCGGCTGGTGGGTCGGGCCGTCTTCGCCAAGGCCGATGGAATCGTGGGTGAACACATAGAGCACACGCTTTTTCATCAGCGCGGACATGCGCACGGCATTGCGCGCGTATTCCATAAAGATCAGGAAGGTCGCGCCGTAGGGCACGAAACCGCCGTGCAGGGCGACGCCGTTCATGATCGCGCTCATGCCGAATTCGCGCACGCCGTAGAACATGTAGTTGCCGGACGCATCCTGCGCAGATACGCCTTGGCAGCCTTTCCACAGGGTCAGGTTGGAACCGGCCAGGTCGGCGGAGCCACCGAGGAATTCAGGCAGCAGCGGGCCGAAGGCGTTCAGCGCGTTCTGGCTGGCCTTGCGGCTGGCGATGGTTTCACCCTTCTCGGCGACTTCACGGATATAGGCCGCGGCCTTCTCGGCGAAATCGGCTGGCAGCTCGCCAGCGACGCGACGCTTGAACTCGCTGGCCAGCTCGGGATAAGCGGCGGCGTAGGCGGCGAAGCGCTGTTCCCACTCGGCTTCGGCTGCGGCACCGGCTTCCTTGGCGTCCCATTCGGCGTAGATATCCGCGGGAATTTCGAAGGGGCCGTGGTTCCAGCCCAGGGCGGCGCGGGTCAGGGCGATTTCATCGTTGCCCAGCGGCGCGCCGTGGCAATCTTCCTTGCCCTGCTTGTTCGGCGAGCCGAAGCCAATGGTGGTCTTGCAGCAGATCAGGGTCGGCTGCTCGCTTTTGCGCGCGGTGTCGATGGCCATCTTGATCTCGTCGGCATCATGACCGTCGACGTTGCGGATGACCTGCCAGCCGTAGGCTTCGAAGCGCTTCGGCGTGTCGTCGGTGAACCAGCCTTCGACTTCGCCGTCGATGGAAATGCCGTTGTCGTCGTAAAACGCCACCAGCTTGCCCAGGCCCAGGGTGCCGGCCAGCGAGCAGACTTCATGACTGATGCCTTCCATCATGCAGCCGTCGCCGAGGAACACATAGGTGAAGTGGTCGACGATGTTATGGCCTTCGCGGTTGAACTGCGCGCCTAGCACCTTCTCCGCCAGGGCAAAGCCCACGGCATTGGCAACGCCCTGGCCAAGCGGGCCGGTAGTGGTTTCCACGCCCGGGGTGTAGCCGTATTCCGGGTGGCCCGGGGTGCGGCTGTGCAGCTGGCGGAATTGCTTGAGGTCTTCTATCCCCAGGTCGTAGCCGGTCAGGTGCAGCAGCGAGTAGATCAGCATCGAGCCGTGACCGTTGGACAACACGAAGCGGTCGCGGTCGGCGAAGCTCGGGTTGCTCGGGTTGTGCTTGAGGTAGTCGCGCCACAGCACTTCAGCGATGTCCGCCATGCCCATCGGGGCACCCGGATGGCCGCTGTTGGCTTTCTGCACGGCATCCATGCTCAGGGCACGAATGGCATTGGCTCGCTCACGACGGCTGGGCATTACTGAATCTCCTACGGGGGCTGCTTCTAAGACGAAGGGGGCGGAAAACAGGCGGCGTGAAAACTACTGCGCTCGGTTATGCAGCGTTAAAAACAGGCTCGGAAGCCGCTTGCGGCTAACGCGCTTTAGCGCGACCCCCAAAGGGCGAGCTACAGCGAGTAATGCTCATTTACAACCGTAAACTCCGCTTCCTCGCCTGTTTTTGCCTTGCCTAACCTTCGCTCGCTACGT
>CBIHLF010000036.1:0-57842 GCA_966210435.1 uncultured Pseudomonas sp. | reverse complement strand
TCGAAGGTGGCGATATTGGCATCGAACAGCGAGTCATCGGACTTACGCCCGGTGACGATCACATTACCCTTGTACAGCTTCAGGCGCACCACGCCGTTCACGCTGGCCTGGGAAGCGTCGATCATCTGCTGCAGCATCAGACGCTCCGGGCTCCACCAGAAACCGTTGTAAATCAGGCTGGCGTATTTCGGCATCAGCTCGTCTTTCAGGTGCGCGACTTCGCGATCCAGGGTGATCGATTCAATGGCGCGGTGGCCTTTGAGCATGATGGTGCCGCCGGGGGTTTCATAGCAGCCGCGCGACTTCATGCCGACGAAACGGTTCTCGACGATGTCCAGACGGCCGATGCCGTTCTCGCCGCCAATGCGGTTGAGTTCAGCCAATACCGTGGCCGGAGTCATTTCCTTGCCGTCGATGGCGACGATGTCGCCAGCGCGATAGGTCAGCTCGATGTAGGTCGGGGTATCCGGCGCGGCTTCCGGCGACTTGGTCCAGCGCCACATGTCTTCTTCGTGCTCGGTCCAGGTGTCTTCCAGCACGCCACCTTCATAAGAGATGTGCAGCAGGTTGGCGTCCATGGAGTACGGCGACTTCTTCTTGCCGTGGCGTTCGATCGGGATGGCATGCTTTTCGGCGTAGTCCATCAGCTTCTCGCGCGACAGCAGGTCCCACTCGCGCCACGGTGCGATCACCTTGACGCCCGGCTTGAGGGCATAGGCGCCCAGCTCGAAACGCACCTGGTCGTTGCCCTTGCCGGTGGCGCCATGAGAAATGGCGTCGGCGCCGGTTTCGTTGGCGATTTCGATCAGGCGCTTGGCGATCAGCGGACGGGCGATGGACGTACCCAGCAGGTACTCGCCTTCGTAGATGGTGTTGGCGCGGAACATCGGGTAGACGAAGTCGCGAACGAACTCTTCGCGCAAATCGTCGATGTAGATTTCCTTGACGCCCATCGCCTTGGCCTTGGCGCGGGCCGGCTCGACTTCTTCGCCCTGGCCGAGGTCGGCGGTGAAGGTCACCACTTCGCAGTTATAGGTATCTTGCAGCCACTTGAGGATTACCGAGGTGTCCAGGCCACCGGAATATGCCAGGACTACCTTGTTTACGTCGGCCATGCCATCAACTCCACGGGGTTGTTGTGCGGGAAAACCCGTGATTCTACTGGCCTTGGCGGTCAATTTACAGGGCCGCGAGCAGTTGCAACGACCAGGTGCCGACTTCGCCGTCGGAAACGCCCCGCCAACGGGGTTCAGGAGTTCGGCGCAGGCGCTGCCGGAGCTGTCGATTGCACCTCGGGGGCTCGGTCGAGCAGGATGCTGACCCGGCGATTTTTCGCCCGATGGGCCTCGCTGTCGTTGCGCACCAGCGGATAGCGCTCGCCATGGAAACGCATGGTGATGTTCTCTGCCGGCACGCCATTGGCCTTGAAGTATTCCATCACCGCCTGCGCGCGACGCCGCGACAGGTCACGGTTGGTCAGGCGATTGCCGCTGTTGTCGGCATGGCCATCAAGCTGGATGCGATTGACGCTGGGGTCGGCTTTGAGAAAGGTCAGGATGATATCCAGCTTGGCCTTGGCCTGCGGATCCAGGTCCACCCCGCCGCCGGGGAAACCGACGTTGGACTGACGCACCTGATCGAAATTCACCGGCAGCAACTTGGCCGTGCAGCCCAGGTAGTCGTCATAGGCCTTGCGGAACTTGACCGGCAGCAAGCGCACTTCCAGCCCCTCGCCACCATATTGGGTGCGGTGCCTGACCAAGGGGCTGCGCCCCTCCAGCAAGCCCGTGAGCAAGCGCGCGCCCTGCTCCTCGCTGCTATTGAACGGCACCTCGCCAGCGCCCACCGTCACCACGCCCAGATTGATATCACCGCGCCCCGGCTGCCAGGGCGCCGCCGCTGCCACAAGTAGCGCAGAACCCGTGCCCAGCCATCGCTCACGAGCGTGCAGGCGAAAGGTCACCTGTTCGCCGGCACGACGGACGAACTCACCGGCGCCGAAATCTGTAACGGGCTGCGACAAGCGGCATTCGAACTGATCGCCCTCGACTTGCCATTCGACTTTTTCCAGGCGTGTCTGAAAGCTGATGCCCCACGCCGGCAAGCACAGCGGCAGGCTGGCGAGCAGGCTAAGCAAAGCGAGGGTTGGCTGGCGCACGGCGGGCTCCACGAGGAATAACGGCGTTCCCTTTGGGTATCGGTGGCGCGCGCGAATACTTGAGGCTTGATTGGTTTTCTCGCAGAACCGCAAAGCCGAGCGTCGGATCCGTTTTGTCGCTCCAGGGCCGCTTTCGGCGTGCCCCGGCAAGGCTTTTCCGGTAGCATTCGCCGCACGTTTTACCCGCCTGGAAGCCTCCATGACCGACCGCCTTACCTTGCTGCGACCCGACGACTGGCACATTCACCTGCGCGATGGTGCCGTACTGCCGCATACCGTCGCCGATGTCGCCCGCACCTTCGGCCGCGCGATCATCATGCCCAACCTGGTGCCGCCGGTGCGCAATGCCGCCGAAGCCGACGCTTACCGCCAGCGCATCCTGGCCGCGCGCCCGGCTGGCAGCCGCTTCGAGCCGCTGATGGTGCTCTACCTCACCGACAACACCAGCCCGGAAGACGTACGCCAGGCCAAGGCCGCCGGTTTCGTGCATGCGGCCAAGCTCTATCCCGCTGGCGCGACCACCAACTCCGACTCCGGCGTCACCGCGATCGAGAAAATCTACCCGGCACTGGAAGCCATGGCCGAAGTCGGCCTGCCCCTGTTGGTGCATGGTGAAGTGACCCGCGGCGAGGTCGATGTATTCGACCGCGAGAAATTCTTTATCGACGAGCAACTGAGCCCAGTGGTCGAGCGCTTCCCGACGCTGAAAGTGGTGTTCGAGCACATCACCACCCGTGACGCGGTCGAGTTCGTCAAAGGCGCCACGGCCAACGTCGGCGCGACCATTACCGCCCACCACCTGCTGTACAACCGCAACCATATGCTGGTCGGCGGCATTCGCCCGCATTTTTACTGCCTGCCGATTCTCAAGCGCAATGTGCACCAGGAAGCCCTGCTCGACGCCGCCACCAGTGGCAACGTCAAGTTCTTCCTCGGCACCGACTCGGCGCCCCATGCCCGGCACGCTAAGGAAGCCGCTTGCGGCTGCGCCGGCTGCTACACCGCCTATGCCGCCATCGAGCTGTATGCCGAAGCGTTCGAGCAGCGCAACGCGCTGGACAAGCTGGAAGCCTTCGCCAGCCAGCACGGCCCGGACTTCTATGGCCTGCCGCGCAACAGCGAGACCATCACCCTGGTGCGCGAAGACTGGACCGCACCAAGCACCCTGCCCCTGGGCGACCAGAGCGTAGTCCCGCTACGCGCCGGTGAAATCCTGCGCTGGCGCCTGCTGGAGACCTCCCTGTGAGCGAAGACCTGTACGAAGACGAGCAGGACAACAATGCGCCCTCGGGACCGCGCCATCCGATGGCCGCGCGCTTTCGTGGCTACCTGCCGGTTGTCGTGGACGTGGAAACCGGCGGTTTCAACTGCGCCACCGATGCGCTGCTGGAAATTGCCGCGACCACCGTTGCCATGGACGAGCAAGGCTTCCTCTACCCCGAGCACACCCACTTCTTCCGCATCGAGCCGTTCGAAGGCGCCAATATCGAACAGGCGGCGCTGGATTTTACCGGCATCAAGCTCGACCACCCGCTGCGTATGGCGGTCAGCGAAGAGCATGCCCTCGGCGAAATTTTCCGTGGCCTGCGCAAGTCGCTGAAAGCCAATGGCTGCAAGCGGGCGATTCTGGTCGGCCACAACAGCAGCTTCGACCTCGGCTTCCTCAACGCCGCCGTGGCGCGCTGCGACCTCAAGCGCAACCCCTTCCACCCCTTCTCCAGCTTCGATACCGCGACCCTCGCCGGCCTCGCCTACGGCCAGACCGTATTGGCCAAAGCCTGTCAGGCGGCGGGTATCGAGTTCGACGGTCGCGAAGCCCACTCGGCGCGCTATGACACCGAGAAAACCGCGGAACTGTTCTGCGGCATCGTCAACCGCTGGAAGGAAATGGGCGGCTGGGAAGAATTCGACGACTGAAGCGCTTTACCCGGCGTAGCAGACCGTTGAAAAACGCGGGTAGTTTTTCAACAGTCTGCTAGGTGGTGGACTCCATGATGGCCTTAAAAGGCCACCTCTTCCGTCAGCGTATTCAATAGTCCGTATACGCTGTATCCGACCATATAAGGCAGCTTGTAATCCGGGAAAGCGGCGGCGAAGCGCTTCTCGAGTTCCTGGAAGTGCGCCGCCTTCTTTTGCCCATCGTGCAACTCGCCTTTCCTTGCTCCCAGCTCGGTGATATAGCCGGTTACCAGCGCCTGCGCCTTGGTTAAATAGCGTTGTTGCTCCTTGATAGCAGCGTCAACGGCGATGAAATCGCCACGTCCGCCGTAGACTTTCGCGCCCGGCTTGCCAGCCGACAAGTCATGCAACTCACCGACCGCGCGGGACCAACGCTGTAGATCGGCATGCGGTTTGCCTTGCCGCAGGCCGCCTTCAAGCCAGAGATGGGCGTTTGTATGCACCAGATCGCCGACGATCAAATCACCCGTCTCATCGATGCGCACCACAACCTGATGGTTCGCCACGCCGGGATTATCCAGCTCGAACAGGCTAAGGGTTTCGCCGGATTTCAGCGCAATCGTTGCAGATTTGCTGAAAACCGTTTTGGCATTCTCGAAGGCCGGGTAGGTACCGGGCTCGAACGCCCGGGCTTCATCGATCCAGAAGCGTTCCTTGTATGCATGCACCAGCGGCATATCGGCGGCAACGGCCGCGCTTGTCACCGACTCGACGCCGAGCGCGTGCAGATAAGGCAAGCCATTGAATTTGTCCGGATTGGCATGGGTCACGACAACCCGGGTAATCGGCGATGAGGTCTTGCTCTTTACCTCATCGACCATCGCCTCGGTGAGACTCGGCAAGAACTGCGTATCGATCAAGGTGACTTCTTCACCGTCGTCATAATAGAAGGTGTGGGTATCGAAGCCGTTGGTACCGGAGGTGAACACCCCCAGCGAGCCGGCAACAACTGTAGTGGATGCGCAGGCGAGACATGCCGTTGCGACGAGCACGGGGATGTGAAAAGCGTATTTTTTCATGGCGGTAATCCGATGGGTAACGATCAAAAGCCAAACGGGCGATAGCCGACAGAGCCGGAAAGCCCCGTTCTACTCGGCGTATTTAATCCAGGCCGGTGCCGTTAGCGTTCCCCAGCCCAAGGCATAACCGAGGTGGATATTCAGCTCAGCCAGCGGCTCGAGATAGCGGGCGTTCAGCAGCGGCCCGCAATACACCGCGGCGAACCCCATCGCCTGCAGCAAGGTCGCAAAACGCTCGCCGACGGCACCGTCGTCAGTGGCGTAGAACACCTGAACTGGCGGCTGATCGTGGTTAAGCCCGTGCAGCAGCATTTCCGCAAAGATCGTATTGAACGCCTTCAGCACAACGGCACCGGGCGCACGCTTCTGTATTTCTTCAGCCGCAGAGGTGCTGTGGCCGATGGTCAACGACATATAGTCGGGCGAGATTGGATTGGTGATATCGATCACCACCTTACCGGTCCAACAGTTTGCCTGTGCCAGCACCTCGTCGACGGCGCCGTAGGGCACGGCAAGAACCACCATATCCGCGGCATGCACCGCGTCGGCAATGCTCGCGGCAACGCAGCCGTTACCAATCCGCGCGGCCAGACTTGCGGCCTTGTCCGAGTCACGCGCGGCTATCGTCAGCGCAACGCCTGTGGCGGCGAATAGCACCGCCAACCCTTGAGCCATGTTTCCCGTACCGATAATTGCGATATTCATTGCTACTCCCGATTGCCATGGCTTTCGCCGTTGAGCGGCCAGTATCATTGGCAACAGAAAGCTGATAAATATCGATAATGTTTTATCACTAACAACCAAGAGTTATTAATCAAGTGGATCGACTGGCCAGCATGCAGGTGTTTGTACGGGTCGTGGAGAAAGGCAGTTTTTCTGCGGCGGCGGAAGATTTCCGCATCTCGGCGACCATGGTCGGCAAGCACATCGCAGCCCTCGAAGAACGGCTCGGGACGCGCCTGCTCAACCGCACCACGCGTCGCCAAAGCCTCACGGAAGTCGGGCGCATCTATTACCAACGCTGCAAGCAGGCGCTTGCCGAAGTCGAAGCCGCGGATGCCTGCGCCAACGAATTGCAAGCGACCCCGCGCGGCCTGCTGCGCATGAACGCCCCCGTCTCCTTTGGTGCCAACGCACTCATAGCGGCAATCGATGACTATCTCGCCCAATATCCCGACGTGCAGATCGAGCTGACCCTGAACGACCGAATCGTCAATCTCGTCGAGGAGGGTTATGAGCTGGCGGTGCGTATCGGCAGCCTGCCGGACTCAAGCCTGATCGCCCGACCTCTACGCCCCTATCGCATGGTGGTATGCGCCGCCCCCGCGTACCTCGAAGCGCACGACCTCGTGCAAACGCCTGAACAACTCGGGACGCACAACTGCTTGGGTTTCATCTATTCGATCGCGCAAACGCATTGGCGCTTCACCGATGGTGAAAGCAGCCGCGAAGTGGAGATCAAGGGCAACCTGCGAGTCAATAACGGCCAGGCACTACGGACAGCGGCGTTGCGAGGGATGGGCATAATCATGCAACCGGAAGTGCTGCTCGCCGACGATATCGCGGCGGGGCGGCTGGTAAGGATTCTGCCCGAGCATGAGTTGCCCTCGTATCCCATGCACCTGGTCTACCCCTCCCACAGAAACATGACGCCAAAGCTGAAATCGTTCGTTGAATTCGTAGTAGCGCGATTCAGCTAAAGCAGGGGGCGCGAAACAGCGGATACAGCCACAAAAAAACCGGCGCATGGCCGGTTTTTTTGAACACGCGCAAACCTTAGAGGTTGGCAGCGTTCTCGGACAGGTACTTGGCCACGCCTTCCGGCGAAGCGGTCATGCCTTTGTCGCCCTTCTTCCAGTTGGCCGGGCAGACTTCGCCGTGCTCTTCGGTGAACTGCAGGGCATCGACCAGACGCAGCAGCTCGTCCATGTTGCGGCCCAGCGGCAGGTCGTTGACGATCTGCGAACGCACGACGCCATTGGTGTCGATCAGGAAAGCGCCACGGAAAGCTACGCCGCCTTCGGATTCGACGTCATAGGCCTTGCAGATGGCATGGTTGATGTCGGCGGCCAGGGTGTACTTGACCGG
The DNA here is from genome assembly GCA_966210435.1 of uncultured Pseudomonas sp. Taxonomy (GTDB): domain Bacteria; phylum Pseudomonadota; class Gammaproteobacteria; order Pseudomonadales; family Pseudomonadaceae; genus Aquipseudomonas. Next base: position 50,618 of record CBIHLF010000036.1, on the reverse strand, counting down.
GCCGATACCGCCCTTGTCCACCGGGGTGTTGCGCCAGGCGTTGTGGGTGAAGTGGGAGTCGATGGATACGCCGATTACTTCGACATTGCGTGCCTGGAACTCGGGAATACGGTGGTCCAGGGCGATCAGTTCGGATGGGCAGACGAAGGTGAAATCCAGCGGGTAGAAGAACACCAGGCCGTATTTGCCCTTGATTGCCGAGGACAGGGTGAAACTGTCAACGATCTCGCCATTGGCCAGTACGGCGGCAACGTCGAAATCCGGGGCTTGCTTACCTACGAGTACGCTCATCGAGTATCTCCTTGAGTCATGACTTGGTGCGCGCCGGGTGAATAACCAGAACGGCCGCAAGGCGCGGCGCGCAATTCCAGGGCCGATCATCATACACCCCGATTTTGAGCACCGCCCAACGCTTTTTGGCGCCGTACAGGATCGCCGCCGAGGATCCGCAACGACCATTTATCGCATCGTTATTCCGGAGAGAGAATCATCTTTGACATTCATTCTCATTACCATTAGCATCCAACCCATAGTCATTCTTCAGCGATGGGTCCCCCATGTACGTCTGTCTCTGCGAAGGTGTTACCGACGGTCAAATACGCGAAGCCATCTATGATGGCTGCTGCAGCTATCGCGATGTACGCAACACCCTCGGGGTTGCCAGCCAATGCGGTAAATGCGCATGCCTGGCCAAGCAGGTGGTGCGCGATACGTTGAATGATCTGCAGGGCAATCACGTGAGCCTGGCCTACCCCGCCAATTTTGTTGCCGCTTGATCCAGCCGCAGGAGCAGAACCGGACTTCATGTCCGGTTTTTTTATGCCCTGAATTCAAGCGCTTATGCACCGGATACGGAGTCTAATCATTCTTATTTCTATTGTTTTTCATATTATTTTCAAATACTTAGATTTGACAGGCGCTAATTGCCGGACCAGAATTTTCCGCTAACTCCCCACAAGGCAGAATCGGACATGAAAGGCGACAAGAAAGTCATCCAGCATCTGAACAAGATCCTCGGTAACGAGCTGGTCGCGATCAACCAGTACTTCCTGCACGCGCGCATGTATGAGGACTGGGGCCTGAAGAAGCTCGGCGAACACGAGTACCACGAGTCCATCGACGAGATGAAGCATGCGGACAAGCTGATCAAGCGCATCCTGTTTCTCGAAGGTCTGCCCAACCTGCAGGATCTGGGCAAGATCCTGATCGGTGAGAACACCCAGGAAATGCTCGAATGCGACCTGAAGATCGAACACAAGGCGCATGTCGACCTGAAAGCCGCCATCGCCTACTGCGAAAGCATCGGTGACTACGCCAGCCGCGAACTGCTGGAAGAGATTCTCTGTTCGGAAGAAGATCACATCGACTGGCTGGAAACCCAGCTGGGCCTGATCGGCAAGGTCGGCCTGCAGAACTACCTGCAATCGCAGATGGACGAATAACGCGGCAAACCGCCTGCGCCATAAACAACAAACCCCGCACCAGGCGGGGTTTGTCGTTTATGCAACTCGACTCAGAGGTTGTGAAAATAACGAGCGCCGTCGCGAGAGAGCGTCTCCAGGCGTTCGCGGCAAGGCGCGCAGCGGGCGTTTGGAGGCGGTCGCAGTAGGCGGGAGTTTTTTCACAATCTCTTAAGCGTCGGTTTTGTTCACGGCGCTCTTGATCAGGGTCTGCAGCTCGCCCTTTTCGAACATCTCGGCGACGATATCGCTGCCGCCGACCAGCTCACCACCGACCCACAGCTGCGGGAACGTCGGCCAATTGGCGTATTTCGGCAGGTTGGCGCGAATATCCGGGTTTTGCAGGATGTCGACGTAGGCGAATTTTTCGCCGCAGGCCATGACAGCCTGCGCCGCCTTGGAGGAAAAGCCGCACTGCGGAGCGTTCGGCGAGCCTTTCATGTACAGCAGAACGGTGTTGTTGGCGATCTGCTCTTTGATGGTTTCGATGATATCCATGGGGCACCTCAGGTCTAAACTTTCCGACTCACGGGTCGGCACGGTGGCGGCATTGTAGCGAAAAGCCGGGCGCAATGCTCGGCCTTGGCCCGACAGGTTCGATCGCCAGCGCGCCACCATCAGGGGGCACGCAACCGTTCACCGACTCAGGCGGCGCAGACCTCGACCGGCACGCCATTGAGCGCGGCGTTGCCGGACAGCGCATCGAGTTGGCGTTCGTCGGTCAGGTCGTTGGCGCTGGCGCCGGGCTGCGCGCTGGCGATGGTCATCTGCACGCCCGGCCGCGCATGGCCCCAGCCGTGGGGCAAGCTGACCACACCGGGCATCATCTCGTCGCTGGCGGCGACTTCCACTTCGATCGCGCCGACCCGCGAGCGCACACAGACCAATTGGCCATCGGCGAGACCGCGCTGCTGCAAATCCGCCGGGTTCATCAACAACTGGTGGCGCGGCTTGCCTTTCACCAGACGATGGTAGTTGTGCATCCAGGAATTATTGCTGCGCACATGCCGACGCCCGATCAACAACAGTTCGTCGGCCCCGGGCAGCGGCTGCGCGGCGAAACGTGGCAAGTCGCTCAGGAGCAAGGCGGGAGCGGCCTGGACGTGTTGGTCCGGGGTGCGCAAACGCGCCGCCAGGTTGGGCTTGAGCGGCCCCAGATCAATACCGTGAGGATGCTCCAGCAGCGTGGCAAGAGACAGCTTGTGCTCGGACTTGTCGCCATAGCGGCCCATACGCAGGCCCATGTCGATGATCTGCGCCGGCTCCGTGGTCGGCTTCAATTCGACGCCGAGCTTGCCGGCGAGGGCCTTGGCCAGGCCGACGAAGATTTCCCAGTCATGCAGCGCGCCGGCCGGCTTTTCCAGCACCGGCTGGTTGAAACGGGCGACGTTGCGCACAGCGAAACTGTTGAAGGTCAGATCGTAATGATCGTGTTCCAGCGGCCCGGTCGGCGGCAGGATCAAGTCGGCATAACGGGTGGTTTCGTTGATATAGGTGTCGATGCTGAGCATGAACTCCAGGCCATCGAGCGCCTGTTCCAGCTGGCGGCCGTTGGGGGTCGAAAGCACCGGGTTGCCGGCGACCGTGACCAGGGCGCGGATCTGCCCCTCGCCCGGCGTCAGCATTTCCTCGGCCAGGGCCGCGACCGGCAACTCGCCGCCATATTCCGGCAAGCCGGAGACACGACTGCGCCAGCGGGCGAAGTGGGTGCCGGAACTGGAGGTGGTCAGATCGATCGCCGCCTCGGTGCACAGCGCTCCGCCTTCGCGGTCGGTGTTGCCGGTAACCAGGTTGATCAACTGGATCAGCCAATGGCAAAGCGTACCGAAAGCCTGGGTGGAGACACCCATACGGCCATAGCACACAGCCTTGTCGGCGGCGGCGAAATCGCGGGCCAACTGGCGGATGGTTTCGGCGGGCACACCACAACGCGGACTCATGGCTTCGGCGGTGAAGCCGGCCATGACTTGGCGGGCCTCGTCCAGGCCGACGACCGGCAGATGGCTGGCACGGGTCAGGCCTTCTTCGAACAGGGTATTGAGCAGGCCGAACAGCAGCGCGGCATCCTCGCCGGGGCGCACGAATACATGCTGGTCGGCAATCGCCGCGGTTTCGCTGCGACGTGGGTCGACCACCACCACCTTGCCGCCGCGCGTCTTGATCGCTTTCAGGCGCTTCTCCACATCCGGTACGGTCATGATGCTGCCGTTGGACGCCAAGGGGTTGCCGCCGAGGATCAGCATGAAGTCGGTGTGGTCGATATCGCAGATCGGCAGAAGGAAGCCGTGGCCGTACATCTGCTGGCTGACCAGGTGATGCGGCAATTGGTCCACCGAGGTGGCGGAGAAGCGGCTGCGGGTTTTCAGCAGGCCGAGAAAGTAGTTGCTATGGGTCAGCAGCCCATAGTTATGCACGCTGGGGTTGCCCTGGTAGGTAGCCACGGCATTGGCGCCATGTCGGGCCTGGATATCGCCGAGGCGCTCGGCGACCAGGGCAAAGGCCTCCTCCCATTCGATCGCTTGCCACTCACTACCTACGCGGCGCATGGGCTGACGCAAACGGTCGGGATCGTTCTGGATATCCTGCAGCGCCACTGCCTTGGGGCAGATGTGCCCGCGACTGAAGCTGTCCTGGGCATCGCCCTTGATCGAGCGGATCAGGGTAGAACCGTCAGCTTGCTGTTCGGTTTCGATGGTCAGGCCACAAATGGCTTCGCACAGATGGCACGCGCGGTGATGGAGGGTCTTGGTCATGGCCTAGCCTCATATTCTTGTTCGGGACGACTGCTATGGGTCGGTACGAATAGGACTATGGAGACTGGAGGGGAACGATGCCAGTAGCGTTCGTCTTATGAATCGGCCGGCATCATGCCGGCCGATTCAGGCGGAGAACCTGAAGGTTCTCAGTAACAGCGATTCTTAGCGAATTGCGGTCACGGTGCCTTTGTTGCCGGTTACCTTGACATGCACGGTCTTGTATACGAAGTAATCTTGAACCTTCACTTCGTAACGCGGGGCGACGATCACGTCGGCACCCGAAGCCATGACTGCCTTGTAAGCAGCGGCGGATTTGGCGGATGCAACCGGGTCGAGACCCAGAGCAAAACCACCTTCGCTACCACCGTAGGTGACGCCGTCGGCGAACTGGGTATCACCACCCAGCTTGAACACATTGAACAGGATGTTCACCGAGGACTCACCGGAGATGGTTTCGCCCACTTTCACATCGGCCTTGAGGTTGGTCTCAACGGTGCCGTTCAACGGCACTGCTGGCTGACTAACGTTCTGGCTGGCACAGCCAGTCAGCAAGGCAAAAGCGGAGATAGTGGCGATAGTTGCGATGCGTTTCATGCAAAACTCCTTTGCATAACATTCCATGGATACCCCATTGCGGGGGCAATGCATTGCCCGAAAAGGCGGGCGCATCCTAGAAGCCCTATCTAGAGCGGGCAAGCGTAGATGTCCGTTTTGTGACATCTCGCACAACGAATCGGGACAATGACTTACACAGAGCCCCTGTAGAGCAATAAGGCTGTCGATTTGCGCCTGCTCGTCATTTGCTTATAAGATCGCGCCTTCCCCGTTTCGTCGCATTGTGCGGCCCCCAGCCGTAGGTCTCGCCATTTCCTCCGTTAAGTCCGGCCGGCAAACCTACGCTCCGCTGTCAAAAGGTATGAACCATGAGCGCAAGACACTTCCTCTCGCTGAAGGACTGCACACCGCAAGAGCTGGTGAGCCTGATCCGCCGAGCCATCGAGTTGAAGGACTTGCGCAACCGTGGCCTGCTGTTCGAGCCGCTGAAGAACCGCGTCCTGGGAATGATCTTCGAGAAAGCCTCGACCCGTACCCGCTTGTCGTTCGAAGCCGGGATGATCCAGCTCGGTGGCCAGGCGATCTTTCTCTCGCCGCGCGACACCCAGCTGGGCCGCGGCGAGCCGATTGGCGACGCCGCCATCGTCATGTCGCGCATGCTCGATGCGGTGATGATCCGTACCTTCGCCCACAGCAACCTGACCGAATTCGCCGCCAACTCCCGCGTACCGGTGATCAACGGCCTTTCCGATGACCTGCATCCGTGCCAGTTGCTCGCCGACATGCAGACATTTCTGGAACACCGCGGCAGCATCAAGGGCAAGACAGTGGCCTGGATCGGCGACGGCAATAACATGTGCAACTCTTATATAGAAGCCGCCGAACAGTTCGACTTCAATCTGCGCGTGGCCTGCCCGGAGGGCTACGAGCCGAACGCCGCCTTCCTCGCCAGCGCTGGCGAGCGGGTGCAGGTTCTGCGCGATCCGCTTGAAGCCGTGAAAGGCGCGCACCTGGTTACCACGGACGTGTGGGCATCGATGGGCCAGGAAGAAGAGATCGCCGAACGTCACAAGCTGTTCAAGCCCTATCAGGTCACCCGTGCACTGCTCGACAGCGCCGCAGAAGACGTGCTGTTCCTGCATTGCCTGCCGGCACACCGCGGCGAGGAAATCAGCCAAGACCTGCTCGACGACCCGCGCTCGGTTGCATGGGACCAGGCGGAAAACCGTTTGCACGCACAAAAGGCGTTGCTCGAATTTCTGGTCGAGCCGGCTTACCACCACGCATGAGTCAGGCGCTGCTGAAACTGCGCGAGCTGAATTGCGGCTATCACGAACACAGGGTCGTGCAGAACCTCAATCTGCACCTCAATGCCGGCGATATAGGCTGCCTGCTCGGCCCCTCCGGCTGCGGCAAGACCACCACATTGCGGGCGATCGCTGGCTTCGAGCAGGTTCTCGAAGGCGAAATCCTGCTGGCCGACGAAGTGATTTCCCGGGCGGGCTACACCCTCGCGCCGGAGAAACGTCGGATCGGCATGGTGTTTCAGGATTACGCCCTGTTCCCGCACCTGACGGTCAGCGAGAACATCGGTTTCGGCATCCGCAAGCAGCCTGACTGCAAACGCATCACCGACGAGTTGCTGGAGCTGGTCAAGCTCGAACACCTGGGCAAGCGCTATCCCCATGAACTGTCCGGCGGGCAACAGCAACGTGTCGCCCTGGCTCGCGCCCTGGCCCCGGAGCCGCGCCTGCTGCTGCTCGACGAACCCTTCTCCAACCTCGATGGCGAACTGCGCAGGCGTTTAAGTCGCGAAGTCCGTGACATTCTCAAGAGTCGCGGCACCAGCGCCATTCTGGTTACCCACGATCAGGAAGAAGCGTTCGCCGTCAGCGATCATGTCGGCGTCTTCAAACAGGGCAAGCTGGAGCAGTGGGATACCCCCTACAACCTCTACCACGAGCCGTTGACGCCGTTTGTCGCGAGCTTTATCGGCCAGGGCTATTTCATTCGCGGACAGTTGCTCAGCCCGGACACGGTACAGACCGAACTCGGCGTGATTCACGGTAACCGTGCCTATATCTGGCCGAGCGGTAGCGCCGTGGATGTGCTGTTGCGCCCCGACGATATCGTTTACCAGCCGGACAGCCCGCTCAAGGCATTGATAGTCGGCAAGACCTTCCTCGGTGCCGCCACCCTGTATCGCCTGCAACTGCCGACGGGCAGCCAGCTGGAATCGATCTTCCCCAGCCATGCCGACCACCTGCCTGGCGAGTCCGTCGGCATCCGCGTCGCTGCCGACCATCTGGTGATCTTCCCCGCACCCGGCAGCGTTGCGACTCAGGTCGACCTCGGTGAATCGGGCGTGCGCCGCTATAGCAGCGACAGCTAGCAGGCTTTCCAACCCGCCAAGCTTTCGAAGCCCGGATGCAATCCGGGTATCTCTCACCCAGTCAGAACGCCAACAGCGATCAAGCCTCGGGCAGATACAACCGGCCGCTGGCGACCAGCACCGCCTGACCGGCGATCTTCACCCGATCGCCCTCCAGCCGACACAGCAATTCACCGCCGCGGGCCGAACACTGGAACGCGCTCAATTCGCTCTTGCCCAGACGCTCGGCCCAGTAAGGCACGAGCATGCAATGGGTCGAACCGGTGACCGGATCCTCGTCGATGCCGATGAAGGGGGCGAAGTAGCGCGAAACGAAATCGTGATGCTCGCCCGCGGCGCTGATCAACATACCCAGGCCCGGCAACTCGGCAAGCGCCGGTAGATTCGGTTGAAAATCGCGCACGGCCGCCTCGCTCGGCAAAACCGCCAACAGCTCCTGAATACCCTCCTGGCCATATAGCGCCCAGACTTCCTGCGGCTGCATTCCCAGCGCACGCTCGACCGCACCCTGCGAATCCCAGCGCTGTATCGCCCGCACGGGGAAATCCAATACCAACCGCGCGCCTTCGCGGGTCACCCGTAGCGCACCCGACTGACAGGTGAAATCGAGCGTTGCATCAGTCTCGCCGTACTGCTCGAACAACACCAGCGCAGTGGCCAGCGTGGCATGGCCGCACAGCGGGACTTCAGCATTCGGGGTAAACCAGCGGATATGCCAGCGCGCGCCCTCCTTCACCACGAAAGCGGTTTCCGCAAGGTTGTGCTCGGCGGCGATCTGCTGCATCAGCGCTGGGCTGAGCCAGCTGTCCAGGCGGTAAACCATGGCCGGGTTGCCAGCGAAAGGCCTGCTGGTAAAAGCATCGACTTGGTGGAATTCGAGATGCATCGGTAAAGCTCCTGATCCTTGGTCAACAGAAGATGCCGCATAGGCAGCTGCAGCGACCGCCACAGCGGCGGGCAATTATGCCGGTACAGCTGCACTGTCTGAAGGCGCGGCGAACGAGCACGGTGCATGAAAACCGGTGAAAAATCCGCGAACACCTGCGTAAACGGCCGGAATCCGGCGCTCTACGACCTCTGGCACGGCTTCTGCTAAGACCAACCCCGGTCAGCACAACGGCGTGCCTGCCACACACATCCGACAACGACGTCATGGTCCCTCTCTCAGCGAGACAGGGGGGCCGTGGCGTTTTTTTTTTGCATTTTTGGCCTATCAGGAAGACCGCTATGCGCATGATCAAACTGTCCCTGCTGTCGCTGGCCGTTGCCAGCAGCACCATCAGCCACGCCGTTGTCGCCGAGGAGGCGTTCAGCAACCTGTTTACCCAGGGCAAACCGCTGCTCGATGTACGCTACCGCTACGAGCATGTCGATCAGGACAACTCGCTTAAACATGCCAATGCGCAAACCGTGCGCACCCGCATCGGTTTCCAGAGCGGAAAATGGTACGGCCTGTCGGCGCTGATCGAAGCGGATAACGTCAGCCGTATCGGCGATGCCGCCTATAACAATTTCCGCAACGGCCAAACCGACTACTCCGTGGTCGCCGACCCGGACGGCAGCGAAATCAATCAAGCCTTGTTGCGCTACGACCACAAGTACGGCAGCGCCGTACTCGGGCGCCAGCGCATCAACCTGGACAACCAGCGCTTCGTCGGCGGCGTGGCCTGGCGGCAGAACGAACAGACCTACGACGGCGTGCTCGGCCAGCTGAAACCGTTGGACGGCCTGACCCTGACCTACGCCTATATCGACAATATCAACAGCATCTTCGGCCCCGGCAATGGCCGCTTCGACACCGCCGCCAACCAGGCCAATATCGAAGGCCACAGCCACCTGCTGAACGTCCAGTACGTGTTGATGCCGGAACTGACCGCGACCGCCTATCAGTACCGCCTGGGCCTCGACAACCTGGCCGCCGGCGGTCAGTCGAGCAAGACCACCGGCCTACGCCTCAACGGCGCTATCTCGGGCATCAGCTACGCCCTGGAATATGCCAGACAACGCGACCTCAGCGACTATGCCGACAACAGCCGCGACCAGGACAGCGACTACTACCTGGCCGAGCTGGGCTACACGGTCAAAGGCGTTTCTCTCAAAGGTGGCTACGAAGTACTCGGCGGCGACGCGGGCCCGGGTAACCGCGCGTTCCAGACGCCGCTGGCGACCAAGCACGCGTTTCAGGGCTGGGCCGACGTGTTCCTGCTGACGCCGCCCGCAGGTATCGAGGACAGCTATGTCGGCGGCAGCGCGCCGCTGTTCGGCGGCACCCTGGCCGCCTGGTACCACGACTTCCGCGCCGAAACAGGCAGCAGCCAGTATGGCGAAGAACTCGACCTCTCCTATGCCCATGCGGTGCCAGGGGTGAAGGGCCTGACCGGCCTGCTCAAGTACGCCAGCTACGACGCCGACGACTTCGCCGTGGATACCGACAAGCTCTGGGTGCAACTGCAGTACAGCTACTGATGATCCTGGCCCCGCCATGCGGGGCCTTTGCCATTTTGCCCGCAGCGACCGCGCTGCGGGCTTCCGGGAGACTCACCATGCTCAAGCCCATCATTTCTGGCCTGTTGCTCAGCCTCACCCTGTTCAGCGGTCCCAGCCTGGCGGCGATCAGCGCCGCCGAAGCGATGAACCTGTCCGGCATGCAGCGCATGCTCAGCCAGCGTATCGCCAAAACCTACCTGATGATCGGCGCCGATATCCGTCCCGATCAAGCCGCGCAGCAGCTCGACCAAAGCATCGCCAAATTCGAGAGCAATTACCTCGCACTCAACGAATACGCGCCCACACCGCAGATCGAAAACGCACTGCGCGAAGTCGGGCAAACCTGGCAGCAATACCGCGAACTGGCGCTGTCGCACCCTGACAAACAGCAGGCCGTGAGCGTGCTCGAACTCAGTGATCGCTTGCTGATGCAGAGCGAGTCGGTGGTGCAACTGCTGGAGCAGCACAGCGGCGGACAGAGCGCCCGCCTGGTCAACCGCAGCGGCCGGCAGCGCATGCTCAGCCAGCGTATCGCCAAACTCTACCTGGCCATCAGCTGGCAATTGCCGGTCGCCGACCTGCAGCAGAACTTTAACCAGGCGGTCGGCGAATTCGAGGTGGCGCTCGACGAGCTGAAACAGGCTAGCCAGAACACCCCGGATATCGCCAAGGGCCTGCGTCAGGCCGAAGCGCAATGGCGCTTCAGCCGCGCCGGCTTCAAACTCTCGGCGGAATCGCGCTATGTGCCCACGGTGATCACCACCACCACCGAAACCCTGCTCTGGCAGATGAACGAACTGACCAGCCAATACGAAGGGGTAATGCTCGCCGGTCGCTGATACGGTTGCCAGGGGACTGCAGGGGCGGCCGTGGCCGCCATGCTTTGGCGCGTAGATGGAGCGACCTGTAGCCCTGTCGCCCGGATGAAATCCGGGGCCGATGCCCGGCGTTAAACCGCTCCCGGATTGCGCCTAAGGCTTATTCGGGCTACGAGACCGTGCCGATCCCGCAATCCCTCAAACACCTGTGGACAGCTCGCAACGACTATCGGCTGACAACTGAAAACGCGTGCCTCACCCTTCGCTGCGCACCCGCTTCACCGCATCCAGCCAACCCTCATAAAGTGTGCCGCGGCGAACCTCGTCCATGCGCGGGTCGAAGCGCTGCTGGCGATGCCAATGGTTGGCGATGCTTTCCAGATCCTCGTACAGGCCGGCCTGCAAACCCGCCAGATAGGCCACGCCGAGCGCAGTGGTTTCGGTGACCACGGGGCGCTCGACCGGCACGCCGAGAATGTCGGCGAGAAACTGCATGACCCAGTTGTTCTCCACCATGCCGCCATCCACGCGCAATGCGCTGGGCTCGGCGGCGCCATCCTGGCGCATGGCTTCAAGCAGATCACGGGTCTGGTAGCACACCGATTGCAGGCCGGCGGTGACGATTTCCTTGATCCCAGTATCGCGGGTCAGACCGAAGATCGCGCCGCGGGCTTTCGGGTCCCAATAAGGTGCACCGAGACCGGTAAAAGCCGGCACCAGGTAGACTCCGCAGGCTTCGCCGGTGGCCTCGGCCAGCGCCTCGCTGTCGCGCGCATGGCTGATCAGCTTGATCCCGTCGCGCAGCCATTGCACCGCCGCGCCGGCAACGAAGATGCTGCCCTCCACGGCGTAGGTGACCTTGCCACCCAGGCGATAGCCGACGGTGGTGAGCAGGCGATTCTTCGAGGTTACCGGCGTATCCCCGGTGTTCTGGATCATGAAGCAGCCGGTGCCATAAGTGCTTTTGACCATGCCGGGCTGAAAGCACGCCTGGCCAACCAGCGCCGCCTGCTGATCACCCGCCATGCCCAAAACCGGTATCGCGGCGCCGAGCAACTCGGCATCGACACGGCCGAACTCGGCGGCGCAATCGAGCACCTCGGGCAGCATGCTGGCGGGAATCCCGAACAGCGCGAGCAATTCCTCGTCCCATTGCTGGGTGTGGATATTAAACAGCGAGGTGCGCGACGCGTTGCTCGCGTCGGTTTTATGCGAGCGGCCGCCGGTCAGGCGCCACAGCAGGAAGCTATCGACGGTGCCAAAGCGCAGCTCGCCGCGTTCGGCACGCTCGCGGGCGCCCGGTACGTTATGCAGGATCCAGCGCAGCTTGGTCGCGGAAAAATACGGGTCGATCAACAGGCCGGTTTTCGCTGCGACCATCGGCTCATGGCCCGCGGCCTTCAGCTCGGCGCAGTAGTCGGCGGTACGACGATCCTGCCAGACGATCGCCCGGTAGATCGGCTCGCCACTTTGCGCATCCCACACCAGGGTGGTCTCACGCTGGTTGGTGATGCCAATGGCGGTGATCCGCTCGGCGCTGACACCGCTGCTCTGCAACGCCTCGCGGCATACCTGGAGGGTGCTCTGCCAGAGCTCCTCGCCCTCATGCTCGACCCAGCCGTCATGCGGGAAAAACTGGGTGAACTCCTGCTGCGCACTCGCCACCCGCTCGCCCTCGCGGCTGAACACGATAGCGCGGCTGCTGGTGGTGCCTTGGTCGATGGCTAGCAGGTAGTGGGACATGCGAGGGTTCCTTGTTGTAATTGTAGAATTTATTCGACTTGCAGCGTGTGGCCTAGGACCGCCCAAGCGCCGCGAAGGTCGCACGGGTCAACTGCGCCAGCACCTCGGCCGCCAATTCGACCTCCAGCCCCCGCCGCCCGGCGCTGACATAAATGCTCGGGTACTGCTCGGCGGACACGTCGATAAAGGTGCGCAAGGCTTTTTTCTGCCCCAACGGGCTGATCCCGCCCAGCAGGTAGCCGGTGGAACGTTGCGCCGCCGCGGGATCGGCCATCTCGACCTTTTTTACCTTGGCCGCCAGGGCCAGGGCCTTGAGGTCCAGACTGCCTGCTACCGGCACCACGGCTACCAGTAACTCGCCCTTTTCGCTGGCCGCGAGCAGTGTCTTGAATACCCGCTCGGGCTGCAGATCAAGCTTTTCCGCGGCCTCTAGCCCATAGGACGCAGCCTTGGGGTCGTGGCTGTAACTGTGCACCCGATGCTCGGCCCGGTGCTTCTTCAACAGATCGATCGCTGGGGTCATGTTCGAATGTGAAAATAGTCTGGCAAGGTCTGCGTACCTTAGCCGAAAAATTTCCGCAGCGGCAGCCTATAATATCGCGTGCCCTCAGGACCCTTGCGCTCATGACCCTGCCTCCCCGCCAGCAAGCCATACTCGAACTCGCCCGCGAACGCGGCTATGTCAGCATCGACGAACTCGCCCAGGCCTTCAGCGTCACCCCGCAAACCATCCGTCGCGACATCAACCAGCTCGCCGAACAGAGGCTGTTGCGGCGCACCCATGGCGGCGCCGCGAGCGAAGCGTCGAGCACCCAGAACACCGCCTACAGCATGCGCGCCGGGCAGATGCGCGAGGAAAAGCAGCGCATCGCCGAGGCCATCGCCAGCCATATTCCCGACCACGCGTCGCTGTTCATCAACATCGGCACCACCACCGAGGCGATTGCCCGCGCACTGCTCGGCCACAAGGGCTTGAAGATCATCACCAACAACCTGCACGTCGCCGCGCAGCTCAGCGCCAAGGCGGATTTCGAGGTATTGGTGGCCGGCGGCACGGTACGCAGCGACGGCGGCGTGGTGGGTCAGGCGGCGGTGGATTTCATCCATCAGTTCAAGGTCGACTTCGCCCTGGTCGGCATCAGCGGCATCGACGAAGACGGCAGCCTGCTCGACTTCGACTACCAGGAAGTGCGGGTATCCCAGGCGATCATCGAGAACGCGCGCCAGGTCTTTCTTGCCGCAGACTCCAGCAAATTCGGCCGCAATGCTGTGGTGCGCCTGGGCTCGATCACCCTGGTCGACCGGGTATTCACCGACGTCCAACCGGCCCCCGCCATCGCCCAACTACTGGCACAGAACAAAGTACACCTCGATCTCGCCTGATCGCCGCAACGCCATCGCGCCCCGCCTCTCCCCTCTCGAATGACCGCTAAGCGCGAAATCGCGCTCAGGGGTGGCGTGCGGGTAAATATTGGTCTAGCATATTTTCGAAATCGAACATAACGACGTTCACTTTCGACTTTTCGGTGCTGCCATGTCCACTCGAGCAAACGCTATTAGCCCACTCGCCGAAGTTTATGACCTCGCGGTCGTTGGCGGCGGCATCAATGGCGTAGGCATTGCCGCCGACGCTGCCGGTCGCGGCCTGTCCGTATTCCTTTGCGAAAAGGACGACCTGGCGCAACACACCTCCTCAGCCAGCAGCAAGCTGATTCACGGCGGCCTGCGCTACCTCGAACATTATGAATTCCGCCTGGTGCGCGAAGCCTTGGCCGAGCGCGAAGTGCTGCTGGCCAAGGCACCGCATATCGTCAAGCCGATGCGCTTCATCCTGCCGCATCGCCCGCACCTGCGGCCGGCCTGGATGATTCGCGCCGGGCTGTTTCTCTACGACCACCTCGGCAAGCGGGAAAAACTGCCCGGTTCGCGCGGCTTGCGCTTCGACGCGAGCAGCCCACTGAAGGCGGAAATCACCCGCGGTTTCGAATACTCCGATTGCTGGGTCGACGACGCCCGCCTGGTGGTGCTCAACGCCATGGCCGCGCGTGAAAAAGGCGCCCACGTGCACACCCGCACCCGCTGCGTCAGTGCGCGGCGCAGTAAAGGCCTGTGGCACATCCACCTGGAACGTGCCGATGGCAGCCTCTATTCGATCCGCGCCCGCGCCCTGGTGAACGCCGCCGGTCCCTGGGTCGCACGCTTCATCCGCGACGACCTGAAGCAGCGCTCGCCCTATGGTATCCGCCTGATCCAGGGCAGCCACATCATCGTGCCGAAGCTGTTCGATACCGAGCAGTCCTACATTCTGCAAAACGAGGACCGGCGCATCGTCTTCGCCATCCCCTATCTCGACAACTTCACCATGATCGGCACCACCGACCGCGAATACCAGGGCGACCCGGCGCAGGTGGCGATCAGCGAGGAAGAAACCGATTACCTGCTGCAGGTGGTCAATGCCCACTTCAAGAAGCAGATCGGCCGCGACGACATCCTGCACAGCTTCGCCGGTGTCAGGCCGCTGTGCGACGACGAGTCCGACGATCCCTCGGCCGTGACCCGCGACTACACCCTGGCGCTCTCCGCCGAACCGGGCGAAGCGCCATTGCTCTCGGTGTTCGGCGGCAAGCTGACCACCTACCGCAAACTGGCCGAATCGGCGCTGGCGCAACTGGCGCCATTCTTTCCAAAAATGCGCCCGAACTGGACCGCCAGTGCGCCCTTGCCCGGCGGCGAAGACCTGATCAGCCAAAGTGCTCTGGTCGACGCCCTGTGCACCCGCTTCGGCTGGCTGCCCACCAATATCGCCCGCCGCTGGGCCAGCTGCTACGGCAGCCGCAGTTGGGCGCTGCTCGACGGTGTGACGGTGATCGACGATCTCGGCGAACACCTGGGCGGCGGCCTCTATACCCGTGAGGCGGACTATCTGCGCGAACAGGAATGGGCCATCGACGCCGCCGATATCCTCTGGCGCCGCAGCAAACTCGGCCTGTTCATGACCCCGGAACAACAGGCGCGCCTGAACGACTATATCTGCAGCCAATCGCCACAGCGCCCGGGAGACGTCCACGTGGCCTGAACACAGCCAGCAGCAGCGACTTTCGACAGTTGATCTCCACCCCGCCGATTCCCCGAGAGGCGGGGTTTTTTTATGCGTTTTAGGTTCTGTTCTGGTAATAGCCGGACTGCAGGCGCTAGTCACCGTAGGATGGGTTGAGCGCAGCGATACCCATCAAGCGGTTTATGCTCGTACACGCTGGTATGGCGACTGGCGATGATGGGTTGCGGCGCCTTGCTTCTGCTGACAGCAGGTTAATTCGCGAGCGCCGAACCCATCCTACGAGTTCGATAGCGTTAGCCACCACACCGGCTGGCACGAACACTGGCCGCAATGGCGCGACCGACCTATTGAATGTAAGACAGCTCGGGAGCAGGCGAGTGAGCAAATTGAGCCCCGCTGAGCTGCTGCGCCTGCAGATATGGCAACACCGCCGCCAATAACGGCTCCTTGAACGCCTCCTGGAAACGGTGGGCCAGGCCGGGGATCAGTTTCAGTTTGCTGCCCTTGATATGCGCGGCCACGTGCACGCCATGCATCACCGGCAGCAGCGGGTCGGCGGTGCCGTGGACCACCAGGGTCGGGACGCGCAGGCGGTTGAGCAGTTCGACGCGGCTGGGCTCCGCCAGGATCGCCAACAATTGTCGTTGCACGCCGTCCGGGTTGAAGGCGCGGTCGTAGGCGACTTGCGCCTGATGCAGCAGCAATTGACGGTCGTCGGTAATCGTCGGGCTGCCGAGGGCGGCGAGCAAATCCGCTTGTTGCTCAAGGGCTATCTCGCGGCTCGGAGCCTCGCGTTTAGCCAGCAGCGCGAGCAAGGCCGTGCTGGGCGCCGGCAAGCCCTGGGCACTGGAGCTGGTCATGATCAGGGTCAGGCTCTGCACCCGTTCGGGCGCCAGGTCGGCCAGGTGCTGCGCGATCATCCCGCCCATGCTCGCACCCAACACATGGAATTGACGCACGCCCAGGGCATCCATCAAACCCAGGGCGTCGAGGGCCATATCGCGCAGCGTATAAGGGGCCGAAACCGACAGCCCCACACGGTAGCGCAGCGCTTCGTAGCCGAGATTGATCTCTGGAGCCGTCTGGGTCCAGGTGCTCAGGCCCGCGTCGCGGTTGTCGAAGCGGATCACCCGGAAACCTTGCTGACACAGGCGTACGACTACTTCATCAGGCCAGTGGATCAGTTGCCCACCGAGGCCCATGACCATCAACAGCGCCGGATCGCTGTCGCGGCCGATGCTTTGATAGGCCAGCGTCACCTCGCCCAGAGCGGCCTGTTCGGTCGGTACCCGCGGATCGCAACGCTCGGCGGCAATAGCAGGCAAGCCGCACAAGAGTGCGGCAAGAAGAATCAACATACGCATGAAAACACCAAAAATGCAGAACCCCATTAAGGCGCGAGTTTGCTGACATTCGGTGCGGCGCGCTGCCACAAAACCATGACAATTTGATGAATATCGCCGGGCGGTCGTCGGCGCTGTGACTTCAGCCAGCGCTTACTTGTTGAGGTGACGGAACGTGCAGTCCCAATCGGCGGGTAGCGCCTGACCGCGCAGTTCGTTGATGCGCTCCAGATAAATGCGGTACAGCCTGTGCTTGGGATGAGTAACGCGCAGCTGCTGAAAACCGTGCTCGGCCAGATCCCAGCGCCGCGCGCGATAGTGCGCCAGGGCATCCTCATAGTGCGCGAGCGCTGCACGCTGCGCATCGCTCAGTTCGGTAACAAGGCCGAGCGGTTCGAACGCATCAACCGGTTCGTTCTTGCCTTTCACCAACAGACGGTCGATGAACCGAAAGGCGATATCGGGATTTTCCCTGGCAGTGCTGGTACCGACCAAGATATGCACGCCGTAGAACTTGGTCAGGCTTTCCAGGCGCGAGCCGAGGTTCACCGCATCGCCGAGCACGGTATAGGCCTTGCGGTATTGCGAGCCCATGTCGCCGACGTTCATCAAGCCACTGTTGAGGCCGATGCCGATGTCGATTTCCGGCATATTGCGCGCGCGCAGCTCGCTGCGTAGGCGCTCGGTCACGGCGATCATTTCCAGCGCCGCCAATACCGCATTGCGGCGGTGCTGCGGATCGGCCAAGGGGGCGCCCCAGAACGCCATGACCATATCGCCGACGTATTTATCGATGGTGCCGCCATGACGAAAGATTACTTCGGTGATGGGCGTGAAGTAGAAATTCAGCAGGGTCTTCAGATCGGCGGCGCTGAGGCTTTCCGAGATGCTGGTAAAGCTGCGGATATCAGCGAACAGCACGGTCATTTCCCGGCTCTGGCCATCCATCGAATAGCGTTGCGGCGCGTCGAGCATCTGCTGGATATGCGCCGCCGGCACGTATTGGCCGAACATGCTGGTGACCGCCTGGCGCGCCCGGCTCTCGCGGACGAAACCTTCGAACATGAACCAGCCGGCCAGCGCCAGCACCAACAGATAGGTGCTGGCCAGGGGCAAATCCAGGCCGTTGCGCACCCATAGGAGTAGATTCAGCCCGGTCCATCCCACCAGCGCACCGAAACTCAGGCCCGCCTGCAACCAGGGCGAGCGCCGCGGCATCAGCACGATCAGCAGCAAGCCGGTCAAGAGTAATTGGGTGAAGGTGACGCCGGGCTCCCAGGCCGGCCGATAGGGGAAGCGGCTGCTCAGCAGGCCGTGGATCACGTTGGCATGCACCTCGACGCCGGGAAATGCCGTGGCCAGGGGCGTGTTGACCAGATCGAAAAGACCGATGGCTGAGCCGCCGACCAGCACAATGGCGCCTTCCAGGCCGAGTTGTTCGGCGGGCTCATGCAGGATGCGCCAGGCAGGCAGATAGCGCACCGGGGTGGATTTGCCGTGATAGGGCACCAACACCCGTCCCAGGCCGTCGGTATACAGCGGCTTGTCGCTCAATTGCACGGCGGACACCGCCAACACCTCGCCGATGGCGGCAAAGCGCACATCCAGCTCCTCGACCAGCATAAAACTCATGGCAGCGGCCAGAGCCAGCGATGGGTAGACCTGACCGTCATGGGCCATCAGCAGGGGCGTGCGGCGGATCACCCCGTCGGCATCGGCGAAGGTGGTGACGAAGCCGCCGCTATGGGCAGCGTTGGCGATCACCGGGATATTGCCGGTGAAGCCGGCTTTGCTGAGCATCACCGGCACCCGGCGTTCACCCGTTGCGCTAACCGCGGCGCTGGTCAACGAGGCAACCGGCGGCGGCAGTTGCCCGCTGCGGTGTTCGGCGCTGTTCTGAAAAAAGAACCCCAGCACGGTATCCGTGCCTTGCAAGGCCTGGGCAAAGCGACGGTCCGGATTCCATTGCGCGCTGAGCGCCTCGACCTGCGGCAACGCGAGATTGTTACCGGGTTGCTGCTTCAGCCAGGCGATAAAGGCCGATTCCTCAGGTTCGGCGAACACCACGTCGAAAGCGATCACAGTGGCGCCGGCTCGGGTCAGTTGTTCGGTAAGCAACGCCAGCTTGTCGCGGCTCCATGGCCAACGCCCCTCATGGACCAGCGACTGTTCGTCGATATCGGCGATGACAATCGGCGTGGTTTGCGGCATCTGCTCATAGTGGGCGCTGAGCCACATACGCCAGTCGTACCAGATGAAGTCCAGGCGATTGAGCAGGCTGCGGTCGGCCACTTGCGACGACAACTGCAAGGCGATCACCAACCCCAGCACCAACGCCCCGACCAAGCGCAGCCAGTGCCTACGCAGGACGACGGACGCTGATTTCAACGGCTAGCCCTAAAAAGCCATTGGCTTATGAGCGATCGCAATAGTGGTAATTCCAAACCTGACTCCTAGACTAGCAGAACAACAATTTCATCTTTGCAGGGAGCTCGACCGACCAGTGACCAATGCCTTAGCGTTGCCATCCGCGTTCTCCTTCAGACTTCGGCCGTGGCTGGTCACGCCCCTGGCGTTGATCTGCCTGTGGAGCGCTCAGCTCAGTGCGCAAACCCCGCCCAACCAGCGTAGCCCAATCGCCCGGCAAATAGCCGAACTGCTACAGCGTCAACAGCACCAGCCGGCCTATGAAATAGCCGTGCAGCACCTGGACGAAGCAGAAGGCGACCCCGACTTCGATTTCTATTACGGCCTGGCCGCGCTCGAGACCGGGCACGCAGAGGAAGCCAGCTTCGTCTTCGAGCGGCTGGTGACGCAGTACCCGGAGAACGATCGGTATCGCCTGGAATACGCCCGCGCGCTTTACCAGATCAAACGTCACGCGGAAGCGGAAAGCCAGTTCCGCCTGGTGTTGGAGCACAACCCGCCGGCGGCGGTAGTCAGCAATATCCAGCATTTCCTCGATCAGCTACTGCGTGAGCAGGAAGCGGTCAGCAAGCGCTGGGAAGGCTTCGTCGAGATCGGCGGCGGCTACGACAGCAATATCAACAACGCCACCGGCGACCGGGTGATCGGCCTGTTCGAGCTGCCGGACAGCGCCCTGGAAACCGACAGCCCTTACCTGTCGGCGCGCACCCTGATCAAATACCACTGGCCGTTTTCCCAACGCAATCGCGCCTTCGTGCAACTGCACAGCGAGCACAAGTACAACACCGAGAACAGCGATTTCGACCTCGATACCCTGGGCCTGACCAGCGCCTGGGTGCATCAACGCGGCGCCGAGCAGTTCCAGGCCGGCCTGCAATACCAGCACACCTGGCTGGATGGCGAGGCTTATCAGCGCTCCGCCGGCTTCTTCGGCCAGTGGCGCCACTACTGGGGCACCCAGATAGCGACTACGCTGTATTCAGGCCTGTTCGACAAGCACTCCTTCCAGCTCGACGAATTGGACGTGCTGCAACCGATCGTCAGCGCCCAACTACAGCTACTCGACGACAGCTTGCTGCATCAGTTCTCCCTCGGTGCGGGTACGGAAAATCCACGGCTATCCAGCGGCCGACACCTGGCCAAGGATTTCACCTTCGCCGGTTATCAGCTGTTCTGGCAGGCCTCCGACGATTGGCAGCCCTACGCCGGGGTATCCGCATTCAGCGGCCACTACAAGGACCGCCACCCGGTGTTCGGCGAGCGCCGCGAGGACGATGCCTACCAACTTACCGCCGGCCTGACCCACCGCCTGGCGAAAAAACTCAACCTCACCCTGGAGACCAGCTACACCGATAACGACAGCAACCTGAGCCTGTACGAATACACCCGCTGGCGGGTGGAGGCGCGTTTGCAACGAGCGTTTTGACAGGCCGTTGAGTTAGGAGGAGATATGCAGAAGCTATCCTGGCCGTGCGTCGCGCTCTGTCTGGTTGTGAGTCTGTTTCTATTGCCGGCCAATGCCGCCGAGCAAGCCGCCCAGGTGATTCTCGCCCGCGATGCCCAGGCGCTCGGCGCGGACGGCGTGACACGCACCTTGGCCCGGCGCGACAAGGTCTTCGTTGGCGATACCCTGACCACCGCCGGCTCCGGCATGCTGCAGGTGCGCTTCGTCGACAAGGCCTTGCTGACCCTGCGCGAGAACAGCCGCTTTCGCATCGAAACCTATGCCCCACCTACCGACGGCGGCGGCACGGTATTGATGCAGCTGGTCGAGGGTGGCTTTCGCACCATCACCGGCAGCATCGGCAAGGGTTCGCAGGATTCCTATAAAGTCACCACGGGCGCGGCCAGCATCGGCATTCGCGGCACTCACTACGAGGTCGTGCAGGAGTCGGCCAAGGCCATAGTGGTGGCCGTATGGCACGGCGCGATTAGCGTGGACAACGAAAACGGCAGCCTGGACCTCGGCCAGGATATGGACTTCAGCTATTCGCGCGTCGAAAGCGGGAAAGCGCCCGTCGGTCTGCTCGAGCCGCCAGCGGCATTCCAGCAGGGTCCGGTGACGACTCAGAACAACCCGCCGGCCAGCACTGAAGAAAACCAAGAAGCGGTAGCAGAAAACAGTTCCGAGACCAGCTCTGGCACCAGCACCAGCACCAGCACCACGACAGCGACCGGCAGCACGTCCAGCTCGTTCACCGCTACGGCGCCCACAACCACCCAAACTAGCCTTTCTCCCACGCTCGGCTCGACAACCACAGCCACCAGCCCGACGACGACCCAGACCCTGGACTTTACCGTCACCGATACCCAGTTACAGGAAACCCTGCAGCCCATTGAAACCGACCCCGTGGGCGATCCCTGGACGACCAAATCGACATATGACCCGCGTCTGTATGTTGCTGAGCTCGATCAGTTCACCGACCCCGCACGGCGCGACGCGGTGATAGTCACGCAGAATCCCGAGATCGTCCTGGCCACACTGATATCGCCCGACACGCCGACGCTGTACGACTTCGCCAATAACGGCCCGATCAGTTTCGATGTGAAATATTTCATCGATGACGGTTCTGCGGCGCCCGCGACCACCACGGTCAATATCCTCCTCGACAAGAACCACACCAGCCTGAATGCCCTGATCAGCGACATTCAGGAGCACCTGAGCGCCGCCAGCGCGCTGGTCGGGGTGCGCGAATCCACGCTCAATCCCGGCCATCTGGAGTTCTACACAGCAAACCCGTCGAACCTGCACCTGCATTTCGAGCTGATCAATTTCGATCTCTCCGCCAGCAGCGCCCAGGTGCTGGAAGTCGCAGCAGCCCTCGGCGGCCTGGTCGACGGCGCCTTCGCTTCGGGCTTCAGGGATGGCTACCCGATGCGAGCCGCTGTGGTGTTCGGGCAAGACGGCAAGCCTTCCGCCTTCCTGGCGCCGGAATTCAAGTCCAGCTCGACCGCCCAATCCGCCCTGGACGTTGGCCGCCAAGGTGACGCGGTATTACTGGATTACAACCCGACGGTAGGCGGGCGCAGCAATATCAGCTGGGGCCGTTGGGCCGCGTCGGCAGCCAACCCGATCCACATCTATGGCGAGATCAACACGCCCGACACCATCACCTCGTTCGAGGATGACTCGGCCTACTGGCTGACCGCCGAGGCCGCCACCGCCAGCCAATTGACCGGCAACCAGACTTTTCAGATGGGTAGCGCGCCGGTATTCCTGGGCACGGGTAGCGACGGCGCGGTGCAAGCCATGAGCGGCGGCTTCTCGGTCGATTTCACCACTGGCGCGATCAACAGCGGCTACCTGTCCCTGACCACCGCCAACCAGAACTGGAGCACCCAGTTCAACGGCAACTACACCAACGGCCATGCGCTAATGGACATCCATACCGGTTATATCAGCGGCAATGTCAATTGCAGTAACTGCGTGACCGGCAGCATCAGCGGCATCTTCGCCGCCCCGGGCGATCGCTTCGTCGGCGGCTATGACATGTTCAAGATCGACCAACCAGCGGTGAACAACCAGGGCGTGCTGCTGATGGAGCGCCAATAGCGGGTATGCACTGGCAACCCGCCAGCGCCATCAGGCCGGCAAGGCTTCGCGCAACTGCCGCGCCGCCGCCACCATATTCACCAACGCCGCTTCGGTCTCCGCCCAGGCGCGGGTCTTCAGGCCGCAATCCGGGTTGACCCACAGGCGCTCGGCGGGAATACGCCGCGCGGCCTTGCGCATCAGCTTGACCATCTCGGCGCTATCCGGCACCCGTGGCGAATGGATGTCGTAAACCCCAGGCCCTATATCGTTGGGGTAGTCGAATGCTTCGAATGCGTCCAGCAGCTCCATGTCCGAGCGCGAAGTTTCGATGGTAATGACATCGGCGTCCATGGCGGCGATGGCCTCGATCACATCGTTGAACTCGCTGTAGCACATATGGGTATGGATCTGCGTTTCGTCGCGCACCCCCGAAGCGCACAGACGGAACGCCTCAGTCGCCCACGCCAGGTATCCCGGCCATTGCGCCTTGCGCAGTGGCAGGCCTTCGCGGAACGCCGCTTCGTCGATCTGCACGATCCTGATCCCGGCCGCTTCCAGATCCAGCACCTCGTCGCGCAGCGCCAGGGCCAACTGCCGCGCCTGCGCCTCGCGGCTTATGTCCTCGCGCGGGAAGGACCACATCAGCATGGTCACCGGGCCGGTCAGCATGCCTTTCATCACCTTGCCGGTGAGACTTTGCGCATAGCGGATCCACTCCACCGTCATCGGCCGCGGGCGGCTCAGGTCGCCATAGATCAACGCCGGTTTGACGCAACGCGAACCGTAGCTCTGTACCCAACCGAAACGGCTGAAGGCGTAACCATCGAGCTGCTCGGCGAAATACTCGACCATGTCGTTGCGCTCGGCCTCGCCATGCACCAGCACGTCGAGACCGAGGTTTTCCTGCACTTCAACGGCATGGCGGATTTCGCTGTGCATCGCCTCGGTGTATTCGGTAGCCGACAACTTACCCTGCTTGAACGCCTGGCGTGCCAGACGGATCGAGGTGGTCTGGGGGAAGGAACCGATGGTGGTGGTGGGAAACGCCGGCAGCTGCAAACGTGCGCGCTGCTGTTCGATACGCGTGGCGAACGGTGACTGGCGCTGGCTGTCGGCAGCCGTGACGGCAGCCAGACGGGCCTGTACCGCCGGCTTGTGGATACGCGGCGATTGCGCGCGACTGGCCTGTATGGCGCGGCTTTCCGCCAGTGCGCTCTGTACCTGGGCATCTTGCGGGTGATTCAGCGCCCGGGTCAGCAGGGCGACTTCCGCGCACTTCTGCACGGCAAAGGCCAGCCAGCTTTTCAGCTCGGCATCCAGCTGGTCTTCGCGCTTGAGGTCGACCGGGCAGTGCAACAGCGAGCAGCTCGGCGCCACCCACAAGCGCTCACCCAAACGCTCCTGGGCCTGCTGCAGAATGGCCAGGGCTTTTTCCAGATCGGTGCGCCAGACATTACGCCCGTTGACCACACCGAGGGACAGCACCTTATAGGCCGGCAAGCGATCGAGAATGCTCGGGAACTGCTCGGGCGCGCGCACCAGGTCGATATGCAAGCCATCCACAGGCAGGCTGGCGGCCAGCCCGAGGTTATCCTCCAGGCCGGCGAAATAGGTGGCGATCAGCTTCTTGCCCGGCTCGCGTTGCAGCAGGTTGTAGGCTCGCTCGAAGGCATTCTTCCAGGCTTGCGGCAGGTCCAGCACCAGAATCGGCTCATCGATCTGCACCCATTCCACGCCCTGGGCCGCCAAACGCTGGAGGATTTCGCCGTAGACCGGCAACAGACGCTCCAGCAGTTCCAGGCGATCGAAACTCTTGTCTTCAGGGTCAGCCCCCTTGATTTTACCCAGCCATAAATAGGTCAGCGGGCCGATCAGTACCGGCTTGACCCTATGGCCCAGGGCGTGCGCCTCCTCTACTTCGTCGAACAACTGCTCCCAGCTCAGCTGGAACTGCTGATCGGCGCTGAACTCGGGGACCAGATAGTGGTAGTTGGTATCGAACCACTTGGTTAGCTCTTGAGCATGCAGCGTCTGGGCGTGGGCGCCGCCGCAGCAACCATGGCTGCCCTTGTTCCCCACAGCACCACGGGCCATGGCGAACAGCGTGTCCAGGGTCGGTTTGCCGTCTGCCGGACGGAAACGCTCGGGGATCACGCCGAAAGCCAGAGAATGATTGAGCACCTGGTCGTACCAGGCAAAGTCGCCGACCGGCAGCAACTCAATGCCGGCGTTTTTCTGCAACTGCCAGTGGGCGGCGCGCAGCTCGCGGCCCACCGCCTGCAGGCCGGCCTCATCCAGATCGCCCTTCCAGTAGGCTTCGAGGGCTTTCTTTAATTCACGGTCGGCGCCAATGCGCGGAAACCCCAGGGAATGGGACAGGGCCATGTTGAAACGCTCCATAGATAAACAAGATGGTGGCTATTCTCGGCAACCGACCATCGTGAGACAAACTCAACATATTCGCCTTGATCTATAGTTATCTTCATGTTCATCTAGCCAACATGACTGTAGGAGCGAGCTAGCTCGCGATGCTTTTTTAGCAAACCTGATCCGCGACATACTCTGGAGCCCCCATGCTCGAACTCCGCCACTTGAAAACCCTGCATGCCCTGCGCGAGAGCGAGAGCCTGGTGGATGCCGCCGAA
Source organism: uncultured Pseudomonas sp. (assembly GCA_966210435.1). Taxonomy (GTDB): domain Bacteria; phylum Pseudomonadota; class Gammaproteobacteria; order Pseudomonadales; family Pseudomonadaceae; genus Aquipseudomonas. Next base: position 25,399 of record CBIHLF010000036.1, on the reverse strand, counting down.
CGCCTGCACCTGACCCAGTCGGCGCTGTCGCACCAGTTCAAGGAGCTGGAAGAACGCTTGGGGATGCCGCTGTTCGTGCGTAAGACCAAACCGGTACGCTTCACCAGCGCCGGCTTGCGATTACTGCAACTGACCGATGCCGTGCTGCCACTGCTGCGCAGCGCCGAACGCGACCTGGCGCGGCTGGCCGGTGGCACCGCCGGGCGCCTGCATATGGCGATCGAGTGTCACAGCTGCTTCCAGTGGCTGATGCCGACCATCGACCAGTTCCGCGACGCCTGGCCGGAAGTGGAATTGGATCTGGCCTCGGGTTTCTCCTTCGCCCCGCTACCGGCGCTGGCCCGCGGCGACCTGGACCTGGTGGTGACCAGCGACCCGCTGGAACTGGCCGGCATCACCTACGTACCGCTGTTCACCTACGAAGCCATGCTCGCGGTGGCCAACCAGCACCCGTTGGCCAGCAAGCCGTTTATCCAGCCCGAAGACCTGGCCAGCGAGACGCTGATCACCTACCCGGTGGAGCGCGACCGCCTGGATATCTTCACCCGCTTCCTCGAACCGGCGGATGTCGAGCCGGCCCAGGTGCGCACCTCGGAACTGACTGTGATGATGATGCAATTGGTGGCCAGCGGCCGCGGGGTCTGCGGCCTGCCCAACTGGGCGCTGCACGAATACAGCTCGCGCGGCTACGTCACGGCCAAACGCCTGGGCGAAAAAGGCCTGTTCGCTACACTCTATGCGGGGATTCGCACCGACATGCTCGACTCGCCGTTTATGCGCGACTTCCTGCTCACCGCCAAAGACACCTCGTTCGCCAACCTCGAAGGGGTCAGCGTGGCGCGCGCCTGACAGCCCGAAGACGGAGCAGCCGCATGAATCGACTTATCCCCTTGCTGTTCGGCCTGCTGCTGGTCGACAGCCTGGCCATGGCCCAACCGCCTTTTGCTGGGCCACCCGCGGAAGCCCGCGCCGCCTGCGCCGGACAGGCCGCAGGGAGCGCGTGCAGCTTCCAGACGCCGCGTGGCCAGTTACAAGGCAGCTGCCGCCAGGTACCCGAAGGAACCGCCTGCGTACCGAGCGGCGGCCATGCGGCGCCGGGCGCCATGCAGGAGCCTCCGGGCGGTGCCCGTCCGCACACTGAAGAAATCGCGGCTACGCCGAGCAACACCACGCCTGTAGCCAGCCGCATACCCGATACCAACCAGGGCAGTTGCTTCGACAGCCAACGCATCATCCCCTGCCCTGCCGCCGGCCAACCTTGGCACGGCCAGGACGCCCAGTACGCGGGGGCGACGCCCAGCTATCAGGACAACGCAGACGGCACCCTGAGCGACCTGGTGACCGGCCTTATGTGGCAGCAGCGCCACAATCCGGATCGCCTCGACTGGTACAGCGCCCGCCAGGAGTGCAGCGCACTGCGCCTGGGCGGATATGCCGACTGGCGCCTGCCGAGTATTCACGAGCTGTACTCGATTACCGATTACCGCGGCGCGGTGGGCCGCCGCCCCTACCTGAACGAGCTGTTCGAGATCCGCGCGCCGGATTCGCTGTCCCAAACCGATAACTTCGCCAGCAGCCATCGCCCGGAAATGATGGGCCAGACCTGGTCGGCCACCCTCTACGCCGGCCAGCACTGGGATCGTCCCGGAATGGAGGCGGCCTTTTTCATGAACTTCCTCGATGGCCGGATCAAGCAGGCGCCGACCCGTGGCCGGGAGGGCCTGTTCCATCGCTGCGTGCGCGGCCCGGCCTGGGGCGCCAACGCTTTCGTCGATAATCAGGATGGCAGCGTAAGCGATCAGGCCAGTGGCCTGACCTGGCAGCAGCGCGACGATGGTCGCACGCGTGACTGGCCTGCCGCCCTGGCCTACTGCGAGGCCCTGAACCTGGCCGGCCATAGCGACTGGCGCCTGCCCAACGTCAAGGAGCTGCAAAGCATCGTCGACTACAGCCGGCCGGCGCCGGCCATCGACCAGCGCTACCTGCAGCTGAGCGACCCGGCCGCCTGGTTCTGGTCGTCCACCACCCTTGGCGACAACATCGCCCAGGCCACCTACGTCTGCTTCGGCAAGTGCACCTCGGTGGAGGGTGTCGATGTGCACGGCGCCGGTGCGCAGCGCAGCGACCCCAAGCAGGGCCAGGCTCGCGCCGAGCAATCCCAGGGCGGTCAGCGCGACGAAATCAGGATCGATAACCTGGTGCGCTGCGTGCGCTGACTAAGGCCACCCCTTCGACCGCACCGGGCAAAGGCTCGACGCGGTTGCGGCCCAGATGTTTGGCGCGGTAAAGATTGGCGTCGGCCTCGCCCAGCATGCGATCCACACACCCCTGGCTGAGGTCGCCGCACAGGCCCATGCTCATGGTGACGTGGAGTTGCTCATGCACCTCATGCCAGGGATGGGCCTCGATCGCTTGGCGCAAGCTGTCGCAGAGCTGCCAGGCCTGTTCCGGCGAAGTCTCGGCGAAGGCGATGACGAACTCCTCGCCGCCGTGACGGGCAACCACATCACTCTTGCGCACGTGTTCGCTAAGTAGCCGGCCAATACGCCGCAGCACCTCGTCACCGACCGCATGGGAGTAGTTGTCGTTGATCTGTTTGAAATGATCGAGATCCCCAAGCATCAGAGTCAGGGGATGCTCGTAGCGCTGCGCCTGATCGAGCAACCGATTGGCCTGCTCGGCGAAATGGCGGCGATTGTAGAGCAGGGTCAAGGGATCGCGGATGCTCAGCTCGCGCAACTGCTCGTGGGCCTGGGTCAGGTCCGCGCTCATGCGGTTGAAGGCCTCCCCGAGCAGACCGATTTCATCGCGCGAACGCACCTGCACCGGTTCCTGTAGACGTCCTCGCGCGCCCATGTGGCGAACCGCCCGGGTCAGTTTGTCGAGGTCGAGACTCATGCGCCGGGCCACCAACAGGCCGAGTAACACCGCCAGGCTGCCGGCGATGGCGAAACCGGTGAGCAGGGCGCGACGCATGGCCGAAAGGTAGAGCAGATCCTGTGGCGACAGATTGGGCTCGCCCAAGGGCACGGCCTGGGCCACCAGGCGCCCCTGCAACAATACCGGGAAGGCTTCGCCCAGGCGCTTCACGGGAAATTGCTCGCCATACTGAAAATCGCCACCTGGCTTGAGCACCCGCCCCTCCGGGTCGAGCAGAAGGAACTTGAACGGTGGCCGTTCACGGCGCTCGAAGAAAGACTCCTCGCGTGCCGGTGGTTCACCCCGGGGGCCGGGCGCAGGTCGATTGCGGTGTTCGACAAAACGCGGGAAGGGCTCACTCGCTACCGCCTGCTGCCAGGAGCCGTATCGCTCGATATAAGCCGCCACGTCATCGCGGAACTTGCCGAACGCGTCATCCAGTATCGACTGACGAAAATCGTCCATCAGCAGCCAGTAAGCGACGCCGCCAACCAGGGCGGAACTCGCCAGACTGATCAGCAGCAGGGTGATCGTCAGCTTGGCGCGCAACTTCACATGCAACATCCTCGTTTTAGGGTTATTCCACGCACGATACGTGCAGCAGCGGCGCGTTCCGTGGCGGACCGGCGCTGCTGTTCGGGTAAAAACGGCCAGGCTACTGCCGGTTTGGGTGATCCCGGCAGAGGGATAGTCGCGGGCACCACTGGCTCAGGGCTAAGGATACCTCGCACGCCAATCTGAAAGGAGTCGACGTGCGACGTTGAGCTTTCCGCTGGCAACCCAATCCGATCGCGATCCCTTAGATCCGATGTTTATTCGTAAGGCCCGCGACGTTGCAGGGTGGATCGGTAGCCCGGACAAGCCCCAGCGCAATCCGGCAAGACTCAAGTTCTTCCCGGATTTCATGCGGACTACAGGGGGCTATCAACCGAGCTTGCGCCGACGCATCAGGCGATAAGCCGCTGGCAGTACGAACAACGACAACAATGGCGCGCTGAGCATGCCGCCGACCATGGGCGCGGCGATGCGGCTCATCACTTCGCTGCCGGTGCCGCCGCCGAGGAGGATCGGCAACAGGCCGGCGATGATCACCGCCACGGTCATGGCTTTGGGGCGTACCCGCTGCACCGCACCTTCGCGGATCGCCTCGAGCAGTGCCTGTTCGTTACTGTTGCCGGCGTCCTCGCGCTCGGCCCAGGCGTTCTTCAGGTAGAGCAGCATGATCACGCCGAACTCCGCCGCGACCCCGGCCAGGGCGATAAAGCCGACCCCGGTGGCCACCGACAGGTGAAAGCCGAGCAGGTAGAGGAACCAGACCCCACCGGTCAGGGCGAACGGTAGCGTGGCCATGATCAGCAGCGCCTCGCTGAAGCGACCGAAGCACAGATAAAGCAGCACGAAAATGATCAGCAATGTGGCCGGCACCACCAGTTTTAGCCGCGCGTTGGCCCGTTCGAGGAATTCGAACTGCCCCGAATAGCTCAGGCTGATGCCCGGTTGCAAGGTGACCTGATCGTCGATGGCGGCGCGCAAATCAGCCACCACCGAGGCCAGGTCGCGGCCACGCACATCCACATAGACCCAGCCCGAGGGCCGCGCGTTTTCGCTCTTGAGCATCGGCGGGCCGTCGCTGACCTTGATCCGCGCCACAGTGCCGAGGGTGATCTGGCTACCCTGCGGGGTGTAGATCGGCAGTTGCTCGAGCCCACCCAACGAGTCGCGCCATTCGCGCGGGTAACGCACGCTGATCGGGAAGCGCGCCAGGCCTTCGATGGTCTCGCCGACATTCTCGCCGCCGATGGCGCTGGAGATGATCGCCTGTACATCGGCGATATTCAGGCCATAGCGCGCAGCCGCCGCGCGGTCGATATCGACATCGATATAACGCCCGCCGGTCAAGCGTTCGGCCAGCGCCGAACTCACCCCGGGCACGCCCTTGGCGACCTTCTCGATGGCCTGGGTGGCCTCATCGATTTGCGCCAGGTTGCTGCCGGCGACCTTGACCCCGATCGGGCTCTTGATCCCGGTGGCGAGCATGTCGATGCGGTTGCGGATCGGTGGAATCCAGATATTGGTCAACCCCGGCACCTGCACCAGCCGGTCCAGTTCTTCCACCAGCTTGTCCGCGGTCATGCCGGCGCGCCACTGCTCGCGCGGCTTGAACTGGATGGTGGTTTCGAACATTTCCAGCGGCGCCGGGTCGGTGGCGGTTTCGGCGCGCCCGGCCTTGCCGAACACATGGGCAACTTCCGGCAACGTCTTGATCATCCGGTCGGTCTGTTGCAATAACTGCGCGGCCTTTTGCGCTGACAAGCCGGGCAGCGCCGAGGGCATGTAGAGCAGATCGCCCTCATCCAGCGGTGGCAGGAATTCGCCGCCCAGTTGCGACAGCGGCCACAGGGTGCTGAGAAACACCAGCGCCGCAACCAGCAGGGTGGCCTTCGGCCAAGCCAATACCGCGTCCAGCGCCGGCTGGTAGATACCGATCAACCAGCGGTTCAGCGGGTTGCGCGCCTCATCGGGAATCCGCCCGCGAATCCAGTAACCCATCAGTACCGGCACCAGGGTCACCGACAACCCCGCCGCCGCAGCCATGGCATAGGTCTTGGTGAAGGCCAGCGGGCCGAACAGCCGACCTTCCTGGGCTTGCAGGGTGAACACCGGGATGAACGACAGGGTGATGATCAGCAGGCAGAAGAACAGCGCCGGGCCGACTTCCACCGCCGCGTCGATAATCACCCGCCAATGCTGCTCGCCCTTGAGTTCCTCGCCGGGATGCGCGTCGCGCCAGGCCTCGATTTTCTTGTGCGCGTTCTCGATCATCACCACCGCGGCATCGACCATGGCGCCGATGGCGATGGCGATGCCGCCGAGCGACATGATGTTGGCGTTGATGCCCTGCTGTTGCATGACGGTAAAGGCGATCAGCACCCCGACCGGCAAGGACACTATGGCCACCAGCGAGGAACGCAGATGCCAGAGAAAGGCCGCGCAGACCAGCGCGACGACGATGAACTCTTCAATCAGCTTATGGCCGAGGTTGCTCACCGCGCGGTCGATCAACTGGCTGCGGTCGTAGCTGGTGACGATCTCCACCCCCGCCGGCAAGCTGCTTTTCAACTCGTCGAGCTTGGCCTTGACCGCGGCTATGGTGCTGCGCGCGTTCTTGCCGCTGCGCAGGATCACCACGCCGCCGACCACCTCGCCCTCGCCGTCGAGTTCGGCGATACCGCGGCGCATCTCCGGGCCGAGCTGGATATGCGCCACCTCGCCGAGGGTCACCGGCACGCCGCCGGCATCCAGGCGCAGCGGGATGGCGCGAAAATCGTTGAGGGTCTGCAGGTAGCCCGAGGCGCGCACCATGAACTCGGTTTCCGCCAGTTCCAGCACCGCGCCGCCGGTTTCCTGGTTGGCCCGGCCGATGGCCGCCGTCACCTCGGCCTGGGTGATGCCCAGGCTGGCCAGCTTGATCGGGTCGAGCTGCACCTGATACTGCTTGACCATGCCGCCGATGGTCGCCACCTCGGCGACGTTGGCCAGGGTCTTCAGCTCGAACTTGAGGAACCAGTCCTGCAGCGCGCGCAACTGCGCCAGGTCATGCGTGCCCGTGCGGTCGACCAGGGCGTACTGGTAGATCCAGCCGACCCCGGTGGCGTCCGGTCCCAACGCCGGTTTGGCGCTGGCCGGCAAACGACTCTGGACCTGGCTGAGGTATTCCAATACCCGCGAACGCGCCCAGTAGAGGTCGGTATCGTCCTCGAACAGCACATAGACGAAGCTGTCGCCGAAGAATGAGTAACCGCGCACCGTCTTCGCCCCCGGCACCGAGAGCATGGTGGTGGCCAGCGGATAGGTCACCTGGTTCTCGACGATCTGCGGCGCCTGGCCCGGATAGGGCGTACGGATGATCACCTGCACGTCGGACAGGTCCGGCAGCGCATCGATCGGCGTGTTCTGCAGCGACCAGATGCCCCAGGCGGTGGCGAACAGCGTCGCCAGCAGCACCAGAAAGCGATTGGCCACCGACCAGCGGATCAGCGCGGCAATCATGGCTGCGCCTCCTGATGGCCTTCATGGCTGGCTGGCAAGTGCTCGATGCGTTCGATCTGCATGCCGTCGTCGTCGGCGCGCACCCCGACCCGCACCCGGTCGCCGGCCTTGAAGCCTTGCAGCAATGCCAGATCGGCGACCGGGAACAGCATGCTCATGCCCGGCATGCCGAGGGTCTTGAACGGGCCATGGGTGAGCATCACGCCATCCGCTTCGATGGCATCGATCTGCCCTTCTGCTTCATGCAAAGCCGCGTGCAGTTTGACTTCGGCCGCAGGCGCGCCCAGCTCCTGGGCCAAAATGCCGCGCAGGCTGGCCTCGGAATCGAGCAGAAACTGCCCGGAGGCGACCACCTGCTGGCCCTCCTCCAGCCCTTCGAGGATCTGCGTATTGCCCGCTGTTTCCTGGCCCAGCCGCACTTCCAGCGGACGGTAGCGCCCCTCGCCCTCGGCGAGCATCACCAGAGCGCGGCGACCGCTGCGAATCACCGCCTCGCTCGGCACCAGCAAGGCATCGTGCTCGGCCGGCCGGGCCAGCCGCACCTGGGCGGTCAGGCCGGGGCGCAGGCGCCCATCGGGATTGTCCAGCGCAACCCGCACACGCAGGGTGCGGCTGTCGAGGTTGGCCTGGGGCAGAATGGCCTCGATGCTGCCCTTGAGCACTTCGCCGGGGAAGGCCGGCAAGCGCGCCTCGACTACCTGAGCTTTTTCCAGGCCCAGCGCCTCGGCTTCGGGTACCGCCACGTCCAGCCAGACACTGCGCAAGCCGTTGATGGTCGCCAACGTCGCGCCTGCCGCCAGCGTCATGCCCTCGCGCACATTGAGCTCTTGCAACACGCCGGCGACCGGGCTGGTCACCGTCCACAGCGCTTGCACCTTGCCGCTGCGTTCGAAGCGGGCGATCAGCGCCGCCGGCATCCCGGCCAGGCGCAGGCGTTGACGCGCGGCGGCCAGCAGCGCGGGATCACCAGCATCGCGCAGCGCCAGGTAGTCTTCCTGGGCACTGACCCACGCCGGCACCAGCAGGTCGACCAGCGGCGCACCGGCTTCGAGCAGATCCTCTGGCGCGCGGGCGTAGACCCGCTCGACGAAACCGCCCGTACGCGCCTGCACCACGGCGATATCGCGGCGATTGAAGGTCAGGTTGCCGACCACTTCCAGGCTGCTGGCCAAGGCTCCGCGGGTCACCGGCGCAAGGCGCATGCCGAGGTTCTGGGTGATGCTCGGATCGATGCTGACGGCGGCGCTGTCGCCGCCTTCGTCGGCATAGCGCGGCACCAGCTGCATGTCCATAAACGGCGACTTGCCCGGCTGATCGAACTTCTGCTGCGGCACCATGGGGTCGTACCAGTACAGCACCTTGCGCGAATCCGTTGCGCCGGGTTGCTCCGCGGCCATGGCCATCTGCGGCCCGAGGTTCACCGATTGCTGGGCGAACCAGTAGCCGCCCGCCGCGCCTATACCCAGCACCAGCGTGGCCAACAACGTAGGTTTTACTAGTCGGGCACTCATTGGCTCACCCCTTCATAAGCGAAATAAAGGCGGGCGCTGCTCAGCGCGCGCGCCTGTTCGAAGTCGATCTGTTGCAGGCGCGCCTCGATCAGCTCGCGGCGCGCCTCGATCACCCTGGCCAGCTCGTTCGTGCCGGCTCGGTAACCGGCGAGGGTCAGCGCCACCTTTTCTTCGGCCAGCGGCAGTAGCAGGTCCTGGCTGCGGCGCAATGCACGCTCGAAACGCTGGTACTCGGCCAGGTCGTCGGCCAGTTGTTGCGCATGCTCGCGCTCGGCCGCTTCGCGCTCGGCCTCCAGCTGGCTGAGCGCGGCCTGTTTGGCGGCGATTCTGGGGTTCTGCCGGGAGCCGGGAAACAGCGGCAGATCGAAGCTGAACTGCAGCGAAAGCATGTCGCCGAAGGCCGGGTCGCGCTTCTGGTAGGCCAGCTGCCAACTCCAGTCGGATTGCTTGTCCGCCACGGCCTGACGCACCTCGGCCTGCGCCGCCTCGGTCATGGGATCGAACAGCGCCAGCTCGGGATGGCGTTGCAGGCCGTGCCGATAATGCTCGGCATCCACCGGCCAGTTCGGCAGACGCCCGGACAGCGGCTCAGCGGCGCGCGGGCCGATCCAGCGGCGCAGGGCCGCGCGCTGTTGCGCGCGGTTTTGCAGCAGTTGATCCTCGGCCTCGGCCAGTAACGCGGCCTCCTGCTTCGGTGCGACGCTGTCGGCAGCCTGGCCGCGCCCGCCGGCAATGCTCGCGCGCACCGCCTTGGCCAGCAGCTGGTTCTCTGCATAGAGCCCTTTGAACAGGCTCAGCTTCTCCTCGACGGCGCGCGCCGCAATCCATGCCAGCGCGGTTTGCCGGCGCACTCGCAGGCGCTCGACCCGCTCCTGCGCGGCGGCGCTGAGTACCCCGGCCTCGGCGGCCTCGACCCGGGCGCGGCGCTTGGCGCGGCTGGGCACCTCCTGCATCAGGCCGATCATCTGCATGGTCATGGGCTCGCGGTCGAAACGGCCACGGTTGTCGCCCTCGATCGGCAGGTTCTGCACGCCAAGAGTCAGTTTCGGATCGGGCAACTCGCCGGCCGGCACTGCGGCGTGGCGGGCGGCCTCTAGATTGGCCGCCTGAGCCGCCAGCGAGGGCGCCTCGCGCTCGGCCAGATCCAGCGCCTGGTCGAGGGTCAGGGCCGCGGCCGGCAGGCTGAGCAAGGCAGCGGCCAGCGCACCGGCCGCCAAATGGCCGGAAAGGGAAAACCAACGGGACATAGGGATGATTCCTGTCGATATCACGCGCTGTGAACGCGCAACGGCTACCGAGCAGCCACAGCCGCGCGATAGGGTTCAGAATGGGACAGGAATCAGGCGCGGGGCGGGCGCCAGGGTGCGAGCGAGGGGCGCGACAGAGGTTCGGCCTGGCTATACAACGGCACATCGGCGCCAGCCGGCTGCACTGTGAACTTCAACCGATAGCCCTCGGTCAGAGGCAGGCCGACGCCGAGGCACTTGCTCATGTCCTGGCATACCGGGGCCGGCTTGGCCTGGTCCGCCTGATTGCAGCAATCGCTGTGCATCGACACACCCTCGCCCTGGCTCATCGAGCAAGGTTCGGCGACCAGCAGCACGCCCGCCAGGCTCTGCAGGGGCAGAACCAGGGCCAGCAACAGCAGCAGACAGAAGCGAGGGAAGGCGTTCATGCGCGACAGTCTAGCCCCACCGTCAGTGCGGGACAATTGATGGGGATCAATTGCCGCAGCATTGTCCGCGTTCCGCTGAGATTCCGCGGCGAGTCGCATCGACCTTATAGAAACACCCGAATACAGAGGCAAGCGTTGTTACAACTGTCCGCTTGCCCGACATGACCATCAGTCATAGCATGACCACCGGTCACAACTTGCCATATGGATTCCAATGCGTCTTCAGGATCAACTGTTCGAACAACGGGAAACCGCCATTCTCGACACCGCGCGCCAGCTGTTCAGGGATCAGCCCTGGGACCGCGTGACTATTGCCGAAGTGGCAAGCGCAACGGGTATCGGCAAGGGCACGGTGTACAAGCACTTCCCCAGCAAGGAGGCGCTTTATGCGCGCCTGGTGCTCGACCTGAGCCACGCCAATCTCGCCGAATTGCGCGCGCTGCATGCGGCCCACCCGCCGCAGCAGGCGATGCGTCTGGTGTTGCGCCGAGCCTTCGCGCAGATGCTCGGCGATCCGGTTCTGGCGCAACTGTGCCAGCACTGCGACCGCCCGGAATTCCAGGAGCGCCTCGACGAGTCCTACCGTCAGCAGTTTTTCCACTTGGAGCATCAGTTCCAGGCGTTCTTCGGCGAAATTCTCAACGACACACTGGAAGGCCACAGCCTGAGCCAGGTCGATTGCCAGAACCTGTTGTGGGGCGTGGAGGCCTGCTTCAACGGGGTGATGGCGCGCATCGCCTCCGGTGGGTTCGAGCACTGGGCCGAACCCATCGCCCTGGATGACTACTTCCAGCGCGTGACCGACTTCATCATCGCCGGGCTCAACGCCCAGGCCGCTGCCCTGCTTGCCCAACCGGACCGCCACGAGTAACCGCCCATGTTCAGTCAACTGTCCAAACGCCCCTGGTTGATCGCCATCGCCATCAGTGTGGCGCTGTTGTTGTGGCTGCTCAGCGGTTCGCTGTTGCAGGCGCAAAAGGTCGCCAGCGCCGATCAACCCGCCGTCGAACCGGGGCTGGCCAAGGTCGAGATCGAGTGGCTGCAGGCCAGCCCGATGCAGCGCGAGCAGGTATTGCAGGGGCAGATCGAAGCCTGGCGGCGGGTCGAATTGCGCTCGCAGATCAGCGCCCGGGTGGCACACCTGGACCGCGACAAAGGCAGCCCGGTCGCCGCCGGCGAGCTGCTCCTGAGCCTGTCCGCGGATAACCGTCCGGCCCAAGTCGCACGCGGCGAGGCCGATGTGCGCCAGCGCCAGGCCGAGGTCGACGCGGCGGTTCGCCTGCGCGAGCGCAAGCTGGTTTCCGCCAACGAGCTGATCCGCCTGCAAAGTGAACTGGCCAAGGCCAAGGCGGAACTTGACATGGCGCGCATCCAGCTGGGCAACACCCGAATCAGCGCGCCCTTCGCCGGGGTCTACGACCAGCGCCTGGTCGAGCTCGGCGATTTCGTCCAGCCCGGCCAGAGCCTGCTGACCCTGGTGGATATCAGCCAGCTCAAGGTCAGTGCGCAGATTCCGCAACAGGACGTTGGCCAACTGCATATCGGCCAGACCGTGCAGGTGCAGTTGCTCGACGGTCGCGAGATGACCGGCACACTGCACTTTATCGCGGCCGCGGCCGACCCTGGTTCGCGCAGTTTCCGCGTCGAGGTCCAGGTCGCCAATCCCGATAGCCTGCGCCTGGCCGGCGCCAGCGCGACCCTGCGCATCCAGACCGGCGAAATGCTCGCCCAGCGTATCTCCCCCGCCCTGCTCAGCCTGGACCAGGCCGGGCGTCACGGAGTCAAGTGGGTCAACGAGCAGCAGCGCGTGGAGTTCACCCCGGTCGAGCTGATCAGCGTCGACACCAGCGGCGCCTGGGTCAGCGGCCTGCCGCCGCGGGTCGCCCTGATCACCCTCGGCCAGGGCTTTGTCGAGCCGGGTCAGCAGGTTGCCGCGCAAGTGGCCAAGGGAGGCAGCTGATGCAAGGCTTGATCGCCGCGGCGCTGGATCGCAGCCGCACCAGCCTGTTGCTCCTGGCATTTCTGATCATCGGCGGCCTGGGTGCCTATCTGGCGATCCCCAAGGAGGCCAACCCGGATGTCAGCATCCCGATCATCTATGTCGCGGTAACCCTCGAAGGGATCAGCCCGGAGGATGCCGAACGCCTGCTGGTGCGTCCACTGGAGCAGGAGCTGCGCAGCCTCGAAGGGGTCAAGGAGATGCGCTCCACCGCCAGCGAAGGCCGCACCACGGTGACCCTGGAGTTCGATGCCGGCTTCAACGCCAAACAGGCCCTCGCCGACGTGCGGGAAAAGGTCGACACCGCGAGTAGCAAGCTGCCGGACGAAGCCGACGAGCCGACCGTGCATGAAGTCAACGTGGCGCTGTTCCCGGTGCTGTCGATCGGCCTTTCCGGGCCGCTCGCGGAACAGGAACTGGTGTATGTGGCGCGGCGCCTGAAGGAGAACATCGAAGGTATCGCCGAGGTGCTCTCGGTGGAGATCGGCGGCGACCGCGAAGACCTCCTGGAAATCGTCGTCGATCCCCAGGTGCTCGACAGCTATGGCGTCGACTACACCGAACTGTTCAATCTGGTAGCGCGCAACAACCGCCTGGTGGCGGCCGGCAGCCTGGACAACGGCGCCGGGCGCCTGAGCATGAAAGTCCCCGGAGTGATCGAAAACCTCGACGACATCCTCAGCATGCCGGTCAAGGTAGTCGGCGACAGTGTGGTGACCTTCGGCGACGTCGCCACCATCCACCGCACCTTCAAGGACCCCACCGGCTACGCGCGGATCAACGGCCAGCCGGCGGTGGTGCTGGAGGTGTCCAAACGCAGCGGCGCCAATATCATCGAGACCATCGAGCGGGTCAAAGCGCTTATGGCGCAGGCCCAGCCGCTGCTGCCCGAGGGCCTGCAGGTCAGCTACATCATGGATCAGTCGCAGGAGGTCGAAAGCCTGCTCGGCGACCTGTTGAACAACGTGATGACCGCCATCGTCCTGGTACTGATCCTGGTGGTGGCGAGCATGGGCATGCGTTCGGCGCTGCTGGTCGGCCTGACCATTCCCGGCGCCTTCCTGACCGGCATCCTGTTGATCTGGATGCTCGGTTTCACCCTGAATATCGTCGTGCTGTTCAGCCTGATCCTGGTGGCCGGGATGCTGGTCGATGGCGCCATCGTGGTCTCCGAACTGGCCGACCGCTACCAGCAGCAAGGCCAGAGTCCACGCCAGGCCTGGGCCAACGCGGCGACGCGGATGGCCTGGCCGGTGATCGCCTCCACCGCCACCACCCTGGTGGTGTTCCTGCCGCTGCTGTTCTGGCCGGGGGTGGTCGGCCAGTTCATGAAGTACCTGCCGGCCACGGTAATTCTCTGTCTGCTCGCCTCGCTGGCCATGGCTCTGATATTCCTGCCGGTGCTCGGCGCGGTCACCGGCGGCCAACCGCTGCCGCAGGCGGACAAGCCCAACCGCGGCGCCCAGGCTTATCGCACGCTGCTGGAGCGATTGCTGCGGCGCCCGGGCCTGACCCTGCTCGGCATACTCGCGCTGATCGCGCTGATCTATACCGCCTACGGCCGCTACAACCATGGAGTGGAATTCTTCCCCGACGCCGAGCCGGAGAACGCGCAGATCTGGCTGCGCGCCCGCGGCGACCTTTCGGTGCAGGAGAAGGACGCCCTGCTCAAGCAGGTGGAAAACCGCCTGCTCGGCATGTCAGAGGTCAAGGCGCTGTATGCCCGCTCCCTGGCCCAGCCTGACGGCCAGCTCGGCATCGACGTGGTCGGCACCCTGCAGTTCCAGTTCGTCGACTGGCACCAGCGGCGCCCGGCCAAGCAGATTCTCGCCGACATGGCCGAACGCAGCGCCGATATCCCCGGCGTGGTGCTGGAGTTTCGCGAGCAGGAACATGGGCCGAGCGGCGGCAAGCCGGTCAAGTTGCAGATCAGCGGCGCGCCGGCGATAACCGAGCCCTGGGTCGCGAAACTGCGTGAAAACATGCAACGCATCGGCGGTTTCAAGGACATTGAGGACGACCGCGCGCTGCCCGGCATCGAATGGCGAATCGATGTCGACCGCGAAGCCGCCGCGCGTTTCGGCGCCGATGTGCTGAGCGTGGGCAATGTCGTGCAGATGATCACCAACGGCCTGAAGCTGGCGACCTTCCGCCCGGAAGACGCCACCGACGAAGTGGATATTCGCGTGCGTCTGCCTGGCGACTGGCGCTCGCTCGACCAGCTCGGTCGCCTGACCCTGAATACCTCGAGCGGGCAGGTGCCGCTGTCGAACTTCGTCAAGCTGCATCCGGCGCCGAAAGTCGGCACCCTGCACCGCGTCGACGGCAGGCGCACGATCACCGTACAGGCCGACCTGGCCGAGGGTGCCAGGCTCGACGAGCGCCTTAAGGCGCTGCGCGAAGCCATGGGCGAGCTGCCCGCCGGTCTCCAGTTGCAGACCGCCGGCGAAGAAGCCGACCAGCAAGAGGCCGCGACCTTCCTGGCGACGGCCTTCGGTGTGGCGATTTTCCTGATGTTCATTATCCTGGTGACCCAGTTCAACAGCCTCTACCAGGCGCTGATGGTGCTCTCGGCGATCGTCCTGTCCACCGCCGGGGTGCTGATGGGGCTGCTGGTCAACGGCCAGTCGTTCGGCATCGTCATGGTCGGCATGGGCCTGATCGCCCTGGCCGGCATAGTGGTGAACAACAACATCATCCTGATCGACACCTACAATCAGCTACGCCGCCAGGGCCTGGAGCCGCGCCAAGCGGCGCTGGAAACCGGCAGCCTGCGCCTGCGCCCGGTATTGCTGACCGCAGTGACTACCATCCTCGGCTTGATGCCGATGGTGCTCAGCGTTAACGTCGACCTGCTGACCCCGGCCCTGGGCGTCGGCGCACCTTCGACCCAATGGTGGACGCAGCTGTCCAGCGCCATCGCCGGCGGCCTGAGCTTCGCCACCGTGCTGACCCTGCTACTGACGCCCTGTCTGCTGGTGTTGGGCGCGCGTTTCGAACGCCGCCCGCCGCCGCTGGAGACCTTCGACGACGACCTGCTGGACCTACCGGACCACCTGCTCGCGCCAAAACCCGCCAAGGCCAGGCTGAACGAGTAGGCCAATGGACAATAATGAGGAGCGCCACATGGACATCGGCAATATCCCCTTCGGCACCACCGACTGGAGCCAGATCGAGCCCAGCGAACATGCCGGCGAAACCGGCATGGCCTACTGGCGCACCCAGGTGTTCGGCAATATTCGCGTACGCATGGTCGAGTACACGCCCGGCTACCTGGCCGATCACTGGTGCCACAAGGGCCATATCCTGCTGTGCCTGGAAGGCGAACTGCACACCGAACTGGAGGACGGCCGACGCTTCGTCATGACCGCCGGCATGAGCTATCAGGTCGCCGACCAAGCCGAAGCCCACCGCTCCTCGACCGCTACCGGCGCGCGGCTGTTTATCGTCGATTGATATGCACGACCCTGCGACCTCGTAGGGTGGATGACGCTTTATCCATCCACCAACAGCAGCCCTGCGGCTGCAATCACCACGGGCTCGTGCCTTCTACAAGATATTGCGCGAGCGCTTTGGTAGCCCGGATAAGCCTTGGCGCAATCCGGGGAGGCCATGTCAGACAGGATCGGCAGGTGACGCGGAGCGTCACGGGCGGCATTCCCACGCGGACGGTTCGACGGCTCGACGCTTCGACGCTTCGACGTGGGAACGATCCAGAGGGCCTGGGGCCCGCCGCCTCACACCATCTGCAAATGCCGTTTGCCCGCAGGCGGCGGGTAGGCCGCGTCGATTATCGCCAGATCCTCGGCGCTTAACTGCAAGCCCGCCGCTTCGAGGTTCAGGTGCAGGTGCGCGGGGTCGACCGCCTTGGGTATGGCGATCACCCCCGGCTCGCGCAACGCCCAGGCCAGGGCGACCTGGGCCGGAGTGACGGCATGCCGTTCGGCCACCTGGCGCAGCGCCGGATGGCGCAGCAATTGCCCACCCTGGCCCAACGGACAATAGGCCATCAACGGCATGCCCTGACGTTGCTGCCAGGGCAGCAGATCGAACTCGATACCGCGCGCCTCGGGGTTGTACAGCACCTGATTGGTCGCGCAGGCCGGTGCGTCGAGTTCCCGCATATCCGCCAGGTCGAAATTCGATACGCCCCAGTGCTTGATCTTGCCCTGCTCGCGCAGACGCTCGAAGGCTTCGACGGTTTCCGCCAGCGAATACTGGCCGCGCCAGTGCAGCAAATAGAGGTCGATGCAGTCGGTCTTCAGGCGCTGCAAGCTGCGTTCGCAGGCGACGGCCACCCCGCTGCGGTTGGCGTTATGCGGGTAGACCTTGCTGACCAGGAACACATGCTCGCGCTGTCCGGCGATCGCCTCGCCGACCACCACTTCGGCGCCGCCCTCGCCGTACATTTCCGCGGTATCGATCAACGTCAGACCGAGTTCGATACCCAGCCGCAAGGCCGCCACTTCCGCGCGGCGTTGCGTGGCATCCTCGCCCATGCGCCAGGTGCCCTGGCCGATGCGCGGTACGCTGACGCCCGCCAGTTCGATGCTGTTCATACCTGCTCAATCTCCATCCGCGTAAGGGTCGTATGTACCGAACGACCATAAATGACCTTCCGGATCGTGGCAGCTGAAACCGCGGCCGCCATAATCCTCATCCTTGATCTCGATGGCGATCCTCGCGCCCGCTGCTTTGGCCCTGGCGTAGAGCGCATCGGCGTCGTCGACCAGCACATAGAGGCTCTGCGTGCAGCCACCGACCTGATCCGGCTGGCGCATCAGCCGCCCGTATTCGGACTCGACCGCCGAGCCGAGCATCAGCATGTCCTTGTCTTTACCGAAGAGCAGTTGGGCATGGGCGATCCCGCCGTGCTCGTCGGGCACCACCAGATGGCGGACGAAACCGAAGGCCTCGCACAGCCAGTCGATGGCCGCCGGCGCATCGCAGTAACGTAGACAGGGAATCAGTTTGGCAGCGGTATCAAGGCTCATGTTCACCTCCCGTTCGCATTTCGTCATAGCCGTGGCCCAGCCATTGCAACAGACAACAACCATGACCGAAAGGATCACTCAGACCGACCGAACGGCCCCATGCTTCGCTACTGATGGACCCTTGCTGGCGCGCGCCCGCGGCCAGGGCGCGGGCCAGGGCGGCGTCGATATCCTCGACCACAAGGTCCAGATGCACCGGTGTCCAATGCCGCTGATAGCTGCGCGGCTGCCGGCTGCCATCGAAAGGCGCGGTGCCCGGCGCCTTCGCCAACAGGTAGAGCGGTGAGGAGGCGCCGAGCAATTCGATCACGGTGCCGCCGAACAGATGACGGCCTTCCAGCAGACCGAACGCGCGGGTATAGAACGCCAATGCCGCCGGCAGGTCAGGTACATCGATATTCACCAGCAACTGCATTGGTTCAGCTCCGCTCGGAACTGAGCAACAGCAACAACGACACCGGCTGTTCGCTCTGTGGGTGCAGCGGCTCCTGCAGCCATTGCAGGCGCCAGCCGGTTTGCCGCAGCAGGCTCAACCAGGATTCGAGGGTGCGGAAAAACCACGGCATGGGCTGGGCGAAGCCATCGCCAAAGCCGGCGAAGCTTTCCACCCGCCAGCCATCGCGATAACCCGGATCGCCGCCAGAGGCCCAGGGATGCAGCGTCTGGATCAGCAAACGGCCATCAGGTTCGAGCAGCCCGTGCAGCGCCTCCAGGGTCGGCTCCAGCGGCTCTTCGAGCAGGGCGAAATTGCACACCAGCACATCGAAGCGCCCGAGCTGCGCGGCCTGGCTGGCCAGCTCGGCGTAGCCGCATACCCGGTAGCGGGTACGCGCATGGCTGAAGGCCTGCGCCCTGTCGATCAACGGGGTGGAAGCATCGACGCCAACCGCCTCGATGCCCCGCTCGGCCAGGCCACGGCATAACCAACCCTCGCCGCAACCGATATCCAGAACCCGCTTGGGCGCCAGCGCCACCACCGCCTGCACGATGGCCGCATCGGTGACCAGACGCCGGCTTTCGATACGCCGCTCGCGCACCGCGGCCGTCCAGGCATCGGCGTTGGCCTGCCAACTGAGTTTGAGCTGTTCGCGGTGATCACGTTGCATAAACGGCTATGCCATCCGTCGCACGTCGATGGAATGATTCTATGCCCGCAAATATTTTTGTGTCCGCCCGGCCCCAACTTATTTGCCCCAACTACGCTTTTTAACAGGCGAAACCTTTTGCCTGGGTGCAAGGAAGGGAAAACCAATCGCTCTACCGCCTGTCTGTTACGGATGACCGATTAAGGTTGAACAAGCAGGGAGACTTATTTGCTTACGGATTCAACCGACATGAAGTCGGCAACCGCTACTCAAACCGTCATGCCTGGGCAACCACGCAAGCGACGAAGCAGGCTACGCCTGGCAATCCGATTGACCCTGCTGGCCCTGCTGATCGCAGGCGGCCTGTTGATCGCCGATGAAATGCGCACGTCGCAGCTGCAGGCATACGAACTCAGCCGCTACGCGAAAAGTCTCACCTACAGCGTCGAACCAGGGCCCAGCTCAGCGATTTACTACCCAAAAGAAGGCCCCTTCGACAAACGCCTGGGCTACACCCACATCCCGATGATGCTCGAACGCCTGCAACAGCGGGGCTTCGGCGTGCAGCGCCAGGCGCGCTTCTCCCCCGCCCTGCTCGACTATGCCGAGCGCGGATTCTTCATCCCCTACTCGGAAAAGCCCCAGGCTGGCCTGCTTATCAACGATTGTCGGGGCACGCCGTTCTACCAATTCCGCTACCCGAGCCAGCGCTACCCCAGCTTCGCCGCCATCCCGCCGCTGATCACCAACAGCCTGCTGTTCATCGAGAACCGCCACCTGCTCGACCCCGAGCAACCGCACGCCAACCCCGCGGTGGATTGGCCGCGTTTCTTCATGGCGGCCGTCTCGCAGGTCGGCAAGATGATGGAAATGCAGGACGATTCCGCGGGCGGCAGCACCCTGGCCACCCAACTGGAGAAATACCGCCACTCGCCGGACGGCCTGACCCTGTCGCCGGCGGAAAAGCTGCGGCAGATGGTTTCCGCCAGCGTGCGCACTTATCGCTACGGGCCTCTGAGCCTGCCGGCGCGGGAAAACATCGTGCGCGACTACCTCAACAGCGTGCCGCTGTCCGCCGCCCCCGGACATGGCGAGGTGCACGGCATCGCCGACGGCTTGCGCATCTGGTTCGGCGCCGACTTCGAGGAGGTCAATCGCCTGCTCGATCCGCAGCGCTCGCCCGAGGCCAGCGTGGAACAACGCGGCCTGGCCCTGCGCCAGGTGCTCGCGCTGCTGATCGCCCAACGGCGGCCGTCCTATTATCTGTCCCAGGGCCGACATGATCTGGCCGACCTGGCGGACAGCCATATCCGCCTGCTCGCCAGCGGCGGCCTGATCGACGCCAAACTGCGCGATGCGGCGCTCGCTCAGACGCTGAACTACCGCGACTGGCAATTGCAGCCCAACCTGCAGGCCGTCGACGGCAACAAGGGCATCAGCGTCGCCCGCTCGCGCTTGTCGGCGCTGCTGAACATGCCGCTTTACGACCTCGACCGGCTCGACCTGAATGCCAGCAGCACCCTGCATAACGAGCTGCAACAGGCGGCCAGCCAGTACCTGCAGCGCCTGGCGGACCCGGCATTCGCCGGACAGGTCGGGCTGTTCGGCGAACGCCTGCTGTCGCCGGAAAAAACCGCCGAGGTGCGTTACAGCTTCACCCTGTTCGAGCGCACCGCCAACGGCAGCCGGGTGCGCGTACAGACCGATAGCACCGACCAGCCGTTCGATATCAACGAGGGTAGCAAGCTGGAGCTCGGCTCCACCGCCAAGCTGCGGGTGCTGGCGACCTACCTGGAAATCGTCGCCGAACTGCATGCGCGCCTCGGCGGCCAGAGCGCCGAAGTGCTGCGCAAGCAGGAGGTCGAAGACAACCTGACCCGCTGGGCCGTCGACTACCTGTCGAGCAATCCGCAGGCCAGCCTGTCGGCGATGCTCGACGCAGCACTGGAGCGCAAGTACTCGGCCAGCCCCCAGGAGCGCTTCTTCACCGGCGGCGGCATTCACACCTTTGCCAACTTCCGCCGCGAGGACAACAACCGCATCGCCAGCATGCGCGAAGCCTTGCGCGAATCGCTCAACCTGCCGTTTATCCGCCTGATGCGCGATATCGTGCGTTACACCATCTACCAGGCGCCGGGTAACAGCGCGGCGCTGCTCAAGGACGACGACGACCCGAGGCGCGAGGCCTACCTGCGCGACTTCGCGGACCGCGAAGGCAAAACCTTCCTGCTGCGCTTCTGGCGCAAATACCAGGATCAAGCAGCGCAACCGCGCCTGGAAACCTTTCTCAATGGCCTGCGCCATACCTCGGTGCGCCTGGCCGCGGTGCATCGCTACCTGATGCCCGACGCCGACCGCCCGACGTTCGCCGCATTCCTGCGTACCTATCTGCCGCAGGACCACCTCGACGACAAACGCATCGCCCAGCTGTACGAGAAGTACGGTCCGGGTGCCTACGACCTGTCGGACCAGAGCTATATCGCCCGCGTCCACCCCTTGGAACTTTGGTTACTCGGTTATCTGGTCAAGCACCCCCAGGCGACGTTCAGCGAAGCACTGGAGGCCAGCCGCGACGAACGCCAGGAAGTCTATGGCTGGCTGTTCCGCAGCCGCCACAAGAGCGCCCGCGACAGCCGCATCCGGATCATGCTTGAGGTCGAAGCCTTTCTCGATATTCACCGTCGCTGGCAGAACCTCGGTTACCCCTTCGGCCACCTGGTACCGTCGCTGGCCACCGCCATCGGCAGTTCCGGCGACCGCCCGGCGGCCCTGGCCGAATTGATGGGGATCATCCAGAACGACGGCATCCGCCAGCCGACGGTGCGCATCGACAGCCTGCACTTCGCTACCGATACGCCCTATGAAACTTTGGTGACCCGCGAGAGCATCAGCGGCGAACGGGTAATGGCCTCGGAAGTCGCGGCGGCGTTACGTAGCGCGCTTGCCGCGGTCGTCGAAAACGGTACCGCCCGGCGCCTGCAGGGCAGCTTCGTCGATGCCGCCGGGCAACCGCTGAAGGTCGGTGGCAAGACCGGTACCGGCGATAACCGCACCGAAGTGGTCGGCCCCGGCGGCCGGGTACTCAGCTCACGGGCGATGAACCGCACCGCAACCTTCGTGTTCTACCTCGGCCCCCGCCACTACGGCACCCTGACCGCCTTCGTCCCGGGCCGCGCAGCGGAAAACTTCCGCTTCACCTCGGCCTTGCCGGTGCAGGTGCTCAAGGGCATGGCGCCGATCCTGATGCCCTATCTGGAACCAGGCGCCCACAGCCAATGCCAAGCGCCGCTGCCCTCGGTGCAGGCGAGTTGGCGGTAGGGAGGACAATGCAGTTCCGTTGGGTTAGCGGCACTGTGCACAACGCACAAACCCAGCGCTACCGAGCGCCGCGTAACCCAACAAGGCGTCTACACGGTGTCGTGCCGGCATACGATCTGTTGGGTTACGCGGCGGCCTGGGACGATGTCGCTGCTCGAACCGCAACAGTCGCCGCTAACACCAACCTACGGGCTACGGAAGTTTCGTTGGGTTCGTCAGCCCTTGCGCTGGATATACAGCGCCTCGACCTTGGCCCGCGCCCAGGGAGTTTTGCGCAGGAAGGTCAGGCTGGACTTGATGCTCGGGTCGCTTTTGAAGCAGCGGATATCGATGCGCTCGGCCAAGCCATCCCAGCCCAGCTGCGCCACCAACTCGTTGAGGATGGCTTCCAGGGTCACGCCGTGCAGCGGGTCTTTGCGGGGCTGGTTCATGCGGGCTCGTCTGGCTCGGGAAAGACCGCCAGCTTAGCAGGCACGCTGGCCGCAGGCGATCAACCGATGGGGTACAGCAGTTCCCGGACGATACGGTCCTTGGCCAGCACACGCTCACGTCTGAGCTGGTTGAGCTCTTCACCGCTATTGCCGTGTTCGACTTCCCACTCGAGCACACGCCTGTCCAGCTCGTAGTAATGCTTCACCAGGGCGGAGAACTGCGGATCGTCCGCGAGCAGCGCCTCGAATTGCGCCGCCAGCTCGGGAATGTCTTGCAGCAAATCGTGCTTCACCACCATGGGCATACCTCCAGGGTTTTCTCAGCGGTCATGCAATCGACTGCAATACCGCTGTCCCGTTCGGCCTAACTGCTCGCACGTCCGTTACACGTCGCCAAACAATGCCGGCTCGCGATAGTGACGTGGGCAGGCATAGCCGTCGGCGCGAAACAGGTGGCATTTATTGGCCATCAGGCCGGCGCCGTAGGTCTGCCCGACCGCGACCTTGCGGTTGCCATCGCTGCGCAGGGTGATCATCGGCTCCACCCCTTCCAGTGTCAGGTACAGCAGGTTGTGGTCGCCCAATCGCTCGGCCACCGCCACTTCGCCGTAGAAGGCGAAATCCGCCTGTTCGGCATCGACGAAATGCTCCGGGCGCACGCCCAGGGTCAGGGTTTCGCCGACGCTGACCTGGCTGCCATCGACCGCCACGCTCATGCGCGAGCCACCGGGCATTTCGATCTCCACCGAATCGCGGCTGGCCTGTAGCGCCCGCACCGGCAGGAAGTTCATCTGCGGCGAGCCAATAAAGCCGGCGACGAACTGGTTCTGCGGGTAGTGATAGAGCTCCAGCGGCGGGCCGACCTGGGCGATCTCGCCGGCATTGAGCACCACTATCTTGTCGGCCATGGTCATGGCTTCGACCTGGTCGTGGGTCACGTAAATCATCGTGGCCTGCAGGCGTTGATGCAGACGGGAAATCTCGATGCGCATCTGCACCCGCAGGAAGGCGTCGAGGTTCGACAGCGGCTCGTCGAACAGAAACACCTTGGGCTCGCGAACCATGGTGCGGCCGATGGCGACGCGCTGGCGCTGGCCGCCGGAGAGGTCCTTGGGTTTACGTTCGAGCAGCTTGTCCAGCTGCAGGATCTTCGCCACCTCATCCACCCGGCGAGCGATCTCGCGCTTTTCGACCTTGGCCAGTTTCAGGCCGAAGGCCATGTTTTCAGCGACATCCATATGCGGATAGAGGGCGTAGGACTGAAACACCATGCCCACCGAACGGTCCATCGGCGGTAGCTCATTGACCCGCTCGCCGCCGATCAGCAGCTCGCCTTCGGTGATGTCTTCGAGCCCGGCGATCAGGCGCAGCAGGGTCGACTTGCCGCAACCGGACGGGCCGACGAACACCACGAACTCGCCGTCGGCGATGTCCAGATTGATGCCGCGGGTAATCTTGATGTCGCCATAGCTCTTGCAGATATTGCGTAGCGTGACGCTGGCCATTGTTATTGTTCTCCTCTAGCGACCGCGCCGGGCAATCCGGCACGATCCATCTCGATACATGCAGAACCTGCTCAGCCAAGCACCCGGGCAAAACCGAAGCCCTGGGCCGGCAACTCTACCCCGGCGTTATTGAACAACGCGTTGCTGGCCGGCGCCGGCACGGCTTCGACCGCCACCGACAAGGCGAAGTGCCGCACCTGGTTGCCCAGGTTGAACAGGCACAGCCAGGCTTCATCGCCCAGACGCCGCTCGAACACCAGCAGATCGTCGTCATGGTGCAGTACGCGCAGGCTACCCTGGATCAGCAGCGGTTGGCCCTGGCGCCAGGCGATAAAACGCCTGTAGGTATTGAGCATGGAATTTTCATCCGGCTCCTGGGCCGCCACGGACAGCGGCAAATGGCGGCTGGACAGCGGCAGCCAAGGCTGTTCGCGGCTGAAACCACCGTGCAGATCCTGCTCATGCCAGGGCATCGGCGTGCGGCAACCGTCACGGCCCTTGAACTCCGGCCAGAAGCGAATGCCGTAGGGGTCGACCAACTGCTCGAATTGCAGCTCGGCCTCATCCAGGCCCAACTCCTCGCCCTGGTACAGGCACACGCTACCGCGCAGCGACAACAGCAGGGCCATAAACAACCGACCGCGACTGAAATCCGGCTGGCCATCCAGCGCCCAGCGACTCATCACCCGCACCACGTCATGGTTGCCGATCGACCAGCACGGCCAGCCATCGACCAGCTCGCGCTCGACGCTTTCGATGGTATGGCGCAGGAACGCCGGGCTGCACTGCTCGGTCAGCAGGTCGAAGGAATAGGCCATATGCAGGGTATCGCCACCCCCGGTATAAGCCGCCATGGTGCGCAGCGAATGGTCGCAGCCGATTTCCGCGACCGTGGCGCTGCCTGGGTAACGCTCGAGCAACTGGCGGATGCGCTTGAGAAACAGCAGGTTCTCCGGCTGGGTCTTGTCATGGATGTGCTGCTGGAAGGCGTAGGGGTTGTCGGCACGTACGCCGATGCTGCCTTCGCGGATCTCCAGGTTCGGCGGGTTATCGCGCAGCGCGCGGTCGTGAAAGTAGAAGTTCGCCGCGTCCAGACGGAAGCCATCGACGCCCAGCAACAGCCAGAACTCCATATCGTCGAGCAGTTGCTGCTGCACCGCTTCGCAGTGGAAGTTCAGGTCCGGCTGGCTGGAGAGGAAGTTGTGCAGGTAGTACTGCTTGCGCCGGCTGTCCCAACTCCAGGCCGGGCCGCCGAATACCGAGAGCCAGTTGTTCGGCACCGTGCCGTCCTCCTTGGGGTCGGCCCAGACGTACCAGTCGGCCTTGGGATTGTCGCGGCTGGAGCGGCTTTCCTTGAACCAGTCATGCTGGTCCGAGGAGTGATTGAGCACCTGGTCGATCAGCACGCGAATACCGCGGGCATGGGCGGCCTGTACCAACTGGCTGAAGTCGGCCAGGGTGCCGAACAGCGGGTCGACGCCGCGGTAGTCGGACACGTCGTAACCGAAATCCTTCATCGGCGAGGTGAAAAACGGCGACAGCCAGATGGCGTCGACATTCAGGCTGGCGATGTAGTCGATCTTCTCCAGCACGCCGAGCAGGTCACCGATGCCATCACCGTTGCTGTCGAAAAAGCTGCGCGGATAAACCTGATAAATAACGCCGCCGCGCCACCAGTCATTGTGAGTCATACAGCCAACCTTCGAGGTGATGGAAAGATGTCTTCACTTTAGGTTCGCGTATCTGCCGGCACATCCTCCCGACAGGTTATTTCGCGGGAGGATGGTGCAGGCGTAGGTCGTGGGCGTAGAGGGGGATGAGATGCGGAATGGGGGGCGGGACTTCGTAGGGTGCGCCGTGTGTTCAGCCGGTATACATGGGTAACGCCTGTCGGGAGACATGGGTAACGGGT
>CBIHLF010000035.1:0-59647 GCA_966210435.1 uncultured Pseudomonas sp. | reverse complement strand
GGGTGTGGGGGATGGTGGGGCTATCGGTCATAGCCGCGCAGTGTACGCCATGGGGTCGATTGCGGTAATTCGCTTCGTAGCCGGATGCAATCCGGGGAAATGTATCGCTGGTGCAATCGCTCCCGGATTTCATCCACGCTACGGGTGGATATCGCGTTCCACCTATGCCGGCTTGCGGGCTCGTTGACTTTGCTCGTATTGCGTGCGGTAGAGCTTGGCGAAGCCATGCATTACGGGCATCGCCACGGCCCAGAGCGCGCCGATCAGCAGCAGGCTTTGCCAGGTTCCGTAGGGCAGGCCGACGCCGGCGATTTGCGCGCCGCCGTAGTACGACAGCGGCGCGGCGACGGCGCCGAGCAGGCTGGCGCGCCACCAGGGACGGGCGGTCCAGGCCAGGCAGTGATTAAGGGTGGTGGCCAGTAGCAGCCACAGACACGCCAGCCACAGGGGGATCAGTTGGCGCTGCTCGCCGAAATCGAACACGCCGAGGTTGAGTAGAAAGCTGTCCAGGGCGCTGCCGGCGAGAAACACGCTGAGCAGCAGCTTGCCTTCGGCCTGCCAACTGCTGACCCACAGCAGGTGGACCGCCACTATCGCCGGCACCACCAGCAGCCACGGGCCATCGCCGCCGAACACGCAGGCAAGCCAACCGAGCTGAAACAATACGGCGTTGGCGATCAGTTTAGGCATCGAGGTTTCCCAGCAGCGGTTCCGGTTGTGCGGCCGGCTTGGCCAGCAGCAATTGCGCGGTGCCGATGGTGCGCTCGATAAAGCCGCCCTCGCAATAGCACAGGTAGAACTCCCACAGGCGAAAGAAGTAGTCGTCGTAGCCCAGTTCCTCGAGTTTGTGCCGTGCCAGGTGCAGGTTGTCGTGCCAGATGCGCAGGGTGCGCGCGTAATGCAGGCCGAAATCTTCCATATGTTGCAGGGTCATGTCGGTCTTGCTGGTAACGATTTCCAGCATCTTGTTCACCGAGGGCAAGGCGCCACCGGGGAAGATATAGCGCTGGATAAAGTCCACGGTGCTTTTCGCCTGCTCGTAGCGTTGATCGCGAATGGTGATGGCTTGCAGCAACATCAGCCCATCGGGCTTGAGCAACTTGGCGCATTGTTGGAAGTAGGTGGGCAGGAAACGATGGCCGACCGCCTCGATCATTTCGATCGAGACCAGTTTGTCGTATTCGCCGCTTAGGTCGCGGTAATCCTCCAGCAGCAGGGTGATGCGATCGCCCAGGCCCAGCTCGGCGATACGCCGCTCGGTGTGGGCGAACTGCTCGCGCGACAAGGTGGTGGTGGTGACCTTGCAGCCATAGTGGCTGGCCGCATAGATCGCCATGCTGCCCCAGCCGGTGCCGATTTCCAGCAGGTGGTCGCTGGGTTTCAGCGCGAGCTTCTGGCAGATGCGCCGCAACTTGTTCAATTGCGCCTGCTCCAGGCTGTCGTCGGTGCTGCGAAACATCGCCGCCGAGTACATCATGGTCGGGTCGAGGAATTGCTCGAACAGCTGGTTGCCCAGATCGTAATGGGCGGCGATATTCTTGCGCGAACCGCTGCGGGTATTGCGGTTGAGCCAGTGCAACGCCTGGATCAATGGGCGACCGAGCTGCGCCAGGCCGCGCTCCATGGCATCCAGTACCTCCAAATTGCTGACGAACACGCGAATTACCGCAGTCAGCTCCGGCGAGGTCCAGTAACCGTGAATATAGGCCTCGCCCGCACCGATCGAGCCGTTGCCGGCGACCAGCCCCCACAGGGCGTCGTCGAGCACCCGGATTTCCGCGCTCAAGCTGGAATGGGCGTCGCCGAACACCAGGCGTTCGCCGCCTTCGATCACCACCAGCTGGCCGTGGCGCAGCCGGCCGAGTTGACGCAGCACCGCACGGCGTAGCAGAGCGGCGCCGATGCCGCTGCCAGTAAGCACGGAATTCTTCGCGGACACCAAGCTAGAGGTTTTCATGGGGAACTTCCTTCGCAACGGAGCGGGCCACGCGCAAATCGCCTTCGGCGGCACGGTGGGGGAACAGCGGGATACGTTTGAGCAGCAGGCGCAGGGCTTGCCAGTAGATGGCCGCCACGGTTTTGCCGGTCATCCAGGGAAACTGAATCAGGTAGCGGTGCAGGCCGGCGCGGGACAGTTCGCTGCGTTGCAGGCTGAGGCTGGCGTCGAAGATCTTTTCCTCGCCTTGCCAGTCCGCCATGTGAATGCCCAGGCGCTCGCCGGCCGGGCTGAATGCCATGCGGTATTCCAGCTCGCGCGGCAAAAACGGCGAGACATGAAAGGCTTTGGCCACGGCGAAGTGCTGATGACCTTTGCCGTCTGCGGGCATTACATAGTGATAGCGCTCGCCCCAGGGCGTGTTGCTGACTTCGCAAAGAATTGCCGCCAGGCTGCCATCGGCCTCATAGCAGTAGAAGAAACTGGCCGGATTGAAGGCGATCCCCCAACTGCGCGGCTGGGTCAGCAGGCAGATGTGGCCCAGCGGGGTGCGGCCCAGCACTTCGCTGACGCGTTGGCGCACGGCATCGATCAGGCGTACACCGCTGCAGGTGAACTGCGGCAGGTAATCGCTCTCGCGGAAGGCGAATGGCGCATAGCGTCCGCGCCCGGCCAGCGGCGATAGGGCGAGCACTTGCTCCTGCTCGCTCAGATCCAGGTAGAGCAAGCCCATGCGATAGCGGAAGTTGTGCGCGCGCGGGGTAAAGCGTCGGTGCTGCACCCAGCCGCTGTACAAGGCGCTGTTCATAGCGCCTCGCCGAATTCACGGGCCACGCGCAGCGCGCTGACCACGCCGTCTTCGTGAAAGCCGTTGGCCCAATAGGCACCGCAGAAATAGCTGTGGTTGGCGCCGAGCAACTCTTCCCAGCGCGCTTGCGCGGCCACTGCCGTCAGGCTGTATTGCGGATGGGCGTAGGTGTAACGGGCGAGAGTCTTGGCCGGATCGATGGCTGCGCTCTGGTTGAGACTGACGCAGAAGGTTGTCTCGCTGCGAATGCCCTGCAGGATGTTCATGTTGTAAGTCACCGCCGCCGATCGGTTCACCGACCCACCCAGGCGATAGTTCCAGCTGGCCCAGGCCAATGGGCGCTTGGGCAACAGGCGGGTGTCGGTGTGCAGCACCACGTCGTTGTCGGCATACGGCATGGCGCCGAGAATCTCCCGCTCGGTCGCGGTTGGCTGGGCGAGCAGGGCGAGGGCCTGGTCGCTGTGGCAGGCGAACACCACCTTGTCGAAATGCTCGATGCCGGCGGCGCTATGCACCGTCACCCCATGGCCGTCGCGCTCGACCCGGCTGACCGGGCAGTTGAGTCGGATACGCTCGCGGAAGGATTCGCTCAGCGGCGCTACATAGCTGCGCGAGCCGCCCTCGATCACTCGCCATTGCGGGCGGTCGCTGACCGAGAGCAGGCCGTGGTTCTTGAAGAAGCGCACGAAGAACTGCAGCGGGAAATCGAGCATGTCGGCCAGCGACATCGACCAGATCGCTGCGCCCATCGGCACTATGTAGTGGTCGGTGAAGCGCTGGCTGTAGCCGCCAAGCTTGAGGTAGGCGCCGAGGGTCATGGAGGTCGGGATGCGCCCTTGTTCAAGGTCGTCGAGCGCTTCGCGATTGAAGCGCAGGATGTCGCGTACCATGCCGATAAAAGGCCGCGAGAACAGGTTGCGGCGCTGGGCGAACAGGGTGTTGAGGTTGTTGCCGTTGTATTCCACGCCGGTCAGCGGGTCACTGACCGAGAAGCTCATCTCGGTGGGTTTCGAGGCAACGCCCAGTTGCTTGATCAAGCGGATGAAATTCGGGTAGGTCCAGTCGTTGAACACAATGAAGCCGGTGTCGATGGCGTAGCTGCGCCCGCCGACCTCGACATCCACCGTGTGGGTGTGGCCGCCGACCCAGTCGCTGGCCTCGAAGACGCTGACGTGGTGGTTGCGGTTGAGTAGGTAGGCGCTGGTGAGTCCGGCGATACCGCTGCCGATAATGGCGATTTTCATGGCTTGCTCTCGGGGTTGGCTGAACTGCGGGCCATGCGTTTGCCGAGGGCCAGCTGCAGGCGTTTGGGTAAGTGGGCGAGTAGCGACAGGAGGAAGATGAACAGCCCCGGAAAGGCGATTTCGAAAGGCCGCTTGTCCAGCCGAGCGGCGATATGCCAGGCGGCTTTTTCCACCGGCCAGCGCATCGGCATGGGGAAATCGTTTTGCGCAGTCAGCGGGGTATCGACGAAACCGGGGCTGACCAGCGTGACATCGATGCCTTCGCTGGCCAGGTCGATGCGCAGCGCTTCGAGCAGGTAACGCATCGCCGCTTTCGAGGCGCCATAGGCCTCGGCGCGCGGCAGCGGCAGGTAAGTCACCGAGCTGCCGATGCCGATCAGATGCGGGCGATTGCCCAGGCGCAGCAGTGGCAGCGCCGCTTCTATGCAGTAGCTGGCGGAAAACAGATTGGCGCGCATTACCCGTTCGATCATTGCCGCTTCGAAGTCTTGCGCGTCGAGGTATTCGCAGGTGCCGGCATTCAGGATGACCCCGTCCAGCGCGCCCCAGACCTGAGCGATGTGCTCGCCGATCGCCCGCACCTGCGTTGCCTCGCCAAGGTCGCCAGGCACCACCAGCACCTGTTGTGGGTAGCGTTTGGCCAACGCCTGCAAGGGTTCGACGGTGCGCGCACTGACGGCCACGCGGTGACCGTCCTGCAGCAGCAGTTCGGCCAACGCCGCACCTATGCCGCTGCTGGCGCCGGTGAGCCAGATACGTCGTGATGGGGGCTTCATGCCAGACGCCTCTTCAGCCAGCGAATCAGCGTGCCGAACAGCGGCAGGTGCTCGTAGAGCAGGCTGCCGGCGTCGAAATAGTCGCGGTGGCGATACACCTTGTCGTGCCAGCGCAAGTGCGAGCAGCCCTCGACACGGATCAGCCGTCCGCGGGCCAGGCGCGGGTGGCGGTAGCTCATGGTCCAGCACAGATAACCTTCGCCCTGGCGTACCTCGTCGAAGGCGTAGAAGTCGAAACGCAGGTCGCTGACATTGGCGTACAGCTCGGCGAAGTAGCGCCGCACATCGATCAGCCCATGGCGTTCGTGCAGGGGATCGCTGAACAGTATGTCGTCGCTGTACAACTCGCCGAGGCGCTCGAGGTTGTCCTTGTTCAGGGTGGCGAAGCCGTGGGCGAACTGGCGCAGGAAATCGCTCATGACGCCGCCTTCGCCGTCAGGTGCGGCAGGCGCTTGAAGGCATCCAGGGCGCGCGCGCGGCTGCCGGGCAGATCGACCATCGGCTTGGGGTAGTCGAGCGAGCCGAACAGGCCGCCACCGTGGTGCGCGAGTGCATAGGGATTGTGCAGGTCGCGGTTGCTAGCATCGGCCAGCTCCGGCAGCCAGTGGCGAATGAAGCGGCCGTCCGGATCGAATCGTTCGGATTGGCTGAGCGGATTGAAAATCCGGAAGTAGGGCACCGAGTCGGTGCCGGTCGACGCACTCCATTGCCAGCCGCCGTTGTTCGCCGCGAGGTCACCGTCGATCAGATGACGCATGAAGAAGCGCTCGCCCTCGCGCCAATCGATCAGCAGGTTCTTGGTCAGGAACATCGCCACCACCATGCGCAGGCGGTTGTGCATCCAGCCGGTAGCGAGCAGTTGGCGCATCGCCGCGTCGATGATCGGAAATCCGCTGCGCCCCTGTTGCCAGGCGGCCAGCTCGTCCGGCGCCTGGCGCCAGGCCACGGCTTCGGTTTCCGGGCGGAAGGCGCGGCCCATGGAGACACGCGGGTAGCCGACCAGAATGTGTTTGTAGAACTCGCGCCAGAGCAGCTCGTTGATCCAGGTGACGACCCCGCTGTTGCCGCAGTCGAATTCGCCCCGATTGCTCTGCAGCGCGGCGTGCAGGCATTGGCGCGGCGACAGCACGCCGGCCGCCAGATAAGCGGAAAGCTGACTGGTGCCGGGCAGGGCGGGGATATCGCGGTTGTCGTCGTAGTGGGCCATCTGCTGTTCGGCGAACTCCGCCAGACGCGAACTCGCGGCTTGCTCCCCGGCGGGCCAGAGCTGCCGGAGCGCCTCGCCAGGTGTGGCGAAGCCGTCGACCGAAGCGGGGATCGCATCGCTGGCGATCGCCAGCGGCGCCTGTGCGGGCGGTGTATGTACCAGGTTTGGCAAAGAAAGGTGCAGGCGCTGATAGCAGGCCTTGCGGAACTGGCTGTAGACCTGGAAGTAACCGCCGCTGCGGGTCAACACGCTGCCCGGGGCGAACAGCAACTGGTCCAGATGGCTGTGCAGGTCGATGCCCAGGCGGCGCAGCGCCGTGGACACGGCCTGATCGCGGCGGCTCTCGTGCACGCCGTATTCCTGGTTGACCTGTACGGCGTCGATCCGCAGCTCCGCGCACAGCTCGGCGATGACTTGCGGCGCATCGCTCCAGTCATGGCTATGACGGATCAATAGTGGAACATTGAGCTGGCCCAACGCGGTCGCCAGCGCTTGCAGGTTGCGCAACCAGAAGTCGACCTTGCTCGGTGCGTCGTCATGCGCCTGCCATTGTCCGGGGCTGAGCAGAAACAGCGCGATCGTCGGCCCGGCGGCCATAGCGGCAGCCAGTGCGCTGTTGTCCTGCACACGCAGATCGGTGCGCAGCCAGAGTAGTTGCCGGCTCATAGGGCGTTCCGCAGGCTGAGGTTTTCCGGGTGGGGTTGCAGGTAAGCCTGCTGCGCCAGGTAAGTATCCGGGTTGCGCCGAAGGTGATGCTTGAGCAGGGTCATGGGCACCACCAGCGGCACCACGCCGTGCCGGTACTGGCTGATCAATTGCTGCATCTCCTGCTTGTCGGTGCTGCTCAGCGCCTGTTTGAAATAGCCGCTGAGGTGCTGCAGCACGTTGCTGTGGGTGCGCCGGGTCGCGCATTTCTTCAGTGCCGCCATCAGCTCGCTGAAGTAGTGCGGGGCCAGCTCGCGCAAGTCGTGCTGGTGCAGGTTGCCGAGCAGGCGGCCGAGCGCCTTGTACTGCTGCGGGTGGCTGGCCATCAGCAGGTACTTGTAGCGCGAGTGGAAGCCGAGCAGCGCCTTGGGCGTGAGGCCGTCCTGCTGCAGCTGTTGCCATTCGGCATAGGCGAACACGCGGGTGATGAAGTTTTCGCGCAGCACTGGATCGTTGAGGCGACCGTCTTCCTCCACCGGCAGGTCCGGGTGGCGGGCGCAGAAGGCCTGGGCGAAAAGGCCGCGGCCCTTGGCTTCGCTCGGGCGCCCTCCGTCCTGATAGACCTTGACCCGCTCCAGCCCGCAGGACGGCGACTGCTGCATGAAGATATAGCCGCAGATATCCGTCAGCTCCCCCGCCATGCGCTCGCCGTAGGTGGCCAGGGGCGCACTGACATCCATCTCGCGATTCACGGTGCCGACCGCACGCGGTGCCGCGGGGTCGCCGACCAGGCGAATCGGCTCGCGGGGGATGCCCAGGCCGATCGCCACTTCAGGGCAGACCGGGGTGAAGTCGAAATATTCGCTGAGGGTGCGGTTGCACAGACGCGACTCTTTGTGGCCGCCGTTGTAACGCACTTCATTGCCCAGCAGGCAGGCGCTGATAGCGAGTTTTGGCTTGTTGCGAAGCGAATTCATGGCGCAACCTCTGATGACTTCTTGTACATATCGTCTGGCATGTACAACTTGTGTTCATCATAGGTTCGAGATTGTACAAGTCAAACACTTTGTATAAGTATTTGTGGATGTGAGCGAATTTTGTATAGGAAAGGGTGGGGCGGTCGCGGTGGCTAACCACTCGGTGCTTTAGTCCCGATCAGCCCGCGGCGCGGGTGGGCAGTTGCGGCAGTGGCATGAGCCACGGCGATGGGAGGGGCGGGCGACGCTTCGTGGTTTTGCGGCGAGCTTCCCTGTGCTGGCGAGCGAGGACGCTCAGTTCTGCGAGCAGCACTCGCCCTGGGGATGCATCTCTGGAGGGATGTGCGGGCGGTCAATGGCTGGGGGGCGAATTAACTGAGCGCTAGAGCGCTAGCTCCAGCCGATCTTCCAGCGCTCGCTATCTTGCAGCTGGCGCCAGTCCATCCGCTCGCTACGTTGGGTGAGCACCGCCTGCAGTTCGATCGCCAGCACGCTGCCCAGCTCATCGCAAAACAGCTCGGTGACCAGAAAGTGCTTTTCGCCTTTTACCGGTCGGGCGGCGGTCCATTTCGACAGCAGCAGCTTGCGCGGGTTGAGGCGCTGCTGGGCGCTCACCGAACGGCTCATTGCAAGTGTTCGAGCAGCTTGCGCGCGGCTTCCTGGCCACTCAGCCAGGCGCCTTCGACGCGGCCGGAGAGGCACCAGTCGCCGCAGGCATAGATACCCAGGTCGGCATCCGCCAGCGTGCCCCACTGATGGGCGCTGGCCGGGCGGGCATACAGCCAGCGATGGGCCAGGCTGAGTGCCGGCGAAGGCACGGCGCAACCGATGAGTTCCGCGAAGGCGCCATGCAGATGCTCGATAACGGCGTCCTTGGACATATCCAGGTGCTGTTTGCTCCAGGCGGCGGTGGCATGCAGGATCCAGGTGTCGAGCCCGGTTTCGCGTCCCGGTTTACTGCGGTTGCGCGCTATCCAGTCGAGTGGGCTGTCCTGCACGAAGCAGCCTTCCACCGGGCTGTCGAGCGGGCTGTCGAAACCCAGGGCGACGGCCCAGGTAGGGTCCATGGTCACACTGGCGGCAACGCTTGCCAGCTTTGGCGCGCTGGTCAGCAGGGCGCTGGCCTGGGGCGCGGGCGTCGCCACTATCACATGGCTGAAGGGACCGTGGCTGTTGCCTTCGGCGTCCAGTAGTTGCCAGTGTTGCTCGCCGCGGAACACGTCGGTTATGCGGCAGGAGAAGTGCACCGGCAGGGCGCCGAGCATGGCGCGGGTGATCGCGCTCATGCGGGGGCTGCCGACCCAGCGCACTTGCTCGTCCGGCGAGGCGCTCAGTTGATCGTTCTTGAAGTGGTAGAGATTTGGCGACCATACGCTGGCCCAGCCACGCGCCTGCCATTGCTGCACCGCCTCGACGAAGCGGCGATCGCGCGCGGTGAAGTATTGCGCGCCGAGATCCAGTGATCCGGTGTCGCTGCGCTTGCTGGCCATTCGGCCGCCGCTGCCGCGGCTCTTTTCGAACAGTTGTATTTCATGACCGGCGGCATGCAGAAGTTGCGCCGCGGAGAGCCCGGCGATGCCGGTGCCGATGATGGCGATGGGGGCTAGTGCTGCTGTCATGGCTTACCTCATGTGCTAGCAGGCCGTTGAAAAGCTACCTGCGTTGGCAATACTGCGTTAAAAACCGCCTCAAAATGCTCATTTACAACACGTAAACTCCGCTTTTTCGGCCGTTTTTGCCTTGTCTTGCCTGCCTCGCCTACATTTTTCAACGGCCTGCTGGAGCGGTAGGCTACGCTTTAGACAAAAGCTATACAATAATCTTTTAATGTATAAGATGATCGTCGTCGATCGCAGTCTCTTTATATTAAAGACAACTCGGGGCGTGGGTTAAAGGCATCTTGTGCCGTCATCGATCGGCTTGGCCCTGCGCGAAATCGACCTGGGAGGCTCGTGGTTACTCAGTGTCAGCCCTTATGAGGAGGACAGCATGAATATATTACTGACCGGCGGTACCGGCCTGATTGGTCGCGGCCTTTGTCATTACTGGGTCGAGCAGGGTCATCGGGTGACGGTGTGGAGCCGCCGGCCCCAGCAGGTCGCCGAGTTGTGCGGCGATCAGGTGCATGGCATCGGTCGGCTCGAGGAGCTGGGCGAGGCGGTGCTGGACGCGGTGGTCAATCTGGCTGGCGCCCCGATTGCAGACCGGCCCTGGACACGCAAGCGCAAGGAGCTGCTGTGGGCCAGCCGGGTCGGTCTGACCGAGCAGTTGCTGGCATGGCTGGCGACCCGCGAGCACAAGCCCGAGGTGCTGCTCTCAGGTTCCGCCGTGGGCTTTTACGGCGACGCTGGCGAGCGCGAGCTGCACGAGGACTCGTCCCGCGGCGCCAGCGATTTCGCCGCGCAACTGTGCGCCGGCTGGGAGGATACCGCGCAGCGCGCGACCGCCCTGGGCATTCGTGTAGTGCTGCTGCGCACTGGGCTGGTCCTGGCCAGGGATGGCGGCTTTCTCAAGCGCCTGCTGTTGCCGTTCAAGCTCGGTCTGGGTGGCCCTTTGGGCAACGGAAGGCAATGGATGCCCTGGATTCATCTCGCCGATCAAATCGCCCTGATCGATTTTCTCTTGCACCACCAACACACCAGTGGTCCTTATAATGCCTGCGCGCCACGGCCGGTTCGCAATCGCGAGTTTGCCCGGGCATTGGGGCTCGAACTGCATCGCCCGGCGATCCTGCCAGCTCCGGCGTTCGTCCTGCGTACCGCCCTGGGAGAGCTATCCGGGTTGTTGCTCGGCGGTCAGCATGCGTTGCCGACGCGCCTGCAAGAGGCTGGTTTCACCTTCCGTTTCACTCATCTGGATGCGGCCCTGGCCGATCTGCTGGGCCAACATTGAACTAGGGAAAATGTATGACTGATCACGCCTTGTTGCTGGTCAACCTGGGCTCTCCCGCCTCGACCGAAGTAGCTGATGTGCGGCGTTACCTCAATCAGTTTCTGATGGACCCCTATGTGATCGATTTGCCGTGGCCGGTACGACGTCTGCTGGTATCGCTGATTCTGATCAAGCGCCCGGCGGCATCGGCGCATGCCTATGCCTCGATCTGGTGGCCGGATGGCTCGCCCCTGGTGGTGTTGAGCAAGCGTCTGCAGGAGGCGATGAAGGGCTACTGGCAACATGGGCCGGTGGCCTTGGCGATGCGCTATGGCGAGCCCTCGATCGAGACGGTGCTGACCGAGCTGGCAGCGCAGGGCATCAAGCAGGTCACCCTGGCGCCGCTGTATCCGCAGTTCGCCGACAGCACCGTGACCACGGTGATCGAGGAAGCGCTGTGCACGGTCCGCGAGCACAAACTCGAGATGCGTTTCGCCATCGTGCGGCCGTTCTATGACCAGCCCGAGTATCTGGATGCCCTGGTGGCCAGTGCCCGGCCCTATCTCGAGCAGGACTTCGATCACCTGCTGCTCAGTTACCACGGTTTGCCCGAGCGTCACTTGCACAAACTCGATCCCGGCGATCATTGCCTGAAAGGCGCTGATTGCTGCCGCACGGCGTCGCCCGAGGTGCTGGCGACCTGTTATCGCGCGCAATGCCTGCGCAGCGCCGAAGCCTTTGCCGCACGCATGGGCCTGCGCCCGGAGCAGTGGTCGGTGTCCTTCCAATCCCGCCTGGGCCGGGCCAAGTGGATCGAGCCCTACACCGAAACGCGCCTGGACGAGTTGGCTCGGCAAGGGGTGAAGAAACTTCTGGTGATGTGCCCGGCGTTCGTCGCCGACTGCATCGAAACCCTCGAGGAAATTGGCGATCGCGGTCGCGAGCAGTTCCTCGCGGCCGGCGGCGAAAGCCTGCAGCTGGTGCCGTGCCTGAACGATCATCCGAGCTGGGCGGCGGCGCTCAACAGCCTGAGCGAGCGCGCACCGCTGATGTTGTGATGTCCCGATCCCCTGAGTGCTGGTGTTCGGCGGCCCGCTGAGGCCGCTGTTGTCAGGCCGCGTCGCTCGCGGGCGCCCCGGTGCATTCGCTCGAAAGGATGGTGCATTCGCCACGCTGATAACCCCTTCGGGCGATATTCCCGCTGCGGCTTATCGGCCTAAGCTGGTGGTTCCTTCAACCGTCGCGCATCGCCCCAGCGGTGCCGAGGAGACCGCCAGTGCCCAATAACAATAACGGCTATCCCTCCAGCTCCCGCGCCTGGGCCACCGTGGCCATTCTGATGGTGGCGTATGTGCTGTCGTTTATCGACCGGCAGATCCTCAACCTGCTGGTGGCGCCGATCCGCCGCGATCTGATGATCAGCGACACGCAGATGAGCCTGCTGATGGGCTTGTCCTTCGCCTTGTTCTATACCCTGTGCGGGATCCCCCTCGGGCGTCTGGCCGACACCCGCAATCGCCGCGGTCTGGTGGCGATCGGTGTGCTGTTCTGGAGCGCCGCCACCGCGGCGTGCGGCATGGCCCGGCTCTACTGGCAGTTTCTGCTGTGTCGGGTTGGCGTCGGGGTCGGCGAAGCGGCATTGTCGCCCGCGGCCTACTCGCTGATCGCCGACAGCTTCCCCGCGCAACGGCGCGCCACCGCCATCAGCGTGTATTCCATGGGGGTCTATCTGGGCTCCGGCCTGGCGTTCCTGCTTGGCGGTCTGGTGATCAAGCTCGCCTCGGCACAGGGCGATGTACTGTTGCCGGTGCTGGGCGAGGTACGGCCCTGGCAGTTGATCTTCCTCGCTTTGGGTGCCGCCGGGGTGTTGTTCACCCTGCTGATGCTTGCGGTCCGGGAGCCGGCTCGGCGCGGCGTCGGTGCCGGTATCGCGGTACCACTGGCGGAGGTCGGCCGCTATATCCACGCCAACAAGCGCACCGTGCTTTGCCACAACTTCGGCTTCGCCGGCCTGGCGTTCGCCGGCTATGGCAGTGCGGCCTGGATCCCGACGTTCTTTATCCGCACCTACGGCTGGGAAGCCGGCCAGGTCGGCGTCGTCTACGGCAGCATAGTCGCGGTGTTCGGTTGCCTGGGCATTGTCTTCGGCGGTCGCCTGGCCGACTGGATGGCCAAGCGCGGTAGCAGCGATGCGAATATGCGCGTCGGACTCTACGCGGCGATCGGCGCGGTGCCCTGCGTGCTGAGTTTTCCGCTGATGGACAGTGCGCTCTGGGCGGCGATCCTCACCGCTCCGGCGGTGTTCTTCCTGAGCATGCCATTTGGCGTGGCGCCCGCGGCGATTCAGGAAATCATGCCGAACTCCATGCGCGGCCAGGCCTCGGCCATCTATCTATTCGTGATCACCCTGATCGGCCTCGGTATAGGCCCGACCGCCGTGGCGCTGGTGACCGACTATGTCTTCGCCGACGATCAGGCGCTGCGCTACTCGCTGCTGATCGTCAGCAGCCTCGCGGTGTTCAGCTCGATCGTATTGCTGAGCATGAGCCTCAAACCCTATCGCGATAGCGTTGCACGCCTGCAGCAATGGGCAGCCAGCCCGGCCAGCCACAGAGCCGCCCCGGATATAGCCGTGGGGCGAATGCAATCCGGGGATGCCTAAGGAGCGATATCGGTAGCGACCATAAGTCCGCTCGCTGATTTCATCCGGGCTACAAGACTGCCTTGGATTGCGCCGGGGGTTATCCAGGTTACGGGTAGTTTCGTAGCCCGGATGCAATCCGGGGCGATCTTGGCTATGCAACGAACTCCCCGGATTTCATCCGGGCTACAAGACGCGCGTTGGCAGGGCGGACATGGCGTGTAGAGGGTGGACAGGCCTTCGGCATGTCCACCCTACGAGGTCGAAGGCCCTCGAATAACCATCGGGCCTACGGCAGCTAAGCGACCGGCTCTTCGCTCAGCGTTTTGCTGCGCCAGCCCTGGCCGCCGGGCAGCAGCAGGTTGAGCAGGATGGCGATGATGCCGCACAGGGAAATGCCTTTCAGGCTGACGTCGCCGGCGCCGATCACCATGCCGCCGATACCGAATACCAGGGTTACCGCGACTATCACCAGGTTGCGCGCCTCGGACAGATCGACCTGGTGGCGAATCAGGGTATTCAGGCCGACCACCGCGATAGAGCCGAACAGCAGGCAGAGAATGCCGCCCATCACCGGTACCGGGATGCTCAGCAGCACTGCGCCGAACTTGCCGATAAACGCCAGCACCATGGCGATCACCGCCGCCCAGAGCATCACCTTGGGGTTGAAGTTCTTGGTCAGCATCACCGCACCGGTGACTTCCGAGTAGGTGGTGTTCGGCGGGCCGCCGAGCAGGCCCGCCGCCGAGGTGGCCAGGCCATCGCCGAGCAGGGTGCGGTGCAGGCCCGGTTCTTTCAGGTAGTTCTTGCCGGTTACGGTGCCGATCGCCAGCACGTCGCCGATATGTTCGATGGCCGGTGCAATGGCCACCGGCAGGAGGAACAGGATCGCCCCCCAGTGCAGTTCGGGCGCGACGAAGTTCGGCATCGACAGCCAGGGCGCGGCGCCCACCGCGCTGAAGTCGACCACACCGAACAGCCAGGCCAGCGTATAGCCCACGGCGATACCGCAGAGAATCGGGATCAGGCGGAAGATGCCGCGACCGATCACTGCGACTATCAAGGTGGTCAGCAGCGCCGGCAGTGAAATCATCAGGGCGATATCGTTAGGCACCAATTGCGCACTGGCGTCGCCAGCTTTGCCCATGGCCATGTTGGCGGCCACCGGGGCCAGGCCCAGACCGATCGCCATGATCACCGGGCCGATTACCACCGGCGGCAGCAGGCGGTCGATAAAACCGGTGCCTTTGAGTTTCACCGCGCCGGCCAGCAGCATATAGGCGAAACCGGAGGCGACCAGCCCACCGAGGGTGGCGGGCAGGCCGAAGTCGCTTTTCGCCGCCAGGATCGGTGCGATAAAGGCGAAGCTGGAGGCGAGGAATACCGGCACCTGGTTCTTTGTCACCAGTTGGAAAATCAGGGTGCCGAGCCCGGCGGTGAACAGCGCCACGTTGGGGTCCATGCCGGTGATCAGCGGCATCAGCACCAGGGCGCCGAAGGCCACGAACAGCATTTGCGCGCCAGCCAGGGCCTGGCGCCAGGTAGCGTCTTGCATATGGTCCTGCATGTTCAAGCGTCCTTCTGCTTGGTGCCGAAAATCTTGTCGCCGGCATCGCCGAGGCCGGGAATGATATAGCCGTGTTCGTTCAAACGCTGATCGATGGAAGCGGTGAATATGGTCACATCCGGGTGGGCATCGGCCACCGCCTTGATGCCCTCGGGCGCGGCGACCAGCACCATGGCGCGGATTTCCTTGCAGCCGGCGCGTTTCAGCAGGTCGATGGTGGCGACCATGGAACCACCGGTGGCGAGCATCGGGTCGATGATCATCGCCAGGCGTTCGTCGATTTCCGGTACCAGTTTTTCCAGGTAGGTATGCGCCTGCAGCGTCTCTTCGTTGCGCGCTACGCCGACGGCGCTGACCTTGGCCCCGGGAATCAGACTGAGCACACCATCAAGCATGCCGATGCCAGCACGCAGGATAGGCACCACGGTGATCTTCTTGCCGGAAATTTTCTCCACCTGTACCGGGCCGGACCAGCCCTGAATTTCGTAGTTTTCCAGGGGTAGATCCTTGGTCGCCTCATAGGTCAGCAGCGCACCGACTTCCTGGGCCAGCTCGCGGAAATTCTTCGTGCTGATATCGGCGCGGCGCATCAGGCCGAGTTTATGGCGGATCAGCGGGTGGCGAATCTCGTGGATGGGCATGGCTGAGGTCTCCAGCAGGGCGGTGCGAAAGGGTGGCTTGGAAAAGTTGGCCTAGATTAAAGCATTGGCCATGGGCTTTTCTGCGCCGATAGCGGGTAAATGGGCCAATTAGCGACTAAATTTCGCTTATTGTTCGCCCAGGCTGCAGTTTGTCCGTCGAGGCTTGCCCTGTTCGGCTCGGATAGGTACCTTTGCCGGCTTTTATTTTGACGTATCGGTCAGGTTGTCCGCTCGATACGTGTCATCCACTTCAAGAGGAAACAACATGCCCGCCGATCTCGCGCACATCCGCCAAGTCATGGCTGAAGCCGATTGCCTGTACAGCGAGGCCGAAGTCGAAGCGGCCATCGAACGCATGGCCACGGCCATCAACGGTCAGTTGGCCGAGAGCAATCCGGTGGTTTTCTGCGTGATGAACGGCGGTCTGATCTTCACCGGCAAGCTGCTGCCCAGGCTCAACTTCCCGCTGGAGCTGTCCTACCTGCACGCCACCCGCTACCGCAACGAAACCAGCGGCGGCGAGCTGTTCTGGAAGGCCAAGCCGGAAATCTCGTTTATCGACCGCGACGTGCTGATCATCGATGACATCCTCGATGAAGGTCATACCCTGGGTGCGATCATCGACTTCTGCCACCACGCTGGCGCTCGTGCCGTACACACCGCCGTACTGATCGACAAGGACCACCAGCGCAAGGCGCGCCCGGACCTGAAAGCCGACTTCGTCGGCCTGCCGTGCATCGACCGTTATATCTTCGGCTATGGCATGGATTACAAGGGTTATTGGCGCAACGCGCCGGGGATTTACGCGGTCAAGGGCCTATGAGCGCACCGCGCTTTCTCGATCAACGCCTGTTCGGCGAACTGGCCGCTCAAGCCGCGGCCAGCGCACGGCAGCGCCAGCACCATAACTTCCACCAGATGGACGAGCCCTGCCACCGCATGGCCGTGGGTTTGCAGCCGGACACCTATATTCCGCCGCATCGCCACCTTTCGGCCGACAAGGCCGAGGCGCTGCTGGTGCTCAAGGGCTGCCTGGGCCTGCTGATTTTCGACGAGGCGGGCGAGGTGCTGGAGCGGCGCGTGCTGCAAGCCGGCGGCGATTGCGTCGGTGTCGACCTGCCACCGGGCGTGTTCCACGCGCTGGTGGTACTGGAGGCCGACAGCATTCTGTTCGAATGCAAGGCCGGGCCCTACAAACCCGTGGGCGAGGGGGAGCTGGCTAGCTGGGCGCCGCACGAAGGCGAGCCCGGCGTCGTCGAATATCAGGCCTGGATGCGATCGCAATTTATGTAGCCCGGATGCAATCGGGGGCTGGCGAGGAGTCGTCGACTAAGCTCGACCTCGTAGCCCGAATAAGCGCCAGCGCAATCCGGGAAAAATCCTGTGCACGTACCATGACTCCCGGATTGCGCCAAAGGCTTATTCGGGCTACGGCTATGAGTGATTTTCCCCATCGTCTTTCGGTGTCAGCCAGCGCAGCGCCTTCTCTCTGGCTTGCACCAGGTCACGTACATAAGCCAGTTGCCCTTCGATCCGCTGGATGCCCGCGCGGCGCAGTTGCAGGCGTACGTGCGGGGTTGGCCCGCTGAGTACCAGGCTGACGTTCTGTTCGCGGTAGTCGCGCAGCACATTGTTCAGCGCCGCCAGGGCGGTCATGTCCAGCAGCGGTACGGCGCTGATATCGACGATCACCACCTTGACCCCCGGTGTGAAGCGGCGCAGCACGCTCAGGGCTTTTTCCGCTGCGCCGAAGAACAGCGGGCCGCGAATCGCATAGACCAGCACATGCTCCGGCAGGTCGTTCAGCGCCTGGTGGAAATGCCGCGGGAGGCTTTCGGTATCGGTCAGGTCGCTCATGCGCTTGATGAACAGGCCGGCGGCCAGCAACAGGCCGACGCCGACCGCCAGCACCATGTCGAACAGCACCGTCAGGACCAGGCAGGTGAGCAGCACCAGCACGTCGTTGCGCGGGGCTATGCGCAGGGTGTGGCGGATGTGCCGGGCCTCGCTCATGTTCCATGCCACCATCACCAGCAAGGCGGCCAGCGCAGCCATCGGCAGGTAGCTGAACAAGGGGGCGAAAAACACGATGGCGAGCAGCACCACACCTGAGTGAATCACCGCGGCCAGTGGCGAAAATGCGCCGGCGCGCACGTTGGCCGCGCTACGCGCGATCGCGGCGGTGGCGGTGATGCCACCGAACAGCGGCGCGACCAGGTTGCCGATGCCCTGGCCGATCAGTTCGCCGTTGGGATCATGCTTGCTGCCGGTCATGCCGTCGGCCACGACTGCGCATAGCAGCGACTCGATCGCGCCGAGCATGGCGATGGCGAACGCCGGGGCGAGCAGTTGGCGTATCAGCTCGAAGTTCATCTGCAACGGTAAGCCATCTGCGCCGGGCAATTGCCAAGGCCAGGCGAAACTCGGCAGAAACGGCGGAATGCCGGCATGCTCGATGCCATCAAGGCTGTAGCTGAAGCGCTCACCGAGGGTCGCCACCGGTATGTCGAGAAACTCCAGCAGCAAGCCGAGCAGTGCACCCAGGGTCAGGGCCACCAGATGGCCGGGGATTTTCGGCACCCAGCGCGGCCAGATCAGCAACGTTGCCAGGCACACCAGCGCCACCAGGCTGTCGCCGAGCTGCAGGCTGGGCAGGGCGTGGAGCAAGGCGTTGAGCTGCTCGATATAGTTGTTCGGTTGCGTAGCCAGGTGCAGACCCAGCAAGTCCTTGATCTGCAGGGTGGCGATGACGATGCCGATACCGGCGGTGAAACCCAGGGTCACCGGGTAGGGAATGAACTCGATCAGCCGGCCGGCACGTGCCAGACCGAGGGCGATCAGGATCAGCCCCGCCATCAACGTGCATAGCAACAGGCCGCCGAGGCCGAATTGCTGGGTGATCGGCAGCAATATCACCACGAAGGCCGCGGTCGGGCCGGACACATTGAAGCGCGAGCCACCGCACAGGGCGATCAATGCGCCCGCCACCAGCACCGTATAGAGGCCGTGCTGTGGCGCCACGCCGACGGCAATCGCCAGGGCCATGGCCAG
Organism: uncultured Pseudomonas sp.; assembly: GCA_966210435.1. Lineage (GTDB taxonomy): Bacteria > Pseudomonadota > Gammaproteobacteria > Pseudomonadales > Pseudomonadaceae > Aquipseudomonas. The sequence goes on along the minus strand of CBIHLF010000035.1, from coordinate 41,283 downwards.
GGGAATGGCGATGATGCCGACCGTCAGGCCGGCGCTCAGGTCGCCACGCAGGTGTTTCAGGGAATAGCCGCCGCGCAGGCTTTGACGCAGGGCGGCGAAGAACAGGCGAAAAGGAGGCAGCATGATGGTGTCCGCGGTGGCTGTTAGCAGTATAGATGCTGCGGTGTCGGCCCAGCGGCGACTAAAGTCGCTTGTCGCGCGCCTGCTGGTCATGCCGCTTGAGCCGGCTTGGTCGCTGCGCGTTGAGCCTTGGGCCTGGCCAGGGGTAAACTGCCGCCCCCCGAGGCCCGGTAGCTGGAGTTGACGATGCGCAAAGACAAAAAACAAGTGATTGGCGAAGAAATTACCGACGAGTCGATCAAGCTGTTCCTGGCGGTGGAGCCGGCCGACGCCACGCCGCCGTCGCTGCATAAACTGATCAAGGCCTACCGCGGTCTGCGGGCCGGCGACTTCGAGCGCTTCGTCGGCTTCTTCGTCGAAGCGGGCTACGACCTCGCCGCGACCGATGCACAAGGCAAGGATTTCATCGCCCTGGTTGAAGACCAGCGCTTCGCCGAGCCCTATATCGAAGTGGTCAAAGCCGCTCGCGGTTGAGGCTCCGCCGTTTGTGTCAGACCGCGTAACCCAACAAGGCCGTTATGCGGCGTTGTGGCTGATCGGGCATCGTTCATGCCGCTTGGCAGCCGAGCTACGGGAAGCGCTTTTGTAGGGTGGACATGGCGAAGCCTTGTCCACCGATGGCGGCCCGGCCATGGCGAGAATTTTCGCGGCAACGCGGCTTGCGCTGAAACGGCAACAGACTCTAGAGCACCCCGGCCTTTTTCCATGCCAGATAGCGGCTGACCAGTTCCGGGCCGAGCTCGCTGGGGCGAGCGTCGAGTATCGGTACATCGTGCGCGATCAAACGCTCATGCAGCGTGGCGCGGGCGTTCAGGTAATCCAGCGTGCCGCAATAGGCCAGCGCCGTTTCGAAATCCCGCACCGGGGTTTGCCGCACTTCATCCAGCACTTCTTCGCGCAGACTGGCGATCAGCACCCTGTGCTGGCGGCCGATACGCTTGACCGCATTCAGCAGTTCCTGGTCGTCCTCGTCGCGCAGGTTGGTCACCAGCACCACCAGGGCGCGGCGCCGTTGCCGGCCGAGCAGGGTATCCGCGGCGCTGGCGAAGTCGGCCGGCAGCTGGGTGCTGTGCAGGTCGTACACCGCATTGAGCAGCACATTGAGCTGGGCCGGGCCCTTGACCGGTGGCAGGAAACGCTGCTGTTCGCTGGCGAAGGTCGCCAGCCCCACCGCATCGCCCTGGCGCAAGGCCACGTAGCTGAGCAGCAGGCTGGCGTTGAGCGCATGATCGAAATGGGAAAGCTCGCCGTCCTGGCTGCGCATGCGGCGGCCACAGTCGAGCAGGAAGACGATCTGCTGATCGCGTTCGTCCTGGTATTCCCGGGCAATTGGCGTGCGCTTGCGCGCGGTGGCTTTCCAGTCGATCTGGCGCAGGGTGTCGCCGTCGCGGAATTCACGCAGTTGATGGAACTCCAGGCCCAGACCGCGGCGCGGTCGCTGGCGCACGCCGAGTTGGCTGAGCCAGTCGTCCACCGCCATCAGTTGCGCGCCGTACAGGCGGGCGAAATCCGGATAGACGCGAGTTTCCCCGGCGAGCTCCAGATAGCGCCGCGCCCGCCAGAGTCCCAGCGGGCTGGGCAGTTCGACCTCGCAGCGGGGAAACACGAAGTGGCCGCGCGACAGCGGCCGAACCCGGTAGGCAACCTGGGTGTGCTCGCCCGGATGCAGATCGACGCGCAGCGGCAGGTGTTCGAATGCCATCTCGCCCGGCAGGTGATCGAACACTTCCAGGGTCAGCGCCCGGGAGTAGTCGTGATGCACCTGTAGTTGTACCTCGCTCCAACGGCCGAGCGGCAGATTGCCAGGCAGTTGGCGTTCGATGCGCGGTGTCGGCAGGCGGCGCAGCAGGCCGGCGTCGACCAGCATGGCGCCGAGCAGCACCAGCAGCGCCGCCCACCAAAGCGCATGCAGGCTGTTCGGCATGCGCAGGTCCAGGGCGGTCAGGGTGCCGAGCAGAAGCGCCAGACCCAGCAGGCTGCCGAGTAGCGCCAGTAGCGCGCGCGACGGCTTCATATGAGCGCGCCTGTGGTAGATGGATTCATAGGCGCGGCGCCGGCACCTGATCGAGCAGTTGTTGCAGCACCTGGTCGACCGACAACCCTTCGATATCCAGTTCCGGCGCGAGGCGTACGCGATGGCGCAATACCGCCAGGGCGCAGCCTTTGATGTCGTCGGGCAGGACGAAATCGCCGCCGCGCAGCATGGCTCGGGCTCGGCCGCCGCGCACCAGGGCGATCGAGGCGCGCGGCCCGGCACCGAGGGCCAGGCCTGGCCAGGTGCGGGTGGCCCGAGCCAGGCGCACGGCGTAGTCGAGTACCTGTTCGTCGAGCGGCAGGTCGCTGGCGATCTTCTGCAGCGCCAGTACGTCCTTGGCTTGCAGCAGGGTGCGCAGCGGTGCGACTTCGAGCATGTCGGCCTTGGCCGAGCGGGTGACCTGGCGCACCATGTTCAGCTCTTCGCTCTGCTCCGGGTAATCCATGCGCAGCTTGAGCATGAAACGATCCAGTTCGGCTTCCGGCAGCGGGTAGGTGCCTTCCTGCTCGATCGGGTTCATGGTGGCCAGCACCATGAAGGGTTGCGGCACCGGCAGGGCGCGGCCTTCCAGCGTAACCTGGCGTTCCTGCATGACTTCGAGCAGCGCCGCCTGGGTCTTGGCCGGCGCGCGGTTGATCTCGTCGGCGAGCAACAGGTTGGTGAACACGGGGCCCTTGCGCAGCTTGAACTGTTCGCTTTGCAGGTCGTACACCGCGTGGCCGGTGACGTCGCTGGGCATCAGGTCCGGGGTGAACTGGATGCGCGCGAACTCGCCGCCGAAGCAGCGCGCCAGCGCCCTGACCAGCAGGGTCTTGCCGAGACCGGGTACGCCTTCGACGAGCACATGGCCACCAGCGATCAGCGCGGTGAGCACGTCGTCGATCACCGCGGTCTGGCCAACCACCGCCTTCTGCAGTTCCTGACGCAGCGCCTGGGCCAACTGGCTGGCGCGTTGGCGCTGCGATGGCTGTGGGGTGTTCGCCGCTACCGGAGCAGTGGCTGTTGCGGCGGTTGCCAGCGCAGGCTCGGCCGGGCTGGTGACTTCAGGGGTGTCTTCGCTCATAGGGCGTTCCTAAGGGTTTGCAGGTGGGCGACCTGGCGGGTGAATTCGGCGGCGGGCAGCGGTTTGTCCGGCAGCGGTCGCATGGCCTGGCTGATTGCCGCGGAAGGCAGCCGGCTCATGCGTCCGAGCACTTGCCATTGTTCGGCGACGCCGAGGCGCTCGAAACCGGGGTGACGGCGTCGCGCACGGCGTTGAATGTCCTGTTGCAGGCCTTGCAGCAGGCTCTGCTGGCCGCTGCGACGGAGCAGGAAGTCGGCGCTGCCGCGCAGGTGTTCCTGCAGTTTGCGTCGGTTCAGGCTAAGCGGGATTTGCAACGGCCCCTGGCGCATGCCGAAATGCCATAGCGCCAGCAACAGAAGCAGGGCCAGGGCGGCCAGGGTTTCCGGGAAGTTGCGCAGCAGCAGGCTGACCAGATCATCGCGGTCGGCGCGGTAGAGCAGGGTTACCGCGCTGTCCTGGGTGAGGTACCAGAGCAGCCAGGCATTGTCATATTCGCCGATCTGCTCGTTTTCCCAGAGCCAGCTATCGGTCAAGACGCTGATCAGGCCGTCACCGTGATACAGCTGCAGCATATGGGTCGCGGCGCCGCTGTTGGCCCAGACATGGGCGCGGTTTTGCGAGTCGTAGAGGTGGTAGTCGGTATCGAAGCTGAAGTACGCCGGCGCCTGCTCGTTTTCCAGGTACAGACGGGTGAGCTCGGGATAGCGGTTTTCGTCGTCCGCGCTCTCAGCTGGGCTGGCCGCCGGTTCGATATCGGCAGTGGCGGCTTCCACGTCGCTCTGCGCTTCGTCGTCGTTGCCTTCCTCGGCCTCTTCGTCCTGGTCAGCGTCGAGGTCTTCGCTGAGAAGCTGCTGAATACCCAATGGGTCGAGCAGCAAATCGCCGCTTTCACCGTCGTCTTCGTCCCACAGGCGTTCGGCGACAACCAGCAGGTGACCGCCTTTGGCGGTCCATTCCAGCAGACGCTGATTTTGCCGCGGCGTCAGCTTCTCGCGGTTGCCGAGCAGCAACAGGGTTTGCCCCGCACTGGGCAGCCCGTTCAGGACGTCCAGGCCATCGGCGTGCTGCACATGCAGACCCTGCTTGCGCAGAAAATGCTCGGCGGCCAGATAGGGGTTGGCGTCCACTTCGGGCGCGGGGCCGTGCTTGATGATCTCCTCGTAGGGGATGGCAATGCTCATCAGGTAGCTGCCGAGCCACGCCATCAGCACTGCGAGCAGGCCGCCAATGAGTAATTGCAGGCGCAGGCTCATGCTCGCCCCCCTGTGCCGAACAGGTTGCGCCAGTCCTGGCACAGCGCAGGTTTTAGGGATTCGGGCGGCAGCCGGTGGCCATAGGCGAGGTTCTGCCAATGCAGCGTCAGAACCTGACTGAAGTGGCTGAGCTGATCCTGTTCGAGCCCCTGCACCAGGCCGAGCACTTCGGCTTCGGTGTAGGCGCTCTTCAGCGGCAGGCGATAGTCGTGCAGCAGGCGGCTGAGCAAGGCGCGATAAAGCAGGCCGAGGGCGGCACGCGGTTGTTCGCTCCAGAGCCGCTCGACTTCGCTGGCGACATCGTCCGGCAGGGTTTCCGGGGCGACTTCAAGGCCGAACAGCTGGCTGGGCGGCAGGGGTTTGCTGCGCCGCTGCGGTAGCCCCAGGCGCCCGGCAAAAGCGTTCAGCCAGTCGCGATAGCGCCAGATCACCAGCGCCAGCACGCCCAGCACCACGGCCCACAGCAGGACTTCGAAGAACAGGGCGATGGCGTCTAGGCTTTTCCAGAATTTGCTCAGTTTGAGAAAGTTCTCGATCATCGCCTTGAGCGAGTCCTTGTCCGGCTCCTCGGCTTGCGTTGGCTCGTCGCCGAACCGCCAGCGGGTGACGGTCTCGCGGTTTTCGAAGGGCGGTGAATCGAGCAGTTGTGCGATGTCCTGATGCGCCGTCTGGCTGTTCAGCGATTGCTGGAGCAGGCGCTCGGCATCCGGACCGATGGGGTCCTCGAAAGGTAGCGCGCAGCTATCGGAAGCCGCCCAGGCTGGCGTAGGCGAGGGCAGCAGAACCAGGGCACCACCCAGGATCAGGGCGTAGGCCACGCCGGTCAGGCGTTGCCTCAGCTGACGGAAGACCAATTCGATATCCCAGGCTTCCAGGGCCGTGCGGCGGTTCAGGTACAGGGTGAAACCACAGGCCACATAGACCGGCTCCCAGACGATCAGCAGCACGACATACATCAGGTTGGACAGGTGTTCGAGCCATAGCCAGTCGCCCGACGCGGCCTCGATCAGGCTTTGCCAGTTCCAGTCGATCTCGATCTGTGGCGGCAGGAGCATATAGAACAGCGTGACCAGCCCCAGCCACAGCGCCATCTCCAGATGCGCGCCGACTATCGTCAGCCAGCTGGCGGCGCCGGCGTCGCGCTGGCCGAGTACCACCAGGCGCTGGCTGCGTGCCGTTCCGGACAGTCCTTCCAACTGCATCACCGGTAGGTCGAAACTGCGCGTCGGGCTCAGACGGCGCCAGGTCAGGCTCGCCACCAGTTGCGGCTTGAGCAGGCCGGGCAGGGCTTTCAGCGCCTGCTTGACGCTTGGTGTATCGCCGAACAGCGCGTGCGAGAGGATATACAGCGGCAGCCGCTCGTAGAGCGGTTTCAACCACCAGAACAGGAAGATCGCCCAGCTCGGGTATCGCCACAGCAACAGGCAGAGCAGGGCGAATACCGACAGGCTGACCAGCGCCCAACTGGCCATCAACAGCCCGGCATGTCGGCGTGCGAGCAGGATGCCGAGATCCAGCGCCTCCCAGGCGCTGCGTGGACGAATCGCGACGCTGGCCTCAGTCAGGCGCATGTTGACCTCGCCCGGCCAGCAGCAGATAGGCCAGCACCAGCAGCCATAAAAACGCACCGACTATGTATTTGACGGTTGGGCTGGCCAGGGTCATCGACGACCAGTACGCCTCGATAAATGCGGCCAGCAGCAGAAATACGGTTGCCCCACCGATCAGCCGCACACTGGGCCCCGCGGCCAGGCGCAAGGCTGCGCTGCGCGGCAAGCGCCCCGGGGCCAGCAGCGCCGAGCCGAGTTTGAAGCCGGCGGCGCCGGCCAGGGCGATGGCGGTGAGTTCGAAGGCACCGTGACCGATGACGAACGACCAGAAGGTTTCGCTGTAGCCGATCTGGGTCAGATGGCCGGCGACCGCCCCTATCATCAAGCCATTGAACAGCAGATAGAACAGGCTGCCGAGGCCGAACAGCAGGCCGCTGGCAAACGTTTGAAAGGCAATGCCGATGTTGTTCATGATGTAGAAGCCGAACATCATCCAGTCATCGCTGGAGCCGCGCTCGCCGAAACGGCCGATGCGCCGGGCATCCGGGTCGTACATCCGTTCCATATCCGCCACCTGATCGGGGGGTACCACGCTGTAGATCAGGTCCGGGAACAGATAGACCAATAGCCCCATGACCAGCAGGCTGCCGAAGAAGATCAGGCTGGCGGCCGCTACGCAGCGCCATTCGGCACGCACCACGCGCGGGAAACCGGCCAGCACGAAGCCGATCAGTTGCGCGGCCAACGGGCTGCGATGACGATAGAACTGTTGATGACCGCGCAATACCAGGTGCTGTAACTGATCGATCAGGTGGCTGCTATAGCCGCGTGCCTGGGCCAGGGCCAATTGTTGACAGAGGCGCCGGTAGTCCGCGGCAAAGCTCTTGCACGCCTGGCTTTCGGCCTTGCCGCGCTCGAGCGCGTCGAGCTGTGCGTCGAAGGACTGCCAGTCGGCCTTGTGGCGATTTTCGAACAGGCTCTGTTTCATGTGGGGCCCAGTAATCCACGGGCGATGCCGTGGATCCTTTGTTCCGCTTGCTCCGCCGGTACTTGCAGCGGCTCGGCGATAATCGCCGCCAATTCGGCGCGGCGGGCGAGGGACAAGCCTTCGGCTCGCTCGGCGAAACCAAGGAAGGCCCGCTGCTCGTTCATGTTCAACGCGAATGCGGGGCGAACTGCCTCGGCCTCAGGCAGGTTCGGGCGTGGCGGCGGGTTGTCGCGATAGACCACCAGGGTGCCCGCGGCCATGTCGCCGAGGCGCTTGAAGGTGGAGTGGTTAAGGCAACTGAGGATGCCCAGGGTGTAACCGAACGGCAGGAAATCGACGAAGCGCAGCAGGTTGCGGGTCAGCGATGCCGCCCAGCCGATCGGTGTGCCGTCATCGTGGACCACGCGCAGGCCGAGCATCTGCTTGCCCGGCGAGCGGCCCTGGTTGAGCACCTCGAACAACACCATGTACCACCAGGTGATGAGAAACAGCAGGATGGTCGCCACGCCCTTGCCGAACTGGCCGAGCATACCGAGCACCAGATAGGTCACGCCAATCATCACCCCGCGTATCGCCAGGTCGATGGTGAACGCAAGGGCCCTCGGCACCAGACCGGCCGGACGCAAAACCAGATCGATACCTTCCGGCGTTTCCACCTGATAGCGGGTATCCAGCGGCATGGCCGAGGGCGGCTCGGGCACCGGCAGAGGGCGCGAATAGGGGGGGAGGGTTGTAGGCTGCATCAGCGGACTGCGTCAGAGAAAGCCCGATGCTAGCCAGCAGCAGGCAGGTAAGCAACCGAGTCGGTGAAAACGACTCGGCGCTTAACGTGTTTCCAGGCGAAACTTACTGTGCGGCCGGCAGTACGCCAAAGATGGTGCGATACAGCACGCCCATGGCGACGACCATCAGCGGGATGGTCCAGATCAGGCCGATACCCAGGGGAATCGCGCTGAGCATGGTGATGATGCCCAGCAGCAGGAACAGGCCGAAGACCTTGAACCAGTGTTGGCTGATCGCCTTGCGCGAGGCTTCCAGGGCCTGCCAGGGCGACAGGCCGCGTTCCACCACCAGCGGGATAGCGAGGATATAGGCGATGGACAGGTAAATGCCTGGGATCAGCAGCAGGATCATGCCCAGGTACACCAGCGCCATCATGACCACGGCGGTGATCAGCAGCGGCAGGGTGCGGCCGAAATGGCTGAAAATTTCATTGAAGCTGACCGGTTGGTCCGCTGCGCGGCGAATACCGACCATATTCAGGCCGGCCATAAACGGATAGGACACTGCCGAAGCAAAGATGCCGATGAGGATTTCGGCAATGACGCCGCCGAAGCTGAAGTCATCTCCGCTGCTCAGGCCAACCAGGCCGAGGATGCCGCCGAGCACGAAGGACGCGACCAGCAGCACCACGTAAAACACCACGAAGCCACCGATGATGATGCCTTTGGTGCCACTGAGACGTTGCCAGGATTCGCTGATAAGGTCGCCGATGTTGAAGTCGTAGCCACGACTCAGCGCTTGCTCGATGCTCAGCGCCTGGCCATCGCCAGTCTTGTCCTGCAGTTGGCTGGTCGGGGCGGCGTAGGGATTGGGGGTGATTGCGTCACTCATGGGGGCATCCTTGTTCGAGAGTGGGAGGAGGGGTGGCAACTGTAGCCTTAGTGGCACTTGGCCTACAAGGTCTCAGGCAGCTACCGAGCGTGCGCTGGATCAAAGTTCTGCAGCTATCAGGCCGTCGGCGTCACGAATGATAGACTGCCGAGGCCTTCGACTCAGGATCACACCGTGACTTCCAGCCTTTTCTGGTACGACTACGAGACCACCGGCATCGACCCGCGGCGCGATCGCCCGCTGCAGGTCGCCGGAATCCGCACCGACGAAAATCTCAACGAAATAGATGAGCCACTAAACATTTATTGCCAGCCCAGTGATGACATCCTGCCCCATCCGGCGGCTTGTCTGGTCACCGGGATTACCCCGAGCCTATTGGCCGAGCGCGGTCTGGGTGAGGCTGAGTTCATGGGCCGGGTGCATGCCGAACTCTCCCGACCGGGGACTTGCGGTGTCGGTTACAACAGCTTGCGTTTCGACGACGAGGTGACCCGCTACAGCCTCTATCGCAACTTTTTCGATCCCTATGCCCGTGAATGGCAGGGTGGCAACAGCCGCTGGGACCTGATCGACCTGGTGCGTACCGCTTATGCGTTGCGGCCGGAGGGTATCGTCTGGCCTGAAATCGAAGGGCGGGTCAGTCTCAAGCTGGAACTGCTGACCGCCGCCAACGGCATCGAACATGGCCAGGCCCACGATGCCTTGTCGGATGTGCGCGCCACCATCGCGCTGGCGCGCCTGATTCGCGATAAACAACCCAAACTCTACGACTACCTCTATCAGTTGCGCAGCAAGCAGCGAGTACTCGATCAGGTGCGCCTGTTGCAGCCGCTGGTGCATATATCCGGGCGTTTTGCCGGTGCGCGACATTATCTGGCAGTGGTGTTGCCATTGGCCTGGCACCCGCGCAATCGCAATGCGCTGATCGTCTGCGACCTGCATGCCGACACGACGCCGCTACTCGATGAAGACGGCGCGACGCTGCGACGTCGTTTATATACCCGCCACGATCAGCTGGGTGATGGCGAGTTACCCGTGCCGCTGAAGTTATTGCATATCAACCGTTGTCCGGTAGTGGCGCCGCTCAGTGTCTTGCGCGATCAGGATAGACAGCGCTTGCAGCTGGATATCGAGGCATATCAGGCGCGCGCCGAGCAGCTGCGCAGTACGCAGAGTCAATGGCAGGACAAACTTGCCGAGATATATGAGGCGGAACAATTTCCTGCATGCGAGGACCCGGAACAGCAGCTTTATGACGGCTTTATCGGCGACCGCGATCGACGTTTATGCGAGCAGGTGCGCCGCGCCGAGGCTCAGCAACTGGGCAGGGAAGTTTGGCCGTTCGATGATCTGCGTCTGCCGGAATTGCTGTTCCGTTATCGCGCTCGCAACTTTGCCGCGAGCCTTACGGAACAAGAGCGTCAGCGCTGGCAAACATTTTGCGGGCAGCGCTTAACTCACGCCGAATATGGCGCGCCCAATACCCTGGCGGATTTTCAGGCGGCATTGCAGGAGGTTTTGGTGAGTGCGACACCCGGCCAGCAAGCGATGTTAGGCGAATGGCGGGGTTATGCCGAGCAGCTAGCTCTGCGTTATGCACTGAAATAATGACGGGGCGGTACGTCAAGAGTATCGATGAATATCAGGCGGGCATCCTGCTAAAGCCTGGCCATTAGTAATGGCCATGGTTTCCGTATGGTTTAGCGGGCTGCGGAAAAACTATCTGCATCGCTAATACGGCGTTAAACGCCTTGCATGCGAACTCGGGCCTGTTTTCCGGGTGCTTCTTTGGGCACGCAGCCCGCCTCGGTTCGGCTTTTCAGGCATCGGGCTGTCAGGCACGTCGCCGCCCACGTGGGCCTGTCGGTCTGGCGGTATATCACTGAAAAACAACCAAAAAAAACGCCAGCAAAGCTGGCGTTTTTTGTGTTCAGGCCATGAGACCGAGGGCGATGTTTAGCCCAGCAGCGTTGCCCAGCCTTCTACGACGTCGCCACCCCACTTGGCTTTCCATTCTTTCAGGGTTTTGTGATTGCCACCTTTGGTTTCAATCACTTCGCCGGTGTTGGGGTTTTTGTACTGCTTAACTTTGCGTGCACGCTTGGTGCCGGTGGTTTTGGCGGCAGCGCCTTTGGCTTTGCTGGCTTTGGCTTCAGGGTCGAGCATGGCGATGATGTCACGCAGGGACTTCTGGTATTCGCCCATCAAAGTACGCAGCTTGCCTTCGAATTCCAGTTCTTTTTTCAGTTTGTCGTCTTGCGACAGGTTTTTCAGGCGCTCTTGTAGTTCTTTGATGGCTTCTTCGGTGGCGCGGTATTCGTTGATCAGTGACATATCTATGGCCTTAATCGGTAGATGAGGGGCTGGCTTAAGTGGAAGCAATAATAGTCAGGCACTTTTATCCTGTAAACCGCTTTGTAAAAAAATGCCACAGTTGTGCCTGTAAAGTTGCTAGTCCGGTCAATATCGAACAGCCTGAATGCCGGAGTAATTGGCGATTGCAGTTGTCATTAAATTACCGGTGATAAGCCAGGCAGTTTATGCCCAGCTGTTCGCGTCGCCCTCGATCGGCGTTATTTTAAAGCAGGCATGCAGGGGCTCGTATTGCTGTAGTTTTTCTCGGCGCTGGCTAGAATGGCGGACTTTGCAAAACGACTGGAGTTTCCCATGCGCACTTTTCGGCTGGTCATCGCCTGCCCCGACCGCGTTGGTATCGTGGCCAAGGTCAGTAACTTCCTGGCCACCTACAACGGCTGGATTACCGAGGCCAGCCATCATTCCGATAACCAGAGCGGCTGGTTTTTCATGCGTCATGAAATTCGCGCCGATTCGTTGCCGTTCGACCTGCAGGAATTCCGCCAGGCGTTCGCACCGATTGCTCGAGAGTTTTCCATGGAATGGCGGGTTACCGACTCGGCGCAGAAAAAACGCGTAGTGTTGATGGCCAGTCGCGAATCCCACTGCCTGGCGGATTTGCTGCATCGTTGGCACAGCAATGAACTGGACTGCGATATTCCCTGCGTGATCTCCAATCATGGCGATTTGCGCAGCATGGTCGAATGGCATGGCATCGAGTTCTGCCATGTGCCGGTAGATCCGCAGAACAAGCAAAGCGCATTCGACGAGGTCGCACGCTTGATCGAAAGTCAGCGTGCCGATGCGATAGTTCTGGCGCGTTATATGCAGATACTCCCGCCGCAACTATGCCGAAACTTCGCGCAGCGAATCATCAACATCCACCACAGTTTTTTGCCCTCGTTCGTCGGTGCCAAACCCTATCACCAGGCATCGTTGCGCGGGGTTAAGCTGATAGGCGCGACCTCGCACTATGTCACCGAGGAGCTGGACGCCGGGCCGATCATCGAGCAGGACGTGGTTCGGGTCAGTCATCGCGATAGCATCGAGGAAATGGTGCGTCTGGGTAAGGACGTGGAAAAAATGGTGCTGGCCCGTGGTTTGCGCTATCACTTAGAGGACAGAGTGCTGGTGCACGACAACAAGACAGTGGTGTTCGACTGAGTCTGGGTTGTGAACCTGGCGCATGACAAAGGAGTTCAACAATGCTCAAGTCAATTAAAGTGCGCGACTACATGACCCGTCATCTGGTGACCTTCCGTCCCGAGATGAACTTGTTCACCGCCATCAACCGTTTACTCGAACATCGTATTTCCGGTGCACCGGTCGTCGATGGGCAGGGCCATCTGGTCGGCCTGCTGTCGGAGGGCGATTGTTTGCGTGGCATTCTCTCGGGGGCCTATTTCGAATCGGCGGGTGGCGATGTCAGCAGTTACATGACCACCGAGGTGGAAGTCATTTCCCCCGAAACCGACATCATCGAAGTCTCCGAACGTTTTCTGCGTGGCCGTCGTCGGCGTTTGCCAGTGGTGGAAGACGGCCGGCTGATCGGCCAGATCAGCCGCAGCGACGTGCTACGTGCGGTCAAGGCGTTTGCTCAGCACGACGAGGAACGTCACAAGGTGCATGGCTAGGATGATGGACGATCCGCTTGAGCGCGCGACGGCGAAGGCGCCGCCGATAGTCGGCGAGGGCTGTACCCAGCGCTACGACCCGCAAACGCTGACGCCCGAAGATGGCGCCACGTTCGACGGGGCCGCAGAGTTGTGGCGGCAGTTGCAGGGCGAGGCGTTACCGTCGGACCAGGAGCCTGGCGCGGCTAAGCTACGACCGGAGAACAAGCGGCAGTGAAGAACTGAAAAACAGGGGGGCGTCGAGTGCGCCCCCTTTTTTTGTCGCCGATTTTGTCGCCGAATTTAGATGCGGAAGCTGTCGACCAGATGCTTGAGGCGCGAGGCCTGCTGCTCCAGGTCGCCGCAGGCCCGTAGCGTCGAGTTGAGGTTCTCCACGCCTTCCTGGTTGAGCGTGTTGATTTCATTGATGTCGACGTTCAGCGATTCGATCACCGAGGTCTGTTCTTCGGTCGCGGTCGCCACCGACTGGTTCATGCCGTCGATTTCGCCGATACGCTGGGTCACGCTGCCCAGGCGCTCGCCGGCCTGGTTGGCGATTTCCACGCTTTCTTCGCTGTAACGCTGGCTCTCGGTCATGGTGGTGACCGATTCGCGCGAGCCCACTTGCAGTTCCTCGATCATCTTCTCGATTTCCTGCGCGGACTCCTGGGTACGGTGGGCCAGGTTGCGCACTTCATCGGCGACCACGGCAAACCCGCGTCCGGCCTCACCGGCGCGTGCGGCCTCGATGGCGGCGTTGAGCGCGAGCAGGTTGGTTTGCTGGGAGATGCTTTTGATCACCTCGAGAATCTGTCCGATGTTCACGGTCTTGCCGTTGAGGGTCTCGATATTGCTGCAGGAGGCGCTGATCTTGGCCGACAGCTCGTTCATCGCGTTGATGGTCTTCTGCACCACCTGGCGGCCATCCTCGGCCTGCTGACGGGCGTCGGACGCCTGGCTCGAAGCGTCGGCGGCGTTGCGCGCGATCTCCTGGGCGGCAGCGCCCAGCTGGTTGATCGCAGCGGCGACGCTGTTGGTGCGACTGGCCTGTTCGTCGGAGTTGATCATCGAGGAATTCGAGGCATTGACTACCAATTTGGCGACTTCGTTGACCAGACCGGTGGCCGAGGAGACCTCACGGATCGAGCTATGGATGCGTTCGACGAATTGATTGAAGGCGGTCGCCACGGCGCCGAACTCATCGTTGGACTGAATCTCCAGGCGCTTGGTCAGGTCGCCCTCGCCCTGGGCGATATCCTGCATGGCCTTGCCCATCAGGTTCAGCGGTTGCATCAACACGCTGATCAGCATGCTCAGCAGCAGAATGATCAGCACTACGGCGATGATGGTGGCGACTATCGCCGAGGCGCGGAATTCGCCGAGTGCGGAATAGGCCTTGGCCTTGTCGATACTCAGGCCGACATACCAATCGACCGAGGGCAGGCCCTTGACCGGGGTGAAGGTGAGGATGCGGGTTTCGCCGTTGAGCTCGGCTTCGGTGAAGTCGCTGCCGATGTGTGGGGTGTTCTGCGGGAACACGTCCTTGAGGTTCTTCATCACCAGGTTGCCGTCAGGGTGCACCAGAATCTTGCCGTCGGCGCTGACCAGAAAGGCATAGCCGATGCCGTTGAAATCCAGCGAGTTGACTATTTTCACCAGGGTTTCAAGGCTGAGGTCGCCCCCCACCACGCCCTTGCCGCTGACCGGCGTGGCGATGGTGATAATGAGTTGCTTGGTGCTCGCGTCCACGTAGGGTTCGGTGAGCGTTGATCCGCCGGCGGCCATGGCGTCCTTGTACCAGGGGCGCTTACGCGGATCGTAATCCGCGCCCAGATCGTCGTCCGGGCGCATCGTCATCACGCCGTCGACAGAACCCAGGTAGGTATAGGCGAACGTGGACGCCAGGACCTTCTGCGCCAGCAGGCCGACCAGGGTCTCGCTGGAGGCATCGCGGGCCACCGATTGCGCAACGTTTTCCACCAGCAGAATGCGCCCCGACAACCAGTTCTGGATGTTGTTGGCGGTGACATCGCCCATTTCATTCAGGTAGTTCTGTAGATTGGAGCGAATTGCGTTGCGTTGCAGGTAGTCGTTGTACAGGGTGAACAGCGAGAAGGCGGCGATCACCACCAACGAGGCGGCAAGGAGAATCTTGTGGCTGAATTTGAGGCTATTGGTCATGGCTACTTGAGTCCGCTAAGGTCAGAGCCATCCATTGGCACGATGCACATATTTATTGCGACGTCTGCGAGGACGTTACGCACTGTGTCGGCATACCAGCAGTAAAGCTTGAACCAAGGGGATCGCAAGATGGATGTAAATGAGCAATTGGTATTAGGTGCCGATCTTTCCGGCCAGCCGATCGGCCAGCCGTTGCGCCTGGCCAACCGGCACGGCCTGATCGCCGGCGCGACCGGTACCGGCAAGACCGTGACCCTGCAGCGCCTGATCGAAGGCTTCAGCGATGCCGGCGTGGCGGTGTTCGCCGCCGATGTGAAGGGCGACCTGTGCGGCCTCGGCGCCGCTGGCACGCCCCAGGGCAAGGTGGCCGAGCGCATCGCCAGCATGCCCTGGCTCAACCACCAGCCCCTGGCCTATCCGTTGACCCTGTGGGATATCCAGGGTGTCAGCGGGCATCCGTTGCGCACCACCTTGAGCGAAATGGGGCCATTGCTGCTCGGCGCGTTGCTGGAGCTGACCGACAGCCAGCAGGCGGCGCTCTATGCGGCATTCAAAATCGCCGATCGCGAAGGTCTGTTGCTGCTCGATCTGAAAGACCTGAAAGCCCTGCTGGGGCATCTGAAAAGTCATCCCGAGGTCCTCGGCGAAGACAGCGCCCTGTTCACCACAGCATCGGCTCAGGCGCTGCTACGCAGGTTGTCCAGCCTCGAGCAGCAGGGCGGCGATGCCCTGTTCGGCGAACCGGCGCTGCAGTTGGCGGATATCCTGCGTCCAGCCCGCGACGGCCGTGGCTCGATCCACCTGCTCGATGCTTCTCGCCTGGTGCATGAGGCGCCTAAGGTCTATGCGACTTTCCTGTTGTGGTTGCTGGCCGAATTGTTCGAGCAGTTGCCCGAGCGTGGCGATGCCGAAAAACCGCTGCTGGCGCTATTTTTCGATGAGGCCCATCTGTTGTTCGCCGACACGCCGAGGGCATTGCAGGAGCGTCTGGAACAGGTGGTGCGGCTGATCCGTTCGAAGGGCGTAGGGGTGTATTTCGTCACCCAGTCGCCGAGCGATCTTCCCGACGATGTGCTGGCGCAACTGGGGCTGCGCATCCAGCACGGCCTGCGTGCCTTTACCGCCAAGGAGCGCAAGGCGTTACGCGCGGTGGCCGATGGTTTTCGGCCCAACCCGGCGATCGATACCCTGACGGTATTGACCGAATTGGGCATTGGCGAAGCCCTGGTCGGCACCCTCGAAGACAAAGGCACCCCGGCCATGGTGCAACGCGTCGCCATCGCCCCGCCGCAGTCGCGCATCGGCCCGCTCAGCGCAGATGAGCGCGGCATGCTGATTCGCCAGTCGGCGCTGGTCGGGCTGTACGACAAGCCGATCGACCGCGAGTCGGCCTACGAACTGCTGACCGCACGGGCGAGGCGAACCGACGCCGAGGCTATGGAGCATGACAAGACCGCCAAGGCCCCGGAGGGCATCGGCAGCAAAACCGGCGACCTGCTTGGCAGCCTGGCAAGCCAGATGATGAAAACCGTGGTGCGCCAGGCGGCCAACCAGATTGGCCGACAGCTGGTGCGTGGCCTGTTGGGGTCGCTGTTGGGGGGTAAAGGGCGCTAACAGCGCTACCTTCCCATTGTCGGTTACATGGGGCATCTGGAGAAAAGCGACACTGCGTGCAGAGGCCACAATGGGCGGGTGCGCGTACCGGAAATCTGCGCTGGCGCGCACGGCGCACATTTCGAGTGTCAGCCCATGCAACAGCTGACAGGCTGTTGAAAAACTAATCCTTGGCGTCGTCGGCCTTGGCTTTCAGATCCTTCTCGATTTTCTCGAGTTCTTTTTCGAATGCTTGGTCCAGCAAATTGGCTTTCTTGCGCCAGGGCTTGCGTTCCGGATCCGGCTGAGCGGCGTAGGTAATGACTTCCCCGCCGTATACATCCTTGTAACGCTGCGCCTGGCGCTCGAGTTCGGCGCGCAGTTCGTCTTTCGTCACGTTTTTATCCATGGTTTTTGAAGTTGTCGAGCGACCAGCCAAGGCCGCGGGCCTTAGCGCATGTAGTCGCCTGGTTCATTGGCTGCCAGCCTGTATGGTGTGCTCGCGGAGTAAAGACGATTGTGTTTTTGTCTTTATAATTCAATGACTTGTATTCTTAAGTGATTGATTTGCGTGTCGCAAGCAGTTCAGGCGGCAGGTAATTATGGCTGGCGTTAGTTAAATGTCTATAGCCTTTTAAAAGTAACCGCATTTATCACCAGCCGTGCCGTCTGTGACCGCATGGCAAGTATTGTGTTCAATAGTTGTGATTATCGCGGTTGCTACCGGCGGGTTCAGTACGGCTGGTAATGCAGATTGAAATCCAGGCGCGCGGTTTGCCCCTGTTGCAATAACTGTAAGCCCGGATGCCCTGGAAGATGATGTGCATTGACCGGGTGAGTCACGGGTTCGAAACAGAAGAAGTTCTGTTCCAGCGGACAATAGAGCATGTAGTGCTCGGTGCCCTTGCTGCTGCAATAAAGTTGGTAGGCGAACTCTTCCTGAATGATCCGGCACTCGCCATTCCATCCGGCGAAGACATTGTCGATCAACTGCTCGGGCAGCGGCTTGGCTTCGCTGAAGTCCCAGGTCGGGGGCACTGGATCGAGGTGAGTGGACAGGCGGTCTGCATCCGCCTGCCACAGTCGTTCGGCGGGCGCCTGCAGGCGGGTGTGGGCCGTGCGCGGAAAATACGGGTGCCAGCCCAGGCCATGCCAGGCCGCGCGTTGATCCAGATGGGTGACTTCCAGCTGCAGTTGCAGCCGCCCCTGTTGCAGGTGAAAACGTTGCACGGCGCGGTAGGCGAACGGCAGCCGACACTGCAATTGCAGGATGACCTGCGACGGGCTGTGCTCGAGCACCTGCCAGGGCTGCTGCCAGGCACTGCCGTGGATCGGCAGCGGGTCGTTCGGGCTATTGGGCGCCAGCGCGATCCAGCCATCGGGGCCGGCGAAGCCGCCCTGGGCGATGCGATTCGACCAGGGCGCCAGTGGATAACAGGCCAGGCGCCGTGGGCTGGCGCTGGCGATCGCCGCCGCGTCGCTGGGCCGCAGCAGCGCATGGCCGTTGCTGCGCAAGGTCCAGTTGACGATGCTGGCGCCGATTGCCGGGGCCAGGGTCAGGCTGGTCAATTGGTCTTCAAGGGTGATCAGCTGCGAAATCAACGTTGTCGCTCCAATGCGCTGGAATAACCTGCCTTTGGGTGTGTCATCGTACAACTCGCTGGGCTATGATGGCCGTATTGTTCTTCAGCCGAGAAAAGATCGCCGCTATGGATAACTCCACCCCCGCGCCCCGCGTTCGCCGCAAGCACCGCAGCCTTGCCCAGGAGCTGGTGACCGAACTCTCCCAGCGCATTCGCGATGGTGTGATCAAGCGCGGGGACAAGTTGCCGACCGAGTCGGCGATCATGGAAGAGCAGGGCGTCAGCCGCACCGTGGTGCGCGAAGCGCTGTCGCGTTTGCAGGCCTCCGGTCTGGTGGAAACCCGTCACGGTATCGGCACTTTCGTGCTCGACACGCCGAGCCCCAGCGGCTTTCGTATCGACCCGGCAACCATCGTCACCCTGCGCGATGTGCTGGCGATTCTCGAGCTGCGCATCAGCCTGGAGGTGGAGTCGGCGGGCCTGGCGGCGCAGCGGCGCAGTGCCGAGCAACTGACGGCCATGCGCGCGGCCCTGGATGCCCTGGGTTACAGCGTGGCCCGCGAAGGCGATGCGGTGGCCTCGGATTTCCAGTTCCACCTGCTGATCGCCGAGGCGACCGGCAACCGCTACTTCACCGACATCATGAGCCACCTGGGCACCAGTATCATCCCGCGCACGCGGCTGAATTCGGCGCGTATCGCCCAGGATGACCAGCAGCATTACCTGGCGCGCCTGAGCCGCGAACACGAACAGATCTTCGAAGCCATCGCCCGCCAGGACTCCGATGCCGCCCGCGCCGCCATGCGTTTGCACCTGACCAACAGCCGCGAGCGCCTGCGTCAGGCCCACGAGGCGGCCGAGGCGCAAGCGCAGCAGGCCTGAATCGATCACGTCGGACGGCGATAGGTCAGCAGTACGATGCCGCCGACCACGATCAGGCCGCCGACGATCTGCAGGCCGTTGAGCAACTGGCCGAGGATCAGCCAGCCGAACAGCAGCCCGGCGACCGGTTCGATGTTCATCACCGGCGCGTTGCGCGCGATATCCAGCCGTGGCAGCAGAATGAACAGGGTGGAAAACGCCGCGCCGTAGAGCAGCACCAGGCAACCGAGGGCCAGCCAGCCGGCACTGGCGGTGGGCGGGTTCATCCCTCCCGGGAGCAAGCCGCCGGCCCCGGCCAGCGCCGAAGCGGCAAACACCACCGATAGCGTCAGCATGCTGCGCACCGTGCCCGGCATGCCGCTGAGCTTGTGCTCGGTGACCCACAGGGCGCAGGCGAACACCGCGGCGCCGGTCAGGCCGAATAGCACGCCCTCGACCCAGCGCGCATCCACTGAGCGCTGCCCGGCCAACTGCGTCGGCACATCCAGCGCCAGCAGCAGGCCGATCAGGATCATCCCCATCAACAGCGCGACCCGCCGCGTCGGTCGCGGCCCGCCCAGGGCCCAGGTCAACAGCGCCAGCAGAATGGGCGCGAGGTTGACCACCAGCAGCGCCAGCGCCACGGGAATCCGCGCCACCGCCGAATAGATGCAGAAGCTCTGTATCGCGATCAACAGACCGAGCAGCAACTGCCAGCCCCAGGTCTGCCGCGACATGCGCAGCGAATCGCCGCGCCACAGCACCAGTGCGGTCAGCGCCAGGGCGGTGACGCCCGCGCGGCAGAGCATCGCCAGTAGCAGGCCGGTGTCGTGGTCGAAGGCGATCCGTGCGGCGATATGGTTGGCGGCAAAGGAGCAGGCCAGGGACGCCAGGATGACTACGGCGAGATGCCGGGGAAACAACGCGGGAGCGGGCATAAGGCGGGTGAGAGTCCTGAGAACTGAGGCGGGAAAGGCGCCTGGGCGGCGCCCCTCCCGGGCGGCGAAAATCTATAACACCGCGTTCGGCAGCCATAGCGAAATGGCCGGAATATAAGTCACCGCCAGCAACACCATGAACAGCGCCACGTAGAACGGCAGTAGGGCCTTGACCGTGTTCTCGATGCTGACCTTGCCGATCGCCGCACCGACGAACAGCACCGCGCCCACCGGCGGGGTGATCAGCCCGATGCCCAGGTTGACCAGCATGATCATGCCGAAATGCACCGGGTCGACGCCGATATTGACCACCACCGGCAGCAGGATCGGCGTGAGGATCAGGATCAGCGGCGCCATGTCCATCAGCGTACCCAGGCCCAGCAACATGAAGTTGATGCACATCAGGATCACATAGCGGTTGTCCGACAGGGTCAGGAACAGCGTGGTGATCTTCGCCGGGATCTGCATCAGGGTCATGATGTAGCCGAAGCTGGCGGCGAAGGCGATCAGGATCATCACGATCGACAGGGTGCGCACCGTGCGGTGCAGCAGCTTGGGCAGGTCGCGCCATTTGTAGTCGCGGTAGACGAACATGGTGACGAAGAACGCCCAGACCACGGCGATCGCCGCCGACTCGGTGGCGGTGAAAACACCGGAGAGGATGCCGCCGAGGATGATGAACATGGTCATCAGGCCCCACAGCGCTTCCGCGCAGATCTTCAACGCCTGCCGCAGCGGGATGACTTCGCCCTTGGGGTAATTGCGCTTGTGCGCGAAGTACAGGCACATACCCATCATCACCGCGCTGAGCAGCAGCCCCGGGCCGATCCCGGCGATAAACAGCGAGGCGATCGACACCGTGCCGCCGGCGGCCAGGCTGTAGAGCACCGAATTGTGGCTCGGCGGGGTGAGCAGCGCCTGTACCGAGCCGCTGACGGTGACCGCCGTGGAATACTCGCGCGGGTAGCCCTTGCGTTCCATTTCCGGGATCAGCACCGAGCCGACCGAGGCGGTGTCGGCCAGGGACGAGCCGGAGATGGCGCCGAAGAAGGTCGAGGCCATGATATTGACCAGCGACAGGCCGCCGCGGATAAAGCCGACCAGCACGCTGGCGAAGTTCACCAGGCGCCGCGACATGCCGCCCTCGGCCATGATCGCGCCGGCCAGGACGAAGAACGGGATGGCCAGCAGGGAAAACTTGGTGACGCCGCCAGCGATCTGGATCATCACCGCATGCAGCGGAATATCGATGTACCAGGCGCCGATCAGCGCGGAAATGCCCAGGGAATAGGCCACGGGCACGCGCAGCAGAATCAGCACGATAAAGCTGCCGAGCAGGATCAAGGCATCCATTACACGGCCTCCTTGCTGTCTTCGAGCAGTTCGTAGTTAACCGCGCGCCTGTGGCTCTGGTCGCCGAACAGCAGTTTCTCGAGGATAAAGATCAGGGTCAGAAAACCACCGAGCGGAATCGGTGCGTAGCTGATGCCCACGCGTAGCGTCGGCAGGGTGCTCATGAACTGGTTCCAGGTGGCGCTGCACAGCTTGATACCCCAGATGGTCATGAACAGGCAGATCGACGCCATCAGCAGTTGCACCAGCACGCCGATAGCCGGCTGCCAGGCTTGCGGCAGGCGATCGGTAAAGCTGGTGACCGCCATATGGGCGCCGGCGCGATAGCTGGCGGCGGCGCCGACGAAGGTGAACAGCACCATCAGCAGGATCGATACCGGCTCCGGCCAGCCGGCGCCATTGCCCAGCACGTAGCGGGCGAAAATGCCCCAGGGAATGATCAGCGCCATGACCGCGATGGCCAGGCCCGCGACCCAGATGCAGGTCAGGTAGATCGCGTCGTTGACGCGCAACAGCGTGTTTTTCATGAGACTTCACCACGGGTGGCGACGGCGGGCAGCCGTCGCCACGACGTTCTTCAGAGTGACCGGTTTACTGGACCGCTTCGATACGCTTGATCAGCTCCGCATAGGGCGCGCCGTATTTGGCACGTACTGGCGCGGTGGCGTCGTAGAACGGCTTCTTGTCGACCGTGATGAACTCCACGCCGGCTTCCTTGAGCGCTTTTTCGCTGCTGGCGGATTTCTCGTCCCACAGCTTACGCTCTTCGAGCTGGGCCTCATGGGCGTACTTTTTCACCAGAACCTGCTGCTCGGGGGTGAGTTCGTTCCAGGTGGTCTTGGACATCACGATGGGCTCGGGCAGGATCAGGTGACCGGTCAGGGTGTAGTACTTGGCGGAGCGGTAGTGGTTCTGCTCGAGCATCGACGGCGGATTGTTCTCGGCGCCGTCGACCACCCCGGTCTGCAGGGCGCTGAACAGTTCGCCGAAGTCCATGGCGATACCGTTGGCGCCCATGGCGTCGAGGGTGTCGATGAACAGCGGGTTGCCCATCACGCGGATCTTCATGCCCTTGAGGTCTTCGATGCTGCGCACCGGCTTCTTGGTGTAGAGGTTGCGCACACCGCCATCCATCCAGGCCAGGCCGACCATGTTGAATTCGGAGTTGGTGATCTTGTCGAGGATTTCCTGGCCGATCTCGCCGTCGATCACCGCGCGCATATGCGCGTTGTCGCGGAAGATGAACGGCATGTTGAACACGTTGACGTCCGGTACCACCGGGCCGACCGTGCCGAGGCTGACGCGGGTCATCTGCACGGCACCGATCTGCACCTGCTCGACCACTTCCTTCTCCGAGCCGAGTACGCCGCCAGCGAACATCTTGAACTGCAGTTCGCCGTTGGTGGCTTTTTCGAGTTTCTCGCCCATGTGTTCCTGGGCGACCACGGTCGGGTAGCCGGCGGGGTGAATCTCGGCGATCTTCAGGGTCATGCTGGCCTGGGCCAATCCGCTGACGCAGAAGGCAAAGGGCAGGGCGGCGATAAGCAACTTGCGTTTGAAATTCATCTGAATCTCCGTCTTGTTTTTGTTGGTTGGGCAGCGTTGCGAGCAGCGAGGCACGACCGCCAGGGGCGTGCCCCATTCGGGTTGAAACAATGATCAGGTGCTGAAATACGGCTCCTCCAGCCCGCCGACGCCAGGCGTCAGGGCGAACACCCCGCCAGCCAGGGGCTGTTCGGTGAGGTCGCCGCCGGGGCGGATCGAGGTGACGAACAGGGTGTCCAGGTTGCGCCCGCCGAAGGCGCACATGGTCGGCTTCTTCACCGGTACGGCGAGGGAGCGATCGAGCTTGCCGGCCGGGGTGAAGCGATGGATCAGGCCGGCATCGTTGCCGCAGATCCAGTAGCAGCCCTCGGCGTCCACCGCCGCGCCATCGGGGCGGCCGGGGTAGTCCTGCATGTCGACGAACAGCCGGCGGTTATGCGGCGTGCCGCTGTCGGTGTCGTAATCGAAGGCCCAGATCGCCTGCACCGAGGGGTGCGAGTCGGACAGGTACAGGGTTTTGCCGTCGGGGCTGAAGGCCAGGCCGTTGGGCACGATAAAACCGTCGAGCTGCGCGGTCAGCGCTTCGGCCTGCCCGGCCTGATACCGGTACATTGCGCCAACCGCCATGCCCGCGGCCATGTCCATAAGCATGCTGCCGACCCAGAAACGGCCTTGACGGTCGCAGCGGCCATCGTTGAAGCGCATGCCGGGCAGGGCGTGTTCGACTCCCGTCAGTTGACTGCTGATCAGGCTGCCGTCGCTGCCGGCGCTCAAATGAAACAGGCCACTCTGCATCCCGGCGATCCAGCTGCCGTCGCGTTGGCGGGCGATGCAGGCGAGCATTTCGCCGGCCTCCCAGTGCTGCGTGCGGTTGTCCGCCGCGCTCCAGCGGTGCAGGCGTCTGGCCGGAATATCGACCCAGTACAGGGCCTGTTCCGGGGCGCTCCATACCGGGCTTTCGCCGGTGGCGTTGCGGGCGTCGAGAATCAATTCAGCGTGCATGGCAGCTCGGTTCTCTGGTTGTTTTTATCTGTTGTTATCGGGTGGCGCGCGTGGTCTTTCAGTCGTCGCCGAACGGGCCGGCGACGACAAAGGCACCGCCCTGGTAGATCATCGCCGGGTCGTCGGCGGCCGGCATGGGCTGGGCTTCGACCCGCTCGCGGAACTGTGCGGAACTGTCCTGCGGCTGGTAACCGAGGTGCGCGGCGAGGTGGTTGTCCCACCAGACCTTGTCGTTATCGGACACGCCGTAGACCACGGTGTGGCCGACATCCGGTGTATAGAGCGCGCGCTCGATCAGCTGGGTCAGGTCGCGGTAGCTCAACCAGGTGCTCATCATTCGGCGGTTCTGCGGCTCGGCAAAGGAGGAGCCGATGCGGATGCTCACGGTCTCGATGCCATAGCGGTCGAAGTAGAAACTGGCCATGTCCTCGCCGTAGGACTTGGACAGGCCGTAGTAGCTGTCAGGGCGGCGCGGGGAGTGGGCATCGATGGTTTCGCTCTGCTGGTAGAAACCGATCACATGGTTGGAGCTGGCGAAGATCACCCGCTTGACCCCATGCCGGCGCGCCGCTTCATAGATATGGAACACACCGCAGATATTGGCGCCGAGAATCTCCTCGAACGGCCGCTCGACCGACACCCCACCGAAATGCAGGATGGCATCGACGCCTTCGACGAGTTGATGCACGGCGGCCTTGTCGGCCAGGTCGCAGACTTGAACTTCCTCGTGCTCGCCGCTGGCCGGTGCCATCGCAGCGATGTCGGAGAGGCGCAGGACCTTGGCGTAAGGCCGCAGGCTTTCGCGCAAAACCTTACCCAGGCCACCAGCCGCGCCGGTCAGGAGCAGGCGGTTGAAGGGTTGTTGGGCGTTAACAGTCGTGGTCATGGCGGGGCTCTGCTCTTGTTATTGGATATGTCATCTGTTGTCGTATGACTTGCATGGATTATCATCAGTGATCAGCGCATTTGTCAACGCGACCATAGTGGAAATGTCCGACCTATTTGCATGGCTGAGGAAGACCGAACGCTGGGCGATAACCGCGTTTCCTGCACGATTGAAGAAAGACTGGATCGCTCTAACATGCATGCCTGAGCGTTCCTCTAGACCAGGTCATGCGAACTCGTAACCCGTGCGAACTTGGACCATTGCGGTCGTCGGCGCGTTCTGAAATATATTGTTGTACGACAACGTATCTCAGCGCTGGGCACCTGGCTGACCATCTGTTATCACAAAGCGCCGCTTTGCTTACGAGGAATTTGCATGCTCGAACCTATTGAAAACGCCAACCTCACCGCGGACCGCATCTGCTGGATCAAACTGCGCTCGGTAAACCTGCCGCTGCAACATGCGGTCAGCGACGCCAAGGTGCTGACTGGCCGGCAAATGCCGCTGGAGGCGGTGAGCCTGCTGTTCGCCGAAATCGAAACCCTGCACGGCCATTACGGCATGGGTTTCTCCTATACCCTGCGCACCGGCGGCCCGGCGCAATATGCCCATGCCGTGGAAGTTGCGCCGTTATTGATCGGCGAAGACCCCAACGACATCGCCAGGCTGTGGAGCAAACTGGCCTGGGCCGGCGCCTCGGTCGGCCGCAGTGGCGTGGCGGTGCAGGCCATCGCCGCGCTGGACACCGCGCTATGGGACCTCAAGGCGCGCCGCGCCAATCTGCCGTTGGCCAAACTGCTCGGCGCCCACCGTGATGCGGTGCCTTGCTACAACACTTCCGGCGGTTACCTGCAGGCCTCGATCGAGGAGGTGATAGAACGCGCCGGGCAATCCCGGGAGCGCGGTATCGGCGGGGTGAAGATCAAGGTCGGCCAGCCCGATGGCCGGATCGACCTGCAGCGCGTAGAGGCGCTGCGCAATTGTCTTGGCGAGCAGGTGCCGCTGATGGTCGACGTCAACCAGCAGTGGGATCGAACGACCGCGTTGCGCATGGGGCGCGCCCTCGAGCAGTACCAGCTGGAGTGGATCGAGGAGCCGCTGGACGCCTACGACGTCGCCGGCCATGCCGCGCTCGCTGGGCAACTGGACACGCCGATAGGCAGCGGCGAGATGCTCTGCAGCGCTGCGGAAGTCATGGCCTACGTGGAAGGCGGGGCGGTGGACGTGCTGATGCACGATGCGCCGCGTATCGGCGGTATCACCCCGTTTCTCAAGGTCGCCAACCTGGCCGACACTCGCGGGATGATCCTGGCGCCGCATTTCGTCATGGAAATCCACCTGCACCTTGCGGCGGCCTACGCGCATGCCACCTGGGTCGAGCATTTCGAATGGCTGGAGCCGGCGTTCAACGAACGCCTGGAGATCCGCGACGGCAAGATGCGGGTGCCGGATCGTCCCGGCCTGGGACTGACCCTGCACGAACGGCTCGCCGGCTGGACCCTGGCGCAAAGCGAGATCGGCAAGCGTTGTTAGCGGTGGACAAGGTCCACCCTACAACAGCGCGTTTCCCAACCCGGAGGATGCAGGCCGCTGAGCCTTTGTAGCCCGGATGCAATCCGGGGCGCGATGTCAGCCGTGCAAGCTTTCCCCGGATTTCATCCGGGCTATCGGGCCTGGCGATACAGCAAAAGGCGAGTGCCAAGGATCGCCAGCAAGCTGGCTCCTACAAACCTGGTGATGCGGTGTCGGCCCCGTAGGTGGTTTTTCCACAGCCTATTGGGGCCATACACGTCAACTACGCAGCAGTTTACCCACCCCGTTCTTTGGGCCACGCAGCGAGCTGAGCAGGTGCCAGGCGATCGAGGCGGCGGCGAGGAACAGGAAGCAGGCGGAGATCGGGTTGCTGAGGAAACCCATGAAGTTGCCGTCCGACAGCATCAGGCCGCGGCGCAGGTTGGTCTCCGCCATCGGCCCGAGGATGAAGCCGATGATAAAGGGCGCAGCGGGCATGCCGGCCTTGACGAAGCCGTAGCCGAGCAGGCCGAACAGCAGGATCGACCAGACATCGAACAGCCGGCTGCTCAGGCCGAAGGCGCCGACCACGCAGAGCACCAGGATGATCGGCAGGAGGATGTGCTTGGGCACCGCCAGCAGCTTGACGAAGATGCGCAGGCCGTAGAACTCCAACACCAGCATCATCACCGAGGCGAGGATCAGCGCGGCGAAGATGGTGTACACCAGTGCGCCCTGGGTAACGAACAGCAGAGGGCCGGGCTGGATGCCGTGGATCATGAAACCACCGAGCAGAATCGCGGTGACGGTGTCACCGGGGATGCCCAGGGTCATCAGCGGAATCATCGCGCTACCGATGCCGGCATTGTTCGCGGTTTCGCTGGCGACCACGCCTTCGATGGCGCCCTTGCCGAATTGCTCGGGGTGTTTGGAGCGCTTCTTGGCGATGATGTAGGAGACGATGTTCGAGGTGCCGGCGCCGATGCCGGGCAGGATGCCGATAGCGATGCCGATCAGCGACGAGCGAAAGGCGTTGGGCAGTTGGCCGAAGAACTCCGGCAGGGAAAAGCCGAAGCCCTTGACCTTCTTCATGGTCAGCGGCGCGACTTTGGTCTTGTGCGCGGCGCGGCCGGATTCGGCGATCTTGATCACCTCGGCCACGGCGAACATGCCGATCATCACCGTAAGCATGGCGAAACCAGCGTTGAGGTTCGGCGAGCCGAAGGTAAAGCGGCGAATCGCATCGACCGGGGCAATGCCCACGGTGGAGAAGGCGAAGCCCAGCACCCCGGCGAAAATGCCCTTGACCAGCGAGCCGGTGGAAAGGGTGGCGATCAGGGTCAGGGAGAAGATGGCGATAGAGAAATATTCATGGGGGCCGAAGCGCAGTGCGACCTTGGCCAGCCAGGGGGCGATGGAGAACAGCGCGGCGATGCTCAGCAGGGTGCCGATAAAGGAGAACACGATGCCGATGCCGAGGGCCTTGATACCTTCGCCCTTGTCCATCATCGGCCCGCCGTCGAAGGTGGTGGCGATCGAGGCTGGCGTACCCGGTATCTTCAACAGGATCGCCGAGATCAATCCACCCGAGGTAGCGCCGATATAGAGGGCGACCAGCAACGACAGGCCGGCGGCCGGGCCCATGGTGTAGGTCAGTGGCAGGCACAGGGCGATGGCCATGGTCGCGGACAGGCCGGGTACCGCGCCGAAGACGATACCGACCGCCACACCGAGGCCGATCAGAATAAAGATATAGGGGCTGAAGACCGCGCCGAAGCCCGCTAGCAGGAGGTCGAACATGGGCTGGCTCCTAGAAATTCAGTAAGCCGGTGGGCAGCATCAGATCGAAGCCCAGACGGAAGGTGGCGTAGATCAGGGCCGACGAGAGGACGGCGATTACGGCATAGGCGAGGTGATTCACCTTCTGTTCGAGCGGGGTGAGTACGATGAACTGCAGGTAGAGATAGAGCACCGTGACGAGCAGAAAGCCCGCCGGTTTCAGCAGGGCGATGTAAGCGGCGACCAGGCCCAGGGTCTTGAATACGGTGGTGTAGTCGATGCCGACGGTTGCCGCCTCGTCGTTCTCGGCCGCGGCGGTGTCCGGCGTGGCTTTGTAAGCCTGCAGCAATTGCAGAATACCCAGCAGACAGAGGCCGGCAGACAGCACATAGGGCACGGTCGAGGCATCGATGAAGCCCTTGCGCGGCAGGTTGATGGTCAGGAAAAGGTAGAGCAGGCCGGCACCGAGCATCAGCGCGCCAATCAGCAACTCCTTTTTCTTGTAGGTATCCATGTTGGACCTCGTCTGGGTGAAGGGCGGGCGCATTGTCGGGCGCCCGGCGTTTTTTCAATGGCTATGTCCCGATGGGTTGTTGCAATGGCGTACGGCCTGTTGGCGCCGAATGCAAAGGCGGGCTGGCAGTCCTCGTAGGGTGCGCCGTGCGCACCTGCACTGGCTGCATCATCCTTGGTGCGCACGGCACACCCTGCGTATCGCGACCACTCGTCCCCCATGCAACAGCTAATTGCTACATAGCCTTTTCAATAGCCTGTTAGTGGGACTGGCGCAGCTCATCCTTGAACTGCATGAACTGTTCACGGGTGTGCTGCAGGCGCGCAATCGCCGCTTCGGTGCCGTAGTAACTGACCGGCTGCTTGAAGGTGGTCCTCAGCTCTTCGGCATAGGCCGGCATTTCGGTGATCTGCTTCATCACGTCAGCCATCTTCTTCACGATCGCCGGGTCTGTGCCTTTCGGAAAGGCCACCACGTACGGCTTGTCCATGACGAAGTCGACACCCTGTTCCTTGAAGGTCTTGACGTCGCCGAGCAGCGCGTTGCGTTCCTCGTTCGGCTGCGCCAGGGCGACCATTTCGCCGTTGGCCACATAGTCCTGTACCGAACCGTAGCTGATCGCGCCGAGGTCGATGCGCTGGCCCAGCAGAGCGACGACTTTTTCCGACACGGTGCCGGCGTCCACCATCTTCATCTTGGCGCCGGTGAGCTTCTCGAACATCAGCCCTTGCAGATGCGAATAGCTGCCCATCTCGGTGCCGTAGGTGACGGTGTTGGGTTGCGCCTTGGCCTTGCTGATCAGGTCGTCGAGGGAGTTCAGGCCGGAGCTTTTGCCCGAGACGAACACCGCGCCCTTGTCGACCCCGGCGATGCAGGAGATATCGAAGGCGTCGAAGCTGTCCTCGGTCAGGCCGGCGACTTCGTTGACGATCAGCTGGCCGGTGTGGGTGAACAGGATGGTATTGCCGTCGGCGGCCGCGCTCTTGACCTGGTCGGCGGCGATGGTGCCGCCTCCGCCGGCCATATTGGTCACGACCATGGGTTTGCCGGTGATCTGGGTGAAGTATTTGGCCATCATCCGCGCGTTGAAGTCGGTGTCGCCGCCCGCATTGGCGATCACCACCACCTGCACCGGGCGAGTCGGCCAGTCGCTGGCGTCGGCGGCGATGGCGCTGCCGGCGGTCAAGGTCATCAGGGCTGATATCAGGGAGGCGCAAAAGGCTTTTTTCATTGTTGATTCTCCGGTGGAATGGATTTGCCGTGTTGCTGTTGAGGGATCAATCCGGGCGGCCAAGGCTCGGTTGCTTAGGGTCGTATCGCCAGCCAGGCACCAGGTATTGCATGGCCATGGCGTCGTCGCGGGCGCCGCTGGCGACCTGTTGATAGAGCTCGTGGGCCAGCATGATGCGATCCAGATCCGGCTCGATGCCCAATCCTGGTTTTTGCGGCACCTTGACCTCGCCGCCGACGATCTGCAGCGGTTCGCGCGTCAGGCGTTCCTGGCCTTCCTGCCAGATCCAATGGGTGTCGATCGCGGTGATGCGCCCCGGCGCCGCAGCGGCGGCATGGGTGAACATCGCCAGGGAAATATCGAAGTGGTTGTTGGAGTGCGATCCCCAGGTCAGGCCGACTTCCTCGCACAGCTGGGCCAGCCGCACCGAGCCCTGCATGGTCCAGAAGTGCGGATCGGCCAGGGGGATGTCGACGGCTTCCAGGCGCAGCGAGTGGCCCATCTGCCGCCAGTCGGTGGCGACCATGTTGGTCGCGGTGGGGATACCGGTGGCGCGCTTGAACTCGGCCATGATCTCGCGACCGGAATAGCCGTTCTCCGGGCCGCAGGGGTCTTCGGCGTAGGCGAGGATATGGCCCTGGCCCCGGCACAATTCGATGGCCTCGGCCAGTGACCATGCGCCGTTGGGGTCAAGGGTGACGCGGGCCTCGGGGAAGCGCGCCTTGATCGCGGCCACCGCCTGCATCTCCTCGGCGCCGCGCATCACGCCGCCCTTGAGCTTGAAATCCTTGAAGCCGTAACGGGCATGGGCGGCTTCGGCCAGACCTACGATCGCCGCCGGCGTCACCGCCTCTTGATGGCGCAGGTGATACCAGTCGTCGCTGCGGTTAACGCCAGCCAGGTAGGGCAAATCGGTGCGCTGGCGATCGCCTATATAGAAGAGGTAGGCGAGCATCGGTACCGCATCGCGCTGCTGGCCGTTGCCGAGCAGTTCGGCCACCGGTACCTCCAGGTGCTGGCCGAGCAGGTCGAGCAGGGCCGCTTCGACCGCGGTGATCACATTGTCCAGACGCAGATTTATTTCGTGCGGCTGCTTCAGCACCGCCGCTTCCGCCGCCGAAGTCACTTGATGCCGCGTGGCCTGCGGACCGCTGCCGTCGCGTCCGGCAATCGCCCGGCGCAGGCTGTTCAGGGTGCGGTTGTAGAGGCCGATCGGCTGGCCGATGACCAGGTTCTTGACCCGCTCCAACGCCTGGCGGATGCCTTCGCCGCCCGGCACCTCGCCGATGCCGCTGCGCCCGGCGCTGTCCTTGAGCAGCACCAGGTTGCGGGTGAAGTAGGGCGCATGGGCGCCGCACAGGTTGAGCAGCATGCTGTCGTGGCCGGCCACCGGGATGACCTGCATTTCCAATACCAGCGGTGTCGTTGTTTGGGCGTGTTCAGGCATTGCTCGGCTGCTCCGGTAAGGCGCGATGCGTGGCGCTTTTTACAAGGCGTGGGATAAAAGACGTGGCGTTCGGATAGCTGCAGTGCGCGGCCAGCCAGGTGGGCAATGATCGGGCAGCGTGGGCGCCGCTCGTGCAGGCGTGCGGATCGTGGCCAACGGCTGGGCATGGTAGAGGCGTTGGTGCCGGTGATTTCGTGATCATGGCGAGGCCTGTGCAGTCGTTATTTTTATTTATCGTCATACGTTGTCGTACGACTATGACCGGATTATCATCAGCCCAGGATGAAGTTGTCAACGCTCCTTTTGTCCTCGATTGCTGTACGTCCGCGCCGCTCAGTCTGCATCCAGGCTGATACCTATGATGCCAAGGCGCCAGCCGAGCATTGCAAGGAAGAGGGCGTAGCGAGGGGGACGCTCGATCCAGCGACAAAGAAAAAACACTTGGTTTTATATTTAGTTGTACGATAACGTATCTCTACGGCTGCGGCTGACGCTTTCCCTCACAACTCGCCTTACAGGGTGTTCGAATAATGAATCCACAAGAACTGAAGTCCATCCTCTCTTCCGGTCTGCTGTCCTTCCCGGTAACCGATTTCGATGCTGCCGGTGATTTCAACCCGGCCGGCTATGTGCGCCGCCTCGAATGGCTGGCGCCCTACGGCGCCTCGGCGCTGTTCGCCGCTGGTGGCACCGGCGAGTTCTTCTCGCTCGATAGCAGCGAGTACTCGCAGATCATCAAGACCGCGGTGGATACCTGCGAGAAGTCGGTACCGATCCTGGCCGGTGTCGGTGGTCCGACCCGCGTTGCCATCCAGATGGCCCAGGAGGCCGAGCGTCTGGGCGCCAAAGGCTTGCTGCTGCTGCCGCATTACCTCACCGAAGCCAGCCAGGAGGGCGTCGCTGCTCATGTCGAGCAGGTCTGCAAGTCGGTGAAGATCGGCGTGGTGGTCTACAACCGCAACGTCTGCCGCCTGACCGCGCCGCTGCTCGAGCAACTGGCCGAGCGCTGCCCGAACCTGATCGGCTACAAGGACGGCCTCGGCGATATCGAGCTGATGGTGTCGATCCGCCGCCGCCTCGGCGAGCGTTTCAGCTACCTCGGCGGCCTGCCGACCGCGGAAGTCTATGCCGCGGCCTACAAGGCCCTGGGCGTACCGGTGTATTCCTCGGCGGTGTTCAACTTCATCCCGAAAACCGCGATGGATTTCTACCGCGCCATCGCCCGCGACGATCACGCCACGGTCGGCAAAATCATCGACGAGTTCTTCCTGCCGTACCTGGATATCCGCAACCGCTGCAAGGGCTATGCGGTGAGCATCGTCAAGGCCGGCGCGAAGATTTCCGGTTACGACGCCGGCCCCGTGCGCGCTCCGCTGACCGAACTGAAAGCCGATGAGTACGAGCGACTCGCTGTGCTGATCGAAGCCCAGGGCGCGCAATAAGCAATTGCCGCCGTAGGGTGCGCCCTGCGCACCAGCCGTTCACCGCCATTGGTACGCACGGCCTGGGCGGCCCCACGACACCCTACGTAAGCCACTAGCTAGGAAGGGATCATGAACAAGCGTTATGACAACTACATCGACGGCCAATGGGTCGCCGGAGCCAGCTACAGCGACAACATCAATCCGTCGGATCTGGCCGATGTGATCGGCGAATACGCCCAGGCCGACGCCGCCCAGGTCGAGCAGGCCATCGCCGCCGCCCGCGCCGCGTTCCCGGCCTGGTCGACGTCCGGCATTCAGGCGCGCAGCGACGCGCTGGACAAGGTCGGCAGCGAGATCCTCGCCCGCCGCGAAGAGCTCGGCGCCTTGCTCGCCCGGGAGGAGGGCAAGACCCTGCCCGAAGCCATCGGCGAGGCGACCCGCGCCGGCAATATTTTCAAGTTCTTCGCCGGCGAATGCCTGCGTCAGGCCGGCGAAGTGCTGGCCTCGGTGCGCCCCGGCGTGTCGGTGGAAGTTACCCGCGAACCGCTCGGCGTGGTCGGCCTGATCACCCCGTGGAACTTCCCCATCGCGATTCCCGCCTGGAAAGTCGCCCCGGCCCTGGCCTACGGCAACTGCGTAGTGCTCAAACCCGCCGACCTGGTGCCGGGCTGCGCCTGGGCCATCGCCGAAATCATCTCCCGCGCGGGCTTCCCGGCCGGGGTGTTCAACCTGGTGATGGGCAGCGGCCGGGTGGTCGGTGAAACCATCGTGCAGCACCGGCAGGTCGACGGCGTCAGCTTTACCGGCTCGGTCGGCGTTGGCCGCAGCATCGCCGCCAGCTGCGTGGCGCGCCAGGCCAAGGTGCAACTGGAGATGGGCGGCAAGAACCCGCAGATCATCCTCGACGACGCCGACCTGAAGACCGCGGTCGAGCTGTCGGTGCAGAGCGCCTTCTACTCCACCGGCCAGCGTTGCACCGCTTCCAGCCGTTTGATCGTCACCGCCGGCATCTATGACCAGTTCGTCGCGGCCATGGCCGAGCGGATGCAGGCGATTACCGTCGGCAATGCCCTGGAAAAAGGCGTGGATATCGGTCCGGTGGCGTCCCAGGCGCAGCTGGATCAGGACTTGCGCTACATCGAGATCGGCAAGCAGGAAGGCGCGCGCCTGGTCTGCGGTGGCGAGCGGGTGAGCTG
Source organism: uncultured Pseudomonas sp. (assembly GCA_966210435.1). Classification (GTDB taxonomy): domain Bacteria; phylum Pseudomonadota; class Gammaproteobacteria; order Pseudomonadales; family Pseudomonadaceae; genus Aquipseudomonas. The sequence goes on along the minus strand of CBIHLF010000035.1, from coordinate 7,647 downwards.
CGAGAAGGACGGCTATTACCTGGCGCCGACGCTGTTCGCCGATAGCACTGCGGACATGCGCATCAGCCGCGAAGAGATTTTTGGTCCGGTGGCCAACGTGGTCAAGGTTGCCGATTACGAAGAAGCCCTGGCCATGGCCAACGACACCGAATTCGGCCTGTCCGCGGGTATCTGCACCACCTCGCTGAAGTACGCCAATCACTTCAAGCGGCATGCCCAGGCCGGTATGGTCATGGTCAACCTGCCCACCGCCGGGGTCGACTACCACGTTCCGTTCGGCGGCCGTAAGGGCTCGTCCTATGGTTCACGCGAGCAGGGCAAGTACGCCCAGGAGTTCTACACGACGGTGAAGACTACTTACATCGGCTGAATACTGCATGTGGGAGGGGCTTTAGCCGCGACAGATGTTGCGCCTGCGAAAGCATTTGCGGCTAAAGCGGATCGCCGCTCGGCCCCTCCCACATGATCTCCGTAGTGCCTAGTCAGTAGCCCGGATGCAATCCGGGGATAACCTTCTCGGACTACGTTCGGGCTACGGTCTCAACCTCGTAGGGTGGATCACGCTTCACCGATCCACCGTGGCGTCGGTGTGGTGTATGAAAAAGCGTCATCCACCCTACGGCCTGTGTATTGGCAACGTTTCAGTCCCGAACGACAACAACAGGGCAAAAACCATGAACACCGAATCCAAGCAAGGCGCCTTTGCCGGCGCCCCGCTGATCACCGAGCTGCAGGTGGTGCCGGTTGCCGGCCATGACAGCATGCTGCTGAATCTGAGTGGCGCCCACGGGCCATTTTTCACCCGCAATATCCTGATTCTCAAAGACAACGCCGGGCGTGTCGGCGTTGGCGAAGTGCCGGGTGGCGAAGCCATTCGCCAGACCCTGGAAGACGCCCGCGCCTTGCTGGTCGGCCAATCCATCGGCAACTACAACGGCCTGCTCAACCAGGTGCGCAAGGCCTTCGCCGACCGCGACTCCGGCGGCCGCGGCCTGCAGACCTTTGACCTGCGCATCACCATTCATGCGGTCACCGCCCTGGAGGCGGCGCTGCTCGATCTGCTCGGGCAGCACCTCGGCGTGCCGGTGGCGGCGCTGCTCGGCGAAGGCCAGCAGCGCGATGCGGTGGAGATGCTCGGCTACCTGTTCTATATCGGCGACAAGGGCAAGACCGACCTCGGTTACCGCGACGAGCGCCAGGCCGACGACGCCTGGTTCCGCGTGCGTAACGAGCAGGCGCTGAGCCCGGAGACCATCGTTCGCCAGGCCGAGGCGGCCCATGCGCGCTATGGTTTCAATGATTTCAAACTGAAAGGCGGGGTGCTGCGCGGCGCCGAGGAAGTCGAGGCGATCCGCGCCCTGGCCGAGCGCTTCCCGCAGGCGCGGGTGACCCTCGATCCGAACGGTGGCTGGTCCCTGGCTGAAGCCATTGACCTGTGCCGCGACCTGCATGGTGTGCTGGCCTATGCCGAAGACCCCTGCGGTGCGGAAAACGGCTATTCCGGCCGCGAGGTGATGGCCGAGTTCCGCCGCGCCACCGGCCTGCCGACCGCGACCAATATGATCGCCACCGACTGGCGGCAGATGGGCCATTGCATCCAGTTGCAGTCCGTCGATATCCCGCTGGCCGACCCACATTTCTGGACCATGCAGGGGTCGGTGCGGGTGGCGCAGATGTGCAACGAATGGGGCCTGGCCTGGGGTTCGCACTCCAACAACCACTTCGATATTTCCCTGGCGATGTTCACTCATGTGGCCGCCGCCGCGCCGGGCAAGGTCACCGCGATCGACACCCACTGGATCTGGCAGGATGGCCAGTACCTGACGCACAACCCGCTGCAGATCGAGGGCGGCCTGGTGCAGGTGCCGCAGGCGCCGGGCCTGGGTGTCGAGCTGGATTGGGATGCACTGGCCAAGGCCCACGAGCTGTATAAGGGCATGGGCCTGGGCGCACGCAACGATGCCGTGGCCATGCAGTACCTGATCTCCGGCTGGCAGTTCGATAACAAGCGGCCGTGTCTGGTGCGTTGAGCATGGTGGGTTTTAGCCAGACTTAGTACTGCCAGACTCTGGTGTGGGAGGGGCTTTAGCCGCGACGCTTTTGATCTTTGGGGCGACCTGTCGCGGCTAAAGCCCCTCCCACATGATCAGCAGACCACCGCGGCCGGGCGGCGCTCCGCTTTAGCCGCGAACAGATGCATTGCCGTTCAATCAACAAAACCGGGGTCCATAACCCGGAACGAAGGTAAACACCGTGGACCTGATCCAACATCAAGATTCGCCGCGGCATATCCGCCTCAATCCGGCCGACAACGTCGCCGTGGTGGTCAATGACCAGGGCGTCGCCGCCGGCAGCCGTTTTCCCGATGGCCTCGAGGCTATCGAGGGCATTCCGCAAAGCCACAAGGTGGCTCTGGTCGATATTGCCCAGGGCGATCCGGTGCGCCGCTATGGCCAGATCATCGGCCATGCTCTGCAACCGATCGCCCGCGGCAGCTGGGTCAGGGAAACCCTGTTGCAAATGCCCGCGGCGCCGGAGCTCGGCAGCCTGCCGATGGCCGACGCCGCGCCGGCCGCATTGCCGCCACTGGAAGGTTTTACCTTCGAGGGTTACCGCAACGCCGACGGCACCGTCGGCACGCGCAATATCCTCGGCATCACCACCACGGTGCAGTGCGTCACCGGCGTGCTCGACCATGCGGTGCAGCGCATCCGCAAGGAATTGCTGCCCAAGTACCCGAACGTCGATGGCGTGGTGGCGCTGACCCACAGCTACGGTTGCGGCGTGGCGATCACCGCCACCGACGCCTATATCCCGATCCGTACCGTGCGCAACCTGGCGCGCAATCCCAACCTCGGCGGCCAGGCGCTGGTGGTCGGCCTCGGCTGCGAAAAGTTGCAGGCCGAGCAGGTGATGCACGACGGCGACGCCTCGGTGGACCTGCGCGAGCCCTGGCTGTATCGCCTGCAGGAATCCAGAACCGGCTTCACCGAGATGATCGAGCAGATCATGGCCATGGCCGAAGAACGCCTGAAAAAGCTCGACCAGCGCCGCCGCGAAACGGTGCCGGCCAGCGAGCTGATCCTTGGCATGCAGTGCGGCGGCAGCGATGCGTTTTCCGGTATCACCGCCAACCCGGCGCTGGGCTTCGCCGCCGACCTGTTGATCCGCGCGGGCGCCACCGTGATGTTCTCGGAGAATACCGAGGTGCGCGACGCCATCTATATGCTCACCGCCCGCGCCGAAACCACCGAGGTGGCCGAGGCGCTGGTGCGCGAGATGGACTGGTACGACCGCTACCTGGCCAAGGGTGAAGCCGATCGCAGCGCCAACACCACGCCGGGCAACAAGAAGGGCGGGCTGTCGAATATCGTCGAGAAGTCCCTGGGCTCCATCGTCAAGTCCGGCAGCAGCGCGATCAACGCGGTAGTCGGCCCCGGCGAGCGGGTCACGCGCAAGGGCCTGATCTACTGCGCCACTCCGGCCAGCGATTTCGTCTGCGGCACTCTGCAACTGGCCGCCGGGATGAACCTGCACGTGTTCACCACCGGGCGCGGCACGCCCTATGGCCTGGCCATGGCGCCGGTGGTCAAGGTCGCCACGCGCAGCGAACTGGCCGAGCGCTGGCCGGACCTGATCGATATCGACGCCGGGGTGATCGCCAGCGGCCGGGCGAGCATCGAGGAGCTGGGCTGGCAGCTGTTCCATTACTACCTGGAGGTGGCCAGCGGGCGCACACAGACCTGGGCCGAACGGCACCAGCTGCACAACGACATCGTACTGTTCAACCCGGCGCCGATTACTTGAGTGCGGGTGCGCACAGCGCACCCTACGGGACTAACCATTGTGGGAGGGGCTTTAGCCGCGACGCTTCCCCCGTGATAGAGGAACTCCATGATTCAAGTACAGGTGTTGCAAATCGGTCCGCTGACCGAGCGCTTCAACCGCGAACTGGCCGCCCGGTGCGCGGTAACGCCGCTGTGGCAGCAGGCCGATCCCCAGGCGTTTCTGCGTGAGCATGGCGGGCGATTCGAGCTGCTCGCCACCTCGGCGCGCTTCGGTTGCTCGGCCGAGCAACTCGGCTGCTTGCCCAATCTCCGGGCGATTTGCAGCTTCGGCGTTGGTTATGACGCGATTGCCGTGGAGGCCGCCCGCGCGCGTGGCATCCCGGTCAGCACCACCCCGGATGTGCTCAACGACTGCGTGGCGGACCTGGCCATGGGCCTGATCATCGACAGCGCCCGGCGTCTGTCCGAGAGCGATCGTTTCCTGCGCGCCGGCCACTGGCTCGATGGCGCTTTTCCACTGGGCCGCAAGGTCAGCGGCAAACGCCTGGGCATCGTCGGCCTGGGGCGCATCGGCGAGGCCGTGGTGCAGCGCGCCAGCGGCTTCGAAATGGCCGTGCGTTATCACAACCGCAAGCCGCTCGATCGCAGCCCCTACGAGTACGAGCCGCAGCTGATCGAGCTGGCGCGCTGGGCGGATTTTCTCGTGCTGACCTGCCCCGGCGGCGCGGCGACCCAGCACCTGATCGATCGCACCGTGCTTGAAGCCCTCGGCCCCGAGGGCATCCTGATCAACGTCGCGCGCGGCTCGGTGGTCGACCAGGCGGCACTGATCGCGGCGCTGCAAAGCGGCGCACTGGGCGCCGCCGGGCTGGACGTCTACGAGGCCGAACCCGAGGTGCCGGCCGCCCTGCGCGAGCTGGACAACGTGGTGCTGCTGCCGCATATCGGCAGCGCCAGCGAGGAAACCCGCTGGCAGATGGAGCAATTGCTGCTGGCCAACCTGCAGGCCTTTATCGAACGCGGCGAGCTGCTGACGCCCTTGTAAGCGTCCGCCACCCTGAGCAATACCCCCGCGACGCCACAAGCATCGCGGTTTTTTCCAACCTCCCTGCGTGACCGGCGTGCCACAAGTGCGCCGTGCTGTTTCGTCGCCCGCCGCGGTGGCACCGCGAACTGCGTTGCAGAATCCTGGTCTGCAGAGTTCGGGTTGGCCGGACCGGCTGTGAGCAGCTAGGATCCTTGCTTCGCGGTTCTGGCCGGGTCGCCCCTGCGGGTGACCCCTCGCACCCGCCGACGGGAAGGACATCATGGACGCTGCTGTATCGCCGAGCGAAACGCTCGCTGCCATTTACCGGGATGAGTCGCGGCGGGTGCTGGCTACCCTGATCCGCTTGCTGGGTGATTTCGATCTGGCCGAGGAAGCGCTGCACGAAGCCTTTCGCGCCGCCATGGAGCAGTGGCCGCGTGACGGCGTGCCGGCCAATCCACGGGCCTGGCTGGTCTCGGCGGGGCGCTTCAAGGCCATCGACGGTCTGCGCCGGCAGGCGCGCTTCGAACCGCTCGACGAGCGCCTGGCGCAAACCATCGCTGCGGACGATGAGTCTGTGTGGGACGGCGAAAGCGTCGAGGACGACCGCCTGCGGCTGATCTTCACCTGCTGTCACCCCGCCCTGGCCGCTGATGCCCAGGTGGCCCTGACCCTGCGTGAAATCTGCGACCTCAGCACCGAGGACATCGCCCACGCCTTTCTTAGCAGCCCGAGCACCGTGGCCCAGCGCATCGTGCGCGCCAAGGGCAAGATCCGCGACGCCGGCATTCCCTATGAAGTACCGGGACGCAACGAATTGGCCGAGCGCCTGGATGCGGTGTTGCGGGTGATCTACCTGGTGTTCAACGAAGGTTATTTCGCCAGTTCCGGCGACTCCCTGACCCGCAGCCACCTGTCCAGCGAGGCGATCCGCCTGGGCCGGTTGCTCGCCGAGCTGCTGCCCGAACCCGAGGTGATGGGCCTGCTGGCGCTGATGCTGCTGCACGAATCGCGGCGCCCGGCGCGCACCTCGGCCAGCGGCGAGCCGGTGCTGCTGGAAGCCCAAGACCGCTTGCTATGGTCCGCTGAGCTGATTGCCGAAGGCGAGGCCCTGGTGATGCAGGCTTTGCGCTCGCGGCGCTTCGGCCCCTATAGCCTGCAGGCGGCGATCGCTGCTGTGCATGCCGAGGCGCCGAGCATGGAGGCCACCGACTGGGCGCAGATCGTCGGTCTTTACGATGCGCTGCTGGGTATCACGCCATCGCCGGTGATCGAACTCAACCGCGCGGTCGCGGTGGCCATGCGCGACGGTCCGCAAGCTGGGTTGACGCTGGTCGAGAATCTGCTCGCGCGCGGCGAGCTGCTCGATTACCACCTGGCCCACGCCGCCCGCGCCGATTTTCATCGGCGCCTGGGCCAATACGCCGCCGCTCGCGAGGCCTATCAACGCGCCTTGCAGTTAGCCCAGCAGGGGCCGGATCGGCAATTTCTCGAGCAGCGCTTGCAGGCATTGAAGGGTGCCTGAACGGTGATTTGTACGGATTCGTGCAGGAGACCATAACCGTAGGATGGCGTTGAGCGCAGCGATACCCATCGGGCGTTTTATGCCTGTACCCGTTGGCGGGACGAATATCGATGATGGGTTACGGCGCGCTTGTTCTGCTGGCAGCGGGTCGACTTACGGGCGCCTAACCCATCCTACGGTTTTGGTCCTGAGCCCCAGCTTGCTGCGCGATAGCGCGGCGTCTGGACGACACCAGCACCGCCAGTCCTGTGGGATGGGCTGGGCGGCACTCCGCTTTAGCCGCGACTTACTAGACCGATCCGCGCCGCTGATCGGCCATAAAAAATATTTTCAGCGCCGCTGTCGATTTGTCGCACGGCCGCGCGACTAGTGATTAACCATCGCGAAAAACGCGAGTACGCCGGAGAGCACCATGAAATATCTATGCCTGGTCTATAGCGATGAAAAGCTGTTGCACGACTCCCCCGATAGCCCGCGGGACGAGGAGTGCCACGCCTATGCCGAGTCCGTGCAACAAAGCGGACGCATGCTCGCCGCCGAGGCGTTGCAGCCGGTGGAGACGGCCACCACGGTGCGTATGCGCGGCGGAAAATTGACCATCACCGACGGGCCCTTCGCCGAGACCAAGGAGCAACTGGCTGGCTTCTACCTGATCGAGGCCCGCGACCTCAATGAGGCGCTGCAGGTCGCCGGCAAGATTCCGGCGGCGCGGGTCGGCAGTGTCGAGGTGCGGCCGGTGCGCCAGTTGGATGTTTGAGCGTGCCACTTCCCGGCGCGCGCTAGAGGAGAGCAGAGCATGATTATCGAGACCCCACAAAATCAGATCAAACACACCATCGACAGCTGGGCGCGGGCCGCGCAAAGCAAGAATGTCGAGCGCATCATCAGTCACTACAGCGACGACGTGGTGGCCTACGACGCTATCGGCCCGCTGCGGTTCGTCGGCCGCGACGCCTACCAGGCGCACTGGCAGGCGTGCATGGAAATGTGCACCGGCGCGAGCCTGTTCGAGGTGCACGAGCCGAGTTTCATGATCGGCGACGATTTGGCCGTGGCGCACTACCTGCTCCATTGCGGCGGCACCGATGACAAGGGCCAGACCCAGAGCTGCTGGATGCGCGTGACCCAATGCCTGCGCCAACAGGGCGAGAAGTGGTTGATCGCCCACGAGCATTTCTCCGTACCCAGCGATATGGAAAGTGGCAAGGCGCTGTTCGACCTGACGCCTTGAGCTGTGGAGGTAGGGTGCGCGGTGTGTTCAGCCGGTATACATGGGTAACGCCTGTCGGGAGACATGGGTAACGGGT
>CBIHLF010000034.1:0-62523 GCA_966210435.1 uncultured Pseudomonas sp. | reverse complement strand
AGCAGTTGGCTTTTAACCAATTGGTCGTAGGTTCGAATCCTACACGACCCACCATATTTCCTTCCTCTGGGAGGCGCTAAAAGCCTGATGGCTCTGGAAAGGAGCTCTCGGGCTTTTTTGTGTCCGCTGCTTTTCCAGCCTTGGCGCGCTGTGCCCGTGTTGTCTGCGGGTATACTCGAGTTTCGCCGCTGCCAGACCTTCACAGGGCCCGATGATATGACGCAGATTTCCGAACGCCTTCTAGTCCAGGCCCACCTGGATGCCAAACAGCCCAAGCCGCTGACGCCCGAGCAGGAAGCGTTCTATCGCGCCGAAATCGCCGCCGAGCTGAAGAAGCAGAACGCCGTGTTGGTCGCTCATTACTACTGCGACCCGGTATTGCAGGCGCTCGCCGAAGAGACCGGCGGCTGCGTTTCCGATTCCCTGGAAATGGCGCGTTTCGGCAATGCCCATCCGGCGCAGACCGTGTTGGTCGCCGGGGTCAAGTTCATGGGCGAGACGGCGAAGATCCTCAACCCGGAAAAGCGTGTGCTGATGCCTACTCTGGAGGCGACCTGCTCGCTCGACCTGGGCTGTCCGGTGGAGGAGTTCGCGGCGTTCTGCGATCAGCATCCGCAACGCACCGTGGTGGTCTATGCAAATACCTCGGCGGCGGTCAAGGCGCGCGCCGACTGGGTGGTGACCTCCAGCTGCGCGGTGGAGATCGTCGAACATCTGATGGATAACGGCGAGAGCATCATCTGGGCGCCCGACCAGCATTTGGGGCGTTACATCCAGAACAAGACCGGTGCCGATATGCTGCTGTGGGACGGTGCCTGCATCGTCCATGAGGAATTCAAGGCCAAGCAGCTTGAGGATATGAAGGCGCTGTATCCCGATGCCGCGGTACTGGTGCATCCGGAGTCGCCGACCGCGGTGATCGAGTTGGCCGATGCGGTCGGTTCGACCAGCCAGCTGATCGCCGCCGCGCAAACCCTGCCGAACAAGATGTTTATCGTCGCCACCGATCGCGGCATTTTCTACAAGATGCAGCAGCTGTGCCCGGACAAGGAGTTCATCGAGGCGCCCACCGCCGGTAACGGCGCGGCCTGCCGCAGCTGTGCGCATTGCCCGTGGATGGCGATGAACACGCTGGAACGGACGCTCAGCTGCCTGCGCGAGGGCAGCAACGAGATATTCGTCGACCCGGCGCTGATTCCCAAGGCGATCAAGCCGCTCAAGCGCATGCTCGACTTCACCCAGGCGGCACGCCTGAAGCTGTCCGGTAACGCCTAGACCACGCGGCCGGATGTAATCCGGAAGCGGCTTTGCTGGCGAGAATTCCCCGGATTTCATCCGGGCTACGAAGCACGCGTTGGCAGGGCGGACAAGCCTTCGGCCGTAGACCTTGCAGATGCACAGGGCTAACGATTAGGGCGCCAAGTTCGGATAAGGCTTGGCGCAAGCAATCCGCGGCCGCGTCCCCGGATTGCAGCCAAAGGCCTTGCTTGCTAGTGCATCATCTGCTGGATCATGCGTTGATCTTCGATCAGCTCGCGTTGCCGCGCGTCGATACGTGAGGCCAGCTGGAAGTTGTTGCTGAGTCGGCGTTTGGCGAAGTCGAGTTGTTCGATGGCCTGGTCGTAGTCGCCAACCAGGGCGAAGAACTCGGCGCGGGCCTGGTGCAAGCCAATGGTATTGCCATTGAGGCCGCGGACTTCTGCGACCTGGTACCAGATGTCCGGGTCTTTGTCGCGGCGCTTGAGTAGTTGATCGAGCGCGCGTTCGGCATCCTGAGTCCGCCCCTGCTTGAGCAGCAGGTCGACGTGCGCCTGATTGACTGGGTAGTTTTTCGGATACAGCTCGAGTAGCCGTTCGACCCGGCTCGCGGCCTCGGGCAGGCGGCTTGTCGCAAGGTCCGCATCGATTTGCGCCAGATTGTAGGCGATATCGTTTGGTGCTTTTTCCAGCAGCGGTTGCAGGGTCTCGCGCGCTTTCGCGGGTTGGCCACTTTTCACCTGGGCAATGGCCAGGCCGTAGCGGGCGGCATCGAGCCCGGGGTTTTCATCGAGCATGGCGCGGAAGCGTTTGGCGGCCAGGCCTGGGGTTTCCTCGTAGATCAGTTGCACGCGGGCGCGCATCAGCTGGTAGCGCAGGCTGTCGCTGGTGCCGCCATCCGCGTATTGCGCAGCGCGGTTGCGGGTGTCGGCAATACGCGATTCGGATACCGGGTGGGTCAGGAGAAATTCCGGCGGCATGCGATCGTAGCGGTACTGGCGCATCAGGCGCTCGAACATGCTCGGCATCGCGCGCGGGTCGTATCCGGCTTTTTCCAGGTTGACCAGGCCAATGCGGTCGGCCTCCTGTTCGTTCTGACGGGAAAAGCGCCGTTGTTCCTGTAGGGCGGCGGCCTGGGTCGAGGCGATTGCGGCAACGCCCAGGTCACCGGCCCCAGCGGCCGCGGCGACGATGCCGGCAAGCATGCCGGCCATCACTGGAATCTGCATGCGCTGTTGGGCTTCCAGGCCGCGGGCGAAGTGGCGCTGCGACAAGTGGGCCAGTTCGTGGGCGATTACCGAGGCGTACTCGGCCTCGGTCTGGGCATAGAGAAACAGGCCGCCATTGACCCCGATGATCCCGCCCGGTGCGGCGAAGGCGTTGATTTGCGGGCTGTCGAGCACTACGAATTCCAGGCGTCGATCCTGCACCTCGCTGGTTTCGCTGATGCGATAGACGCTGCTCTCGATGAAATCCTTGAGCTGCGGGTCGGACAGTTGATGGACCTGTCCGCGAACCAGACTCAGCCAGGCGCGACCCAGCTGGTGTTCCTGCTGTGGCGAAACCAGCGCCGAGCTGGCGTCGCCGAGCGAGGGGAGGTCGCTGGCGGCAGTGGGGAGGGCGATCAGGCAGGCGAGCGTCAACAGGGTGGGGCGCAGAAAATTCATGCACGGGGCTCGTGGTGTTCAAAGGCGTTACTGTAGCCGGGTACGCGCTCGCCTGGCCAGGGTCGTGCGGGCTTGGGTATCCTAAAGGGCCGTGACCGTTGCCGCGCAACCCGGGGTGGGGCGGGCGCTGTTATGGCGTGATACCGCGTTTCTCCCGCCGATTTGAAATAGCCGCGTGCCGTGCGCCTCGTGCCAGAGCTGGTGCCGACGCGGTCGCAATAAAACGACAACAGAGCCAGGGCCTGGATGAGGAGATATTGCATGAAAGATGCGCAAGACTGGGCCAATGCTTTCGATGTGGAGCTGGATGCCAGCGGCCTGAATTGTCCGCTACCGCTGCTCAAGGCCAAACTGGAGCTGAATCGGTTGCCCAGTGGGGCGGTGCTCAAGGTCACCGCAACCGATGCCGGATCACAGCGCGACTTCCGTGTATTCGCGCAATTGGCCGGTCACGGGCTATTGCACGAGGAAGCCGAGGCCGGCGTTTACCGCTATTGGCTGCGCAAGGCTTGAAGTATTTCAAGACGGTGTTTTCGGGCTAAGGGACATCCATGCTTAACGTGTTGCGGGGCTGGTTTTATCGCTATTTTTCCGATGAGCAGGCGGTGGTTCTGGCGCTTTTGCTGGTGCTCGGTTTTGCCGTGGTGCTGGGGCTCGGCGGCATGCTCGCGCCGGTGCTCACGGGGCTGGTGCTGGCGTTCCTGATGCAGGGGATGGTCAGCGCGCTCGAACGCTTGCGTCTGCCGCCGATCATTGCAGTGTGGCTGGTGTTCATCCTGTTTATCGGCCTGCTGGCCCTGTGCATGCTGGTGCTGCTGCCATTGATCTGGCGGCAGTTGATTACCCTGTTCAACGAAGCGCCGCGCATGCTCGTTGAATGGCAGGCGTTATTGTTGCTGCTGCCGGAGCGCTATCCCGAATTGATCAGCGATGCCCAGGTATTGCAGCTGATTGAATCGATCCGCGGTGAGCTGGGTACGTTCGGCCAATTGGCGGTGTCGTTTTCCCTGTCCAGCCTGCCGCTATTGGTCAGCGTCATGATCTACCTGGTGTTGGTGCCGATTCTGGTGTTCTTCTTTCTCAAGGATCGCGAGCTGATCGGGCGCTGGTTCCGTGGCTACCTGCCGAGCGAGCGGCCCTTGATAACGCGAGTGTCGCGTGAAATGAACAAGCAGATCGCCAACTACATTCGCGGCAAGGTGATCGAAATCATTATTTGCGGCGTGGTCACCTACATCGCCTTCGCCGCCCTGGGCATCAACTACGCGGCGCTGCTCGCGCTGTTGGTCGGGCTGTCGGTAGTGGTGCCCTATATCGGCGCCGTGGTGGTGACGGTACCTGTGGCGCTGATCGGCTTGTTCCAGTGGGGCATGAGCGATCAGTTTCTCTACCTGATGGTGGTTTACGGCGTGATCCAGGCGCTCGACGGCAACGTGCTGGTGCCGCTGCTGTTCTCCGAGGCGGTCAATTTGCATCCGGTGGCGATCATCTGCGCGGTTTTGCTGTTCGGCGGCCTGTGGGGCTTCTGGGGCGTGTTCTTCGCTATCCCGCTGGCGACCCTGTTCAAAGCGGTGATCGACGCGTGGCCGCGCACCGAACCGGCGGGATACAAAAGCCCGTAAGCAGCGGCGGTTGGCTTATGTAAGGCCCTGCATCGCTTTTTGTAGACCCTATGTTTATACGTAGGATCTATGCGGGCGTAGGGTGGATGGCGCTTTATCCATCCACTAAACCAGCGATGCTGGAAGAAAACATGGCTCTGATAGATCCCATGTTCCTGCGCAATCTGGGATGGCGGCGACCCGGTCCCGGATTACGCTGCGCTTATCCAGGCTACGAGGCGTGCTTTTGTAGGGGGGATATAGCGAAGCTCTGTCCTGGCTCCCCAGGGTGGCGGACAAGCCTTCGGCATGTCCGCCCTACGATTCATGGCGAGAGCTGAGCGAGCTGGCATTCAGCCTTTGTTCAAGGCCTGCGCCGCCGCCAGTACTGCATCGACATGCCCTGGCACTTTCACCCCTCGCCATTCCTGGCGCAGTACGCCGTTCTTATCGATCAGGAAGGTGCTGCGGTCGACGCCCAGGTATTCCTTGCCGTAGAGCTTCTTCAGCTTGATCACATCGAACAGCTGGCACAGCGCTTCGTCTTTATCGGAGATCAGCTCGAACGGGAACTCCTGCTTGCACTTGAAGTTCTCGTGGGACTTCAAGCCATCCCGGGAGACACCGAAAATCACGGTGTTGGCGGCCTGGAAAGCCGGGTACTGGTCACGAAAACCCTGGCCTTCCGTGGTGCAGCCCGGCGTGCTGTCCTTCGGGTAGAAATACAGCACGATCTGCTGACCCTTGAGCGCGCTCAGCTGCACCTGCTGGCCGCTGGTGGCTTGTGCCTGGAAATCGGCAACCGCGGTATCGACTGCTACGGCCATAAAAACATTCCTTTTTAAGGGTTCTGTGGGCGCCAGGGTTCGATCAGGGCGTCCAGGTTCAACGCATCGGCGAAATCGAGGAACTGGTCGCGCAACCAGCTGATCTGCGTGCCAGCCGGCAGCGTCACGGTCAGGGTGGCGTTGAGCATGGTGCCGCCGGTCTGTGGCGCCAGGTAGGTATCGCAGGTGAGGTTTTCCAGCTCGACATGATGGTCGATGAAGAACTGGCACAGCTCATTGAGAATGTCGGGGCGGTAGGCCGCGCTGACGTAAGCGACATAGGGCAGCGCCTGGGGGCGAGCTTCCGATGCTGCGCTACGGATCACATTGACCGAGAAGCTGTGCTTCTTCGCCAGGGCGGGCAGGCTCGCCTCCAGGCGCGCCAGGGCGTCCCAGTTGCCGGAGATCTGTAGCACCAGGGCGCTGAAGTCGCCATGGCGGCTCAGGCGGGTGCTGACCACAGCACAACGGTTCTCATGGCTGGTGCGGCACAGGACGTTGGTCAGCTCCATGGCATTGGGGCCGAGCGCACTGATAAGGAGGAATTGTTCGCGAACTGGGGGGGTGGACATGCAACCTTCCTAAAGCGATTAACGCTCTGCGCACACGAAGTGCGTCAAGCAAAGGCGGAAGGGTAGCGAAAAGCGTAGCCCAGGGGAATGCTCATGGGTCGTCTGGGCGAGGATTGTTCGGTGCTTCGCACAGAAATTCTGGTTGTTCGAGAGCCTTGTACTTCGCTTGTGCAAGGCTGGTGGCGCCAGTACCATTACCGCTCTCTTTTTCCGGCAGGAGCGGTTGCATGATTGCGGGCAGTATGGTGGCACTGGTCACGCCCATGGATGCACAAGGTGGTCTCGATTGGGACAGCCTGAGCAAACTGGTGGATTTCCATCTGCAAGAAGGCACCAACGCCATAGTCGCGGTCGGCACCACGGGTGAGTCCGCCACGCTGGATGTGGGCGAGCATATCGAAGTCATCCGACGTGTGGTCGACCAGGTCGCCGGGCGTATTCCGGTCATCGCCGGTACCGGTGGCAACTCCACCCGTGAATCGGTCGAGCTGACCCGGGCGGCGACCGAGGTTGGCGCAGACGCCTGCCTGCTGGTCACGCCCTACTACAACAAGCCGACCCAGGAAGGCCTGTACCAGCACTTCCGTCATATCGCCGAAGCCGTGGCGATCCCACAGATTCTCTATAACGTACCGGGCCGCACCGTGTGCGACATGCTGCCGGAAACCGTCGAGCGTCTGTCGAAGATCGACAACATCATCGGTATCAAGGAAGCCACTGGCGACCTGCAGCGCGGCAAAGAAGTGCTGGACCGGGTCGCCAAGGATTTCCTCGTGTACTCCGGCGACGACGCCACCGCTGTCGAACTGATGCTGATGGGCGGTCGCGGCAATATTTCGGTAACCGCCAACGTCGCCCCGCGCGCCATGAGCGACCTGTGCGCCGCCGCCATGCGTGGCGAGGCGGCCATCGCCCGTGCCATCAACGACCGCTTGATGCCGCTGCACAAGGCGCTGTTTATCGAATCCAACCCTATCCCGGTGAAGTGGGCCCTGCATGAAATGGGCATGATGCCTAACGGTATCCGCTTGCCGCTGACCTGGCTCAGCCCGCGTTGTCATGAACCGCTGCGTCAGGCCCTGCGCCAGTCCGGCGTATTGGTTTAATTGAGGAAATATCACGCATGAAGCGACTGGGCGGACTCTCAGCACTTGCTCTTATCATCTCCAGCGTCAGCGGTTGCGGTTGGATCTACGGCGAAAACGGCTATTTCCGCGATCGCGGTAGCGATTACCTCGAAGCGCGGCAAACCGCGCCCATGCAAATGCCTGCCGGTGTCGAGGCCAAGCGCATCGATCCACTGCTGCCGGTGCCGCAGCAGGTCGCCGACAGCAAGGCTCAGGGCGAGTACGAAGTGCCGCGGCCGCAGCCGATGTCGATCAGCGCCGACGCCAGCGAGTTCAGTCTGCAAAAGAGCGGCGATTCGCGTTGGCTGGTTGCCCAGCGCGTGCCCGCCGAAGTCTGGCCGTTGGCCCGTCAGTTCTTCGAAGACAATGGCTTTCAGATCGTCGACGAGCGCCCTCAGACCGGCGAATTCAGTAGCGCCTGGCAGCGTATCGATCAGCTGTCGTCCACCATGGCCAGCCGCCTGAGCAGCAGTGTCGACGGCGGCGCCGCGGCCACCGAGGCCCGCGTACGGGTGCGTATCGAGCCCGGCGTGCAGCGCAACACCAGTGAAGTCTTCGTGGTCAGTGCCTTGCGCCCGGCCGGTAGCAATGCCGATGTCGCCTTCACCAGTCGTAGCGGCAATGCTGGCGTCGACGCCGCGTTGCTCGACGAAATGCTCGTCAGCCTGGCCCGTAGCGCCGAGCAGGGTGGTTCGGTGTCACTGCTGGCCGCTCGCGATTTCGACGCGCCGAGCCGCGTCAGCCTTACCGAGGACGGCAACGGCAATCCGATACTCAACCTGGGCGCCGATTTCGATCGTGCCTGGTCCGCCGTTGGCCGCTCTCTGGAACTGGCCGACGTACGCATCGACGACCTTAACCGCAGCCTTGGCGTGTACTACGTCAACCTGGCTGAAGGCGCCCGCAAGAAAGACGAAGAGCCTGGCTTCTTCGGCAAGGTGTTTGGCGGCGAACCTGATAAGGAAACCATCGAGGAGCGCGCCGAGCGCTATCAGGTGCGCCTGACCCCGGTCGGCGATAGCGTGCAGGTCACGGTGGAGAAAGACTTGAACACCGTTGCGCCGGCCGACGTAACCCGCCGCGTGCTGACGCTGATCCAGGACAATCTGGGTTAAGCTTCGCCGCTAGTGTTGTTGCATTACCAATAGGCGAAACCCGGTGGGTTTCGCCTGTTTCGTTTCCTAAAGACGGAAATCCAGAAATGACCACACCCTCGACCCTGAGCCTGAAAAAGATCTACTCGGGCAAAGTCCGCGACCTCTACGAAATCGACGACAAGCGCATGCTGATGGTCGCCACCGACCGTCTTTCGGCCTTCGACGTGATCCTCGCCGAGCCGATCCCGGACAAGGGCAAGATCCTCACCGCGATCTCCAATTTCTGGTTCGACAAACTCGCCGGCCTGGTGCCCAACCACTTCACCGGCGACAAGGTCGAAGACGTGGTGCCGGCCGCCGAGCTGCCGCTGGTCGAGGGTCGCGCTGTGGTCGCCAAGCGCCTCAAGCCAATCGCCGTGGAAGCCATCGTACGTGGCTACATCGTCGGTTCCGGCTGGAAGGAATACCAGAAGAACGGCACCGTCTGCGGTATCCAACTGCCCGCCGGCCTACGGGAAGCCTCCAAGCTGCCGCAACCGATCTTCACCCCGTCGACCAAGGCCGCCGTCGGCGACCACGACGAAAACATCTCCTACGAGCAATGCGAGGCCATCATCGGCGCGGACATCGCCGCCAAAGTGCGCGACACCGCCATTGCCCTCTATAGCGCCGCTGTCGAGTACGCCGCGACCCGCGGCATCATCATCGCCGATACCAAATTCGAATTCGGCCTCGACGAGAACGGCACCCTGACCCTGATGGACGAAGTGCTGACCCCCGATTCCAGCCGCTTCTGGCCCGCCGAGAGCTATGCCGAAGGCCAGAGCCCGCCAAGCTTCGACAAGCAATTCGTGCGCGACTGGCTGGAGTCCACCGGCTGGAACAAACAACCTCCAGCCCCCGCAGTACCCGCCGACGTCGCGCAAAAGACCGCCGACAAATACCGCGAAGCCCTGACCAAACTGACCCAGTAAACGGCCCGGACAGCGACGGCAGCTTGCTGTCGCCGTTGCCATACACCAGCCGAATGACGCAAGCATCTGAAAGCAGGCAAGAAATTTACCCGGCGGGCTTCGCCAAATCGATTTCAGCTGCTATCATGCGCGCCGCCACGGGAAGATGCCGGAGTGGCCGAACGGGACGGATTCGAAATCCGTTGTATCAGCGATGGTACCTAGGGTTCAAATCCCTATCTTCCCGCCATATAGCAGTACCTAAGCCCCTGATTTTCCTAGCGAAGTCAGGGGTTTTTGCGTTTCTGGGTATTAGCACTGGCGAAAAAGTGTCGAAGGCTCTGCACTGGCCCTCTTCTGGCTAAAGCCTCTTCCTGCACCTAGCCGCCGGCTCCGGTAGGGAGAAGCTGTTGAAGCAGCTAGCCACGACCGTCATTGGAATCAGGCTAGGTGAGATTACGGGATCTCGGGCGCGAATCCACATCGATGCACCAGCTGACATTTCCATAGCCAGAGAAGAGCTACTATGAGATTAGACACAATAGAGCTTGTAAACTACCGTATGGATGTAACCCCATGGCAATAATTAAATCCTCTATTTTAACTTTAACAAATATCATTGGATATTTACTTGTTTCTGGATGCGCTTCAATGCCACCAGAAGCTAAAGTAGAGGAGGGGGTGCGTTTAATACTTGATCGATCAAATGATCCGGCGGTTAATTTTTTTACTACGCTGACGACTATGATTGTTTCTCCCCTAGAGCTATAACGTTACCTTACACGCAGATGATTGGAGCATATTCAGTTCCTAGAAAGAAGTACTTAACTATATATGCCGCCCATGAGAACTCCCCGATCCCAGGTCTGCCTCTATATCGATCCCAGTGCGTCGAGGTCGAGACAGTGTTAATCGAGGGAGTTAAGGAGCTCAAAATTGTTACTGGCGTGGGAGCTAACGATTGCGAAACTATATACTCTGCCAAAGGAGAAGATAACCAATGGAGGGAGCTAGATAGCGTGCAGCGCATCAATCCCCATCTTCCTTTTTGGGCGCTTGAAACTCAAGGGCCTTACTGTATTGCCAGTCCGCAATTTCAAGGGTCCTCACTTTATATTAAGCCCCGCACCAAAGCGGATAATGAAAAGGCTTATTGATTTCCATGACCAGCATAGTCAGAAAGTTTAAAACGTGTATTGCTTTATCTTTGGCGCTCTTACTAGCCGGTTGCACAGCGCCTCCCCTTCAAAAGCCGTCTAGCGGCAATAAAGTTGAAGTCACCTTTGAGCGAACCAACACCATGACTGGTGAGTTTGTAGTATGGGCGGATGACTATGATTGTTACGGCTATGCAGAGCCAGTTAACTTTGGCTCTGGCATAAACAAAGTTAAAGTTTTCTTAGAGCGAAAGCCTTATCTCAGTATACAGTCTATGCAATATTCACAAATTACAGTGCCGGGAATTTCTACCACATACAGCTCCTGCGGAGGAACCAGGACAATTGCAATTGACGAGACCAGTCAGTACAAAGTAGTGACAGGTCTAGGCCCATACTACTGTCAGACTATTTTCTTAAAAAAAGAAGCTAGCGGCCAATGGGTAACCATAGAATCAGATAAGCGCCTTCCTCCACCCAGCACTGGATGGGGTATAAATAATCCTGGTTGCGCTGCAGATGCTAAATACCAAGGTTCTTCTATATACATGCAACCGCGCGGGCCATCCGCCCAATAACAAGGGTTAGTGTAAAAACATTGCAAAAAATAGCTGGGATTGGCGGAGGTCTCTCGGCTAGAGGTCGCGAATATCAATGCTTTGCCAGATATAGCGGGCGAAAATATAGGATTAAAATCCTTAATATTCCCGCCATATATAGAAAAGCCCCGCAAATAAATAGAATTTGCGGGGCTTTTTCTTTTGGAGCTTCTTCAAAAAACTCTCCACCATTTCGCCAGTGTTCTCGGGGTAATCGGTTTGGTCTTCATGCCCGAGCGCTACGCACCTTGACGCGTAGCAATTTGAAGTAGTCGCCATCGGCAGGCGTAGTGGGGGCGGATTTCGCTCCAACCAGAAGCAGACCACGCAGATGCTGCCGGTCATGATCCTTACGAATCAGTTCGCGAACGTACTCGCTACTGGTGCTGTAGCGACGCTGGCCAACCTGCTCATCGACGAAGCTTTTCAGCGCATCGGGTAAAGAAATGTTCATGGTGCTCATGATGGAATCCGCCCTTTTGGCAAAAATTGGCAAAGACGCCACATCCTACCGCTAAAGAGGGTGTCGAAAACACTGTGCCAAATAGCGACGAATCGAGACGGCAAGGAAGGGCGAACCCTCCGTACTGCAACGGTTTGCGATGAATTGAAACGCTAGAAGACGGGTTCAAATCCCATAAATTATGCCCCGGATGGCACGCGGGCACTTTTGCGCATTTGATCATTATCAGGGCCGCGTGCAAGCTACGGCCTCTACTCCTTTCTTGCGTTATGCCCCATGAAATCCGTCGCAGTCGTGTTGTTCCCTGAACTCCTTCTACTTGATGTCTCTGGGCCGATGGAGGTTTTCTCCATTGCTAACCGCTTCCTGGCTAAAGACGACTGCTATGAAATATCGACAATAGCCTCGGATGAGTTGCTGGTCCGCGCATCGAATGGGTTGGCGCTTACTGCGGATATGCTGATTGACGATGCGCCTGGGGGCTACGACGTGCTGTTGGTGCCGGGTGGGCCGGGTGCCTATAACGAGGTTTATCCGCGGATCGAATGTTGGCTGCGTAAGGTCGCTACAGGGGTCAAGTGTTTGGGCTCGATCTGTACCGGGGCCTTTATTTTGGGGCAGGCTGGCCTGCTTGATGGTCGCCGCGTCACTACCCATTGGAATTACACGGAACGGTTGGCCAAGCGCTATCCCCACGCGGAGGTCGAAACCGACCGGATATTCGTTAGAGATGGAAACTTGATCACCTCGGGCGGGGTTACCACCGGGATCGATTTGGCGCTGTCGATTGTCGCCGAAGACCATGGGAAGAAAATGGCGTTGGCCGTGGCCAAGGTGTTGCTGGTGGTGATGCAGCGTCAAGGCGGGCAGATGCAGTTCAGCCCTTTGGTGGCGGCCGTCGCCAAGGACGATTCGCCTATTGCCAGAGTCCAGAATTACGTACTGGAAAATGTGACGGAGGAGTTCAGCATCGAGCGCATGGCCGCGCTGGCAGCTATGAGCTCACGTCACTTTGCACGGCTTTTTACCCGCGAAGTGAACATGACGCCGATGGAATTTGTGCAAAGCGCGCGCATCGACAGCGCCAGAGCGCTGTTGGAAACCACGGAGCTTCCGCTGAAAACAGTGGCTTACCGCAGTGGCTTCGGCAGTGTGCGGCATATGCGCTACTTGTTCAGCGAAAGGTTGGGGCTTACGCCGACGCTCTATCGCAGGCAATTCAGCTAGTGTCCGTATTGGGCTGTCGATTGGCCGTATCTGTCCGCTTTTGAGCACTTTCTCAGCAAGGATCTTTGCGAGGATGTCCGGGAATCCTCACAACGGAGGAGCGCTAGACGCTGAGCGGAGTTGGTTTGGTGGTTGGTACGCCAAGACGAGCCTGGTCGCTGTCCTAGCGCTTCGTATGCATGGAAAGACCCAGAAGCATCCACCCCGAAGGGACAGTACGGTTCGGGCCCTTTTGCTATCACGCGCACCAGCGGCTCGTAGCCGATGGGAATAAGCCACTGCGCCTGGGTAGCAAGGCGCTCGAGATCCTCCATCTGCTGATTGAGAACGCCGGGGCCGTGGTGAGCAAGGAAACCATCATTGCTCATGTATGGCCTTCCACTGTGGTCGAAGACATCAACTTGCGGGTACAGATTGCCGCCTTGCGACGCGTGCTCAGGGACGGGCAGGGCGGTCAGCGTTATATCGTCAATGTCCCGCAGCGTGGCTACAGCTTCGTTGCCGAGGTGCAAGCGGGCATCGCGCAAAGTGCCGGCCCTGCTTGGCGGGCCGAGAGCTCAGGTGCCAATCTGCCGGTGCGACTGTCCGCGGTTGAAGGTCGTGATGCGGTTGTCGAGCGCCTGATCAAGCTGCTGCCCGTTCGCCGCTTCATCACCCTGGTTGCCGCTGGCGGCATGGGTAAGACGACGGTGGCGGTGCGGGCTGCCGAGTTGCTGCAACAGCACTATGGCGATGGGGTGGTTTTTGTCGATCTCGCCGCACTTACGGATTCGGCGCGAGTGCCGGCCAAAGTCCTTAGCACCCTCGGCCTGGGCACCCAGGGCATTGAGCCTGGCGCTTGCCTAGCCGACCATCTGCGCAATCGCCATCTGTTGCTGCTACTGGATAATTGCGAACACCTGATCGATGCCTGCGCCAATCTGGCTGAGCACCTGCTCAAGGAGGCGCCTCGGTTGTCGATTCTGGCGACCAGTCGCGAGCCTCTGCTGGCCGTGGGGGAGTCTGTGCAGCGCTTGATACCGCTAAGCATTCCCGAGGCTACGGCGCACTTGAGCGCGAACGAGGCGTTGAAGTACTCGGCGCTGCAGCTATTCGTTTCTCGCGTGGCGGCTCATCAAGAACGCTTCACTCTGCAGGAGCAGGATGTGGCCACTGTCGCGGATATCTGCCGGCGATTGGACGGTTCCCCACTGGCTATCGAGTTGGCGGCTGCGCGGGTGGAGGCCTTCGGTTTGGAGGGACTGCGGGTTCACCTGGATGGTGATTTTCTATTGTCGATGCGCGGACAGCGAACGGCCCTGTCGCGTCAGCAGTCGTTGCGCGATTCCTTGAGCTGGAGTTATGCGTTGCTGTCAACGGCCGAGCGGACCGTGTTGCAGCGCCTGGCCGTGCTCAAGGCGCCCGTTACGCTGGATCAGGCAATTACGGTTGTCAGCTGCGAGTTGCTGGGTGAGGCCTGTATCTTCGAGGCGATTATCCAATTGGCGGCAAAGTCCTTGCTCTTCGTCGAGATGAGCGCTGAGGGCGCGCGCTATGGATTACTCAATTGCACCCGTGCCTATGCCCTGGAAAAGCTCAGGGAAAGTCAGGGTTATCTGGTGGCGCAAAACGCTGTACCCGCTATCGGGATCCGCGTCATCGAGCCGGCATGAATTGTCGCGCCCGCCTCAGGCCGGGAGCGCGAAGTTCAGTCGATCCAGCGTTTGCTTGGCCTGCAGCAAGTCGGGGGTGGCAAAACCCTCGGTAAAGCGCGCATAGATCGGAGCCAGCAGGGCGTGGGCGTCTTGCTCGCGACCTTGCAACTGCCACAGGTGCGCGAGGCTGGTGGCACTGCGCAGCTCCCAGGCGATGGCGCCCTGTTGCCGTGCAATAGCCAGTGACTGTAATAGCAAGCCTTCGGCTGTGTGCTGTTCTGCTGGCTGTAGCTCGATCAGGTTCACTGCTTTCGCGCGTAGCGTCTCCGCCGTCGCCCAGCCGGCATCCCCGGACATCGCCCGCTCGAGCATGGCATCGTCGGCAAAGCAGGAATGCAGCGTCACTGCGATATCCCTGACCAGCCCTGAATATGCGGTTCGGTTTTCCGTCAGGGTGGCTGCATCCAGCGTGGCGTAACGCCGAGCCCAGGTATGGAAAAAACGCAGGTTGTGCGTTTGGCTGCGCTCGAGGAACAACTCGAGGAGTTGACCAGCTGCTTCGCTGTGGCCGTTGTAGCGAGCGATGATCCAGGCGGACAGGGCGAGCGTGTAGCAGATCGACAGGCCGTGATCGATTTGCAGGGCAAGCTGCAAGGCCTGGTTGGCCAGCTGCCAGGCCTGCTCGGGGAACCCTTGTAGCCAGAGTGTGCGAGCCAGCAGGGTGTTGGTGGCGACCTGGTGGTCGTATTGCACGCCGAAACCATAGGTGAGGTGGCTGCGCGCCTGGTTTTCGGCAAAGTAGGTAAGTACCTGCTCGGCGTGGTGCCGAGCCTCGGGCTGGTGGCCGACAAAATGCTGCGCCAACCCTTGCAGACGCACCTTGCTGAACGCCAACTGGGTGGCGTCGAGGGGGCATAGATCACTGAAATGACCGGTTTGCTCCAGTGCCTGGCGGTAGCGGCCACAACTCAAGTTCACCGCCATAAGACCTGATAGCGCTCTCAGCTGACCGGTCACGTCGTTGCATTGTTCTGCCAGTTGCAGGGCTGTGGTAAAGGCCTCGATAGTCTCGGTCGTGCCGCCGTTCATGTGGTACCAGGCGTTACCCTGGATCAGCTTGAGTGCGAGCTTGAGGGATAGGTTGGGCTGCGTTTGACTGTCCAGCGCGGCCAAGGCGCTGCTGACAAAGGCGCCATGCTCTTTCAGCAGGGATAGCTCCTGCCACAGGGGGGCCGATAGTAGGGTAAGGCGAATGGCAATCTGCGTATGCGCGTTCACCGAGAACGCCCAAGTGAGTAACGCGCGGATGTCCTCCAGGGCATAGACATAGCTGTTCAGCCAGAGCTGTCGCGCAGTGCTTTCCCACTCGTTTTGCGCCTGCTCCATCAGCGTCGCGCAGCGCTCCGCTTGGCGCAGCTGGCAGGCTGGTAGCTCGCCGGCATCGCGCAATTTTTCCAGCGCGTAGGTACGGGTGATATCCAGAAGACGGTAGTGTGCCTGATCGTCGGCTATCGCCACCTGTACCAACGACTTGGCCACCAGTTGGCTGAGCACAAGGGGCACCTGCTCGGGCGGCATATCGGCGGCAGCGATCACCGCTATCGCTGACTCAAGCGTGAAGCGCCCGCGAAACACGCCGAGACGGCGCAGGCTGAGTTGCTCCTCGGGGCTCAGCAGGTCATGGCTCCAGTCCAGGGTGGCACGCAGGGTTTGCTGACGCGGCAGGGCAGTGCGGCGGCCCCGGTTCAGCAGGCGAAAACCATCGTCGAGCTGCGCCAGTACGCCACCCAGCCCCAGGCCGCTGATCTGCGCCGCCGCGAACTCGATCGCCAGCGGGATGCCATCCAGCCGGCGGCACAACTCGCTGGCGATTGGCAGCTCGGCGTCGCTTAGTTCGAAACTGTCCAGGCTGCTGGTGGCGCGCTCCAGCAGCAGCTGCAAAGCGGTGAAACGCAGGGCCTGCGTTCTGTTCTGCGCGTCGGCGGGCGCTGGGCATTCCAGCGGCCCCAGGCGTCGCACACATTCGTCCTCGATGCGTAAGGCCTCCCGGCTGGTCGCCAGGATGTGCAAGCAGGGTGCGGCTTTCAAAAGGTGCTCGGCCAGGGGCGCCACGGCATCGATCAGGTGTTCGCAGTTGTCCAGCAGCAACAACAGGCTGCGCTCTGCGAGGAAGCTAGAAAGATCGTCCAGCGCCTCATCGCTGTCTCGGGGAATGTTCAATACCGCGGCTAATTTGTCGGCCAGGGTCGCAGGCTCGCTGAGCGGCGCCAGGTCGAGCAGATAAACGCCGTGCGCATAGTGCGGCAGCAGCAACTCGGCAACATGCAGCGCGACTGTGGTCTTGCCGATCCCGCCAGGCCCCACGAGGGTGACGCTGCGCCGTTTACGTAGCAGCCGTACCAGGCTGCAGACCATCTCGCCACGGCCGATCATGCGGGTCAGATGAGGGGGCAGGTTGTTTGCGCGAGAGTGCTCTGCCGGGTTCTCGACGTCATGCTCAACGTCCTGCCAGGCCAGTGGGGCGACCAGGCTATAGCCTCGTTGCGGCACGGTAACGATGAAGCGCTGGCCGGCTTGGCCATCACCCAGGGCTTTTCGCAGTGCGGCCATATGCACACGCAGATTGATCTCTTCGACCACACTGTCGGGCCAGACCCGCGCGAGCAGTTGTTCCTTGCTGACGACCTCGCCCGCGTGCTCCAGCAGCGCCAGCAGGATATCCAGGGCGCGGCTGCCAAGGCGCACCGGCCGTTTGCTCTCGAGAATCAGGCGCCTGTGTGGATAGACCTGAAAGGGCCCCAGTGAGGCGACTTGTTCGTTGGCGGCGCTTGTTCGTCGGTTCATGCCCATTCCCGTATATGGCGCGGATTTTTGCGTGACCTGAACGCCCCGAGCAGGCGCCGAAGGCGCGACCGAGGCTTGTCCGCTGTTCCCAACGCCTTGCGCGGACGCCCTCCGCATACAACCAATTCAGGATAAATAATCCAAGCAGATCATACACATACAGAGGTAGGGCTGCAGTCGTGTTAAGCCGTTAAGGGGGTTGGCACAACGACAATTAACAACCCTTAACTCGCCCTCGATCGGGCCCCGCCTGAAGATGAAGCCACGCCAGAGCATAGACCGGATGGCCTGCAATTAGCCGCTACCAGCAGGAAGGCGTTGCCGTTAGCCAGAACTGTTTCGCATCCCGGCAGCACCTGCAATCACCCCAGACCATTTGGAAGGAGCCGCACATGAGCACCATCACCACCCGCGACGGTGTCGAGATCTACTACAAGGATTGGGGCAGCGGTCAGCCCATCGTGTTCAGCCATGGCTGGCCGTTGAACGCCGACAGCTGGGAGTCGCAGATGTTGTTCCTGGCTGCCAACGGCTACCGGGTGATCGCCCATGACCGCCGTGGCCACGGTCGCTCCAGCCAGCCATGGGATGGCAACGATATGGATCACTATGCCGACGACCTTGCCGAGCTGATCGAAACCCTCAACCTCAAGGACGCGGTGCTGCTCGGCTTCTCCACCGGCGGTGGCGAAGTGGCGCGTTATATCGGTCGGCATGGCACCCAGCGTGTGGCCAAGGCCGGGCTGATTTCGGCAGTACCGCCGCTGATGCTCCAGACCGAGGGCAATCCCCAGGGTGTACCGATGGAAGTGTTCGACGGCCTTCGCGCCGGCTCCATCGCCAACCGTTCGCAGCTCTATCGGGACATCGCCAGCGGGCCGTTCTTCGGTTTCAACCGTCCCGGCGCCAACACCTCCCAAGGCTTGGTCGATGCATTCTGGATGCAGGGCATGCTTGCCGGGCACAAGAACACCTACGACTGCATCGCCGCGTTCTCGGCCACCGATTTCTCCGCCGACCTGAAGAAGTTCGATGTGCCGACCCTGGTGGTGCATGGCGATGACGACCAGATCGTGCCGATCGGCACCGCCGGTCAGGCTTCGGCGCGGTTGCTCGCCGATGCCCGGCTGCTGGTGTATCCGGGGGCGCCGCATGGCCTGACCGATACCCACAAGGAACGCCTGAACGCCGATCTGCTGGCGTTTATCCGCGGCTAACAGGCACCACCACGGTGGATATCTCCGGGATGATTGGTCGTTTCCGGCGATGAACAACCGTCTTCAGCCACAGAGCTGGCGCACCGCACAGCACGCGGCTTTGGATTGACTGATGCAACGAGGTTGCCGGAGAGGCTATGGACAAGCTGGAAATCGTGACCCTGGTGGTGCGCCATCGGGTCAAGGCCGGGCAGGAAGCGGCCTATGAGCGATGGCTGCGCCGCACGACGCAGATCGCCAGCAGCTACCCTGGGCATCTGGGGGTGAATGTGATGCGCGATATCGGGCAGTTCATTTGCGTGCTGCGTTTCGCCGGCACGGCTGAGTTGCAAAGCTGGTTGGACTCCAGTGAGCGTCGGCATCTGATCGAAGAGGTCGAACCCTTGTTGGCCGAAGGCGACCAGATCCATATCGAGCCGGGGCGCGAATTCTGGTTCACCCCCAGCCCGCAGGCGAGCCCCGCGCGTTGGAAGCAGGCCTGTATCACCTTCATGGTGATTCTGCCGCTGAGCCTGCTGGTGCCGTTGCTGTGGCAACCGCTGTTCGCCCGTTTGCCCTGGTTGGGCGGCTATCTGGCGAGCAACGTGCTGATCACCCTGAGCATCGTACTGCTGGTCGTGTACCTGTTTATGCCACGGGTGACAGCGCTGTTCGCCCACTGGCTGAGCTCGCGTTGAAGGTCGGAGGTTCGCGTGAACGATGAGGCCAATCGCGGTCGCCGCACGTTTCTTGCCAGCAGTTCGGTGGTGGGCACCGCAGGTGTGCTCTGGTCCGCCTTCACCGCTGCTGGTCTATCACTCAATAACCCGAAGGGAATGCCATGAGCGCCGATCTGATTTTATTCAATGGCCGTTTGCATACCGTAGACCGCGAAAATCCCAAGGCTACAGCCGTGGCGATCAAGGACGGACGCTTCGTCGCGGTGGGCAGCGATGCCGAGGCCATGGCCCTGCGCGGCAGCGCCACCCAGGTGATCGACCTGCAACGGCGCACCATGGTGCCGGGCCTCAACGACTCGCACCTGCACCTGATTCGCGGCGGGCTCAATTACAACCTGGAGCTGCGCTGGGAAGGCGTGCCCTCGCTGGTCGATGCGCTGCGCATGCTCAAGCAGCAGGCCGAGCGGACGCCGGCGCCGCAGTGGGTGCGGGTGGTCGGCGGCTGGAACGAATTCCAGTTCGCGGAAAAGCGCATGCCGACCCTCGACGAACTCAACCAGGCGGCGCCGGACACCCCGGTGTTCGTCCTCCACCTGTATGACCGCGCGCTGCTTAATCGCGCCGCACTGCGCGTGGTCGGCTACGACCGCAACACGCCCAACCCGCCGGGCGGGGAAATCCAGCGCGACGCCAATGGCGAGCCCACCGGCATGCTGGTGGCCAAGCCCAACGCGATGATTCTCTATTCGACGTTGGCCAAGGGGCCAAAGCTGCCGCTGGAGTATCAGGTCAACTCGACCCGCCAGTTCATGCGCGAGCTCAATCGTCTCGGTGTGACCAGCGCCATCGATGCCGGCGGCGGCTTTCAGAACTACCCGGACGACTATGCGGTGATAGAGGAGTTGGCCAAAGCCGACCAGCTCACCGTGCGCATCGCCTACAACCTGTTCACCCAGCGGCCCAAGGAAGAGCTGGCCGACTTCAAGAGCTGGACCGGCTCGGTCAAGCTGCACCAGGGCGATGACTTCCTGCGGCACAACGGCGCCGGCGAGATGCTGGTGTTCTCCGCCGCCGACTTCGAGGACTTCGTCGAACCGCGCCCGGAACTCGCCGCGAGCATGGAGGACGAGCTCGAGCCGGTGGTGCGACATCTGGTTGAACACCGCTGGCCGTTCCGCCTGCATGCGACCTATGACGAATCCATCTCGCGCATGCTCGACGTGTTCGAGAAGGTCGACCGCGACATCCCGTTCAATGGCCTGCCATGGTTCTTCGACCATGCCGAAACCATCTCGCCGAAGAATATCGAGCGGGTGCGCGCGCTCGGTGGCGGCATCGCCATCCAGGACCGCATGGCGTTCCAGGGCGAATATTTCGTCGACCGCTACGGCAAGCAGGCCGCCGAGCAGACCCCGCCGATCCAGCGCATGCTCGCCGAGGGCGTGCCGGTCGGCGCCGGTACCGACGCCACCCGGGTTTCCAGCTACAACCCCTGGACCTCGCTGTACTGGCTGGTCAGCGGGCGCACCGTCGGCGGCCTGGCGCTCTACCCGCAAGGGCTGCCGCGCGAAACCGCACTGCAATTGTTTACCCACGGCAGCGCCTGGTTTTCGTCCGAGCAGGGCAAGAAGGGCCAGATCAAGGTCGGCCAGCTGGCGGACCTGATCGCGCTGTCGGCGGACTTCTTCAGCATCGACGAGGAGGCGATCAAGTGGATCGAGTCGTTGCTGACCATCGTCAACGGCAAGGTGGTCCATGGCGCCGGCGAGTTCAACAAGCTGTCGCCGCCCGCTGTGCCGGTAATGCCGGACTGGTCGCCGGTGGTCAATGTGCCCGGGCATTGGCGGCCCTCGGCACCGCTGGCGGCGCAGGTGCACCAATGTGTGGGCGCCTGTGCGGTGCACGCGCACAGCCACGAGAAGGCGCGTTTGTCCAAAGTGCCGGTCAGCGACTTCCAGGGTTTCTGGGGCGCGTTCGGTTGTTCCTGCTTTGCCTTCTGAGGCCGCCGGCATGAATCCATCGTCGGCCTGGAGCCCGCTGAGCTACCGAACCTTTCGCTGGCTGTGGCTGGCCAGCATCGCCTCGAACATCGGCACCTGGATGCACGAGGTCGGTGCCGGTTGGCTGATGACCTCGTTGTCCGCCAGCCCGATGCACGTGGCGCTGGTGCAGGTTGCCGGTTCCGCGCCGATGTTCTTTCTCGCCCTGCCGGCCGGGGCCATGGCTGACATCATCGACCGCCGGCGTTACCTGCTGGCGGTTCAGGTATGGATGGCCGCTGTGGCCATGGCCTTGGCCTTGCTGACCCTCAGCGGTCAGATGACGGTCAGCCTGTTATTGCTGCTGACCCTGGCCATGGGCGTTGGCACCGCGCTGATGATGCCCGCCTGGTCAGCCCTGACCCCGGAACTGGTGGGCAAGGCGGATCTGCCGGCGGCCATCGCCTTGTCCAGTGTCGGGGTGAACGTGGCCCGTGCGCTCGGCCCGGCCATCGCCGGGGTACTGGTCAGCATGAGTGGCCCCTGGGCGACCTTCGCCCTCAATTCGCTGTCGTTCTTCGCGGTCATCGCCGTGTTGTTGCTATGGCGGCGCGAGGTCGCCCCGACAGTGTTGCCGGCTGAGCGACTGTGGGGGGCGATTCGCGCTGGCTGGCGTTACAGCCGTGCATCCAGGCCGCTGCAAGCGGTGATGGTGCGCGCGGTGGCGTTCTTTCTCGGCGCCAGTGGCGGCATGTCGCTGCTGCCCTTGATCGTGCGTCAGGAACTGCACGGCAGTGCTACCGATTTCGGCTTGCTGCTCGGCAGTGTCGGCGTCGGCGCGGTGACCGGTGCGATGCTGCTACCGCGGATTCGCGACAGGCTCCGCGGCGATTGGTTGGTCGCCCTGGCCAGCGTGCTTTACGCGTTGGTGATCTTCGCCTTGGCCTTTATTCGCGATCTGCGTCTGCTGATTCCGGTGATGCTGCTCAGCGGCGCGGCCTGGATCGCCGTGCTGTCGAGCCTGCAGGTGGCGGCGCAAACCGCCGTACCCAGCTGGGTGCGCGCTCGGGCCTTGTCGGTCTACATCCTGGTGTTCTTCGGCAGCATGGCCGGCGGCGGCATGTTGTGGGGCTTCGTCGCCAGTCAAAGCTCGATCACCTATGCGCTCTGCTTAGCCGGAGTGACGTTGCTGCTGGGCATCGCCATGACGGCCTACTTCAAATTGCCGGTTACCGATGCCGAGGACCTGGCGCCCTCCCTGCACTGGCCGGTACCGGTGCTCGACGCGGGGCAGGACCCCGACCGGGGACCGGTGATGGTCACCCTCGAATACCAGGTCGCGGCGGAGCATTGGCCGGACTTCCAGCACTCCATGCAGGCGGTACGGCGCATGCGCCAGCGCAATGGCGCGTTTTCCTGGGGGCTGGTGCAGGACACGGAAAACCCGCAGCGCTGGTTGGAGTTCTTCTTCGACGAGTCATGGCTCGAGCATCTGCGTCATCACAACCGGGTGACCCGCGCGGAACAACAGATCGAAGCCCAAGCCCGACGCTTCCAGACCGAGGGCGTGGCGATTCAGGTTCGCCACCTGTTGAACGGCTAAACACACCGATTTCGCTTGGTACTGGCGGCGAAACAATCATGCTGGATGAAGCGCCAGTAGCTTTATCTGAGTCCAGCATTCAAAGGAGTCACCCCATGAGCAACGCAACTTCCTACGCGCGCCTCAATAAAGACGACGCTGTGGTTCTGCTGGTCGACCATCAGACCGGTCTGATCTCCCTGGTTCAGGATTTCTCGCCGAACGAGTTCAAGAATAACGTGCTGGCCCTGGCTGACCTGGCCAAGTTCTTCGAGCTGCCGACCATCCTCACCACCAGCTTCGAGCAAGGCCCGAACGGCCCGATCGTGCCGGAACTCAAGGCGATGTTCCCGGACGCGCCCTATATCGCCCGCCCTGGGCAGATCAATGCCTGGGACAACGAAGATTTCGTCAAGGCGATCAAGGCCACTGGGCGTAAGCAGTTGATCATCGCCGGTGTGGTTACCGACGTCTGTGTGGCGTTCCCAACCCTGTCGGCGCTGGCCGAAGGCTTCGAGGTGTTCGTGGTCACCGATGCGTCCGGCACCTTCAACGAAACCGTGCAGCAAGCCGCCTGGAACCGCATGACAGCCGCTGGCGCGCAGATGATGAACTGGTTCTCCGTGGCTTGCGAGTTGCATCGCGACTGGCGCAACGATATCGAGGGCCTGGGCAACCTGCTCTCCGAGCGCATCCCCAACTACCGCAACCTGATGAACAGCTACGCGGCATTGGCCAAGTAAGCTCCTGGCGCCCGCCTGCGGGTGGGCGCCTCGCGCTGTCTGTAATCGAAATCCTCAACTATTCGGGCAGCGCGCTTCGCGTGGCCCGCCGCGGTAATGGCGGCTTCAGGAGCTAGGCATGAACCGCAATGACATGCGCAAAGTGGATCTGCAACTGCTGATCGTCTTCGAGGTGCTGATGCACGAGCGCAATCTTACCCGAGCCTCGGAAAAGCTGTTTCTCGGCCAGCCGGCGATCAGTCATGCACTGGCGCGGCTCAGGGACTTCTTCAACGACCCCTTGCTGATTCGTACCGGCCGCAAGATGGAGCCCACCAAGCGTGCGCTGGAGATTTTCGAGCAACTGCGGCCCGCTCTGGACGCTATGTCCAATGCGCTCAGCTATGCACAAACGTTCGATCCCGCAACCACCAGGCAGACCTTCCGTATCGGCGTGTCCGACGATGTCGAATGCGGCCTGCTGCCGCTGCTGTTGAATAACTTGCGCCAGGAAGCGCCGAACCTGGTGATCGTCATTCGCCGCACCAACTTTCTGCTGCTGCCCAGCCAATTGGAGTCTGGCGAAATCTCCGTGGGCGTCAGCTATGTGATGGAGTTGCCGGCCAACGCCAAGTGCCGAACCCTGAGGTCGATCGATACCCGGGTACTGCGCGCGGATGACCGGCCGGGTCCGCTCAGCCTGGACGAATACTGTTGCCGGCCGCATGCGCTGGTGTCTTTTTCGGGTGACCTGAATGGCAATATCGACCGCGACTTCGCGCGCATCGGTCGTTCGCGCAATGTGGTACTGGCCGTACCGCAGTTCAACAGCCTGCGGGCGTTGCTGGCCAACTCGGAGATTCTCGCCACGGTGCCGGATTACGCGGCTGCCGAACTGATCGCCGGTGGCGGCTTGCGGGCCGAACCGCCGCCCTTTGACATCCAGCCGTCGAAACTGTCGATGGTCTGGAGCGGCGCCCAGGACAACGACTGCGCCGAGCGTTGGCTGCGCTCGAAGATCGTTGAGTTCATGGCCGGCGACAATCGCTGACGAGTTGCCGAGCGGCCACGGCATCATCAGCCAATAAGCGCTTGCGGGCTCTTTGCGAGCGACTCCGTCAGATAGTCGATCAGCAGGCGGACCAGCACGGACGCCTGGCGGTGCTGCGGATACACCGCGAATACCTTGGCCAATGGCAGCTGGTACGCCTCCAGCACCCGGACCAAGCTGCCCGCCTCGAGCGCGGCGCCGACGATAAAGGTCGGCAGCATGGCCAGCCCGAGTCCTGCGATGGCGGCATCGCGCACCAGCTCGCCATTGTTCACCCGCAAACGCCCGCGCACCGCGATCCGCTCGACGCGGCCATCTATCCAGTAGCTCCAGTCGACCGCCTTGCTGTGCCCGTAGAGCAGGCACTCATGGCCGCGCACGTCGGCCGGCCGCTCTGGTGCTCCACGCCGGCGTAGATAGTCCGGGCTGCAGCAGGTCACCGTCTGCAGCGGCGCTATCTGCCGGGCTACCAGGGTCGAGTCCTCCAGCACGCCGATGCGCACGGCCATGTCATAACCCTCGCCGAGCAGGTCGATCAGGCGATCGCTGAGGTCCAGCTCGATACTCACATCGGGATAGCGCTGCAGGAACCCCGGCAGCAGGGGGCTAAGGTGCAGGGTACCGAACGACATTGGCGCGGACAGACGCAGTAGCCCGCGCGGCGATGCACTTTGCAGGGAAACCAGCTGCTCGGCTTCGGCCACGTCGTCGAGTATCCGCCGTGCCCGCTCGTAATAGGCCAGCCCCAGCGGGGTTGCGTTCAGTTTGCGCGTCGAACGATTGATCAACCGCACCCCCAGGCGCGCTTCCAGCCCGGTCATTCGGCGGCTGACGAACTGCTTGGACAGGCCCAGGGCTTCAGCCGCCGCGGTGAAGCTTTTGCACTCCAGCACACTGATAAACAGGCGCATGTCCTCGAACTGGCTCATTGTCTCTTCCTGGTGGACGATTAAACGCATTTCAGGTCATTACTCAATCTGCCGGTGGACAGTAATCTGTTTTCACGGTGCTGAATACAGCCCCCTCAGCCAACCAGGAGAATCCCCATGACCCGCATTGCTCACCCCACCGCCAACCTTGGCGGCCCCGCGACCGAACTCCGCAAAGCCTCCGAGCGCGGCTTGGCCGATCATGGCTGGTTGAAATCGCGCCACAGCTTTTCCTTCGCCTCCTATTACGATCCGGAGCAGGTGGGCTTTTCCGATCTGCTGGTGATCAACGATGATCGGGTGACTGCCGGCGGTGGCTTCGGCAAACATCCGCACCGCGACATGGAAATCTTTTCCTACGTGCTGGAAGGGGCCTTGGAGCACAAGGACACTTTGGGCACCGGATCGGTGATCCGCCCCGGCGATGTGCAACTGATGAGCGCGGGCACCGGTGTCGCCCACAGCGAATACAACGCCAGCACTACAGCGCCTGTGCACTTTTTGCAGATATGGATAGTGCCGGCGCAGAAAGGCATCGCGCCGCGTTATCAGCAGCAGCATTTTTCGGCAGAGGAGAAGCGCGGCCAGCTGCGACTGGTGCTTTCGCCGGATGGCCAGGACGGTTCGCTGACCATCAATCAGGACGCCCGTGTGTATGCCGGCCTGTTCGATGGTGCCGAGCGGGCAGAGCTGACCTTACCCTCCGGCCGGCACGCTTATGTCCACGTCGCCACAGGATCGCTGAGGGTGAACGGGCAGCGTCTGCAGGAGGGCGATGGGCTGAGAATTCGTCAGGCCGAAAAGCTCGAATTCGCCCATGGCGAGAATGCCGAAGTACTGGTATTCGACCTGCGCCCCGGCGAGCAGCCGGTAATGTAAGCAGCTTGTCCCAGTGCTTGCTGGGATAAACCGCCGGTGCGCAAGCACCTCGCAATACCTGAGCCCCTGACTTCTGCTGAAGTCAGGGGCTTTGGCGTTTCCAGCAAGTAGTTTTTCCATGGCCTGCCAAGGCTCGGTATCACCGAAAAAGTGCGCCGGCCGGCGATATCGGTCCGCGATATGTCCGCGTTCGGGCGATGCTCAGCGCGCCGCTTCTTTGAAATTGTCGTCCGAGGGCTCTTTGGTATAGGCGCCCTGGTCATGTACCAGTTTCTTGCTGCCGTTCATCAGGGTAGTGATGCGGCTGTCGGAGGTCTTGGCCGAGGCGGCCTGGTTGCTGGTGCCGGTGATCAGCGGTGGGTTGGAGCTGAACGACCAGAGGTAGTGCCAGACCGCGGCGTTGTGCTTCTCGGTCTGCTGCAAGGAGTTGAAGTACCAGGGTTTGAGTTCGGTAAATGCGGTCATGTTCATCAATCCGCTGTTGGCATCGCCGACAAACACTGTGCTGGTAACCGATGAGGTGCGGTAGGCCTCGAAGGTCACGCCCTTGGTTTTCAGCTCGCTGACATAGCTGCGGCAGACTTCGCCGACCCACTTGTTACCCAGGTAGCTCTTGGCGTAGTTGGAGTAGAAGGGGTCGAGCAGCGCGACCCGCTTGGGCATCAGCTTGCTGTTGACGGTGCCGGCGCTGACCGCGTCGCTGATCTTCTTGGTCAGGACAATCGCCATCTGATTACCCAGGGAGTGGCCGAGAATGCGGATATTGCTGCCGGTATAACCGGCCATATTGGCCTTGTAGCTATTGAACAACAGATCGCCGACCGACTGGCTGGGGCCGCTGCTGTAGGCGCCGCTGCTGTTGCGCCAGCGCATGGCACGCGGGCCGCTGGCGGTCCAGATCTTGGCTTCGGCGTCCTTCACCTCGCCTTCGTCGGCGAACTGGTTCCAGTACAGGATGCCGACGTTATAGCCCGCGGCGAGCCAGGCGTGCGCCAGGTCGAGGTCCGGGCCGCCAGCATCCTGGCGGTTGAAGGTTTCGCGGTTCTTGTTCTGGCTGGAGCCGTTTTGCCAGCCGTGGATGTAGATCACGGTAGGTTTGCTGGCGCCGTAATAGGCGTTGCTGTTACCAGGCACGGCTTTTTGCCAGCTGTCGCCGTAGCCGAACCAATACAGCCCGTAGTCGAGGTTGTTGAAGGTGCTGTCGGGGAAGACGCCTGTGGCCGCTTCGGCCAGGGATGCGATGCTAAGCAGGAAAATCATAACGAGCTTGCGCATGGAACGGCCCTTTTTATCTTGGGATTATTGTTGTTTGGGGTCGCCGCAGCTTAGTACTCGGTAGTTTCCTCACCATCCCCCAGATGGGGGAAGTACTGTGCGGGAAATCGGAAAACCTCGGCGTGCTGGGCCGGCCCGCGCTCAACTGGCGCAAGGATCGTTCTGCGGAGGTTGGTGCTATGGCATTTCCAGGCGGCTTGGCTGTCGAAACGACCGGCATCACAACCTGTGTTATCTCGACTTGGGCGCCGTCATAGCTGAGGACGCCGACTGTCTGGCTGTGGCAAACTCTGCGACTTGAGGCGAGAGTTGACGTTATTTGGCGAGTAGATTCCGCTTTTTATGCACTTATATACCCGTGGCTGGTTAGCCGCGGTACACCACTTCAGAGAGTGGCCGGCGTATGCGGCCCGAACAAGAGGAGCCTCCCGTGCACAACGTCGTGATTAGTGGCACAGGTCTTTTTACCCCGGCTAACAGCATTTCCAACGAGGAACTGGTGGAGGCATTCAATGCCTACGTTCAGCTGTTCAATAGCGAGAATGCCGAGGCGATCGCCCGGGGTGAAGTCGAAGCCCTGACCGAGTCCAGCAGCGCCTTTATCGAGCGCGCATCGGGGATCAAAAGCCGTTTCGTCATCGATAAAGCCGGCATCCTCGATCCCACGCGCATGACCCCACGCATTCCCGAGCGCTCCAACGAGGAGTGGGGGATTCTCTGTGAGATGGCGGTTGCCGCCGCCCAGCAAGCCTTGAGCCGCGCCGGCAAGACCGCGGCCGATATCGACGGGGTGATCGTCGCCTGCTCCAACCTGCAGCGCGCTTATCCGGCGGTGGCCATCGAAGTGCAGGCGGCGTTGGGCATCCAGGGCTTCGGTTATGACATGAACGTGGCCTGTTCTTCGGCGACCTTCGGCCTCCAGGCGGCGGCCAACAGCGTGCAGCTCGGCCAGGCGCGGGCGATTCTGATGGTCAACCCGGAGATCTGCACCGGCCACCTGAACTTCCGCGACCGCGACAGCCACTTCATCTTCGGCGATGCCTGCACCGCGGTGATCGTCGAACGCGCGGACCTGGCGACCTCGCCGTATCAGTTCGAGATCGTCGGCACCAAATTGCTGACCCAGTTCAGTAACAACATCCGCAATAACTTCGGCTTTCTCAACCGCGCGGCGGAAGAGGGCATAGGCGCGCGCGACAAGCTGTTCGTCCAGGAAGGCCGCAAGGTGTTCCGCGATGTTTGCCCGATGGTCGCCGAGCTGATCGCCACGCACCTGGCCGAGAATCAGCTGAATGTCAGCGATGTGAAGCGTTTCTGGCTGCACCAGGCCAACCTCAATATGAACCTGCTGATCGCTCGCAAGCTGCTCGGTCGCGATGCAGAGCCCCATGAGGCGCCGGTAATTCTCGATACCTATGCCAACACCAGTTCGGCCGGCTCGGTGATCGCCCTGCACAAGAATCAGGACGACCTGCCGAGCGGCAGCCTGGGCGTGCTCAGCTCGTTCGGCGCCGGTTATTCCATCGGCAGCGTGATACTGCGTAAGCGCTGATGAATTATCCCGCTGACAGCGCCTTGCTCGCTCGCCTGCTGGCCGGCGAGCAAAAAGCCTTTCGCGAGTTGGTCGCCACCTACCAGAGCGCGATGCGTGCGGTGGCGTACGCCATCGTTGGCAGCCGCAATGCCGACGAAGTGGTGCAGGACGCCTGGCTGGCGGTGGTGCGCAATCTGGAAGGTTTTCAGGGTCGTTCGAGCTTGAAAACCTGGTTGCTGACCATCACCGCCAACACGGCCAAGACCCGCCTCAAGCACAACCGCCGCGAAGTGTTGCTGGACGATATCCCCTCGCCCCACGGCAGCATTGGCGACGAACGTTTCGCCGACGATGGCCACTGGCTGCTGGCGCCCCACGCCTGGCATCAGGACACGCCTGAAGCGCTGCTGACCGAGGCCGAACTGCTCGAATGCCTGGAGAAAACCCTGGCCTGTCTCTCCGAGCAACAAGGCAGCGTGCTGCACCTGCGCGAGCGTGAAGGCCTGGAACTGGAGGAGATCTGTAATCTATTGCAGGTCTCGCTCTCCAATGTTCGGGTGCTGTTGCACCGCGCGCGCCTCAAGGTGTTCGCCACGCTGGAGCATTTCGAGGAGACCGGGGCATGTTGAGTTGCAAGGAACTGGTTGCCCAATCCAGCGATTTTCTCGACGGTCATATGAGCCTGCGCAAGCGCCTGGCCGTGCGCCTGCATCTTGCCATGTGCCAGAACTGCCAGCGCTTTATCAGGCAGATGCGTTTGAGCCAGGCGGTATTGCGCCGACTGCCACAGGGAAAAAGTCCCGAACTCGATGCCCTTGCGGCGAAACTGGCCGAGCTGCGGCGCAACCGTTCGTAAACCCGCCAACCTTCCGATTGTCCCGGCCTTTGCGGCCGGTGCCGATCTGTGCCTGTGATTCGCGTCTTTCGCCTTCTGCCAAGCACCTTAGCCTGGGAGGAGAAATTTACCGTCTCCTGTAACGCCCGCCCGCTTGCTACGTCCATTACGCCGAGGGAGCCACTACGGCCCCATTATCAAGCGTATTGGAGAGTTGCCATGAAACACCTGAATACCCTAGTTGCCACCCTGGGCGCCGCTTTCTTGAGCAGTGCCGCGTTCAGCGTACAGGCCGCCGGCAACCCCTTCGCCGCGCAGGAACTGAGCAGCGGCTACAGCATGGCCGCAGCCGAGAAGTCCGCCGAAGGTTCCTGCGGCGAGGGCAAGTGTGGTGCCGAGATGAAGGCCGAGAACGAGGGCAAGTGCGGCGAAGGCAAGTGCGGTGGCGCAGCCAAGAGCGAGGCCAAGAGCGACGCTGAGGGCAAGTGTGGCGAAGGCAAATGCGGTGCCGAGAAGGCTTGAGTGAGAGCGGGAGCGCAGGGCATGCAGACGACATTCGTCAGTGGCGCCGGGCTTGGCCTGCGCCGCGGCCTGCTCGGCGCGTTGCAGGACTGCAGCGCGGCCGAGCTGGATTTCCTCGAAGTGGCGCCGGAAAACTGGATCGGTGTCGGCGGTCGGCTGGGCAAGCAGTTGCGCGCGCTGACCGAGCGCCTGCCGTTTCTCTGCCATGGCCTGTCGCTCAACCTGGGCGGTTTCGCCCCGCTGGACATGCAACTGCTCAAGGCCATCAAGGGCTTTCTCGATGAGCACGGTATCCGTGGCTACAGCGAACACCTGTCGGCCTGCGCCGACGACGGCCAGCTGTATGACCTGATGCCGCTGCCGTTCTGCGAGGAGTCGGTGGAACGCATCGCCGCGCGTATAGGCGTTGTGCAAGACGTGCTCGAACGACCATTGATCATCGAGAACGTCTCGGCCTATGCGCAGCTGCCAGGCGAGCTGGACGAGGCGGACTTCGTCCGTGCGGTGCTGGAACGGGCCGACTGCCAACTGCTGCTCGATGTGAACAACCTGTTCGTCAACAGCATCAATTTCGGTTTCGACCCCCAGGCCTATATCGCCGCCATGCCCGGGGAGCGTATCGCCTATATGCATGTCGCCGGGCATTACGACGAAGCCGCGGATCTGAAGATCGACACCCATGGCGCGCCGGTGATCGACCCGGTGTGGGCGTTGCTCGAACATGCCTATGCGATGCATGGCGTGCGCCCGACGCTGCTGGAGCGCGACTTCAACTTCCCGTCGATTGCCGAGCTGTACGACGAAGTCGCGCAGATTCGCCGGTTGCAAGCGTCCGGCCAGCAGCGGAGTTACGGCACATGAGCGGCGTAGAACTGCAACGCGCCTTCGCCGCACGCATCCGTCGGCCTGACGAGCAGCCGCTGCTCGAAGGGATCGATGCCGCACGCATGGCGGTGTACGAAAGCCTGTTCTTCAACAATATCGAAAGCTTTATCAGCGGCGCCTTCCCGGTATTGCGCACGCTATTCGACGCGCAGCGCTGGAATTGCTTGGTGCGTGGCTTTATCGCCGAGCACCGCGCCGCGACCCCGTATTTTCTGGAGATCAGCCAGGAGTTTCTCGGCTGGCTGCAACAGGGCTATGTCGCAGAACCTGGTGACCCGGCGTTTATCGCCGAGCTGGCGCACTACGAGTGGGTCGAGTTGGCCCTGGATGTCAGCGATGCGCCGCTTGCTCCGCATGGTTGGTCGGCCCTGGCCTGGCCGCTGGCCTACCGCTGGCCGGTGCAGCGGCTTGGCGTCGACTACCAGCCCGCCACGCCGCCGGAGCAGACCACCTGTTTGCTGGCCTGGCGCGACCCGCACGACCAGGTGCGCTTTATGCAGCTGAGCCCCTTCGCCTACCAACTGGCCCTCGGCCTGCAAGCCGGCGCGAGCGCCGAGGCCGCCTTGCGGCAGCTGGCCGACGAGCATGGTCTGGCGGCCGATGCGGACTATTTCAACAACGCCCAACAACTGCTCGATGACTGGCAGCGCCAGGGCATCTGGCGCGCCCCCTTGACCGCCTGACGTTGCGGTGACTTTGGAGATATCCCCATGCTGACTTTCCTCAACCGACTCCAGGACGCCCTGGACGCCACCCGCCGCCTGGATTTCCTCGGGCCCTTGCTGCTGCGCCTGTACCTGGTGCCGATTTTCTGGATGGCCGGTACCCATAAACTCTCCGACATCGAGGCCATCGCCGCCTGGTTCGGCAATCCCGACTGGGGGCTGGGTTTGCCGTTTCCCGAGGTGCTGGCCTGGGCCGCGGCGCTGACCGAAGCCGGCGGCGCAATCCTGTTGCTGTTTGGCCTGGCGGTGCGTTGGATCAGCATCCCGCTGATCGTCACCATGCTGGTGGCGATCTTCACCGTGCATCTGCCCTTCGGCTGGCAAGCGATTGCCGATGCATCGGCGCCGTTCGGTAACGACCGGGTGCTGGCGTCGGTGGAGAAAATCGCGCGGGCGCGGGAAATTCTCAAGGAGCACGGCAACTACGACTGGTTGACCAGCAGTGGCAAATTCGTGGTGCTGAATAACGGCATCGAATTCGCCGCCACCTATCTGATCATGCTGGTGGTGCTGTTCTTCAGCGGTGCCGGACGTTGGTTGAGCCTGGATTATTGGCTGGCCAAAGTGCTGCGTCGGCCGGTTTAACGCGCCAATGACTGTTCGCGTCGCCTGTTGGTAAAGAGTGCGGCGCGCCCTTATAGTCGAAAGGAGTAAAAGTTCAGTCAGTCATTAAAATTTTATATATCGGCCACGGCGCTGAAATATCCCCTCGCCAAGATTCCCCTCAGCACGAACGAGCCCCCCGCTCGGGTGTTTTCAACACTAAAAGTCTATTAGAGGAATCCTTGATGATCCGTAAGCACAGCTTTCGTGGAGTAGCGGCCGGTTTCGCTACCAGCGCCCTGGCTCTGGCCGTTTCCGCCCAGGCTTTCGCCGGTACCGTGAGCACCGACGGTGCCGATCTCGTGATCAAGACCAAGGGCGGCCTGGAAGTCGCCACTACCGACAAGGAATTCAGCTTCAAGCTGGGCGGTAAGTTGCAGTGGGATGCCACCAACTTCGACGGCCTGATGGCCGGCCGTCAGAACAACCCGTTCGATGACACCTTCAACACCTTTATTCGTCGCGGCGAAGTCGGTTTTGAAGGCGTGGCCTACAAGGACTGGGGTTATGGCCTGCGTGTCAGCTATGACGAAGATGATGGCACCGACTTCGATCGTGCCTTTATCACCTACAGCGGTCTGGGTTTTGCCGACGTGACCGTGGGCCAGTTCGGTGTCGACTACGGCCTGGAAGGCACCACCAGCTCGTCGTGGATTACCGCCATCGAGCGTCCGTTCATGTACGACTTCCTCAATGGCGACGAAGATGCCAAATTCGGTATCAACGTGATGCATACCGGCGACAACTACGGCCTGATGGCCCAGGTCGCCCATTACGACAAGTATGAGTCTGACGATAACGACGAGCTGTTCGGCTACACCTTGCGCGCCAACTGGGCGCCTTATCTGAATGGCACCGACGTGATCCACCTGGGCGCCAACTTCCACAGCAACAGCCCGGATGACAACAGCTCCAGCGTACGCACGCGCATGGGCATCCGCAGCGACGACGACGCGCGCATCGCCTTCGGCAGCACCGCCGTTACCGACAAGGACGTTGAATGGGTACTGGAAACCGGTGCTCAGTTCGGTTCCTTCCGTGCGGCTGCCGAATACTTCCAGCGCCAGGTTTCCGGTGAAACGGCCGGTGGCTTGGACGCCGACGTGGATGCGAGCGGCTACTACGGCCAGCTTTCCTACATGTTCGGCGGCGCTCGCAACTACAAGGCCGGTGCCGGCAAGTGGGACAAGCCGACCAATATGAACGGAACCTTCGAAGTATTCGCGCGCTATGAAAGCAGCACCGTCGACGCCGACGCGGGCGCCATCCCGGCGCAGATGATGAGCGGTGTGGTGGGCGTGGTCGCGGACGACCTGAGCGATGAGTTCAAAGCCAATGCGATGGTGGTGGGGGTCAACTACTTCGCCACCCCGGCGGTGCGCATGAGCCTGAACTACGTCGACTATGAAGTCGACAACCTCGACACCAACTCGCAAGTCGGTGGTGAAGATGTGCAGGACGATGGCAAAGCCATTATCGGCCGCCTGCAGTACGTGTTCTAAGACACCCGCTACTCCTTCTTAAGCTCGCTGCATGTGCAATGCCGCTCACTTGGTGCTAAGTGAGCGGCATTTTTTATCTGTCGGCTGGCTGCTGTTCCAGGCGGTTCAACACCTCAGCGGCCCTCTGTTTCGGCGCGGCATGACGCTATAGTGCGGTTTTGCACGTACCAGCCGAGTTGCCGATGCCTCTTTCCTGCCTGACCGCCCTGCAGCAACTCACGCCCGCCAGTTGGGATGCACTGCATGGGGGAGACCAACCATTTTTGCGCCACGCCTTTCTCTCCGCCCTGGAGGACAGCGGCAGCGTCGGCGGGCGAACCGGTTGGCAGGCGGCCCACCAGCTGTTGCTCGATAGCCACGGCCAACCCCTGGCGGCGCTGCCGGCCTACGTGAAAAACCACTCCTACGGCGAATATGTGTTCGACCACGGCTGGGCCGACGCCTGCCTACGCGCCGGCATCGCCTACTATCCCAAGCTGCTCGGCGCCATTCCGTTTTCCCCGGTGAGCGGTCGGCGCCTGCTCGGCGACCCGCTGGCGGCTGCGCAACTGCTCGATGAGCTGGCGTCGGATCTCGAGCGACAAGGGCTCTCCAGCCTGCACATCAATTTCACCGATGCGGCCGACGAGGCCTTGCTGCAAGGCCGCGAGGGCTGGCTGCAGCGACTGGGGTGCCAGTTCCACTGGCGCAATCACGGTTATCGCGATTTTCAGGATTTTCTCGACGGGCTCAGCTCGCGCAAGCGCAAGCAGATGCGCAAGGAGCGCGAGCAGGTGGCAGGGCAGGGCATCGAGTTCGAATGGCGGGAAGGGCGGCAGATGAGCGAGGCGGACTGGGACTTCGTCTACCTGTGCTATGCCAATACCTATCACGTGCGCGGCCAGTCGCCTTATCTGACCCGGTTGTTCTTCAGTCTGCTGGCCGAACGCATGCCGGAAATGCTTCGGGTGGTGCTGGCCCGCCAGGGATCGCGGCCGGTGGCGATGGCCTTCAGTCTGGTCGGCGGCGACAGCCTCTACGGGCGTTACTGGGGCTGCCTGGCCGAGTTCGACCGACTGCATTTCGAAGCCTGCCTGTACCAGGGCATGGACTACGCCAT
Source organism: uncultured Pseudomonas sp. (assembly GCA_966210435.1). Lineage (GTDB taxonomy): Bacteria > Pseudomonadota > Gammaproteobacteria > Pseudomonadales > Pseudomonadaceae > Aquipseudomonas. The sequence continues at coordinate 27,500 of CBIHLF010000034.1, read as the reverse complement.
CGCCCATGGCTTGCAGCGTTTTGACGCCGGTGCCCAGGGCGAACACAAGCTGATCCGCGGCTTCGAACCGGTGATCAGCCATTCCTGGCACTACCTCTGCCACCCGGGATTACGCGCCGCTGTAGCGGATTTTCTCGACCGCGAGCGGGACGGCATTCGGGCCTACGCCGAGGAGGCGCGAGGCCTGCTGCCCTATCGTCAGGAGCCTTAAGCCGATTGCCTGTGCGTATCGAGAATATGCAGGCTGTAACCCGGTACCTCCTTGGCGCAGCGCTTGGCCTCCGAAGCGAGGCCAGCCAACTGGCTGGCATCCAGGTGGGCGCACTGTTCGGGGCGCAGGTGCACCACGCCCAGCGATAGCGACAGCAGGGCGTATTCCTTGCGCTGGCCCTGGCGGTTGGCGGCGAAGAAACAGCCGGCCTGCAGGTGCTCGTCGCGGTAGAAGCGCCGGCACTGGTTCTGGAAGTCGTCGAACAGACGGTTGAGCCGGGCGCGCCAGTCTTCCGAGCCGAACACCAGGAGGAAGTCGTCGCCGCCGATATGGCCGACGAAATCCCGGCTGGTATCGACCTGCTGGGTCAGGCAATGGGCCAGGCTCAGCAATACTTCGTCGCCCTTGGCGTAGCCATAGAGGTCGTTGTACGGCTTGAAGTTGTCGATATCCACGTAGCAGATCACCGCTTCGCGATTCTGCTGCAGCAGGCGACTCAGGCACTGCTGGATCGGCACATTGCCGGGTAGCAGGGTCAGCGGGTTGGCGTAGCGCGCCTGCTGGATCTTCATCTCGGTGATCAGTTTGAGTACGTCTATCACCCGACCCATGCCCAGGTAGCGTCCATCGTCGGTAACGATGAAGTCTTCCTCGATGCGCTGGCGTGCGCGGCTGGTCAGCAGGCGGCTGACCTTCTGCAGCGACTGGTGCTTTTCCACGGCGAGGAAGTCGTCGTTCATCAACCGGCTGATCGGTTTACGCGCGAACAGGTCGGCCGCGAAGGGCTTGAGCAGCGTGTCGGAAAGCGAATGACGGTGCACGATACCCACCGGCTGCTGGTTTGCGTCGAGCACGGCCAGGGAGTTCAGGTTGGCCTGGGCGCGGAACGCTTCCAGCACCTCGGCGATCGGGGTGTGGCAGCCGACCGCCGGCTGGCTGTTGAGCAGTGCGTTCAGGTCGCCGCTGTTGTCTTGCAGCGGAGCCGGGCCATTGCGGTGTTTGGGCAGCAACTGATAGGCGTCACGTGGCGGTTGTTCCTGCGGGCGGCTGAGCAAGTAGCCTTGCAGCAGGTCGACGCCCATCTCGGCGAGAACGACAAGCTCCTCTTCCAATTCGATGCCTTCGGCGATGACCTGGGCGCGGGAGGCCTTGGCCATCTTCAGAATGGAGTCGACGAACTCGCGCTTGACCACGTCCTGGTGGATGCCGTCGATGAAATGGTGGTCGATCTTCACGTAGTCCGGGCGCAGCTCGGACCATAGCCGCAAACTCGAATAGCCGGCGCCGAGGTCGTCCAGGGCGATCGAAAAACCCATCGCGCGGTAGTGGTGCAGGGCGGTGTCGAGCAGGGCGAAGTCGTGGGTCGGCGATTGCTCGGTCAGCTCGATTACCACCTGGCTCGGCGGAATACTGAAGGTCTGCAGCATCTGCAGGGTGCGCCCGGGCTGGTGTCCGGGCTCGAGCAGCAGGTCGGGCGAGACGTTGAGGAACAACTTGCCTTGCAGTTGCAGTTCGCTGAAACGTCGGCAGGCGTTCCTGCGGCAGGCCATGTCCAGCTCGGCCAGGCGCCCGGCGCGGCGAGCCACGGCGAAGAGTGTCAGGGGGGAATGCAAGGGGCTGTTGGACGGGCCGCGGGTCAGCGCTTCATAACCGAGAATGCGTCTTTCGGAGAGGCAGACGATCGGTTGAAACAGGCTGTGCAGGTCGCCGTGAGCAAGAATCTGATCCAGTGCGCTCAACTGCTCGGTGACGGTCATGGCTGTTTATCCGTGAAATGCAGGGGCCGATATCGCTATCGGCCCCTGCATTTCACGACAGTTTGATGACTGTTTAATGACGTCCGCTTATTGCTTGGCTACCCGACTGCTGAGGCCGAGGTAGTCGATCAGGATATGCCCGGTTTCCGAGAGGTAGGCGTCGTCTTCCGGCTTGGTTTTCGGCGGTTCGACCGGCGTCTCGTCTTCGTCGTCCTTCTTCAGCTCGCTGAGCAGATCTTCGCCCTTGGCTTTGCGCCGGTTGTTCTCGATGACCAGTTGCTGGGCTTCGATAGAGGCCTGCTGCGCACGGCGTTTGGTCTCGTTGAGGCTGACGCTGGTTTCGGCCATCAGCTTCTGTGCCAGGGTCAGCTGGTCACGGGTGAAGGTGAAGTCCGGGTTCTTCGCCGTGCGGCTCTCGTAGCGCGATTGCAGCTCCGCGAGGAACGGTTTGATCGGGTCCAGCTCCGGCTTGATCGCCGGCTTGATGCTGTCCCACGGCATGGCTTCAGGCAGCGCGCTTTCGCCGATTTCCTTGTTATCCATGACATCCGGATACTTGATGTCGGGGATCACGCCCTGGTGCTGGGTGCTCTGCCCGGAGACCCGGTAGAACTTCGCCAGGGTCAGCTTCAGCTCGCCATGGTTGAGCGGCTGGATGGTCTGCACGGTGCCTTTGCCGAAGGTCTGGCCGCCGAGAATCAGGGCGCGGTGATAGTCCTGCATGGCGCCGGCGAAAATCTCCGAGGCCGAAGCGGACAGGCGATTGACCAGTACGGCCATCGGGCCCTTGTAGAAGGTGCCGGTGTTCTCGTCGGCCAGTACGTCGACCCGGCCGTCGCTGTTGCGCACCAGTACGGTCGGTCCCTGGTCGATGAACAGACCGGTCAGCTCGGTGGCTTCCTGCAGCGAGCCGCCGCCGTTGTTGCGCAGGTCGATGACCACACCGTCGACCTTTTCCTTCTTCAGTTCGGTGAGCAGGCGCTTAACGTCGCGGGTGGTGCTGGTGTAGTTGGGGTCGCCGGCACGGAAGGCCTTGAAGTCCAGATAGAACGCCGGTACCTCGATCACCCCCAGCTTGTAGTCGCGGCCCTGCTGGTTCAGGTGCAGGATGGACTTCTTCGCCGCCTGCTCTTCCAGCTTGACCGCTTCGCGGGTGATGTTGACTATCTTGCTGGTCTGGTCGTTCGGCGCATTGCTGGCCGGGATTACTTCCAGACGCACCAGCGAGCCTTTCGGGCCGCGAATCAGCTTGACCACTTCGTCCAGACGCCAGCCGATCACGTCGACCATTTCGTCCTGGCCCTGGGCAACGCCGATGATCTTGTCCGCCGGGGCGATCTGCTTGCTCTTTTCTGCAGGGCCGGCGGGCACCAGACGTACCACCTTGACTTGATCGTTATCGCTTTGCAGCACCGCGCCGATACCTTCCAGCGACAGGCTCATGTTGATGTCGAAGTTTTCCGCGTTGTCCGGCGACAGGTAGGAGGTGTGCGGGTCGTAGGACATTGCAAAGGCATTGATATACGACTGGAAGATGTCTTCGCCACGGGTCTGTTGCAGGCGCGATAGTTGATTCTTGTAGCGTTTGATCAGCAGTTCCTGGATCGCCTTGGGCTCTTTGCCGGCAATCTTCAGGCGCAGCACTTCGTCTTTCACGCGCTTGCGCCAGAGTTCGTCGAGTGCGGCGGTATCGGCCACCCAGGGAGCGTCCTTGCGGTCGATCAGCAGGTTTTCGTCAATGCTGAAGTCGAACTTGTCGATGCCTTGTTCGAGCAGGTTCAGGGCGAACTGCAGGCGACCTTGCAGGCGCTCGAGGTGGCGCTTGTAGATGTGGAAGCCGGGTTCGAGATCGCCGCTTTTCAGCAGGTCGTCGAATTTGTCGCGCCACTGGTCGAATTCTGCGATGTCGCTCGCGGTGAAGTAGCTGCGCGAAGGGTCGAGCATCTTCAGATAGCTTTCGTAGATTTTCTCCGAGCGCTCATCATTCAACGGTGGCTTGTTGTAGTGATGGCGATTGAGCAGTTCGACCACATTGAGGCTGGCAATGACCTGCTCGCGGGTTGGCTGCAGATACTCCCAGGGGTCTGGCGTGGTGGTCTTCGCATAGAGCGGCACCGCACCCAGACTGAGGCTGAGGGCGAGAAGAGTATTGAGCAGCGGACGTTTCATACCGATTCGACGTACAGGCAGTTGATAACGCATATTAGGCCATCTGTAAGGGGCGCCATGTTCCATTGGCGCAATGCAAAGCCCGGCGCAATGCGGGGCTCGGTTCAAATGCACTATGGAGGCAGCGTGAAGGCATTGCAAGGCGTTGAAGGGCGGGCGGAATGTGTGGAGCAACCGGTTCCGGCCTGTGATGTGGGCGAAATTCGCATCCGTGTAGCGGCAGCGGGCCTGAATCGTGCCGATTTGTTACAGCGCGCCGGCTTGTACCCGCCGCCCCCAGGCGCCAGCGAGATACTCGGCCTGGAATGTGCCGGGGTGGTCAGCCAGGTGGGCGCCGGTTGCGACTGGAAGGTCGGCGACCGGGTCTGTGCCTTGCTCGCTGGCGGCGGCATGGCCGAAGAGGTGGTGATCGACGCGCGGCACGCCTTGCCGATTCCTGACGGCGTGTCGCTACACGAGGCGGCGGCGCTACCGGAGGTGTACGCAACGGCCTGGCTCAATCTGTTCCAGCTGGCGGGTTTGAAGCCTGGCGAGCGGGTCCTGCTGCACGCCGGTGCCAGCGGTGTCGGCTCGGCGGCGATCCAATTGTGCAAGGCGTTCGGCAACCCGTGCTGGGTCAGCGTCGGTTCGGCCAAACGGCTGGCTTATTGCGAGTCCCTGGGCGCCCAGGGCGGGGTATTGCGCAGTGACGACCTGCAGGCATTGCGTGATTTTGCGCCGTTCGATGTGATTCTCGACCCGGTCGGTGGCCAATACGCCGCGCTCAATCTTGCGCTGCTGGCGCTCGACGGGCGCTGGGTGAATATCGGCTTGATGGGCGGGCGCCAGGCTGAGCTGGACATAGGCGTGCTGCTCAGCAAGCGCGTGCAATTGATCGGTTCGACCCTGCGTAACCGCGACGACCAGTTCAAGGCCGATTTGCTGCGCGACCTGCAGCAACAGGTGTGGCCGCTGTTTGCCGAGGGTCGACTCAAGCCTCAGTTGCAGCAGCGGTTCGCCTTCGCCGATGCGCAGGCGGCCTTCGACGCGCTGGCGAGCAATCAGGTCGACGGCAAGCTGGTGCTTGTGATCGACGATAGCCTGAGCTGATACGCCATCCCTAAATGTGGGCGCCAGCTTGCTGGCGATGCTTTTGCCCTATTGAAGATCGCCAGGAAGAAGTGGGCGTCTTCGGCCAGGGCACTCCCAACGGGGAGTTCCTGGCTGGGCGCCTGCAATTTCAAACTAAATTAAGTCTTTGTTTTTTAAATTTTTCTTGTGGGTTCGATTGAGTTAGCCAATCAAACCCATGGCCTCAATCAATAAGGTATTTCGAACGTAGGCGGGTAGTCTTCTCCGGGTCGAATTTAATCGCTCAATTAAATCAACCTGAGGAGTCACTCAATGATCAACAGCACCGTTCAACCCTTCAAAGCCAACGCCTTCCACAACGGCAAATTCATCGAAGTCACCGAGCAGTCCCTCAAGGGCAAGTGGTCGGTACTGATCTTCATGCCGGCTGCCTTCACCTTCAACTGCCCGACCGAGATCGAAGACGCCGCCAACAACTACGGTGAATTCCAGAAAGCCGGCGCTGAAGTCTATATCGTCACCACCGACACCCATTTCTCGCACAAGGTCTGGCACGAGACTTCCCCGGCTGTCAGCAAGGCTCAGTTCCCGCTGGTCGGCGACCCGACTCACGCGCTGACCCGCGCGTTCGGCGTGCACATCGAGGAAGAAGGCCTGGCGCTGCGCGGCACCTTCCTGATCAACCCGGAAGGCGTGATCAAGACCGTGGAAATCCACTCCAACGAAATCGCCCGCGACGTATCGGAAACCCTGCGCAAGCTGAAAGCCGCTCAGTACACCGCCGCTCACCCGGGCGAAGTCTGCCCGGCCAAGTGGAAAGAGGGCGAGGCTACTTTGGCGCCTTCCCTGGATTTGGTCGGCAAAATCTAAAAAAACGGTCGCAAAGCTGCTGCGCTCACGCTGGCGGCGTTGGGATCAGGCTCGGAATGCTCATGTACAGTCGTACACTCCGCGTTCTCACCTGATCCCGCCTTGCCAGCGTTTCGCTCGCGACGCTTTCCGCTCCGTTTTTCTGCTGATTAACGCGCTTAAGGGCTGTTACCCAGCCCTCCAGTGCCGGACGCCCGGGCGCGATCCGCTCGGGCGTTTTTGTTTCCGAATTTTGTCAAAGGGATACCTGAATCATGTTGGACGCCACGCTTAAAGCTCAATTGAAGGCCTACCTCGAGAAGGTCACTCAGCCGTTCGAGATAGTCGCGTCCCTCGATGACAGCGACAAATCCCGCGAACTCAGTGCCTTGTTGCACGATATCGTCGGCCTGACCGACAAGATCACTTTGCGTGAAGACGGCGATGACAGTCGCAAGCCGTCCTTCGCGCTCAATCGCCCCGGGGCGGATATCGGCCTGCGTTTCGCCGGTATCCCCATGGGGCATGAATTCACCTCCCTGGTGCTGGCACTGCTGCAGGTTGGCGGCCATCCGTCCAAGCTCGAAGCCGATCTGATCGAACAGGTCAAAGGCATCGAAGGCCAGTTCAGCTTCGAGACCTATTTCTCGCTGTCCTGCCAGAACTGCCCGGACGTGGTCCAGGCGCTGAACCTGATGGCGGTGCTCAACCCGAATATCCGCCATGTGGCGATCGACGGCGCGCTGTTCCAGGCGGAAGTCGAAACGCGGCAGATCATGTCGGTGCCGAGCATCTACCTTAACGGCGAGCTGTTCAGCCAGGGTCGCATGGGCGTCGAAGAGATTCTCGCCAAGATCGACACCGGCGCCAGCGCCCGCGACGCCGACAAGCTCAACGCCAAGGACGCCTTCGATGTGCTGGTGGTCGGTGGCGGTCCGGCTGGCGCCGCAGCGGCCATCTATGCGGCGCGTAAAGGTATTCGTACCGGTGTGGCGGCCGAGCGTTTCGGCGGCCAGGTGCTCGATACCATGGCCATCGAGAACTTCATCTCGGTGCAGGAAACCGAAGGGCCGAAGCTGGCCCGCGCTTTGGAAGAGCACGTCAAGCAATACGACGTCGACATCATGAACCTGCAGCGCGCCAGCGCCATCGTGCCCGCCAAGGAGGCTGGCGACCTGCATGAAGTGCGCTTCGAGAGCGGCGCATCACTCAAGGCCAAGACCCTGATTCTCGCCACCGGCGCGCGCTGGAGGGAGATGAACGTACCCGGCGAGCAGGAATACCGCGGCAAGGGCGTGGCCTACTGCCCGCACTGCGACGGCCCGCTGTTCAAGGGCAAGCGCGTCGCGGTGATTGGCGGCGGCAACTCCGGCGTCGAGGCGGCCATCGATCTGGCGGGCATAGTCGCGCATGTCACCTTGCTGGAATTCGACAGCCAGCTGCGTGCCGATGCGGTGTTGCAGCGCAAACTGTTCAGCCTGCCGAACGTCAGCGTGATCACCAGCGCCCTGACCAGCGAGGTGACCGGCGACGGTCAGAAGGTCAACGGCCTGGTGTACAAGGACCGCAACTCCAGCGAGTTCCACACCATCGAGCTGGAAGGCATCTTCGTGCAGATCGGCCTGTTGCCCAATAGTGATTGGCTCAAGGGCACTATCGAGCTGTCGCCGCGTGGCGAGATCATTGTCGATGCCCGTGGCGAAACCTCGCTGCCGGGTATCTTCGCCGCGGGCGACGTGACCACGGTGCCGTACAAGCAGATCGTCATCGCCGTGGGCGAGGGTGCCAAAGCGTCGCTCAGCGCCTTCGACCATTTGATCCGTCACAACTGATCCCAGCGCGCTAATCGCTGGGTCCAGGACGAAGCGGACAACCTGCAGGGTTGTCCGCTTTTTTGTGCCTGGTACTCCTGTTGGGTGTCGTGTCGCCGGGCCTCGGGCGAGCTTTGCCCTCTCTTCGCCACATGACGGACAGGTAGCCCGCGGGGCTTTAGGGTATCCGCTCAGGCGGTTTCGCCGGTGTTCTGTTCGATCAGCAGGCGGCGGGTGGTTTTCAGCAGGCGATCGGACAGCTCCGGGTCGCTGACGCTGCGCGACAGCAGCAGGGCGCCGACCATGGCGCTCAGAATCAACACGCTTTGCTCGTCCGCATGCTCGCTGTTGAGGCAGGCTTGGATCGTGCTCAGACGGCTGCGCACCAGGTCGTCGGTGGTCGGGCTGGGCGCGCCGCGCTGGCCCAGTTCGGCCGAGATGGTCGGCAACGGGCAACCTTCGCCGGGGTTGGCGCGGTGCGACGTCGATAGATAACCGCGGATCAGGCCGGCCAGGGGCTGGTCGCTGTCGGTCATCTTGGTGGTTACGGCGGTCAGCGTGTCGGCGCTTTGGCGCAGCGCGGTCTCCACCAGCTCGTCTTTCGATTTGAAGTGCGCATAGAAGCCGCCGTGGGTCAGCCCCAGGGATTTCATCAAGGGTTGCAGGCCGGTGGCGCCGACACCATCGCGGCGGAACAGCCGCGCAGCTTCATCGATTATGCGCTGGCGGGTCTGGGCTTTGTGGTCTTCTGCGTAGCGCATACGGCTCCTCCAGGGATTTCTCAGCCTTCAAATGCTGGCCGTCATCTTACACCCGGACTTCGTATCAGTCCGCGATCCCTGCGCGCTCGCCATGACTCTGTCGCTCGGGCAGGGTATGCCAATTAAATTATAGACGTAATGTAATCTATTGAATTATGGTTGTCATTCAATTGCTCGGCACACCTTGCACCGATCCCTGAATACAGGACAGACGCCATGCAAACCTCTCCATCTCCGTCCCGCGACTTGCTGCTGATTCTGGTGGCCTTGACCGCACTGGGGGAAATTTCCACGCAATTGATCATCCCCAGCCTTGGGGCTATCGAGTTGATCATGTCGGCGCGCCCGGGCAGCAGCCTGCTGGCGTTGTCGTCTTTCGTCGCCGCCTTTGGTCTCGGTCAGCTATGGCTGGGGCCGCTGTCCGACCGCATCGGCCGGCGTCCGGTGTTGCTCGCCGGCCTGGCGGTCTACCTGCTCGCCACGCTGTGGATGCTGCTGGCCAGCAGCATGGGCGAATTCATCGCCGCGCGCGTGCTGCAGGGGCTCAGTGCCTGTGCCGCACTGGTACTGGCGCGCGCCATCGTGCGGGATGTATGGCAGGCGCAAGCCGGGCCGGCGCTGGCGTTGACGGTGATCGGCATGCTCTGTGCGATTGCCTTGTCACCGATGATCGGCGGCGTGTTGACCCTGTATGGTGGCTGGCGTGCGCCGATTCTACTGGCCCTGCTGATCGGTTTTGGCGCCGTGTTGGCCGTGCTCGCTCGCTACCGTGAGAGCAACCGCAATCTCGATCCGCAGGCCGGGCAACTGAGCCGTCTGGGTGGCAACTACGCCGACCTGCTACGTGCTGCTTCATTCCGCGCGCTGGCGCTGACGCTGGCCTGCACCTATGGGGCGATGTTCGCGGTGATAGCCGGCTCATCGGCGGCCTATATCGGTTTGCTTCACTTGAGCCCGGCGCAATACGGCATCACCTTCGGGGCGATCGTTTCCGCATTGATTGCCGGTGCACGGTTCACCCAGCTGCGGATCATGCAGTGGGGACCCGAAAAAATCGTCGCCATCGGCGTCGCCTTGGTCGCGGCCGGCGCGCTTGCCACCTTCTCGGTTTATCTGCTGTTCGGCTTGTCGGTAGTGGGGCTGTCGCTCCCCCAGGTGTTGGTGACCCTAGGCGGCGGCATGTTGCTACCGGCCTCGGTGGCCGGTGCGGTCATCCCCAACGCCCACCGCGCCGGTCTGGCGGCGGGGTTCATGGGCTTTGCGCAGATGGCAGGGGCGACCTGCAGCGGTTTGCTGCTCAGCCTGTTGGCCGATGGCACGGCCTGGCCCATGGTGTTGCTCAACTGCGTATTCGCGGTAGCGGCGTTCAGCGCTTTTCACCTATTGCGCCCGCGACCTGCGGTGAGCGCGGTGTTGGCTCGCTGAGCGAAAGCCGCTCGGCCCGCTGCGCCAATGGTGATGCCGGCTTCCATGGTGTCGGTGCGCGGACCATGGCGATCAGCTGTTTGCTGCGTTGATAACGCTGCAGGCGCTGGGCCAGGCTATGGGGCAGTGCATCGCAAGGCGTGAAATCAAGGCGTAGGTAGAACGCCGCCAATTGTGGATGGCAAAACAGCCAGACCGGTTCGCTGTGATCGGCCAGCGCATGCTCGATCAAACGGCTGGCGATGCCCTGGCCACGTAGCGGCGACGCGACCAGCAGGCTGGTCAGCCAAACCCCCGATTCGACCGGTCGCAGGCACAAGGCCGCGCCTATCTCAACGTGCTCGGCGACCCATATCCGGTCCGTGGGGTGGGTGCGCACGGCGCTGCGCTGTGCGCGGTAGAACTTTTCCGCGAGCGGTTTCAACGAAGGGGGAAGGGCGCGGTAGTGCAGATCGGGCGTCCGTTATCAGAGGGTTGAAGTGCTGCTGCGCGGCCAAGCATAACCGGGCAGGGGCAATAAGGCGCGGTCAGCGGGCGGTGACTGTTCGACTGGTTAACAGTTCGCCGGCAAATTGCCCTTATACCGGTGACAGCCACGCTGTACGGTCGCATCATGGGCGCTCATGCGCGTTTGCCGGGGCGGTTCCCCGGCTCCAGAAGCTGCCGATGACCTTGAACGAAGAATCCCTGATCTATGCCGGGCAAAGCGTCGCCGGCAAAGTGCGGGGGCATAACGAAGATGCCTTGCTGTGCTGCCCCGATTTGCATCTGTGGGCGGTGGCCGACGGTATGGGTGGGCATAGTTGCGGTGAAGTGGCCAGTGCCTTGGCGCTGGAAACCTTGCAGAGCGCCTGTACCGCCGACGTATCTCTGGTCGATGCGGTGCACGCGGCGAACCGGGCGATTGTCGCCGCCGCGGCCAGCGATAGCCAAGGTCGCGGCATGGGCACCACGCTGGTCGCGGTGCGCTTCGAAGGCGGCGATTTCCATATGGTCTGGGTCGGTGACAGCCGCGCCTACCGGGTTGGCGCCGAACATATCGAGCGCCTGACCCATGACCACAGCTGGGTGCAGTCGATGATTGACGCGGGGCAGATGAGCCCCGGCGAAGCGCGTAGCCATCCGCAGCGTAATGTGATCCTGCGTTGTCTGGGGCGCGACGATCAAACGCTCGAAGTGGGCGCGATACAAGGTCGGCTGGGCACCGACGAACTGCTGCTGCTGTGCAGCGACGGCCTGACCGGCGAACTCGACGACGAGCAGATCCATCAGCTGTGCAGCAACGCGCAGACCCTCGACGAGCTGGTGACGCAACTGATCGACGCAGCCAATCGCATGGGTGGCAACGACAATATTTCCTGCATCGTGCTGGCTCGCAGCGTACCGCCGCCCAGCCAGGAGAGCAGAGCGCGCGGTTTGCTCAGCCGTCTGTTCAGCCTGCGCAAGAAATCGCCCGATGCGGGGCAGCAGCCATGAGCGAAACCTTGATCGAAATACCCGGCTACAAGGTGCACGGCTTGCTCGGCCAAGGCGGCATGGCCGAGGTCTACCTCGCCACCCAACAGTCGCTGCACCGCAAGGTCGCGGTGAAGGTGTTGCTGAGCGCCGACGACCAGGCCTTCAGCCAGCGCTTTATCAAGGAAGGCCACATCGTCGCCTCCCTGCATCACCCCTCGATCATCACCATCCACGACATCGACCAGTTGGCCGACGGCCGTTACTACCTGGCGATGGAGTTCGTCCCCGGTGGCGACCTGGCGCAGCACCGGGGCGAGATATTCGCGCCGCAGCGTGCCCTGGAGATCGTCCGGCAGATCGCCAGCGGTCTGGCCGTGGTGCATGAAAAGGGCCTGGTGCACCGCGATATCAAACCGGCCAATATCCTCTTTCGCGAAGACGGCACCGCGGTGATCACCGATTTCGGCGTGGCCAAGGAGGTGGAGCTGGATCACGACCTCACTCAATTCGGCATCGCCGTCGGCAGCCCGGCGTACAGCAGCCCGGAGCAGGCGCAATGCCAGGCGCTGGATGCGCGCAGCGATATCTACAGCCTGGGCGTGATTCTGCTGGAGATGCTCACCGGCACCAATGCCTTCCGTGGCGCCAGCTATCCGCAGACCGTGATGAACCACGTACAAATGGCCGTGCCCGAATTGCCCGGGCCGTTGCGCGAGTATCAGTGGCTGCTCGACAGAATGCTGGCCAAGGACCCGGACGAGCGCTTCGCCGACTGCCGCGTGCTGTTGGCCAGCCTGGACGAAATGTGCGGGTCCGAGCTGGACGGCACGCAGAGCGCGCGGGCGCCGAAACCCACCAGGGCGCGCCAGTCTCAGACCCGCCCCCTGTTGCTGTGGCTGCTGGTCAGCGTGCTGCTGGGCAGCGCGACGGTCGGCGGCTACTACCTCTACCAGCAGAAGCGGATCATCGACTACCTGGCCAGGGGCGAGGAACGTCTGGATGAGGGTCGCTTGCTCGAACCGCCGCAGGATAACGCCGACTTCTACTTCCGCCAGGCCTTGGCCCTGGATGGCGACAACGCTGGCGCCCTCGATGGCTTGCGGCGGGTATTGCAGGCGCGCCTGGACGGTTATCTGACCCAGGCCGAGCAACGTCTGGGCGAGGGCCAATTGCTGCAGCCCGAAGACGACAGCGCAACCTATTACTTTCGTCAGGTGCTGGCCTGGGAGCCGGACAACCTGCTGGCCCTGGCCGGCCTCGACCGCATTGCGCAGCGTTTTATCGAACGCAGCGAGGCCGCTTATGGGCGCCGTGAGTTCGCCGATGCGCTGGCCTATATCGAGCAGGGCCTGGAGGTCGCGCCGAACAATGAAACGTTGCTGCAGCTGCGCGCCGATCACCAACGCCGTACCCGCGTGGCGCAAGCGCCGCGGCCGGCCAGCAAGGCACGCAGCACATCGACGGCGCGCACGTCGGATGCGCCAGCGGCCCGGCAAAACCCGATCAAGCGCCTATGGAATAACCTCTTCAACGATTGAGGTAGATGTGCATGCTCAGGATTCATTTCAGCGATAACCGCCAAGCGCCGATCTGGTTGGTCGACGAGCGCTTCACCATTGGCCAGGACAGCCGCAACAGCCTGGTGTTGTCCGACCCGGGCATCAGCCCCTTTCACGCGGAAATTCGCCAGGACCAGGGCTTCTATTACCTCAGCGATGTCTCCGGCCAGGGCGGCGTGTCCGTAAACGATGAGCGTGTCGCGGCGCGTTTCCAGTTGCGTGCCGACGACCGCGTACGCATGGGGACGGTCGAGATCTTGCTGGTCGACCCGGCCAGGAGCAAGGTCAGGAGCGAAACCGCACCGCGCTGGTTCGTACAGGTCATCAGCGGCGAGCACGAAGGCAAGAAGTTCCATATCAACGGCTCGATGACCTTCGGCCGTTCGAGCAAATGCGAGCTGTGTTTCAGCGACCTGGAGCTGTCGCGGCGCCACTGCGAGTTCTACCTCAAGGACGACGTACTGGAGGTCAAGGACCTGGCCTCGGCCAATGGTGTGATGGTCAACCAGCAGAAGGTCGGCACCGCCGTGCTGCAACCGGGCGACCAGCTGAAGATGGGCTCGGTGAGCCTGCTGGTGATAGGTCCCAAGGTCGCGGTCGCCCAGGTCGAAGATGAAGACGCCACTGTGTTCATGCGCGCCATCGACCTGCCCAAACCTATCCGCAACTCACCGCCGCCGCGGGCGGCCGTCGCTCAGCCGGTGGCCAGGGCCAACCCGTTGCGCACCTCCGCCCAGGTAAAGCCTGCGGCGAAACCGCTACCGGTTGGCGCTGGCACTCTTCGCTCGAACAAGCCGTTGCTGGTCGTGGCGGTGGCTGTCGTGCTGCTCTGTGTGGTCACTGCCCTGGCGGTCGCCCGACTGTTTTAGGGCGTCCGCAGGGGCGTCTGCAGGACCCGTTCGGCGACCCGCACGACTGGGCAGTTGACGATGATGCCGGTGGCCTCGATGCTGATCTGGCCCTGTTCCTGCGCGCTCAGCACCTGATCGGCCGAGCGCAGTTCACGTGCGCTTTGGCCCGGGTTCCAGCGCACGGTGTAAAGGTGCCACAGCGGGCTGTAGGCGATGTCCTGGTTGCCGGCCCCCAGCGGTTGCGGGATCGAGGGCAGGACGCTGGGCTGCTCCCGGCCGACGAATTTGTAGATGCGATCGTAGGTTGCCAGCGGATGAGGCCCGGGCTGCTCCGGCAGCGCATTGGCCAGGCGCGGCACGAAATTGGCGTGCATTGCCGCCGCCATCTGCGCGTCGGAACTGTCGGTGGTGATGTAGTAGACCTTTTGCCCATCGAACCAGCCCATCAGTAAGGGCAGGCTGATCTGCGAGTCCGGGGTGGATGGCGCGGGGCCGGCGCAACCGGCCACCAGCAGGCCGATAGCCAATGTCGCGAACAACTGGTCGAGGCGCATGCGGTTTCCTATTTTTTCAGACCGGCAATTGGCAGGCAGGCCAATTGAGCGCCTGAAACAGCGAACGTTACAAGCGCCCAGGTTATTTCAGGCCGTCCGCAGGCTGCGTTGCGCGGTAATTTCCGGCAGATCCTGGCGACGCATATACACCCGCAACGCCTCGCCGATATGCAGACGATCATCGATGCGTTGGTCGAGCAGCAATTGCAGGCGGGTGCGGCTGAGGCTCATCACGTCGCCCTCGAGTGGGCTCCAGACGAACTCGGATACCGGCGTGATGCTGTCGTCCGGAACATCCATGCCGAACGAGTCCTCGCTGAAACGCACGATGTACTGACCGCTTTTCGCATTGAAGCCGACAAGGCCCTGCAGTTGCTCGGCGGCCGCGCAGATACTGGCGGAAGTGATGCTCATCTGAAACCTCGCGATGACGGTGGGCGGAATGGCCGTCATAGCCTAAGGCGTCGTGCGCAGGGCTTCTTGCTTGAGATCAATAAGCCGGCATATCCGCTTAGCCGACTTGGCGCAGGCGCTCGAGGGCTTGCCGGGCGCTGCGGCTTGCATGGTGGTCAGCACAGTCGTGCACGCGCGCCGGGGCTTATTGAACCGGCGTGTGCGGATCAGGCGCTTCGTCGGCATAAGGAAAGATGGCGCGGTACTTCTCCGGTAACTGGCCAGCGGCCCGCAGTGCCTCGATGGCAACGTCGAAGTCGTCGCGCAGTTGCCGGGCACGGGGGGATGCTTGGGAGAACGCCATGGTGAAGTCCTGCTGCAACAGGGTGATATGCGGCAGCACCGGCAGACCGGCCTCCTTGAAACCGGATTCCGCCGGGTCCTGGTAGTCGAGCAGGTAGTCGGCCCGTTGCAGATACATCATTTGCGCCGCCGCTCTATGAGTCGGGGCTGTACTGGTGAGCACGCCATTGGCCGGATTCCCGGCCACAGCCGCCAGAGGCGAACCGGGGTAAACCAGGCCCTGGATCAGCAGAACTCGTGTGTTGCGCAGCTCGTCGAGCTGCGCCGGCGGCGGTTGACCTTGGTAATAGAGATTCAGCAACACCCGGGCAATCAGGTAGCGGCTGCGCAGGGTGTACTGCGACATCACCGGATGCCGGACGAGCGAGGGGCACATATCGATCGAGCCGTTTTCCATCGTCTTGAACAAGCGGTAACTGGGGTACTCGATAAACTGCGTCCGGTAGCCGGCGCGTTGCGCCACCCGATCGAAAAGCTCCAGTAAATGCCCGGCCGGCTGGCCTCGCTCATCGGTATAGGAATAGGGCGGGAAGTCGATATAACCCACGCGGACAGGCGGCTGATCAGCTACCTCAGCCCGCGCCCAAGGCAGCGGAATGCCGGCCAGGATGGCGGTCAATAACCAGACAAAGCGTTTAGGCGGCAGGAAAGTCATGTGGATCAGACTAGCTCAGTCGTGGCGAGTCGGGTCGGGTCGAGCACGATCATCCGAACAAATACTGGCAGCCGCTCCCAGGGCTGAGCACGGGGCGTAACAGGAAGATCTCAACCCACCGGCCTTTGTCGCAAGTAGGCCAAGGTTTCCAGCAACGCCTGGGCTGGAGGCCTGGGTCTATAGGCCAATTGCCCATGTGCCTTGCCGATATCGTATTCCTGCCTGACGCCATAGAAAGTATTCACCTGGCTCAGGGTCAGCAGCGCCGGTTTGCCGGTCAGCCTGGCGAGCACTTCATTGCACCAGGCAATGGTCAGCAAAAGCCACTTGGGGGCTCGCGGCGGCAGTTTGCAACCGGGCGAGGCGTCATTGGCAGCCGCCACTATGGCGCTGAGCGGGGAACTGTGCCGGTTCGCGAGAATATAGCGTTGCCCTGCGACACCCTTGTGTGCGGCGGCGATGCAGGCGCTTGCCACATCTCGCACGTCTACGAAATTGAAGTGGAAATTCGGATCCAAGGGCAGGGCATTTTTCTCGATGGTGTCGATGAGCGCCATGGTGTCGGTCAAGCGATACGCATGTGGACCTATCATCGCTGAGGGCAACACCGAGACCATCCACAGGCCATGGTCGCAGGCGACTTGCCAGGCCTGCTGTTCGGAGAGGATCTTGGAGCGGTAGTAGGGATTGCTCAGATCCTGATTCCAGCGTTCTTCGTTCAACGGCTGACCATTGTGGCCGACCGCGGCGACCGAGCTGACATACACCACGCGTTTGACCCCCGCCTGTGCGGCCGCTTCGAGCACCGTACGCGTGCCTTCAACATTGGGCCTGACAATTTCCGCTTCCGGGTCCACTGACCAGTGTTTGAACACCGCGGCCACTTGATAAAGGACTTCGACGCCTTCCAGTGCCTTGAGCATCGCCGCCTTGTCCTCAAGTTCAGCGTAAACCCGTTCGCAGTCCAGGCCTTCGAACGGCAGGTCGTTAGCCAGATCGCGTACTCCGGCCCTGACCCGGTAACCCTGATCGAGCAGCGCCCTGACCAGGTTATTGCTCAAATGGCCGTTGGCGCCGGTTACCAAACATAGCGTGCCCATTACGATCTCCCTTCTCGACAACGTTGTAGGAAGAGAGGCTAAACCTTGCCCCTAGGGGCAGAGTCAACGGGTTGATACGAGCGGGCTGGGGGGAAACAACTGGTTGATGTCGTGCTTGAGTGCCAACAGCTGTTTGTCGCGTTGCTGCAGTGCCTCGATTTCGCTGCGTAGCTGAAGGCGCTTACGCTCGATGCCGGCATTGGCCAAGTCGAGGGGAAAGCGCTGGTTACGTAGCTTCTCCTCGATAAGCGGGACGATTTCCGCAAGTTTGAAGCCCACCGCTTGAGCTTGCCGGATCATTCGCAGCAACGTTACATGATGTTCGTCGTAGCAGCGGTAACTGCCCTGGCGCATCGGTTCGGGCAGCAGACCGAGCTTTTCGTAGTGGCGGATTGCTTTGGGTGTGCTGCCGGTTAGCTTGGCCAGTTGTCCGATAAACATTCCGGGCTCCGTGGAGAACTAGGTATCCAGGTGGGACGCAACGCGGCCAAGCCGAAGGGTCGGGTGAGGATGTAGAACAACCCCCGGATTGCGCTGGCGCTTATTCGGGCTACGAGGGCCGCGTGATGAGTTGCGTGGCGGGAGCCCCCCGGCGGATGCGGGGGGGCGGCTAACATCGATCCGGGCTTTGCGCCTGGATCAGTTGGTCGGCGACGAGGAGAAGGCGCTGATCTTGCCGAACGGCGAGCTTTGCATGCCGACATTCACCGCCATCAGCGGCGAGTTGTTCACCCACACGTCGTCGATCACGATGGTTTCACCGAGATCGTCGTTGTCGGCGGCGACCAGCAGGTAGTAGGTGCCGTCCTCCGGGGCTTCGCCGTCCCAGCTCAGGCTGATCTGGCCGACCACGGCCGAGGCGCTGGTGGGTTTATTGGCGATCACCGTGCCGTAAGCGTCGAGCAGCAAGGCGCGTGGCTTGAGCGCAAGCTTGTTGAAGGCGGTGCAGGGCTGGTTGCACAGCGAGTCGATGTTGAGCGTATAGCGCTCGCCTTTTTTCAACGACAGGGAAAACACCCGGTAATTGGAGATCGAGCTGCCGAAGTCCAGGCGCGGTTCGTCAGCGCCGATCGACCATTGCGGGGCGAGCAGACCGGTCTTCAGCGGCAGGGGAATCGCCTGGGTGTTGTGGATGGCTTCCAGAGTGTTCCTGGCCATCGGGCTGTCGCTGGTCTTGACCGATTGCTCGTAGAGCGTCTGCGGATTGCTGGCGCAGGCTGTCAGTAATAGGCAGCCGACAAGGGAAAGAAACTTATGCACAGTAAAACTCCTGGGTGACAACGTCCTTGTGTGCACGCCGGGCACGGGGGGCGCGGCGGGCGGCGATTCTACCCGCTTTGCACCGAGCGGGGTTGTGATCAATGTCCTTTTGTTCGCACCGACTTCGTATCGACCGCAGGGCGGGGTGACCGCCCTGGGTTAGTGTTGCTTAGCCGTTCAGCCCAACGTAGACGTTCTGCACGTCATCATGGGCGTCGATAGCTTCGAGGAAGGCTTCGACTTCTTCCATCTGCGCTTCGCTGAGATTGGTCACCGGATTCTTCGGGCGATAGCCCAGGTGCGCCGACTGCACGGTAAAACCTTGTTCGGGCAGCGCCTTGCAGACCGCGTCGAGGTCGGTCAGCTCGGTGATGAACAGGGTGTTGCCTTCATCGCTCGCTTCGAAATCCTGGGCGCCGGCTTCGATCGCTGCCAGTTCCGGATCGGCATTGCCTTCGGGGGCGGCTTCGATCAGGCCGACGTGGTCGAAGTCCCAGGTGACCGAACCGGAGGCGCCCATCTGGCCCTTGCGGAACAGCACGCGAACTTCGGCAACGGTGCGGTTGATGTTGTCGGTCAGGCACTCGATGATTACCGGCACCTGGTGCGGAGCAAAGCCCTCGTAGGTGACCCGCTCGAAGTTCACGTGCTCGCCGAGCAGGCCGGCGCCTTTCTTGATCGCACGCTCCAGGGTGTCCTTGGGCATCGAGGCCTTTTTCGCCTGGTGCACGGCCAACCGCAGCTTGGGGTTCATGTCCGGGTCGGCGCCATTGCGGGCGGCGATCATGATTTCCTTCACCAGCCGGCCGAAAATCTTGCCTCTGGCGTTGGCGGCGGCTTCTTTAGGTTTGGCTTTCCACTGGGCGCCCATGATGGTTCTCTTGATCTGTGCGGTTGGAGGGGCTGGCCTGTCTTGCTGCAGCTGCGCAGAGCCTGAGCCTTGGCGCTGCAGAAGCAGGGTTGCGAACTAAGCAGGCGATTTTAGTCGCTCCGGCGCGCGCTGGCACCCTGCAATTTGCCTTGCTACCTCAGTGGCAGGTCTTCGGGCTGCTGGCGAACGCTCTAGCACGCAGGTTGGCGGACGCGCGCGGTGCGCCTAAGGTTAACTGGCACCAAGCGGGCCAAGCTCCGGTCTACCTTATATAGGCGACGTTTTGCCACGCGGTGAAACCTCAATCAGCCTTTAGTAGGTCGTTGCAACACGCAGGTGAGGCAGCCGAGGCAAGGCTGGCCACCCTCGATAAAAACAGGCGAAAAGCGGCTGGGGCCGACCCCAAACCTGTTTTTCATGACGTATCGGTAGCGCAGGCCATGTTTCAACGACCTGCCAAACCCGTATAGGAGACAAACATGCGCAAGGTATTGGTGGCTTTCGATGGTTCAGACAGCTCGCGGCGGGCGCTGCAGTATGTGATCGATTTTACCCGCGAGCACAGCGCCAAACTTGAGGTGCACCTGCTTAACGTGCAGTTCGAGCCAACGCTGTATGGCGAATACGTGACCGGCGACATCATCGAGCAGATGCAGCGTTCCTTGCTCGCTGCGGCGGCGAATACGCTCGAATGGGCGGTCGATCAACTGCGCTCCGCCGGTATTGCCTGCGAAACTCATACGGTGCTTGGCAATGTCGCCGAACAGGTCGCGCTGCTGGTTGAGCAGCAGCACTGCGACACTGTGATCATGGGCACTCGCGGCCTGGGCAATGTCACCGGCATGCTGCTCGGCTCGGTGGCCACCCGGGTCGTGCATGAGGTGTCGGTGCCGGTGCTGCTGGTGAAGTGAGCCGGGTGCGCCCACAGGCCGCTGGGAGGCAGCGAACGGTGATCGCCAGCTAAGCCCGCGGTCAGCGTTTACCCATCGACCGACGGGTGCCGTTGGGGGCCGGGCCGATCTTCTTCTCGTGGGCGGATTTGTTGCCCTGCTGGTGCCAGGCCTGGCCGTTGCGCTTGCCCGCGGCGGTCGCGGCAGCGGAAAACAGCGATGTGAATCCGCTCACCCCAGCGCTGTGCGCGGCGGCCGTGATGGCTGGCTCGGTAGCAGAGGGTTCGGCGGCTGGAGAAAGATCGGTCGATTGGTTGCTGGTCATGACGGCGCTGCGAGGTGGGAGGGCGCGCGAGTATACCCGGCTGCCAGCTCACGTCACTGAATGCTTCGAGTGTCGCGCTTTCAGCCCTTGCGAACTTTACCTTGGCTTTACTCCCGCTTGACCATCATTTACTCCAAGCGCCTGTCCTATGGGTACAGGGGAATGCATCCCCTCGATACCAGGAGGCACTTATGATCAGTCGAATTTCCCAGGTTGTGCTGTTGTCGGGCTGCCTCGCGGTGGCCGGTGGCGCTAACGCCTTCGAACGAGAGGACCTGGTGGTGCCGGTCATAGCGGGCGTTGCCGTTGGCGTGCTATTGGGTTCCGCCGGGCACGACGACCACCATCACCGCCATCAGCGCAATTATCGCCAGCCGGTGCAGGTGGTGTATTACCAGCCCCGCCACAGCCGGGCTTACCGCTATGCGCCGCAACCCGTTCGGTATATCGCCGTGCCCGTTCGTGATGGGCGCTATCACCAATACCCTGACTATCGGGAGTATCGCGAGTACCGTCGGCATTGAGCCTGCGCCGGCCCGTCTGAAACCGACGCCACGACATCGTCACAATCCAGCCTGAGGAGCTCGCCGTGTGCGGGCTTTGGGCGTTCTGTCGGCAAAGTAAGCGTTGCCAGTGATAAAGCGCCGGGCATTCACTGGTCTGCCGTTGTTTACCCCGGGGCGAGGGGTGCAAGATTCCGGCATCAGTCAAGGGGGAAGAAATATGGCGACTTTTCAGGCTCGGCGCGGGTCCGGCTGGGTGTGTCTGGGCTATCTGGCGCTGTTGCTGCTCGTGACGACTGAGGCGCGGGCCGATGACGCGGCGCTGGTCGCTGCGATCAACGATTATCGGCTGGCGCCGCAAGGCTGCGCGAACCGGCAAACCACCGCGCTTGGCCCGCTGGCGCCCAACGAGCGCCTGGCGCGTCAACGGGTGACCTCCGCCGAGCAGCTGCAAAGCGCCCTGCAGCAGGCCGGTTATCAACCTGCCGCGGCGCAGGTAATCGCCATCGCCGGGCCGTCGACTCGGGAGGCCGCATACGAGGCGTTGAAACAGCGCTACTGCGCCATTCTGCTCGATCCGCGATATGCCGAGGTCGGGGTGCTGCATGAGGGCAATACCTGGCAGGTGGTACTGGCGCGTTCGCTATTGCCGAGCGATCTGGGCGATTGGCAGCAAGCGGGGCGGGCGATTCTCGAGCAGGTCAATCGGGCGCGCGGTCAGGCAAGGCGCTGCGGCGATCAGCGATTCGATGCGGCTGCGCCGCTGGCCTGGAACGACGCGTTGGCCCAGGCGTCGCTGGCGCATAGCCGCGACATGGCCCTGAGCAACTATTTCAATCATCAGAGCCGCAATGGCGATCTGGCGGGCAAGCGGGCGACGCGCGCCGGCTATAGCTGGCAATCGATCGGCGAAAACATCGCCGCCGGGCAGGGTTCGGCGCAGCAGGTGGTAGCCGGTTGGCTGGCCAGCCCGGCGCATTGCTTCAATATCATGAATGCCGATTTCACCGAAATGGGCGCCGCCTATGCGGTCAACCCGCAGAGCGATGCGGCGATCTACTGGACTCAGGTGTTCGGTACGCCGCAGTAGGCGCGGCCGGCGCGCGGCGGTCGCCTTCCGGCGTACCGTCGGCCCGGCCTCAGGGGATCAGTCCTGGCGGCTGGTGACTTCCAGCAGGTGGTAGCCGAACTGGGTTTTAACCGGACCCTGCACGACATTCAGCGGCGCGCTGAAGACCACGGTATCGAATTCCTTGACCATCTGGCCTGGACCGAAGGAACCGAGGTTGCCACCGTCGCGGCTGGATGGGCAGGTGGAGTTGTCCTTGGCGACCTGGGCGAAGTCCGCACCGCCTTCGATAGCGGCTTTCAGTTCGTTGCACTTGGCTTCGGATGCAACCAGGATGTGACGGGCAGTGGCTTTGGCCATGGGTAATGCTCCTGTTGGGTAGGCCGCAAAGCCTACCGGAATGATGGGGTATACAAAAGGCCAGAGACGCCTTCTGCGACTGCGCAACGGCAGGTAGGTTGAAGGCTGGCGATTGCCCATCCGAGAAAAGCGTGATTGCGCTTGCTGGTGATCCACAAAGCATCGCCAGCAAGCTGGCTCCTACAGGGAATTGCCCCATGCAAGCCTTTACCTGAGTAGCCCGACCTCTTTGTAAAAGCGCTCCGCACCCGGATGCAGCGGGATGGGCAGGCCGTCGATGGCGTGCTTGAGGCTGATCCCCTTCGCCGCCGGGTGCGCTTCGGCGAGGCTGTCGAGGTTTTCGAACAGCAGCTTGGTCATGCGATACGCCGTGTCATCGGAGACTTTTATCTGGCTCACGAGGACGTTGGCGATGGCCGCGGTCGGCACGTTGCGCGGCTGGCCAGGGTAGGTACCGCCCGGGATCAAGCGGGCCTGATAGGCGCTGTTGCCGATCTGTTTGACCACCTCGGCGGGGATCGGTACGAAGGTGATCGGCATGGTGGTCGCCAGCTCCCTGATCGCCGCCATGCCCAGGCCGGCGGATTGCAGAATGGCGTCCAGCTGGCCGTTCTCGATCAGCTTGATCGACTCGGCATAGGGCTTGAATTCGACATGCGCCATGTCGTCGTAGCTGAGCCCCGCCGCCTGGAAGATCGCCCGCGCGTTGAGTTCGGTACCGGAGCGTGGCGCGCCCACTGCAATACGCTTGCCTTTGAGATCGGCCAGGGTGCGGACCCCTGATTGCCGGGTTGCGACGATCTGGATGTAGTTGGGATAGATCGCGGCGATCGCCCGCAGCCTGTCGCGTGGGGCCCAGAAACCGGCCTCCTGGTTGCCTTGCCAGGCGTCGGCCAGCGCATCGCCCAGAGCGAAGGCCAGCTGACCGCGGGCGATCTGCAGCAGGTTGAGGTTCTCCACCGAGGCTTTGGTGGCCTGCACCCTGGTTGTCGAACCGTCGATGCCCGCGGCGTACAGCTGCGCCAAGCGGGTGCCGATCGGGAAGTACACGCCGCTGGTGCCGCCGGTCAGGATGTTGATCGACTCGGGTGCGGCGAGGGTGACGGTGCTGCTGCTCAGCAACGCGGCGGTGATCAGCAAGCGTAGACGTTTGGCCGGTGATATTGGCCTTTTCGACCGCGTGGCCTGACTGGAGGGCGACGGCAAACGCCCGCTGCATGGATGAGGAGCGGGTTTCGCCAGGCATGTGCGAAGAGCGGGTAGGGGGCTGTGCATGAGCGGACCTCTATTGTTGTTATGGGTCGCTTCGCGCCAACAGACGCGGGCCTCTGCGTTACAGCAGATGGCATGCCAGCGCGGCAAAGCCGCTTGCTTGAGGGGTTGTTCGAATATCTGCCGACCAGGGTCGGCGGAATCATGCCGAATGAGGGACCTGCTGGCAGGGCGAATAAGCGGAAATCCGCCCGCGTCCAGGCGGTCAACGCCACCAGCGCCGTTCAAACGGTTGAACGGCGTGGCAGTGCGATGCCTCAGGCCATGCCAGGTCCGGCGTGCTCGGCGTCTTGCTGATCGCTCATGTCCAGATCGAACAGCGGATCGAAGTTGTAGCTGCTGGCCGCCACGCGCTCCAGGTGGCGGGCGTGGCCGGGGCGCAAGCCGCTGTGTTCGTACGGGTCGAGTTGCAGCGCCGCGACCGCTGCCAGCACGTCCTCGCCGGCGACGGTTTCCTCTTCCTGCAGGCGTGTGCTGATCTGATCCAGCGCCGGCTTGAGGCGCTGCAGCAGCCTCAGGCATTCGCCGTTGAGCTGTTGCAACAGTTCATCGGCCGCCTGCAGCGCTTCACGGGTGTCGCTTTCCAGGTGGGCGTCGCGCACCGCCTGCAGGCTCAGCAGCGAGCCCGACGGGCCCATGCCCAGCGCGCCGACCATGGACAGCGCGAGTTTGCTCGCCTCGTGCAGGTCCTGACCGGCACCGGAGGACACCTCGTGAAAATACAACTGCTCGGCGCCGCGCCCGGCCAGCAACATCTGGATGCGCGCACGCAACTCGGATTCCAAATGCAGGCGCTTGTCCTCCACCGGTGTCACCAGGGTGACCCCCAGTGCCTGGCCGCGCGGCAAAATCGTGACCTTCTCGACCCGCCCGCAGTTCAGCGCGGCGGCAATCACGGCATGGCCGGCCTCGTGCACGGCGATACGCGTGCGTTCGCTGTCCGACAAGGCGCTGGCGCCCACCGGCTGCTCGCCGATACGGCAGGTTTCCAGGGCGTCGACGAAATCCTGCATGAGCACTTCGCCGCGTTGGCTGCGCGCGGCGAGCAGAGCGGCGTGGTTGACGATATATGCGATGGCCGCCGGGGTCAGGCCGACGCTGTTGCGCGCCAGCAGCGGGTAGTCGATAGCGTCGCCAACCCTGATCCTGTCGGCATACAGGCGCAACAGCTGCTCGCGTTCGGCCAGGCTAGGCAGGGCGACGGCGATGCTGCGGTCGAAGCGGCCTTCGCGCACCAGCGCCGGGTCCAGGGAGTTAGGGAAGTTGGTGGCACCGAGAACCAATACGCCGCTATCGGCGGTGAAACCGTCGAGTTCGGTAAGGAACTGGTTGACGATGCGGTTGCCCTCGGCGTCGCTGGAACGGCTTTGTTCGCTGCGCCGGCCGATGCCGTCGATCTCATCGATAAACAGAATGCAGGGCGCATTTTTGCGCGCGCTGCGAAACAGCGATTTGACCTTCTGAATACCGACGCCGAAGTACATCGAGGAAAAATCGCTACCGCTGACCTGGATGAAACTCGCCTCGCATTCGCTGGCCAGGGCCTTGGCCAGTTGGGTCTTGCCGGTGCCGGGTTCGCCGGTCAGCAGCACGCCCTTGGGTGGCCGCGCACCGAGCGCGGCAAAGGCGGCGGGGTCGCGCAGGTAGGCGGTGACATCCTGTAGCGCCAGTTTGGCTTCGCTGGCACCGATCACATCGGCGAAACGCACGCCGGTTCCGCGCTTCAGCGTCTGATAGGGGCGTAAGTGCCAGGCGGCGAAGCCGAGAACGCCGAGCAACACCAGCAACAGCGGCCACTGGCCGTGCAAGCCGTGGTACCAGGGGCGCTCGCCGTCGGTCTCGAACAGGGCGATGGGAAACAGCGGGCCGCTGCCGTTGCCATAGTCGCGCAGAATGGTTTCGCCGATCCGCCCGTCCTGGTCGGCCAGCCAGTATTGCCGGCCGTCGACGGTCGACACATAGATCGCCTGCAGGCTCAACGCGGCACTGGCGATGCGCTCCCCGCGCAGGTCGCCGAGCAGCGTGGCGAGGTCGCGGCGGTTGGCCGTCCAGGCGTCGGTAGAGCGTTCGAGTGCTTGCAGCATGGCTGCCGAAGCGTCCCCTGGCGGGGTCTCGGCGGCTGGCCGGGACTGCCAGTACCAGCCTGCTGCGACAGCGGCCAGGGCGAAAGAACAGACGGCCGCACAGAGTGCGCGGCGGTGACGGGTGAGAAACGATTTTTTCATACTGATCCACACGGCGGAAGCGAGACGACATCGCCCACAGGGGACGAACCGGTGCGGCAGCGAGACTGCGCACGCCAGCCGCCGCCCGGCTTGGCGGCTACTCGGCACGCGTCTGGATTATCGACACAAGTACGCCGCTGTTGAGCCTTCGAAGACGAACGGGGCCGCCATTGGTCGGCACGCGGGAACCTCCCGGGATTTACTTGAGTCCTGGCAGCGTCAAGCACGGTTGCTGCAGGGCGGGCGCGGCGTTTCGCTGACGCAGATCAGCCCTTATGCATTTTTCTGTTACAGACAAGCATCTTAGGACTTGCCAACAGAGGGTATGAATGGCGTAGGCTGGTGACGTCGCCTTGGGAGGCGACGCTATTCGCGGACAGTTGAAGAAGGAAAGCTTATGCAAATCCAAGTTCACAGCGATAACCACATCGAAGGCAGTGCCCGTCTGGTTGATTGGGTCAGTGCCAGTGTTGCCAGCAAGCTGGAGCGCTTCGACGATGAATTGACCCGTACCGTCGTCCATCTGCATGACGACAATGGCCAGAAGGCCGGCGCCCAGGACAAGCGCTGCCAGATCGAAGCACGCCCCAAAGGGCTGCCACCTATTTCCGTCACCCACAAGGCCGAAACCCTGGAGCAAGCGCTCGACGGCGCCATCGAACGTCTCAATCACGCCCTCAGCCACCAGTTCGGCAAGCTGCGGCACAAGCGCGCCACGCCGCTGCAGGACGTGTCCAGCACGGACATCCCCGGTCAGGACGCGCTGCTGCACGAAGACTTCCTCGCGGAGCAACAACTGCGAGCTTCCCTGGGCTAACTCATCACTGATCGTTCCCACGCGCCCCGCGTGGGAACCCAGCCCCCGACAACTACCCATCCTTGATCGTACCCACGCTCCAGCGTGGGCATGCCTCCTCTGACGCTCCGCGTCACCAGCTCAGCGTAAGACCAGCCAACGATTCAGCGCCTCACCGATCTACCCCCTTTCGATCGTACCCACGCTCCAGCGTGGGCATGCCTCCCGTGACGCTCCGCGTCACCAACTCAGCGTGAGACCGGTAAACAATCCAGCCCCCACACCGATCTACCTCCTTCAGCCGCCGCCTTGGCTATGCTTGTGCCTTGCCAATCGCCATCACTCGATTCAAGGACGAATCCATGGGCCGCAGCCGCTATTGCATTACCGAACCCAGCCAACCTCATTTCCTCACCTGCACCGCGCTGGAGTGGCTACCACTCTTCACCCGCCCCGCGCTGGTCGAAATATTGCTCGATTGCTGGCGTTATCAGCAGGCTTGTCAGGGCTTGCGCCTGTACGGTTATGTGGTGCTGGAAAACCATCTGCATTACCTGGCGCAAGCGCCCGATCTGGGCAAGTCGGTCCGCAGTTTCAAATCCTTCACCGCCCGCAAGATCATCGACTACCTGGAAAGCCGCAATGCCGAGCAGATGCTGCAGCGGCTACGTTTTGCCAAACGGGCGCATAAGCAGGATCGGGTTTATCAGCTGTGGCAGGAAGGGGTGCACGCCGAGTTGGTCTGCAGCGATGCAGTGATGAGGCAAAAGCTCGACTACATCCATGCCAACCCGGTGCGCCGAGGTTATGTGGACTTACCGGAGCACTGGCGCTACTCCAGCGCGCGTAATTACGCCGGAGAGGCAGGGCTACTGGAAATCGCCTGCTGGGCTTGAGGCCGGCTGGTGACGCGGAGCGTCACGGGAGGCGTTCCCACGCCGG